>NZ_JBHRXS010000015.1:0-222044 GCF_042648545.1 Chenggangzhangella methanolivorans
CGGGCAACAGCCTTGAAGGCTAACCCGCCGAGGGAAGCAGCCGGTCCATCCCATTAGCGGACGTAGCGTGGGCCGCATATTGGCCAGCTGAAGCGACGCGTCAGCGATTGCCGCTCTTCGAAGAGCCGGCGCGAGCGCCCGCCGCTTTCATTTTGCGTCCAGCGCGGACCATTGGGGCGTCGACGGGACCGAATAGAGGCCGTCGGCGCTTGGTCGTTTTGGCCCCGGACAGAGCCGCCGCGAGCAGCGCCCGCGCCGCCTCTTCGCGCGACATCGGGTCGAGGTGAGCCGCGATCCAGCCGTCGAGCTTGGCGAGAAGCTCGGAATCAGCCGGTATCGTGAGGGTGGCGACGCTGGAGGTCGCCGGGAACTCGGTGTTCTGGGTCATTGAGATAGCCTATCAGCGCCGCACGTCGGAATAGCGGCGGATTGGAACGAGGCCGCGCCGAAACGTCGGCTCAGAGGTGGGACGGTCAAGCTTCGCCCCTAGCCAAGGTGATCGTCAGCTCATGCGCGCGCGCGTCTAGCGGGATCCGCGCGCCTTCTGCGGTCGGATCGAGAGGGCTGCCGTCGAGCGTATGCCGCGGGGCATCGTCATCGCCAGCCGCACGCCGCCCGACCCGGATCCGGCAGACCGTATCCTCGACCGTAAGCGTCGCCTCGAAGCCTGGCCATGACGGCGGGATCACGGGCGCGACGCGCAGTTGCGCGCCTTCGCGGGTGACGCCCAGAATGCCTTCCAGTCCCGCGCGATACATCCAGGCGGCGGATCCCGTGTACCAGGTCCAGCCGCCGCGTCCGACATGGGGGGAGACCGAATAGACGTCGGCCGCCACCACATAGGGCTCGACCTTGTAGCGCTCAGCCGCGGCGCCATCGAGCGCGTGGTTGATCGGGTTCAGCATGGCGAACAGGTCGTGCGCCTTCTTCCCGTCGCCGAGCCTTGCGAAAGCCAGGATCGACCACATCGCGGCGTGCGAATACTGCCCGCCGTTCTCGCGCAGGCCCGCCGGATAGCCTTTGATGTAGCCGGGATCGTGCGGGGTCGAGACGAAGGGCGGCGAGAACAGGACCGCGATTCCATCGTCGCGCCGGATCAGGCGCTCGTCGACCGAGGCCATGGCGCGGGCGGCGCGCTCCGGGTTTGCGGCGCCGGACAGCACCGCCCAGGACTGCGCGATCTGGTCGATGCGGCACTCGTCGCTGTCTTTTGAGCCGAGCCACGTCCCGTCGTCGAAGGTCGCGCGGCGATACCATGCGCCGTCCCAGGCCTCGCGCTCGATCGCCGCGCGAACGCTTTCGGCATGCGCCCGCCAGCGCGAGGCGCGGCCGGGATAGCGCGCATCGGCGAGCGGCGCGAACAGCGAGACGGTGCGGATAAACAGCCAGCCGAGCCAGACGCTTTCGCCCTGGCCGCCCTCGCCGACGCGGTTCATGCCGTCGTTCCAGTCGCCCGCGCCCATCAGCGGCAGACCGTGCGGGCCGGTGAGTTCCACGCACTGGTCGAGCCCGCGGGCGCAGTGCTCGAACAGAGAGGCGCGCTCGGCCGACACCATCGGCTGGAAGAAGGCGTCGTGCTCGCCGGGCTTCAGCAACGGGCCGTCGAGGAAGCCGGTCTCCTCGTCGAGAACCGCGGCGTCGCCTGAGGTCGAGACGTAGGTCGCGCTGGCATATGCGAGCCACACCCGGTCGTCGGAGATGCGCGTGCGCACGCCCTGGCCGGAATGCGGCAGCCACCAATGCTGGACATCGCCTTCAGGGAACTGGCGGCTCGCGGCGCGCAGCAGATGGGAGCGGGTCTCGGCGGGGTCGATCAGCGACAGCGCCATGCCGTCCTGCATCTGGTCGCGGAACCCGTAGGCGCCGCTCGCCTGGTAAAAGCCCGAGCGCGCCCAGATGCGGCAGCCGAGCGCCTGATAGAGCAGCCAGCCGTTGAGCATGATGTCCATCGCCCGGTCGGGCGTACGGACCTGAACGGCGCCGAGGCGCGTCTTCCAGCCGTCCGAGACCTCCTCCAGCATGGCGTCGATGTCAGCCTCGCGGGTCCGCAGCACGAGCGCGCGGGCCTCGTCCTCGGAGCGGCACTGGCCCAGGAGCCAGACGATCTCGACGCTTTCGCCGACGCCGAGCGACACCTTCGTCGCGAGCGCTGCGCACGGATCGAGGCCCGCGCCCGCCGCGCCCGACAGCGGCGCGTCCTGGAACAGAGCGGCCGGCGCTTCCGGGCCGCCGTTGCGGCCGAGGAATTCGGCGCGGTCGGCCGTCCAACTGGTTTGGCGGCCGAGGAGATCGGCGAACGCCACGCGGCCGGGGAAGGCCGAGCCCCACGGGTTGCGGGCGAACAGCGCGCCGGTGTCGGCGTCCATCCCCGTCACGACGAACGGCGCGGAGGCGCCGCGCGCGGTCCCCAAAACCCATTCGGCGAAGGCCGTGACGGAGAGCTTGCGGGGGCGGCCCGATGTGTTGCGCAGCGTCAGCCGCGAGATCTTGACCGGGTCGGCAACGGCCACGAACTGCGTCAGCTCCAGCGCGACGCCGTTCGCCTCGTGCTCGAAGCGGCTCGAGCCGAAGCGGTGGCGCGCGACGTAGAGCCCGCCGTCGCAGATCGGCTGTGCGGTGGGGGTCCAGACATCGCCGGTCTCCTCGTCGCGAATGTAGATCGCCTCGCCGGACGGATCCATGACGGGGTCGTTCGACCATGGCGTCAGCTGATTCTCGCGGCTGTTCTCCGACCATGTCGAGCCGGCGCCGCCGGCCGAGACCTGGAAGCCGAAAGCTGGATTGGCGATGACGTTGATCCACGGCGCGGGCGTCGTCGCGCCGCCGTCGAGCGCGACGACATATTCGCGGCCGTCGTCGCCGAAGCCGCCGAGCCCATTGAAGAATTCGAGCCCCGCCGTCGCCGCGGCGCGCTGCGCCTCGGCGCTCTTCGCCTTTCGCGTCATGCGCCGCGCAGGCGTCGCGAGGGGCGCGAGCGCGGAGAGGCGCGCCATCTGGGCCGCGATCGGGCCGCGGCGGGCGACGAGCACGACGCGCGCGACCGACAGCAGCAGGTTGCGGGCTTCGGTTGAAAGCAGGTCGGCGCGCAGCGTGTAGACCGCGCCTTGCGCCGGCGCGTCGCCGAGACGCGGCCGCGACTGGCCCGAGCGGACCGCGGTGTCGATCGCGACCTGCAGGTCCTGCAGGTAGGACGAGGCATGCTCGTTGACGATGACGAGATCGACCGAGATCCGCTTCATCCGCAAATATTCGTGGGCGCGCAGAAGCTGGCGGACCTGGTCCATGTCCTCGACGTCGTCGATCCGCAGGAGCACGATGGGCAGGTCGCCGGAAATCGAATACGGCCACAGGCCCGACTGCGGACCCGCGCCGCGGACGATCACGTCGGAGGCCGCCCGGAAGCGCGCGTCCGGATAGAGCAGCGGGGCGGCAAGCCGCTGGAAGTCGGCGGCCTCTTCGGCGGTCACGTCGAGATGGCGAAGCTGCACCTGCGCCTGCGTCCAGGCCAGCGTCTTCGCGCGGTCGAAGGCGTTGCGGTCGTGATGGGCGTCGACGAGGTCGAGGAGGTCTTCGCGAGAGGTCGCGACCACGGTCCAGAACGCGACGCGCACGCGGCCGCCGGCCGGGACCGTCACGCGGCGGCGGATCGAAAACACCGGGTCAAGCACCGTCCCGACGGTGTTCGACAGCGGCCGGGCCGCATTGCCTGCGAAAGCCGCAGGGGGCGCCAGACTGCGCCCGAGGAATTTCGCGCGATCGGTCTCGTATTCCGGAGCGGCGGTCTCGCCGCCCTCGACCACCGCGAAATGCGCCGCGCAAGGCGCGGCCTCGCCGTTTGCGCGCGGGCGGCGAGTGGCGACCAGCGCGCCGAACTCGGGCAGGTGCTCGGTCACGACGAAGAGCTTGGCGAAGGCAGGATGCGCGGCGTCGGCGGCGGGCGGCGCGAGCACGATCTCGGAATAGGACGTCAGCTCGATCTCGAAGGCGGTTCTGCCGGCGTTGGTCAGCGTGACGCGCCGGACCTCGGCGTCGACCTCGCCCGAGACGATGACCTCCATGGTGGTGGCCAGCGGTCCGTCGCGGCGGATGAAGCTCGCCTGATCCTCGCCGAACACGACCTCCTGGTGGTCCGCCGGCGCGCCGATCGGCTGGGCCGCGGCCGACCAGGTCCGTCCGCTCGCGACGTCGCGCAGCGTGACGAAGGACCCGAGATCGTCGCGGGTGGCGTCGCCGCGCCAGCGGGTGACCGCGAGGTCGCGCCAGCGGCTGTAGCCGGCGCCTTCCGCCGTCAGCATGACGGCGTAGCGGCCGTTCGACAGCACATGGGTGACCGGCCCGCCGCCCGTCGACGGCGTGACGCGCCGCATGACCGAGGCTTCTGTGAGCTCGCCGGCGGACGCCTTGACCTCTTCGGCGCGCGCCCGCAGCACCGCGACGTCGCGCGGCATGCGCTCCTGCATGAGGAGATCGCAGGCCTGGATGATCGGCTCGCGGTGGAAGCGCGCCCGCATCTTTCCGTCCTGCAGGACGTTCGAAAGCGCCACGATGGTCATGCCCTGATGATGGGCCATGAAGTTGCGGACGATGGCGACGCTCTCGCCTTCCGGCAGACGCGAGCGTGTGAAGTCGAGCGCCTCGTAGAACCCGTAGCGGCCGCGCCCGCCCATATCCGCCATATGCGCGAAATTCGCCAAGGCGCCCTGCGGGTCCACCATGGCGGCGAGCGCGGTCGCGTAAGGAGCGAACACCGCGTTTTCGGCGAGGCCGCGCTTCAGCCCGAGGCCCGGCACGCCGAAGTTGGAATACTGGTAGGTGGATTCGAGGTCGCGGGCGTTGTAGGCGGACTCCGAGACGCCCCATGGAACGCCGAGCGACTTTCCGTAGTCCTGCTGGCGGCGAACCATCAGGCGGTTGGTCTGCTCCAGCAGGCTGCCGGCCGGCGCGCGCATGACGAGCGACGGCATCAGATATTCGAACATCGAGCCCGACCAGGAGATCAGCGCCGAGGCGCCGCCGATCGGGGTCGCGGTCCGGCCGAGACGGAACCAGTGCCTTGTCGGGGCGTCGCCTTTGGCGATGGCGAACAGGCTCGCGAGCCGGGCTTCCGAGGCGAGCAGGTCGTAGCAGCTCGGATCGAGCCGGTTGTCGGGCAGCGAGTAGCCGATCGAGAACAGTTTGCGCTCAGGATCAAGCAGGAACGCGAAGTCCATCGCAAGGGCGGTCGCGCGCGCCTCCGCGCCGATGGCGCGCGCCCGCTCGGCGAGCGCAAAACTGGGGCGTTCGGCTTCGTCGCGCGCGTGCTCCGCGACGCCCTGCGCGAACGCCCTGATCCAGAACTGGAAGTCCGAGCCGCCCTCCGACGCGACCGGCGGCAGCACGTCGCGCGCGACCTTGAGGGTCTTTTCGGCCAGCCGCGCGAGCACCGGCGCGAGCGTTGCAATCGCGACGCCGCCATTCAGCTGGCCGTCGATCTCGTCGAGGATCGCTGTGATCTGGCGGGCATGATCGTCTTCGCGCGACACGAGCACGGCCAGCGCGCTTCGGGCGAGCGCCAGATTGTCGCCGAGCCCCTGCCTTATGGGCGGCGCCACAGGCTCAGCGGCCCATTCCTCGCAGGCGTTGGCGAGCGCTATGAGGTGGCCCGCAAGATTGCCGCTGTCGACGGTCGACACATAGGCCGGGATGAGGGGCTCGCCGCTTTCCGTGCCGTACCAGTTTAGAAAATGCCCGCGATGGCGCTGCAACTTTCGAAGCGACGCGAAGGTCGCCTCCAGCCGTTCGACGGTCTCGGCCGTTCCGGCCCAGCCGAAGTCGCGCGCCGCGACCGCCGACAGCAGGTAGAGCCCGATATTGGTCGGCGAGGTGCGCCGCGCGATGACCGGTCGAGGGTCTTCCTGAAAGTTGTCCGGCGGCAGCATGGTGTCGGCCGGCGTCACGAAGGTCTCGAAGAACCGCCACGTCCTGCGGGCGATCAGGCGCAGCTCGTGCGCGTCGGCGGGAGAGACGGCGAGATCGGACGCCGCGCTCGGCGAGCGGCTCGCCCAAAGCGCGATCGCAGGCGCAAGGCCCCATGCGATGGCGAATGGGACGATCAACGCCCAAGCCGCGGGAGCGATCGCCAGAGAGAGAGCAGCAAGCCCGAGCCCGAGGCCCGTGCCTCCCGCCATCATGCTGTAGAAGCCGCCGAGCGTCAGCCGCGGCGACGCGCTCGACTGGGCGGCGGTCGTCCATTCGAGCAGCCGGCGCCGGGTCCGGAACACCCGGTCGAGCGTGCGCGCGATGGCGTCGATCCCTCGCCATGCCTGGTCGGGCAGGAAGGCGAGCGACAAAACGATCTGCGTCGCGGCGAGCCTGAGATCGCCGAGCAGCGCGCGGTTGTGCGCCCCAAGATGGATTCCCGAGCGCCGCGGCACCACGCAGAAGAACAGGTGCAGCGCGCCCGGAATGGCGATGGCGAGAACCGTGAACAGCACGCCCAATGCGGCGGCAGGAGCCGGCGCCAGCCAACTGGCCGCAAGCGTCGCCATCGCGGCGGGCGCGACGAGGGAGCGACGGAGGTTGTCGAGCATCTTGCCGCGCCCGACGGCAGGCAGGCCGGCGCGGCCCTGTCCTACGCCGAGCACCCAAGGCAGCAACTGCCAATCGCCGCGCGTCCAGCGGTGCTGGCGGCGCGCCGCCACGTCGTAGCGGGACGGGAAATCCTCGATGACCTCGACGTCGGAGGCCAGACCCGCTCGCGCGAATATCCCCTCGAACAGGTCGTGGCTCAACATGGCGTTGTCGGGCGTCCGACCGGCGAGCGCGGCCTCGAAGGCGTCGACGTCGTAAATACCCTTGCCGGTGTACGAGCCCTCGCCGAACAAGTCCTGATAGACGTCCGAGACCGCGGCGGCGTACGGATCGACGCCGCCCGGCGCCGAGAACGCCCGCTGGTAGGCCGAACCCTCCCGGCCGATGGGCAGGGAGGGCGTCACCCGCGGCTGGAGGATTCCATATCCGCCGACCACGCGCCGCCCGGCCGCGTCGAAACTCGGCCAGTTCAGCGGATGGGCCATCTTGCCGATGAGCCGGCTCGCCGCGTCGCGCGGCAGGCGCGTGTCGGCGTCGAGCGTGATGACGTAGCGGACGCCCTCGGGGACCCGCGGCGAAAGTCCGTCGAGCGACGTGAACGTCGTGTCGGTCGCGCCGCGCAGCAGCCGATTCAGCTCGTGCAGCTTGCCGCGCTTGCGCTCCCATCCCATCCACACGCCATCGACGGCGTTGAACACGCGGCGGCGATGCAGCAGCAGGAAGCGGTCGCCGCTCGGGCCGGGGCCGTGCGTCGCGTTCAGGCGCGCGATCGACCCCTGCGCCATGGCGAGAAGCGCGGAGTCGCCGTCGAGCGTCTCGCGGTCGGCGTCGACGCCGTCGATCACCAGCGCGAACGAGATATCACCGCCGGCGCCGGCGAGATGATGCACTTCGAGCCGCGCGATCTGCTCGGCGAGATCGGCCTCGCCGGTGAGCAGCGTCGGCATCGCGACGAGCGTCCTGAGCTCCGACGGCACGCCTGTCGATAGGTCGAGCCCCGGAAGCGCGTTGGCGCCGAAGCTCCAGCCGATCACGCGGTTGACGAGCGCTGTGGCGACTTCGGTGGCCGGGATGACGCCGAGCAGCGCGATCATCCACGGCCAGACCGATCCGCCGCCCGCCGCGGTCAGCGCGCAGACGACGCCGCCGAGGAGCGCGGCCGTGAGCGCCAGGATCGCCCCGACGTAACCGCCGATGCCGAGTCTGATGCTAAGCCGGTTGAACCACAGCCGCGGCGACGGGCGGAACCCGATCGCGCGTTCGAGCGCGGGCCGGCCTTCGGCGATCAGATGATAACCCGGATCGCGGACGCGCTCCGCCCCGGCCGCAGACGCAGCCGTACCGGGCCGCGACGCCGCGAGCGCCGCATCGGCGACCTCGAGTTCGCTTGCCGACGAACCGCGGGCAAGCTGCTCGACCGCGCTGCGGTAGAGGTTGCGGGTGGGGAAATCCATCGCCGCGAAGTCGCTGGCGTCCCGAAGCCTCTCGTCCACGAGGCTGACGCTTTCGAACAGCTCCGCCCAGTCGATGTCCGAGATCAGGCGCATGCTGGTGATGACGTTGCGGATCGTGACGTTCGAGGCGCCCTGTCGCATCTGCGCGTGCCGAACGGACTCCTCGATCGAGGAGCCTTGCAGCGCCAAGCGCTGCTCGAGCCATTCGAGCGCAGGGTTGGTGCGTGGGTCCTGGTCGCGCAGACGCTTGGCGAGCTGCGCTGCGAACAGTTCGGAGACCGGACCTTCGGGTCGCGTGGCGATGTCGGCGTCGAGCGCGGACCGCGCTCCGCCCGATGCGAGAAGCCGGTTGGCGAGCGCCTCGGCGTCGGCGCGGGCCGCGCGCGCTACGCTGATCTGGTCGGCGAGCCGTCGCAGGTTTTCGATCAGCACGATGCGGATCGTGATCGCCACCGCCCAGAGCTCGCCGATCGTCAGCGGCTGGACCCTCTGATAGGCCGCGACGAACCGTTTCAGGATCTCCGGATCGAAATGGCTGTCGGTGTGGGCGACATAGGCCCATGCGATGCCGAACACGCGCGGGTAGCCCTTGAACGGACCCGCGGAGAGCTTCGGCAGCTGCCGATAGTATCCCGACGGCAGATCCTCCCTGATCTCGCGGATCTGGTCTTCGACGAGATGGTAGTTGTCGAGCAGCCATTCGGCCGCCGGCGTCACGCCGCGCCCGCTCTCTAGCTCGGCTGCGCTCGCCTTGTAGGCGGCGAGCAGCGTGATGGCGTTCTCGCCCAGGCGCACGCGAAGCGACCGCACGAAAGGCGGCCGTTCGGCGATGGGCTGGGCGGCCGCGAGCGATTCGGCGTGCTGCTCGAGCCGCTCGGCTCCGAAGAGCTCCTCGCGGACCGGCGAGGCGTCGTCCCACGGGGCCGCCGAGCCTCTGCGAGCCAGGATGTTGCGCGCGATCTCAAGCATGTTCGCCCTTCCAGCCACGACCTGTCGGCAGGGCGATCTGTTTCATGCGCGGGCGAAACGAAGCCGCGCCGAAGCTCAATGATCGAGCGCCTTCAGCGTGAACGGCCGGTGGAACGTCACCGTGGATTCCTGAGTCCGGCGCGACATGTCGGTCGCCGTCAGGATTTCTTGGACTTCGGCGCGCCGGCCGGTGAGGCGCCGATCTTCAGAGCCGTGGTCGGGGCGGGTTCCGCCGCCTTGATCTTCTTCGGCTTCTTGGCTTCCTTGTTGCCGCGCTTCTGTGCCTTGGCCATTCGCCGTACTCCGGTTGGGCCCGTCGGGGCCGAAAGCCAAAAGAAGACCCCGCCGCCTCGAAAGGCGACAGGGTCGAAAGCGCTCTCAAGCGCCTCTTCGGATCTGATGCTGCAGCGCTGCCGCCAGCGAGGTTCGCCAGTACATCCGTGGTCGACCTCGCTCGTCAGGGCGCTTCGCCGCGCCGCCCGGAGCGACCGGTGCGGCCGGCGTTGTGATCAGGTCTGAATTTGCAGCCGGTCGGCCGTCATCTTGCCGCTCTTGCGATCGGAGACGAGCTCGTAAGCCACCTTCTGGCCCTCCTGAAGATCGGAGATGCCGGCGCGCTCCATGGCGCTGATGTGCACGAACGCGTCAGCGCCGCCGTCGTCAGGCGCGATGAAGCCGAAGCCCTTCTGGGCGTTGAACCATTTGACTGTTCCCGAAGACATGGGAGTTCCTTCTCGAAAATAAATGCGCGCGCCCGCGAGGGCGGCGCGGCCTACAGTGCTGTTTGATGAAAATAAAATCTGGCGCACGAAATATTTTTATTTCGGAGCGCCAAATATTACGTCGCTTGAACAACGATACTGAAATGATGTCCGCTTCGTCATTTGCAATGACGCGTCGGTCTTATTTTTCTAGGATCGTGTCCGGGTCGCGATAGTTCGAGGAACGCTTTTGGACGTTATGGTCAAACCGGTTTTCGGCCGGAAGGAATGGCTGCTGACCGATCTGCTCGGCCGCCCGATGGGAATGATCCGCACCACCGACAGCGGACACGTCCATATCGAGCCCGACGGCAAGGCGACCGCGACCATGACCGGCATGCGATGCGGCCCGTTCGCCTCGCTCGACGAGGCGCTGGCGATGATCGAGACCCACACCAGAGGCGTCTGCCGCCGCGAGCCCGGCGAGGCTCAGGCCGCTGCAGGTGAACCCGCCGCGACGGTCGAGACCTCGACGGACATGTCCGAAAACGCGTCCGCGGACCCGAGATAGCTGCCCGAAAGCGGCATGATCTGCCTGATGTCGCGGGCGACCGCGACAGGGATCAGATTGGCGCTTCCGACACTTCGGTTGGTCGGGTCGAAGGTGATCCAGCCTGCGCCCGGCACATAAACCTCCGCCCAGGCGTGGGTCGAGCCAAGCCCGTTCGAGCCGACCAGCCCCTCGCCCGGATCGTGGAGATAACCCGAGACGACCCGCGCTCCGAAGCCGAGGCTGCGCGCGGTCTCGGCGAACAGGGTCGCGAAGTCGCGGCACGAGCCGAGGCGGCGATCGAGCGTCTCGAGCGGCGACTGGACGCCTTCGTCCTCGCGGATCTCATACGCGACCTCGGCCGCCACGCCGGCGTTAACGTCCTTCAGCAGCGACAGCGTATCGGTCGGCTCGCCGTACACGAACCCGCGCGCCCAGCCGCGCAGCCGTCCCGCCGGATCGAGATACTGGTTGAGCGTCAGCGATCCCAGATCGGTCCGCTCGTCGTCGGAATAGGGAAACGGATACTGGATCGCGGACGCCGCGACGTCGAAGACCGGCCAGGCCGGCGCATCGAGCTCGATCTTCGCGACGCTCTCTATCGTCAGGAGATCGGTAGCGTCCGCAAAACTCGCGATCGCCACGGCATTGCCAAACACGTCGTAGCTCCAGGACAGCGAGGCCGCGGGCGTGATCGAGACGTCTATCGACAGCAGCCTGAGTTCGCGGCTCTCGCGCGGGCGAGCCACCATCCTGTGCGGATTGAGCCGCACAGGGCTGCGGTAGCGATACGTGGTCCGGTGCCGGATCGTGATCTCGTCCAAGGGGTCTCCTGGCTGCCGCGCCGAAGCGGTGCGATTTGAGCGCGGCGGGAAGTTTTTCGCACTGCAGCGTCCGCGGCCTGCGATCTTTGCTAGGGTGAGCCCGGTCCGATCCCGCGCAATCGGTCGAACCGTTCGTCGGCGCTCCTCCAATGAAAGAGCGCGATGCTGATCCGCTACGGCTACGAGATCACGCTGAACTGCCAGTCGCCGACGCCGGTCGTCTGTCTCCTGTCGGTCCATGACGAGCGCAGCGCCGACATTCGCGATCCCGAGAAGGTGTTCACGACGCCGATCACGCCCACAACGACCTATCGCGACCTGTTCGGCAACCAGTGCCGACGCCTCGTGGTTCCGGCCGGCGACTTCAAGCTCTGGGGCGACGCTACGATCTGGGACAGCGGGCTGCCGGAAGAGCCGGCTCCCGGGGCGTGCGAACACCCCGTCGCGGACCTGCCCGACGACACGCTGCTCTACCTGATGGGCAGTCGCTACTGCGAGACCGACCGGCTCAGCCAGGCGGCCTGGGACCTGTTCGGGACCGTCGAACCGGGATGGGGCCGCGTGCAGGCGGTGTGCGATTTCGTCAACGGCCACATCGCCTTCGACTACATGCAGGCGCGCTTGACCCGCACAGCATTCGACGCCTTCAACGAGCGCATCGGCGTCTGTCGCGACTACGCCCATCTTGCGGTCGCGTTCTGCCGCTGCCTGAACATCCCCGCGCGCTACGTGAACGGGCATCTCGGCGACATCGGCGTGCCCGTCGTCGATCCCATGGATTTCAGCGCCTGGATCGAGGTCTATCTCGGGGGCGCCTGGCGCACCTTCGACCCGCGCAACAACATCCCGCGCATCGGCCGCATCGTGGTCGCGCGCGGCCGGGACGCAGCGGACGTGCCGCTGATCAACTCCTTCGGCCCGCATACGCTGAAGGCGTTCAGGGTATGGACCTATGAGGTCGACGAGGCCCCGCAGGGTCAGCAGGGCGCCTAGCAAGACGCGTGACGGCGATCGCGTCGTCGCGTCAGTCTTCGAACTCCGCGGGCGTGCGCCCGGCCCGGAACAGCACCAGCGGGTTTTCGTCCGCCTGCTCGGTGTCGACGTCGTAGCCCTGGCTGAGCGCGACGACGCCGGCGAATTTGCCCTCCGCGCGCTCGGCGCGGCCCTTGGCCTCCGCGGCGGTCTTGAACTTCATCGGCGTCTCGGCCCGCAGCTTGCCGCGTTTGTCGGCGCTCCAGGTCAGCACGATGTGAATCATCTCTGTCGCCATGAACCGAGATAGCAGTGATCGCAGACGCCTGTCTCGTCACCGCCGGATCATCAGGCAAATTTCTGGAGCAGGTCGAGCGACGGGTCAGCCATTGTTCGCGTCCCTCACGGTCCGGCTCACGAGCCGCGAGAGATCCTCCGCCGCATACGGCTTCTGCAGCAGTTCGAACCCAAGACGCCCCTGATCGACCAGCACGTCGCTGTAGCCGCTCGTCAGAAGCACGGGCAGGCCGGGGTAGAGCCGGTTGATCTCCTGGCCGAGTTCGACCCCGCCCATGCCCGGCATCACGATGTCGGAGAACACGAGGTCGAACCGGCGCGGCTCCCGCCGCAGCAGGTCGAGCGCCTCGCGGGCGTTGTTGGCCCAGACGGTGTTGTAGCCGAGGTCCTGGAGCATCTGGGTCGAGAACGCCCCGACGTCGTTGTTGTCCTCGACCACCAGCACCCATTGGCCCTGGCCTGCGCCCGCGATCTCGCTTTCGGCCCGCACGCGCGCGGCGGGCTCTTCCTCGCCGGAGGCGTGCGGCAGCAGGATCGTGAAGGTCGCGCCCTGTCCCAGAGCGCTCCGCACCGTCAGGTCGCCGCCGCTCTGCTTGGCGAAGCCGTAGGCCTGCGACAGCCCGAGACCGGTGCCCTTGCCGACCTCCTTGGTGGTGAAGAATGGCTCGAAGATCTGCTTGAGCTGCTCGGGCGCGACGCCGACGCCGGTGTCCTCGATCTCGATCCGGACCATGCCGGGCGAGACGCGCGCGGCTAGCGGCCCCTTCTCGTCGGACGACACGCGGATCGTGAGGACGCCTTCGCCCGCCATGGCGTCGCGCGCGTTGACCGCGAGGTTGACGACCGCGGTCTCGAACTGGCTGACGTCGGCCTCGACGAGGCAGGGCGACCGGTCGTCGACCTCGACCACGACGCCGACGCGCGCGCCCACGATGGTGCGCAGCATGTCGGCGACCGAATGGACCTGGAGGTTGACGTCGAAGATTTCCGGCTTGAGCGCCTGGCGGCGCGCGAAGGACAGCAGCTGCCCTGTAAGTTTCGCCGCGCGGTCGACCGTGTCGGCGATCGCGTCGATGTAACGTCGCCTGCGCTCCGGCGGCAGGTCGTCGCGGCGCAGGAAGTCCACCGACGAGCGCACGATCGTGAGCAGGTTGTTGAAGTCGTGCGCGACGCCGCCGGTCAGCTGCCCGACGGCCTCCATCTTCTGCGACTGGCGCAGCGCGTCCTCGGCCTGTCCGCGGCGCGCGACCTCGTCGGCGACCCGCGACTCGAGCGTCTGGTTGAGCCGCTCCAACTCCTCGGCGGCCCGCCGCCGCTCGGTGATGTCGAGCGAGACGCCGGTCATACGCAGCGGCGCGCCGTCCTCGCCGTAGACCGGGCGGCCTCGGATCTGCACCCATCGGATCTCGCCGCTCGGCCAGACGACGCGGTATTCGATGTCGTAGTCGACGCGTTCGGAGAGTGACCGCTCAACGGCCTCCTCCATCCGGGCGCGGTCGTCCGGCAGCACCGATCGCCTCAGATCCTCGTAGTCGAACGGATCGTCAGGGCCGCGGCCAAAATTCGCCCGGCAGGTCTCGCTCGCCTGGAGCGCGCCGGTACGCACGTCGAGCTCCCACGCGCCGAGCCGGCCGGCCTTGAGCGTGAAGCGCAGGCGCGCCTCGCTGTCGCGTAGCGCCGCCTCCGTAAGGCGGCTCTCGGTGCGGTCCCTCAGGATCTTGAGGTAGCCGATGTGCTCTTCGCCGACGAGCAGCGGCATCATCAGGCCGTTCGCCCAGAACCGCGAGCCGTCGCGCCTCAGGTGCCAGCGCTCGTCTTCGGCGCGGCCGTCGCGCGCAGCCTTCGACATCTCGAGCTCGGGCACGCCGGCGGCGCGATCTTCCGGCGTCCAGATCAACGGCGCGGGCGCGCCGAGGATCTCGTGTTCGGACCAGCCGAAGATCTTCTGCGCGCCGGCGTTCCAGGTCGTCACCCGCTCGTCGAGATCGGTGGCGATGATGGCGAAGTCGGTCGCGCTCTGCAGGATCAGCCGCGAGAAGCCTTCGCCTTCGCGCCGGGCGAGCGTGGCCTTGGCCTCGCCGAGCTGCGCGGCCTGGCGGCGTTCCTGGCTGAGGTCGGTGACGACCGCCCCGATCAGGCCCTCGCCGTCGCCCTCGATCGCTGCGAACGACACGGTGACGGGCACGTCCGTGCCGTTCGCGGTCCTGAGCGCAGCCTCGACGCGGCCCGGCCGGTCGAACAGCGCATGGAACAGTCCGGGCGAGGACAGGAACGAGCCGAGCGTGTGGCCGACAACCGTCTCGGGCGCGAGGCCCAGCATCCCAGCGAACGCCCTGTTGGCGTATAGGATGAGGCCTTCGCGATTGAGCGTCAGCGCGCCTTCCTGCATCTGCTCGATCAGCAGGCGGTAGGGCCGATCGGCGTTTTCGAGCGTGTAGACCAGCGGTTCGCCGCTGGCGCCCCCGACCACGACCGCGTCGACCTCGCCCGAGCGGATCGCCTCGATGGTCTCGAGCGCCTCCCGCAGTCGGGCCTCGAGCTCTGCGGATCGTGCCTGGAAGTCTTCGGTCTGTGCGGACATGAGCGACGAGGGGATCAAACCGGCCTTAGGGCTTGTCGGATGGGGCGCCGCCGAAGGACGCGAACGGATCTTGCGCCGTCCCGTCGTTCTTTACGATGTCCAGGCTGTAGCGGACGCGGTCGTGATCGGTGAGATCGCCGATGACGCGACGCACGGGCGTCGGCAGGAGCTTGAGCAGGGTCGGGGCCGCGATGACCTGATTTTCCTTTGCGGCCTCCGGGTGCAGATAGACGTCCACCACCTCGAGCTCGTAACGGCCGGGGAGCTCGGCCTCGCAGATCGCGCGGAGGTTTTCGATTGCGCGGACCGATCGCGGGGTGGAGCCTGTCACGAACAGCCGGAGCACATAGCGTTCGCCGGACTGCGCGGCGTCGGTCACGGGTTGAGCTTCTTGATCTCGAGACCGAACAGAACCTTGTCGACGTCGGCGAGCTTGCCGATGATGCGCTTGAGCGGCGGCGGCAGGTGTCGCACCAGCGTCGGCAGCGCGACGATCTGGTCCTGCGCGGCGCGCTTGGGATCCTGCGACAGATCGATGATTTCGACGGTGTGGCGGCCGGGCAGATGCTCGTCGCACAGGCGCCGCAGGTTCGCGATCGCCTCCATCGAATTGGCCGTGCGGCCCGCCACGTAGAGGCGCAGGTTGTAGTGGCCGTCCGGGATGTCGCCGTCGTCCGCCATCGTCATTCCGCGGCCCCCCGGGCGATCGACAGGGCGGCGCGATCGGCTTCGCGGTCCTGCTCGCGTTGCTCGGCCTCGTCGGCCAGCCGCTGAATCTCGGCGGCCTCGGCGTCGAGCGCAGCGCGCGTCTCAGCCATCTGGCGCTCGGCCGAGTCGCGCTTGACCTGATGCTTTCTCAGCCGCTTCTCGACCTGCTGGCGGCGCGCGGTGTGGTCGGCGCGCTCCTGGGCTTCCTGGGTCAGGCGCGCGGTGCCGGTCAGAACGCCCGCCGAGCCGATATAGGGCTCGATCAGGCGCACGCCCTGCGAGGTCAGCACATATTCGCGGATCTGGTTGGAATGGCTCATGCCGCGCGACTTCAGCACGAACAGGCCGCGGTTTCGTTCGCCGTTTGATTCGAGATCGTGCAGGCCGATCCAGGTGTCCATCAGCGACGACAGCCCGTGGTCGGTCGCATCGTCGCGCCCGGGCGAGGTGAGATTGGTGAAAAGCGCCGTGATGCCCCAAGCTTTCAGCAGGTCCACCATCCTGAGCAGCATCGAGTGAACTTCGGTCGATGGCCCGCGGAACGCTGAGATCGGATCGACCACCACCACGCTCGGCTTGAACGACTCGATCGCCCGATACATCAGCGTCAGGTGCATCTCGAGCCCGTAGAGGCTCGGCCGGGCCGAGGAGAGCTTCAGCACCCCGGATTCGACATGGGGCGCGAGGTCGACGCCGACCGAGCGCACGTTGCGGATGATCTGGCTCGGCGACTCCTCGAGGCCGAACAGCATGCAGCGCTCGCCGCGGGCGCTGGCGGCGGCCGCGAAATGGGCCCCGAAGATCGTCTTGCCGGTTCCCGATCCGCCGGTGACGAGCACGCTCGCGCCGCGATAGAACCCGCCTGCGCCAAGCATCGCGTCGAGCCCGGCGATGCCGCTGGAGACCGTGTCGAGGGTCGTGTCGTGGGCAAGGCCCGCCGTCGTGACCGGCAGGACAGAGATGCCCTCGCTGTCGATCAGGAAGGGGTATTCATTGGTGCCGTGCGCGGAGCCGCGATACTTGACGATCCGGAGCGAGCGCGTCGTGATCTGGTCCGCGACGCGGTTGTCGAGCAAGATCACGCAGTCGGAGACGTATTCCTCGAGCCCGCGGCGCGTGAGCGCGCCGTCGCCGCGCTCGGCCGTGATCACGGCCGTAACGCCGCGCTCCTTCAGCCAGGCGAACAGACGCCTGAGTTCCGATCGAAGCAGCGACTCGTCGTCGAGGCCCGCGAACAGCGCCTCCAGCGTGTCGAGCACGACGCGCTTGGCCCCGACCTCGTCGATCGCATAGGCCAGCCGCACGAACAGGCCTTCGAGGTCGTATTCGCCGCTTTCGGCGATCTCGCTGCGCTCGACGCGGACGTAGTCGATCGCGAGCTTCTTGGCCGCGACCAGCCCGGCGACGTCATAGCCGAGCGAGGCGACATTGGCGGCGATGTCGCGGTCGGTCTCCTCGAAGCTCATCAGCACGCCCGGCTCGTCGAACAGGGTCGCGCCGTTGACGAGGAAGGTCGCGCCGAACAGTGACTTGCCGCAGCCGGCCGCGCCGCAGATGAGCGTCGGCCGCCCGGCCGGAAGCCCGCCGAACGTGACAGCGTCGAGACCAGCTATTCCAGTGCGAGCCTTGGGGAGCGCTCCGGCGGGCGCGTGATCGAGGTTCTGGGCCGTCACGCTACGCTCGCCTATCGGGATACTTACGGGAGCCCACTCAGATGCGTCGGCGGAGCGTCTGTCAATCTGATCACGCAGAGCGCGAGCATCTGAAAAGACACCTAAACCCTCAAGACGTCTGTCCATCGGACAGTGGCTCTCATGTCGGCTGCCTGCGCAGAACCCGATGGCCGCTTCTGGCGCTCTCGGGTCGATCAGACGTCGACTATATGGGTGTCGGCGATGGTCTCAGCGAAGCCATAGCCGAACAGACCTACTGGCGTCTGGAAGCCAGGTTGAACCTCTCCGCCCAGGACGCGGCGCGCGGCTTCAACCGCCGCCATGGGCGTGAACGTGTAGCCGTTGACCGTGTCTAGGATGGAGCGAGCCACGGTCCCGTCTGCCCCGGTCGCCTCGACCGCGGCCTGGTAGCGATTGGCCTCGCGCTGTTCGGCCGTCGGGCCATCCGGAATGGTCGCCACATCGCCCGTGGGGAAAGCGTCCCCAGAGACGTGCACGAAGGTCTCGATGTTCGGGATCCCGGTCGCTCGCCAGATCGTCACGAGGTCGGGCAGCGTCACCGGGAAGCACGCCTTTGGTCCCGCGCCGAAATCGAAGTCGCGCAGTTCCTCCGGGCTTCGACCCGCCAGCGCGCCATCCACGCGTTCAAGACACTCCGAAGTCAGGTTCTCCGTCGCGCTGATCGCCGAGCCCCGAGACATCGAGCCCGAAACGTGGAGCGCGACCCGCAGTCGGACCGGCGCCGCGACACGGGTCGCCGCATGACCCGCAAGGCTCCCGAGCATTGCGACGCTGCCGCCGCTTCCAGGCAACAGCATCACGTCCGCTTTGCTCGCGGCCCCATCGAGCTCTTCGGCGAGCCGGTAGCTGTCCAGCTCCGCGGCGACGTCGAGGTAGTGGGTCCCCGACCGGATCGCGGCGTTCATCAACGGCGCAGCGGTGCGCATGAAAGGCCCCGCGCAGTTGAGAAGCACATCCACGTCCGACAGAGCTTCGTCGATTGCGCAAGCGTCGCCGACGCCGAACGTCCGATGTTCGGCGTCGAGTTCCGAAGCGAGCTTTGCGAGCCTTGTTTCGTCGCGTCCGCCTAGGACGAAGTCGAGACCGGCCGCCCTTGCTCGCTCGGCGGCCATGCGCCCGGTGTAGCCGGTGGCGCCGTAGATCATCAGCTTGGTCATGGTCAGCGCTGCCAGCTCTTGTGGACGAACTCGAGACTGTAGCCATCGGGGTCGAGGACGTTCGCCGCATAGTAGCGGGGGTCGTAGTGAAGCCGTGGCCCGGGCGCGCCGTTGTCGGTCGCGCCGGCGGCGATCGCTGCGGCGTAGGCGGCGTCGACCTCGGCGTGGCTCTTCGCCACGAAGCCGACATGCGCCGCGCGGCCGTCGACGGCGCCCTCGCGCAGCCAGAGAAACATTCGCCCCTCGGAGCCGAACCCCTTGAGGTCCGGATGTCCGGGCGGCCCGTCTTCGCCGTCGTAGTCGAGACGGTCGTGGACGCCGAGGGGAGCAAGCGCTGCGGCATAGAACGCGGTCGACCGGTCGAGGTCGCTCACGGACAGGAAGACATGGTCGAGCATGGCGCTTCTCCTCAGATCACGTAGCCGCCTGCAACCTCGATCGACTGGGCGTTTATCCAGCGGTTCTCGTCGGAGAGCAGGCTCGCGATCACGCCGCCGACCTCGTCCGGCTCGCCGACGCGGCCAAGCGCCGTCTGGGAGGCGAGCATGGCTTCGAGCTCGTCGTTCAGGCCGCCGGCCAGCTCTGTCCGGATGGCCCCGGGGGCGACCGAGTTCGCCCGGATGCCGCGGTGGCCGAACTCCTTCGCCATGTATCGGGTCAGAACCTCGAGCCCGCCCTTGAAGCTCGCATAGGGGGCGACGCCCGCGGTCGCCACGCGCGTCGTCGCGCTCGTGACGTTCACGATCTGGCCGCCGTCGTTGATCAGCGGCAGCAGGGTCTGGGTGAGGAAGAACGGTCCCTTGAGGTGCACGTTGAACAGGCCGTCGAACTCGGCCTCCGTGACCGATCCGATCGGGTTGAAGACTCCGTAGCCGCCGTTGTTGACCAGTCCGTCGAAGCCGTCCCGGCCCCATGTCGACCGCAGCGCCGAACCGACGGCTTCGCGGAACGCCGGGAAGGACGGGACGTCCGTGACGTCGAGCTTGAGGGCGACGGCCTTGCCGCCATCCGCCGTGATGGCGGCCGCCACCTGTTCCGCCGCAACGGCGTTGCTGTTGTAGGTGAGGATCACGCCCATGCCGCGCCGGGCGCACTGCCGTGCGACGCCTGCTCCGATGCCGCGGCTTCCGCCCGTGACGATGATGATTTTCATGTGTCTCTCCAGCGCTTGTCGCCGAAGCGGAGGGTAGGTCTCAGGGTCGGGTCCGCGCTCCCTCAATCCTCCTCCGATATTGCCTATTCCTGCTTTCCCATTGCCTCCACGGTGCCGCACGTGAGAGAGCTCGACCTATGGACGCTCAACTCGCGGAACTGCGGAAGCTGGCCTCGAGGGCGCAGAACAGGCGCACCGAGACAGGCGTCCCGCGTGTCGCCATGGTCCAGGGCGAGGTCCCCGAGCACCAGCTCGCGGCCGTCTATGATCCAATGGTCAACCTGATCCTCACGGGACATAAGACCATGACGGTCGGGGACACGACGTTCCGGTACGATCCGGCGACCTACTTCGTCATGTCGGTGGACCTTCCCGCGGTCGGGTCGGTCCATCCCTCCGAGTCGGGCGATCCCTACCTCGCCGTCAGCCTGACGCTGGAGCCCGCAGTCGTGGCGGCTCTGCTTTCAGATCTGCCTAAACCTGCCGACGGCGGGCTCTACGGTTCTGGGTTTTCGGTCGCGCCCGTGACGCCCGACCTGCTCGACGCCTGGGTCCGGATGCTGCGGCTCATGAATCGTCCGGGCGAGGTGGCGGCGCTCGCGCCCGCCTATGAGCGCGAGCTGCTGTTCCGCGTCCTGCAGGGTCCGCTGGGCTGGATGCTGCGCGACATGGCCGCTCCCGGAACGGCGCTCTCGCGCATCGGGATCGCGATCCATTGGATCCGCCAGAACTTCACGAAACAGCTACGGGTTGAGGCCCTGGCCGAAATGGCGGCCCTGAGCGTCTCGGCGTTTCACCGGCACTTCAAGGCCATCACGGCGTTGAGCCCGCTGCAGTACCAGAAACGCATCCGCCTGCTGCACGCCCGATCGCTGTTGGTCGCCGGCGAGGGCAACGCCACGTCCGTCGCCTTCGGGGTGGGCTACGAGAGCGCGACCCAGTTCAGCCGCGAGTACGCCCGGCTGTTCGGGCTGCCGCCATCAAAGGACGCCGCGGCGATCGCAAGGCGGGCGCGGATGGAGCGATCGACGGCTTGAAGGAGTCGCCACGTTCGACCGCTGTCGCGATCGTCTGCTTTTCAGCAGACAGGCAACGTCCACGAACGGCGCATCGCGGCTGTGCATCGATCGAGACAGAAGAGCCCTCACACGCTCCCGACCGTCTTCAGCCGCGCGCGCGGATGCACTTCGTTCTGCGACATCACCGGCGTCTGGCTGCGGAAGCGCTCGATGATGGAGCGCACGAAGGGGCGCGCCGAGGCGGAGGTGAGCAGCACCGGGCTCTCGCCGATCTTGGCCGCCTCCTCGAAGGCGTCGCGCACGGCGGCGACGAATTCGTGGAGCTTGGAGGGCGCCATCGCGAGGTTCTTCTCCTCGCCCGTCCCGATCGTGGCCTCGGCGAAGGCCTGCTCCCAGGCCGGCGAGAGCGCGACCAGCGGAAGGTAGCCGTTGTAGGTCTGGTATTGCGCGCAGAGCTGGCGGGAGAGCCGCGAGCGGACATGCTCGACGATCTGGGCCGGCGCGCGGGTGTAGGCCACCGCCTCGGCGATGCCTTCGAGGATGCCCGAGAGGTCGCGGATCGAGACGCGCTCGGTGAGCAGCAGCTGCAGCACGCGCTGGACGCCCGTGGTCGAGATCTGGCTCGGCACGATCTCCTCGACGAGCTTCTGCTGCTCCTTGGGCAGTTCCTTCAGAAGCTTCGTGACCTCGGCGTAGGTCAGGAGATCGGGCATGTTGCCCTTCACGATTTCCGACAGATGCGTCGAGAGCACGGTGGTGGCGTCCACCACCGTGTAGCCGCGGATGTTGGCCTCCTCGCGCAGATTCGCGTCGACCCAGGTGGCCGGCAGCCCGAAGGTCGGCTCGACCGTGTGGACGCCCGGAAGCGTGACCTGCTGGCCGGTCGGGTCCATCACCATGAACTGGGCCGGGTAGACGTTGCCCGTGCCGCTGTCGACTTCCTTGACCTTCACCACATAGCCGTTCGGCGGCAGCTGCAGATTGTCGACGAGGCGCACCTGCGGCATCAGGAAGCCCATCTCGCCGGCGATCGTCTTGCGCAGCGCCTTGATCTGCTCGGTGAGCTTGTCGGTGCCGCTGGAGGCGTCGACGAGCGGCAGCAGCGCGTAGCCGAGCTCGATCTTGACCTCGTCCATCTTGAGCGCGGCCGTGACCGGCTCCTCCTGGGGCCCGGCCGCCGCGCCGCCGGCTGCGTCGCCGACCGCCTTGGCGATGCGCGCCGCGTCCGCCGCCTTGTGGCCCTGCTCGGCCCGATAGGCGAGATAGCCGGCGCCGACCGCAAGGCCCATGAAGGGGATGAACGGGATGCCGGGCAGGAACGCCATCACGCCCATGACCGCGGCCGCAAGGCCGAGCGCCTTCGGATAGCCCGAGAGCTGGCGGACGAGCGCGCGGTCGGCCGAGCCCGAAACGCCCGCCTTCGAGACCAGCAGGCCCGCGGCGGTCGAGACGATCAGCGCCGGAATCTGGGAGACGAGGCCGTCGCCGATCGACAGCAGCGTGTAGGAATGCGCGGCGTTCGCGAACGTCATGCCGTTCTGCGCGATGCCGACGATCATGCCGCCGATGATGGTGGTGAAGAGGATCAGCAGGCCCGCGATCGCGTCGCCGCGCACGAACTTCGAGGCGCCGTCCATGGCGCCGAAGAAGGTCGATTCGTCCTCGAGCTCCTTGCGGCGCGTCTTGGCGGTGGTCTCGTCGATGAGGCCGGCGGAGAGATCGGCGTCGATCGCCATCTGCTTGCCGGGCATGGCGTCGAGGGTGAAGCGGGCCGCGACTTCCGCGATGCGGCCCGAACCCTTGGTGATGACGACGAAGTTCACGATCAGAAGGATCGCGAACACGATCACGCCGATCACGAAATTGCCGCCCATCACGAAGTTGCCGAAGGCTTCGATGACGTGGCCGGCGGCGTCCGTGCCCTCATGGCCGTGGCCGAGGATCAGGCGCGTCGAGGCGAGGTTGAGCGACAGCCGCAGCATGGTGGCGACGAGCAGGACCGTCGGGAAAGCCGAGAATTCGAGCGGCTTCTCGATGAAGAGCGCCGTCATCAGGATGAGGACGGAGAGGATGATCGAGACCGCGAGCAGCACGTCGAGCAGCAGCGCCGGCAGCGGGACGATGAGCACGCACAGGATGACGAGGACGCCAAGCGCGAGGCTCAGGTCGCCCCGCCGGAGCATCTGCCAGATGCCGAGCGCCCAGGCCGGCATCGCGAAGCCCGCGCCGCCCCCCGACGGCGCGCCCGCGCCCGGAACCACGGGCTGAGCCGGACCTGCCACCGTCACGTCGGACATGCGATACCCCACCGCGCAACGCCAAATCGCGCTCGGCAGAAATTGCCGGGCGCATGGTTAGCGGGGAGTTAACGGATCCGGTAACGAAGTCGCGGCCATCGACCTGACGGCGCAGGAAACGACGCCGTCAGGCCCGGAGGAGCCGGGCATCCACGACGTCCGGAGACCGTAGCGCCCGACGCCGAAGTCGTGGATACCCGCGCGAAGGCGCGGGCATGACGGGCGGCGGTCGTCGGCGCCTTGGCGCCCAGCCTTAGCGCCCAGCCTCGGCGCATATCGGAGGAAGCATCGCATGGCCCGTCTGGAGATCGCCGTGGCCGGGGCCGGGATCGGCGGCCTCGCGGCGGCGCTGTTTCTGGCGCGCGCAGGCCATCGCGTCGTCGTCGTCGAGCGTTTCGGCTCGCCGCGTCCGGTCGGGTCCGGCCTGATCGTGCAGCCGACCGGCTTTTCGGCGCTCGAGGCGCTCGGTCTCGGCGAGGCGGTCGCCGCCCATGGCCGTCCGATCCGCCGGCTGTTCGGCGAGGCCAGCGGCCGGACCGTGCTCGACGTGCGCTATCGCGCGCTCGGCCGCGAAGGGCTCGGCGTCCACCGCTCGGCGCTGTTCGGCGCGCTGCTGGACGCCGCCCAGCGGCAGGACGGCGTCACCTTCGAGACCGGTTTCGAGATCGACCGTCTGGAACGCGGCGCGGACGGCCGGCCGAGCCTTGTGGCGAAATCCGGCCGCGTTCTCGGGCCCTTCGACGCGGCGATCGACGCGGCCGGCTCGCGCTCGCCGCTCTCGGCGGGTTTTTCGGACCGTCGCCGCGCGCTCGCCTATGGCGCGCTCTGGAGCGACGTCGCTTGGCCCGGCGCGCCCTTCGACGAGACCGCGCTCGAACAGCGCTACGAGGCCGCCAGGCGCATGGTCGGGCTGCTGCCGATCGGCCGGCGGTTTGGCGAGGACGCGCCGCTGGCCGCCTTCTTCTGGAGCCTGAAGCCGGCGGCCTACGGGCAGTGGCGCGCGCGCGGCCTCGAAGCGTGGAAAGATGAGGTCGCGACGCTTTGGCCGGCGGCCGCGACGGCGATCGCGAACATCCAGCATCCCGACGAGCTGATTCTTGCGACCTACGGCCACCACACGCTCGCGCGGCCGTTCGGCGAGCGCTTCGCGGTGATCGGCGACGCGGCCCACTCGACGAGCCCGCAGCTCGGCCAGGGCGCAAATATGGCGCTGCTCGACGCCGAGGCGCTCGGACGCGCCTTCGCCGAGGCCCGCGACCCGACCGAGGCCGCGGCCGCCTATGCGGCGGCCCGGCGCGGGCATGTGCGGCTCTATCAGGCGTTCAGCCGGCTGTTCACGCCGGTCTACCAGTCCGACAGCCGGCTCCTGCCGCTGCTGCGCGACCGGCTCGCCGCCCCGCTGTCGCGATTGCCCGTGGTCGATCGGCTGCTCGCGCGGCTCGTCGCCGGCGAGGTCGGGCGCGGGTGACGATCAGTTCCCGCCGATCAGGCCGCCCGCGAGTCCGACGCTGATCGCGATAATCACCGTGTTGAAGATGAACGACACCACGCTGTGAACCAGCGTCAGCCTGCGCATCTCGCCGGACCGCGTGTCGACGTCCGAGGTCTGGAACGTCATGCCGATCGTGAACGAGTAGTAGGCGAAGTCGGAGAAGCGCGGCCGTTCTCCCGGGAAGTCGAGGCCGGGCGACTTCGGCCCGCCCGAGAAGCAGCGGTGCGCGTAATGGGCGGCGAACACCGTGTGGACGAGCGTCCAGGAGCAGAGGATCGTGAGCGCCGCAAGCGCCGCGGCGCCCTGCGAGGCCATGTCGAACACCGCCACACCGCTCGCGGCCGCCGCCGCGGTGAGCAGGAGCGTGATCGCCCAGCGGCCTTCGTCCTCCTGGCCCGACCACGCCACCATCTCGTCGGCCGAGGCCGGAAGCAGGGTCGCCCAGACATGCGCCGTATAGGAGATCGCGGCGGCGTCCCATCCCAACGCGAGCGCGTTCGGGGTTCCGGTCGCAAGCCGCGCGGCCACGCCCGCGGCCGTCCCGATCGCCGCGCAGATCACAAAGCGGAGAGCATGGCCTCGCAAGCCGTTCTTCATTTGGCTCCCGACGCCCCTGTCGAATACCACTTTGGGTGGCGAGACGGTCCGTGGGGGGCAGGCCGCCGACGGAGCGCGTCTCGATGGGTCCCGGCCGCCGACCGACGGCTTATCTCCATATCGGCCCGCATAAGACGGGCTCAACCTCGATCCAGCATTTCTGCCGAACGAACTACGAGCGCCTCGTCGAGCTGGGGCTCTACTTCCCGCTGCTCATCGGCGAGCATGGCAGGCCGGCCCGCAATCATCAGGACCTCGGGACGCGCCCGGAGATCCGCCGCAACGGCGACCTGAAGCCGGGCGCGATGCTCTGGAGCGAGATCGACGACATCGCCTGCAAGGCGGGCATGGACGTGCTGCTGTCGAGCGAGATGTTCTGCAACTCGTTCACGGTGCGCGAGATGTTCCCGCGCATCCTGACCTTCTTCGAGAAGCGCGGCTATCGCGTGGTGGTGATCGCCTATGTGCGCGACCAGCCGGCCTGGCTGAACTCCAAATACGTGCAGAGCCAGAAGCGGATGTCGCGCCTCATCTCCTTCGAGGCGTTCTGCGCCGAAGCGGCGGAGAGCGGCGGCGCGGATCCCGAGCGCTACCTCAGGCGGTTCGTCGACGAGCCGCGCTGCGAGCTCCAGGTCGTCTCCTTCGAGCAGGCGGCGAAGGCCGGGCTTGAACGCGACTTCATCCGACGCTGCGGGATTTCGGACGACGCCACGCTCGAGGACGTGCAGCTGCGCAATCCCAACGCCGGGGCGAAGTCCGTCTACGCCGCGCAAGAGATCATGCGGCGGGCGGGACCCAAGCTCATGAGCCTTAACGGGTTCGGTCCCGTCTACGCCGACTTCAAGCAGCGCTGCCAGCGCCTAGGCTACGACAGGACGCCCTATGTGGCGCTTGATCAGACGGCCTACGAGCGCATCCGCTCGCAATACGCCCCGACCAACGAACGCTTCGCGCGGGCCCGGTTCGGCCGAAGCTGGGCGGAGCTCTATCCGCCTAGGACCTACGCGCGCTCGATGTTCGAGCCCGCCAAAGCCTCAAAGCCCGAGCTCGACGAGCTCGAAGACCTGATCATGACCGCCGTCGACCGGCTGGCCCTTCTCGCCGACGCCAAAAAGGCGAAACGTCTGCGAAAAGCCGCGCTGGCGGACTAAGTCCTGTCCTCGCGCCGGCGGTTTTCGGTCGCGGAGCGTTTGGCGCGCGGGCGGCGAGATCCAATATCAGCCTCAAGCCCTCCCCGCTCGTCCGGAGAACCTCGTTGCGCGTCCTGCTTATCGTCGCCCTGCTCGTCCTCGCGCCGGTCGGCGCCTTCCTGCACTACGTGCTGCCGCGCCACGACGTGGTCCGGATCGTCAACACCGAGGTCCGCAGGGTCGACGCCAGCGGCAAGCCGGTGGGCGGCGGCGAGAACGTCGGGGCGAGCCGCGACGTGTTCTACATCTTCGCCGAAGACGTCGACGACAAAAGCCCGCGGGTCTACCGCAACGAGGACACCGGCTGGGGCTTTCCGCCCTACCTCAAGTTCAACTCCGCCGACGAGCAGGCGATCGCCTCCTCGATCGCGCAGGAGCGCGGCGTCGCGCTCGTCACGAAATACGGCTGGCGCGTCCACCTGTTCTCGTGGTTCCCGAACGCCACCAACGTCCGCCGCTGGGATCCCGCCGACGGCGTGACGCCCTATTTCAACATCGCGTTCTTCACAGGCCTCGGCGCGCTTTTCCTTTACGCTTTCATCCGCTTGCGCCGACGCGGCGTTTAATCTCGCGACGCGGCGTGATAATCTCGGCCGTCAGGGCCTGTTAGCCCCGGCGCGGCGCCCGCCAGGCGCCGCGGTTCTCGTCGAGATAATCTGCAAATGGCCGGCGTCGCGTTGCTTTCCGTTCAGGCGCTGGTCTATTTCGGCGTGATGTCCGCGCTGTTGCGCGCCCGCAAGACTTACGGCGTCGGCCTGTTCGTCTGCGCGCTCGGGGTGATGCACTTCCTCGAGACCTATCTGGCGGCGGTGTTCTTCATCGAGCTGCCGTTCGGCCTGCTGTCGCCGGGCTCCACGGTGCTGTTCTCCGGCAAGCTGATGATGTTCCTGCTGCTCTACATCCGCGAGGACGCGGAGACGGTGCGGCAGCCGATCTACGGCCTGCTGATCGGCAACATGCTGCTCGTCGTGCTCGCGCTGATCCTGCGGTTTCATTCCGACGTCGTGCAGATGCCGGGCTATGCGCCGGACCTCAAGTTCCTCGACCAGATCGGCACATTGATGGTCTGGGGCACGCTGCTCCTGTTCGTCGACTGCATCCTCTTGATCCTCATCTACGAACGGCTGTCGCGCGTGTTCGCGCGCAACGTCGTGGCGAGCGCCTTCATCGGGTCGGCGATCGTGCTCAGCTTCGACCAGCTCGCCTTCTTCCCCGTGCTGCACTGGGTCACGGGCACGCCCTTCGAGGCGCTGACCGGGGGCTGGGTGGCCAAGGTCGGGGCCGCGGCGCTCTACAGCCTGCTGATGGGCTTCTACCTCGTCGTGCTGGAGCCGGCCGCCGAGCCCCGACGGCCGCGCCCGATCCGGGACGTGTTCCAGGCGCTCACCTATCGCAGCCGCTACGAGGATCTGCTCGAGCGCGCCCACACCGACGAGCTCACCGGCGTAAAGAACCGCGCCGCGTTCGAGCAGCTGCGCCGGGACTGGCTGGAGCGGCCGGCGATCGACGCGCGCCCGGTCGCGGTCGCGATGGCGGACGTCGACCGTTTCAAGGAGATCAACGACGAGGGCGGCCACGACGCCGGCGACGCGGTGCTGCGCGCGCTCGGCCGGGCGCTCGAGGCGCATTTGCGCGACGGCGACCTCGTGTTCCGCTACGGCGGCGAGGAGTTCGCGCTTCTGCTGCGCGGCGTCGGACGCCAGGAGGCCGTCGACGTCGCCGAACGGCTGCGCCTCGCTGTCGCCGAGGACGTCGCCAAGGCCTGCGGCCGTCAGGTGACGATGAGCGTCGGCGTCGCGACGTCGAACTTCGGCGGCGGCGACCTCCGCGACCTGGTCGCCAAGGCCGACAAGCGCCTCTACGAAGCCAAGCGCCTCGGCCGCGACCGCGTGGTGGGCGAGACGGGTTAGATCAGATCTGAGGGCTCAGGCGCGCATCGCGGCCGCGGGCGCGAACGGGTCGTCGGAATCGTCGCTGACGACCTCGTCACGGGCGAACGTCATCTCGACGGCGCCGTGCCCCTTCGTGATGCTCCGAAGCGTGTTGGCGTAGCCGAACAGGTTGGGCAGCGGGACGACCGCCGTCACAATAGCCTCGTCGGCCTGTCGTTCGCCTCGGATCTCCTTGCCTCTTCGCGAGCGCAGATCCGCCATGACCGCGCCGACCGCCGGCGACGGGGCGACCACACGAACGCTCATGCAGGGTTCGAGAAGAACGGCGCCCGCCTTCGTGAGCGCTTCGCGTAGCCCATGGAGCGCCGCAAGGCGAAACGCATTCGCAGACGAGTCCGTCGCGTGCCAAGCGCCGTCGCGCAGGGTGGCGAGAACGCCAGCCACCGGAAAACCGGCCACGACTCCCGCGGCGAAAACTTCTGCGACAGCGCTTTCGACCGCGGCGACATGGTCCGGCGGCAGCGCGCCCTCGGACGCCTCGCTGACGAAGCAGCGGTCACCTCGTGTCGGCTCTAGAGATAGGACGACGCGGGCGAACGCGCCCTGCCCCCTTTTCGTGACGTCGACTGACGCGGGACGGAGAATAGTCTCGCGATAGGCGACGGCTGGAGCGCCGAAATGCACAGGGATTCCGGACGTCTCTCTCAGGTCGCGGACCAAGCGGTCCAGCGTCAGTTCATCCGGACCAGAGATCAGCGCTGCATAGCCGGTCTCGGCGTAGTTCACCACGATGCCTGGCGCTTCGGCCAAAGCCGCGAGCAGCCTTGCATAGTCGCGCGCGTCCACCGGCTCGATAGCGAGGTCGACGAGCGCGCGGGGATCGCGGCGCGGCATCTCGGTCATAGCTCAGTCCGGCTCACATGCCGCCGCGCCCCATGGCCCGGCAGGAAGGCGGACGGCAGCCTGCCCTCACCGCCGCGTCGGGTCGAGCTCCGGCACGGGGTAGCGCAGATCCTCGCTCGGGCGCAGCGACGCCCAGAGGCCCCAGCGGCTGCGCGCCGCCTCATGTCCCCCACCGGAGCGGGTCGCCAGATAGGCGCTCGCCTCGGCGATCGCCTTGGCGTAGTCGATCGCCGCCCCCGAGGCGTCGGTCATCGAACTCTCCCCTTCAGGCCGCCGCCACGCCCGCCTGCGGCGGCGGCACGGCGAAGCCCTCGTCGTCGTACTGGTTGAGCTTGTTCCTCAGCGTCCGGATCGAGATGCCGAGGATGTTGGCCGCATGCGTGCGGTTGCCGCGGGTGTGGCCGAGCGTGTCGAAGATCAGGTCGCGCTCGACGTCGGCGAGCGTGCGGCCGACGAAGGAGCGCGTCACCTCTTCTGCGGTCGCGGCCGCGCGGGCCGCGGGGCTGCGGGCGGCCTGAGGTTCGAGCGGCGCGCCGTCGGGCGTGCGGATCGCCTCGACGCCGATCTCGGGGCCGGCCGCGAGCAGCACGGCGCGGTGGATCGTGTTCTCGAGCTCGCGGACGTTGCCGGGAAAACGCGAGCGGGCGAGCTCGCCGCGGGCCTCCGCCGAGAGCGGGCGCACCGGGAAGCCGTTGATGCGGGCGTATTTGTTGGCGAAGTGGGCGGCGAGCGCGAGCACGTCGGCGGGCCGCTCGCGCAGCGGCGGGATCTTCAGGTTCACGACGTTGAGGCGATAGAGCAGGTCCTCGCGGAACGTGCCCTTCCTCACCTCGTCCGCGAGGTTGCGGTTCGAGGTCGCGATCACGCGGATGTCGACCGAAACCGGCTTTCCGCCGCCGACGCGGTCGATCACCCGCTCCTGCAGCGCGCGCAGCAGCTTGGCCTGAAGGCGCACGTCCATCTCGGAGATTTCGTCGAGCAGCAGCGTGCCGCCGCTCGCTTCCTCGAACTTGCCGATGCGCCGCGCCGTCGCGCCCGTGAACGCGCCCTTCTCATGGCCGAAGAGCTCGCTTTCGAGCAACTGCTCGGGGATCGCGGCGCAGTTCACCGACACGAACGGCGCGTTGGCGCGCGGGCTCTTCGTATGGACGTGGCGGGCCAGCATCTCCTTGCCCGAGCCGCTTTCGCCGGTGATGAGCACGGACGCCGAGGAGCCGGCGATCTGGGTCGACAGCTGCACCAGCGACACCATCGAGGGATCGCGGAACACCATGTCGCGGCCGTCGTCGGCGACAGCGGCGAGCACCGCGGCGATGAGCTCCGGGTCGGGCGGAAGCGGGATGTATTCTTTCGCGCCGGCGCGGATCGCCTCGACTGCGGCGCGGGCGTCGTTGTCGACGCCGCAGGCGACCACCGGAATGTGGAAGCGCTCGGCCTCGAGCGCGCCCACGAGATCGCGCACGGGGAGCGCGACGTCGATCATGATGAGGTCGGCGCCGCGGCCGGCGCGGAGCGTCCGCAGGGCCTGCTCGACGGTCTCGGCATGGACGACGGCGGCGCCGCGGTCCATGGCGATGCGGGTGGCGACGGTGAGCTGGCCCTTCAGATGGCCGACGATGGTGAGGCGCATTTTCTCGCTCCCCCTCTCGGTTAGGCCCTGTCGGGCTTGATGATTTCGGTCATGGTGACGCCGAGCCGCTCCTCGACGAGGACGACCTCGCCGCGCGCGACCAGCCGGTCGTTGACGTAGATGTCGATCGCCTCGCCGATCTTGCGGTCGAGCTCGATGATCGCGCCGGGCCGCAGCCGCATCAGCTGCTGCACCTCGAGCCGCGCGCGGCCGAGCACCGCCGAGACCGCGACAGGCACGTCGAACACCGCCTCGAGGTCGGAGGCCGCGCGCGGCTCGGTCGAGGGATCGCCGGGGCGGCGGCCGTCGACGAGGTCGAGGTCGTCGCCGCCCGAGCCAAGATCCGGCAGCGGGACGCTTTTGTCGGCGCTCATCGGTCGTCTCCTTCAGGCCCGTCCAATCCCTCGGGCCCAGACTCGTCCGGCGCCCCAAATCTCTGCTCGACCGCCCGGTCGATGGCGCGGGCGACCGCCGCGGCGTCGCGGATCACGCCGCCGTCCGCCCATTCGAGCCGTGCGTCGCCCTCGGCGACCTCGGGATCGCCAAGCACGATCAGGCGGCCCGCGAAGCCGCGCTGCTGGGCGGCTTCCGTCAAAGAGGCGCGCACGCCCTCGACGAAGTCGGGCGCGACGCGGGCGACGAGATGCGGGGCCTGGCGGATCTCAGCGAAGCAGGCCGCCGCCGCCGCCTCGATCTCGGCGAGCGGGAACTGCGCGACCGCCGCGCCCGCGAGCTTGCGGGCGAAGGCGAGCGCCAGCACCGCGGCCTCGCGTTCGACGGTCAGGGCGCGCGCGTCGGCGTCGGCGAGCGCGACGGCGAGCTGCGCGCCGAGCGTCTCGATCGCGGCGTTGAGGCGGGCGGCGTCGGCCTCGCGCGCGGCGCGCCGGCCGTCGGCCTCGCCGCGGCGATAGCCCGAGGCCTCGGCCTCGGCGAGCGCGGCCTCATGGTCGGAGAGCGCGACGGTGGCGACTTGCGCCTTGATGACCTTCGGCGCGCCGAAGTCGGTGTCGAACAGGAAGCGTTGCGGCTGGCTCATGCGGCCCTCCGACGGCGCGCGGGCGCGAACGAAGCGTCAGTAGACAAGTTCGTCCTCCCCCTTGCTCTTGACGATCGAGATCTGGCCGGAGGCCGCGAGGTCCTTGGCGAGATTGACGAGGATCGACTGCGCCTCGTCGACGTCGCGCAGGCGCACCGGGCCCATGGCCTCGATGTCGTCGAGCAGCATCTTGGAGGCGCGGCTCGACATGTTGCCCATGAAGAAGTCGCGCATGGTCTGGCTCGCGCCTTTGAGCGCGACCGCGAGCTTGTCGCGCGGGGCGTCGCGCAGCAGCGTCTGGACGCCGGCCGAGTCGAGCTTGCCGAGGTCGTCGAAGGTGAACATCAGCTGCTTGATGCGGTCGGCGCTCTCCTTGGCCGCCTCTTCGAGCTTCGACAGGAAGCGCGCCTCGGTCTGACGGTCGAAGGAGTTGAAGATCTCCGCCATCTGCTCATGCGGATCCTGCTTCGACGACTGGGACAGACCCGACATGAACTCCGAACGCAGGGTCTGCTCGATCCGCTCGAGGATGTCCTTCTGCACCGACTCCATCGCGAGCATGCGGCGCACGACGTCGAGCGCGAAGTCGTCGGGGAAGATCGCGAGCACGCGCGCGGCCTGCTCGGCGCGCAGGCGCGACAGCACCACCGCGACGGTCTGCGGATATTCGTTCTTGAGATAGCTCGCGAGCACCTGCTCCTGCACGTTGGAGAGCTTCTCCCACATGGTGCGGCCGGCCGGCCCCCGGATCTCCTCCATGATCTGGTTGACGCGCTCCTTGGGCAGAAGCTGCGTGAGCAGACGCTCGGTCGAGTCGACGTTGCCGACAAGCCCGCTCGTGCTCGACATCGAGCCGACGAAGTTGACCAGCAGGTCCTCGACCACGCCCGGATCGACCGGGCCGAGCGTCGACATCGCGGCCGAAAGCTCGCGCACTTCGAGCTCGTCGAGCTGGGCCCACAGCGGCGCGCCATGGGTCTCGCCGAGCGCCAGCATGATGGCGGCGGCGCGCTCCATGCCGGTCAGCGTCCGGTTGCTCGGCGTCGTGGCGGGAAGCGGCGCCATCGGTTACGCGGGCTCCTGCATCATGCGGCGGATGAGATTGGCGCTCGAGGCGGGATCGCCGCGCACCATCTCGCCGATCTTCTCGATCGACTCGGCCTTGCTGCGGCCCGCGGCCTCGGCGGCGGCCAGACGCCGGCTCACGCCGTCGTCGCCGACGAAGCCGAGCTGCGCCGCGCCGCCCTGGCCGGCGTCGATCTGGCCCGGAGCGCCCGGCTGCGCCGCCCCGCCAGCGGCGGCGACCGCCGCGCCCGGGACGCCGGCGGCCTGCGCCACCGGGAGAGACGCCGAGGCGCCTTCGCCGAGCGTCTTCCTGACGAGCGGGCGAACCACCACGAGCAGGACGAGGAGCGTCAGCAGAGCGAGGACGCCGAGCTCGACGGCGCGCATGATGTCGGCGCGGGTGAAGTCGAACCAGCTCTCGGCGCCGGCGTCGCCTGCGCTCTGGCCCGGAATGTCGGCGAAGCGCAGGTTGACGATCTCGACCGTGTCGCCGCGCCCCTGGTCGAAGCCGACGCCCGCGCGCACCAGCGCGCCGATTCGGTCGAGCTCCTCCTCGGCGCGGGGCGCGTAGGACACGTCGCCGTTCGGGGCGCGGATGTAGACGCCGTCGACCAGCACCGCCACCGAGAGGCGCTTCACGCGGCCGCCGTCCTGGGTCTCGGTGCGGGTGGTGCGCGAGATTTCGTAGTTCACCACCTCCTCGTTCTTGTTGGAGGCTTCCTTGCCGGCCTGGGCGGCGGCGTTCTGGGCGGCCGCGTTCGGGATCTGGTTGGCGGCGGTGACCTGCTGGTCGGCCGGCTGGGTCGACTGCTGGCTCTCCTCGCGGGTCTGGGTCGAGCGCGCGACCTTGCTCTCGGGATCGAAGGTGTCGGAGGTCTGGGTCGACTTGGTGCGGTCGATCTCGGCGCGCACTTCGACCCGGGCGCGATCGGCCCCGACCACGCGGCCGACGATCGCCTCGACGCGGTCGCGCAGGCGCTTCTCGAGCGCGGCGCCGCGCTCGTCGGCGGTCGCGTCAGCCGCGTCCTCGCCCTCCGCGCCGTCGGCGAGCAGGCGTCCGCCCTCGTCGACGAGCGAGACCTTCTCGGGCTTGAGGCCCTGCACCGCGGAGGCGACGAGATGCCGGATGGCGCGCACCTCGCCCTGGCCGAGGTCGCCGCGGGCGCGGATCACGATCGAGGCGGAGGGCTGGGGCGCGTCGCGGGTGAAGAGCGGGCGCTCGGGAATGACGAGATGCACGCGCGCCGAAGCCACGCGGTCGAGCGCCTTGATGGAGCGGGCGATCTCGCCTTCGAGCGCGCGCAGGTGGTTGACGTTCTGCACGAAGCTCGTGGCCGAGAAGCCGTCGCCCTTGTCGAAGATCTCCCAGCCGACGCCGCCGCCGGCCGGCAGGCGCTGCTCGGCCAGACGCATGCGAAGCTTGGCGACGTCGTCCTTGGGCACGAGGATGCCGGCGCCGTCGCCCTTCAGCTCGTAGGGAACGTTTTGGCTCTCGAGCTCCTTCACGACCGCGGCCGCGTCCTGCGGCGACAGGTCGGTGAAGAGCGGCACCATCGTGGGCGCGGTGAAGCGGATGATGACGAACGCGAAGAAGCCGATGAGCGCGAGCGTGACGACGCCCATCGCCGCGACGCGGCCGGCGCCGAAGGACTTGAGGAACTGACCCAGAGCGTTCACCGGCAAACCCCCGAAGCGGCGCCGGACCGAACCATCGGCGCCACCCGGCAAGAATTGCCCGGCGCATGGTAAACGGGTCGTTAACCGGCCCGTCGACGGGGCCCTAAAACGACCGCGCCGGCCACGAGGGCCGGCGCGAAACATCGTTAATACGACTTGCGATGACTTTAGGCGCGATACTGCTGGATGCGCGTCGTCCGAAGTCCGGCAAGTCCGTGGCGGTCGATCGAAGCCTGCCAAGACAGGAACTCCTCGACGGTCAGCGTGTAGCGCTGGCACGCCTCTTCCAGGCTGAGAAGCCCGCCGCGCACGGCGGCCACGACCTCAGCCTTGCGCCGTATGACCCAGCGCTTCGTGTCGCAGGGCGGCAAATCCGCAATCGTCAGCGGACTGCCGTCGGGGCCGATCACGTATTTGGTTCGTCCGCGAGGCATTTCGCTCATAGATACTCTCACACGCGACTGACCCGTTCGTGCAGACATTAGGCTCCGTCATTTAACATTTGACTAAGCGAACGCGGGGATTTCGAGGCTTTTTCAAAGGTTAAAGACCAGTAATTCAAATACTAACGAATTCTTTTCCTTAACGATTTGTCTAACCTTGGTCGATCGGCAAAATTTTCCCGCGCCCGGCAAAAACGCCCCCACGGGCCAGCGCGCATAACGTTGATATCATTGGCCTTTTTCGGACGGAGCGCTGGCACGGCGCTTGCTGATCTGCATGTGAAACCGTTCATTCGCATGGACCAGATGACCGTCGCAGCCGCCCTCGTCTTCCCGACCTCGCCTGTCGCCGCGCCCGTCGCGCAGCCGGCCGCAGCCGTCGGGTCGGACGGAAATTTCGCGCAGTTCGTTTCGGAAACCTCGGGCGCGGCCGATCAGCAGGCCGCGGGTCTCACGGCCGAACGCAAGCGCAAGGCCGCGGCGGAGGCCTCCGCCGCCTTGGCGCAGCCGGTCGCCGCCCTGCTCGCCCCCTCCCCCGCGGCGCCGGCGATCGCCGCGACGCAGGCCGACGCCGCCCCGGCCGGCTCGGCGCCGATCGCAGCGACGGGCGCGACGCCGGCCTCCGGATCCGCGGCGCCTTCCGGCCCCGCGCAGGCGCTCGCCTTCGCGTCCGTCCCGACGACGGCCTCAGGATTGAAGGATCAGGCCGGGCTCGCGGCGATCGCCGCGGGGCTCGCCGGCCAGGCCCCGGCCGTCGAAGACGCTGGATCGACGCCCGCCCAGCAACCGGCCTCCCAGCCGGCGGCGCCCGCATTGGCGGAAGGCGTCATGTCGATTTCGGCCAAGACCGGGCTCGCCGCCGACGCGCCCGCGACGAGCCAGCCCGGCGCGGCGGATGCGGCGGCGTCCGCCACGGCCTCCTCTGAAATCCTCTCGGCGCGCCGCGCGGCGGCGAGGGCCAAGGCCGCCGACCAGGGCGCCGGCGGATCGGTTTCGTCGGTCTCGAAGGCCGACGCGGCCACGATCCAGCAGGCCGCCGCCGGCGGCCAGAAGCTCGACGCCCCCGCCCCTCTCGCCGCGCCCGCGCCGGCGATCGCGGACGGCGACGCCAAGCCCGCGGACAATGCGACGGCCGCAACGGCGACGACGGGCGCGGCGACGGCCGGCGCCAAGTCCGAAGCCAAGTCGGACGCCTCGAAGGCGACGATCACCAAGCCCGACGCCGGCAAGGCGGCGGCCCCGGGTTCAAAGGAACAGGGCGCCGCCGACGAGATGGTCGCGGACGACGCTGCGGCGACCGCGCCCGCCTCGCGCGCCGAAAGCGCGCCGGGGGCCGAACGCGCGTCCGCGCCCGCGGCTCAGGCGCAGACGACGGCGACCTCGTCGGCCACGTCTTCGGCCCAGGCCCAGCCGACCTCGGCGCTCGCCTCCGCCGCCGCGGCCCAGGTCGCGACCGAGATCGCGAGCCACGCCGGCTCCCGGCGCACCCGCTTCGAGGTCCGGCTCGATCCGGGCGAGCTCGGCCGCATCGACGTGCGGCTCGACATCGGACATGACGGCCGCGTCGCGACCCGCCTCATCGTCGAGAAGGCCGAGACGCTCGACATGCTCAAGCAGGACGCGCGCGAGCTCACGCGCCAGCTCGAGCAGGCCGGTTTCCAGCTCGGCCAGGGCGGGCTCGCCTTCCAGCTCAAGGACGGCCGCCAGACCTTCGTGCGCGACGACGCGGACGAGCGCCGCTCCGACGGCGCGGTCGCCGAAGACATCGAGGAGGCCGCGCCTGCGCTCGCGGCCTACGCCCGCTCGCCGCTGTCAGCGGCCGGCGTCGACAGGACAGTGTGAGGACATCGCGATGGCGATCGACGGCATCACCACCAACACCACGACGACCGGCTACACGTCGGGCTCCAGCTCGACGTCGGGCCTCGCCAACAACTTCACCACCTTCCTGTCGCTGCTGACGACGCAGCTCCGGAACCAGAACCCGCTCGATCCGCTCGACACCAACCAGTTCACCCAGCAGCTGGTGCAGTTCGCGGGCGTCGAGCAGCAGCTCAAGACAAACGACACGCTGGCGGCGCTGCTGGTCTCGAGCCAGACCGCGACGGCGAGCTCCGCGCTCAGCCTCGTCGGCCGCACCATCACGGCCGACGGCGACACCGCGAAGCTCGAGGACAACAAGGCGGTCTGGAGCGTCAACTCGCCGAAGGACGCTGTCACCGGCACGGTGACGGTTCGCAACTCCTCCGGCGCGATCGTCTACACCGGCGACATCTCGCTGAAGGAAGGCGACCAGAACTTCGAGTGGGACGGCAAGAAGACCGACGGCACCAAGGCGCCGGAAGGCCTCTACACCCTGTCGATCGACGCCAAGGACACCGACGGCAACGCCGTCACCGTCACCTCCGAGGTGACCGGCGTGGTGGACGGCGTCGACCTGTCGACCGGCCAGGCCATTCTGCTGATCGGCGACCTGCGCATTCCGCTCGGCGCGCTGAAGGCCGTCAAGGCGACGACGACGAGCTAAGGACGCCGTAGTCGATCGTCAGACGATCATGATTCATCTGATCGATGATTACGCTTTACTGAAAGCGACAATTCGGATTGACTTCCTTTTTATCAAGGGGAAGCAATCATGATCATGCGTTCAATTTGCGCGGCGGCAGCTTTCGTCTTCGCGATCGGTTGCTGGAGCGCTACCGGCGTGGGGCCTGCGGCCGCGCAGTCTGGCCCCCAGGCGCGAGCGTTCGGCCTCGTGATCGGCGAGAGGTTTTCGTTTAGGCAAGGCTTCAAGTCGCTGCGGAAAGCCGGCACGGGACTTTACTGCCTCAAGCTGGGCGCGAAGCTGATGCCGTTCAGGGAGCTGATCACCCCCTCGGTCACGGTCGAATACGGCAACTCGTCGGGCAAGAACCTGTCGGCCTACTATGACGTGTCGGGCTGCGACGACGGAGAGATCGCCGTCAGAACCTTCCAGTTCACCGCCGGCGGCAATAACGAGCCGTCGGACAGCGTCGCCTTCGTGATCTTCATTCCCTGACCGCAGACATGATCTGATCAAGGACACGGGCCGAAAGAGCCGGCGCACGCTTCCAAGGCGGCGCGGGCGCGGCTACAAGCTGAGCCCATGACTGCTCAGCTCATGACGGCACAGCCTCTGACCGGCGCGCTCGACCTCGTTCCCGACGTCGACCTCGAGCTGCCCGGCGACCGCGCCTCGACGCGGGTCGTCGTCGCCATGTCGGGCGGCGTCGACTCCTCCGTCGTGGCCGGCCTGCTCGCGCGCGCGGGCTATGACGTCGTGGGCGTGACGCTTCAGCTCTACGACCATGGCGCGGCGATCGCGCGCAAGGGCGCCTGCTGCGCCGGCCGCGACATCCATGACGCGCGCGTGGTCGCGGGCCGGCTCGGCATCCCGCATTACGTGCTCGACTACGAGCGGCGGTTCCGCGAGGCGGTGATCGAGCCCTTCGCGGAGGCTTACGCGAAGGGCGAGACGCCGATCCCCTGCGTCGCCTGTAACCAGACGGTCAAGTTCCTCGACCTGCTCGACATGGCCAGGGATCTCGGCGCCGCGGCGCTCGCGACCGGCCACTACGTCGCCTCCCGCGCGCTGCCGGACGGCCGCCGCGGCCTGTTCCGCGCCGCCGACGACAGCCGCGACCAGAGCTATTTCCTCTACGGCACGACGCCCGAGCAGCTCGCGATGCTGCGCTTCCCGCTCGGGCGTCTGGAGAAGTCGGCGGTGCGCGACGTCGCGCGCGCGCTCGGCCTTCTCGTCGCCGACAAGCCCGACAGCCAGGACATCTGCTTCGTGCCGACCGGCGGCTACGCCGACGTGATCGAGCGGCTGAAGCCCGGCGCGGCCGAGCCCGGCCCGATCGTCGACCTTTCGGGCGCCGAGATCGGCCGTCACGAAGGCGTCGTGCGCTACACCGTAGGACAGCGAAAAGGGCTCGGGATCGCGGCCGGCGAACCGCTCTACGTCGTCAGGATCGACGCCGCCGCCAGGACGCTGGTGGTCGGCCCCCGCAAGGCGCTCGGCGTGCGCAAGGTTCTGCTGCGCGACCTCAACTGGCTGGGCGACGAGGCGCTGGAGGCGATCGGCCCCGAGGGCGCGCCGCTGCTCGCCAAGGTTCGCTCGACCCGCGCGCCCGCGCCCGCGCGGCTGCGTCCGCTCGGGGCCCACGAGGCCGAGGTCGAGCTCATCGACGGCGAGACCGGCGTCGCGCCGGGTCAGGCCTGCGCGCTTTACGACGAGGCCGGCGAGCGCGTGCTCGGCGGCGGCATCATTCGGGCGGCGGCCGGCGTTCAGCGCGCGGCGGCGTAAGCGAGGGCGGGCGTTGAGCGTTCAGTACGATCTGGAAGGCCAGAAGCGCGCCTATGAGAAATGGGCGCCGATCTACGACCGCGTCTACGTCAAGCTGCTGGCCGACGCCCATCGCAAGACCGCGACCGCGGCGGCCGCCTGCGGGCCCGACATTCTCGAGGTCGGCGTCGGCACCGGCCTCGTGCTGCGGCACTATCCCTCGACCGTTCGCGTCGTCGGCGTCGACCTCTCGGTCCACATGCTGGCGAAGGCGCTCGAGAAGGTGCGCGAGGAGAAGCTCTCCCACGTGCGCGCGATCGTCGCCATGGACGCCTGCCGGCTCGGCCTGCCGGACGCCGTGTTCGACGCGGTGGCGGTGCCCTTCGTCATCACGCTGGTGCCGGACCCGGAGGCTGCGCTCGACGAGATGCGCCGCGTGCTGAAGCCCGGGGGCGAGATCGTCGTGACGTCGAAAATGGGCGCCGACCAGGGGTTCGTGGCCAAGGTCGAGGGCGCGGTCGCCCCGCTCGTCGCCAAGATGGGCTGGTCGTCGGACTTCAAGGTCTCGCGCCTGCGCCGCTGGGCGGACAAGGCCGGCGACATGAGCGTGATCGACGTGCAGCCGACGTTCCCGGTCGGGTTCTTCAAGATCGTCCGGATCAAGAAGGCGGGCTGAGCGCGAAGGTCGGGGGTCGGGGTCGAACGGATCTACTGGAGCCCAAGCGCCCTTGCCCCGGACGTGATCCGGGACCCAGAACCGACGCCGCCAGTCAACTGAACTCCGAACCCTCGCCGCCTTTCCCGGAACCCGCATCGGTTCTGGGTCCCGGATCACGTCCGGGACAAGGGGGCGGCGCGACGGCCGGCCGTCAGCGGCAATCGAAGTCCTTCTTCCGCTTCTTGTCGGTCAGCGACACGAACAGCTTGAACGAATAGACGCCCCAGGCCTCGTTCTCCCAGTAGGCGCGCTCGGGCGTCTCCTTGTCGATGATCAGGACCTGCTTCGGCTGGCCCGAGATCTTGACCTCGATCCTGTCGGGCCACCCCATCTCGGTCCGCGGGGTCAAAACCTCGAAGCCCGGCCCCTTGCCGCAGGTGAACGCGTCGCCCGCTTTGGCCGCGCCGGGCGCGACGGCGAGCGCAATTGCGAGAGCGGTCGCCCACAAAGCCTTCATCGCCATCCCCCCGGTCGGCGCCATCGATGGCCGATCAGATCGCGTTTTTCCCTGGAGGTCGAGCGCTCCGCCAGGGCCGCGGCCGGGTCGGAACGAAAAAAGCCCTCCCCGATCGCTCGGGGAGGGCCAAGTCGCCTCGACGGTCCGGAGGGAGGAGACGGACGGCGAGGCGCAGTTCAGCTCAGATTACGAGCCGGCGCGCTCGGGAGCGGCGAGCCAGCGGACGGTCGCGGCGGTGGCGCGGCCGGCCTGGAGGTCGGCGGCGTTGAAGCTCACCGGCTGGCCGGCGGTCGCGTAGTGCATGGCGCCGACGGTGCCGGGGCTCTGGGTCGCGGCGGCGTCGGCCTTGGTGGCCGCGATGGCGACCAGCGGGCGGTCGACCGTCGAAGCGAGGGCGACCTCGCCGGCGAAGGCCGAGACCGGGCTCAGAACGACGGCCGCGGCGGCGGCGTAGGCCGCGAACGCGGCGGCGGCTGAGATGGCGACGATACGGTTGGACATCGTAAGTACCCCAAGTGATTGCGGCGGGAAGACCCCGTCGCGTCTTGAGGGTGAATGTGCTTATCCCTTCGTCATGAATCAAACCGATTGGATGCATAGTGGCTATCGACCACGTTAATCTAAACCGGCTCGACCTCAATCTCCTGGTCGCCTTCGACGCGCTGGCGAGCGAGGGCACCGTGACCCGAGCCGCGGTGAAGGTCGGGCTCGGGCAGTCGGCGATGAGCCATGCGCTCGGACGGCTGCGCATCGCGTTCGACGACGAGCTGTTCGTGCGCACCCCGACCGGAATGCGGCCGACGCCCAAGGGCGCGTCGCTGATCGAGCCGGTGCGCGCCGCGCTCGCCCGCATCGAGGCCATCATGGCGCCGCCGCAGGCCTTCGACCCGGCGACAGCCGAGCGCGAATTCACGGTCGGCCTGCCGGACTCGACCGAGGTGCTGCTGGTGCCGCGGCTCCTCGCTCATCTGCGCGCGGTCGCTCCCGGCGTGCGGCTGCTGATCCGCAGCGTCGACCGCATCCGGATCCTGCAAGACCTCGACGCCGGCCGCGTCGACCTCGGCATCGGCCTGTTCGAGGAGGGCGCGACGCATCACAAGCGGCGCCTGCTGCACAAGGACAACTACCTCTGCGTCTTCAACGCGGCGCTGGTCGGCGTCGAGCCGCCGATCTCGCTCGAGGACTATGTCCGCCTGCCCCACGTGCTGACGAGCCTCGTCGAGAGCGCCCATGGCGTCGTCGACGTGGCGCTCGCCAAGCTCGGCCTCACGCGCCAGATCGCCCTCACCTCGCCGCGCTTCACCGCCGTGCCCTTCGTGGTGCGCGAGGCGCCGGTGATCGCCACCATGCATTCGCGCGTCGCGCGGTTCTTCGCGGGCTCGATGGGTCTGGCCGTCAGCCCCGCGCCGGTGGAGCTGCCGGACTTCGCGATCTCGATGATCTGGCACACGTCCTTCGACGACGATCCGGCCAACCGCTGGCTGCGCGAAACGATTCGGGAGCTGCGCCGCAACGAGCCGGAGCCGGACGCGGGTTTTCTTCACGATCGCGCATGAAGGACTGAAAGCCGATTGTGGCGACGCAGTCTTGGGCCGCGACTCGCTCTCCAAGGAAATGCGTCCCAAATCGGGCGAGTCACGTTCTGGCCTTATTTGCAAGCGATCAAGCTCGCTTGCGCGGCGGCGTGGGGACGCGGACTTGAAGGCAACGACGATCGGGTTCGCCCTCGCGGCGGCCGGATGCATGGCGGTCGCGGGCGGCGGAGACGCGCGCGCGGTCGAGGGCCCGGCCGAATACGACGCCGTCATCGCCAAGCACTCGGCGGCGACCGGCGTCCCCGAGACGCTGATCCGCCGCGTCATCGTGCGCGAGAGCAAATACAATCCGCGCGCGATGAACCGCGGCCATTACGGCATGATGCAGATCAAGCCCGCGACCGCGAAGGCCATGGGCTATCGCGGCTCGGCCGCCGGCCTGCTCGACGCCGACGTCAACCTCACCTACGGCGTGCGCTACCTCGCCGGCGCCTACAAGGTGGCGGCTGGCGACCACGACCGCGCGGTCCGCTACTACGCCAGCGGCTATTATTACGACGCCAAGCGCAAGGGCATGCTGGCCCAGATCGGCATGGGCCGGAACGGGGCGCTCTCGGCGCCGCCGGCCGCGCCCGTCGCCCTCGCCTCCGCAGCCCCGACGGCGACGCCGCCCGGCGCGCGCGTCGCGACGATGGTTCCCGCGAGCCCCGCCCCGGCCGTGGCTCAGCAGGCCCCGGTGCCGCAGCCGCGCGGCGCGACGCCGCCGGCTGTGCTCGCGGCCGCGACGCCCACGGTCACTCCCATGCCGACGCCGCGCGGGCCCGTCGCCGCCGCCCCGCAGATCCAGACCGCGTCGGCCCAGCCGGTCGCGCCGCTTCCGCCGGTCCGGCCGGCCGATCCGCGCGTCGCGGCGCCCGCCGCGCCTCAGCTTGCGGCCGCGGCTCCCGTCGCCCCGGCCCGCAACGCCGACCCCCAGACCACGGGATCGATCGCCGTCGCGGCCCCTGCGCGCCCAGCGGTTCCCACGCCCCCGATCCGCGCGGTCGCTTCCGTCGCCCCGGCGCAGCAGCCGGCCGGCGCGAAAGCGCGCGTGATCTCGCCGGTCGCCGCTCCCGTGCTCGCCTCCGCCGGCCCCGCGCCCGCGACGGCCCGGCCGGCCCCCGCCCCGCTCGCCTATTCGTCCGAGCCCGCGGCCAAGACCCCGTTCCCGCCGCGCCGCTGAAAGACCCCGGCTTCGGCTGACGTCTCGTCCGCCGCCCAGTCGGGCAGCGGCGGGCCGAAGGCGTCGACGATCTCGAAATGATCGGCGTCGCGGTGGGTGGGGTTCAGCAGGAAATTGTAAGCGCCCGGCCGCGCGACCGAGGGCGCCTTCAGCAGCGGCGCCGAGGCGGACGCCAGCCACGCGTCCCCCGCCCGCTGGCAGGCGGTGAAGCCCGGGCCGAAATCATCCCGCCAGTCCTCCGGCAGGTGCGAGGCGTCGAGCGCATCGACCCGCGCCCAGCGCGGCGCGACGATCTTCAGCAGGCAGACGGCGTCGGGCAGCAGCTCGGGCGAGCCGACATGCCTCAGGATCTCGGCATAGGCGGTCGCGGGCGCGTCGGAGCACCACATCACCGCGCGCGGACGGCTGTGCCAGCGGCCCGAGGCGATAAGCCCGCCGCGACCGCTGAGGTCCTGGTGGTTGGAGATGCGCCAGACGGTCAACAGGCCTGTGTCAGGCTGCGATCCCATGGTCGATCCGGATCAGCGTGCTCTCGACGAAACGGGCCCCCGATTCGCTTCCAACATAACTGATCGGACTCACTCCAGCGAGTTGTCCATGCGGCGCACGCAACCAGAGGAAGGCCTTTTCGGACGAGACGAACACCTTCTGGGCGAGGCCGACGATGCGCGCGAGGCGCGCGGCGCGCTCGCTGGCGTCAAGAGTGAGAGCGCGTTCGCCCGCGACCGCAAGGCGCACGTCGGGACGTCCGACGATCTCGTCGATCTCGCGCGCGTCGACGCCGGCGAGGCGCATCGCCTCCACCATGTCCTCGTCGAGCGAAAAGCCGCGCGGGTTTTCCCGGATCCGCGCCTCGACGGCGGCCTCGATGTCTTCGAACGGATTGGGGCGGCGGTTCATCACAGACGTGTCGGTTCGCGGACTCCGCGGGAGCCCGACGCTAGAAACACATCCTTAAGCAATGGTTAACGCGTGCGCCGCCGGGCGGTGCGCAACCTGCCGGTCGGCAGTTTCCGGTGGGCGGCCCCGCCGCTCAGTAGGCCCGGGCTTCGCCGCGGCGGATGGTGAGCGCGATGCGGTCCATCTCGGCCTGCTCGCGGGCGCCTTCGGCGACGCGCTCGCGGGAGGCGTCGCGCTCCTCGAGCAGTTCGACCTTCTTGAGCTCCTCGAAGGCCTCGGCCAACGCGTCCTGCGCGTCGGTGAGCTGCCCGACGAGCTCGTCGGCGGAGCGCTTGAGGTTGTCGCGACGCGTCATCGCGGCCTTGGCGTAGGTCGGGTAGGCGTAATGCCCGACGTCGTGGATCCCGGCCTTCTCCTGCTCGTGCAGGATCTCGCGGTCGAGGTCGGAGGCCATGCGCTCGAACTCGGCGATCATGGTCTCGATCTGAGCGACCTGGCGACGTTTTTCGTCGACCTGGAACCGCTTCAGGCGGATGAGGGTGTCTCTGGACTTCATGTCGGACATCTAAGCACAGCCCGGTTAGCGCTCCGTGTCCGAAACGCCTAGAATGGTACGCAACTGAGCGTAACAGTCGCCGAGACCCGTTGCTTCTTCCTTACCCTGCTTGAGAAAGGCTTCGAGCGGGCCGTTCAGATCGATGGATTCGTCGACTTCCGGGCTTGAGCCGGGCCGATAGGCGCCGAGCCGGATCAGCTCCTCCATGTCCGAATAGGTCGCCATCGTGCGCCGCGCGCGCGCGACCACCGGACGCTCGGTTTCGGGCGTCGACTTCGGCATGGTGCGCGACACCGATTTGAGCACGTTGATGGCCGGATAGCGCCCGCGCTCGGCGATCGAGCGCTCCATCACGATGTGGCCGTCGAGAATGCCGCGCACGGCGTCGGCGACCGGCTCGTTGTGGTCGTCGCCGTCGACCAGCACGGTAAAGAGGCCGGTCGCGGTCCCCTCCCCGGTTCCCGGCCCCGCGCGCTCGAGCAGGCGAGGCAGCTCCGCGAACACCGTCGGCGTGTAGCCCTTGGCGGTCGGCGGCTCGCCGATCGACAGGCCGATCTCGCGCTGGGCCATGGCGAAGCGCGTGACGGAATCCATCATGCAGAGCACGTCCTGGCCCTGGTCGCGGAAATATTCGGCGAGCGCGAGCGTGAGATAGGCGGCCTGGCGGCGCTTGAGCGCCGGCTCGTCGGAGGTCGCGACCACGACGACCGAGCGCTTGAGGCCGGCCTCGCCGAGGTCGTCCTGCAGGAACTCCTGCACCTCGCGGCCGCGTTCGCCCACGAGCCCGATGACCGCGACGTCGCACTGGGTGTTGCGCGCAAGCATCGCCAGCAGGACGGACTTGCCGACGCCCGAGCCCGCGAACACGCCCATGCGCTGGCCGCGGCAGCAGGTGAGGAAGGTGTTGATGGCCCGCACGCCGAGATCGAGCGGCGCGCCGACGCGCTTGCGGGCATGGGCGGGCGGCGGCGAGGCGCGATAGGGATAGACGGTCGGCCCCTGGTCGATCGGGCCGAGCCCGTCGATCGGGGTCCCCATGGCGTCGACCACGCGGCCGAGCCAGCGCGGCGAAGGCCGGACCCCGGGTTCGGTCGAGCCGACGATCGCCCGGCAGCCGCGGCGCACGCCCTCGAGCGGCGCGAACGGCATCACGAGCGCGCGCTCGCCTTCGAAGCCCAGCACCTCGCAGGGCGTCTCGCGCCCGTCCTGGCCCTCGATGACCACGCGGCCGCCGATCGCCATGGCGCCGAGTGGCCCGGCGATCTCGACGAGAAGACCGCGCACGCCGACGACGCGCCCATAGACCTCGCGGTCGGGCGCGCTCTCGAGGTTTTTGAGGAGACCGCCGAGGGCGGTCATGGCCGTCATCGAGGGAACTCCGTCGAATCATGAACGTTCGGCGTCACACAGTAACCCTTCGTTTACCGAGGCGCCGAATTATGGGCTCGAACCTTAACGCCTCGAAAACCGTGACGTGCACCGAAACGTTGAGTCGATAGAGTCAGTTAGCCCTGTTCGTTAAGAAACGACATGAGCTTGGCGAAATCGGAAAATCGTTTTGAAACAGCCAGTTACGAATAATTTGGGCGGGAATCAGTTCAGGCTTGCGGCGCAGAATCACACTCTGTTAACCTTTTGTCGTTAAGCTTGAATCGGAACGGAAACGATCGGTTCACCGTGACCCCCGAGGCAGTTCGGGCGTTGGTCACGCGGGGCTCGGTGGAGGATTCGCATGCGCGTTCTTCTTATTGAAGACGACAGGTCGACGGCGCAGAGCATCGAATTGATGCTCAAGTCAGAGAGCTTCAACGTCTACACCACCGAGCTCGGCGAAGAAGGCATCGATCTCGGGAAGCTGTACGACTACGACATCATCCTTCTCGACCTGAACCTGCCCGACATGTCGGGCTACGAGGTTCTCCGGGCGCTCCGGGTCGCGAAGATCAAGACCCCGATCCTGATCCTCTCCGGCCTCGCCGGCATCGAGGACAAGGTCCGCGGTCTGGGCGTCGGCGCCGACGACTACATGACCAAGCCCTTCCACAAGGACGAGCTGGTCGCCCGCATCCACGCCATCGTGCGCCGCTCGAAGGGCCACGCCCAGTCGGTGATCTCGACCGGGGACCTCATCGTCAACCTCGACACCAAGACGGTCGAAGTCGGCGGCGCCCGCGTGCACCTCACGGGCAAGGAATACCAGATGCTCGAGCTTCTGAGCCTGCGCAAAGGCTCGACGCTCACCAAGGAGATGTTCCTCAACCATCTCTACGGCGGCATGGACGAGCCCGAGCTGAAGATCATCGACGTCTTCATCTGCAAGCTCCGCAAGAAGCTCGCCAACGCCACCAACGGCAAGAACTACATCGAGACGGTCTGGGGCCGCGGCTACGTGCTGCGCGAGCCGACCGAGGACATGCGCGCCGCCGGCTGATCTTCTCGCCCGCGCTGGCTTAACCGACAAAGCCCCTCGCCTCGCGGCGGGGGGCTTTTTCGTCGAGAGCGCTCCGGCATCGGTCGCCCAAGGCCCAATGACGACAGGTCGATCGCCGCGTCATGCCCGAGCTTGAAGCGCTTTATCGCGCGGCGACGAGACTGAGCGCAGGCGCGGCGGAGGCGGCGCCCTCGCCCTTCACCAGCAGGCCGCCGCGGCTCGGATGCGCGCGGAACCGGCGGGTGATCGCCTCCGGCGCCTCGGCGGAGCCGACCATGAGGTAGCCGTCCGGCGCCATGGAGGCCGCGATCCGGTTCAGCACGTCGGCCTTGGTCTCGGCGTCGAAATAGATCAGCACGTTGCGGCAGAACACGACGTCGAAGCGCCCGAGCGCTGAGAAGTCGCGCAGCAGGTTCAGCGTGCGGAAATGCACCATCTGGCGCAGCGCGGCGTCGATGCGCCAGCGCTCGCCTTCCTGGGCGAAATGCTTCAGCAGCAGCTTGATCGGCAGCCCGCGCTGCACCTCGAACTGCGAGAACAGGCCCTCCTTGGCGCGCTCCACCACCTCGCCCGCAAGGTCGGTCGCGACGATCTCGACGCGCCAGCCGGCGAGCTGGGCCTTGCGCTCGGCGAGCAGCATGGCCAGCGAATAGGGCTCCTGACCCGACGAACAGGCCGCCGACCAGATCCGCAGCGTCTTTTCGCGGGCGCGCGCGGCCATCAGATGCGGCAGCATGACGTCGGTGAACAGCGTGAAGGGCGCGCCGTCGCGGAAGAAGAAGGTCTCGTTGGTGGTCATCGCCTCGACGACCCTGGCCGCGAGGTCGAGGTCGGCGCCGCGGGCGAGCGCGGCCGCAAGGTCGGAAAGGCTCGCAAGCCCGCGCTGGTGCGCGACCGGCCCGAGCCGGGCCTCGACGAGGTAGCGCTTGTCCTCGCCGATCACGAGGCCGGAGCGATCCTTCAGGAACTTGGCCAGAAACGCGAACTGCGCAGGTGTCACGAACGCCCCCGTTCCATCATGCGGACGACCCGCGGGCCGATTTCCTTGAGCGGCAGCACCGCCGCGCAGGCGCCGGTGGCCGCGGTCGCGCCCGGCATTCCCCAGACGACGCTCGTCGCCTCGTCCTGCGCGATGACGCGTCCGCCCGCAGCGGCGGCGGCCGCCGCCGCCGTCGCGCCGTCGCTGCCCATGCCAGTGAGAACTACCGCGACCAGCCCCGCGCCATAGGCCTTCGAGGCCGAGCGGAACATCGGATCGACCGACGGCTTGCAGAAATTGACCGGCGGGCCGTCCTCGAGCTTGGCGATGACGCCCGAGCCGCCGCGCAGCACCGAAAGATGGCGCCCGCCCGGCGCGACATAGACGCGGCCCGGCAGGATCGGCTCGCGATCCTCGGCCTCTTTCGCCTCGACGCCCGCCCCGCGCGACAGATGTTCGGCGAGCGCGGCGGTGAAGCCCGCCGGCATGTGCTGGGTGACGATCACGGGCGCGTCCGGGAAGGTGCCGCTCATCGCGCGAAGCATCTCCATCAGCGCCTGAGGTCCGCCGGTCGAGGAGCCGATCGCGACGCACTCCACGCGCTGACGCCCCTCGGCCGCAGGCGATGCGGCGGGCCGGGAGGCGGCGACGGGCGGCGCGGCTTGGGCTGCGACGCGCGGGGCCGGCGCAAGGCCGCGGCGCCGGCGCGCGAAATCGCCGAGCGCCTGCATCCGCGCCAGGAATTCGCGCCGATATTCGCCGGCCTGCATGGCCTCGCTCGTCGGCTTGGCGAGCACGTCGGTCGCGCCGAGCGCGAGGCAGCGCAGCGAAAGCTCCGCGCCGCGCGTCGTGTAGCTCGAGTTCATCAGCACCGCGAGGCCGGGCCGCGCCTTGAGCAGCAGGGGCAGCGCCTCGACGCCGTCCATGCCCGGCATCTCGACGTCGAGCAGCACCACGTCGGGCCGCACGGAGGCGATCCGGTCGAGCGCCTCCTGGCCCGAGCGGCAGCTCGCCGCCACCTCGAAGCCCGGCTGCGCCTCGAGCCAGCGCGCGGCGAGAGCGCGGGCGACCACGGAGTCGTCCACGATCATCACCCGCACCGTCTCGACCGGCCGCGCGGCGACTGCCTCGATCATATGCGTCCGTCCCGCGGCGCCGGTCCGCTCAGAGCAGGCCGACTTCGGCGAACTTCGAGGTGATGATCTCGCTGTCGAACGGCTTCATCACATACTCGTCCGCCCCGGCGCGCAGCGCCCGGGTGATGTGCGAGACGTCGTTCTCGGTGGTGCAGAACACGACCTTGGGCGCGTCGCCGCCCGGCAGCGAGCGGAGCTCGGCCAGGAAGTCGAAGCCGTCCATGATCGGCATGTTCCAGTCGAGCAGGATGCCGTCCGGCATCGCCTGCTTGCAGAGCGCGAGCGCGCTCTGGCCGTTCTCGGCCTCGGAGATCCTCATCTCGCAGCCCTCGAGGATGCGGCGGGCGACCTTGCGGATGACGCTCGAGTCGTCGACGACGAGGCAGTGTTTCATGGCTTCGGCTCCGTGGGTTCGGGGCGGCGGCGACGCGCCGGGATCGGGGTCAGGCGGCGACCGGCTCGGCGCTTGCGGCGAGCGCGCGGTCGACGTCGAGGATGAGGAGAAGGCGGTCGTCGAGGCGGAAGACGCCTTCGACGAGGCTCGCCCAGCGGCGATCGAGCGTTGCGGGGGCCGGTTCGAGGCCCGCGACGTCGAGATCGACGACGTCGCCCGGCCGGTCGACCAGCAGCGCGAAGGCCTCGCCGCGATGGTCGACGCCGATCGCCATGTTCTTCGAACCCGCCGGCGCCGGCGCCATGCCGAGGCGGCTGCGCATGTCGATGGCGGTGACGATGCGGCCGCGCAGGTTCAGCACGCCCGCGATCTCGCGCGCGCTGAGCGGCACGCGCGTCAGCCGCTCCGGCGCGAAAACCTCGCGCACGCGGCCGATCGCGATCCCGAACAGCTGCTCGCCGATCTCGACGGTGACGAAGGAGCGGCGCTCGCCGCCCTGCGCGTCGGTCATGCCGCGCTCCTGTAGCCGGGCGCGAGCTGGGTCAGCGCGGAGATGAGGCCCGGACGGTCGAACTTCGCCACATAGTCGCTGAAGCCCGCCTCCTGGGCGCGGGCGACGACGCTCGGCCCGGTGAGCGAAGAGAGCGCTAGCATCGGCGTTTCGGCGGCGAGCGGCTCGCCGCGGAGTTCGCCGGCGAGCGCGTAGCCGTCCATCTCGGGCATCTCGATGTCCGAGACCACGACGTCGTAGCGCCGCCCGAGCCGGATGAGGCCGAGCGCGGCCGCGCCGCCCTCGACGGCGGTGACGCGATAGCCGGCAGCGGTGAGCACGGGGGTGAGCATGTTGCGGAAGAACGCGCTGTCGTCGACGAGCAGCACGGAGGGCCGGTCCTGTTCGGCGGACGGCCGGTCCTTGCGCTTCAGCCAGTCGTCGAAGGCGAGCGTCAGGAAGTGCGCGACGTCCAGGATCTCGGTCGCGCGGCCGGCGACGGTCGCAGCGCCCAGCGCGCCGGGGATGTCGGAGGCGACGGAGATCTCCATGCGGTCCTCGACGATGTCGAGGATCTCGTCGACGATGAGGCCGACGGAGCGGCCGTCGTCGACGAAGACCAGCAGCGGCTGGTCGCCCGCAGTCCGCGCGACGACGTCGTGGGAGGCCGGCACCAGCGGCATCAGCGCGCCGCGATACTGCACCATCATCCGGCCGTTCGCCGTTTCGATGGTCGCGGCGTCGATGATCTCGAGGCGGGTCACGAGCGCGAGCGGCACGGCCTTGGGCGCCTGTCCGCCGGCGCGGAACGTCAGCAGCGCGATCTTGTCGTCGGCCTCCATCGCTTCGACGGTCTCGGCCGCGCGCGCGGCCGAGACTTCGCGCGCCGGCCCGAGCGCCTGCGCGACGCCGTTCGGATCGAGGATCAGGATCACGGAGCCGTCGCCGAGGATGGTGGCGCCGGCGAACAGCGGGATCTCCTTCAGCCGCGAGGCCATCGGCTTCACGACGATCTCCTCGGTGTGGAGCACGTCGTCGACCACGACGCCGAAGACGTCCTCGCCGGCCTGCGCCACGACGATAAAGTTCTCGCCGCCGGCCGGCTCCGCGCCGGTCGCCTGGCCGGGCGCCTGACCGAGCACCTCCGCGAGGCGCACGAGCGGCAGCAGGCGGTCGCGCAGGCGCAGCAGCGGAGCGTCGCCGATGCGCTCGATGCGGTGTTCGCCGCCGCCGCCGACATGGACGAGCTCGCGCACCGCAAGCTGCGGGATCGCGAACACCTCGCCGCCGACGCCGACCGTCAGCGCCGGGATGATGGCGAGGGTGAGCGGGATGCGGATGACGACGGTCGCGCCCTGGCCCGCGACCGAGCGCAGGTCGATCGAGCCGCCGATCTGCTCGATGTTGGAGCGCACCACGTCCATGCCGACGCCTCGGCCGGAGACGCTGGTGACGGCCTCGGCGGTGGAGAAGCCCGGCGCGAAGATGAAGCGCAGCACTTGCGCCTCGGTCATCTTCTCGATCTCGGCCTCGCTCGCGAGGCCGTTGGCGAGCGCCTTCTTCTTGATCCGCGCGACGTCGAGGCCGCGGCCGTCGTCGCCGATCTCGACCACGACGTAGCCGCCCTGGTGGAAGGCCTCGAGCCGGATGGTCCCGGTCTCGGGCTTGCCGGCCATGACGCGCTCGGCGGGCGTCTCGAGCCCGTGATCCGCGCAGTTGCGGACCATGTGGGTCAGCGGATCCTTGATGAGGTCGAGCACCTGGCGGTCGAGCTCGGCGTCGGCGCCGGCGGTGACGAGCTCGATCTTCTTGCCGAGATCGGCCGCGAGGTCGCGCACCAGCCGCGGCAGCGCGCGCCAGGCGGCGCCGATCGGCTGCATGCGGGTCTTCATGACCCCTTCCTGCAGCTCGGCTGTGACGTGGGTCAGCCGCTGGAGCGGCAAGGTGAGCTCGTCGTCGGCCGCGCCCGCGCCCGAACGGCGACGCACATGGGTCATCAGCTGGTTGCGCGTCAGCACCAGCTCCGAAACCATCGTCATCAGGCGGTCGAGCGTGTCGACGCCGACGCGGATCGTCTGGCCGGCGACCGAGCCGTCGCGAACCTCCTCGGACGCCGCGGGTTTGGCTTCGGCCGGCTTCATCTCGACGGGCTTCGGCGCGGCGGCGGCGGCCGGCTCGGGATCGTTGGCCGGCGTGAGATCCGGGCCTTCGGCTTCAAGGAACGCGCGCTCGAGCTCCTCGAGCGACACCTCGCCCGGCTTCAGCGGGCGGCCGGGGCCGGGTTCGGCCTTGGGAGCCGCGACGGCGTTGGCGGCGGCGACGTCAAGCTCGCAGATGAGGTCCTGATCGTCGCCGAGCGGCTCGGCGCCGCTGCGCTCAAGCTCGGCCAGAATGTCCTTGATGCGGTCGATCGCGCCGAGAATCAGCGTCACGGCGTCGGGCGTGGCGAGCGCGCCGGAGCGGAACTTGCCCATCAGCGTCTCGGCCGCGTGAGCGAGCGCCTCAAGCCTCGGCAGGCCGAGGAAGCCGCAGGTGCCCTTCACGGTGTGGACGAGGCGGAAGATGTTGCCGAGGATCTTCTCGTTCTCGGGCTCCTGTTCGAAGCGCACGAGCTCAACGTCGACGAGGTCGAGATTCTCGGCCGTCTCCGTCAGGAAGTCCTTTAGCAAGTCGTCCACAGGCCCGGCCCCCGCGCCGGGCTGCACAAGCCCGACGTCCGCAAGACCATGGTGGCCGAAAATGCATAACGCTTGGTTGCGCCCTCACGCGGGCGCGATCGTGCGTTCTTTGTCTCAGGCGGCCGCGGGACGGGCCCGGGTGACGATCTTCTCGCCCTCGATCTCGGCCTCGATCGTGACCGTCATGTTGGCGGCGCGCGCGACCAGCCCCGCATAGAACGGCTGGATCACATGGGCGTCGACGCGATCCTCCGGGGCCCTGCCGGCCAGAAGGTCGAGCACGTTGGCGGGAACGCGCGCGCTCACGCCGGTAGTGACGATGGCGAAGGAGGTCGCCTCGCCCTCGCCTTCCGACGTGACCTTGATCTCGCCGCCGCGCGGGATCGTGGTGGTGGCGACGAGCACGAGGTTCAGCAGCAGCTTGACGATGTTCTTCGGCAGGAGCTGGCGCTTGGCCTCCCAGACGAGGCTGGTCTTCTGGTCGACGACGAAGCCGCGCGCGACCTGCTCGGCGTCGCCGAGGTCGAGCTGGGCGGCGGCCGACCCGGCCGCGCCGAAGGCGATGCGGCAGAACTGCAGGCGCGCGGAGGCCTGCTCGGCGCTCTTCTTGATGAGGTCGAAGGCGAAGCCGCGCATGCCCTCGTCCTTCTCGTCCTCGAGAATCTCGAGGCCGTTGACGATCGCGCCCACGGGGCTGATGACGTCGTGGCACACCCGGCTCGCGACCAGCGCGGCGAGATCGAGCCCGTCGAGCGTGATCACCGCGCCCGTCGAGGCGTCTTCGGAGGTTGACATCGCGGCTCCCGGCACGGCTTTGAGTAGCGGAGGCGCGCAGGCATTGAGACTCAGGGCCGTGCGCGGCTGCCCCGCCTGATACACGTTGCTTAACGCGCCCTCAAGGCGGCTCGCCGCCAACGACCTGTCCCAGCTGGAGCCTGAGATGCACGACCCTTCCGACGACGCGCGCCTGCTCGACGAACTCGCGATCCTCTGCGTCGAGGCCGGCCGCGCGATCCTCGACGTCTACGAGGGTCCGGCGATCGCGGCCCGCGCCAAGGACGACCGCAGCCCCGTGACCGACGCCGACGAGCGCGCCGAGGCGATCCTGATCTCCGGCCTTGCGCGCATCTTCCCCTACATGCCGGTGATCGCCGAGGAATCGGCGTCCCGCGACGGCGTCCCGACGGAGGCGCCCGAGACCTTCCTGCTGGTCGACCCGCTCGACGGCACCCGCGAGTTCCTCGCCAAGAACGGCGAGTTCACGGTCAATGTCGGGCTCGTGGACCAGGGCCGGCCGGTGCTCGGCTGCGTGTTCGCGCCGGCGCTCGGGGCGATCTGGATCGGCTCGGCGGCGCTCGGCGCCAAGGTCGCGCGCTGCGGCGTGCGGGAGGATCCGGACGCCGGCGCCTGGACGCCGATCTCGGTCCGCAGCACGCCCGAGAGCGGCCCCTGCGCGGTGGCGAGCCGCAGCCATTCGGACGCGACCACGGAAGAGTTTTTGGCCAAGCTCGCGGTGGCGGACCGCCGCTCCGCAGGCTCTTCGCTGAAGTTCTGCCTGGTGGCCGAGGGCGAGGCCGACGTCTATCCGCGCTTCGGCCCGACCATGGAATGGGACACCGCCGCCGGCCACGCCGTGCTCGCGGCCGCCGGCGGCGCCGTGCTGAACCCGGACGGCTCCGAGTTCCGCTACGGCAAGTCCGAGACCGGCTTCAAGAACGGCGCCTTCGTCGCCTGGGGCGCGCGGGCTTAAGGCTTTTCGAGCCGGGCGAATCTCCGCCGGCGGAGCGCGGTGGAGATTTACCGTCGGCTCGGCGGCGTTTATCCTGGGATCGCCGCGGCGCATGCGAGCGTCGCGACGTTCCCGGGGACCACATGATGATGTCGATCGCGACCGCCGCGGCAACGCTGGGGCTGCTGTTCTGCGTCGCGACCGACTATCGGCACGATCGCGAGCTTTGGGTCTCGGACGGGACCAAGGCCGGCACGAAGATGGTCGTCGACCTCACCCCCGGGGTCTCGGGCACAAACTTCGGCGACGGGTTGTTCCCGGTCCCCGGAGGGGTGGTGTTCGGCGCCAAGACCGCTCTCGATCAAGAAACTTCCGCTCTCTATTTCTCCGACGGAACCGAAGGCGGCACGCGCCGGATCAGGACCGGCGTGGCGCGCATCCTCGGCCGCTACGGCGCGCTCGTCTATTTCGCCTCCGCCGAGACCGGCACGCTCTGGACCACCGACGGCACGGCGCAGGGCACGGTCGAGATCGGCGCGCCGGAACTGCCCTATCGGCTCGACACGATTCTGGTCGCCGCGTTCAAGGGCAAGACGCTCTTCGTCGCGCCTCCGGGCGACGGTTCCTGGACCGGGACGAACTTCGCGACCTTCCTCCACGATCCGGCCACCAACGTCACGACGCGGCTGCCCGTGACCGTCGACGGCGGCGAGGAGCCGCGACTCTCCGTCGTCGGCGACCGCTTCGTCTATGTCCGGAACACGCGCAAGCACGGCCAGGAACTGTGGGTCTCGGACGGAACGAGCGAGGCGAAACGCCCGCTCAAGGGCATTCTGAAGGGGTCTGCGGGCGCGCTCGATCCCGAATGGTCGCCGACGCGGTTCTGGCCGAGGTCGGAAGGCGCGCGCGCCTATTTCCTCGCCAGGAGCGCCGAATACGGCGCGGAGCTCTGGAGCACGGACGGCACCGAAGAGGGGACCGTCATGGTCCGAGATATCGAGCCGGGGCCGGCGGACTCGCAGATCTATTTCACGACGCGCCACACCGAGAACAACACGCTCACGACGGTCGGCGACACGCTGCTGGTCGAGAAGATCACGGGCGCGTCGAAGAACCAGCTCTTCGTCACCGACGGGACGCCGGAGGGCACGCGCAAGCTCGCCTTCAAGGACGACAAGGGCCGGCTCATCCGGCCGACCTTCGGCGCGGCGGACATGAAGGGGCCGCCCCAGGCCGTGCTGTTCGAGGGCGCGGCGAAAGGCTCGTCGAAGTCGGCGCTCTATGTCGGCGACGTCTCGACCGGCGCGGCGCGCCTGCTGAAAGACATCAACCGCGACGCCGACTGCTATGGCGGGCGGCAGGATTATGTCCGCGAGCAGGTCTCGCGAGGCGACCGCACGTTCTTCAGCGCGGTCGACAAGGTGACGCTCGACCTGCTCAGCTGCCTGCGAGCCGAGTTCAACTCGGAGCTCTGGTCGACCGACGGCACGCCCGCCGGAACCCGCAAGGTGCGGGAGATCTATCCCGGCGAAGGCGGCTCCGTCGGCGACAGCTACCGCCACATGGGCTCCGACCCCGCCTACCTGACCGTCGGCGGCGCGCCCGTCAGTCGGTGAGTTCGGCCTCGAGCTTGGGCCACGACTTCTGAGCGCTCGCGAGGTCGCCGAAACCGTCTCGGGTCTGGGCGGTGCTGAACAGATAGAGCCGCTTGCCCTCGATGCGGAAGATGAGCGGATGGCCCGCGACGGCGACGCCGGTCGCGACCGCCGACGGATCGTAGCCGCCAAAGCGGGGAGCGTAGGTCTCGGGCGAGGACAGGAACACGGCGCGGTTCGCCTCGTTGGCGAAGCGCCAGGCGGCGCCGTTCCACTCGGCCTCGACGTCGCGGCGGCCGCGCACGGCCTTGCCGTCGGTGAAATAGGCCACCGGATCGAAGCCGTAGAGCGCGACGCCCGTCGAGGGATCGGCCACGATCTTCTCGTTGAGGCCGGGCGTCGCTTCGGCGAGACCGCCAAGGCACGCCAGCCCGACGCCGAGCGCGAGCGCCCCGGCGAGCTTTGCGATGGTCATCTGATCGTCCCCGACCGCTGTTTTTGGCGCGGTTCGTCCTGTCTTCCTCCTTCTAACCCGGCGCCGTTCACCTTCCGGTAAAGCCGATCGCTCAAATTGTTTCGAATCGGCGCGAACCCCGCTCCCCCTTGGGATTCGCGCGTCTGACCGAAAGGACGACGCGATGAAGTGGAACGCCCTCGTCGCGGGCCTCGCGTTCGGAGCCGCCATGCTGACGGCCGCCGCCGACGCCCATGCGCAATATTCCGGCCCCCGGGCCGCCAACGCGAACTACGCCGAAGACGGCGGCTACGGTTCGCCCCGCCAGACCTATTCGGCCGGCGACATCGTCGACCGCGGACACAAGTTCTTCGGCTCGACCACCCGCGGCCTCGGCGGGATCGTCGAGAAGGCCGTCTCCACCTGGGGCGAGCCCGACGCCTACATCCTCGGCGAGGAAGGCTCCGGCGCCTTCGTGGGCGGCCTGCGCTATGGCGAGGGCAAGCTCTTCACGCAAGGCGGCGGCGACCAGGGCGACCGCCACGTCTACTGGCAGGGCCCCTCGCTCGGCTTCGACTTCGGCGGCGACGGCGCGCGGACCATGATCCTGGTCTACAACCTGACCTCGCCCGACATGCTGTACTCGCGCTTCGCCGGCATCAACGGCTCGGCCTATCTGGTCGGCGGCTTCGGCATGACGGCGCTCAAGGACTACAACGTCGTGCTGGTGCCGATCCGCACCGGCCTCGGCGCGCGGCTCGGCGTCAATGTCGGTTACCTCAAGTTCACGCCGCAATCGACCTGGAACCCGTTCTAAGCTCCGAACGCGTTCCGACCACACGGTCCGAGAAGGGCCGCGCAAGGGTCGCGCGGTCCTTAGAGTTTTCTGGTTTCCGGGCACGTTTCCTTGGCGTCGCGGAGCGGCTGTGCCATGGTGCCGGTCGAAACCGGGGCCGCGGGCGGCGCGCCTTTCGCGGTCCCCACGTCGGGCGCGGGTCAAGACGCGCCAAGCGAGCCTGAATGGTCGAGCCGATCCTCTACGCTTCCTTCGGCGCGCTCCTCGCCACGCTTCTCGGGCTTCTGTTCCTGCCCTTCTTCTGGGGCCGGGCCGTGCGCCTGACGACCCGCCGCCTGCTTCACCGCCTCCCCGTATCCGCCGACGAGATCGTCGCCGCGCAGGACCGCCTGCGCGCAGAATTTGCGATGACGATGCGCGAGACCGAGCGAAAGGCCGAGCGCGCGACCGCCGAGGCGACCCGCGACCGGGTCGAGAGCGCCCGCGCCCGCGCCACGGAGCTCGGCCACCTCGCCGACATCTCGGAGCTTCGGAGCCAGGTCGCCGCGCTTGAAAGCGAAGGCGCGAAGGCGCGCGACGAGCGCGACCGCCAGGGCGCGGACGCGGCGTCCGCCCATTCCGCGCTGGAGGAGGCGCGCGCGGCCGCGCTCCAGGCCGCCAAGGATCTGCAGGCCGCCCGTCAGGACGCTTCCGCCTCGCGGGCCGCGACGGAGCAGGCGCGCATCGAGGCCGCCGAGCGCGAAGCCGAGATCGCGGCGCTGCGCGCCAAACTCGTGATGCTGGGCGCCGACAGGCGCGCGCCCTCCGCGTCAGCCTCGCCGCGCATGCCCCATGTCGACCAGACGCTGGAGAGCGCGGAGACGGCCGACCGGCCGGACGCCGAGGCGCTCGCGGCTCTCCGCCGACGCCTCGACGAGGTCGCGGACCAGATCGCAGCCGCGACCAAGGCGCCGGCCGAACCTGCTCCGCAGTCCGAGCCCACCGTCCCTCCGACCAAGCCGGAGCAGCGCCGCTTCGTGCCCCAGCTCGCCGCCGGGCAGACTGTGGGCGGCTAGAGGCCCGTCCTCCCGATCGAGGTCAGGCCCCAAGCCCCTCAGAACCGCAGCGCGCGGGCCTGCGTCACGTGCTCGAGCGCCTCGACCTTGGCCACCACCTCGGCCGGAATGTCGCCGTCGATCTGGACGAGCGCGATCGCCTCGCCGCCCTGCGCCGCGCGGCCGAGATTGAAGGTCGCGATGTTGACGCCCGCCGCGCCGAGCGTCTGGCCGAGCGCGCCGACGTAACCGGGCTTGTCGTCGTTGGTGACGTAGAGCATGGAGGGCGCGAAAGCGGCTTCGATCTCGATGCCCTTGATGTCGATGATGCGCGGCTTGCCGTCCGCGAACACCGTGCCGGCGACGTGCCGGGTGAAGCTGTCGGTCTCGACGGTCAGGCGAATGACGCTCTCATAGGTCTCGGCCTCCTCGCGCCGCACCTCCTCGATCGCGACGCCGCGCTCGCGCGCGATGACCGGGGCCGACACCATGTTGACGTCGGCGAGCAGCGGACGGAGCAGGCCGGTGATGGCGGCCGAGGTCAGCGCCTTGGCGTTCATCGAGGCGACCTCGCCCTCATATTCGATGCGCACCGACTTCAGCCCCGCGTCGGTCAGCTGGCCCGCAAAGGAGCCGAGCCGCTCGGCCAGCGCCACGAAGGGCTTGAGGCGCGGCGCTTCTTCGGCCGTGATCGACGGCGCGTTGATCGCGTTCGAAACCGCGCCGCGGATGAGATATTCGGACATCTGCTCGGCGACCTGCAGGGCGACGTTCTCCTGCGCCTCGGAGGTCGCGGCGCCGAGATGGGGGGTGCAGACCACCGCCGGGTGGCCGAACAGCGGATTGGCCTCGGCCGGCTCCTCGGTGAAGACGTCGAAGCCCGCGCCCGCGACATGGCCCGAGTCGAGCGCGGCGCGCAGCGCGACCTCGTCCACGAGGCCGCCGCGCGCGCAGTTCACGATGCGCACGCCCTTCTTCATCTTCGCGATCGCGGCCGCGTCCACGATGTTGCGGGTCTTGTCCGTCATCGGCACGTGCAGCGAGATGAAGTCGGCGCGCGCGAACAGCTCGTCGAGCTCGACCTTCTCGACGCCGAGCTCGATCGCGCGCTCGGCGGAGAGGAACGGATCATAGGCCGCGACGTGCATCTTGAGGCCGATGGCCCGGTCGGCCACGATCGAGCCGATGTTGCCGCAGCCGATGAGGCCGAGCGTCTTGGCCGTGATCTCGACGCCCATGAAGCGGTTCTTCTCCCACTTGCCGGCCTGCGTGGAGGCGTCGGCCGCGGGGATCTCGCGCGCCACCGCGAACATCAGCGCGATGGCGTGCTCGGCGGTGGTGATGGAGTTGCCAAAGGGCGTGTTCATCACGATCACGCCGCGGGCGGTGGCGGCCGGAACGTCGACATTGTCGACGCCGATGCCGGCGCGGCCGATGACCTTGAGACGCGTGGCGCGCTCGAGGATCTTCGGCGTCACCTTGGTGGCGGAGCGGATCGCGAGCCCGTCATAGTCGCCGATGGCGGTCGCGAGCGCCTCCTTGTCCTTGCCGAGGTCCGGCCGGAAGTCGACCTCCACGCCGCGGCGCTTGAAGATGTCGACGGCGGCGGTCGAAAGCTTGTCGGAGACGAGAACGCGGGGCGCCATGGCTGGGCTCTTTCATGAACTGAGCTGGGGGAACCCGCGCCATGCCGGGCGCCCGGGCCTTGGGCGGCCCGGCGCATGACGCGGAAGATCAGGGCCGCCGATAGATCGGCTGGTTGTCTTTCTCGAAGTACCCGTCGAGCGGGGAGCCCGGCACGGGCACGAAGTCGATGACGTCCGAGGGCTTGGCGACCTCGTCCAGGACTTCGCCGACATGGTCGAGCACCACGTCGAGATCGCCGTCGCAGTCGATGCCGATGACGAGGCGCTTCAGGCCGTCGGCGTCGGGAAACAGCGACTGGGCGAGATAGGCGGCGCGCACCTCGCGCAGCCCGGAAAACAGCTTCGTCAGCGGCTTGACCAGATGGGTCGGCACGGGCGAAGGCCGGCCGACGACCTGCGGCAGCGCCTCCTCCTCGTCGAAACCGCCGTCGGCCGCGAAATCGTCGCTCTCGGCGGCCTTTTCGAAGTCGCCCGCGAGCATCGCGGCGACGTCCTCCTCCATGATCTCGCGACCGTAGTCGGAGCCGGGATTGAGCACGAAGTTCGCGCCGTCGATCTGCTCGAGGATCTGCCGGAAGGTCTGGCGGACCTTCATCATCTTCTCGAAGCCGAACATCGCCTCGACGCGGCTGTCGGCGGTGAAGATCGGCACGAAGGCGACGTCGTCGGACATCACCTCCGGCACCTCGTAGCCGCCGCCCTTCTTGTCGCGGGACTCGACGAGGGCGAGCGTCAGCTCGGCGTCGATCAGCTTCTCGAAGAAGGGCGCGCGCGCCGACGCGTCTTCCGCGGCGCTGACGAGGGCGCGTTCGATGTCGTTCTCGGGCTTGAACATGGGTTCGTCCGGGGTCTGATGGGCGTGTCGATGCGACTGGAGGCGGGACATGCGCCCCGCCGCCAGGTTTTCAACGCGTCGCGCCTCAGGCCGCCTGCGCCAGTCCCTGCCGGGCCTCGGCGTAGGCCCAGTCGAGCCATTCGGTGAGCGCGAGGATGTCGGAGGTCTCGACTGTCGCGCCGCACCAGATGCGAAGGCCGGCCGGCGCGTCGCGATAGGAGCCGAAGTCGTAGGCGACGCCGAGGCCCTCGAGGCGATCGACGATGCCCTTGGCGAAGGCCGCCTGCTCCTTGGCCGGGAGAGCGACGATCGCCGGATCCACGACCTTGAGGCAGACGCCCGTGTTGGTGTGGGTCTTCGGATCCTCGGCCAGGAAATCGAGCCAGTCGGTGCGGCGCACATAGTCGCCGAGCGCGGTGGCGTTGCGGGTGGCGCGGGCGATGAGGCCTTTCAGGCCGCCGACCGACTTGCCCCACTTCAGCGCGTCGAGATAGTCCTCGACCGCGAGCATCGAGGGCGTGTTGATGGTCTCGCCCTGGAACAGACCCTCGTCGATCTTGCCGCCCTTGGTCATGCGGAAGAGCTTCGGGATCGGCCAGGTCGGCACGTAACTCTCGAGCCGCTCGACGGCGCGCGGGCCCATGATGAGGATGCCGTGCGCGGCCTCGCCGCCCATGATCTTCTGCCAGGAGAAGGTCACGACATCGAGCTTGTCGTAGTCGAGCTCCATCGCGAAGGCGGCCGAGGTCGCGTCGCAGATGGTCAGGCCAGCGCGGTCGGCCGGGATCCAGTTCGCGTCGGGGACGCGCACGCCCGCGGTGGTGCCGTTCCAGGTGAACACGACGTCGTTCTCGAAGTCGACGGCCGACAGGTCGGGCAGCTTGCCGAAGTCGGCGACGGTCGCCTTGGTGCCCGGCACCTTGAGCTGCTTGACGGCGTCGGTGACCCACACCGCGCCGAAGCTTTCCCAAGCCAGCACCTCGACGCCGCGCGGGCCGAGCAGCGACCACATCGCCATCTCGACGGCGCCGGTGTCCGAGCCCGGCACGATCGCGATGCGATGGCTGGCCGGCACCTCGAGCACCTCGCGGGTGAGGTCGATGGCTTCCTGGAGCTTGGATTTGCCGAGCTTGGACCGGTGGGAGCGACCGAGGGACGCGTCCTTGAGGGCTTCGAGCGACCAGCCGGGGCGCTTCGAGCAGGGTCCGGAAGAGAAATTGGGGTTTGCCGGCCGCACGGCCGGGCGAGCAGTCGTCGTCATGTCCATCCATCCTTTCAGATGGTCGCCCCTCGGTGGGGAGGGGTGGCCCGTCGACGCGGATACTTCCCCGACGCCCGCTTCGTCAAGCGCGAACTTGGGCAAGGCCCCAAAAAGCAAAACGGCGGACCACGAAAGCCCGCCGTTCTCTTGAACTCGCATGTAACGCGGAAGATCAGTCGAGCATGTAGCGGAAGCCGACGCGGACTTCGTGCGCCTGCACGTCGTCGATCCGCACCTTGCCGCCGTTCTTTCCGGGAACCGTCTTGGTCCGGGCCTCGCCGAGGTCGACGAAGCGGTAGTTGGCGTCGAACAGCAGGTTGTCGGTGATCTGGTAGGAGGCGCCGGCCTGGAGGTTCCAGGCGAAGTTCCACTGGGCGTCGCCGCCGTAGCTGTCGGGCTTGCAGCCCGGGCAATTGGCGATCGGCTTGGTGTCGTAGCCGCCCTTGACGTCGAGGCGCGCGACGCCGATGCCGCCGCCGACGTAAGGCGTGAAGCCGTGAATGGTGATCAGGTCGACATAGCCGTTCCAGAACAGGGTCCAGGCGTCGATCTTGGTGACGTCGCGGCTGCCGCACTGCACCGCGCCGCAGGCGCCGGTGTTGGAGTAGAGCGTGCCGGTGAACTTGGCCCGGGTCTCGTAGTCGACCGTGACGTCGGAGCGGAAGTGCTCGTTGAACTTGTAGCCGACGCCGCCGCCGATCACGGCCGCGTCGCCGAGCTTCTCGCCCTTGAAATTCGGGTTGCCCGGATAGTTGCGGCCGGTGAAGCGCGCGTCCGGGTTGTTGTAGTTCTTGTATCCGACGTCGCCGCGGATGTACCACGCCGAGGCGAACTCAACCGGAGCGGCGGGCTCGAGCAGCGGCGGCTCCGGAAGATCGGCCGCGTGACCCGCGACCGGCGCGAGCGCGACAGCGAGCGCGCCTGCGAGCGCGTAGGTCGTGAGCTTGGCCATAATTGCCAGATCCTTGCTTGTGTCGCCGCCCCTCCCCCCAGGGCGAATGCGGCGCGCAGTCATGTGACGACTGGCAATCTGGCAGCTAATCCTTAAAGGACGTTTAACCTTAACTCTTAACCGTGCTCTCTCGACTTTCGGCTGATCTTCGTCAGACGCGAACACGCGCTCCCGCAAAGCGGGCGCGCGTCTCGATAAGGCTGAGAATAAGGGCTTCGGGCCGTCAGGCCGCGACCTTGGAGATGACGTCCACGACGTCGTCGACGACGTGCCGCACGAGATCGCCGTCGTCGCCTTCCGCCATCACGCGGATCACGGGCTCGGTGCCCGAGGGGCGGATGACCAGGCGCCCGTCCGCGCCGAGGCGCTCGGTGGCGCTGGCGATCGCGGCCCGCACCGTTTCGTCGTCGAGCGGCCGGCCGGCCTTGTAGCGGACGTTCTTGAGCACCTGCGGCAGCGGCTCGAAGCGGTGGCAGACCTCCGAGACCGGACGCCCGGCCTTCTGGACCACCGCGAGCAACTGAAGCGCCGCCACCAGCCCGTCGCCCGTGGTGGCGAAATCCGACAGCACGATGTGGCCCGAGGGCTCGCCGCCGAGATTGTAGCCCTGCGCGCGCATGCGCTCGACGACGTAGCGGTCGCCGACGGGCGTGCGCTCGAGGGTGAGGCCGATCGAGCTGAGATACCGCTCGAAGCCGAGATTGGCCATGACCGTCGACACCAGGCCGGGAGCGGAGAGCCGCCCGTCCTCCGCCCAGGAGGCCGCGACCACGGCCATCAGCTGGTCGCCGTCCACCACCTGGCCCTTCTCGTCCACGATGATGACGCGGTCGGCGTCGCCGTCGAGCGCGACGCCGATGTCGGCGCGGGTCTCGCGCACCTTGGCGATCAGCGCGTTCGGCGCGGTGGAGCCGCAGTCCTTGTTGATGTTGAGGCCGTTCGGCTCGACGCCGATCCGCACGACCTCGGCGCCGAGCTCCCAGAGCGCTTCCGGCGCCACCTTGTAGCCAGCGCCATTGGCGCAATCGATCACCACCCGCACGCCCTCGAGCGAGAGGTTGCGCGCGACCGTGCGCTTGGCGAATTCGATGTAGCGGGCCTGCGCGTCGTCGATGCGCTTGGCGCGGCCGATGTCGTCGGAGAGGGCGAAGCGCGGGGAGAGATCGGAGTCGATCAGGCGCTCGATCTCGAGCTCGACCTCGTCGGAAAGCTTGAAGCCGTCGGGCGCGAACAGCTTGATGCCGTTGTCGTCGTAAGGGTTGTGAGAGGCCGAGATCATCACGCCGAGATCGGCGCGCATGGAGCGGGTGATGTGGGCGACCGCCGGCGTCGGCATCGGACCGACCAGCAGCACGTCGACGCCGACCGAGGTGAAGCCCGCCTGCAGCGCGCTCTCGATCATGTAGCCCGACAGCCGCGTGTCCTTGCCGATGACGACGCGGTGGCGATGGTCGCCGCGGCGGAACGCCAGCCCCGCCGCCATGCCGACCTTCATCGCGAGATCGGGGGTGATCGGGAACCGGTTCGCGCGGCCGCGGATGCCGTCGGTGCCGAAATATTTGCGCGTCATCTGGGCCGCTCTCCACGTGGCGTCCGCCGCTTCCTGGGAAGCCGCGGAGGCGTCAGTGCGTCGATGCTAGCACGGCGAGGTTCAGAAATGGTGAGCGTGGCCGCGGCGCATCACTTTGGCGTTTCGCGCCTCCGATGAGCGCGCCGACGAGGTGGGACGATCACAGGACGTCGGCGGAGAGACAAACAAAAAAGGCCGGGCGCTGGGGCCCGGCCTTTTCTTCAGATGGCGCTCGCCGCTTACGCGCTCGGCTGCGGCTCCAGCCCGGCGTCGGGGCGCGGGCGCGGCTTGCCGGCGGTCGGCACCGCGGAGCCGCGCGGGCTCGGCGGCTCGTCGGTCGCGTCGCGCACCGGCGGATTGCCGGCGAGGATGTCCTTGATCTCCTGGCCCGTCAGCGTCTCGTATTCGAGAAGCGCCTTGGCGACCTTGTCCATCTCGTCCTTCTTCTCGGTGATGATCCGGCGCGCGGTCTCGTAGCCTTCGTCGACGAAGCGTTTGATCTCGTTGTCGATCTTCAGCATCGTCGTGCCCGAGACGTTCTGCTGGCGCGCGACCGACATGCCGAGGAACACCTCGTCCTGGTTCTCGCCATAGGCCACGGTGCCGAGCTCCTTGGAGAAGCCCCAGCGCGTCACCATCCCGCGGGCGATGTTGGTCGCCATCTGGATGTCGGACTGCGCGCCGGCCGTCACCTTGTCCTCGCCGAAGAAGATCTCTTCCGCCACGCGCCCGCCCATCGCCATTGCGAGGCGCGAGGTCAGCTGCTCGTAGCTGATCGAGATCTGGTCCTTCTCCGGCAGGTACTGGACCATGCCGAGCGCGCGGCCGCGCGGGATGATGGTCGCCTTGTGGATCGGGTCGTTGGCGGGCGTGAAGAGCGCCACCACCGCGTGTCCGGCCTCGTGATAGGCCGTCACCTTCTTCTCCTCGTCGGTCATCACCATGCGGCGCTCGGCGCCCATCATGATCTTGTCCTTGGCGCTGTCGAACTCGGCCGAGGTCACCATGCGCTTGGAGCGACGCGCCGCGAGCAGCGCCGCCTCATTGACGAGGTTCATCAGATCCGCGCCCGAAAAGCCCGGCGTGCCGCGCGCGACCGTCTTGAGGTCGACGTCCGGCGCCAGCGGCACCTTGCGGACGTGGACCTTCAGGATCTTCTCGCGGCCGACGATGTCGGGGTTGGCGACCACGACCTGGCGGTCGAAGCGGCCCGGACGCAGCAGCGCGGGGTCGAGGACGTCGGGACGGTTGGTGGCGGCGATCAGGATGATGCCCTCGTTCGCCTCGAAGCCGTCCATCTCAACGAGCAGCTGGTTCAGCGTCTGCTCGCGCTCGTCGTTGCCGCCGCCGAGGCCCGCGCCGCGATGGCGGCCGACCGCGTCGATCTCGTCGATGAAGATGATGCAGGGCGCGTTCTTCTTGGCCTGCTCGAACATGTCGCGCACGCGGCTCGCGCCGACGCCCACGAACATCTCGACGAAGTCCGAACCCGAGATCGTGAAGAACGGCACGTTGGCTTCGCCCGCCACCGCGCGAGCGATGAGGGTCTTACCCGTTCCGGGAGGGCCGACGAGCAGCACGCCGCGCGGAATCCGGCCGCCGAGCCGCTGGAACTTCTGGGGATCGCGCAGGAACTCGACGATCTCCTGGAGGTCGTCCTTGGCCTCGTCGACGCCGGCGACGTCCTCGAAGGTCACGCGGCCATGGGCCTCGGTGAGGAGCTTGGCCTTCGACTTGCCGAAGCCCATCGCCTTGCCGGCCCCGCCCTGCATCTGGCGCGACAGGAAGATCCACACGCCGATGAGCGCGATGAAGGGCAGCCACTGCAGCAGCAGCGCGACGATCCACGGCATGTTCTCGCCGGGCGGGCGGGCGGTGATGGCCACGCCCTTGTTGTAGAGGCGCTGGACGAGCGAAGGGTCGCTCGGGGAGTAGGTCTGGAACTGCGCGCCGTCGGTGTAGGAGCCGGAGATGTTCGGCCCCTCGATCGTCACCGCCCGCACCCGGCCGTTGTCGACCTCGGTGAGGAGCTGGGAGAACGAGATGTCGTTCGTCTGCGCGCGCTGTCCCGGGTTCTGGAACAGCGTGAAGAGCGCAAGCAGCAACAGAACGATGATCACCCAGAGGGCGAAGTTCCGGAAATTCGGGTTCATCCACGCGCCTTTCGCGACGTCGGCCGCCGGGGGAGAAAGGAGCGGCGCGCGTCGCTCGCGAATGTAGGCGCGCGGAGGGCCGCTGCCAAGACGAGGCCGCGTTGTCGAATGCGCGAAGAATCAACATGGTTTCGCGCCCGCGCAGCCTTGCTTCGCCACAATTGCCCGCTCTAGTCGCGTCGAGGGCGGCGGCCGCCGGGACACGCCGTCGACGGCGAGGGTTCGAGGATCTCCATGACGACGTTCGACAGTCGCGAGCAGGCGTTCGAGGCCATGTACGTGCATGACGAGGAGACGCGGTTCTACGCGCTCGCTCGACGCAACCGACTGCTCGGCCTCTGGGCCGCCGAAAAGCTCGGCAAGACCGGCGAGGCCGCGGAAGCCTACGCCAAGACCGTGGTGATGTCGGACTTCGAGGAGGAAGGCGACCACGACGTCTTCCGCAAGATCCGCAAGGATTTCGACGTCGCAGGCGTCGACCAGTCCGACCACCAGATCCGCCGCCGCATGGACGAGCTCCTCGCGGTCGCGGCCGAGCAGCTCGCCGGCGAGAAGTGACGGCCCAACGCCAGACGCCGCGCCCGGGAGCGCTGCCGGCCGCGAGCCTCGGGCCCGGCGGGCGGCACTTCACCGGCTGGATGTTCACCGCCTACCCGATGATCGTCGAGACGGTGGCGCGCGCCGGCTTCGATTCGGTGACTCTCGACGCCCAGCACGGCTTCGCGACCTTCGAGACCATCGCCGAGGGGGTAGCGGCCGCCGCGCTTGCGGGCAAGCCCGCGATGGTGCGCCTGCCGCTCGGCGGCTTCGCGCTCGGCGCCCGGGCGCTCGACGTCGGGGCCGCGGGACTGGTCGCGCCGATGATCGACACGGCGGCGGACGCCCGCGCCTTCGTGGACGCGGTCAAGTATCCGCCGGTCGGCCGGCGCAGCTGGGGCCCGGTGCGCGCCATGGGGCTCACCGGCCTCTCCCGCGACGCTTATCTTGCGACCGCCAACGACTTGACGCTCGCCCTCGCCATGATCGAGACCGAGACCGCGCTTAGAAACGTCGAGGAGATCCTCGCCGTCGACGGGCTCGACGGCCTTCTGATCGGACCGAATGATCTCAGCGTATCCCTGTCGGCCGGCGCGGCCGTCGATCCCGCTCATCCGGGCGTGGTTGCGGCGCTCGCGAAGATCTCGGCGGCGGCCAAGCGGGTCGGAAAGCCCGTGGCGATCTTCGCCAACACCTCGGCGTTCGCGTCGGACTATGTGCGCCGCGGTTTTCCGATGATCGCGCTCGGACCCGACCTCGCCTTCCTGTCGGCGGGCGCGGAACGCGCGCTGTCGGACGTGTTCGACGCGCCCGCGACCGGCGAAGGCCCGGGCGGATGACGGGCGGGCGCGACATTCGAAGATGTGATCGGCGCCATCTTCGCGCCGCGCAGGCTTCGTAAGGCGCGCTCGTGTAACGCAGCGAACAGACGGGCGACGCCGCGCGTTTGAAGCTTTGAACGACTGTCGCAGCCGCCCGACAAGCCGGCGCGACGAGACCAACAGGGAGTTACGACGCCCATGACCTTCAAGCTCAAGGCGCTGCTCGCCTCCGGCGCGCTGCTCCTGTCCTCGGGCGCGGCGCTCGCGGCGTCCGCGACAGCCTCCACCAACGTCAACGTCCGCTCGGGCCCGGGCCAAAACTATCAGGTGATCGACGTCCTGCCCGAGGGCGAGACCGTCAACCTCATCGGCTGCGACGACGCCTGGTGCGAGATCAGCATGGGGCGCGACGGCACCGGCTTCGCGCTCGCCGACCTGCTCGACTTCAACGGCCGCGCGCCGGCGATGAGCTACGGCGAAGAGCCCTTCGTTATCGAGCAGGACGACCCGGTCGTGGTTCGCGGGCTCGTCATCGGCGGCTATTGGGACAACCGGCCATACTACATCCGCGACGGCTACTATTACTGGGGCGGCCGCTGGTACGGCGCGCGTCCGGGCCTGCGCGGCTGGCGCGAGCGTTCGTGGCGGCGCTGGGAGGAGCGACGCTCCTGGGGCGGCCGCGACCGGCGCTGGGCCGATCGCCGCCCCGGCGACACCCGCAACGGCTTCACCAACCGTCCGCCCCGCGCCGACGACCGGCGCGACCGCCCGGGCCGACCGAACGACGAGGCCGGTCGCGGCGGCGGCCGTGACCGCGGCGACGGGCGCGGCGGCGGACGCGACGATCGCTGGGGCGGCGGAGAGCGCGCTGGCGACGGGCGCACGAGCCGCGCCGAACGGGTCGAGGCGCGGCCCGAGCCGCGCGACCGCGGCGACCGCATGGGCCTTGACCGGGCCGGCGGCGGCGGCCGGGGCGACGGCGCCGGCCGTGGCGGCGGCGGCGGTCGCGGAGATGGCGGCGGTCGTGGAGACGGCGGCGGCGGTGGACGCGGCGAGGGCCGCGGGCGCGACTGAGCCTGGAAAGCGCGAGATCTGGATTGCGGGATGGGCGGCCGAGAGGCCGCCCGTTTCGCTTCCGGCCCGGCGCCGACCTGCGGCGCATGTCGGGAGAATCTCATGCTTGTAAGTTGATAGATTTAATGACTTTAATCCGCCCGGCGACGGATCGCCCTGGGGTGGACAGGCATGGCCGAGAACATTGGACGACGGACTTTTCTGAAGGCGTCCGCAGCGCTTGCGGCCGGCGCAGCCGCAGGCTTCAGCTGCGTCGAGATCGCGAGCGCGGCTCCCATCGTCGCGCCGACCGTCGACAAGCTCACGCTGCGGGTGCTGATCGACTCGGCCCATGACCAGTTCCTGAAGCCGAGCACGGTCCAGGGCGTGCTGCACCAGCCGCCCGGCAACGGCCGCGGGCAGGACTATCGCAAGGTGCTGCACAACCAGTGGGGCCTGTCGCTGTTCGCCGAGACGCAGCGCGCCGACGAGACCCGCGCCATCCTGCTCGACTTCGGCTACAGCCCGGACGCGCTTCTCAACAACATCGAGATCCTGAAGGTCGATCCGAGAAAAGCGAACGCGCTCATCGTCAGCCACGGCCACCACGACCACTACGGCGGGCTCACCGGCTTTCTCGATCGCTACCGGAAGGAGCTCGCGCCGGACGTGAAGCTCTACGCCGGCGGCGAGGACAATTTCTGCCACCGCGTCAGCCCGAGCGGCGTCCAGGGCCAGTTCACCGACTTCGGCCAGCTCGACCGCCGCGAGCTCGCGGCGCGCCAGATCACGACGGTGCTGTGCGAGACCCCGACGGTGGTCGCCGACCACGCCTTCACCACCGGCCAGATCAAGCGCTCGTCGATCGAGCGCGTGCTGCCGAACACCTTCGTGGAGCGGGGGATCAAGGACGGGCTCGGCTGCGACCCCAGCCACTATTCTCCGGCCGAGCTTCAGGGGAAGATCATCCCCGACGAGCACGTCCACGAGCAGGCCACTTGCTTCAACGTCAAGGACAAGGGGCTGGTCGTCATCAGCTCCTGCGGCCATGTCGGCATCGTGAATTCGGTGCGGCAGGCGCAGGAGGTGTCCGGCGTGCAGAAGGTCCACGCGATCGTCGGCGGCTTCCATCTCGGCCCGGCGCCGAAGGACTACCTCGTCCAAGTCGTCGCCGAGATCAAAAAGCTCGAGCCCGACGTCGTCATCCCGATGCATTGCAGCGGCCTGAATTTCGCGCTCGAGGCGCAGGCGCAGATGCCCGCCAACGTCATCGTTCCCACGACCGGCAGCAGGCTGACGTTCGGTGCGTAACGCCGCCCTCGCCGCGGCTCTGGCGGCCGCGCTCGTCTGCCATCAGGCCGCGCGCGCCCAGGACGGCGGGGCGCCGCGCCGCTCCGCCGCGGAGCTGATGGACGTGCTGATGTGGAGCCGCGAGCCGATCGGCGGCCCGTTCGCGCTCGTCGACCAGAGCGGGCGCGCCCGGACCGACGCCGACTATCGCGGCAAGCACCTGCTGGTCTATTTCGGCTTCACCACCTGCCCCGACATCTGCCCGACCGACCTCTACCAGATCTCCCGGGCGCTCGAGCTGCTCGGAGACGACGCCGAGAAGGTGCAGCCGCTCTTCATCACGCTCGATCCCGAGCGCGACGGCCTTTCGCGCCTTGCGGAGTACGTCGCGGCCTATCATCCGCGCCTCGTCGGCCTCACGGGCGAGCCCGACGCGATCCGCAAGACCGCGGACGCCTACAGGTTGTTCTACGAGAAGGTCGCGTCGCCCGGCGGCGGCTACACCGTCGACCACTCGGCCTTCATCTATCTGATGGACCCGTCAGGCCGGTATCTCGGCTTCTTCCCGCCCGGCACGACGGCGGAACGGATGCTGACGATCCTGAAACCGCATCTGGCCCGCTGAAGCCTTCATACGGACGCAATCGCGCGACCGCGCCGCGCCCTGAACTCGTCGCCGCCAACCAACGCCAGATACAGCTCCTGCAGAGACTTCGTCCCGAAGCTATCCAGAGCGTCGTTCTGCTCCCTCGCCGTCGGCTTGCGGGCCAAAACGAGCCGGTAGGCGGCGACGACATCCCGGTCGGAAGGCGCACGCTTCCTCACCCATTCGGGATACCGGTCCAGGAAACTTCGCGCCAAGGTCTCGTCATCGATCTCCCGAACCGACCGGAGAAGGGTCAGGCCGATTTGCGCCGCCCAAGCGTGATCAGGGTGCAATCCATTCAGAAACGGCGAGCCCAAATCGTTGACTCGAACAAACTTGTCGTGGGCGCTGATTGGCGCCCGCAGCGCCTCGCCGAAATCTTTGCGCGCATGAGAATGATACCAGCGGTTCACGCCGTCGAAGGTCGCGAACGCGTAGTCCTGATCGAGCAGAGCCGCCTCCCAGGCGGGAGGCTCAAAGCCAGCTTCAATCACGATCACCATCGGCCTGACGAATGAAAGGCCAGCCCCTGCGAGAACGTCGGCCTCAGCGCCCTCGACGTCGATCTTGAGCAGCTCGTATTCTTGGCGGCCCGGGAAATGTTCCTCCAGACATCGAGCGAGCGTCGTCATCGGCACCGTGAACTCGACGACCCCGACCGCTCTGGCCTTCATCGCCGCGCCAAGCTCCGCGACGATGGTCGACGTGCCGCCGCGCCCGAGCGACTGGAAGAACCTCGCCTGTCCTTCCGAGCGGCCGGCTGCGGCGCGGATGGTTATGTCGCGCGGCCGAAGCGCCTCGTTCTCCTCAGCGCGTTCCGGGATCGGCTCCAGATTGATGCCGCGCCATCCCCTGCGATAAAGAGCGTAGGTCACCGAATGCCGTGTCGGCTCCGAAGCCCCGACATCGACGTAGACGCCGGCCGCCGTGGACCCGAAGCACCGCTCGGCGAGAACGTCCTCAGCATTTTGGGCGAAGCTTTCGAACGTCATGGATGATCGCGCCCCCGCGCCGAGCCCCAACTTTTACGCCATTGCCCGGACAGGAAAGAGGCCGTCAGGCCTCTCAGCTCTCGCCGAACACCCGGGCGAACACCGCGTCGACCGCCTTGAAGTGATAGCCGAGGTCGAACGCCTCTTCGAGCTCGGCGTCCGAGAGCAGCGCGCTCACCTCCGCGTCGGCCTTGAGCAGGGTCAGGAAGTCGCCCTCCCCGCGCCAGACCGGCATGGCGTTGCGCTGGACGAGCCGATAGCTGTCCTCGCGGCTCGCGCCCTTCTGGGTCAGCGCCAGCAGCACGCGCTGGGAATGCACGAGGCCGCCGAGCCGGTCGAGATTGGACTGCATGCGCTCGGGATAGATCAGGAGCTTCTCGACCACGCCCGCGAGGCGATTGAGCGCGAAGTCGAGCGTGACGGTCGCGTCCGGGCCGATCATGCGCTCGACCGAGGAGTGCGAGATGTCGCGCTCGTGCCAGAGCGCGACGTTCTCCATCGCGGGAAGCGCGTAGGATCGCACCATGCGCGCAAGGCCGGTGACGTTCTCGGTCAGGACCGGGTTGCGCTTGTGCGGCATCGCCGACGAGCCCTTCTGGCCTTCCGAGAAGAACTCTTCGGCCTCGAGCACCTCCGTGCGCTGCAGGTGGCGGATCTCGATGGCGAGCCGCTCGCAGGACGAGGCGACGACGCCGAGCGTCGCGAAGAACATGGCGTGGCGGTCGCGCGGGATGACCTGCGTGGAGACAGGCTCGACCGTCAGTCCGAGCTTCTCGGCCACGTGCGCCTCGACCGCCATGTCGATGTTGGCGAAGGTGCCGACCGCGCCCGAGATCGCGCAGGTGGCGATCTCCTTGCGGGCCGCCACGAGCCGCTCGCGGGCGCGCTCGAACTCGACATAGTAGCCGGCGAGCTTCAGCCCGAAGGTGGTGGGCTCGGCGTGGATGCCGTGGCTGCGGCCGATTGTGGGCGTGAACTTGTGCTCGAGCGCGCGGGTTTTGAGCGCCGCCAGCATCCGGTCGACGTCGGCGATCAGGATGTCGGAGGCGCGGGCGAGCTGCACCGAGAGGCAGGTGTCGAGCACGTCGGACGACGTCATGCCCTGGTGCACGAAGCGCGAGTCCGGCCCGACGAATTCCGCGAGATGGGTGAGGAACGCGATGACGTCGTGCTTGGTCACGCGCTCGATCTCGTCGATGCGCTCGACGTCGAACGTGGCCGCCCCGCCCTTCTCCCAGATCGTCTTCGCCGCGTCCTTCGGGATCACGCCGAGCTCGGCGAGCGCGTCGCAGGCGTACGCCTCGATCTCGAACCAGATGCGGAAGCGCGTCTCCGGCGACCAGATCTCGGTCATCTCGGGGCGCGAATAGCGGGGGATCATTGCAGGCTCCGGCGCGGGGATTGGTCTCGCGGCGGGTCTCTAGCACGGATCAGGCGGACGGCCAGAACCCCTCCTAGAACATCCCGTTCGAATTGGCCGAGGTCTCGGGCAGGACCTGGAGCACGTCCCAGTGCTCGACGATCTTGCCCTGCCCGTCGAGCCGGAAGATGTCCATCGCCGCATAGTCGTGGTCGCCCGGCCAGCGCTGCAGGCAGTGCAGCACGACGAGATCGCCTTCGGCGACCGCGCGCTTCACCTCCATGCGCTTGCCCGGCCACTCGCGCGCCATGCGCTCGAAATAGTCGATGAAGCCGGCTTTGCCGGTCGCGACATGCGGATTGTGCTGGATGTAGTCGTCGCCCGCATAGGTCTCGATCGCCTCCCGGGGGCGGCAATCGTTGAACATCAGCTCATAGAAGGCGATGACGTTCGCCTTGTTGCGGCCGAGCCTGTCCATGCGCTCCCCCAAGCGGCGACGCGGACCTCAGACGGCCACGCTCCATTCGAAATGCTGAGAATGGCCGGGCGGCAGAAGCACGACGCCGCGCTTGCGGGCGAACTCGCCGTCCCAGTCGGCCTGGCTCGCCATGCCGCGCCACGGCTCGACGCACAGGAACGGCGCGCCCTTCGGCGCCGACCAGACGCCGAGGTCGCGATAGCCCCGCCACGAGACGGTCAGCGCGCGAAGCTCCTCGCCGTCGGGCCCGAGCGCGACATAGCGCACCGACCGGCTCGCGACGTCCGGCATCACCAGCGCGTCGCGCGCGAACAGCGCCTCGTCGAGCGGCAGCGTGACGCCGTCGAACGGCAGGTCGCTCTCCTCGCCTAGTAGGCCGCCGTCGACCACCGAGCGGCGAACGCCGGTCTCGCGCGCTTCGAATTCGAGGATGTGCGCGCTCTTCTCCACGCCTTCGACCAGAGGCCAGCGAAAGCCGGGATGGGCGCCGATCGAGAACGGCAGGTCGACGTCGCCCGGATTGGACACCGTGTGCGCGACGGTGAGCCGCGAGCCCTCCGCGGAGATCGTCGCATCGAGCCGGAACGCGAAAGGAAAGATCGCCCGGCTCTCCGCGTCGTCGGTCAGCGCAAGGACGGCGCGCGCCTCGCTCCGCTCGACCCACTCGAACCGGCGGTCGCGCGCGAAACCATGCTGAGTGACACGGTAGCTTTCGCCGCCGTGCCTCAACGCGTCGCCCTTCAGCCGCCCGACCACGGGAAACAGCGCCGGCGCATGCCGCGGCCATTCAGGCCCGGCCTGCCACAGCAGCTCCTCGCCCGCCTTGTCGGTCACGCTGACGAGCTCCGCGCCGTGCTCGGACACGCGCGCGGAAACGCCGGTCGAACCGACGCGCCAGGTCTCGCTCAACTCCACGACCCCGCGGCGACGATCATTCGGCGCTCTGCAGGCGCGGCCTGCCGAAATCGCCGGTCTCGGTCGCGTCAAGCCGCTCGAGCAGCTTGCCCATGTCCCTGCGCAGATTTCGGATTTCGTCGTCGCCCATGCCGAGCCGGCAGACGATGGTCTCCCGCACGCCGAGCGCCTCGTCGCGCATCGCCGAGCCGCGATCCGTCAGGCTGATCTCGACCTCGCGTTCGTCGGCGCGATTGCGCGAGCGACGCACAAGCCCGGCGCTCTCAAGGCGCTTGAGCACCGGGGTCAGCGTGCCGGAGTCGAGCCGCAGCCGCTGGCCGAGCTCCGAAACGCTCTGACGGTCGATCTCCCAGAGCGCGAGCATGGTGAGGTATTGCGGATAAGTGAGGCCCAACGGCCCGAGCGCGACCCGGTAGGCGCGATTCATCGCATGCGCCGCGGCGTAGAGCCCGAAGCAGAGTTGGTTTTCGAGCCTCAGCGTATCGTATTTGTCAGGGCTGGATGGATGGGCAGTGGGGGTATCATGGGGCATGGAAGCCTATCCGTACATACCGAGCGCGGACCCGCCACGGTTATTCATGAAGGAACTCCGCGCTCCTTGTCTCAAAACGGTACGATCGGAGAGCGGCTTTGAAGTACCGCAACGATAACCGATCGATAATCCTTCCCATCACACAAGTATGACACGAGTCGAACCGTATTACACCATGTCAGTCGAAGATCGCCGGTTACGCTGGAACGCAGAGGCGGAACAGAGACTTAGGGCGGCCCGAACACGGCTCCCAGTCCCGACTTCCGTATACGCTTTCGAGCGCCGTTGGGTTCCAAAGACCGCACGCGCCGCGGTCGATGGCTACTGGCGTGCACATCCATTGCGTGCAGATCGGCTCGCCCGCGCGCTCGCCGCCAAGAGCGAGACGCCCGTGGGCTGGCGCTGGAGCGCGCCCGAGATCAAGGCCGGATTTCGCCTGCCGCCGCAGCCGTTTCGCGCCGAGGGCGCTGCGCCCGGGCGCTGCGTCGTCTGTGGCCAGCCGGTGTTCCGCCTGGGATGGCACGAAGATCTGTGGGGCGCGGGCGCGCCGAACGCGCGCGCCGCGTGGCATTCGGCCTGCGTCGCCGCGTGGCGGTTCTGGCTCGCCCCGCAGGGCGCCCGCAAGATCGTGGCGCGGGTCCAGCGCCACCGCTGCGCGCTGACCGACAAGCGCCTCCTGAAGGGCGCGGAGATCGACCACCGCACGCCGCTGCACGAGGTCTGGCGCGATCTGCGCGACCGCCCTTACGCAGAGCTCCTGTCCTATTGGGGCCTCGGCAACCTCCAGGTCGTCAACGCTCCGGCGCACGCGGCCAAATCCGCCGCCGAGGCCGCCGCCCGGGCCTCGCTGCGAGCCGCGGCGCGGCTGTCGGACGCCGCCTGAGGCCGCGCCTACGACAAAATTTCCGGCCGCCTGTCGGCGCGCGCTAGGCTCGCTCGTCCTCAGATCACGAACCGGGTCACGCGACGATGCTCTACGCTGTTCTTTGCTACCACTCCGAAGCGACGGTCACCTCCTGGTCCAAGGAAGAGGACGAGGCGGTCATGGAGAAGCTCCAGGGCGTGAAGCGCCAGCTTGCGGCCGAGGGCAAGCTCGGACCGAACGCCCGCCTGCTGCCCACCACCGCCGCCACCACGCTGCGCAAGTCCGTGGAGCCTCCGCTCGTGATCGACGGCCCGTTCGCCGAGACCAAGGAGCAGCTTCTCGGCTTCTACATCCTCGACGTCGCCTCGCTCGAGGAGGCGCTCGACGCCGCTCGCGCGCTCGGCAAGGTCAATCCCGGCGGCTCCTACGAGATCCGGCCAGTCGGCTACTACGACCCCGCGACCCTCGAACCCGCGCGAGATCCCGTGCCATGACCGACATCGCCTGGATCGACAAGGCGCTCGCCGCCGCGCGGCCGCAGGCGGTCGCGGCGCTCCTTCGCTACTTCCGCGACCTCGACGTCGCCGAGGAGGCGTTCCAGGAGGCGAGCCTGCGCGCGCTGAAGACCTGGCCCGACAAGGGCCCGCCGCGCGATCCGGCCGCCTGGCTGATCTTCGTCGGGCGCAACGTCGCGCTCGACGGCAAGCGCCGGCTTTCCCGCCAGACGGCGCTTCCCGACGAGGACGCGATCTCCGATCTCGACGACGCCGAAGCCGACATGGCCGACCGGCTCGACCAGTCCGACTATCGCGACGACATCCTGCGGCTCCTGTTCGTGTGCTGCCACAAGGACCTGCCCGCCACCCAGCAGATCGCGCTCGCGCTCCGGATCGTGTCGGGCCTCAGCGTGCGCCAGATCGCCCGCGCGTTCCTTGTCGGCGAGAGCGCCATGGAGCAGCGCATCACGCGCGCCAAGGCCAAGGTCGCGACGGCCGGCGTGCCGTTCGAGACGCCGGGCGCGGCCGAGCGCGCAGAGCGCCTCGGGGTCGTGGCCGCGATGGTCTATCTCGTGTTCAACGAAGGCTATTCGGCCTCCTCCGACGAGGTCGAGGCGCGCGCCGCGCTGTGCGACGAGGCGATCAGGCTGGCGCGCCTGCTGCTGCGCCTCTTTCCCGCCGAGCCTGAGATCATGGGGCTTGCGGCCCTCATGTTGCTGCAGCACGCCCGCGCCGCCGCGCGCCATTCGCCCGAGGGCGAGATTATCCTGCTCGAGGACCAGAACCGGGGCGTGTGGGACCGGCCGATGATCGCCGAGGGCCTCGCGCTGGTCGACAAGGCTCTGCGCCACCGCCGGCCGGGCGCCTACCAGATCCAGGCCGCGATCGCCGCGATCCACACCCGCGCCAAGACCTTCGCGCAGACCGACTGGCGCGAGATCGACGCCCTCTATGCGGCGCTCGAGCGCCTGCAGCCCTCGCCGGTCGTGACGCTGAACCGCGCGGTCGCGCTGTCGAAGGTTTCGGGACCGGAGGCCGCGCTCGACCTCATCGCTCCGCTCGGCGAGCGGCTGTCGGGCTATTTCTACTTCCACGGCGTGACCGGGGCGCTGCTGCTGGAGCTTGGCCGCAAGGCCGAGGCCCGGGTCGCCTTCGACAGGGCGATCGCGCTCGCCAACAGCGCGGCCGAGGCCGCGCACATCAGATCCCAGCTCGACCGTCTTGCGGAGCCGCAGGGCTCCGCCGCAGCCAGCGGCTAGGTCCGGGCGCGCTGAAGGCGCGCCCGGAGGTCGTCTCGATCAACGCTGACGGAAGGGCCGGAGCGCCCGGGGCGTGTAGTAGCACCGGCGACCGACATACTTGCCGCACCAGGCGCCGCGGCGATGGACGCGCGACATTGTCCGGCTGCGGAAGACGCCGCGGCGGCGAACGTAGCGGCGCTTGTGCCAGCGGCGATGGCGCACCTCCTGAAGCTGGCCGAGCTTCAGGCTCGTCATCGCTTCGCCGCGAACCTCGGCGCGCAGTTCCTCGAGCGAGCGCGGGCTCGGCCCGGCGCCTTCCGCGCGCGCCGGGACCGTCTCGGTGATCCCCGCGAGCGCGAACGCGCCGGCCAGTGCGTAGAGCAGCGTCTTCTTCATGGCATGTCCTCCGGTTTCTCCCGCCCCGCGCCCAAGGGGCCCGCTTCGAGGCGGAAGCCGGGTCGCGCCATGCGCTCCAGCCCGTCACGATCATGCGGTGAACGATGATCTAGGGCCGCGACGCGCGTCGTCACCTCTTGGCGTTGCGCGCGTCCTTTAATTCGTCGATCAGCGTCGAGGCCTCGGCCTTGGTGAGGTCGTCGCGATAGGCGGCGGCGCCGGTCTCCTCGGAGAGAGTCTTGAGATAGGACGCCTGCGCGCCGGTCATCGGATCATCGCCCGACACCCAATCGGAGGGATCCTTCTCCGCGTTGCTTTCGGGATCGGGCGCGGTCTTCGGATTGGGGTCGACCCGCTGCACGGGCGTGTCCGGCGTCGGGGCGTTCGGGTCGGCCGCGCGACGCTCGTCGGTGCGGCTCGAGGGGGTGCTCTTGTCCAGCATGTCTGCCTCCGTTCGATGTTCGTTCCCTATGAAGCGAACGTCCGCGGCGGCCCGTCGTTCCGGCTGTCGAGCCGACAAAAAACCCCGGCGCTGTCTCAGCGCCGGGGCGGATGGACGTCGGATCGGGCTCGCGCCTTACGGGCAGGCGCGCCGGACGCCGTCATAGGTCACGTAGGTGCCCGACGCCCAGTCGTAGGACCGGTAGCGGTTGGCGCACCACTGCTTGCTCCGCGAGCGGGGAGCCGAGCGCGCCGCGTCGGCCGCGATCGCCCCGAGCGCGAAGCCCGCGACGCCGGCCGCGACCGCGCCGCCATAGCCGCGCCGGCCGCGATAGTAGCGCCGGCCGCCGTAATGGCGCCGGTAGCCGTAGCCGCGGCCCCGCCAGTTCCGGCCGCCTCGGAAGCTGCGCCCGCGATAGCTTCTGCCGCCGCGGAAGCTGCGCCCGCCCCGCCAGCTGCGGCCCGCTCTCCGGCCCTTGCGGACCTCCATCAGGTTGCCGGCCTGCATTTCGGCGAGCGCGTTGGCGCGGATCTCGTCGATCGAGCGAGGCGCGGCGCGACCGTCCGCGGCGTGGGCGCGCGGCGTCGTCTCGGCGTATCCCGCGACGCCGATGACGCCGGCGATCGCGATGGCGAAGAACTTTCTCATGAAATGCGCTGCTCCTGCATGCCGGCCGCCGGTCGGCGGCTGACTTTATCGTCCTCACAAGGCCAACAGCCGGAGGGGCTTTTGCGTTGCGTCAAAGCGGCGTGACCACGGCGTGATCGAGGCCGGACGCAAAACGGCCGGGCCGGCTGGCGAGCCGGTCCGGCCTCTGGTTGCGGCGTGGTGATTTACGGGCGGATGCCGATCACGAGGCCCGGACGGTAGCGCCGGCCGCCATAGTAACGGCGCGGGCCGTAATAGCGCCGGCCGGCATATCGGCGTCCGCCGTAATAGCGGGCGCCGCGCCAGCTGCGGCCGCCGCGCCACTTGCCGCCGCCGCGCCAGGCGCGACCCGCCCTGCGGTCTCGCACCTGCTGGAGGTCGCCGGCGTACATCGCCGTCATCGCGTTCTCGCGCACCTGCTCAAGCGAGCGCGGCGCCGCATTGGTTTCTGCGGCCGCCGCAGGCTGCACGGTCTCGGCCGCTCCCGCGACGCCGAATGCGGCCGCGACTGCGACGATCGTGAACTTCCTCATGGGGCGATCCTTTCTTTTCTCGGTTTCGCCGTTCGCTTCGCAAACCCGCGGGACGCCGGTTTGGTTGCGCCGGCGGGCAAATAGGGCGGCCGAAACGGAAAGAGCCCCGGCGCGGGGGCGCCGGGGCTCTTCGAACCAGATCGGTCTACCGATCAGTAGATGCCGAAATAGATGCCGGGACGATAACGCCGGCCGTAATAGCGGCGCGGGCCGTAATAGTAGCGCCGGCCGTAGTAGCGCCGACCGCCGTAATAGCGCCGACCGCCGTAGAACCGGCGTCCGCCGTAATAGCGGCGACCGCCCCAGTGGCGTCCGCCGCCGCGCCAGCGCCGGCCGACCGTCTGGACGTCGCCCTTGGCGAGGCTCGTCATCGCCTCGGACCGAACCTGCTCGCGGATCTGCTCCAGCGAACGCGGAGCCTTGCTCTCGGATGCGAAAGCCTGCGGAATGGTCTCGGCCACTCCCGTCACGCCGATGGCGCCGGCGATTGCGTAGACGAACATTCTCTTCATAGGTTTCTCCGGTTTCTCTCTTGCGTCCTCGGCTTCCGGCGGAGTTTCCGCCGAGCGGGCCGAAAGACGCGTTCAAGGCGCCGCCCCACCTCGCTATAGACCGCTTTAACGGCGGCCTCGGCCCCACCCTTCGTTCCGGCCCCAAGCCATCTGGTAACGAGTTCGTGATCGACAAGACCGCCCCGCGGGGAGAAAGGCGAGACGTTCGATGAAGACCTGCCTCGCAGCGTTCGCTCTCTGCCTGTCGGCCGCTTCGACCGCCGCCGCGGCCGAAGGCGTGTTCGAATCCTGGAAGACGGCCTGCGCCGCGCAGGCCGCCCCCGGCGATTGCCGCGCCTCGACTGAAGCGGCGGCCTCCGGCGCGACGTCCGTGCGCCTCTCCGTGGTGCGCGAGCCCGCCAAGGACGCGCCCGCGCGGCTCGTCGTCGTGCTGGTCGGAGCCGAGCGGCCGGCGCCGCGGCCGCGCATCGCCGTCATTATCGACGGGGGCCCGCCGCTGCGCTTCGCCTCGGGCTCGGACCTGTCGAGCGGCCCCGGCCCTGCGGCGGACACGACCGAGCTTCGCCTCTCCGACGCCGCGACCCGGCGGCTGCTACCGTTCCTGCGGCGTGGCAAGGTGCTTCATGTCACGGTGTCGGGCGAAGGCGGCGAGCAGGTTTCCGCGGCGCTCCCCCTGCCGGGCTTTGCGGCCGCGGCCGCCGAGCTCGACGCCCGCCAGGGCCGCGTCGCCCGGCAGGACGCGCTCGCCGGTCTGATCGGCGCCGCGGCGCCGGGCGCGCTGTCAGGCCGGCGGCGCGACGTCGGGCGCGACGAGATCCCCGAGACGCTGCGCAAGATCATGGTGGGGCGCGACTGCCCGGTCTGGGACCAGACCGAGACGACGCCCTCGTTCCTCGCCGAACAGTCGTTTGCGGCCGATCTCGGGACCGGGCGCACCCTGTGGGCGATCGTCTGCGCCTCGGGCTCCTACAATGTCGACTACGTGCTGTTCGTCGAGGATCCATCGAAGGCCGCCGACCGGTTCGACCCGCTGCTGTTCGCCGCCTTCGTGGAGTCGATCGGCTGGACCGGCACCGACACCCTCGCCAACGTCGCCTACGACCCCGAACGGCGCGAGCTGAAGGCCTTCGACAAGGGCCGCAGCGCGGCCGATTGCGGGCAGGTCGGGCTCTGGGAATGGGTCGGAGCGGCCTTCCGCATGATCGAGTACCGCGCCAAGGAAGAATGCGACGGCGCCGGAAAGCCCGAGAGCTTCCCGATCGTCTTCAGGGGCGAGAGGTAGGGCGGAACGCAGCCTTCAGCGTTAGCAGGAAAGGGCGTCAGAGTTCCCGGCCCAAAAACGGTCGAGCTTGTCCCACCAGCGTTTGCTCTCCGGGCCGAGCCAAGCCTCCACGGCCGAACCTCCGCGGTCGTCGCCTCCCAGCAGGTTCTGCAGGGACTCGAGCATGCCGATCGTCGCGGCTTCACGAACGTAGGCGTCTCCATCGGCATGCCAGGGCTCGACGACAGCGAAGATCGCGTCGAGGTTCTCAGTCCGCTGCGCGTTCAAACATTCCACGACATGCCGGGCCAATTCGGCCAGGGCGAGATAGAGCGGCGGCTCCGCTTCATCGGACCATTCCGCCGTGAACGCTACCCATCGAGGACGGAAAGACGGGTCCGCCGAGAAGATCGGATCGAACATCTCGTCGCGAGTGATCCGAGAAGCCGCCACGTCCTACCCTTGGTCCGCTGCTTTCGCAATCATCTTTCGGCCCGTCATCAAGGTCTACGGGAATGAGCGCGAGCCTCGCCATCAGCCTGCCGCGCCCCCGCGCGTCTCGAGGCTCGCGAAGCCTTCCGGGCCCTCCCCGGCCTCGAACGGGGTCGCGATTTCGACGAAGTCGTCCGGGTAGAAGCCGTTGAAGCGCGTGCGAAGCGCGAGACTGTAGGCGCCGATATGGCCGATCTCGATCCAGTCGCCGGTGTCGACGCTGTCGGGCAGCCAGAACGGCCGGCTGAGAATGTCCACGGAATCGCAGGTCGCGCCCATGACGCGGAACGGCGCAAGCTTCTCGCCCGAGGTTTTCTGCGCGCGGCGGCGCGCGGGGTCCGGGATGAGACGGGCCGGCAGGGTGATGCGGCCGGTCCAGCTGTCCGATAGCGAGCTCCAGACGCCGTCATTGATGTAGAGCCGCTGGCCCTTCTTCAGCAGCACCCGGACGATGACCGACAGGCAGCGCGCCACGATCACCCGGCCGGGCTCGGCGACGAGCGGCAGGTCGCCGAGGCCCCAGGCGTCGATTTCGCCTTCGATGTCCTTCACGAGCTTGCCGACTTCCGGGGCCGGCGGCGCCGGTCGCTTCGGATCCTCGCCGTAGCGCGCCGGAAAGCCGCCGCCGATGTCGAGCCCGGCGAGCTCCACGCCGGCGCGGCCCCGCACCCAGGCGGCGGTGCCGAGCGCGCGCTCATAGGTTCCGAGATCCTCGACCTGGCTGCCGACATGGAAGGTGAGCCCGGCGCGGAACCCCACCCGGTCGATCCGCTCCAGCAACTCGACGGCGTGAGACGGCGCGGCTCCGAACTTCTTCGACAGCTCGTAGGCCGCATGCCCCTTGGTGGCGAGGCGGACAAAGAGGGTGACGTCCTCCGGATCGAGATCCTGCGCGCGCACGATCCGAAGGATCTTCGCGACCTCGTCCTCGTGATCGAGCGCAAGCGTGCGGATGCCGTAGGTCTCGAGCGCGAGGCGGATGTCGGACTGCGCCTTCACCGGATGCATGTAGAGCTGGAGCGCGTCAGGCGAGGCGCCGCGCGCGGCCTCGAACTCCGCGGGGCTTGCCACGTCGAAGGCGGTGACGCCCGCGGCCGCCAGCCGCTCCAGCACGAAGGGCTCGCCGTTGGTCTTGACCGCATAGGCGGTGGTTCCACGGAACGCCGACAGGAACGCCCTGGCGTCCTCCTCCAGCACGAGAGGGCGGAACCCGTAGACCGGCCGGTCCGGCCGGAGCGCCAAAGCCGCCTCGCGGGCGGTCTCGAAACGTCGCATGCCGATGGCCGGCCTCCCTGCTTCGCGTCGGGGCGCGGACGCTAGCATCCTGCGTGCGGCGATCCCAAGACAGGGTCGAGGACAGCGTCGGAGATCGGCGCGCCGCCGGTCGCACGGGCGTGGCGCGCCGACACACCTGACGAAAAAGCGACTTCTCCGCTTAACCACCGCGCCCTGCGCTGCTTGATTTGGCCCGGACGGCGACAGATTGTCCGTCGACGCGCGGGGGTCGGCGGCCGACTCGCGACGGGCAGTCCGAGGACGGATGAGATGAAACGGATCGTGATCCTTGCGGCGGCGCTCGCCGCGGCCGTTCTCGGCGTCGGCGCGGCCTCGGCCGCCGACTATTCGCCCCGCGGCTCGGTCGTGACCTATCGCCATGACCCGGCGTTCGAGCGCGGCTATTCGGGCCTGCTGCCGGGCTGCGACGACCCGGCGGTGCTGAAGTCGGTGACGAGCGCCTTCGCGCATCGCGAGAAGGCCTACTGGAATTCCGGCCTCGAGCTCGTCGAGTTCCGCCGCCCGCGCGAGGTCGGCTATCGCAGCTGGGGCCTGTCCTTCGTTCCGCGCCGTTTCTGCGTCGCGCACAGCTTCACCAATGACGGCCGCAAGCGCCTCGTCTCCTACAACATCGCCGAGCAGCAGGGCTTCGCGAGCCTGTCCTGGGGCGTCGAATGGTGCGTGAGCGGGCTCGACCGGTCGCTCGCCTATGCGCCGGGCTGCAAGATGGCCCGCCCGTGAGGTCTTTCGGGCTCGCGCTCGCGGCCGCGCTTGCGCTCGCGGGCCCGGCCGGGGCGCAGTCCCGCGGCGGCCACCAGGCCGGCGAGTTCGATTTCTACGTGCTGTCGCTGTCGTGGTCTCCGACCTACTGCGCCCAGTCCGACCGTCCGGACCCGACCCAATGCGGCCTGTCAAAGCGCTTCGCCTTCGTGGTGCACGGGCTCTGGCCGCAATATGAGCGCGGCTTCCCGAGCGACTGCCGGGTGACGGGCCGCTTCCCGACCCGCGCGCAGGTCGACGACATGCTCGACGTCATGCCGAGCCCGGGGCTCGTGCGGCACGAGTGGCGCAAGCACGGAACCTGTTCGGGGCTCGACCCGCGAGCCTATTTCGACACGGTCCGGGCCGCGGCCGCCAAGGTGAAGACGCCGGCCGACTTCATGAGCGCCGACCGCGAGCGCGACGTCTCGCCCGCCGACGTCGAACGCGCCTTCATCGACGCCAATCCCGGCATGAAGCCGTCGGGGATCGCGGTCCAGTGCCGCGACGGCGACATGCAGGAGGTCAGGGTCTGCCTGACCAAGGACCTCGCCTTTCGCCCCTGCGCCGACGTCGACCGCCGCGCCTGCCGCGCCTCGCGCGTCTCGGTGCCGGCCTCAGGAGCCCGCTGATGGACCACGACGCGACCGCCGCCATGCGGCTGCACCGCCCCGACGTCATCGAGATCTGGGAGGAGAGCGTTCCTCCGGCCGAGCGCGTCGTCGAAGGCTCTCCGACCTTCCGCACCGCCGTCCACTACGAGGCGCCGGACGGACGCCTGATCACCGGCGTCTGGGAGGCGACGGAAGGCTCCTGGAAGATCGCCTATGACGAATGGGAATGGTGCCGACTTCGCTCCGGCCGCTGCGTCGTGATCCCGGACGACGGCGAGCCCGTGCCGCTCGGCCCCGGCGACGCGCTGGTGCTGGAGCCGGGCTTCACCGGCGTCTGGAGCGTGCTCGAGCCCTGCTCGAAGGACTTCGTCGTGATGCTGCCGCCGCCGGCAGAGGACGAGCCGGACGCGGCGTGAACTATCGCCACGCCTTCCATGCGGGCAACTTCGCCGACGTGCTGAAGCACGTCGTGCTGGCCAAGATCGTCGCGCATCTCAATCTGAAGGACGCTCCCTGGAGCTATCTCGACACCCATGCGGGCGTCGGGATCTACGACCTTTCGGGCGAGGAGGCCGAGCGCACCGGCGAATGGCGCAACGGCGTCGGGCGCCTGCGCGACAAGAGGCTCGGCGAGGCGGCCGAGACGCTGCTCGCGCCGTGGCGGGCGGTGCTCGCCGAGCTTGGCCCGACCCTCTATCCCGGCTCGCCCGAGATCGTCCTGCGCCTCGCGCGCGCCGGCGACCGGCTGCGGCTCTGCGAGAAGCATCCAAAGGACGTCGCCGCGCTCGTCGACGTCGTCGGGCGCGACCGGCGCGCGAAGGTCACCGAGATCGACGGCTGGACGGCGCTCGGCGCCTGGCTGCCGCCGCGCGAGCGCCGCGGCCTCGTGCTGGTCGACCCGCCCTTCGAGGAGACGGGCGAACATGGCCGCATGGCCGAGGCCTTCCTGAAGGCGCACCGCATCTGGCCGACCGGAACCTATGCGCTGTGGCGCCCAATCAAGGATCAGCGCGCCGACGCCGCCTTCCTCAAGCCGCTCGCCGAGGCCGGCGTGCCGAAGCTTCTGGACGTCCGCCTGCTGGTCCGCGCCGCCCGCGACCCCAAAACGCTCGCAGGTTCCGGACTTGTGATCGCCAACCCGCCATGGACGCTCGCGGACGAATTGACGGCTGGGCTCCCTGAGATTGCGCGGGCGCTCGCGCAAGCTGAAGGCGCCGAGGCGCAGATTGAGGCGCTCAGCGTTTAGGAATGAGGCGTTTGAGCGGCAAAAGCGCCATTTTTTCGCCTTGCCATCTCGCGGGCGATATCGTTACCAAGTAGCGTTCGGTCGAGTTTTTGGCTCGCCGGGCCAGACGGCGCGCGGGGGCGGCGCCGGCCGGAGGAGAGAAAGCTTGCTCCGGCAGACTGCTTGGGGAACTTCGATGGCGCAGAGCGGTACGGTTAAATTCTTCAACACTGAAAAGGGTTACGGCTTTATCAAGCCGGACGATGGCGGGACGGACATCTTCGTTCATGTCTCCGCAGTGACCCGTTCGGGCCTCGCGACGCTGTCGGAAGGCCAGCAGGTCTCGTTCGACGTCGAGCCAGACCGCAAGGGCAAGGGCCCCAAGGCCGTCAACATCACGGTGGGCTGACCGGCCGGGGGCGGCCCAAGGCCGCCCTGGCCATTCGTGCGAGAAGCCGACGTCTCGTCCGCGCCCCATCGGGCCGATGAGCGTCGCCTTTTGCGCGTCGGCCTTCCAGCCGCGCCGCAGCTTCAGAAAGTCATGGCGTCCGGGACGCGTCTCGGGCATGAGGGCGGCGCGCGACGCGCCTCGCCGGCGCGCGGCTTCTTCGGTCCATGACGGAGGTTTCGGCCATGCTCGTTCTGCGGTCTTCTCCGCCCTCGCCCTTCGGCCGCAAGGTCAAGATCGCCGCGGCGGCGCTCGGACTGTCGGACCGGATCGAGATCGTGGCGACCGACACGATGAACCCGGACGACCCGATCCGCGCCCTCAATCCGCTCGGCAAGATCCCGGCGCTCGTGCTCGAGGACGGCCTCGTCCTCTTCGACAGCCGGGTGATCCTTGAATATCTCGACCATCTCGCAGGCGGCGGACGACTGATCCCGGCCGAGCCTGCGGCCCGCTTCGCCGCGCTTCGACTGCAGGCGCTCGCCGACGGGCTGATGGACGCCGCCCTGCTCCAGATCTACGAGGCGCGGCTTCGCGAGCCCGACAAGCGCTCCGAGCGCTGGCTGGAGTCGCAGTCCGGCAAGGTGACGCGGGCGCTCGCGGCGATCGAGGCGGCTCCGCCCGCCGTCGAGACCACGGTCGGCGCGATCGCGACCGCCTGCGCGCTCGGCTATCTCGACCTGCGCTTCGAGGGCGGTTGGCGAGCGACCCATCCCGGGCTCGTCGCCTGGCTCGACGCCTTCCGGGCGGCGGTTCCCGCTTACGACAAGACCGCGCCGCACTGAAGAACAGGGAGCGGAGCGGCCTCGCGCCGTCCCGCTCCCGTCACGTCATTTCACTCCGGAATGCGGAGCTTCTGGCCCGGATAGATCTTGTCCGGATGCGTCAGCATCGGCTTGTTGGCCTCGAAGATCTCCGGATAGCGGTTGGCCTTGCCGAGTTGCGACTGGGCGATGGCCGACAGCGTGTCGCCCTTCTTCACCGTGTAGAACTTCGGCTCCTTGGCGCCGCCGGCGACCGTGAGGTTCTCCTCGACCTTCGAGACGCCGAGCGTGTTGCCGGCCGCCACGATGATCTTCTCGCGGATCTCCTGAGAGGGTGCCGCGCCCTCGATCTTCACGGTGTCGCCGTCGACCGTGACCTTCACGTCGTCGCCGTCGAGACCGTGCTTGGCCAGCTCTTCCTTGATCTTGTCGGCGGGCGCGGCCTTGGCCTCGCTCGCGCCGAAGAGCTTCTCGCCCACGTCCTTGATGAAGTCGAAAACGCCCATGGATCCTGCCCCCGTTTGGTGTCTGGCGCGAGGTAGTCTAGGGCGAGGCGGGACTCGGGGTAGAGGACCTTCGGCGCGTCAGAAGCGATAGTTGAGGCCGAACCGCGCGAGCCCGCCCGACGGGCCGATCGAGGCGCCGCCCGGAACGTCGAAGCCGTCCCGGTCGAGATCGACGTAGAGATATTCGGCGCGCGCCGACAGCGCCCCGGTGATCGCGACCTCGACGCCGCCGCCGACCGTCCAGCCGAGCTGGGTCCGGCGGTCGCGCTCGCCGCCGCGCGCGAACTCCGCCGAGGCGAAGGCGACGCCCGCCGTCCCGAACGCGACGAAGCGGTCGAAGGCGTAGCCGACCCGCGCCCGGATCGCGCCGAAGGCCTCGACCTCATAGCGGCCGCCGAGCCTGCGCCCGTCGAGGCCGCCGAAGGAGACTTCGCCCTCGGCCCCGATCACGAGATTGTCGAACTGAGCCGCATAGCCGCCCGCGACGCCGCCGAGCGCGCCCGATCCGCCGAGGTCTCCCGCGCCGACGATCACGCCGACCCAGGGCCCGGTCCAGCGGTCTGCGGCCGCCTCGGACAGGTCCGCGGCCGCAGCCGGCGAGACAAGCGCGAGACAAAGGCCAAGAGACCTGAAGCCAAGAGATCTGAGCGCGGAAGCCGTCATGAACCGTCCGGATGGCGGGCGCGACCGGCCCGTCTGATCCGCCAAGCCTCGCCCGCAAGGCGCGACCATCGGGTTAACGGATCGTTTCGCGGACGATTAAGAGTCGACGGAGTCAACAGAGCGTTAACGACCCTCAGGACGCGAAAAGGCCCCGCGCGGTTTTCCGCGCGAGGCCCTTCCGATCACGAGACCTTGCTCCCTTTAAGGAAGCCAGGCCGATCTCACCAGCCGCCGAACTTGTAGGCGACGCCCGCGGTGACGCGGTTCTCGGTGAGGTTCGACTTCATCGAGCCGCCGCCGGCCTTGAACTTGTCCGTGCCGTAGTCGTTGTAGCGATACTCGGCGCGGGCCGTGACGTTGTCGGCGATCATCGTCTCGACGCCGCCGCCGACCGTGTAGCCGACCGCGGTCTTGCTGTCGGAGGACGGGCCGACCTTGGTCTTGACTTCGCCGTAGGCGACGCCGGCCGCGCCATAGACCATCACGCGGTCCATGCCATAGCCGATCTTGGCGCGGGTCGCGCCCGACCACTTGAGCTCGTTGCGCACGCGGCCATTGCGGTCAGAGCCGGTGTTGTAGTTCAGGTCGGTGTCGACGCCGGCGACGACCGGCGAACCCTCGAACTGGTAATCATAGCCGGCGTAGCCGCCAACCACCGCGCCGTCCGGCTGGGTGTTGGGGCGGCCGTTCTTGTTGTCGGAGCGCTTCCAGCCGTAGCCGGCCTGGGCGCCGACATAGCCGCCGGTCCAGGTGGAGGCGGGAGCGGGCGCGGCGTAGGCCGGCGCGGGCTCGTAGGCCGGGAGGTCCGCGGCGAAGGCCGGGGCGGCGAAGACGACGGCGGCGGCCGCCAGGGACACGATACGCAACATGACGAAACCTCAGCACTCATCCGGACGGGGGAGGTCCGGAACGCGACGGAACAAACGAAACGCGGCGCCGGACAGGGGCGATGCACAAAGCCCCCCGGCGACCTCGTCAATTTACCGGCCAAACATTAGCGAGGCGTAAAGCTTGACCCGCCCTAAACAAAAACCCCGCGACTTTCGTCGCGGGGTTCTCGATTTTGAGGCTGCGGCGGCCGCTGCGGCCGCCCGCCGGATCAGAACGGCGAGTCGAACTTGACCGCGAGGCCGCCCATCACGCGATGCTCGGTGGCCGAGGACTTGAGCGACGAGTTCGGCAGACGGAACGTGTCCTTGCCGTAGTCGGTGTAGCGATACTCGCCGCGCACGAAGACGTTGTCGGTGACCGCGACGTCGACGCCGCCGCCGACGGTCCAGCCGGTCGCGGTCTTGCTGTCCTTGCCGCCGGGCGAACGCTTGACCTCACGATCGGCGTAGGCGAGGCCGGCCGCGCCGTAGACCAGCACGCGATCCCAGGCGTAGCCGACGCGGGCGCGGGTCGCGCCGTTCCAGTCGGAGTTGGTGCGGGTGGTGCCGCCGCGGGCGGCCTTGCGGCCGTCCTGATCGCTCCAGTTGAAGTCGGTCTCGACGCCGACGACGACCGGCGAGGCGTCGAACTGGTAGTTGTAGCCGAGGAAGCCGCCGAGCATCCAGCCGTTCGACTTCTGGTTCACGGCGCGCTGCCAGCCGTGGCCGACCTGGGCGCCGATATAGGGGCCCGACCAGCTGAAGGACGGCACCGGAGCGACGACCGCGGGGGCCGGCTCGTAGGCAGGAAGATCCGCCGCCTGAGCGGCCGGAACGGCGAGAGCGAGAGCGGCGGCCGAGGCTACCCCGAGAGCGATGTGACGGATCATTGTCTCAAGTCCTAAGTTTGTTTGGTTGCCCCAAATTAACGCCGGAGCAGTCGAGCGGATAGCCTGCCATCGCCACAAAACAGAGTCCGTGGCTATCGGGTGACAGTGACTTCCGTTCCTTAACCCCGATTTAACCGCGCAGACCTTTTCGCGGCCCCGATAAATGGGCTCATCGCCCACCTTTCGTCTCTCAAATGGCCAGAAAGTGACACAATCTCGTCTTGCAAAGATTGTCACCAACCGGTCGAAAACTTGTATCCGAGTCCAAGAAGAACCCGGTTGTCGGTCGCCTCTGACTTGATGCGGGTGCCGGCAACGCTGAACGTGTCGGCGCCATAATCGGAGTAGCGATACTCGACGCGCGCCGTGACGTTGTCGGTGAGCGCGGCCTCGACGCCGCCGCCGATGGTCCAGCCGACCGCGACGGTGTCGTCCGAGCCGCCCGCGGCCCCGCGGGCGCTGAGCTCTCGGTCGGCGAAGGCGACGCCGGCCGCGCCATAGACGAGGAAGCGGTCGAAGGCGTAGCCGAGCCGGCCGCGCACGGCGCCGGTCCACTTCATCTCCTCGCGCAGCCGCGCGTTGGGGAGACCCGTGAAGGCGCTCGTCACGCGGCTGTCCCGCGCGTCGGAATAGTTGATGTCGGCTTCTGCGCCGAGGACAAGCGGCGAGCCGTCGAACTGGTGGTTGTAGCCGGCGTAGCCGCCGATCGTGAAACCTTCGGGCCGGGTCGTGGGCGAGACGCCGCCGCCGCGGGCGTCGGCCTTGAACCAGTCGTAGCCGCCCTGGACGCCGACATAGGCGCCCGACCAAGAGAACGACGGAACGGCGACGGGGGCGACCGGCTCCAACGACGGCATGTCGGCGGCCTGCGCCGCCCCCGCCGTCATGAGCGCCGCGGCGCCCGAGAGCCAAATCTTGCGAAACATCCAGTTCGACTCCGACGTCGCGACTTTTAAAGCGCGACACAGACCCCCGAAGGTCGATCGGCTCATCAACGTTGATCCCATCGTTTGGTTCCACGCGCAGGCCGCCGGACCCCTGCGAAAAAGAGCAACGGTCTGAGACGGATAGACTCCCGATTGTGGCGCGCCCGCGTCGACGCCATGGCCTCTCGCGGACGTGACCGGCCGGCCGACGTTGATTCTTCTGGAAATTTGCGTCCCGCGGCGCGCGTCTCGCGTATAAGCCCGGCCATGCGCAGGACAGGTCGGACGTCGATGAAGCGACAGAGCAACGGGGCGGCGGCGCGCCCCGGAACGTTTTCGTGAGCGGCGCGGCTCTCGTCACCGGCGCCGGCAGGCGCATCGGCGCCGCGATCGCGCGACGGCTTGCGGCGGCGGGCTACGCCGTCGCGCTGCACTGCCGATCCTCGCGCGGCGACGCAGGCGCGCTGGCCGAAGAGATCCGCGCGGCCGGCGGACGCGCCGAGACCTTCGCCGAGGACCTGTGCGATCCCGCGGCTCCCGCGCGGCTCGTCTCGGCGGCTGTCGCGGCGCTTGGTCCTCTGTCGGCGCTCGTCAATTGCGCGTCGTCCTTCGAGGAGGACGCGGTCGGGTCGCTCGACGCGGATCTGTGGGACCGGCAGATGGCGCTGAACTTGCGCGCGCCGGTGTTCCTCGCCGAAGCCTTCGCGGCGCAGGCGCCCGAGGGCCTCGATCCGTGCGTGGTCAACATCGTCGACCAGCGCGTGCTGAAGCTCACGCCGCGCGCGATCTCCTACACGCTGTCGAAATCCGCGCTCCTGACCGCGACCACCACGCTCGCCCAGGCGCTCGCGCCGAAGGTACGGGTCGTCGCGGTCGGGCCGGGGCCGACCCTGCCGAACCCGCGCCAGTCGCAGGACCAGTTCGCCGCGCAGGCCGCCGCGACCCCGATGGGCCGCGGCCCGAGCCCGGAGGACATCGCCGACGCGGCGCTGTATCTCCTCGGCGCGCGCAGCGTCACCGGGGCCATGATCCCGGTGGACGCCGGCCAGCATCTCGCCTGGCGCACAGCCGACGCCATCGACTGAACAAGCCGGCGACGATAGTGCGTGCTTCGAGACGCCTGCTTCGCAGGCTCCTCAGCATGACGAGGAAGTCGGCTCCTCAGCGGTCCTCATGCTGAGGAGCTTGGCGCAAGCCGAACGTCTCGAAGCGCGCAGTTCCCTTTCCGCCCTCGCGGCGCGGCCTCGCCACGACTAGATTCGTTTCAATGACCGAACAGGACCGCCCTCCCCTCGAGCCCGACGACGACATCGTCGAGGAGCGCGAGATCGAGACCGCCGAGGCCGAGCTCGACGCCGCGCCCGAGAGCCTCAAGCGCGGCGCGGAGGTCATCAAGGCGCAGCTCCGCCACCTGCCGAACGGGCCGGGCGTCTACCGGATGTTCGACGGCAAGGGCGAGGTTCTCTACGTCGGCAAGGCGCGCTCGCTGAAGAAGCGCGTCGCCAACTACGCGCGCGGCGTCGGGCACAACACCCGCATCTCGCGGATGATCGCCGAGACCTGCTCGATGGAGTTCGTCTCCACCGAGACCGAGACCGAGGCGCTGCTGCTCGAGGCCAACCTCATCAAGCGGCTGCGGCCCCGCTACAACGTGCTGATGCGGGACGACAAGTCGTTCCCCTACATCCTGATCGCGATGGACCACGCGGCGCCGCAGATCGCCAAGCACCGCGGCGCGCGCAACCGCAAGGGCGACTACTTCGGGCCCTTCGCGTCCGCCGGGGCGGTCGGGCGCACGATCGACGCGCTGGAGCGCGCGTTCCTGCTCCGTTCCTGCGCCGACAGCTATTACGAGCGCCGGACGCGCCCGTGCCTGCTCCACCAGATAAAGCGCTGCTCGGCCCCCTGCACCGGCGAGATCTCGATCGATGACTACGGATTGCTGGTCGACGAGGCGCGCGACTTCCTCACCGGCAAGTCCGACCGGGTGAAGCGCGAGCTGAACGAGGCGATGGCGAGCGCTTCCAAAGCGCTCGATTTCGAGCGCGCCGCCGTCTATCGCGACCGCATCGCGGCGCTCGCGGCCATCCAGTCGAGCCAGGGCGTGAACCCGCGCGACGTCGAGGAGGCCGACGTCTTCGCCATCCACGCCGAGGGCGGGCAGACCTGCATCGAGGCGTTCTTCTTCCGCGCCTACCAGAACTGGGGCGCGCGCGCCTACTTCCCGAAGGCCGACCGCAGCATGGAGCCGCGCGAGGTGCTGGGCTCGTTTCTCGCGCAGTTCTACGACGCCGAGGAGGCGCCGCGCCTCGTGCTGCTTTCCGAGGACGTCGAGGACCGCGCGCTGCTTTCGGAGGCGCTGACCATCAAGACCGGCCGCAAGGTCGAGGTCGCGGTCCCCATGCGCGGCGAGAAGCGCGAGCTAGTGGTCCGCGCCCACGACAACGCCCGCGAGGCGCTCGGCCGCCGGCTCGCCGAGACCTCGACCCAGACGCGGCTGCTGGCGGGGGTGGCCGAGGCCTTCGGACTGCCCTCGCCGCCCGCCCGCATCGAGGTCTACGACAACAGCCACATTATGGGGACGGCGGCGGTCGGCGGAATGATCGTGGCCGGGCCGGAGGGGTTCTCGAAGAACCACTATCGCAAGTTCAACATCCGCCCCGAGGAGCTTTCCGCCGGCGACGACACCGCGATGATGCGGCAGGTGCTGCGACGCCGGTTCCAGCGGCTGCAGAAGGAATCGCCCAAAGACGAGAACGGCAAGGCGCCCGACAACGCCCCGCCCTGGCCCGACCTCGTGCTGATCGACGGCGGACAGGGGCAGCTCACCGCCGCGCGCGAGACGCTGGCCGAGCTCGGGCTCGACGCCCAGGTGCCGCTTGTCGGGGTAGCGAAAGGCGTCGACCGCGAGGCCGGGCGCGAGACCTTCTTCATGGCCGGCAAGACGCCGTTCCGCCTGCCGCCGAAGGACCCGGTCCTCTACTATCTGCAACGCCTGCGCGACGAGGCCCACCGCTTCGCCATCGGCTTCCACCGCGCCAAGCGCTCGAAGGAGTTCGTGGCGAACCCGCTCGACGAGATCGAGGGCATCGGCCCGTCGCGCAAACGCGCTCTGCTCGCCCATTTCGGAACCGCCAAGGCGGTGGCGCGGGCCGGGCTGTCGGACCTCGAAAAGGCGCCCGGGGTCAGCAAGACGGTGGCGAAGGCGGTCTACGACCATTTTCACGACGGCAAAGGCTAAGAGCGCCTCGCTTTGCTCGACCACGCCACGAGGCTCAGCTATCACGGGCCCTCTCGTGAGTTGGGCTCACCGATGCCGGCGCATAATTTTCCCGAGCTCGCCGCTTTCGTCGCAATCGCCCGGCGCCGCAGTTTTCGCCGGGCCGCGGTCGAGCTCGGCGTCTCGCCCTCGGCCGTAAGCCACTCGCTGCGGCAGCTCGAGGACCGGCTCTCACTCAAGCTCGTCAACCGGACGACGCGCAGCGTCGCGCTGACCGAGGCCGGCCAGCGGCTGTTCGAAAGCCTCGGCCCCGCCTTCGACGGCATCGACGCGGCGATCGAGGACCTCAACCAGTTCCGCGACGCCCCCCGCGGGACGCTGCGCATCAACGCGCCGCGTCAGGCCATGCGGCTCGCGGTCGGCGAGGTGATCGCCGACTTCGTCCGCCTCCATCCCGGCATGCGGATCGAGGTCGCCGGCAGCGACCAGCTCGACGACGTGGTGGCGGCCGGATTCGACGCCGGCGTGCGGCACGGGGAGCTGATCGCCGAAGACATGATCGCGACGCCGATCGGCCCGTGGCTCGGCTACGCCGCCTACGCCGCGCCCGGCTATCTCGCGGAAAATCCGCCGCCGCTCCATCCGGCGGACCTCAAGGGCCACTCCTGCGTCGCCTATCGCTTCCCGAGCGGAAAGCCGTTCCTGTGGCGGTTCCGGCGCGACGGCGCGCCGATCGAGGTCGAGCCGGCCGCGACGCTCACCTTCGACGACATGGACCTCGTGCTCGACGCCACGCTCGCGGGCGCGGGCGTCGGCTACATGTTCGAGGCGCAGGGCCGCGCCCATGTCGCGGCCGGCCGGCTCGTCGAGATCCTGCCCGACTGGCGCACCGGCCCGATCCGCTTCTTCCTCTATTATCCCGGCCGCGCGAACCTCTCCTTCGGCATGCGCGCCTTCATCGACTTCGTGAAGCGGCGCAGCCGCGCGATTGATGAGCCCGCCTCACCTCCCCAAGCAGTTTTGAACGCATAGTCGCGCAATCGCCGCCAGCTTACCTCACGTCGCACCGCAACTGACGACCGACACGAGGAGCCCAGCCATGAGCCGCGTCATCCGCTTCCACGAAATCGGCGAGCCCGAGGTTCTCAAGATCGAGGACGTAGAGGTTCCGGACCCGAAGGCCGGCGAGATCCGGATCGAGACCAAGGCGCTCGGCCTCAACCGCGCCGAGGTGATGTTCCGCACCGGGACCTATGTGAGCGACCCGGTCTTTCCGGCGCTCAACGGCTACGAGGCGTCGGGGGTCGTCGAGAAGCTCGGCCCCGGCGTCGAGGGGTTCGCGATCGGCGACAAGGTCAGCGTCGTGCCCTGCTTCACGCTGGGCGAATTCGGCCTCCACGGCGAACTCGTCAACGCGCCGGCCTTCGGCGTGGTGAAGCACCCGGAGAACCTCAGCTGGGAAGAGGCCGCCGCCACCTGGATGATGTTCGTCACCGCCTATGGCGCGCTCGTGGACATCGCGGACGTCAAGGCCGGCGACGTCGTGCTGATCCGCGCCGCCTCCTCGAGCGTCGGCCTCGCGGCGATCCAGATCGCCAACATGCTGGGCGCGGTCCCGGTGGCGCTGACGCGCGGCGGCGCCAAGCGCGACGCCCTCATCGCCGCCGGCGCGAAGCACGTCATCGCCACCGAAGAGCAGGACCTCGTCGCCGAGGTCGCGACGATCACCGGCGGCAAGGGCGCGCGGGTCGCGTTCGATCCGGTGGGCGGGCCGGAGGTCGCCAAGATCCTCGACAGCCTCTCGACCTTCGGGATCTTCTTCCAGTACGGCGCGCTCGACGTCCGCGACGTGCCGGTCTCGGTGATGGCGCTGCTCGGCAAGATGCTGACGATCCGCGGCTACCAGCTTCACGAGGTGACGCAGAACCCCGAGCGTCTCGAAAAGGCCAAGGCCTTCGTGGTCGAGGGACTGGCGTCGGGCGCGCTGAAGCCTGCGATCGCCAGGAGCTTCCGTTTCGACGACATCGTCGAGGCCTACCGCTTCATGGAGTCGAACCAGCAGGTCGGCAAGATCGTGGTGACGATGTAGCGCCGCCGCGATCGGGGCGCGGTCCGGCGCGGCGCCGGATCACGCCCCGGTCGCCCCGGACGCGTGTCTCCGGTTGACGCGGCGCCCGCCCGCATGGTGACGTCGAGCGGAATTGATCGTCGCCGGCCCGAAGACTGCGCAGTCCCGACATGAGCACCGAAAGCCACTTCGAACCGGCCCCCGCGCGCAGGGCAAGCCGCGTGGCCAATCCCTCGCGCGACCACGCGCTGAGCCTTCCGAACCTCCTGACCTATGGCCGCATCGCCATCGTGCCGATGGTCTGCGCCTGTCTCTTCGTCGGCGGCGACACCGCCCGGTGGCTCGCGCTCGCGCTCTTCACCGTCGCGGCCGTGACCGACTTCCTCGACGGTTATCTCGCCCGCATCTGGGGCCAGTCCTCCCCGCTCGGGCGGATGCTCGATCCGATCGCCGACAAGCTGCTGGTCTCGGCCTGCCTGCTGATGCTCTGCGCCATCAACACCATCACGGGCTGGTCGCTCTGGGCCGCGGTGGTGATCCTGTGCCGCGAGGTGCTGGTCTCGGGCCTTCGCGAGTTCCTCGCGGAGCTGCGCGTCTCGGTGCCGGTGACCAAGCTCGCCAAGTGGAAGACGACCGCGCAGCTCGTTTCGCTCGGCTTCTTGCTCGCAGGCCCCGCCGGCGACCAGGTGCTGCCGCACAACACCGAGATCGGCCTCGCTTTGCTGTGGTTCTCGGCGATCCTTACGCTTTACACCGGCTATGACTATTTCCGGGCGGGACTGCGGTTCGTGCTCGAGGATCCGGCCGAATGAAACTGATGTATTTCGCCTGGGTGCGCGAGCGCGTCGGGCGCGCCGACGAGGAGGCGGAGCTTCCCGCAGGCGTCGGCACGGTGGCCGAACTCATCGACTGGCTGCGCGCGCGCGGCCCCAACTACGCCCACGCCTTCGAGGCCGGCCCCTCGATCCGCGCAGCGATCGACCGCCGCCACGTGAAGGCCGACGCGTCGCTCGCCGGCGCCCGCGAGATCGCGTTCTTCCCGCCGATGACGGGCGGCTGAGCCGGCGATGGTCGTCCGCCTTCAGGAAGAGCCCTTCGACCTCGGCGACGAGGCCGCGCGCCTGACGCTCGGCCGCGCCGACGTCGGAGCTGTCGTGACGTTTTCGGGACTTTGCCGCGACCGGGCCGACTCGGGCGCCCGGCTGGTGGCGCTGACGCTCGAGCATTATCCGGGCATGACCGAAGAAGAGCTCGGCCGCATCGAGCAGGAGGCGCGCCAGCGCTTCGGCCTTGCGGATTCGCTCGTTCTCCACCGCTACGGCCGCATCCTGCCGGGCGAGCCGATCGTGCTGGTGGCGACCGTCGCGTCCCACCGCCGCGCGGCCTTCGAGGCGGCGGAGTTCCTGATGGACTATCTCAAGACCTCGGCGCCCTTCTGGAAGCGCGAGGAGACCGCCGAGGGCGCCGCGTGGGTCGCGGCCAAGGGCTCGGACGACGACGCCGCGGCGCGCTGGACGGCGGGCTGAGAGGCCGCGCCTCTCCCGGGACAAGCCCTTGCTTAACCTTCGTTAACGCGCATGGTTAAGCGGCGTTAACCATAACGAAAAATGAACGTCGCCTGGGGCCTCGGGCCGCCCTACGATCGCTTTATGAGTAGAGCCCCATCGTTCCGCGCGAGCACCGCCCTGATCGTCACGGGTTTCGCCGTGATCGCGGGCGTGATCGCGTTCGGGCTCGGCCACGACCTCTGGCGTCCGATCCCCGGAATGGCTCCGCAGGTCTCCTGGCTGATGCCGGAGACGACGCCGGTGCGGCTAGCGGCGCTCAAGGGCGCCGGCATGCCCGAAACGGCCGCGCTCTACGCCCTCATCGTCGCGCTGTGCTGGGGGCTCATCGGCGCGCTGGTCGCCGGCGGTTTCGCCTGGGGCGTCATGAACAAGGGCGCGACGGTGCTCGGCGTCGACAAGGCGCTCGGCTATCTCACCGCGCTCGCCTTCCTCTACGGCGTCTCGACCGGGCTCGAGGTCCTGCTCCATCTCGTCAAGATCACGCCGCGCGGGGGGCTGCACGCCATTCCGGGCCTCTGGTTCTGCGCCATGATCCCAAGCGCCGCGATTCTGTCGCGGATCGGCGCGCTCATCGCCCACGACGCCGGCGCGCTGATCGCGATCGCGCTTGCGGGCGAGCCGCGCCGCCTCGCCGAGCTCGTCGCCTCCGCCGAAGAGGTCCGCGGCGCAAAAAGCCTCGAGGCCCGCCTCGCCCGTCGCCTGGCGGCGCGCCGTCCGGAAGTCTGAGCCTCAGGCCGTCGCGAGCTGCGGCGTTCGCCCCGCGGCCGGCGTCTGGATCGGCCGCAGGAAGATCCGCGTGATTTCCGGATGCGCGGCCTCGATCGCGGCGGTGAGTTCGCGCACGGCCACCTCGGCCGCCGCCCCGTCGAGATCGTCGCGCAAGTCGAGCGAGGCCGCGAGCAGCACCTCGGTCGGTCCAAGATGCATGGTCAGCGCCTCCTGCACCGAGACGACCCGAGCGTCCGCTCCCAGGATGCGCCGAACGTCGGCCCGCACCTCCGGCGAGGCGCTTTCGCCGGTGATCAGGCTCAGCGTCTCCCGCGCGAGGAAGATCGCGACCAGCACGAGCAGCACGCCGATGGCGATCGACGCGAGCGCGTCGAAGGCCGGCGCCTCAAGAAGATAGGCGAGCCCGACGCCGACGAGCGCGATCACGAGGCCGACCAGCGCGGCGGCGTCCTCGCACAGCACCGCGAAAACATTGGGATCCTTGCTTCGGCGGATCGCCGCGAACGTCGTGCCCTTGGCGTCGACCGCGCGAAGCTCCTTGAGCGCGACGCTGAACGAATAGGCCTCGAGCGCGATCGAGACGCCGAGCACGGCGAAATTGATCCACGGATCGTGCATCTCTTCGGGGGCCCAGAGCTTGCGCCAACCCTGGTGGATCGAGACGGCGCCGCCGAGCGCGAAGATCAGCAGCGCCACCACGAAAGCCCAGAAATAGACCTCCATGCCGTGGCCGAAGGGATGGTCGACGTCGGCCGGTCGCGCCGCCCGCTTCAGCCCGAGCAGCAACAGGCCCTGGTTCGCGGTGTCGACCAGGGAGTGGACCGCCTCCGAAAGCATCGCGCTCGAACCGGTCCAGGCGGCCGCTGCGAACTTCGCGACGGCGATGCCGAGATTGGCCGCAAGAGCCGCATAGATCACCGCCTTCGAGCCCTTGGCCGCCATTCGTCGTCTCCGGTGGGATGAGCGATCGGCCAAGGCCGCGCATGAGGGAGACATAGCGCTCGATCACGCGATCGCGAGCCCTGCGTGAGCCGACGCGCCTCTGGACGCGCCGCGCCTGCGCGCCAAACCCTGTGTCCCTTTCACGGCCGCCGGAGACCCCACGCATGCCCCTGCCCGTCCTGAAGGTTCCGTCGAAGCGCGAGGCCGAGCGCTACGCCACCGGCCTCGGCTTCGCCCAGCTCGCGCTCGCGGCCTTCGAGCTCGCGCGACCCGGGGCGCTCGCGAAGTCGGTGGGCCTGCGGGAGAACCACACCTTCCTGAAGGGTTTCGGCGCGCGCGAGATGGCGACCGGCGCCGGGCTGTTCGGCTGGCGGCGCGGGCGCGGCCGGTCGATGTGGATCTGGGCGCGGGTCGCGGGCGACGCCATGGACCTCTGGACGCTCGCGCCCGCGCTTACGCGAGCGAACCCGAAGCGCAACGCCGCGATCGCCGCCGTCGCGATCGTCGGCGCGGTGACGATCATCGACATTCTCTGCGCCAGGGCGCTGGACGAGAGGTAGCGCCGTTCTTGTCCCGGGCTTGAGCCGGGACCCAGAACCGAGGCGGCTGCAGCTAAGAGCGGCGAACATCCCGAAAACTGGGACACGCCGTCGGTTCTGGGTCCCGGGTCAAGCCCGGGACAAGAGCGTCAGAGGCGCGCCTTGAAGGTGTCGCAGCGGCGCATGTCGCCGCTCTGCAGGCCGGTCTTGAACCACTGGGTGCGCTGCGCCGACGAGCCGTGGGTGAAGCTGTCCGGCACCACCTCGCCGCCCGAGCGCCGCTGCAGCTTGTCGTCGCCGATCTCGCTCGCGGCCTTCAGCGCGCCCTCGACGTCGCCCTGTTCGAGAATGTTGAACTTGGCGTCGGCGCGCGCGGCCCAGACGCCCGCGAGGCAATCGGCCTGAAGCTCGATCCGGACCGAGATCGCGTTCGACTCCTCCTCCGAACGCGCCCGCTCGCGCGCCCCTTGCGCGCTGTCCATCACGCCGATGAGGTTCTGCACGTGGTGGCCGATCTCATGCGCGATGACATAGGCGCGCGCGAAGTCGCCGGGCGCGCGGAACTTCTGGGTGAGCTCGTCGAAGAACTCGGTGTCGAGATAGACTCGGCGGTCGCCCGGACAGTAAAACGGTCCCATGGCCGAGACCGCCCGCCCGCAGGCCGAGCGCGTCTGGCCGCTGAAGAGCGTGAGCCGCGGCGCCTCGTAGCGCTTGCCCTGCTCGCGGAAGATCTCGGTCCAGACGTCCTCGGTCTGGGCGAGCACCGCGCGCACGAACTCGCCCTGGCGCTGCTCGGCCTGGCTGAGCTCGCGCCGCTGCCCCTGCGGCCGGTCCTGCTGCTCGTAGCCGCCGCCCCCGCCGCCCTGGACCGCGTCGATGCCGGCGAGGATCAGTCGCGGATCGACGCCGAGCGCCCAGGAGACGAGGCCGACGACGATGAGGCCGCCGATGCCGAGGCCGCCTCCGCCGCCGGGGAAGCGGAAGCCGCCGCCGCCGCCCTCGCCGCGCACGTCGTCGACATTGTCGCTCCGGCGAAAATCGTCCCAGCGCATCGCGCATCCCCTGACAAGGCGGTTCGGCCCCTTGTCACGAGCAGATAGCGCGCCCGTGAGGGTTCGGAAACGCGCAGCGCGCGGCGGGCGTCCAAAATCCCATTGCCGTGCGACGCGCGGCGCTCCAGCTTCAGGCGATGCGGCGCGGCCGCAGAAGATTCGCACCCGAGGGCTTACTCGCCATGACGCCGACCGCCGGACTCCGGACCGCGCTCGCAGCAGCGCTCCTGATGGCCGCGCCGGGCCTCGCGTCCGCCGACATCTCGTCCGTGCCGAAGCGCGCGCCCGGCCTCTGGGAGACGATGACCATCACGGACGCCGGGCGCACCGGCGCGAAAGAGTGCATCGACGCCGCGACCGACCGGCTGGTGCTGCAGCTGACCTCGGTGCTGACGTGCAAGAACAACGACTTCAAGCGCACCGCCGACGGCTATGCGGCCGGCGCGGTGTGCTCGTCGGGCGGTCTCTCGGTCGACAACAAGGTGACCGTCACCGGCGACTTCGAGACTTACGCGCGCGCCCAGGCCCTCACCACCATGCGCAGCGACGGCGGCGACGCGGGCCTCAACCGCACGTTTTCGACCGCGATCGAGACCCGCCGCCTCGGCGATTGCGAGCCCGGCCAGATCCCCGGCGACCTCATCCTGCCGAACGGCAAGACGGTGCACGTCAACCCTTCGCGGCGCTAGGAACCAGAGCGCAGTCGTCAACGCGCCGCGCCGTCGGCCCCTCCCCGCAAGGGCGAGGGGGACGCCCTGCTCACCGCGCCCCGTCGCGGGCCTCTTCGGCGTAGAGCCGGCGCGTCGCCTCGTCGGAAGCGGCGCGCTCCTCGTCGGTGAGCTCGCGCTCGCGCACCATGGACAGCGCGAGCCCGCCGCCGAGCATGATCACGCCGGCCACTGCGCTGAGAATCCAGAAAATTTCGCCTCCGCCGTCCATCATGGATCGAACTCCGCTTGAGCGTTTACGCGCGGCGGACGAATCGAGCGCGCCGGCCGCTGAAGCCGAGCTATTGATCGGATGTGACCCGCGAAGGGCGCCAAGACGGCGGGAAGGCCGCTATAAGGCGGCCGGAACGCGGGGCCGCCGATCGGCTCCAAGGCACGCTAAGGAAGGATCAGACGCATGAGTCTTATGGTCGCGCTCACCACGCTCGGGGGCCTCGCGCTCGCCATGGCGGTGACGCCCGCCGCGGCGGTCGAGACGAAGGCCGGCCCGGGCGGCCTCAAATATCAGGACACGGTCGTCGGCTCGGGCGCCGAGGCCAAGGCCGGCCAGCAGGTCGAGGTGCACTACACCGGCTATCTCGACGACGGCGGCAAAAAGGGGACGAAGTTCGACAGCTCCGTCGACCGCGGCGACCCGTTCTCGTTCCGCCTCGGCGCCGGCATGGTGATCCAGGGCTGGGACAAGGGTTTTGAGGGCATGAAGGTCGGCGGCAAGCGCACGCTGATCATCCCGCCGGAGATGGGCTACGGCGCGCGCGGCGCCGGCGGCGTCATCCCGCCGAACGCCACGCTGATCTTCGACGTCGAGCTGCTCGGCGTGAAGTGAGTTCTGGCCCGCCGGCCGCGCGTCGCGGCCGGCGGGCGCGCTTTCAGGACTTGTCGAACGCGTCGAGCGTGCGGGCCGAATAGACCAGCGCCGCGCCCGCGTTGAGCGCGATCGCGACGCCGAGCGCCTCGACGAGCTCCTCCTTGCTCGCCCCGGCCTTGCGGGCGGCCTCGGAATGGACCGCGATGCAGCCGTCGCAGCGCGTGGTCACCGCCACCGCGAGCGCGATCAGCTCCCGGGTCTTGGCGTCCAGAACCTTTCCGGCGGTCGCCGCCGCCGCCAGCGTGTCGTGCCCCTTCATCACGTCGGGACTGAGCTTCGCCAGCTCGCCGAGCCGGCCGCCGAGGGCGTCGCGATAACCGTTCCAGTCAAACATACGTATCCTCCCAAATTCACCAACCTACTAGTAGGGTGCACGATGGGCGGATCAAGGACGCGGGCGGCCGGAGCGAGCGGATCGAGGCGGGCGTGAAGGAGATGCTCCGGGACCTCGCCGGCGTGCGGGCGTGGGATCAGGCGTCAGCTTGGGATGACGCCGAGTGCGTGCTTCGAGACGCCTGCTGACGCAGGCTCCTCAGCATGAGGGAGGTTTAGAAGACGCCAATCTCCCACGCCCCTCATGCTGAGGAGTCGACCGGAGGTCGGCGTCTCGAAGCACGCAGTTCGGCAAAGCAAAGCGCTCTCGAAGGAAGGAGGCCGGCGTGAACGACATGCCCCTTCCGAACCCTTCGGACGCCGCCCGCGCGCCGCCGCCGGCGTCCCCCGGCTTGCCGGCCGAACTCACTCATCGCCGCCCCCTCGCCTGGACGCGCGTTGACGGGGCCCTGCTGCGCCGGATACTTCGCCGATGTCCCTGAAGACCCGAGACCGATTGCTGATCGAGGCCGAGAGGCTGGTGCGCCGCCTCGGCTACGCCGGCTTCAGCTACGCCGATCTCGCGGCCGAGGTCGGGATCACCAAGGCGAGCATCCATCACCACTTTCCGTCCAAGGAGGCGATGGGGCTGGCGCTCGTGGCGGCCTATGACGAGCGCTACGACGCCGCGATGGCCAAGATCCTTGAGGCTCACGCCGACGCGCCCGCGCGCATCGACGCCTATGCGGCGCTCTATCTGAAGGGGCTGGAGGACGACCTTGGCTGCCTCTGCGCCGCGCTCGCGGTCGAGGTCGCGGCGCTGCCTGCGGCCTTCCGGACGGCGCTTTCGGCGTTCTTCGCCAAGCATGTCGAGTGGCTGGCGGCGGTCATCGCCGAGGGACAGGCGGCGGGAGACTTGCGTCCGGGCGTCGGCAGCCAAGCGCTCGCCCGCCAGATCATCGCGACGCTCGAAGGCGCGCTGCTGATGGAGCGGGTGTTCGGCCGGGCCGGCGGGTTCCGCGACACGCTCGCGGCGCTGCGGGCGAGCGTGGCGGCCTGAAGGGGCGGCGCGCCAAGTTCAGTTCGTCATGCCCCGGCTTGTCCGGGGCATCCACGTCTCCACGCCACGACGCCCTACGACATGGCGTGGATCCCCCGGACAAGCCGGGGGATGACGAGCGGGGTGACGGTCGCGCCCAACTCGGCGCAGCCGCCTCGGCCCAATCTCAGACCTTACCGTCGAGACCCATCTGGTAGTACTTGTGCGTGATCTTGTCCTGGTTCTCGAGCAGCCAGTCGATGGTCGGCTCCGACGCCATGGCCTTGCGGATCGCCTCGCACATGCTCTTGCGGTGGATGTCGAACAGCACCTTGTGGTCGAGGTCCTTCACGTCGACGATCGTGGGCGCGAGCCAGACCGAGCAGATCACGCCGAGGTCGTTGGCCTTTTCCTTCGGGATGTAGCCGGCGCGGACCGCGTCCAGCACGCCGTTGGCGATCGCGAACTGCACCGTGCCCATAAGGATGTTGGTGTAGCGCGAATTGTCGACCGTGACCTTGGAGACGCACAGCGTCACCGGGCGCACCATGATGTCGGTGTTCAGAAGCGCGAACACGCGGGTGTGGCCCTGGACCTGGTCGCCGGTCAGCGTGGCGATCGCGGTCCCGACCGGCCCGTCGAGCTCGCCGATCACGACCTCGGGCTCGGCCGCGGTTCCGGGAGGGCCGCCGGCGACGAGCGCCTCGCCGGCGCGCAGGACGATGCGGTTGCTCATGGGTGCTTTCCTTCGCTTATCGAATGGAGATCAGGCGCAAGACGCGCTCAGTCGAAGCCAATCGGGCAGATCGACTTCAACCGCGTAGAAGTCATCGACATAGACGAGCCCCTGACCTTCCAGCGCCCTGATGACGGCCATGACGGCCTCCGCGCCGAAGAGCGGGCCGAGCAAGACGAGGTCGGCGGTCTCGGTGGGGGCGTCGCGAAAGCCGAGGTCCGCGAGAACAGGCTGAAGATGGACCGACTTGTCCGCGATCGCCTGCTTTCTGATCACGATCGCCGGCGGAGCGATCGGCGCCGACCGCGACGCATCGTCGGCCATGGTCGCGCCTCCGGTCACCAGGCGAGCTGCGGCATGACGGCCACCGGGCGGTAGCCGTGCTCGGCGAAGAGGGCGTCGAGCTTTTCGGGGTCGGGCGCGCCGCGGCCAAGCTCCTCGCCATGGATGCCGTCGGCGACGAACACGCAGTCGATCCCGGCGTCGGTCGCGCCCGTGAGGTCGGTGCGCACCGCGTCGCCGATGGCGATGACGCGCTCGCGCGGCACGGGTCGGCCGAGCACGTCGGAGCCGAGCCGCATCGCCGCCTCGTAGATCGGCGCGTAGGGCTTTCCGGCCCACAGCGTCTCGCCGCCCATGGCCTCGTAGCGGTCGGCGATCGCGCCCGCGCACCAGAGGCGCTGCTCGCCCACCATCACGACGAGGTCGGGGTTGGCGCAGATCAGCGCGAGGCCGCGCGCCTTCATGACGGCGAGGCGCTCGTCATAGTCTTCGGGAACTTCGGTCTGATCGTCCACGAGGCCGGTGACGACCGCGATCGGCGCGTCCTCGAGCGGAACCCGCGCGATGCGCTCGTCGCCCAGCAGCGGCAGGTCGCGTTCCGGCCCGATGTGGTGGACGCGCGAAAATCCGCGGTCGGCGATCATGCGCTTGGCGACGTCGCCCGAGGTCACGATCGCGTCCCAGGCGGAGCGCGGCACGCCCTTCTCGTCGAGGCTCGTCACCACCCATTCGGACGGGCGCGGCGCGTTGGAGACCAGCACCACGGCCCCGCCTGCCTCGCGGAAGCGCGTGAGCGCGTCGGCGGCGGAGAGATGGGCGTTGAGCCCGTCATGCAGCACGCCCCAGACGTCGCACAGCGCCAGCTCGTAGCCGGGCGCGAGCGCTGAGAAGCCGGGGAACGGCGAGGCTGAGACGTTGGACATCGCGCCTCGGCTAAGCGCGGCGCCGGTCGCCGTCAAGGCGCAGTCTCATGCGCCCCGCGCGCCACGGCGACGCATGACGGGTTTCTCGGGGATCAAATAATCCACCTCACAGTGAATGAGACCTCTGCGCGTCGGTCTCGATCGCCGGTTTCGTCGAAGACGGATCCCGCATTCCGAATGCACTTTAATCGGTCCGCACACACCCTCTTAATACCACCCATGGAAGCATGTCGCCGCCGCGAGCTCCCGCGGAACGCTTCTCCACAGGGTCCTACATGCGCAAGTCGATCGCCGCCGCCTGCCTGGTTTTCGCCGCCACCTCCGCCCACGCCCAGACGCCGACCGGCGAATGGGAGTACGGCCAGCTCCATCTCTCGCTCGACCGGTCCCAGGCGGCCGGCGCCAGATGCTTCTTCCCGAAGTTCGACGCCGAACCCTCGGATATCGACATCGGCTATTCGCGCATCCGCGGCGACGGCGCGAAGACGGGGGCGATCGTGCTTCCGGAGATCGGCGTCTCGGGCGACGGCGCGCTGCTGCGGATCGCAGGCGGCACCGCGATCAAGCTGAAATCGGCCAAGAACGGATCGCTCGAATTCGCCGGCGAAGGCATCGGCTATTCGAAGGGCGTCCAGGTGGTCCCGAACGTCACCTTCACGGTCGCCAACTTCCGCACGACCGAGAAGAAGGGCCGGCTGCTCGTCGAGTTCGACCTCAAGGCCGACGCGAGCTTCGGCGGCTGCGGGTTCAAGGCGAACGGCAAATACGTAAAGTGAGCGGACGGCGCCGGGGTTCCGCGGCCGCCGCGGGCCCCGCGCGCTTCAGCGCCCGGAGAACTCCCGGCGCACGTGCTCTTCGGCGACCTGCGCCATCGGCATCATCAGCTTCACGGCCTCGGTCTTTCGCCCGGCGCGCATCAGCAGCACGACCGTCTCCGCGCCGCCGCAGGCGGGATCCCCGCAGGCGATCTCGCTCACGGTGACGGCGTCGTCCTCGTCGAGGCCGACGATCTCGCGCACGAGCGCCGCCACGCGCCGGGAGGCGTCGGCGCGCGCGGGGTCTTCCGGATTGCGTCGGAACAGGAACGCCATGGCGCCCATGTCTTACGCCCGGGCCGCTCGTGCGCTCAAGCCGCCTCGCGCCGCCAATGCGGGAACGGGTCGGGCAGTCGCGCAAGCGCGGCCCAGTCCACGTCCTGCGCCCGCTCCGGCCCGACCAGCGCCGCCTCGAGCGCGGTCCGCATCGCTGCTTCCTCGAGACCGATCCCGATAAAGACCAGTTCCTGACGGCGGTCGCCCCAGCCCTCCTCCCAGCGCGCATTCAGCCAGCCGCGCCATTCGGAGCTTTCAGGCCATGCGTGGCGGGGCGTCGCGGCCCACCAGGTCCCGGCTCCCTCGGTGCGGCAGACGGCGCCGGCGAGCGACATCTCGCCCGCGAAATCCGGCCGGGTGGCGAGCCAGAAGTGGCCCTTCGCGCGCACGAGCCCCGGCCAGGCTTCTGCGAGAAAGGCCGCGAACCGCTCCGGATGGAACGGCCGCCGGGCGGCGAACGTGAAGCTCCTCACGCCGTACTCCTCGGTTTCGGGCGTGTGGTCGGCGAAACCGAACAGCTCCTTCAGCCAGGTCGGTCGCCGCCGCGCGGCGTCGAAGTCGAACCGTCCGGTGCCGATCACGTCGGCGAGCTTCACGCGGCCAAAATCGGTCTCGACCAGCGCCGCCTCATCGTTGAGCGAGCGGATCACGCCGCGCACGTTCCGCAGCGTCTCGGCGTCGACCGCCGAGGCCTTGTTCAGCACGATCACGTCTGCGAACTCGATCTGGTCGACGAGCAGGTCGACGAGCGTGCGCGCGTCGCCCTCCCCCGCGGTCTCGCCGCGGGCCGCCAGAAAGTCGCGGCTCGAGAAATCCCGCAGCAGGTTCGAGGCGTCCACCACAGTCGTCATGGTGTCGAGCCGGGCGACGTCGGAGAGCGAAAAGCCGTCCTCGTCGCGGAAGTCGAAGGTGGCGGCGACCGGCAGAGGCTCCGACACCCCAGTCGACTCGATGACGAGATGGTCGAAGCGCCCGCTCATCGCCAGCCGCCGCACCTCGCGTAAAAGATCGTCGCGCAGCGTGCAGCATATGCAGCCGTTGGTCATCTCAACCAGCGTTTCGTCGGCGCGCAGCACGCCGCCGTCGCGCACGAGATCGGCGTCGACGTTCACCTCCGACATGTCGTTGACGATCACCGCGACCTTGAGGCCCTGCCGGTTCGACAGGACGTGGTTCAGCAGCGTGGTCTTGCCAGCGCCGAGGAAGCCGGACAGCACGGTGACGGGAAGGCGGCGGTCGGACATCGAAGCCTCGAATGTTAATGTTATAACATCACATTTTTAGCCTCTGGATCGGTCGCGGCGCAAGCGGCGGAAACCGCGTTCGGCGAAAACAGTCGCGCGGCGGCGCCGCGCCTGCTAGACGCGCGGCGTTCATCCTCTTCGCCGCAACAGCCGAACTCCTCCCGATGCCGCGCGCCGCGACCCTTCCGAAAGACTTCGTCGACCGCCTCGAGGCCGCAGGCTTCGCGCGCGTCGAACCCGCGGTGCTGCAGCCGGCGGAGCCGTTCCTCGACGTGATGGGCGAGGAGCTTCGCCAGCGCGTCTTCCTCACGAGCGGCGCCGAGGGCCAGGAACTCTGCCTGCGGCCCGACTTCACCATCCCGACCGCTCTGGCGCACATCGCGCAGGGCGAGGCGTCGGGCGCGGGCGCCTATTTCTACGAAGGCGAGGTGTTCCGGCAGGGCTCGAACGGCGGCGAGGCCCGGCAGGCGGGCGTCGAAAGCTTCGGACGCGCCGACGCCGTCGAGGCCGAGACCGAGGTGCTGAAGCTCGCGCTCGAGGCCTGCGCGGCGCTCGGCGCCCCCTCCCCGACCATCCGGCTCGGAGACCGCGCCATCCTCGACTCCGCGGTCGATTCGCTCGACGCTCCGGTCGGCTATCGCCGCCGTCTCAAGCGCGCGCTCGCCCATGGCGGAACGATCGACGACCGCGCGCCGACGCCCGGCCAGGCCGGGCATGCCGGCCTCTACGCCGCGCTCGCGGCCGCCGGGCCCGAGGCCGGCAAGGCGGTGATCGAGGATCTCCTCTCGCTCGCCGGCATCGCGGCGGTGGGCGGGCGCACGCCGGGCGAGATCGCGGAGCGGTTCCTCGAGCGCGCGGAAGCCCAGGCCGTGACGCTCGGCGGCGCGGACCGGACGCGGCTCACGAGCCTCCTCGCGGTCGACGCGGCGGCGCCTGCCGCGCTCGCCACACTCGACTTCGTCGCCGAGGGCGGCGCGCCGAAGGTGCGCAGCGCCGTCGACGCGCTGCGCGCGCGGCTCGACGCCTTCCGCGCCGCCGGGCTGCCGGTCGACGACATGCGGTTCTCGGCGCGCTTTGGCCGCGGGCTCGACTATTACACCGGCCTCGTGTTCGAGCTGGCCGACCCCGCCACCGGCGCGGCGCTCGCGGGCGGCGGGCGGTACGACGGGCTGCTTTCGGCGCTCGGCGCGCGCGAGCCTTCGCCCGGCGTCGGCTTCGCGCTCTGGCTCGACCGGTTCGGGGAGGCCCGGCCATGAGCGGGAAGCTCATTCTCGGCGTGCCCTCGAAGGGGCGCCTTCAGGAGAACGTCGCGTCCTTCTTCGGGCGCGCGGGCCTCACCTTCGTGCAGCCCGGCGGCGCGCGCGACTATCGCGGCGCGATCGCGGACCTCGCCGACGTCGAGGTCGCCTATCTCTCGGCGTCGGAGATCGCCGGCCAGCTCGCGAGCGGCGCGATCCATCTCGGCGTCACGGGCGAAGACCTGATCCGCGAGAACATTTCCGACGCGGACACGCGCGTAAAACTGCTGCAGCCGCTTGGCTTCGGTTACGCCGACGTCGTCGTGGCGGTTCCGCAGGCCTGGATCGACGTCGCCACCATGGCCGACCTCGACGACGTCGCCGACGACATGCGGCGGCGCCACGGCAAGCGCCTGCGCGTCGCGACGAAATACGTGAACCTCACCCGCGGCTTCTTCGCCTGGAAGGCGCCGGCCGACGGGCGGCCCGGACGCGGCGTCTCCAACTACCGGATCGTGGAGAGCGCCGGCGCGACCGAGGGCGCGCCCGCCGCCGGCGCGGCCGACGTCGTGGTGGACATCACCACCACGGGCGCGACGCTGAAGGCCAACGCCCTGAAGGTTCTCGACGACGGCGTGATGCTGAAGAGCCAGGCGCAGCTCGTCGCGAGCCTCGCCGCGCCGTGGAGCGCGTCCGCGCGCGCGGCCGGCCGCACGATCATGACCCGGATCGCAGCGGAGACCCGCGCCCGCGCCGTGCGCGAGATCCGCGCCCAGATGTCGACCCGGATGGAGCGCCAGATCGTGGACCTCGCCGCCCGCTTCGACGCCCGCGCCCCGTTCGGCCCGCCGGTCGAGGGCGCGCCGCTGGTGCTTCATGCGCCCAAGAAGGCGGTGTTCGCGGTGATCGAGGCGCTGCGCTCGGCCGGCGCCGGGACCGTGACGGTCGCGACGCTCGAGGACGTGTTCGAGCCGGAGCCGCCGCTGGTCGCGACATTCGAGGCGGCGATCGGAAAGGCTTGAGGCGTCGCCGCCGGCCGTCGCTAGAGCGGGGTGCGTTTTCGCCGAAATGGGCGAACCGCCGCCTGCCGCCTGTCCGTGATGGGGCGCAGAAAAAGAAAAAGGCGGAACCGCCTCGGGGGGTAGCGGTTCCGCCTTCGTGAGGCTGACCAGTCGGGGGATCCGGTCGCCTGTCCAAAAGCTCGTCTTGGCGAGCTTTCGAGCACAGAACGCAGAGCCCCGAACCCGGTTCCGGACTTCTGAAAAAAAATTCGAACCGTTATCGGGTGGGCGGAACGGCCGCCCCCAGGCGCCCTTCCAGAAAGGCGATCGTGCGGTCCCAGGCGAGCGCCGCCGCGCGTCGTTCGTAGCGCGCGGGATTGGCGTCGTTGTTGAAGGCGTGGTCGACGCCTTCGTAGAACTCGACCTCGAACTCCTTCTCGTTCGCTTTCAGCGCGTCCTCGAAGGCCGGGACGTCGACATTGATGCGCTCGTCGAGCCCGGCGTAGTGCAGCAGCAGCGGCGCGCGCACCTTGGCTGCCTGGTCGGGAGGAAGCGCCTTGCCGTAATAGGCGACCGACGCCTTGAGGTCGGGCGAGGCGACCGCGAGCCGGTTCGCCATGCCGCCGCCCCAGCAGAAGCCGACCGCGCCGACCGAGCCGTTCGACTCCGGGTGGTCCTTCAGGAAGGTCACGGCGGCGACGAGCTCCGCGGTCGCCTTCTCGAGATCGAGCGCGCCGATCATCTCGCGCGCCTTGTCCTCGTCGGCCGGCGTGCCGCCGGCGGGCGACAGCAGGTCGACGCCGAAAGCGAGGAAGCCCGAGACGCCGAGCCGGCGCGTCACGTCCTCGATGTGCGGGTTGAGGCCGCGGTTCTCGTGGATCACCAAGACCGCCGGGCGCTTGTCGCCGCTTTTGGGCCGGGCGAGCAGGCCCGAGATCTTGCCGTCGGCGGCGTCGTAGGAGACGCGGTCGATCGCGAGCCGCCGGTCGTCCGGCGCGACGATCGCGGCGCGGGCGTAGTCGTTGGAGAGGCTCGAGAGCAGCGCCGAGGCGCCTGCGGCGGTGCCTGCGAGCAGAGCGAGCCGGTCGAGAAACTCGCGGCGGCTCATCTCGCCATGGGTGAAGCGGTCATAGAGCGCGATCGCGCACCGGTCGGGCCGCGAAGCCTCGGGACGATCGGTCATGTCGGCTTGATGCCCCGCTGTCGCAGCCCGCGGAGGATCCCGCTCCCGCCACCCTATACAGCCCCGCGGCCCGCGCGGCTAAGGCTTGCGGTCAGGGGATCACGTCATCGTAACCCGAAGGCTCAGCGCGGCGGAGTGACCGAGCGGGCGATCGCCTCGAACTCGCCGCGCCGCGCGGCGAAGCCGGCCTTGTCACCGACGCAGACGATCGTGGTGCGGCCCTTCGGCGTGTCCATCACGACGAGATAGGAGCGCACCTCCGGCGGCTTCTCCTCGCCCTCGACGGGCTTGAAGTCGGCCACCACCTCGGCGCCCATCAGGCCCTGATGCTCGAACGGCTCCACGGCCGCGACCTCGTAGCGCAGCGCGAGCGTGGCGCGGACGAGGTCGGTCCATTCCTTCTTGCGGGTGAAGGCGTTGATGTCGTCCTGGCTGAGCGCGGGGGAGCCGGCGGTCGGCGGCGTCGGCTGGAACGCGATCTTGCAGCCGGTGTCCTCCTCGCCCTGCTTCTGCACGGCGTAGACCACGGCGTAGCGCGGATCGCCCTCGGCCTTGCGGACCGCATATCCGGCCGGCGGCTCGACCGAGAGGCCCGTCGCCTCGTCCCGCGCCGGCTCGGCTGCGGCGGGCGCTGCGGCTGCGATCGCCAGTCCCGCCAGCGCCGCGAAGGAGAGCCGCCTGCGGCCCATTCTGGAACTCATAGTCCGAAGACTCCGATACGCATCCCCGATCCGGCGCTTCTTCTAGACCATCGACGGTCCGCGGCGCGCGTCGTCCGGTCACGATAGCCTGAGCGGGATCGAAACCGGAGGAAATGCATCATTTAAGCTAAACGACGGCGGCTTTGCGGTCGCGGCGCCGCAGGGCGCCGTCCCCTCGGCGCGTGTGAAGACGGTAAGACCTTGCGGCTTTCGCCGGAGGGTCGTTCCGGCGCGGCCCCCGCGGCCGGACGCATCGGACGGCGGTCGCATGACGTTTCTGGCACGCTTCGTTCTCGTCGCGGCGCTCCTCGCCCCCGTGGCGGCGTATGGCGCGCCGCCGCCGCCTCCTCCGCCGCCTTCCGAGGCCGACATCGACGCGGCGCGCTTCGAGGACTGGCGCGCCCGCATGGACGCTCAAGCCGCCGAGGACGATCGGCTGGCCAAGGCGCTCGAGACCGCCGAAGGCCGCTCCCGCGCCGCGCGCAAGGCGCGGGCGGAAGCGCTGAAGCAAAAGGCCGAGACCGAGAAGGCCCGCCGCAACGCGCCGCCCGACGCGTTTCTCATCCGCGTCCAGATCCTGCTCGACCGCGCCCACGCCTCGCCCGGCGTCATCGACGGGCGCGACGGCGACAATCTGAAGAAGGCCGTGCGCGCCTTCCGCATCATGCGCGCGATGCCGATCGAGGGCGGGATCGACGAGCCGTTCTGGCGCGCGCTCTCCGTGGACCAGGGCAAGGCCACCAGGGTCTACGAGCTCACCCGGGAGGACGTCGGGGGCCGCTATGTCGGAAAGCCGCTGCCGAAGGACTACGCCAAGCTCGCGAAGATGAAGGAGATCGGCTTCCGCGACGCGGCCGAGATGCTGGCCGAGCGCTTCCACATGGACGAGCGCTTCCTGAAGGCGATGAACCCGGGCGCCGACTTCGGCGCGGCCGGCGCGCGTCTGCTGGTCGCCGAGACCGGCGCGGCGCCGACGGGCCGCGCGGCGCGGATCGTGGTGGACAAGAAGGAGGGGGAGCTCCGCGCCTATGACGATACGGGCAAGATCCTGATCGCCGCTCCCGCCACCATCGGCTCGCCCGACACGCCCTCGCCGTCGGGCGCGATGAAGGTGACGAAGGCGTTCCCGAATCCGCACTACATCTACGACCCGAAGAAGAACTTCCAGCAGGGCAAGAACCGCCGCCGCCTCGTGCTGCCGCCGGGGCCGAATGGGCCGGTGGGCTCGATGTGGATCGACCTCACCAAGCCGACCTACGGCATCCACGGCACGCCGGAGCCCTCCGAGATCAGCAAGACCTCGAGCCACGGCTGCGTGCGCCTCACCAATTGGGACGCGGCCGAGCTCGGCGCGATCATCGCGCCGAACAAGACGACCGTGACGTTCGAGTAGCCTCGCCCGCCCCCGGCCCGTCCGCGAGCCAGGCGACGAGCGCCGCGGCGTAGGGCGTCAGCGCGCCGCGCCGCGTCGCCACCACGAGCGCGCGGGCGGCCCAGGGGTCGGACAACGGCACGACGCGGATCGCCATGGACCGCCGCGCGCGCCGCGCCGTGATCGCCGGCACGATGCCGACGCCGACGCCCTGTTCGGCCATCCGGCACACCGCCACGAAGCCGCGCACCCGGATGCGCAGCGACATGGTCGCGCCGAGCCGCCGCGCCTGCCCGGCGAGATAGTCCTGAAGCGCGGCGCCCGCGCCGAGCCCGACATGCTCGTAGGCGAGCGTCTCGGAGAAGGCGACGCGTCTCAGGCCGCCAAGCGGATGGTCGCGCGCCGCCACCATGGCGAGCTGATCGCGGCGGAACGTGCGGGTGTCGAGCTCGCCCCAATCGACCTGGTCGGACGCGACCCCGACCTCGGCGCGCCCCGCCGCCACCGCCTCGAACACCTCGCGGCTCAGACGCTCCTCGAGATCGACGTCGACATGCGGGTGGGCGGCGAGGAACGCGGCGAGCGGCTCGGGCAGATGCTCGGCGATCGCCGTGGTGTTGGCGACCATGCGCACATGGCCCCTCAGCCCCGATCCGAAACGCGCGAGCTCGGCCCCAAGCCGCTCGTGGCGCTCGAGAATCTCGCGGGCGTGGTGCAGCAGCGCGCGGCCGGCGGGCGTGAGCGCGACGCCGCGGTGCAGCCGCTCGACGAGCGCGGCGCCGGCGTAGGTCTCCATCGCCCTCACCCGTTCGCTCGCCGAGGCGAGCGCGAGATTGGCGCGCAACGCCCCCGCGGTGATGCTGCCGGTCTCGGCGACATGGACGAAGAGGCGAAGGTCCGGCAGGTCGAAGCGCATGGGCGGCTCCTCGATTGGCTTCGGAGTTTCCGAAGGCTGACGCCGCGAGGTCCAGATTGCGCCCGGCGCCGCGGCGGGATCAAGCTCGCCCCATGCCAGAGCTCACAATGTCCCTCGCCCTCTTCATGTTCCTGACCTTCGTGCTCGCGGGCGTGGTGAAGGGCGTGACCGGCATGGGCCTGCCCACCGTCGCCATGGGGCTGCTCGCGACCGTCGCCGCCCCCGGCGAAGCCGCGGCGCTGATGCTCGTCCCTTCGCTCGTGACGAATGTCTGGCAGCTGTCGGCCGGCCCCGATCCGGCCGGCGCGATGCAGCGCTTCTGGCCGATGATGGCGGCGGTGGCGATCGCGACGGTTATCACCGCCGGAACGCTCTCGGGCGACAACGCCCGCTACGCGGTCGTCGGCCTCGGCGCGATCCTGACGCTCTACGCCGCCTTCGGCCTCTCGGGAAAGCGCCTGTCGCTCGGAGCCTCGGCCGAACGCTGGGCCGGACCTCCGGTCGGCTTCGTCACCGGCGTGGTCACGGGCGCGACCGGGGTTTCGGTGATGCCCTCCGCGCCGTTCCTGCAGGCGCTCGGGCTCGACAAGGACGACCTCGTCCAGGCGCTCGGCCTGTCGTTCACGGTGTCGACCACCGCGCTTGCGGTCGGGCTCATGGCGCACGGCGCGCTCGACGCCCATATGGCGCTCGGCTCCGTCGCGGCGCTCGCACCGGCCGGGCTCGGAATGTGGCTCGGGCAGAGGCTTCGGGCGGTCATCTCGCCCACGACGTTCCGCACCGTCTTCTTCGTCGGGATGCTGGCGCTCGGCCTCTACCTCATGGCCGAACAGGCGGCCTGACGACGGCGGGCGCGTTCATCGCCTCGTGTTTTAGAATTTTTCAAAACAGGGGTTGCGCTCGCCCGGCGGTTGCGCCATAAGCCGCGGCCTTCGCGAGGCCTTGTGTCCGGGTTTTATGGCCCGGCTGGCGCGGACCGCCTTGCGGCCCCGTGTTCCGCCAGACGAAGTCGGCTTTGTAGCTCAGAGGGAGAGCGTCGGAAGGACGGCAAGGCGACCGCCTCGCACAATCCGCACAACACCCTCGTCTACTCCATGGAGCCGTTCTCGAAGTTCCAGGCCCCGATGGACGAGACCGCGGCGGCCTACAACGCGATCCTCCCCGAGGGCTTCCCCGTGACTCTGAAGACGGTCTCGATCGTCGAGCTGCAGTTTTCCGGCAACGTCGTGAAGGAGCTCTACCGGATCAGCCTCGAGGACGGCTCGGTCACCGACGTCGCGACGGGCAAGACCGCCGCGGCGAACTGATCTTCGCGAAATCCGCCTCCTGAGCGCGCGAAAGGCCCCGGCGCAAAATGCGTCCGGGGCCTTTCTTCGTTCACGCCACGAGCGCGAGATAGGCGCTGATCGTGACCACCGACAGAACCGTCGAGACCAGCACGACGCTCGACGTCAGGTTCGCCTCCCGCCCGTAGAACTCGGCGAGCATGAACGGCCCGGTGCCGGTGGGCAGCGCCGCGAGCAGCACGGCCGTGTGGGTGAGCGGCGCCGGCAGGCCGAACACCATCGTGGCCAGGACCCAGGTGACCGCGGGCTGGCCCAGCAGCTTGAGGGCGACGATCGCCGCGACCGCCCGGTCGTCGCGCTGCGTCGGCTCGCGCTTGGCGGCGAGGAACAGCCCGAGCGCCACCAGCGCGCAGGGCGACGCCGCCCCGCCGAGCAGCTTCAGGAACGTGTCGGCGGGCCCCGGAAGAATGAGGCCGAAAACGGGGAAGACCGCGGCGAGCGCCGGCGCGACGAGGAGCGGGTTCTTGGCCAGCGACCCGCTGACCTTCACGATCAGCCGTCCGCGGTTGCGCTCCGTCTGCAGGCCGACCTCGATCATCACGATCGCGACCGCGAACACCCCGCAGACGGTGATGAGGCTCGCGACCAGCGTCGGCGCGAGCGCCTCCCGCCCGATCGCGACGAGAACGAGCGGAAAGCCGATGTAGCCGACATTGGCGTAGGCCGCGTTCAGCCCGTCGATGGCCGCATCCGCCAGATGCCGCGGGCGGCGCAGGCGAAGCGCGACCGTGAGGCAGAAGATGACCGCGACGCCGAGCCCGAAGGCCGCCGCGAAACCCGGCCGCCAGATGTCTTCCGGACGGGCGTGGGCCACGATGTCGAACAGCAGCGCCGGCAGCGCGAGATAGACCACGAAGCGGTTGAGTTCGCGCGTCGCCCCGGGACCGAGCACGTCCAGCCGCCGCGCGAGCCAGCCGGCGAAGATCAGCACGAAAATCGGGACGACGATCGAAAGGGTCGAGAGCAAGGCGGCTGCCGGAAGCGTGAGGAGGCGTCTGCGACCTCTACCAAGCCCTTTGGGTATGATCTAATACCATTCCAAGGCGCATCCATACCTTATCGGCATCATGATCGACATCCGGCAGATGCGCTATTTCGTGGCCCTGGCCGAGACGCTGCATTTCGGGCGCGCCGCGGAGCGGTTGCGCATGAGCCAGCCGCCGCTCAGCCGGCAGATCGCCTCGCTCGAAGCCGAGCTTGGCGTGCGGCTGCTGGAGCGCCATTCCCGGCAGGCCTCGCTCACCTTCGCCGGACAGCGCTTTCTCGAGGACTGCCGGACCACGATCGCGGCCTTCGACCAGGCCTGCGAGAACGCGCGGATGGCGGATCGAGGCGAGCTTGGCGAGCTCTCGATCGGCTTCATGATGTCCTCGGCCTACACGGTCCTGCCCGCGCTCGCGCGGCGCTTCACCGCCAAGCATCCGAGGGTCGCGCTAAGACTCCGCGAGCTCCTGCCGCCTGATCTCGAGGAGGCCGTGAAGAGCGGGCGCTTCGACGCCGGCATCATGTTCGACGTGGGCGGCGTCGGCGGGCTGGAGGCGCGCGTCATCCATCGCGAGGCGCTCTGCCTGGCCGCGCCGTCCGACCATCCGCTCGCGCTGAAGGTCGAGATCGCGCCGGAGGATCTCGGCGGCGTCCCGCTCATCATCGCCCCGGCGGAGACGACGCCGTCGCTGCGCGAGGCCATCACCGGCTTCTGCCGGCGCGGCGGCTTCGAGCCGACGGCGCGCCTCGAGGCTCAGCTTCAGCAGACGATCGTGAGCCTCGTGTCGGAAGGCCTCGGCGTCGCCGTGACGCCGTCGTCGATGCGGAAGCTCGGCGTCGCCAACGTCGTCTATCGCGACCTCGTCGACGCGCCGCAGATCGAGCATGTGGTCGCCTGGCGCCCGGCGAACCTCAATCCGGCGCTGAGGCTGTTCCTCGCCGAGGCCGGCGCCGGCTAGCGCGGCGCGTCTTCGTCAGTAGAAGCTCACGAAAATGTTATCGGCGACGGCTTCATAAGAAGTTCTTGGGACCGCATTCCTCGACAGCCGATCGACAGGCGGGAGCGGCTGTCATCCAGCCGTCAATCCGAGCTGGAGAGGGCGGTCCGCGGCCCTGTATTTTCAACGAAAACAAGAAGAAATCAGCGATTTACTCGCCAATGACCGCCGTCATCGGACCGTCATGGGCGCTAAATAGCCTAATTTTAGGTAAAGCGCCAATTAATCGCGCGAACACCTGCCGTAGACAGACGCCTCACCGCCTCCGCGCCGGTCGTTCGACCAGCGCGGCGGTTGCGCGCGGCTGCACGGCTTCAAACAGCCTGGAGAGCGTCGAATGCAACAAGTCGACATATTTACGCAAATCATCGTGCCGGTCATCGGCGGCCTGGGCATCTTTATGCTCGGCCTGGAATTCATGTCGAACGGCATCCAGTCGCTCGCCGTCAACAAGATGCGGGCGATGCTCGCCAAGTTCGCCGGCACCCCCGCCAAGGGCGTCGTGGCCGGCACGCTCATCACCGGCGTCATCCAGTCCTCGACCGCCATGACCGTCATGGTCGTCGGCCTCGTCAACGCCGGCGTCGTCGGCCTCCGCCCCGCGATCTCGGTGATCATGGGCGCCAACATCGGCACGACGCTCGGCAACGGCCTAATCGCGCTGCCGCTCGGGCCGCTCGGACTGCTGTTCGCGGGCCTCTTCGCGCTGCTCTACATCTTCGCCAAGACCGACAAGGTGAAGAACATCGCGCTCGCCTGCATCGGCTTCTCGCTGATCTTCTACGGCCTCAACCTGATGACCGGCGGCCTCAAGCCGCTGCGCTCCATGCCCGAGGTGATGTCGATCATCTCGTCGCTGAAGGCCGACTCCTACGTCAACCTGCTCTATTGCGTGCTGATCGCCGCCGGCGTCACCGCGATGATCCACTCGTCCTCGGCCACGATCGGCATCGTGATGGGCCTCGGCGCCGCCGGCATCATCGACTGGAAGACCGCCGTCGCCTTCTCGCTCGGTGCCGACCTCGGCACCACCATCACCTCGTGGATGGCCTCGCTCAACCTGTCGAAGAACGCCAAGCGAGCAGCCTACGCCCACATATCCTTCAACCTGATCGGCGTGATGGTGACCATCCCGCTGTTCTTCGTCTCGATGGACGTGCTGACCTACGTCATGCAGTGGTTCGGCGGCGATCCGGGCGCGCCCGTCATGGTCAAGGGCAAGGAGACCTACCCGCTCGTCCCCGTCGCGATCGGCCTCTACTCGACCTTCTTCAACATCTTCAACGTCGTCCTGCTCTACCCCTTCGTGGGCGTGTTCGAACGCGTGCTGATGAAGGTCGGCGCCTCCTCGCTCGACGACGTCGAGGACTACTCGACGCCGAAGCACCTGACCGCCGAGGCGGCCAACGCTCCCTCGACCGCCGTCGCCGCGATCCTGGCCGAGAACGCCCGCTACCTCGAAGGCGCGCTCAAGTTCATCGACATCGCCCGCGGCAAGGAAGGCGCCCCGGAGAAGGTCGAGGTCCATTACAACCAGCTCGACCTGCTCAACCGCGACATCCGCGCCTACACCTCGGGTCAGTTCAAGGCGGAGATGCCCTATGAGCGGGCCGATCTCGTCGCGAGCCTGATCGAGGAAGAGGACTACACCGCAAGCCTCGGCGAGGCGCTCTACCAGATCGCCCGCCGCGTCGAGCGCCAGCCCTTCGGCGAGAAGGGCCGCCCGCTCGTCGACCGCCTGCTGGACCAGGTGAGCGACGCCATGCGCATTGTCGCCGACCCCGCGAGCGCCCGCCGCGACAACCTCTCGGCGGAAGCGGCGCCCCGCGTCGCCCAGCTCGGCGAGCTCCGCGCCGAAGCGCTTCGCCTCAACGGCTCGCTGCCGTGGGTCGAGCGCGGCGCGATCCTCGCGCTGCTCGGCAGCGCCGAGCGCGCCTACTTCCTGATCGAACGCATCGACGCCGAGCGCCGCTCGGTCTCGCGCGCCGTCCCGGCGGAAGCCGCGGCGGCCCGTGAAGTCGGCGGCTTCGGCGCCGCGCCGGTCCCGGCCTGACGACGCCAGGCGCGCCGGTCCGCAAGGGCCGGCGCGCCTCCCGTTCGATCTGGAGAAAACCCATGAGCCTCCGAACTCTTCGGCTCGCCAGCCGCGCGGCGCTCGCCGCGATGGCCGCAGCCCTCTTCGTCGCCACGCCGACCCACGCCCAGACCGTCACCGGCTCGGGCTCCACGCTGGTCCAGCCGCTCCTCAACCGCTGGAACCAGGACAATCTGCGCTCTCAGTGGACCGCCGAGTCCCAGCCCTCCGGCGGGCTCGACTACGAGGCCTCCGGCTCGATGGCCGGCGTCATGCGCATCAAGGACCGCGCGGTCGACTTCGGCGCGAGCGAAGTTCCGCTCTCGCCCGAAGAGGCGAAACAGTACGGCGTCGCGCAGTTCCCGATCGTGGTCGGCGGCGTCGCCGCGGCCGTCAATCTTCCGGGCGTCAGCCAAGGCGCGCTGAAGCTTTCGGGCGAACTCATCGCCGACATCTATCTCGGCAAGGTCAAGACCTGGTCGGATCCCGCCATCAAGGCGCTCAACCCCGACCTCGCGCTGCCCGCCGACGAAATCCGTCCGGTGCGCCGCTCCGACGGTTCGGGCACGACCTTCGCCTTCACGAGCTATCTCGCGAAGATCAGCGAAGGCTGGAAGACGGTCGGCGCCGGCCAGACGGTCGAGTGGCCGGTGGGCCGTCCGGCCCGCGGCAACGGCGGCGTCGCGGAGATGATCTCCCGCACGCCGAACTCGATCGGCTATCTCGACCTCGCCACCGCCCGGAAGGCCGGCCTCACGGTCGCGTCGTTGAAGAACGCCGCCGGCGCCTTCGTGGCGCCGAGCGCCGAGGGCTTCCAGGCCGCCGCCGCGAACGCCCCGTGGAACGCCGCGAACGACTTCGGCGTCTCGCTGGTCGACGCGCCGGGCGCGGCCGCCTACCCGATCGTGGTGACGACCTTCGCGCTCGTGCCGGACGCCAGGCCCGTCGCGACCGGGACCGCCGCGGCGCTCGCCTTCTTCAACTGGGGCTTCGAACGCGGCGACTCCGTCGCTGCCGAGCTCGGCTACGTGCCGCTGCCGCCCGAAACGGTGGAGAAGATCCGCGGCTACTGGCGCGACAAGCTCGGCGCCGAGCCGACGCTCGAGCCCCAGGCCGGCTGAAGGCCGCGAACCGGACGACGATCGAAGGCCCCGGCGCGAAAGCCTGCGTCCGGGGCCTTCCCCATTTCGGCCGAACAACCGCCCGGATCGGCGGCGTCAATCGACGCCGAAGCCTCGGGGGTTTTCGGGATGACCTTGGACCGACGCGCCTTTCTGGCCGCGCTGCCGTGCCTCGCCGCCGCCTCGCGCGCGCTCGCAGATCCCGGCCGGGACGACTGGCGGGCCCGTCTCCTCGCCGCGGCCGAAGCGCAGGTCGGCGTCACCACCATCTACGATCCGGCCTATGTCCGCCTCGCCTTCCCGGGCGGCGACGTGCCCCCGGAGCGGGGCGTCTGCACCGACGTCGTGATCCGGGCCTATCGCTCCGCCTTCGGCACGGACCTGCAGGCGCTCGTCAACGGCGACATGCGCGCCGCCTTCGCGTCCTATCCCAGGCTCTGGGGCATGAGCCGGCCCGACCGCAACATCGACCACCGGCGGGTGCCGAACCTCGAGACGTTCTTCCGCCGCCGCGGCGCCGAAAAGCCCGCGACGCAGGCCGGGACGGACTATCGCCCGGGCGATCTCGTCACCCAGCGGCTGCCCGGAAACCTGCCCCACATCGCGATCGTCACCGCGCGCCGAAGCGAAGGCGGGCGCCCGCTCGTCGTGCACAACATCGGCGGCGGAGCGAAGATCGAGGACACGCTGTTCGCCTATCCGATCGTCGGCCGGTTCAGCTTCGCGCCGACGGCGTGAGGGGCGAACGGTCTGACGTCATTCCGCGAACTGATAGCTCTCCGGAACCCAGCGGTAGCCCGTCCCCTCGCGCGTGACGAAGCCGAGCGAGGGAAACGACGTGTGATAGCCGAGCACGGGCAGCCGCTCGGCCGCGGCCATGTCGTAGATCTTCGCGCGCGTCGCCCGGCCCTGCTCCTTGTCCATGTCGAAGAACGCGCTCCATTCGGGATGGGCGAGCGAGGCGACCTCGTGATGCGCGCAGTCGCCCCAAACCAGCAGCCGCCGCCCCCCGCTCTCGACATGGAAGGCGAGATGCCCGGGCGTGTGGCCGTAGGCGCCGAGCGCCGAGACGCCGGCGACGACCTCCTGGCCCGGCTTCACCACATCCAGCCGGTCGCCGAGCGCCTCGATCGTCCTGGCGAAGAGCTTTGCGGACTTCAGCTCGTTCGAGCCTTCCGGCGCGGAGAGCCGCGCGGGGTTCTTCCAGAAGGCGCGCTCGATCTCGCCGATCGCGACGCGTGCGTTCGGGAAGGCCGGCGCGCCGCCGTCGAGAAGGCCGCCGATGTGGTCGACATGGGCGTGGGTCAGCGCCACGAGATCGATGTCGCCGGGAGAATAGCCGGCGCCCGCCAGCGCCTCGACCAGGCGGCCGCCGGCCGGCCGCGGGACGAAGCCGTCCGCGCCGTTGCCGGCGTCGATCAGCGTGCGGGTCCGCCCGTCGTCGATCAGCACGGGACTGAAGCCCGGCCGGAAACGCGCGGGCGGCAGAAGGCTGTCGCGCATCAGCCGCTCGACCTCTTCCTTTGGCCGGTCCTCGCCCACGATCGGCCAGGGCCCGTCGATCATCACGCTCGCGTCGGACAGGACGACGAGGTCGAGCGTCCCGAGCCGCAGGCGGCGGAACAGCGGCGTCTCGGGCCGCGCCGGCGCGGCCTCGGCCGGCCCCGAGGCTTGGCGCAGGATCGCGGGTGCGGCGAGCGCGGCGCCGGCCGCCGTCAGAACCCTCCGTCTGGACAGGATGACTTGGGTCCGGGCCATGGCTAGCGTCTCCCCGCGGCGCCTCTTGGTCGGGCGCCCGATTAGGAGACGCTAGCCTCCATGGGCGCTGCGCGCTTGTACGAACCGGCTGCCGGCCCCGGCCCGCTGTGGCGGGTCGACGCCGCCCGAACCCTGTTCGTCGGCCCGCTCGACTACAACGCCCCGCACCAGCACGGCGCGCCGGTGTTCCTGTCGAGCCTCGGCGGCCCGTTCGGCGTCCGGATCGCGGACGGACCGTGGCGCGCCTGCGAGGCCGCGATGGTCCCGGCCGGGGTCGTCCACGAATTGCGGGTCGGGATGGATCCGATCGCCGTGCTCTATGTCGAGCCGAGCGTCGCGGGGGCGGACGCCTTCCGTCCGCTGATGCGCGACGTCGAGGAGACGGGCGCCGCGCTCGTCGGCCGCTCGAACGTGATCTCGCTGGTCCGGCGCCTGCACGAGGACCGCGACAGCGCGGCCTGGGCCGGCGAGGCGCTCGACGACGTTCTGGACTTCGGCGGGCGACGCGCGCGGCGGAGCATCGATCCGCGGGTCGCGGCGGCGATCGGGCTGCTCGAGGCCAACGATCGCCTGTCATTGGCCGACGCCGCCCTTGCGGTCTCGCTGTCTCCGTCGCGCCTTCAGCATCTCTTCGCCGAAGAGGCCGGCGTGCCGTTCCGCCGCTACCGCGCCTGGACGCGCATGCGCCGCGCGATCGGCGCGGTGATCGGCGGCGCGAACCTCACCGAGGCGGCCCATGCGGCCGGCTTTTCCGACCAGCCCCATTTCGCGCACGACTTCCGCCGCACCTTCGGCGCGCCCGCGTCCTTCAGCCTGACGGGCGTGAGGCGGTAAAGAAAAAGGCCCCGGATCGCTCCGTGGCCTTCGTCATTCGCTCGGGAAAGAATTCATCAGAAGTCCATGCCGCCTGTGAAGTCGGGCTTGCCCGACTTCACCACTCTTGGTGATGGGCGGCTTTTATGGACGTCCTCAGAAGTCCATGCCGCCCATGCCGCCGCCCGGCATCGCGGGGGCGCCGGCGTCCTTCTTCGGAAGCTCGGCCACCATCGCCTCGGTGGTGATGAGCAGCGCCGCGACCGAAGCCGCGTCCTGAAGGGCGGTGCGCACGACCTTGGTCGGGTCGACGATGCCGGCCTCGATCATGTCGACGTACTCTTCGGTCTGGGCGTTGAAGCCCGAGGTCGCCTTGTCGGTCTCGAGCAGCTTGCCCACGACGATCGAACCTTCGACGCCGGCGTTGGTCGCGATCTGACGGATCGGAGCCTCGAGCGCCTTCAGCACGATGTTGAAGCCGGCCTGGATGTCCGAGTTCTCGTTCTTGATGTCGCGGATCGACGCCTTGGCGCGCAGCAGAGCCACGCCGCCGCCCGGGACGATGCCTTCTTCCACGGCCGCGCGGGTCGCGTTGAGGGCGTCGTCGATGCGGTCCTTCTTCTCCTTGACCTCGATCTCGGTCGCGCCGCCGACGCGGATCACCGCGACGCCGCCCGCGAGCTTGGCGAGACGCTCCTGGAGCTTCTCACGGTCGTAGTCCGAGGTGGTCTCCTCGATCTGGGCCTTGATCTGGCCGACGCGGGCCTCGATGGCCGACTTCTCGCCGGCGCCGTCGACGATCGTGGTCTTCTCTTTCTCGAGCGTCACCTTCTTGGCGCGGCCGAGCATGTCGAGGGTCACGTTCTCGAGCTTGATGCCGAGGTCCTCGGAGATCACCTGGCCGTTGGTCAGGATCGCGATGTCCTCGAGCATCGCCTTGCGGCGGTCGCCGAAGCCCGGAGCCTTCACGGCCGCGACCTTGAGGCCGCCGCGGAGCTTATTGACGACGAGCGTGGCGAGCGCCTCGCCCTCGATGTCCTCGGCGATGATGACGAGCGGCTTGCCCGACTGCACGACGGCTTCGAGAACCGGCAGGATCGCCTGGAGGCCCGAGAGCTTCTTCTCGTGGATGAGGATGTAGGGATCCTCGAGGTCCGCGATCATCTTCTCGGCGTTGGTGATGAAGTACGGCGAGAGGTAGCCGCGGTCGAACTGCATGCCCTCGACGACTTCGAGCTCGGTCTCGAGGCTCTTGGCCTCCTCGACCGTGATGACGCCCTCGTTGCCGACCTTCTGCATGGCGTGGGCGATCATGTCGCCGACTTCCTTGTCGCCGTTGGCCGAGATCGTGCCAACCTGGGCGACTTCGGCCGAGGTCGCGATCTTCTTCGACGAGGCCTTGAGGTGCTCGATGACCTTGGAGACGGCGAGATCGACGCCGCGCTTCAGATCCATCGGGTTCATGCCCGCGGCGACGGACTTGGCGCCCTCACGGACGATCGCCTGGGCCAGAACGGTGGCGGTGGTGGTGCCGTCGCCGGCCAGATCGTTGGTCTTCGAGGCCACTTCGCGCACCATCTGCGCGCCCATGTTCTGGAACTTGTCCTCGAGCTCGATTTCCTTCGCGACGGTCACGCCGTCTTTGGTGATGCGCGGAGCGCCGAAGGACTTCTCGATCACGACGTTGCGGCCCTTCGGGCCGAGCGTGACCTTCACCGCATTGGCGAGGATGTCGACGCCCTGAAGCATCTTCTCGCGGGCGTCGGCGGAAAACCGTACCTCTTTCGCAGCCATGTTCTCAGTTCCTTGAAACGGGGTTCAGAAGAAACCGGCTGGCTGCGGATCGTTCCGCGCCTCGCCGGCTGGAATTCACGATCCGGAAATCAGGCGATCACGCCCATGATGTCCGACTCCTTCATGATCAGCAGCTCTTCGCCGTCGATCTTGACTTCGGTGCCGGACCACTTGCCGAACAGGATCTTGTCGCCGGCCTTGACGTCGAGCTCGACGAGCTTGCCGGCGTCGTCACGGGCACCCGGGCCCACGGCGACGACTTCGCCTTCCTGCGGCTTTTCCTTGGCGGTGTCGGGGATGATGATGCCGCCCTTCGACTTCTCTTCGGCGGTGAGGCGGCGGACGACCACGCGGTCGTGCAGCGGACGGAAGTTCATGGGGATTATCCTCTTGAAGCGGCGTCTGCTTCTGAAAACTCAAGGCTCGTGACGGCCGGGCCGCCGGCGCTGTTAGCACTCCCGAAGAGAGAGTGCCAGCGCGTCGGCGAGATACGAACGGAGGCGGTCAGAGTCAAGGCCGCGAGAGGCGCGCGGGCCGAGGATTTTTGCGGAGCGCGCCGCGCGGTTAATGCGGCGCGCTCCCCCGTCCACTATCGGCCGCCCCGATGACGGCGGCGCGACAGACCCTTACGCCTCCGGCACCGGGGCGTCGGTCGAGATGATCTTGGCCTCGCGCAGCTCGCGCCAGATTTCGGGCGCGAGCGTCATACGCATCGAGCCGGCGTTCTCGGCCGCCTGCGCGGCGTCGCGCGCGCCCGGGATGATGGCCGAGACCACCGGATGGGCGGCCGCGAAATGCAGCGCCACGGTGCGCATGTCGGTTGCGTGGCGGGCCGCGATCTCCATGATCCTGGCGCGCTTCTCGAGCGCCCCAGCCGGGATCTTGCCGGCGTAGTCGTAGCGCGCCTTGCCGGCGAGGAAGCCGGCGTTCAAGGGCGCGCCCACCACCACCGAGGCGCCGCGCTTTTCGGCGAGCGGCATCAGGCGCTTCAGCGCGTCCTCGTGCTTGATCAGCGAATACTGCGTCGCCGACAGGATGATGTCGGGATCTGCGGCCTCGAACGCCGCGAGCGCCGGCTCCAGCGTGTTCACCCCCAGCCCCCAGGCCTTGATCAACCCCTGCTCGCGCATGCGGGTGAGTTCGGGCATCGCGCCCTTCTTGGCTTCCTCGAGCTTGGCCGCGTAGTCGCCGAGATCCTTGTTGTCGGGCGAGAGGTCGTGGATGAACACGATGTCGAGCGAGGCGATCCCGAGGCGCTGCAGGCTGTCCTCGATCGAGCGGCGGGTTCCTTCCGCCGTGTAGTCGTAGACGTGCTTGAAGGGCGGCACCTCGGCCCAATTGCCGACCTTGGAGCCCGCGACCGACTGGTCAGGCTTCAGCAGCCGGCCGACCTTGGTCGAGATCACGTAGTCCTCGCGCGGCTTGTCCTGCAGGAAGGCGCCGAAGCGACGCTCGCTCAGTCCCAGGCCGTACCAGGGCGAGGTGTCGTAGTAGCGGACGCCGTTCGCCCAGGCGCTCTCGAGCGCGGCGGCGGCCTTTTCGGGGCCGGTGGGGAAGAAGTTGCCGCAGACCTGCGTGCCGCCCATGCCGACCCGCATCGGCGGGCGATAGCGGCCGCCCGGCTTGTTCATGGGGAGCGGCCGCAGGTTCTGCGCCGCCGCCGGAGCGGCCGCCACGGCCGCTAGCGCTGCGCCCGCGGCGACGCCTGCTGCGGCGCCGGCGATAAAGGTTCGGCGGGTGGTCATGGGAGAGCCTCCGTGGCGATGGGAGCCGCCGTGGGGGTCGGCGGCGGTCGACCGGTAAGGCTAGAGCGCTGATCTCTCGACCAAAGTCGTAGTCGGTTCACGAATTCGCGCATTTGCGGACGTGAAGCCTGCGCGCTCCTCTGCGACGCCCGGAACACTTGATTTACGAACGACCACCGGCGATCTTCACAAAATGCCGACCCGCGATGAAATTCTCGACATTCACAACATGTGCGCCTGCTCGCACACGCGGATGGCCGCCCGCGCGGTGACGCGCTTCTACGACGAGGCGCTGCGCCCGTCCGGGCTGAAAGGCACGCAGTTCGTGCTGCTGGCCGCGATCGAGGCCGGCGAGGCCATCTCGATCACGGATCTCGCCGACCTCATCGACATCGAGCGGACCACGCTGGTGCGCAACCTCCAGCTCCTTCGCAAGGAGGGGCTGGTCTCGCCGCTCAAGGGCATGAACGGGCGCCGCAAGCCGGCGCTCACCCCGAAGGGCCAGGAGGCGCTCGACGCCGCGCTGCCGCTGTGGCGCTCGGCCCAGGGCGAGATCGAGGGACGGCTCGGCTTCGGCTCGTGGCAGGTCACCCGCCGGCGGCTGGGCGATCTTCGGAAGGCTGTGAGCTGATCTCGGACGCGACCTCGCGAGAGTAGTGCGCGTCGAGCGCGCGCTCGTCGTCGCCGCGCCGCCTCACGCCCGGATCGCGCACGAACCCCTGACGTTCAAGGCAGGCGACGCCGTCGGCGAGACGCTCGTCGACCCAGGCGTCGAGCCGCGCCGCGCCGGAAGCCGCCGCGAAGGCGTCGGCGCCGACCACAAGCGCCGCGGCGAGCCCCTGCCCTCTGGCCGAGGTCTCGAGGCACAGGAGCCGAAGCTCGAACTCTCCCGGCCGGGCGGCGGGCGCGACGCCGAGCGAGCCCGCGACGTCGCCGTCGCGCGTCACCAGCCAGAGCCGGCCGCCCGCGTCGGCGAAGGCCGAGGCCGGCTGCGCCAGCATCTTGTTTTCGGCTTGCGAAAGGGTCGCGCCATAGGCGGCCCATTCGCGCGCGAGCAGCGCCGCGAGGGCCTCGCCGTCGTCGTCGGTCGCTTCGCGGATCAGGAATTCGGGCGTCACGGTCGGCCTCCGGCCATCGCTCGGCCCCGGGACGCATATGTGTCGGCCGCGTTCCAAAGGAAGCCGGACGGACGGATCGCGACGGTGTGATAGGCCGCGCGATCCCCTCAAAACCCCGATGCAATTTGGCGACAGGAGCCTGCGAAAGCGTAACGGCGCTCGATTTGCGCTCTCGCACGCCCAAGTCCGGACAGATCATACGCGCAAGCACTTGCGCGAGGCCCGCCGCGGCGCATCATGCGGGCGGGCATGGGAGTGTCGGCGCGCGCTTTGGCCGCGCCTTTTGTCGAGGAGCCGAAAGTCTTGAACATCGTCCGCGCTTTCGCAGCCGCCTGCGCCTGCGGAGCCCTCGCTCTCGCCGTATTGGCGGCCTCGCCGGCGCCGGTCTCCGCCGACCCGGTGGTGATCCCCGCGCCCGACTACGTCCCGCGCGAGACCCAGCCGCGCCGCGTCCAGTCCTATGGCGACAGCTACGCCTACGATCGCCCGTCGCGCTCCGAACGGCGCGTCTATTACGGCCGCCGCTACGCCGAAGACATCTTCGAGGAGGACGAGGGCCGCTATTACGAGCGCCGCGTCCGCCGCATCCCGAGCGCGCGCGAGCGCGCCGCCGAGCAGGCCTATGGCGACGACTACGTCGCGCCGCGCCGCTATTCGGGCCGCGACACGCGCGTGCGCCGCTACTACGAGGACGGCGACTACTCCTACGAGTCGGTCGAGCCGAGCTACGAGCGCTCTCCGCGCCGCCTCGCCGGCCCGCCGTCTTCGATGGGCGCGGCCGAAGGCCGGCGCGCCATGGACCCGGCGTTTGCGCGCACGACCGTGCGCTATGACGGGCCGGAGCCGGCGAACTCGATCGTGATCAACACCAAGACGCGGTACCTCTACCTCGTGCAGGGCGACGGCACCGCGATCCGCTACGGCGTCGGCGTCGGCAAGGAAGGCTTCACCTGGAAGGGCGTCGAGACCATCTCGGCCAAGCGCGAATGGCCCGACTGGTACCCGCCGGCCGAGATGCGCCAGCGCCGCCCAGAACTGCCGGTGATGATGGCGGGCGGCCCCGAAAATCCGCTGGGCGCCCGCGCGCTCTATCTCGGCAAGACGCTCTATCGCATCCACGGCTCCAACGAGCCCTGGACCATCGGGCGCGCGGTTTCGTCGGGCTGCATCCGCATGACCAATGACGACGTCACCGACCTTTACGGCCGCGTCGGCGTCGGCACGACCGTCAAGGTGATGTGACGCGACCGGCTGGCGATCGCGGATCGCGACGCCTGCCGGCCCCCTCCACCATGGGCTTCGCCCATGGTCCCCCTCCCCCGCGCCGAAGCGCAGGGGAGGATCCGCGCGCGCGGTTCGACGCTTCCTTGATCCTCCTCCGCGCAGCAGAGGAGGGGGACCATCGCGCCAGCGATGGTGGAGGAGGCGAACGCTACGGTCTTCATGCAGGCCGCCCACGATTCGCCGGCTGCATGAAACAAATTGCCCTAAGCCCTAACGATCATTAAGACTTTTCAGTTTTTTCGGGTCACGAAGCCGTCACCATGAAACCAGTAGGCTCCGCCCGCGTTTACGCGCTGGGTCGCGTATCGCCGGAGTGTTTCTGATGGCGCCGTTCAACGTTCTCATTCTTGAAGACGACGCCATTCTGGCGCTCGATCTCGCCACCATCGTGTGCTGCTGGACCGACGCCAACGTCACCTCCTGCCGGTCGATCGAGCAGGCCAAGCGCGCGCTCGGCGGCGCCTTCGACCTCGCGCTGCTCGACATCGATCTCGAGGACGGCAAGTCCTACGAGATCGCGACGTCGCTGAAGGAGCGGAACTTGCCTTTCGCCTTCGTGTCGGGCGCGGCGACCGACGAGACGCCCGAGCATCTGCGCGACGTCGCCTTCATCTCCAAGCCCTACAGCCAGCGGGCGATCGAGAAGCTGATCTCGTCGGCCTCGGGCGGCCGCCGCCACCCGTAAGGCCCGCGGGCTTCGCTCACCCCTCGTCCGGCCGCCGGCGCTCTCGCGCGGCGACCGGAAACCGGTCGAGAAAATTCGACGCCTCCACGTCGTCCGACGAGGTCTCGTCATCTGCGGCCGCGAAAGCCCGCAGGGCTTCCTCGAACCTGTCGTCGGGAGCAAGGACGCGGTCCCGCGCGTCGAGCGGATGTCCGTCGCGATCAAATGTCATCGTCGAGCTCCTTCGATGACCGGCGCAGCCAGAGCGCCCTGCCCCCAGAAGTCGGACAAACGGCCCAACGGCCGATCGGTTGCATGGACGACGTCAGATCCAGCGATCGTCGCCGCCGCTGTCCCCGTCGAAATCGTCGTCGTCGCCGTCAGGCTGCGGATGGTCGTCGTTCGCCTTGTCGGTTCCGCCGAACCAGCCGGAAAACTGGTCGCTGATCTGATCCATAGTGGATCCGCCAGCCGCGCCGTCGTCCGCCGCGCCGCCGCCCGCGGCGCGCGCCGCCTGATCCGCCGCGCCGGCCTGCGCCTCCTCGCCGCCGAAGAGCGAACGCACGCCCTGGAAAATCAACGCGCCGGCGGCCACGCCCGCGGCCGTCTGCAGCGCGCCCGACAGGAATCCGCCTCCACCGCGCGAAACCTCCGCCTGCGGAGGCTGCGGCGCGCTCGGCTGCGGGTAGCCCTGCGGCCCTGAACTCTGGGGCGGCGCCCCGTAGGCGAGCCCCGAACCGCCATAGCTCGGACGCGCGCCCGGCGTCGCGCGCGGGGCGTCGTCGTCGCGACGGTCGTAGCCGTCCCGCCGCTCATAATCTTGGCGCTCATAGTCCCGGTGGCCGTAGCCGTCGCGCTCGTCGTCCTCGTCGGGCCGTCCCATCGCCTCCCGGGCGCGCGGGCCCCAGGGCGACGGCGCGGACGATCCGCGCCGGTCGTACTCCGCGCGATCCGCGGCCTCCGTCCGAGCTTGCGCGAGCTCGCGCTCCAGCGTCTCGATGCGCGCCTGCGCCGCCTTAAGCGCCTCGTCCTGCACCACCACGGTCTGGGCCATGGCGTAGGGCGCGTGCGGCTGACGCGAGACCTCGTCGGAGATATAGGCCTCGGCCTCCGGGTCGCGGCTCGCGCCTTCGGTGCGCTTGATGCGGGCGAACAGGCTCGCGATGAGATCGCGTTCGGCTTGGTTCATGGGATCGGGCCTCCGGGGCCTCGCAAGATCGACGCGGGACAGGCTCGCGCCGAGTTGTGTCCGCATCTTGGCCGAACGCCGGCCGCCCGCATGAACTCGCAGTAAGGTTTCCGGCCTTACTCCGCCGCCGCGAGCCTCCGCTCCGTCACGCGGCCCTGCAGCGCCTCGGGCAGCGGCCCGCCGGTCGCCCAGTCGAGCAGCTCCGCGGTGTGGACGCAGGGCGCGCCGAGCGCGGGCCGAAGCTGGGTGAGGCAGCCGATGTTGCCCGCCGCCACGATCTCGGGCTCGGTCCTGGCGATGTTGGCGGCCTTGCGGTCGCGCAGGCGCGTGGCGATCTCGGGCTGGAGGATGTTGTAGGTGCCGGCCGAGCCGCAGCAGAGGTGCCCCTCGGCCGGCTCCTTCACGCGGAAGCCCGCCGCCTTCAGCAGCGCCTTCGGCTCGTCGCGGATCGCCTGTCCGTGCTGCATCGAACAGGCCGAGTGATAGGTGACCGCCTGTCCGGTCTCGCGGGCGGGCGTCACCCCGAGACGGATGGCGACCTCGGAAAAATCCTTGGCGAGCGCGGAGATCCGCGCGGCCTTCTCGGCGTAGGCCGGATCCTCGCGCAGCATGAAGCCGTAGTCCTTGATGGTCGTGCCGCAGCCCGACGTCGTGATCACCACCGCGTCGAGCCCGCCGGCCTCGATCTCGCGCGTCCAGACGTCGACGTTGCGGCGGGCGCTCGCGAGCGAGTCGTGCTCGCGGCCCATGTGATGGACGAGCGCGCCGCAGCAGCCTTCGCCTTCCGCCTGCACCACCTCGACGCCATGTCGCGTCAGGAAGCGGATCGCGGCGTCATTGATCGCGGGCTCCAGCACCCCCTGGGCGCAGCCCTGGAGAATGGCGACGCGCATCTTGCGCTCGCCCGCCGCCGGGAACACGCGCTGGTTCGCGGTCGCGGAGCGCGCCGCGGGCTTTGCGGGCGCAAGCCGCAGCATCGCGCCAAGCCGCGCCAGCGCCGGCACGGAAGAGAAAAGCGGCGCGAGCGGCTTGGCGAACCAGGCGGCCGCAAGCGCCAGCCGGAAGCGCCCCGGATGGGGCAGCACGAAGGCGAGCGTCGCGCGCATCAGCCGGTCGGCGAGCGGGCGCCGGTAGGTCTGCTCGATATGGGCGCGCGCATGGTCGACGAGGTGCATGTAGTGCACGTCGGAGGGACAGGTCGTCATGCAGGAGAGGCACGACAGGCAGCGGTCGACATGCTTGACGATCTCGGGCGTGGCGTCCTTGCCGCCCTCCAGCATGTCCTTGATCTGGTAGATGCGGCCCCGCGGGCTGTCGAGCTCGTCGCCGAGCAGGACATAGGTCGGGCAGGTCGCGGTGCAGAAGCCGCAATGCACGCAGGTGCGCAGGATCTTTTCAGACGACGCAAGCTGCGGATCGGCCGCGAGACGTTCGGGAGCGAAGGCGGTCTGCATGGGCGGCTACTCTGAGATCACCGGGGAGCGGCGAGATACTGCGCGGAAAACCGCACGAGCCTGCGGTTCTGCATCGCGACGGTGACGCGGAACTCGGCTTGGCCGCGGCCCGTCGAAATCAAGCGGCGCGAGACGAACTCCTCGCCGCCGAGCGTGCGGAAGGTGTGAAAACTGCGCTCGGTCTTGTTGAGCAGGTCGAAGCCCTCGTTCTCGAGCGTCACGGCGGTCGAGTTGAACGAGAGCCCGATCGGGAAATGGCAGGATAGCCGCGCGGTCACGTCCGCGCGTTGGGCGAGCGTCTCCGAGATCACCGCCGCAAGCGTCGCCTCGATCGGCGGACAGTCCTGCGCCGCGGCCGGCGCCGACAGCGCGAGGAGCGCGCCGCCCGCCAGAAGCCGCCTCCAGACCCTCATTCCGATCGTCCCGTTCGACCCGCCGCCTCATCGGACCGCCGCCTGCCAGTCGCGGACGGCGTCGAGCGGCCACAGGATCATCAGCACGTTGAGGGTCAGGTTGTCCCGGATGACGTAAAGCGCCAACAGCTCCATGAAGATCGCGGCCAGAACGACGGTCCAGACCGGAGCGAGCCGCGCGACGAAGAAGCCGAGCGCCATGAAGGCGATGTCGGCCATCGAGTTCAGCACGCTGTCGCCGGCATAGGCGTCGGACGCGGTGGTCTCGCGGTAGCGGTCGATGATGAAGGCGCTGTTCTCGAGGAGCTCCCAGCCGCCCTCCACCAAGATGGCGGCGAACAGCGCCGCCCCGAAGCCGAGCGCCCTGCCCCGCAGCCGCCCCACGAGATGGGCGGCTCCGTAGAACAGGAAGCCGTGGATCACGTGCGAGAGCGAGTACCAGTCCGAGACATGCTGGGACGTGCCGTCGTCGTTCGCCGCGCCGTGCCAGAGCTCGACCGTCCCGCACGGGCAGATCGCGCTGCGTCCCATGGCGAGCAGGAGCGCGGCGAAGGCGCCCATGGCGACGAGGCAGGCGAGCGTCCAGAGCGCCGACGTCGCCGCAGCCGGCTTGCGACCCGCGATCCCGGCTTCAGCTGCGAGCATGCATGCGCCCCGGATTGAGCACGCCGGCGGGATCGAACGCCGCCGTCACCTCGCGCGCGAGCCGCGCGAAGGCGGGAGCCTCGGGCTCGAACACGTCGACCGACGCGCGCACACCATCTTCGGCCCTTAACAGCGTCGCGTGGCCGCGCGCAGCCTTGACCGCGGGACGCAGGATCGCCGCGCCGGCGTCGTCGGAGGGCTCGACCGCGATCCAGACCAGTCCTCCGCTCCAGTCATAGAAATGCGCCGCGACCAGCGGGCCGAGCGACGCCACGAAAGCGGCGGCGCGCGACGGCGCGACCGAGACGCGCCACACCGCGCGCGACGGATCGCCGAGCAGCGGCGCGGCGGCGCGGATCTCGCCCCAGAGCGCCCGAGACGGCTCCCGATCGAGATGCGCGGCGGAGCCATAAGGCTTCAGCAGCTTTTCGAGTTCGCCGAGCCGATAGCGGAGCTGGCTCTCGAAGTTTTCGAGCCGGACGACCGTGCGCGCCGGACCGCCGTCGACGGACGGCAGATGCGCCGTTCCGCTCGGCTCGAAGGGCGAGCCCATGGCGGCCGAGAGCGCCGCGACTGCGCGGGCGTCGTCGAGGCCCTCGATCACGAGCGAGCCCTCGGTCTCGGGGATCGGCGAGGTCTTGAACGTCGCCTCGGTGACGACGCCGAGCGTCCCGTGGGATCCGCAGGCGAGCTTCACGAGGTCGTAGCCCGTGACGTTCTTCATCACGCGCCCGCCCGAGCGGATCACCTCGCCGCGGCCGGTCGCGAGCCGCACCCCGATCAGCGCGTCGCGCGCCGCGCCGGCGATGACGCGGCGCGGGCCGGAAGCGTTGGTGGCCACGAGCCCGCCGATCGTCGGCTCGGCGCCGTTTCCGCCATAGAGCGGGCGATGGTCAAAGGGCTCAAAGGCCAGCCGCTGCCCGGCCTGGCCAAGCGCGGCCTCGACTTCCGCAACGGGCGTTCCGGCGAGCGCCGAGACCACGAGCTCGGCGGGTTCGAGCAGGGTGACGCCCGTCAGCTTCTCGGTCGTCACAGTTCGCGCCGCCTGAACGGGCCGCCCGAGCCCCGAGCGGGTGCCGGCGCCGCGGATCGCGATCGGGGTCTTGGACGACATCGCCTCATGGATCGCGGACGCGATCCCGGCTTCGTCGGCTGGCGCGACGAGATCGCTCACGCCGCCTTCCTCGTCGCGGCGCTGAACGACAGCGGGAATACCTTTGCGGGGTTCAGCAGCCAGTTGGGGTCGAAGGCCGATTTCACGCGCATCTGCTGATAGAGCTCGGTCTCGTTGAACTGGGTCGACATCAGCTCGCGCTTCTCGATGCCGACGCCGTGCTCGCCGGTGAGGCACCCGCCCACCTCGACGCAGGCGACGAGAATGTCCTCGCCGGCCTTCTCGGCCTTCGCGAGCGAGGCCGGGTCGTTCATGTCGTAGAGCACCAGCGGGTGCAGGTTGCCGTCGCCGGCGTGGAAGATGTTGGCCACTTTCAGCCCTGCGCCGTCGCAGATCTCGGTGATGCGGGCCAGAACCTCCGGCAGGCGCCCGGTCGGGATGGTGCCGTCCATGCAGATGTAGTCCGAGATGCGGCCCATCGCGCCGAAGGCGGACTTGCGGCCCTTCCAGATCGCGGCGGCCTCGGCCGCGGTCGTCGCCTGCTTGGCCGAAGTCGCGCCGTTGGCCTTCGCGATCTCGCCGATGCGGGCGAGCTGCTCGTCGATCTCGTCCGGCGATCCCTCGACCTCGACGATCAGCAGCGCCCCGGCGTCCATCGGATAGCCGGCGTGGGCGAAGTCCTCGCAGATGTCGATCGCGATCTTGTCCATGAATTCGATCGCGACCGGCACGATGCCGGCGGCCAGAACCGCCGCGGTCGCAGCGCCTGCGGCCTCGCTCGAGGGGAAGCCGAACAGGATCGGGCGCGCGCCCTCCGCCATCGGCAGGATGCGCACGACGGCTTCGGTCACCATGCCGAACTGGCCCTCCGAGCCGCAGATGAGCCCGAGCAGATCAAGGCCCGGCGCATCCATCGCGTCGCCTCCGATCTCGACGATCTCGCCCTTCATGGTCACGAAGGTCGCGCCCATGAGGTTGTTGGTGGTGACGCCGTATTTCAGGCAATGCGCGCCGCCGGAATTCATCGCGACGTTGCCCGCGATGGTGCAGGCGAGCTGCGACGAGGGGTCGGGGGCGTAGAAGAAGCCCTCATGGGCGATCGCGCCCGAGACGCCGAGATTGGTGATGCCGGTCTCGACCCGCATGGTGCGGTCGCCGAGATTGACGTCGATCACGCGCTTCATCTTGGAGACGCCGACCACCACCGCGTCCTCCTGCGGCAGCGCGCCGCCGGCGAGCGAGGTGCCGGCGCCTCGCGGGATCACGGGCACGCCCTGTTGGTCGAGAAACTTCAGCACCTCGGCGACCTGTTGCGTGGTCGAGGGCAGCACGACGGCGAGCGGCATGCGGCGATAGGCGGTGAGCGCGTCCGTCTCGAAGGCGCGCCGCTCGTCCTCCGATTCGATCACCCCCTCGCCCGGCACGATCGCGCGCAGGCCCGCGACGATCTCGTCGCGCCGCGCGAGGATCCGCGGGTCGGGATCGGGCATGGCGATGCCGGTCATGGACGTCTCCCTCAGTTCCCCGGCTTCTCTTGCAGCCGTCTCGCCAGCCGCAGGTCCGGTCATCTTCGCCGCTTCTGATATATCAGTTGCACGGCAGGCGATAGTCGCGCTCGACGCATGGGCGCCTGCGCCTGACGCGCGGCCCCGGGCCGGACGACGACGAAGCCATCTGCCTCGTCAGACTGACATTTGCCCGCGTGTCTGGAGCGGTTTCAAGTGGCCGCAGCGCAGGAACGCACAACAGGGCTCCCGAAACCGGCGCGCTGAACTCTTGCCCCACGCTCACGTTGTGTCCACTGACGCGGCGGACGTCGCCGCGCAAAGACATCCGTGACAGTCCCGTCGCGCCGCCGATCGAGAGCCGACCCGGCTTATCGGCGCGCGGAACGGAGGATGATCTCCATCGTGACGACTGACTTCATCCATCGGACCGAGGCCGAAGGCGCCCTCGCCGTCACGGCCATCGCAGGCGTCCTGTTCGGCGGCGAGAAAGCGCCGGACGAAAAGCCGAAAAACGACGAGAAATCCGGCGAGGCCGACAAGACCGGCGATAAAGACGAGGCCCTCGACGAGGAGCTCGACGAAAGCTTCCCGGCGAGCGATCCGCCCGCCAGCACCCAGCCCTGAGGGCGCGGCCCGAAGGCCTGCGCTCGCGGCGCAGGCCCTAGGTCCGGCCGGCGATTGCTCTAAGTTGAGCGCGCCGAACCGGAACCCGCCATGACCGTCCGCAATCTCGACGCCGTCTTCTCGCCGCGCTCCGTGGCGCTTGCGGGCGGCAGCCCGCGCGAGGGCAGCGTCGGCCGTGTGTTTCTCGGCAATCTCCGCGCCTCCGGCTTCAAGGGCCCGATCGGGCTGGTGAACCCCGATCACGCTTCGATCGACGGGGTCGAGGCCGCGCGCGCCTTCGCAGATCTCGAAACGCCGCCGGATCTCGTGGTCGTCACGGCCCCGGCTCCCGCGGTGCCCGAGATCGTCGAGGCGGCGGGCGCGGCCGGCGCGCGCGCAGCGGTCGTCGTCACGCTCGCCCCCGGGGCCGGCGCAGCCTCGTTCCGGGAGGCCGCGGCGGGGGCTGCGCGCAAACGCGGCATGCGGCTCGTCGGGCCGGGCTGCCTCGGCGTCCAGAGCCCGCACGCCCGCCTCAACGCCAGCTCCGCGCCCGCCGCGCGCGCAGGCGAACTCGCGCTGCTCTCCCAGTCGAACGGCGTCATGACCTCGATCATCGAGTGGGCCAACGCCCGCACGATCGGGTTTTCGGGCGTGGTGTCGTTCGGCGACATGGCCGACGTCGACGTCGACGACCTTCTGGACCACTTCGCCACCGACCGGCGCACGCGCGCGATCCTGCTCTATCTCGACGAGATCTCGGACGCGCCCCGCTTCATGTCGGCCGCGCGCGCCGCGGCCCGCATCAAGCCCGTGGTGCTGGTGAAGGCTGCCCCGCGCGAGACCGTGGCGCGAGGCTTGGGCGTGCAGGCGAGCCTCGTGGACGCGGACGCCGTCGCCGACGCCGCCTTCCGACGCTCGGGGCTGCTGCGGGTCGCAGACCTCTCCGAACTCTTCGAGGCGGCTGCGACGCTCGCCCATGTCGCGCCGCTCACCGGAAAGCGGGTCGCGATCGTCTCCAACAGCGACGGGCTCGGGCGGCTCGCGCTGTCGCGGCTGCTGGCGCGCGGCGGGACGGCGGCGAAGTTCGGCGAGGCCACGGCCAGAACGCTCGGGGAGACGCTGCCGCGCGACGGCTCGGCCGAAAACCCGATCGACCTCTGCGGCGACGCCGGGCCCGACCGCTATGGCGCGGCGCTCGACGCGGCGCTCGCCGACGAGAGCGTCGACGCCGCCCTCGTCGTTCATGCGCCGAGCGCGATCTCGCCCGCCGCCCCGTGCGCCGAGGCCGTGACGCAGGCCGCGGCGCGCGCGCGAAAGCGCCGCTATCCGCCCAAGCCCGTCTTCGCCGCGTTCCTTGGAGCCGATCCCGCGCCGCGCCGCATTCTGGAGGCCGCGCACGTCCCGTTCTTCCGCACGCCCGAGGCCGCGGCCCAGGGCCTGATGCACCTCGTCGCCCATGTGGAGGCGCAGGCCGCGCTGCTGGCCGCCCCGCCCTCGACGCCGACGAGCTTCGCGCCGGACGTCGCGCGCGCCCGCGTTGCGGTCGAGGCCGCGCTTTCGAAGGGCCGCGACTGGCTTTCGCCCACCGACGTCGCCGAAGCGCTCGGCGCCTATGACGCGCCGTCGCTGCCGCAGGCCTTCGTCGCGACGCCGGCCGACGCCGCCGCGGTGGCGCAGGCGCTTATGGGGCCGCGCGGGGCTGTGCTCAAGATCGTCTCGCCCGACATTCCGCGACGCGCGCTTGTGGGCGGCGTCCGCATCGGGCTCGAAAGCCCGACGGCGGTCGAGGAGACGGCCCGCGCCATGCTCGCGCGCGTTGCCGAGCGCATGCCGCAGGCGCGGATCGACGGCTTCGTGGTCCAGCCGAACGTCAAGCCCGACGACGGCCAGGAGCTCTATCTCGGCGTCGCCGACGACCCGGTCTTCGGGCCGGTGGTGGCGTTCGGCGCCGGCGGCGGCGACGCGGTGCTGCGCCACGACGTTTCGGTCGAGCTGCCGCCGCTCCATCTCGGCCTCGCCAACGATCTGATCGACCGCACCGTGGCCGGGCGCCTGCTCGGCGGCTATGACGGCCGACCGGCGGCCGACCGCGAGGCCGTGGCGCTGACGCTGCTCAAGATCGCCCAGCTCGCGGTCGACCTGCCCGAAATCCGCGAGATTTCGATCAATCCGCTGGTCGCGACGCCCCGCGGCGTGATCGCGTTCGACGCCCGCATCCGCGTCGCTCCGGAGCCGCGCGCCCGCGCCGGCGGACCGCATCCGCGGCTTGCGATCCGCCCCTATCCGAAGGCGCTCGAAAGCGAGCTCAGCCTGCGCGACGGCTCGACCGTGACGCTGCGCCCGATCCGGCCGGACGACGAGCCCGTCGTCGCGGCCTTCTTCCGCGGCGTGGCGGCGGAGGACCTGCGACAGCGCTTCTTCACGCCGGTGAAGGAGGTCCCGCGCGCCTTCATCGCCCGCCTCACCCAGATCGACTACGCCCGAAACCAGGTCCTGCTCGCGATCGACCACTGGGGCGACGCCGTCGGCGTCGTGCAGCTCCATGCCGACCCTGACGTCGAGACCGGCGAATACGCCATCCTGCTGCGCTCCGACCAGAAGGGCCGCGGCCTCGGGCGGCTGCTGATGCAGGCGATGATCCGGGCGGCGGCGAGCGAAGGCCTGAAGTCCGTGACCGGCGAGGTGCTGACAGAAAACAGCGCGATGCTGGCGATCTGCCGCGACCTGGGCTTCGACATTCGTCCGGATCCGGACGATCTCAGCCTCAGGCGCGTGAGGCTCGTGTTGCCGGCCGGCTGACCTGTCCGCTCAGCGCGTCGCCGCGCGCGGAACGAGACGCGGGCTCGAGGGCTGCGGGCGCCCCTGATCGGAGGCGGCGGGCCGTACCGGGCGCGGCGTTCCGAACAATTCGCCCTGCGCGAGCCGAACCTCCATGTCGAGCAGCTCCGGCACTGTGCGCTCTTCCTCGACATGGGTCGCGATCAGCTCGACGCCGTTGCGCACCAGAAGATTGGCGAGATCCGCCGGATGGATCGCGAGCCCGGAGGCCGCCCCGGGGTCCAGCAGCCGCTCGGCCCGGATCTTGACGAAGCGCACGCCGCGGCGGGCGAGCGAGCGCGGATCGAGACGCAGATCCTCGACCTTGTCGATCGAGAGCCTCACGCCCTGTGAAATCAACGCCTCGACGGAGCCGCGCTCGCGCTCCGACAGCGCCTCGAACACCGCCTGGGGCGTCTCGAACACCAGAAGACGGCGCAACTCCTGCTGCGCTTCCAGCAGCGCCGAGATCGCCCCGAAGGCGGCCGGATCGGCCAGCGTGTCGCGCGCGACGTTGAGGAACAGTAGCCCGCCGCCCCGCGCCGAGACGCGCAGCGCGACCGAAGCGCAGCGTTCGAGAATGCGCCGGTCGAGCTGCGGCAACTTTCCTTCCGCGCTGGCCGTGTCGACGAACTGCGCGGCCGCCAGCACGCCGTCGTCCTCCACGAGGCGCGAAAACGCCTCGTAATGGGCGGTGCGCCGGCTCGGCAGCGTCACGATCGGCTGGAGGTAGGGCTCGATCCGGTCCTCGGCCAAGGCGCGTTCGAGGCGGCTTTCGAGCGGGGCCTGAAGGGGCGCCTCGGCGCCGTCGTCGGCGCCCGGATCGAACGGTTCCGGCGCCTGCATCTTCGCGGGCTGGGCGGGGATCTGCGGCCGCGCCGACGCGCGACGCGGCTGCGGCGCAGGCGTTTCGGCCCGGTAGGCCGGCGGCGGAGGAGCCGGCGGCTCGGGCGCGCGGGCGGGAGGCGGCTCGGGCGCCTCGACCTTCGGCGCCGACAGCCGCTTGATCGTGAGGTCGTGGGCCGCGACCTCCTTGGCCACGGTGGTGACGAGCGAGCCGAGCGCGGCGATCTCCTCGACGAGCGGCTTCGTGGCCGCGCGGGCCCGATCGCCCATCGCGCTCTCCAGCCGCTCGAACCGGGTCTCGATCGACTCCAGCCGGTCGTGCAGGTCGCTGGTGAAGCGGTCGAGCTCGTCGAGGCGGCTGTCCTCGCGCGGCTGGACGCGCAGGAAGGCGAGATGGATCACCGCCATGCCGGCGAGCGCCGCAAGCCCCGCGGCGAAGGACTCGCCGAAGCCGAGCCCGAGCCCAAAGCTCGCGATGACCGAGACGCATCCCGCCGTCACCGCCATGGCGGCGGCGACGAAGATGACGGCGGGTTTCGACATGCGTCGCAGGTCCGGCGGAAAAGAATTCGTTGAAAGATCATCGCCGATTCGCAGACGCCGACCTAATGCGCAAGCCCGGAAGCTGAGCTTTTCCATAACGATGTCGTCGCAAGAGAGAGGCGCAGAGCCGCCGCGACGGCGACCGGCCGCGTTTCGGCCCCCGCCCTGGCCGCGCGAACCGGCCGCTCGATCATCTTTCGTTTACCCTGTTCGACGACCTTCGTGGCGAACCGGCGTAGGATCTAACCCGGCCATTTCAGGCCCCGCCGCCCGACCGAGGATCCATGGCCCGACCGCTGACGAGGGACGCCGCAGGCCTTGCGCCGCTCGCCCGCACGCGCGTCGCGGTGGTGGACGGCGACCTCGCCTCGACCCGCGTCGCGACTTCGGGCGTGGCCACCGCCGGCGGCGAAGTGGTGGCGGCGCTCGCCCACGCCGACGCTGCGTCTCCGGGCGCTCTGCGCGGCGCGGCGCTCGCGGTGGTGGACCTGCCCGAGCGCGGCTCGCTCGAAACCATCGACCATCTCGTCTCTCAGGGCCTCGTGGTCGTCGCGACCAGCGGCGCCGGCTCGGTCGCGCTCGCCGTCGAGGCGATGCGGCGCGGCGCGGTCGACTTTGTCCTGAAGCCCTATACGCCCGACGCCCTCGCCCGGCGGCTCGCGCCGCGTTTCGCGGAGATCGCCGAGCGCGCGGCAGACGATGAGGCGACGCCCGAGAAACCCGGCGGCGGCTTCGACTTCGACTCGTTCGTGGGCTCGTCGCCCGCCATGCGCGCGCTCTACGCCGAGATCGAGCGCATCGCGCCCTCGCGCGCGCCCGTCTTCGTCATGGGCGAGAGCGGCTCGGGCAAGGAGCTCTGCGCCGAGGCGATCCACGCCCGCTCGGGCCGCGCGCAAAAACCGTTCGTGGCGCTGAACTGTGGCGCGATCCCGCGCGAACTCATGGAGTCGGAAGTCTTCGGCCATGTCCGCGGCGCCTTCACGGGCGCAAGCGAGGACCGGGCCGGCGCGGTGGAGGCGGCCCAGGGCGGCACCCTCTTCCTCGACGAGATCGGCGAGATGGAGCTGTCGCTCCAAGCCAAGCTCCTGCGCGTGCTGCAGACCGGCGAGTTCCGCCGGGTCGGCGAGGCGCGCGCCCGCGTCGCGGACCTGCGCATCGTCTGCGCGACCCATCGCGATCCCCAGGCCGAGGTGCTGGCCGGCCGCTTCCGGCAAGACCTTTATTACCGTCTGCACGTCCTGCCGATCCGCCTGCCGGCGCTGCGCGAGCGCGGATCGGACGTCGAGGCGCTGGCGCAGGCCTTCCTCACGCGCTTCGCCGCCGAGGAGGGCCGCGCGTTCCGCCGTTTCTCCGACGAGGCCATGCGCCGGATGCGCGCCCATGACTGGCCGGGCAACGTGCGCGAACTCCAGAACGTCGTGCGCCGCGCCGTGGTGCTCGGCGAGGGCGAGGAGGTGACGCCCGACATGCTGCCCGTCGAGGTCGGCGCCCTCAACGCGGTCCGCTCGTTCGCGCAGCCTGCCGTCGGCGAGGCGGACATCGAGCCGTTCTGGATCTCCGAACGGCGCATCATCGAACAGGCGCTCGTCACCTTCGGCGGCAACACGGCGCGCGCCGCAGCCGCGCTCGAGCTCAGTCCCTCGACCATCTATCGCAAGCGCGAGCGCTGGGCGGAGCTCGATGGAGCAGCCTGAAGGTTCGATCACGCCGACGCGAGTGGATTCTTTCGTTCACAAGCATTAGCAATCGCCCCTGCTTCAAAGAACAGTGGGGGAAATAATCAAATGATAAGATTTACTTTGGCGGCCGCGTTGTTGGCGGCCTCGATCCTCGGGCCGCAGGCGGCGTCGGCCCAGACGGTCAAGCAGCCCGTGGTCGTGGACGACAATGGCAAGGCGCTCGGGCCGCTCGTCGGCGTGAACTCCGTGCTGCTGTCCTATCAGTCGGTCACGTTCCTCGCGCCCTTCACCCGCTTCGGCTTCAAGATCGACGAAGACAAGAACTTCTCTGGCCTCAGCCAGGACACGACGATCTACTACTTCTCGAACGACTGCAGCGGCGACGAATATCTGAAAGCTGGCCCGGTTCCGGCCGTCGCGGCCCTGAAGTCGAACCGCTTCCTGTTCCCGGACGCCGCCTACACCCACAACATGTCCCAGTCGCGCCGCAAGGGCCCGAACGCCGCCTGCAAGACGGAGACGGAGTTCGGAGACTTCGGTCTGCTCCAGTCGAAGTCCGTCGCGAGCTTCGGCTTCAAGCCGCCGTTCCGCGTCGAACTGCGATAGGCGGCCCCAGGCCCCGCCTTGACGTCGCGGCGCCGATGACGGAAGCGTCCCGTCCTTGCCGAGGCAGGACGGACGGAAAATGGCCGACACTTTCGATCTCGCGGTGGTGGGCGCAGGCGTCATGGGCCTCGCCCATGCGCTCGCCGCCGCCCGCGCCGGCCGCCGCGTCGTCGTGATCGATCGCGACGCGCGCGCAAACGGCGCTTCGGCGCGCATGTCCGGCCTCGTCACCGTCGCGGGCCATGCGCCGGGGCAGATGTGGCGGCGAGCCAAGCGCTCGCGCGAGGTCTGGGCCGAGGTCTGCGCGCAGGCGAGCGTGCGGATCGAGCATGAGGGCCTCGCGATCGTGGCGCGCCGGCCGGAGGCCGCGACCACGCTCGAGGCCTTCGCGGCGACCGAGGGCGGCGCCGGCTCGTCCTTCTACCTGCCCGACGACGCCCACGCGCTGTTCCCGCAGTTCAAGGGCGACATCGCCGGCGTGTTCTGGAGCCCGGACGAGCTGCGCGTCGAACCCCGCAGCGCCATGGCGAAGATCGCGTCCTGGCTCGAGGAGGCGCATGGCGTCGCGTTCCGGTGGGAGACCGCCGTCATCGGCGTCGAGGACGGCGAAGTCTCGACGTCGCGTGGGCCGATCTCGGCGGAGGCCGCCGTGGTGTGCGCGGGCGACGACTTCCGTTCGCTCTTCGCCGAGCGCCTCTCCGCCGCGGGACTGACGCGGGTGAAGTCGCAGATGCTGCGCGTCCGGCTCGAGGACGGCTACGAGCTGCCGGGGGCGGTCGCGAGCGACCTCGCGATCCTGCGCCTTCCCGGTTTCGAGGAGCTCGACGGCGTCGCGGCGCTGCGGGCGCGGCTCGAGGCGGAGCAGCCCGAATGCCTGGCGAACGGCGTCGTGTGCCTCGTCTCCCAGTCGGCCGACGGGTCGCTCGTGGTGTCAGGCAGCCGGCAGGCCGACCCGACGCCGGACCCATTCCAGTCCCAGGCGATCGACGACCTGATCCTCGGCGAGTTCGAGGCGGTTCTGGGCAAGCGCCCGAAGCAGGTGACCTCGCGCTGGATCGGCACCTACGCGTTCTCGAGCGAGCGGCCGGTGATCGTGGACGCGCCGTCCGAGCGCGTGCGGGTCGTGGTGGCGGCCTCGGCGGCGGGCGCGAGCTCGGCCTTCGCGGTCGCGGAGGAGACGATCGCCGGGCTGTTCGGCAAAGGCTGACGGCGGCGCAGTCCCTGGAACGGCGCAAAGAAAGCCGCGCAAGATATTGGCTCGGCGGCCGTTCTGCTTTTTCGCCGCCAAGGGCGAAAACTTCTTCTTGTCAGATCCCGCAACCGACCCTTTACTGATGTCGCCAAGGTGATCCTGTGGCGCACGCAGTTCACAGAGGCGTGATATTGCGTCTGCGAACATGAAATGCGGCTTTCCTCTGCGTCGATACATAATTTTACACGCCAGACTTGAATAAGACCGAGCATTTACCGCCTCTGGCGCGTATGAAAGGAACCTACACCAGAGATCAGCCGGAAAACCTGAACGCTTTCTGACTCCGCATGGGCGACGGTTCGATCAGAACGCCGCGCCTTCAATAAAAAACAACAGGGAGGAAGTGGATATGCGTCACAGCACCAAGTTGATCGCCGCCGCGATCGCAGCCGCCGCGTTGACCCTCTTATCGGGCGGGCAGGCGGTTCAGGCCCAAGGCCCCATCGATCCGGAAACCTGGGTCTACGGTCCGCGGTTCGACGACACGACCGGCGGCCTGATCTGGAACCCAGCCAAGAAGCAACTGCTCAAAGGCAAGCCCGTCATCGGCCCGACCGTCAGCACGACGAACCAGGAGACGATGAACGAGACCTACTGCTCCATAGCGAGCCAGAGCGACGCCGACTTCACTTGGACCGAGATGCAGCATTCCGGCGTCGACTGGGGCGACGCGTGGCGGATGTGGGCCTATGCGGGCTCGGATCAATGCCCGGGCCGGAAGGCCGTGCCCGGAGCCCGCGTCGCCTATACCGACGAGCGGGAGATCCAGCATGCGCTCGACGGCGGCGCCATGGTTCTGGTCGTGCCGACGGTCGACACGGTCGAAGAAGCCCGGGAAGTCGTGCAGTGGACGTATTTTCCGCCGATGGGGAAGCGCAGCAACGGCGGCAGCCAGACCGCGGCGGCGCTCGCTCCGTGGCTCCCCGCCGGCGTCAGCTACCGAAACACGTTCAACAACAACATCGTGCTGATCGTGATGATCGAGACCATCGAGGGCGTGAAGAACGCGGCCGCGATCGCGAGGGTGCCGGGGGTTCACGCCGTCTATGCGGCCTCGGGCGACATCGGCAACTTCTCCGGCTACATCGAGGGAGACAGGCCGTACGAGCGGCTGATCTCGCACATCGCCAAGCACACGCTGGCGGCGGGCAAGCGCCTGTGCGGTCCCTACAGCTGGAAGGACACCCGGTCGGGCTACACCTGCTTCCTGCGATGACCACACGCGCGTGAACGCAGGAAGCGGCGACGCGCGTCGAACGACAGGGACTGCGGCCGGCGGTTCGGCCGGCCGCAGTCCATTGGCCTGAGCGATGCGTTTAGGATGAACCTTCCACGACGGGCGGCGCGACGGCCTTCAGCCCGCCAGCACCTTCGCGGCCGGGAACACGACCTCGGCGAGCGTCCCCTGCCCCGGCTCGCTGGTGAGCGTGAAGGCCGCGTCGTTGGCCTCGGCGAGCGCCTTGGCGAGCGGCAGCGCCAGCCCCTTGGCCTCACCGCCGCTTCCGAGTGGGCGGAACGGCTCGAGCGCGGCCGCGACCTCCTGCTTCGACATGCCGGCGCCGGCGTCCCGCACGCGGATCGCCGCCTGTCCGAGATCGGTCATCGCCGTCGCGACGATGACCTGCCCGCCGGGCCGGCTAAGCTTCACGGCGTTGGCGGTGAGCGTCGTCATGATCTGCCGGACCGAGCGGCGGTCCGCCATCACCGGCGGCAGGCCGCGCGCCTGCGAGACGCGGATGATGACGTGGTCGCGGCTCGCCTGCGGCTGGAGCAGCGTCGCCGCCTGGGCCGCGACCTCGTTGAGGTCGACCGGAGACGGCTCGAGCTTGATCCCGCCGGACTCGATGCGGGCGATGTCGACGAGGTCGTTGACGAGGCCGACGAGATGGCCGCCCGAGACGTGGATGTCGCGCAGATAGTCCTTGTAGCGCGGGCTTCCGACGGGGCCGAAGCGCTCCTCCATCATCACCTCGGCGAAGCCGATGATGGCGTTGAGCGGCGTGCGGATCTCGTGGCTGACCTTGGTGAGGAACTCGCTCTTCTGCGCGCTCGCCCGCTCTGCCTGGCGCTTGGCCGCGAGGAGCTCCTCTTCCGCCTTCTTCCAGGGAGTGACGTCGCGCAGGACCGCGCAAAAGCGGTCGCTCTCATGCGCGCCGATCCGCCCGATCGTCATGTAGAGCGGGATCGCGCCGCCCTGCCGCACGAGGCCCAGCACCTCGCGGCCGTCGTTCATGACGGCGGCCACGCCGTTGGCGCGCATGCGGTCGAGATAGTCGAACGCCGCCTTGCGGCTTTCCGGCGCGAGCGAGAGCGTGAAGAGGCTTCCGATCACCTCCTGCGCCTCGAAGCCGAACAACGCCTCGGCGCTGCGGTTCGCGCTCAGGATCCGACCCGCGCCGTCGAGCGTCAGCACGCCGTCGGTCGCGGTGTCGAGGATCGCCGCGGTCTCCTTCTCGCGCTCGATCGCCTCGCGGGCCGCCGCGCTCGCGCCCTCGGCGCGCTTGAGCGAGACGAGCGTGGCGGGCTCGCCCTCCCAGAAGATCGCGGAGAGCCGCGCCTCCGCCTCGACCTCCGCCCCGTCGCTCGCGACCAGCCGCAGCGCCGCCGGGGCCGCGTCGTCCTCGCGCGGCAGCGGTTCGGCGAAGAGCGTGCCGGCGTCGCGCTCGGCGAGGCTCGTCAGGTCCGGATGGCCGAGCAGTTCGAGCGCGTGGCGGTTGGCGTAGACCACCGCGCCGCGCTTCAGGGCGAGCGCGCCGGCCGGCAGGCGGTCGAGCAGGCGCAGCAGCTCGTCGGCCCGCGCGCCGACCGCAAGACGGGCCTCGACGTCGTTGATGGTCCAGGGCGCCTGCTCCCCGTCGTCGCCATAGGGAGACGAGGAGGTGCGCACGCCGACGTCGCGCAGGCGCCGGGCGATCTCGTCGAAGGCGCTCTCCTCGCTGGTCGTCAGCAGCGGCGGCGCGGTCTCGCGCAGCGTGACGACGTTGCGCCCGAGCAGCCGGGCGACCGGCGGCGGATCGGAGACCACCGCCTCATCCGAAATGGGGGGCTCTTCGGCGACGGCGACGTCTTCGGCGACGGCCGACTCGTCCGGACCCTGAGGCTCGGCCGGACCGGCGGCGCTCTCCAGATCGTCGAGAACGGCGAGTTCGGCGTCCTGCGACGCCATACCGGCCTCGATGGCCTCGACCGAAGCGCCTTCCGAAAATCCGGGAGACACTGCGGCCTCCTCGTCCGGCGAGACGACGGGCTCCTGGGGCTCCGCGACCGGCGCCGATGCGGCGCGGCCGAGGCCCCGGAAGCCGACGAGCGCGCGGTCGCGGTCATACATCGGCAGCGCCGAGAGGCTGAGCGGCAGACGGCGGCCGTCCTCGAGCGGCCAGGCGATCGAAACGTCGCTCCAGCCCTCTCCGGCCTCCCGCGACCGCTCGACCGCGCCGTCGGGATCGAGCGCCAGCGCGCGGGCGGTCTCGCGCCACAGCCGCCCGACGGCCGCGGAGGCCGACGGGCCGACCGCATCCGCAAGGTCCGGCGACAGGAAGCCCAGCCGTCCGTCCGCGTCGATCTCGAACACGAAGCGCACGCCAGCGAGGTCCTCGTCCGCCGGCGCTTGGAAGGCCGCCGGAGCTTCGACTTCAGCAGCCGCAGTGAGGGGCTCGGGCTCGGGCTCGGCGTTGGATTCGTTGGGCTCTGGCGCGTCGTCCACGGGAGGGGCGTCGACAGCCCGGACTTCGACTTCCGCCCGCCCAACCGACGCGTCGGGCGCCGTCACGGCGGGCTCGTCGCCGGCGTCCGGATCGTCGAGCTCGAATTCGACCGTCGGGTCGATCTCGCTCAGCGCCTCGACGACGAGCACCGTCCGCCCCTCGTCGAGAACCGCCGGCCGCGTCCGCACGACGAGCGGCGCCGCCCGGCCGAGCGCGCCGAAGCGCAGCCGCGCCATGGTGGCGGCGCCGGAGGCGGCAAGCCGAACGAGCGTCGCGGCCGAGGCGCTCTCGAGGCCGCCGGCGTCGATGAGCCTGCGGGCGAGCGGGCCGGCCCACACCACGGCGCCGTCGGCGTCGATCACGAAAGCGGGACGGCCCGCGCTCTCCTGCGCGAGCGTGCCGGCTTCGGTCGTCATGGCGTCTGGAGGCGTGCCGGTCGACATCGCGATCCTTGAAATTCCCGCAAAACCACGCGGGCGTCCGAGATCGGTTAATGAAAGCTTAATTATCGGCCGGGCGGCCTTGCGTCCACGGATGCGGCGCGTTCGTCCCCCGCCATCGCGCGGCAGAGTTAACGCGGGACCGGGCCGCAGGACGCGACCCTGGGCTGCATGCGCCGAAAGCAGGTTTGCGCAGGCCCGGCCCCGCTGTTAACCAAGGCTCACGACCTCGGCTCCGCGCTCCTCGGTCGCGCGTTTCGGCTCGAACGGTCGGGATTTTAGAGGGGTGTCGACGATGGCCAGCAGGGGTTCTGCGGACGGCGGATACGAAATTCCGAACGAGATGCGCGATTTCGCGGACAAGAGCGTCGAACAGGCCCGCAAGGCGTTCGACGGCTTCCTCGACGCGGCCTACAAAGCCTCCAACACCATGGAGACTCAGGCGAACACCGCGCAGACCAACGTCCGCGCCGTCGCCGGCGCCGCGGTCAGTTTCGCCGAGCAGAACATGGCGGCGAGCTTCGCCTATGCGCAGAAGCTGGTGCGCGCCACCACGATCGACGAAGTGCTCAAGATTCAGTCGGAATTCGCCCGGGCGCAAATCGACACCCTCACCAAGCAGATGAAGGAGATGGGGGCCGTGGCGGGTCGCAGGCCTGACACGAAATGATGCTTTGATGTTCGCCATGGGGTTGATCCAAGTGCAGCGCAACATTATGTTGCACTGCACACAAGGTTGAGACGCGGCGTTCCGATGGGTTTGGCGTTCGGATCCGCTGTGCAAGGCAGGCCCGTGCGTGTCCGGCGGAACGCGGCGCCTGCCTTAATGTCCAAAAGTCCGCCGCCCGACCCATAGAGGTGAGACCCATGGCCACGACCGCCCCCAAGACCGCCGCCGCCAAGTCCGACGAAGCCGTCGAAGAGACCCTCGCGACCGCGTCCAAGATCGCCGCCGACGTGCCTGCGCCCGTCCGCGAGCTCGCCGAAAAGTCCGTCCAGCAGGCCAAGGACGGCTACGCGCGCTGGAAGGCCGCCGCCGAAGAGACCTCGGACGCCTTCGAGGACGCCCTTGCGACCTCGTCGAAGGGCTACAAGGAGTTTTCGCGCAAGTCGGTCGAGCTGACCCGCTCGAACGTCAACGCGCATTTCGACTTCCTGCAGGCCCTGATCGGCGCGAAGTCGGTCAGCCAGGCGATCGAGCTGCAGACGTCGTTCGCGCGTCAGCAGTTCGAGGTCCTGTCGGGCCAGGCCAAGGAGCTGTCGTCGCTCGCCCAGAAGGCGGCCACGGACGGCACAAAGCCCTTCCAGGATCTCGCCTCCAAGACCGCGCGCTTCGCCCAGTCGCAGTGACGGGCCCCGAGCGGCCGCGCTAAGCGGCCGTCAAGCCAAGCTTTTCGACGCCCGAGCCGCCACAACGCGGCCCGGGCGTCGTCGTGTTCGCAGGCTGGATTTTTCCGGCGGTCAAAAACCGATCCGAGGCGCTTGCTTCGCGGCGCCCCTTCACATAGGTTCCGCCGCGCTTCCCGTGGGCCTTGCGCCCGCGCAGACGCTCCCACGCCGCCATAGCTCAGTTGGTTAGAGCGCTAGATTGTGGATCTAGAGGTCCCCCGTTCAAGCCGGGGTGGCGGTACCAATCTTCCTTTGGGAACCCCCGAAGAAACTCCATTTCATCGAGCCCCCGCGAGGCTCACGGCCGGGTTTCCCGCGTCGGCGCGAGCGCCGAAGACGCGCCGGGAGCGTCCGCTCCCGACACATGCGCGCGCCTGCCGGTCGTTGGAACGGCCGGGATGACGCCCTCGCGCCGACGCCGGCGCCATCCCCACGATCTCCGGCGGAAGCGCCGCGAAACCCCGCGCCTGTGCGCCTCCGGCCTCTTGCGCTTGCGGTCGACGACCGCTCAAATCGCGAGAGGATTCGCGCGTCCGCCGGGTGAGAAGCGGGGAGCATCACCACCCCGGCGAGCAACCCCTCCCCTCAGTCTCTCGGGTGTCAGCGATGGCGACGTCATTTTCCCGGCGCGGTTTCATCGGCGCCGGACTCGCAGCGGGCGCGACGGTCTCCGCAGCTCCGAACGCAGCTCTCGCGCAGTTCGTGATCGGCTCCGGCGATGGCGGCCTTTTGGCGCTCGCTCGCGACATGCAGGGCCGGCTTCTGCTGCCCGACGATTATGCGTACCGCTACAGCGCCCGGTCCAACAATGCGCGCTACGACCACGTGCTGCCGCGCGCCATCGCGCTGTGCGCCTCAGATAGCGACGTCGTGCGGTGCCTGCGCTGGGCGCGCGACAATCGCGAGGTGTTCGCGGTCCGCTCGGGCGGCCACTCCTATGCGGGCTACTCCACGACGCCGGGCTTGCTGATCGACATGCGCGCGCTGCGCCGGGTCAGCGTCAATCTCGGCGACCAGACCCTCACCGTGCAGGGCGGCGCCACCAATCAGGACGTGGCGGACGTCGCGAGCGCCTATCCGTTCGCGATTCCCTCGGGCCGCTGCCCGACCGTCGGCGTCACCGGCCTGACGCTCGGCGGCGGCTGGGGCTTCGCCAGCACCCATGCGGGCCTGACCTGCGACAGACTGCTGTCGACCACCCTCGTCCCGGCGAATCTGGAGCCTCTCACCGCAAGCGCCGAGACCAATCCCGACCTGTTCTGGGCGCTGCGCGGTTCCGGCGGCGGGAACTTCGGGATCAACACGAGCCTGACCTATCGCCTGGTGCCGGTCGGGAACGTGACGGTCTTCAACATCGTCTGGCCGGCGCAGAAGCAGGTCGAGATGATGCTCGCGCTGCAGGATCTGCAGCTCAAGAACGCGCGCGACATCTCCACGCGCAGCAAAGTCGCGGCCGGACGGGCGGGGCCGTTCCCCGGGCTCGATCAGCTCGCCGCGCAGACGCTCGGCCTGTTCTACGGAGAGGAAAGCGCCTTCCGCGAGCTGATCCAGCCGCTGTTTCGCCAGCGCGCGCCGGCGCGCGCCTACATCAAGCAGATGAGCTACTGGGAGGCGCGCGACTATCTGGTGACCGACGACCCGGAAGGGTTCTTCGACGTCCGCTCGAGCATGGTGCGGGAGCAACTGGCCGCCGACGCCCTGGAGGCGTCGTTGTCCTGGATGACGAAATGGCCCGGCGGCTCGATCGCGCAATCGAACATGGGCATTCTGTTCGCGATCGGCGGCGCGGTCGGCGACAAAAAGCCTGACGAGACCGCCTATGCGCACCGCGGCTCCAACTTCATCTTCGAGATGGAGCGGGCATGGTCGCCGCTCGATCCGCCGGATCTGGTGGAGAAGCAGGCCCGCTGGCTCGACGACTATTTCGCCGACATGCAGCGCTTCGTGCTTCCGCGGTCCTATGTGAACTTCCCCGACCGGACGCTGAAGGACTGGCGGCAGGCCTATTACGGCGACAACCTTGCGAGGCTGAGCACGGTGAAGCGTCACTACGACCCCGAAAATCTGTTCCGGTTCGAGCAGAGCATCCCGCTGTCGCCGGCGTAAGGCCCGGCGGGCGAAGTCGGGGCCGCGTCGCGAGGCGAAGCGTCTTCGGCTTGGCCCTTCGAGGCGCGGCCTGCGGCGGCCGCGCCTGTGCTCAGGGCGTCAGAGGCGGCCTGCGCCGCCCGACGTTTGCGTCACTTGCCGCCCGACAGCAGCCGCTCGACCTGCGCCCGCTCGGCGGGGCTCAGCTCCGGCTTGCCGTTCGAGACGGCGCGCGAGGCCTGCCCGATCGGGGTCGCAGAGGCCTGGACCGGCGAGCGGTAGCCGCGCAGCGTCGTGACGCCGCCTTTCGCTCCCACATAAGCGAAGTCGTTGATGTTGTCGTACGGGTCGCCCGACGAGATCAGGCTGCCCGGATTGAGCGTCAGCGTGGCGGCGGGCGTCTTCGTCTTCGAGGCGTCGTAGACGAGGATCTCGCTGCCGCGTCCGAAATAGATCCGGTCGTTGTCCGGCACATACTGCGCCGCCCAGAAATAGCCCGGCGCGCCGGCGCTGAAGTCGTTGATCACCTTGAAGTTCTCGAAGTTCGTCGTGCTGACGAGCTGCCCCGTCATCGTGAAGTTGGCGTCATAGGCGCCGAGCAGGACATAGGCGGTCGAGCCCTTGAAGCTGATGTCGCGGATATCGTAGGGGCGATCCTTGGAGGGCTTCAGCACGTTCTTGACCTTGGCGGTCGAGAGGTCCGCGGCGTCGCCCGCGATCCTCTGGAGGCGCGAGGCCTTGCTGTAGCTGCCGCCGCCCTGCGAGCCGCCGATGCCGGCGACGTAGAGGTCCGAGCCGTTCGCCGCGATCGCGAAGGCGTTCTTCACGAGGCCGGCGTTGTAATCGCCCTCCTTCAGCGTGATCGACTTGCCGCCCTTGACGGTGAAGCGCGCCAGCAGGCTGTCGGCGTAGTTCGAGAACGAGCCGTCGGGGAAGGCGAACAGCACGTAGAGCGTGTCGTTCACGACGACGATCGCCTGGCCGCGGGCGGCGAAGCCCTCCGGGGTGAGGCGCGCGGGAAGCGAATAGGTGACGCCCGTCTCGGCGAAGGTTCCCTTCGCGATCTCGACCACGCGGGCGTTGTCGTAGTCGAGCGCGTAGAGATATTTGCCGAGGCGGACGAGCCCGGACATGTTGCGCACGTTCGACCAGGTCGGGCTCGCGCTCGGCAGCGGGTTCGTGGCGGGCGCGGCGTTGTAGATGTATGTGGGCGGGATCGCGCCCGGCGCCGAGACGCGGTCGGTCACCGCGATGCGGAACTTGCCGTCGGCCGGAACCACGCCCTCGACGATCGGATCGCCGCCGAGGCCGGTGCGCAGATTGCGGATGACGGTGACGGCGCTTCCGTCGTCGCGGATGCGGCCGGCCATGCCCTGCGGGCCGCCATTGTAGGTGTAGACCGTGTAGGCGGCGTAGCCCGTGGCGTCCTGGGCGCTTGCGGACGGCGCGGCGGCGAGGCAGAGCGCCGCGAGCCCGCTTGCGACGAGGGCCTTGAGCGGTCCGCCCTCCGTCCGGCGAGAGGCGTGAAGCGAGACTTCAGTCATGTTTATGCTCTCCATGTGAAAAATCGTTCGCCGTCAGAACGTCATCGTCGCGGTCGCGTAGACCGTGCGGCCTTGCTGCGGGTAATAGACGTTCGGTCGCAGATCCCAGTACTTTGGCTCTGACGTCGTCGGGTCCTGATGCAGCAGAAGTCCCGAAAACCTCTGCTTCGGACCGCGATTGAAGATGTCGGTGACGCCGCCAGAGATCTTGAGGCCGTTCTCGAACCGATAGTGCGATCCGAGATCGATCGTGGTGAGCGGCTCCTCATAGGCCTGCTTCTCCCGCGCGAACTGCGCGTGGTAGACGCGGCCCACGTAACGAAGCTCGGCGAAGGTCGTGAGCGCGCCCTCGAGGAAGTGGACGTTGAGGCGGGCGTTGGCGCTAAAGTCCGGATTGCGCAGGACGCGGAGCTTGCCGTCGACGACGCGCGCGTCGGTCCCGCCGAAGAAATAATAGGTGCCCTTGACGTAGCGGCCGTCCTGCAGCGTGCCGGCGAGATGAAGGTCGGCCCGGTCGCCGAAGGCGAGGTTCCCCTCGAACTCCAGGCCCCGCGTCAATGTCGTGCCAGAGTTGACGTATCTCGCGCCGGCGGGCGTCTGGTAGAATGTGATGGCGTCTTCGGTCCGGCGCTGGAAATAGGTGAGGCGGAAACCGCCCTTCCAGTCGCCGCAGAGCGCGCCGGTCCAGCCGAACCCCGAGTCGAAATTCGTCCCGTGCTCGCGCTTGAGCTGGCGGGCCTTCTTCGTGCTGTCGAGGTCGGGCGAGACGTAAACGCCGTCTCCGTAGATCTCGTAGAAGCTCGGGTAGCGGTTGTACGTGCCCGTGTTCGCGAACACCTCCCAGCCGTCGAACAGGCGCTTCTTGGCGCTGAGGCTCCAGCTCGGCTTCCAGCCGTAGTCGCCGGAGGCGCCGCCGAGCGGCGACAGGCGGCTGCCGAGGACCGGACCGTCGAGCTTTTCGAGGCGGCCGACGGGCGTGACCTCGAGGTCGCCGAGCGGACGGACCGTGATCGTGTCCTGCGCCTGGATCGTGCTGCGCCGGCGGGGAAAGCGGGTCAGCAGATCGCTGCCCTCGCGGTCGCTCGCATCGGCGTAGAGCGTCTCCCAGAGCTGCTCGGCCCGCACTTCCAGCCGGTGGCCGAGCGCCCAGTCCTTGCCGAGTTCGTAGGCCGCGTCGCCCGAGATCCCGTAGCGGCGCGTGCGGTAGTCCGACCAGATCGCGCCGACGCCCTGGAACCCGACCATGTCGAGGTTCCGGTAGCGTTTCGACTGGTCCATGAAGGTGCCGGTCGCGCCGACGGTGAGGTCGCCGAACGTGTCGCGCCAGCCGAAGGCGCCGTTGTGTTCGCTGACGCGCTGACGGCGGCGCTCGCTGTCGACGCCCGTGATCGGCGGATCCTTGACGTCCTCCCACCGAAGCGCGCCGAGATCGACCGCCGTCGGCATGAAGCGCTCCATGGCGTTGTAGGACCACTTCGCGAAGACGGTCTCGTTCTGCCACTTCAGGAGGCCGTTGGCCTTCTCGTAGTCGTTGTTGAGGCGGGTGCGGTCGGTCGGGCGCTGCGAGTTCGGATTGCGCTGCGCATAGGTGGTGCCGTCCGAATAGACGATCCGGTCCAGCGACCTGACGGCGTATTTCGTGTAGTCGAAATCGCCCGTGCTCTTCTCGCCGTCGACGCCGATGAGCAGCGTGCCGCCGGCAAGCGGGGCGGTGACGCTGCCCGAAGCCTGCCGCCCGCCGAAGGAGCGCCCGCCCGCCGAGGCGCTCGAGCGCGCCTGGTCCGGCCGCTTCGTCACGATGTTGATCGCGCCGCCGAGCGGAGCTCCGGAAAACCGGGCCGGCGTCGTGCCGCGATAGACCTCGACCCGTTCGACGTTCGACATCGGGATCGTGGAGATGTCGGTCGCGGCCTCGCTCGCCGTGTTGTACGGCACGCCGTCGATGTAGATGTTCACCTGGCTGGGCGAGGAGCCGCGGATGCTGGCGGTGGTGTACTGGCCGGTGCCCGCCACCCGGCGCGCATAGACGCCGGGGATCTGGTCCAGCAGGTCGGGCAGAGACTTGTGCTCGCCCTTCACGTCGTCGGGATAGACGACCGAGACCTCGCCCGGCGACTGGACGTCCTTCAGCTTCGGCTCGTCGCCCACGACCGTGATGGTCTCGAGCTGCGTCGCCTCTTCGGCGTCCTCCGCGCTCTGGGCGAACGCCGGCGCGACCAGTCCGAGGGCGGCCGACAAGGCGCCCGCCGCACGCAAGGTCATGCCGAAGTTCATCGCGTCGTCCCCGCGCCTTGCGACTCGAGCGGGGGACTCCGTGGATCACGGTCGGCGCGTTTCGGGCGGATCGGCGCATGGGCCCGCCAGAACGAACCGATGCGGCCCCCGCCGCACCGTTGTCGCTCAGACGGACGAAGCCGCGCCCCGGCCATCCCCTGGGCCGCGGCAAGAGCGATCGGACGCCGGCAGGTCTCCTGGCTCGCGGGTCACGGCCCGACGCGCTGGCCTTCCCGGATCGGCTCCGACTCGCGGATCCCTTCCAGTGGCCGGAAGCTCAGGGCCTCGCCCCGCTTCCAACGCGCATCGAACTCGCCGCTTACAGTTGCAGGGACAGCCTCGGAATTGAGCGACACGTCGCTCTCACCGAGTTCCCAATTAAGCTTCTTTCGAAGCGCCGACGTGATCGAAGCCTTCGGCGCGAGCCGAAGACAGAGGCGACGCTAGCTGTCCGCGATCGTCTTCGCAATCGGACTTACGGCGTTCGCGCAGCCGTGATCGAACCGTCCATCGGATCTCGCGCTTTGCGGCCCGAGCCGCTACCAGTCGCGCTTCGACACGCCGGACGGCGGCTGCGGGAGGGCGCATGCCCAAGACGATCAAGATCATCGGCATCGGCGCGGGCGACCCCGACCATCTCACCATCCAGGCCGTGAAGGCGCTGAGCCAGGTCGACGTCGTCTTCCTGATGGACAAGGGCCCGGCCAAGGAGAAGCTCAACGCGCTGCGGAAGAAGATCTGCGCGCGGCACATGGGCGAGCGCGCCTATCGCTTCGTGGACGCGGCCAACCCCGAGCGGGAGCGCGAGGGCGACTATCTCGCGGCCGTCGCCGATCTCAACGCGCGCAAACAGGCGGTGTTCGAGCGTCTCATCGCAGCGGAGCTCAGGGACGGCGAATGCGGGGCCTTCCTCGTCTGGGGCGACCCTTCGCTTTACGACAGCACGATCCGGCTCGTCGAAGCGATCGCGGCGTCGGGACGCCATGATCTCGACTGGGACGTGATCCCCGGGATCACCAGCGTCCAGGCGCTGACCGCACGGCACCGCACGACGCTGAACGCGATCGGCCGCGCGGTCACGATCACGCCCGGGCGACGTCTGGCCGAGCGGTTTCCGGACGGGGTCGACAGCGTGGTGGTGATGCTCGACGCCGAAAACGCCTTCAGGCGGCTCCGCGAAGACGACGTCGACATCTACTGGGGCGCCTATGTCGGCACGCCGGACGAGATCCTGATCGCGGGAAAACTCGACGACGTCGCCGGCGAGATCGAGCGCGTCAGGGCCGAGGCCCGCGCGGCTCACGGCTGGATCATGGACAGCTATCTGTTGCGCCGTCCGACGGTTGCGGACAAAACGTCCGACTGACCCGTCCGCAGGACGTCGACCGCCGTGCGGGCGCGCTTCGCATCTCGCGCGAATGGCGTCGTCGAAACCGTGTCGGCGGTCAGCTCGCCGCGGCGGCCCGCTTCTTCACCGGCTCCGCAGTCCGCGGCGCGACCCGGGCTCGCAGGCTCAGCTCGACATGAACTTCGCGGGTCGGGAACGGTTCGGCGTCGTTGTGCGCGACAGCCGCGTCCGCCGGGAAAGCGGACTGCTCGCGGCCGCGATAGGCGACCGGGCTCTTGCTGGCCATTTCATCCTCCCTGGCGGCCGACTGGGCCGCCAACGCCCGAGGATTGACGATCAGCGTTAACGCGTTGTCAACGCGAGGCGGGCGTCGACGGCCGCGTGGCTCCGCTTCTGTTGCGGAAGCGTCACGCGGCCGTCAAGAGCGGAGAGCTCAGACGCGTCGGTTGAACAGCGACCCGATCACGGCGCCCAATCCGCCGGACGGCGGGGTGGAGCCGGACGAAGACGAGGAGCCCGTCGACGAGCTCGAGCCGGTCTGCGTCGTCGGCGTCGTGGACGGGGACGACGGCGCAGGCGAGGTCTGCGCCGGAGCCGCAGGCGTCGGAGCGGGCGCGGCCGGGGCCGGCTGCGCGGCGACGGGCTCCGTCGGAGCCGGGGCCGGTTCCGGGCTCGCAGCCACAGGCGCCGGGGCGACGGCGACCGGGGCCGCCGCGGGCTCGCTCGGCGCAGGCGCGGGCTGAGGCGTCGGGATCGTCACCGCGACGATGGGAGCCGGCGTTTCGTCCGCGGGCTCGACGACCGGTTCGGCGGGGACCGTCGCCACAGGCGCAGGCGTCGCCGGGCTCGGCTCGGCCTGGCTGGGCGCCGGCTGGCTGGAAACGGGCTGGAGGATCGCCGGGGCGGGCGCGGGCGTCGTCGGCTGGATCGTCGGCTGCGCGACGACGGCGACGGGCTGGACCGCAGCGGTCTGCTGGGCCGGGCTCGAGGCCGCCGGGACGGCCGCGGCTGCGCTCGCCTCCGGCTGGACGGCCGCCGCGGCGCTCGTACGCGTGGTCTCGACATAGCCGACATTCGCCAGCATTTCGTCGACGGACTTCACCTTCTCGCCGCCGCCGTCGGCCGCCGCCGCGGGTTCGGCGGCCGCCGCCACCGCCGCCGCCTTCGCCGAAGCGATCAGCTTGGAGACACGGTCGATACCGACCGTCGGGGTCTGGAGCGCGCCGAACAAGGCGGAGGTGCGCTGCGCGGCCGCAGCGGCGCGGTCGGAGGCGTCGTCCCGGCTCTCCGTCTTCGACGTGCGGACCGTGTCCGCGTTCGACGACCGCGTGGAAGAGGTGCGCGAGGAATAAGGATCGGACTGCGAGGAAATCGGACTGATCGACATGGCGTCCCCCACACGGCCTCCGAATGGAGACCGCAACGCCGCAGATCTGGCACGAGACCCCTCACGGCCTCGCTTCAAAATTCAATAGAATTTTAGGGACTTGTCGTTTTCTGGCGCGACTCGGCCGCTTACCAGTCGACGCCGAACGAATAGGACAGGCCCGCGCCCGCCGTGAACGCGTCCTTGGTGCCGAGCTTCTTGGCCACCGGGCTGTCTGCGGCTTCGCCGACGAGGCGGTTGTAGGCGCCGAACGCGGTCACGCTCCACGCGTCGCTCACGTCATAGGTGACGGCCCCGGCCGCGCCCACGGACTTCACGCCGCCCTTGGCCTTATACGGCGTGATCCGGCCGTTGGCCGCGGCTTCGCTCGCCGAGACGCCGAAATACTCGTTCATGAAGTCGCTGTCGCCGATCTCCATGCGCGGTCCGAGCGACACCGTGAAGGCGCCGAACTTCTGGATGTAGTCGGCCGAGACGTTGCCGACGAAGCCCTCATGGCCCCACACGCCGTGGCGAAGCTCGCCGCGGATGCGGAACACGTCGACCGGATAGACCTCGACGAACGCGCCGGGCTCGATCGCCCAGTCGATGTCCTTCATACCGAAGAACTTCTTTACGTCGCTCGAATCGCGCTCGCCGCGGATGCGGGCCACGGGGCCCATCTGGAACCACGGCGTGTCGATCACCGCGAAGCCGAAGCCGTCGTCCGGCGCGCCAAACTTCCAGGGCTGGCCGGGACGGCGGATGCTGAGGCCGGGATAGCCGGACAGGCCGTATTTCGCCGCGCCCTCGAACTCGGGCTGAACGACGGCGGTGCCCTTGAGGGTCACGATCCAGCCTTCGTTCACGGCGGCGGCGGCCACAGGCGCGTCGATGGCCGGCATGTCGGCCGCAAACGCCGACGCCGAACCGAGCGCGGCGAGCGAGACGACCGTGGCGACGACGCGGAAAACCATGGAACTCTGCGACCCTGTCCTGACTTTTCGCGGCTGAAGCCCGCCGGAAAATCGAGAGCCATTTGCCCCGTTTTCGCACTGCAACGCAATGGCGTGACAGGCGATCCCGGCAAGGCGTGGCCATCGTGCCACGCCTGGTCTCGTCACCCCCGATACCGCCTGCGCCATGGTGCGGCATCACTTCCCCTCGCGGCCCGCCCCCATTTCGATCGCGCGCGCTATAAGGGCCTCGTGAGCACGTCGTCTTCCGCAATGCCGCGCGGCCAAACCGCGCGAATGTTCCGCTTATGAAGCTCTACGACCTCGCCATCATCGGCGGCGGCGTCAACGGCTGCGGGATCGCGCGCGACGCCGCCGGCCGCGGCCTCGCCGTGCATCTGTGCGAGAAGGGCGACCTCGGCTCCGGCACGTCGTCCGCCTCGACCAAGCTCGCCCATGGCGGCCTGAGATATCTCGAGACCATGGAGTTCCGCCTCGTGCGCGAGGCGCTCGCCGAGCGCGAGGCGCTGCTGCGGATCGCGCCCCACATCGTGCGGCCGATGCGATTCGTGCTGCCGCATCGGCCCGGACTGCGGGCCTGGCCGATCATCCGGCTGGGGCTGTTCGTCTATGACAGCCTCGGCGGCCGGCGGACGCTTTCGGGCTCGCGGTCGATCGACCTCGCCAGGGACGACGCAGGCGCGTCGCTGCGCTCGCCCGACGGCCGCGCCTTCGAATATTCCGACTGCTGGGTCGACGACGCGCGGCTCGTGGTGCTGAACGCGATGGACGCGGCCGAACGCGGCGCGACGATCGCGACGCGCACCGCCTGCGTCGCGGCGGAGCGGACAGGCGGCGTCTGGCGCGTCACGCTCGACGGCCCGCAGGGGCGCTCGACGATCCGCGCCCGCGGCCTCGTCAACGCGGCCGGCCCCTGGGTTCCGGCCGTCGCGCAAGGGTCGCTCCGCGCCAACGCCGCCGCCGACGTCCGGCTCGTGCGCGGCAGCCACATCGTCACGCCGCGCCTGTTCGAGCACGACCGCGCCTATCTGCTCCAGCAACGCGACGGGCGCGTCGTGTTCGCGATTCCCTATGAGGACGATTTCACCCTGATCGGCACCACCGACGTCGATCACGACGGCGCGCCCGATCACGTCGAGCCGAGCGAGGCCGAGATCGAATATCTGTGCGAGGCGGCGAGCGACGTCTTTCGCGCAGGGGTCCGGCGCGAGGACGTCGTCTGGGCGTTTTCGGGCGTGCGCGCGCTCCACGCCGGCGGCGACGGCGCCGCGCAGAAGGCGAGCCGCGACTACGCGCTCGAACTCGAAGCCGGCGAGGGCCGCCCTCCCCTGCTCACGATCTATGGCGGCAAGCTCACCACCTATCGCCGCCTCGCCGAGGCCGCGCTCGACAAGCTCGCGCCGGCGATGTCGATCCCGCCCGGCCGATGGACCGGCCGGTCGCCGCTGCCGGGCGGCGGCGTGCCGGCGGCCGAGCCGCTCGCCGACCGCCTGGCCGCCCATCACCCTTATCTCTCCGAAGCCCTCGCGAGCCGCCTCGCCCGCACCTATGGGTCGCGGGCCTGGGACATTCTCGACGGCGCGACGAGCGCGCGGGCGCTCGGCTATGTGTTCGGCGCCGATCTCTCCGAGCGCGAGGTCCGCTACCTCGTCGCGCGCGAATGGGCCGAGACCGCCGAGGACGTGCTGTGGCGGCGCACCAAGCTCGGCCTGCGCTTCAGCGCCGAGGAGCGCGAGACGCTCGCCCGGTTCATGCCCGGAGGGGACGTGTGACGACGGCTCGGGCGGCGGCCTTGCCCTAAGGTTTCGGTTGCGGGCCAGGCCTTCGACGGGAAAGCTCCGGCGCCATGGCGGACCATATCGTCGCGATCGACCAGGGCACGACCTCGACGCGGGCGATCGTGTTCGACGCCAGACTGCGCCCTGTCGCGACCGCAAGCCGCGAATTCCGCCAGATCTTCCCGAAGCCCGGATGGGTGGAGCACGACCCGGAAGACCTCTGGGCGACGACCGTCGCGACCGTCTCCGAGGCCATGGCGCGCGCGGGCCTCACGGCTGCCGACGTCGCAGGGATCGGGATCGCCAACCAGCGCGAGACGACCGTGCTGTGGGACCGGCGCACCGGCAAGGCGGCCGCCAACGCCATCGTGTGGCAGGACCGGCGCACGGCCGCGATCTGCGCGACGATGCGCGAGGCGGGCGACGAACCCGAGGTCACAGCGCGCACCGGCCTCGTGCTCGACCCCTACTTTTCCGCCACGAAGCTCGGCTGGCTGCTGGACGAGACGGACGGCGCCCGCGAGCGGGCGCAGGCGGGCGACCTCGCCTTCGGCACAGTCGACGCCTTCCTGATCTGGCGGCTCACTGGCGGGGCGGTCCACGCGACCGACGCCACCAACGCCTGCCGCACCCTGCTCTACGAAGTGACCGAGGGCCGCTTCGACGAGCGCCTGTGCGAACGGTTCGGCGTGCCGGCCGCACTACTGCCGGAGATCCGCGACTCCTCCGGCTCGTTCGGCGAGACGCTTCCGGGCCTTTTCGGCGGCCCGATCAGAATCCTGGGCGTCGCCGGCGACCAGCAGGCCGCCACCGCCGGCCAGGCCTGTTTCGAGCCCGGAATGGCGAAGGTCACCTACGGCACCGGCGCCTTCGCGCTGCTCCACACCGGCGACGCTCCGGTGTTCTCGGACAACAAGCTGCTGACGACCGTCGCGCTGCAGCTCGGCGGGCGGAGGACCTTCGCGCTCGAAGGCGCGATCTTCGTCGCCGGCGCGGCCGTGCAGTGGCTGCGCGACGGGCTGAAGCTCGTGCGCGAGGCGAGCGAGACCGAGGCGCTGGCGAAGGCGGCCGATCCCGAACAGGACGTCTATCTCGTGCCGGCCTTCGTCGGCCTCGGCGCGCCGCATTGGGACCCGGAGGCGCGCGCCGCGCTGATCGGACTGACGCGCGGGACCGGACAGGCCGAAATCGCCCGCGCGACGCTCGAAAGCGTCGGCTACCAGACCGCCGATCTCATGGACGCGATGCGGGCGGACTGGCCGCGCGGCGAGGTCGGCCGCGCGCTGCGCGTCGACGGCGGCATGGTCGCGAGCGACTGGACCATGCAGTTCCTCGCCGACATCCTCGACGTCGAGGTCGACAGGCCGGAAATCCGCGAGACCACGGCGCTCGGCGCCGCCTATCTCGCGGGGCTTGCGGCGGGAGTTTGTCCGGAGCCTGCGGAGTTCGCGAAAGCCTGGCGGCTCGAACGGCGGTTCTCGCCCGCGATGGACGCCGAGACGCGCCGCCGCAAGCTCGCGGGATGGGCGGACGCAGTCGGGCGCGTGAAGAGCCGGTGAGGCCTCAGCCGGCCGCGCCCGAATAGGGGCGATAGCGGCGGCGGTGATAGGACAGCCCGTCGGTCGGCCCCTTGGCGAAGCGGACCGCCTCGAGCTGCACCACCATGGCGGCGTGGGTGCCCACCACGATCTCGGAGACGATGCGCCCGTCGAACACCGCGAGCGCATGTGCGAGCGTCGGCGCGCCGGTGATGAGCGGCGCCCATTCGCCATGGGCGAAGCGGTCGTCGCCCGCGCCGCCCGACGAGCGCGAGAACGCCCGGGCGATGTCCTCCTGGTCGGCCGAGAGCGCGTTCACGGCCACGATGCCGTTCTGGCTCGCGATGCGGTGGCTGCGGCTCGACAGGTTGAGGCAGACGACGAGCGTCGGCGGCTGGTCGGTGAGGCTGACCACCGAGGTCGCGGTGGCGCCGTGGCGTCCCGCCGGCCCATCGGTCGTCACGACATGGACGGTGGCGGCGATGCGCGACATCGCTTCCCGGAAGCGTTCGGCCTCCGGCGAGGGTTCGGTCACGGCGATTTTCGTCTTCATCGATCCGCCTTCAACGTGACGTCGCGACTTTGCGCGCCCAACATGGCATGAGCGCGGTTGTGGCCCAGTTAATCCGGCCGCGGAATCACCGCCATCGCGAACCGAAGACGACCCCGCCATGCAGACCTTCTTCGTCCAGATCAAATGCGAACTCGGCCGCACCTACGAGGTCGCGGAAATGCTCGCCGATCAAGAGCTGCATTCGGAGATCTATTCGACCGCGGGCGACTACGACCTGATCGTGAAGTACCATGTCGAGGACGGCGTCGACGTCGGCCACTTCATCGGCGAGAACGTCCACGCGATCGACGGCGTCCGCGACACCTACACGCTCGTGACCTACAAGGCGTTCTGAGGCTTTCGCGCTCTCTCCGCAGACTGAATCCGGGCTCGGAACCGAACCGCGTGCTTCGAGACGCAGCCCGGTCGGGCCGCTCCTCAGCATGAGGAGCGTCGGCGCGGCGCCCCTCATCCCGGCCGAAGAGCCGGGATCCAGAACCGAGCCGGTCCGCCCAGATTTCGAAAGCGCGTCGGTTCTGGGTCCCGGATCAAGTCCGGGACAAGAAAGGCGGCTCGCCTCACGCCTGCCGGGCGAGGATCGCCTTCACTTCCTCGACGAGCCGGTCCTCCGCCACCGTCACCTGCGCGGGGCGGCTCTCGGTCCATTCGGCGCGGTCGGCGATCGCCTTGGCGGCGGCGGCGCCTGCGACGAGGTCCTTCAGCGTCACCTCGCCCTTCTCGCGCTCGTCCGAGCCCTGGATGACGACGCAGGGGGAGCGGCGCCGGTCGGCGTATTTCATCTGCGCCTTCATGCCCGAGCCGCCGAGATAGACCTCGGCCGTGATCCCGGCGTCGCGCAGGCGCTTGGCCTGGGCCATCGAGTCGCCGATGCGGTCCCGGTCCATGACGAGCACCACGACCGGGCCGTCCGCCCGGGTCTCCTCCTCGCCCTTCAGCGCCGAGAGCGCGGCGAGCAGGCGCGAGACGCCGATGGAGAAGCCCGTGGCGGGAACGTTCTCGGCCATGAAGCGGCCGACCAGCCCGTCATAACGCCCACCGCCGCCCACAGAACCGAACTGGATCGGGCGGTCCTCGTCGTCGTGGACGGTGAAGGTAAGCTCGGCCTCGTAGACCGGGCCGGTGTAGTATTCGAGGCCGCGCACCACCGCCGGATCGACCGAGACGCGGCCTGAGTAGCCCGCCGCATCGACGAGCTTGGCGATCGTCGCCAGTTCTTCGGCGCCTTCGCGGCCGGTCGCGGTCTCGGCGAAGGCTTCCGCGAGCGCCGCGGCCGTCTCCTCGTTCGAGCCGCGCTTTGCCTCGAGGATCGACAGCACGCGGCTCGCCGCCGCCTCATCGAGCCCCGCGCCCTTAGTGAAATCCCCGCTCTCGTCCTTGCGGCCGGCGCCCAGCAGCGCCCGCACCCCGTCCGGCCCCAGCCGGTCGAGCTTGTCGATCGCGCGCAGCACCGTCAGCCGGCGACCCGCGTTCTCCTCGCCGCCGAGGCCGATCGCCTCCATGACGCCGTCGAGGATCTTGCGGTTGTTGACCTTGATGACGTAGTCGCCGCGCTTGACGCCCACGGCCTCCAGCGTGTCGGCCATCATCATGCACATCTCGGCGTCCGCCGTGACGTTCGGCGCGCCCACGATGTCGGCGTCAAACTGCAGGAACTGGCGGAAGCGGCCCGGGCCCGGCTTCTCGTTGCGGAACACCGGCCCGAAGCGATAGCTGCGATAGGGCTTCGGCAACCGCTGAAAGTTCTCCGCCACGAAGCGCGCGAGCGGCGCGGTGAGGTCGTAGCGAAGCGACATCCACTGCTGGTCGTCGTCCTGAAGCGAAAACACGCCGGCGTTCGGACGGTCCTGGTCCGGCAGGAACTTGCCGAGCGCGTCGGTGTATTCAAACACCGGCGTCTCCAGCCCCTCGAAGCCCCAGAGCTCATAGGTCGCGCGGATCGCCTCGGCCATCTCGCGCACGGCTTTCAGCTCGGCCGCGCCGCGGTCGGCGAATCCGCGCGGCGAACGCGGCGCGATAAGGTCTGAGCGAGAAGCCATCGAAAACGTCCGGATTCTGGAAAGCCGCCGGGGCCACGACGGCCCCTGCCCGGCTGCTCCTAGAGAAAATCAGCTTCGCGCGAAAGCCTGAGGTCCGAAGGAGGATGGGGAAGCGCACGGTTGCGGGGCGTTGCAAAAACACCCACCTACCGTGGGGAAGTTGTGGGACGACGCCCCCGACATTGACGCGGGACGCCTCCGCCGGTATCAATAAAATGCAGTTGGATCAGTAGTTTATAGCTATTCTAATCTGCATTCGAGAGACGTCAGACACCACCGTTGGACGCCCAATGATCGTCTGCTCCTGTAACGTACTGAGCGACGCCCAGATTCGGACGACGATCGGCGACGTCGAGGCCAAGCCTCAGACGCCCGGTCAGGTCTATCGCTGCCTCGGCTGCAGCCCGCAATGCGGGCGCTGCGCGCGCACGATCCGGGCCATGCTCGCCGACATCAAGGGTCTGCAGCCGCGCACCGACGAGGCTTCGGCTTGCGGAACGTGCCCTGCCGCCTGCCCCGCCGTGACGCATGGCGTCGGCGAGGTGCTGGACTTCGTCGACGACGTCGTCGAGGTCGCGACGATCGACCGCCGCCGCGCGGGCTGACCGCGGCGTTTTCCGACTGTCATCCGCGTTCCTGCCCCTATAACGCTTCCAAGGAATGCGTTTCGGGGTTGGCTTGCTCGTGGCCGCCACCTAGTTTAGAAGCATTCTAGGTTTTGGGACGGCGGCGGCGACGCCGCGAGGGAGCTTGCCATGAAGGGCGACGCGAAAGTCATCGAATATCTCAACCGCGGCCTCCGCTCCGAGATGACCGCGATCAACCAGTACTGGCTGCATTACCGCCTGCTGGACGACTGGGGCTATCTCGAGCTCGCCAAGAAGTGGCGCAAAGAGTCGATCGAGGAGATGGAGCACGCGGACAAGTTCGTAACGCGCATCATCTTCCTCGAGGGCTTCCCGAACATGCAGGTGCTCGACCCGCTGCGGATCGGCCAGAGCGTCAAGGAAATCCTCGAATGCGACCTCGCGGCCGAGCTCGAGGCCCGCGCGCTTTATCGCGAGGCGGCGCTCTATTGCCAGGACATCGGCGACCTGCCGTCGAAGAATCTCTTCGAGGAGCTGATGACCGACGAGGAAGGCCACATCGACTTCCTCGAGACGCAGCTCAACCTCGTGGCCCAGCTCGGCGAGCAGCTCTACGCCCAGAAGCATGTCGGCCACGTCGGCGGCGAAGACTGAGTTTTCCTGAGCCTTCGGGCTTTGCGGAATGACGAACGGCCGGAGGGTGACCTCCGGCCGTTTTTGTTTGGGAGCGCTGGACCCTCAGCCGTCATGCCCGCGTCTTCGCGGGCATGACGGCGGAGAGGGCGACGTCTGGGCTCACCCCAACGGAAAGGCCTGACCCATCACCGCCTGCGCGAACACCGCGACGGTGATCGCCGCGATCGCGACGCCCGCGGCGATGACCAACCGCCGCGATCCGAGCGCCCCGAACGCGCCCGTCGTCAAGGCGGCGACGACGGGCAGAAGCTGCTCGCCATGCATGCCGAAGAAATGCGCGACCCGGAGGTCGCCGCCCGCCCGGTTCCAGCCGAACAGGGGCGTCGCGCCGCCGACCGCGCCGACATTGTGCCCTGCCCCATATTGCTGGCTCATATACAAGCCGGACAGCGCCCCGAGCACGACCGTGAGCGCGATCCCCGCCACGACCGCGAGCCTGAGCGTCGGGTCGAGCCCGCGAACAGGACGCCGCCAGATCTCGAGCGCGAGCGGGATCTTGGTCAGGAGCATCGTCAGCGCGGCCGCGCCCATCGCCCCATAGAGCCAGAAATGCGCGGCGTCGGCGCGGTTGAAATGCGACCGTTCGCCGAGCCCCGCCTGAAGCGTGATGTAGCCGAGCTCGAACACGCCCGCGGCGATGACGATCCGCACGCTCCAGCGCAACGCCGGAGCGTCTCGACGGTCGGGCCGGACATAGCCAAAGAACCAGGCGGAGGTGAGCAGGAACACGCCCGTCGACAGGAAGAACTTCGCGGGCTTGGTCCAGACCGAGACGCCGTCGAGCGTCCGTCCGTCGAACAGCTGAAGCGCCGAGGCGACGGCGAACAGCGCGAGGAACGCAAACCCCGCCGCGGCGAGCGCCGGCTGGCGCTCCCGAAGCTCCGCGATCGGCGAGGCGCTGCGGATCGCGGCGGCGTCGAACGTGGCGGCGGCGCTCATGACAGGCTCTCCTGCAGGCGCCCGCCCTGGCCGATGCGGATGATGACATAGGTCAGCAGCCCCACCGGACCGAACAGGAACGTCAAGGCGAGGGTCGGCGGAACCAGGATCGCGGGCGTTCCGGCGCGCGCGGCGTCGCGGGCGATCAGCGTGCCGACGATGAGGTCGAAGGCGAGGTAGTGGATCCAGCCGGCGGTCAGCGCATGGTCGTTCTGGAACAGAGCCCGCACCTCGTCGATCGACCCGAAGCCGCCCGACGCGCCGCCGGCCAGACCCGCGATCAGCGAACCGAGATAGGCGACGGCGAAGAGCGCCGGAACCGCGATCCCGGTCGAGATCCAGACCGTGGGCCGGATGCGGGCCAAGAAGGCCGAAAGGCCGAGCGCGAGCCAGCCGACAAGCGCGATGGAGTTGGAGGCTGCGAAGACGTCGTCAGGGGTGAGCATGGCTTGCCATCCATTATCTTTACATCGTACAGATGACCATGAGCGATAATCTTTACACTGTCAAGACTCCGGCGGTGACCTCGCAGAAGCGTGAGGGCTACCATCATGGCGACCTCCGCGCGGCGCTGGTGCGCGCGGCCGAAGAGGTGATCGCCGAGCGTGGCGTGGACGGGTTTTCGCTGCGCGAGGCGGCGCGCCGGGCCGGCGTGTCCGCCGCCGCGCCCCAGCACCATTTCGGCGACGCCCGAGGTCTGCTCACCGCCGTGGCGCGGCTCGGCTTCGAGGGACTTTGCGAGGCGCTCGTCGCCGCGAACGCCGCACATCCCATGCCCGCGGGAGACGAGGCCGCCCGTCGCGCCCGTCTCGACGCCCAGGCGCGCGCCTATGTGGCGTTCGCCATCGCCGAGCCCGCGCGGTTCGACGTGATGTGGCGGAAAGCGCGGATCGACACCTCAGACGAGGCCTATCACGCCGCCGCCCGCCGGGCCTTCGTGCTGCTCGACGAGGCCATTCGCGGCGAGGCGGCGGAACAGTGCGAGGGCCCGCGCGACCCGCGGACGATCGCGGCGTGGGCGGCCGTCCACGGCTTCGCGAGGCTCGCGCTCGACGGAGCGTTTGGGCCCGACCCGCAAGGCGCCGCCGACGCGATGCTCGGCGCGGTGATCGGGCGGCTTGATCTTTAGAACGGCCAGCGCGCGCGGAGTTCGTCCTCCGTCCCGTCGAAGGCGTCGCGATCGCAGGGGCCGATCCCGTCGACCTCGCGCGGCTCGGCGCCCGAAGCGCCGTCCGTGTGCTGCCAGAGCGTCCAGCGCGCCCACAGCGCCGGCACGCCCCGCGGCGCATCGCTGAAGCGCGCGTACCAGAGCCGACAGCGCGCCAGCGGCGACGCCTCGACGCCCGCAAGCGTCTCGCGCAGGTGGCGGCCGCCATAGACCACCGGAGGCCGCCCGATCCGCGCCTCGACCAGCGCCACGAACTCTTCGGCCTGCGCGAGGCTCATGTCGGCGCCGGCCGTGCTCTCCTCCCAGTCGAGGCAGACGAGTTCGTCGGGCTGAGGATCGGCGTAGGCGAGATAGTTCTCGACCTGCGCCGCCACCTCGACGCCGCTCGAATAGTGATAGGAGCCCCACAGCAGGCCCGCGGCCCGCGCGGCCTCGCGCCGCTCGCGGAACCTCGGGTCACGGAACGTCGCGCCCTCGGTGGCCTTGTGGATCACGGCGACGATCCCAGCCCTGCGCACGGCGGTCCAGTCGGCCACATGGTTGTGGTGCGAGAGGTCGATCACGCCGTCGAACATGGTCGCTCCGATGGTGCGCGCTTCGAGACGGCCCGTCGGGCCTCCTCAGCATGAGGCAGGTTTGCGGAACTCAACGATCCTCATGCTCGAGGAGCCCGCGTCAGCGGGCGTCTCGAAGCGCGCGAATTCCGTTCCGCATGCCCGGATGACGTCCCGCCCCGCCGTCGCTATATCAGGCGCGACCCTTTCCGCCTCGCCGCTCCAACGCGCGCAATCCCCCCGGAGGCCCCATGCTCGACGCCGCCAAAGACGACAAGACGCCCGTCACCGTGCTCACCGGCTATCTCGGCGCCGGCAAGACGACGCTCCTCAACCGCATCCTCTCGGAGCCGCACGGCAAGAAATACGCCGTCATCGTCAACGAGTTCGGCGAGATCGGCATCGACAACGACCTCGTCGTGGGCGCCGACGAGGAAGTGTTCGAGATGAACAACGGCTGCATCTGCTGCACCGTGCGCGGCGACCTTATCCGCATCCTCGAAGGCCTGATGCGCCGCAAGGGCCAGTTCGACGCGATCATCGTCGAGACCACCGGCCTCGCCGACCCCGCGCCGGTCGCTCAGACCTTCTTCATCGACGAAGAGGTGGGCCGCAAGGCGCGCCTCGACGCCGTGGTGACGGTCGCCGACGCCAAATGGCTGACCGAGCGGCTCAAGGACGCGCCCGAGGCCAAGAACCAGATCGCCTTCGCGGACGTGATCCTGCTCAACAAGACCGATCTCGTCTCCGAGCACGACCTCGAAGAGGTCGAGGCCCGCATCCGCGGCCTCAACCCCTACGCGCGCGTCATCCGGACGCAAAAGTGCGACGTCGCGCTCGACGCGGTGCTCGACAAGGGTGCGTTCGACCTCGACCGAATTCTCGCGATCGAGCCTGCCTTCCTCGAGGCCGACGATCATCACCATCATCACGGGCACGACCATGGCCACCACCATCACGGCCATGACCACGGGCACGAGCATCACGAGCACGGGCCCGACTGCGGCTGCGGGCACGACCACCATCATGATCACGGCCACGACCATCATGCGCACGAAAAGCCGGGCTTCGAGCACAAGGACCACGGCCATGGCGAGCACTCGCATGGCGGCCTGAAGACCTATCACGACGAGACCATGCAGTCGGTCGCGCTCGAAATCCCCGGCGACGTCGATCCCAACAAGTTCATGCCCTGGGTGAACGAACTCGCCCAGACCGACGGCGCGAATTTCCTGCGCTGGAAGGGGATCCTCGCGTTCAAGGACGAGCCCCGCCGCTTCGTGTTTCAGGGCGTCCACATGATCCTCGACGGCGACCTCCAGCGCGAGTGGAAGACGGACGAGAGGCGGCGATCGAAGATGGTCTTCATCGGCAAGGAGCTCGACGAGGCCAAGCTCCGCAAGGGCTTCGAGGCCTGCGCGGCGTAAGGGGCCGCTGTCTCCCAACGAACTGCGTGCTTCGAGACGCCGGCCCTTTCGGGCCGGCTCCTCAGCATGAGGACCGTTGGAGTTTCCTGAACCAGAAACCTCCCTCATGCTGAGGAGCCTTGGCGTCAGCCAAGGCGTCTCGAAGCACGCACTCGGCTAGATCCTCGCTCCCATGTCCCTCCCCCACGACGCCGGCTATCCCTCGCTCACCGAGCGCCTGACCCCGATCGAGGCCGGCGCTTACGTCATCTCGGCGAGCTTCATCGGGACGGCGGCCGTGTTCGCGCTCGCCGACGGCGCGGTGCTGTTCGTCACCGAAGAGGGCGAACTTCGCGTGCCCGCCCATCAGGGCTCGGTCAACGTCGCGGCGACGGGGAAGAACGTGCTCGTCACCGGCGGCGACGACGGCAAGGTGCTCCGATTCACCGGAAACGACACGCCGGAGCCGCTCGGCGCCGCGAAAGGCTGGATCGACGCGCTCGCGATCGGCGCCGACGGCGCGGTGGCGTGGTCGTCCGGCAAGACCGTCTTCGCCCGCGACGGCAAGGGCGAGGTCAAGACCTTCGAGGCCCCCTCCTCCGCGCGCGGCCTCGCCTTCGCGCCGAAGGGCTACCAGCTCGCCGTCTCGCGCTACAACGGCGTCTCGCTCTGGTTTCCGCGCGTCACGGGCGCGCCCAAGGAGCTGACCTGGAAAGGCAGCCACATCGACGCGATGTTCTCGCCCGACGGGCGCTTCGTCGTCACCACCATGCAGGAGAATGCGCTGCATGGCTGGATCGTCGCGACCGGCGGCCACATGCGCATGTCCGGATACCCTGGGAAGGTGCGCTCGACCGCCTGGACCGCCGACGGCAAGTGGCTCGCGACCGCGGGAGCGGACGCCGCGATCCTCTGGCCGTTCCAGGCCAAGGACGGCCCGATGGGCAAAGCCCCCAAGGAGCTCGGCATCCGCCCCGCGCGCGTCTCCCGCGTCGCCGCGCATCCGAAAGCCGGCGTCGTCGCGCTCGGCTATGAGGACGGCGCGGCGCTGATCGTGCGGATCTCCGACGGAGCCGAGATCCTCGCCCGAAATCCGGGCGACGGCGGCGCGGTCACGGCGCTCGGCTGGGACGGCCGGGGAGACCGCCTCGCCTTCGGGACGGAAGACGGCGCGGCCGGCGTGGTGGCGCTTCCCGAGGAGTGAGCGGCGCCCGTCTGTCCCGGCCTCGAGCCGGGACCCGAAACCGCTTCGGTTTCAAAGATAGACGTCACGGCCGAAGCGCCTTTTTGCCTGAAGGGCGTCGGCTCTGGGTCCCGGATCATGTCCGAATAGGATCCGCAAAGTCAGGCATGCCACAGCTTGCATGAGGCGCATGGCGCCCATGCCGCGCCGGATTTGAACTAGACAGGCCCGCGCCCGGCTGCGATCACGCAGACATAGACTTTCGTCTAAGTCTAATTCTCGTCTCGCACCCATTCCCGGCGCATCCAGCGTCCAGCCCCTCGCGCGCTCTCCCGATCCGTGCCCGGTCCTCCGGGCGCGGCGACGATGGCGCGCGGCCGATGGAGACCTTCCGATGAGCGCCAATCCGGACCGCATCTCGACCGATCGCCGGAACTTCATCCGTTTTCTCGCCGCGAGCCCGCTGATGACGCCGGCCGGCGTGAGCGCGATCGTCGGCGGACTGACCGCGGCCTCGGGAGCGGCGTTCGCCCAGAGCTACGACGTGCTGCGCGCGCCGGCCTCGAAGGTCGGCGACGTCATCGCCTCGCCTGACCAGGCGCTTGAAGTGATGGACTTCGAGCCGGCGGCCAAGCAGGCCTGCCCCCGGCCCATTACGGCTATCTGGCGTCGGGCGTCGACGACGACGCCACGCTGTTCGCCAATCACGACGCCTTCTCGAAGCTGCGCATCCGGGTGCGGCGGCTGATCGACGTCCGCAAGATCGACACCAGCGTCACGATCTTCGGCCAGACCTGGAACAGCCCGATCGCGCTCGCTCCGGTCTCGAGCCAGGGCGCGTTCCACCCCGAGGCCGAGTCCGCGGTCGCCCGCGCCGCCAAGGTCCAGGGCCACGGCATGATCCTGTCCACCGTCGGCTCGACCTCGATCGAGGACGTGACCGCCGAGCGCGGCGCGCCGGTCTGGTACATGCTCTATCCGACCGACGACTGAGCGGTGACCGAGGCCATGGTGAAGCGCGCCGAGGCCGCCGGCGCGCCGGCGATCGTGCTGACCGTCGACCGTCAGGGCGGACGCAACACCGAGACGCTGTTCGAGATGCGCCGCGACGACACCCGCGACTGCAAGGCCTGCCATGCCGGCGGCTTCAAGAACGAGGTGAGCCGCAAGCCGATGTTCGACGGCCTCGACGTCTCGAAGGTCACGAACCTCTACGGCACCGGCATGACCTGGGACTATGTCGATCGCCTGCGCAAGATCGTGAAGGGCAAGCTGGTGCTGAAGGGCGTCATGACGCGCGAGGACGCGGCGGAAGCGCTGAACCATGGCGTCGACGGCCTCATCGTGTCGAACCATGGCGGCCGCGCCGAGGAGAGCCTGATGGCGACCATCGACGCCCTGCCGGAGGTCGTCGCGGCCGTCGACGGCAAGATCCCGGTTCTGGTCGACGGCGGCTTCCGCCGCGGCACCGACGTGCTCAAGGCGCTGGCGCTCGGCGCGACGGCGGTGTGCATCGGCCGGCCCTATTGCTGGGGCCTCGCGGCCTTCGGCGAGCCGGGCGTCGCGGCCGTGCTCAAGATCATGCAGCGCGAATTCGAGACCATCATGCGCCAGGTCGGCGCGACCAAGATCGCCGACATCGGCCCGGACAACGTCGTCCGGGCGTGAGAACTGGCCAACGCCACCTCGCCGCATGCCGGCGGGGCGGCGGCCTACTGGCTCGCCCAGACGATCCGGGCGATCCACGCCACCTGCGAGGCCGCGAAAACGCGGTCGGGATGCTCGGGATTGAGCGAACGGAGCTCCACCTGCTTGGCGGTGCGGCGCGCCAGCTCCTTGGCCAGCACCTCGCCCTCGGTGGTCTTCACCACCACGCGGTCGCCTCGCCGGATCGGCGCGCCCGGCGCGACCATCACGACGTCGCCGTCGCGATAGACCGGCGCCATCGAGTCGCCGGCGATCTCGAGCGCATAGGCGTTTTCGTGCTCGTTGTCCGGAAACGCGATCTCGTCCCAGCCCTGGCCGACCGGAAAGCCGCCATCGTCGAAATAGCCGCCCTCGCCCGCCTGAGCCATTCCGATCAGCGGAACCGTGCGTCGCCGTCCGGACGGACCATTCCCGGTGAGGATCTCCATGAAGCCGTCGAGCGGCGTCGAGGTCGCGTCGAGCGCCTTTGCGATCGACTCGGTCGAAGGCCAGCGCGGCCGGCCGTCGCCCGCGATCCGCTTCGAGCGATTGAACGTCGTCGGATCGAGCCCGGACTTGCGGGCGAGACCCGAGGCCGAGAGCCCGTTCTTTGCGGCGAGCGCGTCGATCGCCGCCCATATCTGGCCATGGCCAAGCATGCGCCTGTCGCCTCCTCGCGGCCGCCTTTGGTTCAAAGTACGGCAACGATACCTAGAACTAGGAATTACTACCTTTAACCGTCGATGTCCAGCGGACATCGCACGCGCTCTTGCCTCACGCCTCCCTGTGGTCCTAAACCTCGCGGCCGCCAGTCCGTCCAACGTCCGATGACGGACTGCGTTCCGCAACCGCCAACCGATGCGAGGTCGCGATGACCGATGCGACCATCTACAAGATCGCGCCCGCGGCGCTCTGGGAGGCGGCGGCGCGCGCCGGGACCTTCGACGGCGCGCCGGTCGATCTCGCCGACGGCTACATCCACTTCTCGACCGCAGACCAGCTCGGCGAAACGGCCGCCAAGCATTTCGCGGATCAAAACGACCTCGTGCTGATCGCCGTCGCGACCGCCCCGCTCGGCGACGCGCTGAAATGGGAGCCCTCGCGCGGCGGCGCGCTGTTTCCCCATCTCTACGCGCCGCTGCCGACCTCCGCCGCGATCTGGGTCCGCGCGCTGCCGCTCGGCGAGGACGGCCGGCACATTTTCCCGAGCGAGGCGGCGCCTGCCGGAGCGCCGGCGTGATCGGCGCGCTGTGGCCGCTCGTCCGGCCCGCCTTCCATGCGCTCGATCCCGAGCGCGCCCATGAGGCGACCCTCGCGGCGCTGGAGCTCTTGCCGCGCGGCCGCCCGCCGGCCGTGGATCCGCGGCTTGCGGTCGAGGCCTTTGGGCTGCATTTTCCGAACCCCGTCGGCCTCGCGGCCGGCTTCGACAAGGACGCGCGCGTGCCCGACGCGATGCTCGGCCTCGGCTTCGGCTTCGTCGAGATCGGCTCGGTGACGCCGCGCCCGCAGGCCGGCAACCCGAAGCCGCGGCTGTTCCGCCTCGCCGAGGACCGCGCGGTGGTCAACCGCATGGGCTTCAACAACGCCGGGGCGAGCGAGGCGGAGTCCCGCCTCGCCCGCCGCGCCGGACGCCCCGGGATCGTGGGCGTGAACGTCGGCGCCAACAAGGATTCGGAGGACCGCGCCGCCGACTACGCGCTCGGGATTTCGGCCTTCGCGCGCCACGCCTCGTTCTTCGTCGTCAACATCTCCTCGCCCAACACGCCGGGCCTGCGCGACCTGCAGGCGAAGGCCGCGCTCGACGACCTCGCGGCCCGCGCGATCGAAACGCGGGACAAGGCCGCGGCGCAAGGCCTGCCGCGACGGCCTGTGCTGCTCAAGATCGCGCCGGATCTCGACCTGCTCGGCCTCGACGACGTGGTGGAGGTGGCGCGCGCGCGCGGCTTCGACGGGCTCATCGTCTCCAACACCACGCTCGCCCGCCCGGCGACGCTGAAAGGGGCGGCGGCCAAGGAGGCCGGCGGCCTTTCGGGCGCGCCGCTGATGCGCCGCTCGACTTGGATGCTGGCGCAGGCCCATCTGCGGATGGAAGGCGCGATGCCGCTCGTCGGCGTAGGCGGGGTCGCGTCGGGGGCCGACGCGCTCGCCAAGATCCGCGCCGGCGCGACGCTGGTCGAGCTCTACAGCGGGCTCGTGTTCGAGGGTCCGGACCTCGTCCGCCGCATCCTCGCCGAACTGAGCGCAACGCTCGGCCGCGAGGGCGTCGGCTCGCTCGCGGCTCTCGTCGGCCGCGACGCTCAAGCGGTCGCGGCGGAGGGGCCCGGCGACTGACGGCTCGTCAGCGCCGCCCGCCGACGTTGAGCACCCGCATGACGATCCAGATCGGGATGACGACCGCCGCGCCGATCAGGAAGTAGCGGCCGATCAGCCGCAGCACGTCGGCGGAGTTGCGGATGAGATTCTCGATCTCGTCGGCGACCCAGCGGAACAGCTCGAAGGCGTTGAGATCGAGCTGGTCGAGGATCAGGCCGACGATCACGCACAGCAGCGCCAGCCGGATCAGCACGCCGAGCGGCGAGCCGCCGAAGATCCGCGTCATCGTTCCGGAGCCGTAGCGGGTTCCCGCCTCGCCGTCCCTGCGAAACACCAAGGTGAGTTCCTTCCCTCTCGCGCCCGCCTATCGAGATAGCGGTTCGCGAGCGTCATGCAAGCGCGGGTCTCCCTGCGCCCTCCCCGCTACTTGTAGTCGACGTCGTACTCGCACCCGCTGACGCATTTGCAGGTGCTGCTTTCGTCCTTCGTCGACTCGGCCGGGCCAGAGCACCTGACGACCTTTTTCGCGACGTTGACGGAGAGGCGTTCGACGACGCCTCCCTCCGCGTTCACGATCACCGCCTCGGTGTTGAAGAAGGGATACGGCCAATTCCAGACCGTCTCGTTGTCGCGCTCCCTGCCGGCAGTGAACCACTCTCCGTTCGAGGCGCCGTCAATCACCTCGTCCCGGATCATCCCGACCCCCTTAATCTTCAGTTTGTTTTTCTTTCCACTAAAGCTTGGTCCATAGAACGTAAAAATCTTTGACGATTGGCATCCGGACGTTCTGAATTTGTAAAATGTGTTATTCGCTATGTTTCGATCATACTTCTCTTCGTCGATGCACGCCGCAGCGATTTCCGGCCTGTTCGTCGTCCAGTTGAAGTAGTCGAACTTCGGAACCGCCGGCACGAAGGTGTCGAACCTCCGCAGTGAGGCGGCGGCGGCGTCGACGCGCGGCACGTAGCCCACTCCCTCGGCTCCCACGCCGGGAGCGCGCTTCCCGAGCGCGATCGGAATCTTCGGAGCCGCAAGCAGCCCGATGGTCCCGGCCTGCAGCCCCAAGACATGCGCCGCCGACAGTTGCGGCGCGGCGAGCGACGTTCCCCGGCGCCGCTCCATGGCGTATCGCCCCTGTCCCACGGACGCCGCCATCACCGGCAGGCCTTCGCTGACCGCGTAGCGATCCGCCCGATTGGTGATCGGGTTCTCGCCCAGCGTATAATCCATCGCGACTTCTCCGACCCGCTCCGCGTAGGTGGCGCAGGCCGGCCAATCGGATTTCGCGTCGTCGTCGTCGAAGGAGCCGCCGTTGCCCGCCGCCGCGACCGTCGCCACGCTGCGAGATCGCCTCATATTGTAGATTTCGTCGGCCCCATACGCGAAGCGGAAGCCGCTGCATTCCATGCCGAGGCTGATGTTGAGCGCGCCGATCCGGTACTTCAGCGCTTTCTTCTTCGGCGTCATGACCTCCGCGTTCACGCGCTCGATCGCGGCCAGGACGTCGTCGAAATAGATGGCGTAGAGATTGCCGTCCTTGTCCGGTTTCGCGAGCTTTCTCAACGTATTGATCGAGATGATCTTCACGTCGCGCGCAAAGCCGCGATACTCGCTCGCCGTGTCCGAGCCGACAATGACCGACGCCACCATCGTGCCGTGCTCGCAGCCTGCGAACGCGCAGGTCTGGGATCCGGCCGCGAGGCTGCGCGCGCCGAACTTCACGCCGGCGGGACACGAACTCGTCATGCCGAGTTTCTTGTCCGTGCGAGAGAAGCAGAAACCGTCGACGACCGCCCGCTTCATCGCCCTCACCGTCAGGTCGACGCCCCCGTCGATCATCACGATGGAATAGCCAGCGCCCGTCAGACCAGCCTTCGCCAGCTTGTCCACGCCGAGAAGCTTCTGCGCGGCGACCAGCACCTGGTCCTTGTTCACGCCAGAGGGCGGAGGCGGCGCGACGGCCGGCCGGACCGCGAACGTTCCGCGCGGCACGATCGCCACGAACGACACGTCCGGATCGCGGAGAAGGCCTTCGACTTCGCCGGCCGAGACTGTCGCAGACAGCAGTCCGCCGCTCCTGAACGTCAAGAGACCGTAGTCGTCCTCGGCCTTGACCGCTCCGCCAAAGTGGCGCGCCAGCACGCGCGCCTTCTGGGCGGCGACGGCTGGAGCGCCCGCTTGGCGGCCGGCCCCGTCCCCGCCCGGCGCGTCGTCCTTCATGTGGATGAAGACGCGGTGATAGGGCTCGGCGCCCGATGCGATGGCGCGCGCGTCCCTGACGGAGATCCGCCCGCCGTCGGCGCTCCGGCGCAACGTCTCGGCCATCGGGGGTCCGACGTCGGCCAGCGCCGCACAGGTTGAGGCGAACAGGAAGACGACGACCCAAACAAACTTCACGCCATCTCCCCGAGAATTCAACAGAACGCAGCCATGCCGAGCGCTGTTGTTTCTCGATCAAGAAACGACGGTCAATATTCCTGCCGGTAAACTCTACTTGTGTAGGTAATCTTACGTAGACGCCGCCCTTCGTCGCCTCTGAGGCGAACCGCCTCGGTCACGCCGCCTTCGCCAGCTCCCCGTCGAGCGCCCGGCGGATGAGCGCGCGGGTCTCCTCGACGCCGTAGAGCGCCGCGAAGGAGCCGAAGCGCGGGCCCTTCTCCTGGCCGATCAGCGTGCGGTAGAGCGCCGCGAACCACTCCTGGCTCACCCCCGGCCGCTCGGGCGTCGCGCCCTTGGCGTTGAAGTCCTGGTAGCGCGGCACGGCCCGGGCGACGTCGTAGAGCGCGGTCTGGACGTCTTCGGGGCTCGCGCCCGCCGGCAGTTCGCCCAGCGCCTTCTCGAGGCTCGAGAGCGCCTCGCGCTCCACCTCGTCGGGCGCCGAGAAGCGCTTGGTCGGCTTCACGTGGTCCTCGTAGTAGCGGATCGCGTAGCCGACGAGCTCGTCGAGCTTGGGGTGCGTCTGGGGCGTCACGCCCTGCGCGTAGCGGCCGATGAAGCCCCACAACACGTCGCGGTTTTCGGCGTTCGAGGCCGAGACGAGGTTGAGCAGCAGCCCGAAGCTCACCGGCAGGCCTTCGGCCGGCGGGTTCCCGGAATGGATGTGCCACACAGGATTGCCGAGCCGCGGCTTCCACTCCTGCCGCTCGTAGCCGCCGAGGAACTGGAAATACTCGTCGACTGCGCGCGGGATGACGTCGAAATGCAGCTTCTTGGCCTCTCGCGGCCGCTGGTACATGTAGAGCGCGAGGCTTTCGGGGCTGGCGTAGGTCAGCCACTCGTCGATCGTCAGGCCGTTGCCCTTCGACTTCGAGATCTTCTGGCCCTGCTCGTCCAGGAACAGCTCGTAGACGAAGTGCTCCGGCGCGACGCCGCCCAGGATCTCGCAGATCCTGTCGTAGAGCGGCGCGTTGGTCTGATGGTCCTTGCCGAACATCTCGAAATTGACGCCGAGCGCCGCCCAGCGCGCGCCGAAGTCCGGCTTCCACTGCAGCTTCACCTTGCCGCCGGTGACGGGAACCGTCTTGTCCTGCCCGTCCTCATCCGTGAACGTGATGGTCCCGTTCTTGGCGTCGACCGCCTTCATCGGCACGTAGAGCACGCGCCCCGACACCGGCGAGATCGGCAGGAAGGGCGAATAGGTCGCCTGCCGCTCTTCGCCGAGCGTGGGCAGCATCACCTTCATGATGGCGTCGTACTTCTCGACCGCGCGCAGCAGCACGGCGTCGAGCTTGCCGGAGCGGTAGTAATCGGTCGCGCTTGCGAACTCGTAGTCGAACCCAAAGGTGTCGAGGAAGCGCCGCAGCATCGCGTTGTTGTGGTGGCCGAAGCTCTCGTAGTTCCCGCCGAAGGGGTTCGGCACCGAGGTCAGCGGCATTTGAAGATACGGCGCGAGCGCCGCAGGATCCGGCACGTTGTCCGGGACCTTCCGCATGCCGTCCATGTCGTCCGAGAAGCAGAGCAGCCGCGTCGGGATCTTGTCTTCGGTCAGCACCCGGAAGGCGTGCCGCACCATGGTGGTGCGCGCCACCTCGCCGAAGGTGCCGATATGCGGCAGGCCCGACGGCCCGTAGCCGGTCTCGAACAGGACCGGCCCGTCCTTCGGCCGCTTCTTCAGCCGCGCGACGATCTTTTTCGCCTCCTCGAACGGCCAGGCGTTCGCGGCGAGAGCGACGTCGAGGGGCGGAAGGTCAGAGGCCATTTTTGGAACCGGTCCGAATGCGTCGTGAGGAGCGATCCTACTACTGCATGCGGCGGAAGAGTGGAAACCGGGTTCTGGTTCGAACCCCGTTCCAGCCGAACTGCGGGTTTCGAGACGCGGCCTGAAGGCCGCTCCTCCGCATGAGGAAGGTCGAGGGCGTTTTAGGAACGATCCTCATGCTGAGGAGGCGGCTTCAGCCGCCGTCTCGAAGCCCGCAGTTCCTCGGGGAGCGAAACCGCCTCACCAGATCCCGACGGGGAAATGCTTGAGGTAGATCTCGGCGTAGGTCCCGTTCTCGTCGAGCCGCCGCAGCGCGTAATCGATGGCCTGCCGCAGCGTCTCGTCGGCGGGCGAGACGAGCGCGCCGACGCCCTCGCCGAAATAGCGCGCGTCGACATAGGGGCCGCCGACGAAGCGGCAGCAGTCTTCCGAGCCCGTGCCGTTCAGCCAGAAGGCGAGCGAGACGGCGTCGCCGAAGGCGAGATCTGCCTCGCCGGCCTTCACCGCGGCGCGGGCGGCGTCGGCGCGGTCATAGGGCTTGGGCGTCGCGTCCGGGAAATAGGCCTTTAGGAACGCCTCGTGGGCCGAGCCCTTCACGACCGCGACGGTTCGGCCCTTCAGCGCCTCGGGTGTGGCGTCCGGAACCGCCTTGTCGCTGCGCGCGACGAAGCGCGCCGGCGTCTGGTGCACCCGGTCCGTCATCAGGAAGCGCTGGCGAAGCTGCGGGGTCGGGCGCGCCATGGCGAGGATGACGTCGGCCTGCCGCTTCTCGATCGTGTCCATCAGCGCGTCCCAGCGCCAGGCCTGGAGCGTGCAGGCGATCTTCAGCTCCTCGCAGATCGCGCGCGCGAGATCGACCGCGAAGCCCGTCGGCTGCCCCTCGGCGTCGATGTAGTGGAACGGCGGATAGTCGTCGCCCGTCGCCCATTTGAACACGCGGTTGCGCGGCAGGTCGGGCTTCTCGATGCGGGATTTCGGATCCGAATAACGCGGGATCGCGACGCCGCCCTGGTCCGACTGGGCGGACGCCGGGGCGGCGAGCGCGGCGGCGACCAGGACGGCGCCCGAAAGCGCCGAAAACATTCGCGCGAGGCGTCCGCTCTTTGGTTGCATTCGACTCGACTCCTCGCCCGCGCCGATCGTACTCTCGTACCCGCTTGGGTCGAGCCTGCCGCCCTCCGGCGGCGCGTCGGGGGACGCACAGCCTTGATACACGAGTCCGCGCGCGCTTTCGCGCATCCGATCGCGCTCGGCGGCGCGAGACCGTCCGACGGCCGCGCCCTGCGCGCCGAGCCGGCGGCGTACGCGCGCGAAACCGACGGCCTCCCTGCTCTCAGGCCCGCGGGCCCCGGCCTCCCGTCCGATCTCGCGGCGCTGGAGCGCGCCGGCCTGCCGCCGGGACCGGTCCATGCGGCGCTCGTCGAGGCGCGTCGGATCGGCGCCGAACCGTTCGACGTCCTGCTGGCGTCCGGCGCGTTCGACGAGACCTTCTTGATCGAAACTTTCGCCCGCGCGCTCGGGCTCGACGTCGCGGGCCCGGAAGACGCCGCCGCCGGCCCGATCGACGCCGACACTTTCGAGCTCGCCTGTGCGAGCGGCTATCTGGCGTCCCTCACCGCCGACGGACGACCGCGCTTCGTGATCGCGGCTCGCGGCCCCGCGATCCGCCGGCTCGCCGCCTCGCGCCGCGGACGGCCGCGCACGCGTTCGTTCGCGATCGCGGGCCCGCGCGCCTTTCTCGATCTTGCATCGGCGCGCGCCGGCGGCGGGCTGTCCGCACGGGCGGCCGAAGGCCCGGCCGCGACGGTGCCGGAGCTCAGCGTCGTGGGCGGCATGCCGCGGGTCGGCCGCGGCGCGCAGGCCGGCGTCTTGCTGATCGCCGCGCTCGTCGTCGCCGCGGCGATCTTCGCGCCCGGCGTCTGGGCGACGCTTCTGCTGCTCGGCGGCCTCGTCTTCGCGACCTCCAACGGCTTTCGCCTGATGCTCGCGCTTACGCCGCCGGCCGAGGCGCCCCGCCGACTGTGGAGCGACGACGCGTCCCTTCCCGTCTACACCGTCATGGCGGCGCTTCACCGGGAGGCGGCGGTCGTTCCCTCGCTCCTCGACGCGATCGAGCGGCTCGACTATCCGGCCTTAGGTAGCAACGGCACCACAACCCCTAGAGCCTCAACGGCAGCGACCCGCTAAACTCGGGCCATGTCCGAACCCAACGTCGTCCTCACCCTTCGCCGCAAGCGCGACGAGATCGAAACGGCGATCGTCACGTACACGCGCAGGCTGGAGGAGGCGCGCCGCGACCTCCAGCACGTCGCCGCCACGCTCCAGCTATTCGAGGCTGCGGCGGCTCCAGACGGCGTGCGGGTTTATCAGGACGTCCACCGGCTGTTCCGCAAGGGCGAGATGACGGGGATCTGCAAGGCTGCGCTGGCTGAGCGCGGGCCGATGGACACGCGCGAGCTTGCTTACGCGGTCATGAAGGCTAAGGGCTTTGCGGCCGATGAGGAGCTACGCAAGGCGATCACTTATCGGATCGTGCAGGCCTTGCGGATGCAGGAGAAGAGGGGCAGCGTAAGCGGGCGCGGCAGAAGAAAGGGATTACGAGTATGGGCGTTCGTCTGACAATTGAGAGCGACGGAAATCAGCTTTTTGAGATCAGTGGCAGCAACGCGCTCGCCCCCATGAACGAAGGCGAGCGCGCGATTGTTTTTGGCGTCCTTATGGACGCTTTATCGATCCTTGCCGGAATTACGCCGCCAAAGTCATCTTGCGCCACGGAAGCTGTGACGGATGGATATTCCGAAGCCATCGAACAATGTCAGACGGGCCATAGCTCTGGAACCGTCGTTCGCTTAGCAAGGCGACACGGCACCCAAGTTCGTCCTGCCACGCCATGATTACGCGATCGCGATTGTGGATGTCCGCCATTGCGGACTCCGTCACGAGCACGATTGCAAAGACCTGCCCTTGCTCTCTCGTGAGTGCGACATTCCAACTAGACATAAAGACCTCGTTATATGAGGCCGGCCTCGGGTTGACATGAATCGAGATCGGAGCAAATGATCCGATCGTGATCATATCGCCGCCTTGGCCGGGCGGTTCTGACCAAAGCCCAGTGCGTGAACCCATCACGTGCTGGGCTTATTCTTTGGCGACTCGCCGCAGAACGACTCAGGATTCCACATCTTTACGATGTGTCAATCTTCTGTTCTCTCTTCTCCCCGATTTGTTCTCCGTGCGTTACGCTGACCGCTGCCAGTAACCCTTCCACGAGCGGCTAACGCCGTGCGCGAGGCCAAGGCCAAGTGAGCGAAACGCCAGCGCGCCATTGTCCATGCGGCGATGATCTTCCTTCCAAGCCGCCTCATGGGCGTACTGGCTGAGGTAGCGCGGCGACACGCCGTGATGCTGACCAGTCACCATGCGACGCAGGCGTGAGAAGTAGCTTTCCGCCTGATTGGTGCAGCCGATCCCGTCGCTGTAGGCCTGCGAGTGGTTGATGCGGAAGGTCTTCCAGCCAGCGTGCAACGCGTCCCAATGCGCCGCCTCGTCAGCGTGGATGACCGCGAGGCGGTCAACGACGCGCTTGGCGATCTCGACGCCTTCGCCTTCAGCGCGGCAGACGAACGGGAGGGTGCGGCCACCGCGCTCGCGCAGGACGACCACAACGCGGCGCGTGCCGGTCTGGTGCTTCGCGAGGCGACGGTCGACGCGATCCTCAAAATGGTTCGCCGGACGGATATGGCCGCCGAAGTAAGCGCCATCCATCTCCACCACGTCGTCGAGCGTCTCGCCTTCGACTTCGGCCGCCATCGCCTCACGCAGCTTGTGGCAAAGGACGAAGGCCGTCTTCTGCTGGCAGTCAAGGTCGCGCGACATCTGAAGCGAGCTGATGCCCTTCACGGCGTTGGTGAAGATGCAGATCGCGGCCAGAAGGTCGACGAACGCCATCTTGCGGCTGGCGAAGATCGTGCCGCTGGTGACGCTGAACTGATGGTGGCAGGCCACGCACTTGAACTTGCGGCGGGTCGGGATGCCGTAGCTCTCGACACAGCCGCAGCGCGGGCAAACGGGCTCGCCGTTCGTGGCGGCCCAACGGATCGCCTTGAACGTCTCGTAAGCCTTGGCCTCGCCCGCCTGGTAGATCGTGCGGAGGGAGAGGGTGCGGGCCTGAGCCGATAAGAGAAAGTGCTGAGCCATTGCCGTCGTTTCCGATGCTTATGCATCGTATATGATGGCAAATGAGTATCGTTGTCAATGTCGATTGCATCTCATATGATGGCATACGTAACGCACGGGATGCATCATGACCGATAACGCAGAATGGGAAGCTCGCGCCAAGGGGCTCTTGAAAGCGGAGCTTAAGCGTCGGGGGGTCTCTTACGCCCAGCTCGTTGAAAAGCTGGCAGCGATCGGCGTCAGCGAGACAGAGCCAAACATTCGCAACAAGCTCGCGCGAGGGAAGTTTACAGCGGTGTTCATGATTCAATGCCTTGAAGCAATTGGCGTTTCCAGAATTGAGCTATCTAACTGAATTATATTGACTTTTCCAATCTGATCATTATCTTTGTGAGTGTCGCCAGCAGGCTTGGTCATGACCGTTTCGGCACTCTCCGCAGCTCGCACTCTCGGTGAGCTTAGGGATTGGACTCTGTCCAATCTCGAAATCCAGAAGATCCTTTACCTTGCTCACATGTATCATCTGGGCCGGACCGGGCAGCCGTTGATCAACGAAGCCTTCGAGGCGTGGGATTACGGACCGGTAGTGCCGGAGGTTTATGGTCGAGCCAAAGGCACTGGCAGCGCGCCAATCCGTCCAAGCGCCTTCAGCTGGTATGTCCCTGTAATGCCTGGGACTACCGAATTTAATATTCTGAAAGACGCGGCGGATGGCTTAAAAGGCGTGAGGCCCGGCCATCTCGTTGACCTTACCCATCGGAAAGGTGGCGCTTGGGCTGATAATTACCGGAATGGCGTTCGAGGCATAAAGATCCCGAACCATGACATTTACCGAGAATACTGGAACTTCGCCGCTCCAAACGACCCCGGAGCGCCCGCCACTCGGCCTTGGGGATGACAGTCGAGAAGACGATGACCCCCGCGATGACGTAATAGCATCTCTGCAATCCGATAAGGAAAATCTTCAAAAGACGCTAAACGAATACAAGTTCTTGTCAGTTGTTCTGTGTACAATTATATTCGACACGTATTTTTTAACATCAGCCAACAATTGGGGAACGCCCGTTGTGATCGGGCTTTTGCAACTTGTGGGACTTGTTGTCCTCGCTGAAAAATGCAGCGTCAATCCGATCAATCAACTGATCGAAAAACTTGCCACAGTTTGGAAGACGCCAGTTAAATAGCCTGCGCGCCGAAAAGCTTGCGGCATTCGGAATCCACGAGACGAAACGGAACATCGCCAATAAGATCCGCTGCGGCGGATTCACGGCGGTGTTGCTTTTTCTATGGCTGGAAGCGATTGGCGCGTCTTCTCTCCGGTTGGGTACGGATTAGCGATAGCTATAATACCAATCGGGTTTGTGCTGTTTGCTTTAGCTTACGGCGAGTACCCACAACGCGCAGCCCAAAACGCCGAAACCAGAGAGCAGTACAACAAGTCCGGCAATGACGCCTTGTTGCTTGCGCTCAGGGATCTTCCAAGCCCCTATACTAATGAGGATCGCTGCGAGAATAGCGAGAGCGATAACGGCCCAGATCTTTGCGCGCAGTGGGTAGCCGCTAATGCCGCTAGAGAGTCCTATAGACTGAGTTTTAAAACATTTATCGCCACCATAGCCGGTGTAATTGCTGCTTTTGGGGCTCTTATTGCAACTGTCTGGGCTGCGTGGGCCGCTACTGAAGCGGCGAGAACGGCTAGAGACGTCAGTATCAAACAGTTTGCTTCTTACCCACACTTGAAAAAGGGTACTGTAAAAGTTTTGAACGGAACTGCATTTTGTAAGACAACCATTATTAATAATGGGCTGTCTCCAATTAGTGTTTTTCGGCTTGAAGTTTTTTACGTTGCCCACTTTACAGACGAAGAATACCAGTACGACAGTTGGAATGCTGAACTTTACGCTTTTATTGGACCTAATGATGATCTCACGCACCGCATTCAGATCACTATAAATCCTGAAGATGCTTTGATATCTATGGCGGGACGGCACATTGCTGTTGATTATACGTTTCATTACGAAACGTTGTCCGGTGAACGAAGAAACGTCTTCGTACCCCTTATGACCACCTGTCCCGAAGAGGGCGCTAAAGGAGTAATGGCTCTCCGCTTCCGGCGTGCAGATTCTCAATCCGGAAAATACGACGATCGCCCACTTAGCGAGCAAATAGTTCAGCACGGATAGTCTCCTACCCGGCCTTCGGCTCTCACGCGTTGGTGCGTTTGATACCTAAGGCCGCGACTATCCGCCGGCGAAACTCGACGTGAAGATCCTCGTCGAGGAAGGCGACGCCGAAACGCTGGCGGCGCTCGCGGGCCGGCCGCCGCGGGCCGGGACCGAAGTGCTCGTCGTGCCGCCCGGCGAACCCCGCACCAAGCCGAGGGCGCTCAACGCCGGCCTTTTGTGCGCGCGCGGCGAATTCGTCACCGTCTACGACGCCGAGGATCGGCCTGATCCCGCCCAGCTGCGCGTCGCGGTCCACGCCTTCCGGCGATCAGGGCCGGAACTCGGCTGCGTGCAGGCCAAGCTCGCGATCGACAACATCGGCGACGGCTGGCTCGCCCGCCATTTCGCGATCGAATATGCGGCGCTGTTCTATGTGGTGCTGCCTGCGCTCGCCACGCTTCGGCTGCCGATCCCGCTCGGCGGCACGTCGAACCATTTTCGCGGCATCCGGTAGCAAACGCACCTCGCGATCCGTTCTCAGTTCCGCTTACCTGAGGCACTCTCAGGTCATGAAATCAGCGACCTCTGACGGCTACGACCACACCATTTCCGGACTGCTGAGGAAGCGCGCCGAGCTCTTCAACGAGGCTGAGCGCATCCGCGATCGGATGGCCGAGATCCGGAACGACATTGACGCCCTGGATCGGACGTTGGCTTCGTTTGGCTACAAGGGCGATCTGGACGCCGCCATGCCCCGTCAGAAGCGCCAGGTCATGTTCGGGACCGGCGAGCTGACCCGCGCCTTGATGCGGGAGATCGCGGACGCAGATAGGCCGATGACGTCCCGGGAGCTTGCTCAGAGCGTGATCGCATTACGAGGCGACGATGCCAGAGACAGGAAGCTCCTGTCGGAGGTCACGCGGCGCGCATCGAAGGCGCTTCGAAAGCAGCGTGACGATGGGCGCGTGCGATCGGCGGCCGATGGAAACGGCAACCTGCTTTGGTCACGACGTGTCTGGCCGGGGCACCTTCCCGGAAACTCGACTGCTCTGGATCTCAGAAAGATCCAAACAGATTGACCCTCTGCATAAACGCGGTCGCTTCGGGCGGCCGCCTTCGAGGCTGATAATTCCGAGTTTTACAAGTGGCACCAAAGATCTTGATACATTGGACTGAGATCTTCCTAATATTCTTGCCAACTCAGCAATGCTCTCAGGCGCATCGCCATTGATTGTCGCGATAATATCTATGTTTCTCGATGTAAGGGCTTTTAAGACAAGCTCCGCTTCAGATAACTGGCGCATTCGCTTTATCGTTCAGACGGTGAACGACATTGTCGATCCGGTCGGGCGTCATGGCGCTCCACCCTGCAAGGTGGAAACGAGTCACGGCCGACCTCCAAGTGAGGAATAGGGCCGGATCAGTTGCCGCAAGCTCCGTGGGAGCGTCAGACGTCGCAAGGCGGGAAATTTCGCGGAGCAACTCCCAATCTCGACTGTGGGCGACAGAAGCCGTGTTTCCACGAAGTAGCGCGTCTAGCGCAGAAACATACAGTTCCCGAGGAGATCTGCTCATTTGCAATCTCGACCAGTGGTTAGTTCGACGAACACCAGATTTTCAGCAGCTGCTTCGCGGTGTGATGCCTTGGGAAGTTGCTTGATCGCCAACTCGATGTCACTGAGATCAAGACCCCTCTGCTTAACCCACCAAACAACGTCCTGAACATCAGTTGGGCTCGACCTGACAAGCTTCGCTGCAGCCAACAATTCAGGACTTGGCATTATCACAGTAAGATTGCCATATCTCCCAATGATTTCCGTTTCAAATTCCTTAGGAAGCTGAACTACACCAGGACGAATTATTTGAATGTATATTTTTTCTGGGTCGATTTCTTCTGATTTTGGATCATAAAGAACGCCAATTTTGCGACAGACCTCATTCAACTCTGTCGCATCAAAGCTCGAACCGGCAAACCACACGTCAATATCCGGGGTTTGCCGTTCATTTTGACCTGTGGCGATCCCGGGAGTGCTCCCGATCACGCAAAGCGTTGTTGGCTTTTTGAGTTCTGCGCCGATCTTCGCAAAGAGGCCCTCAATGGTCGAAGCTTCGATCGGCATGCTCTCTCCTCAATGCTGCTTTAATATATCCCTGTATGATATAAAATTCAACAGAGCCGCAGGACCTATGAGGCGTTACTGCCTACTGATTTTTGATGTTTTTGCTTTCTGCCAGTAGCCCTTCCAGATCGCTGACGGTTCATGGCCGATCGCCGCCAGCGCCATCAGCAGAAACTGCGTCCCGTTGTCGATCCGTCTGGCGTCTTCGCGCCAAGCCATCTCCTTGGCGTAGGCCTCCAGGTAGGGCCCGGCGATGTGGTGATGCATGCCGATCTCTGCGCGCCGGATCCGCGAGAAAAAGCTTTCCGCATTGTTCGTGCAGGCGCCCTCGTCGCTGTAGGCGTATTTGTGGTTGATCCGCTTCACGTTGAGGCCTGCGTAATGGAGCGGGTTCCACGAGTTTGCCTCGTCGGCGTGGACCGTGCTGCCCGGCCGGATGCGCCGTTCGAGCGTCGTGACCGACTGGGCCTCGTGCTTGACAACGAACGGCAGCGTGCGGCCGCCGCGCTCTCGCATGATCACGACCACCCGGCGCTTGCCGTTCTGGTTCTTCGCCAGTCGGCGATCGCGCCGGTTCTCCCAATAGTTCGCAGGCTTGATGTACCCGCCAAAATAGGCCCCATCGACCTCGACGGTGCCGGAGGCCTCGCGCTCGTCCATGCCCTTACCGAGCGCCTCTCGGATTTTGTGGGCGAGGACGAAGGCCGTCTTGTACTGGCAGTTGAGCTCTCGTGAGAGCTGGAGCGCTGAGTGGCCCTTTACGCCGTTCACGAAGATCGCGATGGCGAACAGGATGTCGCGAACGTGCAGCTTCCTTGAGTGGAAGATCGTGCCGCTCGTCGCGCTGAACTGCGCCGCGCAGCCCTTGCAGGTGAAGATCTTACGCTTGCCCTTATGGCGATAGACCGTCAGACAGCCGCACTTCGGGCAGACGGGCTCGCCTTGGGTGTCGCACCAGCGCACGCCCTCGAAGAGCTTGAGCGCGTCTTCATCCGACAGGCGGGCGATGTCGAGCAGCGAGAGCTGGCGCGCGTCGGCCGACTCCAGAAAGTGCTGCCCCTTCCGCGTATCGCCCGCTTCTCGATCCACGCCCGTTTGACCAACGATTATCGTTGGCGTTACACTTGAACGTTGAGTCTCGGAACGTCAACGCTAATCGTTGACGTTCCCTATAAAAGTTGACTGACATGCCTGACGTGATCTCCATGGAGCAGTGCCGCGCGGCGCGCGCGCTGCTTGATTGGACCCAGGAAGAGCTGGCGAACGCGGCCAACCTTTCGCTGTCGACCGTGCGTGACTTCGAGAAGGGCCGGCGAACGCCAATCTCGAACAACATGCTGATGCTAAAGCAGGTTTTCGAGGATGAAGGCCTCGTCTTCACCTACCACGAGGAGGAGATTCCGCTCGGCGTCGAGTTCCATTACACGCGCCTGAGGATCTGAGCTCGCCAAGCAAGCGCGCGCCAGCCTTGACGCATGGCGCCAACGGCGCGAACCTGCGCTCGAATCCGGTTCGAATCGGAGCAGACGACGGGATTCGGACCCGCATCTTGTCGGGGGGCAACCGACAGGTTTTGGCCTGTTAAACTACGTCTGCATCTGGGAACGGCGTCGGCGGCCACCGACGCCGTTTTCTTTTTACGGGCCGCCCGGAGGGTGGTGCCCGTTAATCTTTCGGCGGCCGGCGGCCGTGATCGACCACCGGCACTTCGCCGCGGTCACGAAGCCATCCTTCCTCAGGTTCGACTTCGCCTTGATCGCGGCAGATCTCGTGAGCCCTTGCTCGGTGACCAGCTCGTCCAGCTCACTGGTCGGGACCGGCGACCGGCTGTCTCTCAATCGATGGAGGATGATGTCTGACGCCGAGCGGCGCGGCCTCTCCTCGACGATGTGCTCTTCGACCTCGATCGCCGGGATGGCCTCACCGTCGGCGAGCTTGGCAACGATCTCGAGACGGCTCAGCCGCTGACAGATTTCGGACTGACGGACGATCTCCGATCGGAACGATTTCTGGATCATAGAGACGGCCTGTTCCAGAACCGCGAACGTCTGCTCGTGGGAGCGATCCAGTTCGGATCTGAGATCGGCTATCTGGCTTTTCAGATCGGTCACGTCGACCTCCTGATTCGCTTCCGGCCAAGGATAGGCACTTCCGAAAAGCGATGTCCACGAGGTTTCGCGTCCGATTTCGAGTAGAGGCCAAGGTTCAAGGATTATAAGTCCCGAACCCTCAAATGGCTTTATGGCTGTTCCTCAAAGCGTCAATAACCGTTCATTCCCTTGGGTCTTGTGTGGGCGCATTGCAAGCGAGCCTGCTCCAGAACGCGCTTCAGACTTTCTTTCTAAACTATCGTGTCTGCGCTCTTTCAACTGGCTGTCGGAGCAGGCTGCAGGTCAAGAGAATGAGGGGCCGATGGCCTCATGCGTTTGCTGCCAGATGCCGCATTTTCGCGTCGAGGCCCTGCGCGCGCTCGGCGGCTGGGACGCGAGCAACGTGACGGAGGACGCCGACCTCGGCCTGCGTCTGGCGGCCTCGGGCCTGCGCACGGAGACCATCCCTTCCGTGACCTGGGAGGAGGCCCCGATCAGCCTCGGGGTCTGGCTGAAGCAGCGAACGCGCTGGATGAAGGGCTACATGGTCACGGCGCTGGTGCACGGCCGCAGCCCGGGACGGCTGCTCCTTCACGCAGGCCCATTCGGCTTCGCCGCCGCCCAGCTCGCCGTGTCGGGCGTCGCGCTCTCCGCCCTCGCCTTCCCGATCGTGCTCGCCGCGTTCTTGTGGAGCGGATTGACCGGCGGCCTGTTCGCCGCGCCGACCGGCGTCGCGGACGCGGCGCTGACCGCGTTCCACTTCGCCAACCTGATCCTGGGCTTTGCGGGCGCGCTCGCCTGCGGCTGGATGGGAGTCGACCGCCGACTGCCGGGGCGGCTCGCGCTCTCGCTCGTCACGTTGCCGATCTACTGGCTGCTCGTCGGGCTCGCGGCCTGGCGCGCTTTGTTCCAGATCCTCGCCGGCCAGACGCACAGCTGGGAGAAGACCCCGCACGGCCTGTCGCGCCGCCGCGCGACCCCGCTTCAGCCGTAGCGGCGAATCTCGGCCGCGATCTCCTCGGGGCTGCGCTTGACGTTGAGCGGCGCGACGAAGGCCCCGTTGCGATCCATCAGATAGACGATCGCGGTGTGGTCCATCGTGTAGTCGCCGTCCTTGGTCGGCGCCTTCTTGGCGTAGGCGCGATATTCCTTGGTCATCGCCTGCACGGCCTCGAGCGTGCCGGTGAGGCCCCGGATCTGCGGCGAGAAGCTCGACAGATAGCGCTTGAGCGCATCCGGCGTGTCGCGCTCGGGGTCGACGGTGACGAACAGCGCCTGCGCCTTGGCGGCGTCCGGCCCCATCGCGGCGAACGCCTGGCTGATCTCGTAGAGCGCCGTGGGGCAGATGTCGGGACAGCGCGTGAAGCCGAAGAAGACCAGCGTCGCCTTGCCCTTCAGGTCGGCTTCCGTGACCGCCCTGCCATCCTGGTCGACGAGGCGGAACGGCCCGCCGACCGACGAGGCCTGCGTCGCCGTCTGCCCGCCGCCCGAGGCGCTTATGTGGAGGACGGCGGCCGCAAGGCCCGCCGCGCCGACGAGAAACGCCACGGTTCCGGCGATGAAGGCCGTGCGGGGGGACATGGGGGACGCTCCGTTACAGACAGGCCAGCATGGCGGAAAACCCCGCCTCGACGAACACGCGCGCGCCTTCCGAGGCCCACAGGACCACGCCCGCGACGAGCGCGAACGCGCCTCCGGCGAACGCCGCCCAGCCGCCCGCCGCCCAGAGCCGCGCCGCCGGCGGGCGTGCGGCCGCGGACGGTTCGATCCGGTCAGCGCCGTGGCCTGCAAGGCCCATAGAGCCGGCTCCCTGGCGGCGGGTGATGACGGGCGTTTCCTACTCCCTCGGCGCGCCGGCGTCGACGGTTCCGACGATCACGAGGAAGCGTGCGCCTTGCGCTTGTCGGCGCGCGCGGCCCGGCCTATGTTCGCCGCCGCCGCGGGCGTAGTTCAATGGTAGAACGGCAGCTTCCCAAGCTGCATACGAGGGTTCGATTCCCTTCGCCCGCTCCAGATTTTCCTTTACATTCTCTTGGCTTTCAGACGACATCGCCTCGGCTGTTTTCGTCGTCAGCTCTGCCGTTACCAGCTTTTTACCAGCCTTCGCCGGGCGTTTCGCCTGTTTCCTGATCGCGTAGGCGACCGACATCGCCAATCCCTCATTGGCGGCCTGCGGCTTGAGGGAAAGGCAGTTTCGGCCGGCGCCGGCCGGGCTCGCGGGCGCTTCCATTGATCCCTGATCAATCGGAGCCCGTTTGAGGGACTGGATGTCGCAATGCCTCATTGCAGCTTCCGCCAGTCGTCGAGGCTCTGGCCGAGCCTGTAGAAGCGGTTGCGGGTCTGGGCCCATCCGGCCTCGGGCTCGAGGCGGCGCAGCCGGCTGGTGCGCACGAAGCGCCCGTCGGGGAACAGCGGGTGACCGGTGACGACGCCGACGAGGCACGGGACCCCGAGCGAACGATCGAGCAGCCAGCGATCGAGCAGCGGCTCGCTTGCGAGCGCCTCCTGGCACGCCTGACGCAGGCGCCGCATCGTCTCGTCCATCGGATCGGGGGTCATCAGCGACCGCCCTCCGGAAGGGCTGGACCCTGGAGCGCATCGGGCTGCTCGCCGGCGCCGTCGCTGTCCTGCCCGCCTTCCGTGACGCGCTCGACGATTCTGCCCCAGACCGCCGCGGCGCGACTGGCGGGATCCGCCGCGATCGCATCGTCGACCTCTGTTTGCGTGATGACCCGGTTTGCGACGAGCGTGCGCGCAAGGCACTGGATCGCGCCTCGATGGAGCGCCACCAGACGGCGCGCCTCCCCCATCAGACGCTGCAGGTCGGCCTCGACCTTGCCCGCGAGGCTGCGATCGAACCTGAGCGCCACGACGGCGTCCTCGATCGAACCGACAGAGCTTAGACGCCCCTGCAGGCCGTAGGCGGCATGAGTGGCGGCGACCAGGCCGGTCGCCGTGTGCAGGTCGCCGATCGCCCCGCCTTCTGCGGCACCGTTCAGAAGTTCGTCGCCGGCGCGGCCGGCGAGACCGCACACGATATGGGATTCGATCTGGGCTTTGGTGGTCGGGGCGTCGTCCTCGGTGAAGGAGGCCTTGCCGGCCACGGCGCCCTGCCTGACCAGCGTGACGGAGCGGACCTTGAAGCCAAGGATCCGGCCGACCACGGCGTGGGACGCCTCGTGAAGCGCGATCGCCAGCTCTTTTTCGGGCGAACGGTCGGGCGACGGCGTCGCCTGCTCCACGAGGTCGGCCAAAATCAGGTCGCGCGCATTGGAGCGCGCGCGCTCGCGCGCCGCGCGGACCCAGGATTCGACCACCGCGCCGGTCGCGCCGCGCGCCAGGGCGGCTCTGGCGACGCCCGACAGGTCCGCGTCGGGCAGCGCGCTATTGAGGTGCTGCCGAAGGATCTCGGCAAAGTCCTGCTCGGTGGTCGGCCCGGAGAGCTCGAGATGGTTGTCGAAGCGACCCGGCCGCACCAGCGCCTCGTCGAGATGACGATAATGATTGGTCGCCCCGATCAGCACGACGCCGCGGCTCGTCGCGCGGAGCCGGTCGATCGAGAGCAGCACCATGGTGATGATCGGGGTCCACCATTCGCGGTCGCGGGCTTCCAGATGCATGCGGTCGGGAAGCGCGTCGAGCTCGTCGATCAGGGCGATGCAGGGCGCGGCGGACGCAGCGCGCTCGAAGAATTGGCGAGCCTGCCCGATGACTGTCCCCAAATGCGCGCGCTCGCCGCTGAACCAGTCGCCGATGCTGGTCTGGACGAGCGGCAGGCCGACGGATTTAGAGAGCGAGCGCGCGAGCATGGTCTTTCCGGTTCCGGGCCTGCCATGCAGCAGAAGCGACGGCAGCTCGGCGCCGGAAAGCTTTCCGTCGCGCACGCGGCGGATGTCTTCGGCGATCGCGAGCAGACGAGACTTCGCCTCGCCATAACCTGCAAGATCCTCCAGGACCGGCGTGCGGTCGGCCGCGACCGGCGCGCTCAGGCTCATGGCGATCCTGCGCCAGCGCGCCACGACCTCTCTCGGGGTCGAGCCGGGGCGCAGGGCCACGAAAATCTCCGGGCCGTCGAGCCCGGCGAAGTCGGCTGGGCGGACGACGGCGCGCTTGCCATAGAGCCTGGTCAAAGCGCGCCGCAGCGCACGCGCGGTCGGCCGGACCGAAATCCGTATGTCGGCGCCGGCGACGAGCTCAGGCGGCAGGCGCATGGGATCGCCGAGCACGAGGAAGGTCGGCCCGTGCACGATCGTGGAGCTGCGGCCCTTGGCCGGCGTCGAGACCATGTCGATCGGGATGCGGACGTCGGCGTTTTCGAAACGGCCTCTCAGCGCAGTCGCGATCGGGCTCAACCAACCTGAACCAGGGACGTCCAGCGCGAAGATCCTCGGTTCGCCGCGCCTGACCGCGACGAGCACGGATCTGGGGAGCGCGGCGTGCAGGATTTCGGTCGCGACGACGCCGACCGGATCGAACGGTTCCGGGGCGTCGGCCAGCGCGTCTTCCTCAAGCTCGGCTTTTGACTTTTCTCGCATCGGGATCCGTCTCGGCGATCCGCTCTCGCATCACGCGCAGCAAAAGGATCGACGCCGGGTCCCCGGCCGAGGCGCTGAGCCACAGCGCGCACAGAATGAGGTCGCGGCGCACGTCCACGAGCTCTCGTGTCCAGATCCGGCCAAGCGTGAGCGCGATGGCGGCGCTGGCGTCCCCGCCGGCCGCGGCCGGCCAGCGGGGGTCGTCGTGAAGGGCGATGCGCTCGAGGGCGCGCCCAAGCGCCTGCCGACGCCCCTCGTCGGACGAGGAGATGGCGAAACGCCAGTCCTGATAGGCGCGCGGATGGCGGCGTGGCGCCCGCTTGCGGCGGAAACACCCCCGGATCACCTGCGCGCCGCGACGTCGCGGCGCCGGCTCCGTCATCTGTCTGGCGACGCGGTCTCGACGAGCGACATCAGGCTACGCCTGCGGCGGTCTTGGCGACCGTCGTTCCGACCACGGGTTCGGGGGCGCCGCCGCGGGCCAGATCCGCTCCGCGCGGATCCGCAGCGCCGCGGACGCGGCGCCCCGTTGCCGACAGCAGACGCGTCAGGCCGCGGCGGTCCTGCCCGACGGGTCCCTCGATCGCGCCCGTCAGATCGAAGGGGATCCGGCCCAGGACCGCGTGCTTGGGCACGATGACCGTGCGGCGGCCCTGGACGCGGCGCGCCCGGGAGAGCCTGTCGATCTGCTCGCGGACGTCGGGCCTGGCCTCATTGAAGTAACAACCGGGAGCGCAGAGGAGCGTGGCGGCGCGCAGCCCGAGCCTGACCTTCAGCGCAATGAGGCCGACGATGTCGCAGCCGAGTTCGTGATTGAGCTTTTCGGCGTCGGAGTCGCGAGCGAAGCCTTCGGCTCCGATATCGCGCGCCATCCGCCTGAGCCTCCGGCTCAGCACCTTGCTTTCGTGAATGAGCCGCTTTTCCTGGGCGGACCCGGTACGCACAACACGCATGACATTCCCCAACTATCGAATGATCGACGGCGACCTCGGATGCTGGTCGCCCGGGCGGTCTGGACTCTGAGAGTCGCCGACCTGTCATCTCCGTGCTGCCGTGTTGGACCCTGCAGCTTATGGAAGTTTATAGACTACATCTGGGCGACTTGTCAATCGGCTTCACAAGATCTCATCCTCCCTCTTTCGCCGCTTTGCTGACGCCCTATCAGACCGCCTCAGACGGCATCCTGCATCGGAACCTCACGGCGACATGGTTCTTCGTTCTCTTGAACGTCTAATCTATGTGCCGTATGCAGCACGCGCCTTCGCGCGCGCGAGCGCAGGCCAATGATATTTCCTGAAACGCGAAATTTGTTCCTCAATACTGCCTGAGAAACATGGATTGCAGGCTGGATTGAGGAAGCGGCTGCGCCGATGCTTTCAGGATTTAGCCTGATCAGGCGACGGCGGCGCAGGCTGGCGCGGCTGAAGCAGCAGCTCGACCGGATCGACGCCCAGCGCATGCGCCAGACGCTCGACCATGTCGAGCGTGACGTTGCGGCCCAGGGCCTCGAGCCGGTTCATGTAGACGCGATGTAGGTCGGCCTCGAAGGCGAGCTTCTCCTGGCTCCAGCCAAGGCGTTGGCGGCGCCTTTTAACATTCTCGGCGAAAGTCGCGCGCAACGCGCCGGCGGCGAAGGGCTCCACAACGGCACTGGAAGAGGTCCGAAGGATGCTGACGACAGTCTAAATGTTACATTCGTGACCGGCATTGGCGAACGAGAGGACGAGGCGCAAGACGTCTGGCGATCGACGTCACGGAGGCGAAGCCTCTCCGCGCCTTCCGGGCGTGATCAATCGGCCGGAGCCAGACCATCCCGGCTCGCGCCCCTGGCGACGACGACGAGCCTGTCGTCGGGCAGCGGCCGCTGAAGCGTTTTCGCCTCGTCCCATGGCGCCGTCAGCCAGATCTCGATCTCATCCGGTTCCGTCAGGATCACAGGCATGGCCTTGGGATGAACCGGCGCGACGACGGCGTTGGGCTCTGTCGTCAGGAACCCGAAGACCTCGACGCCATCTTCCCAACCGGTCTTGATCTTGCGAACGCCCGCCCACGTCGTCCAAAGGCCCGCGAAGACGGCGAGCGGACGGCCCTCGTCGATCGCGAACCAGGTCGGCGAGAACTTGCCGTCCGGTCCACGCTCATATTCGCTGAAGCTCGTGAAGGGCACGACGCATCGGCTCTCAACGCCAAGCCACGGTTTCCAATGCGCGCTCGAGACATTGCGGATGTTTGTCGTGCCGCCGTCAGGCTCCATCCGAAGCAGTTCGGCGAAGTCGACGGCCTTGCCCTTCTTCTGCAGCGCGGCGGCGCGCTTTTTGGCTGCTTCGAAGAGCGCCTTCTTCGATGAGGGCATGCCCCACCGAACCAGAGCGATCTCGCGCTCGCCGCCGTTGTTTCTCACGATGGGCGCCGGATAGTCCGGGAAGATCCCGGGCATCGGAGGCATGTTGCCGGTGCGGTCGACCATCGAGCGCGTCAGCTCACGGATCGCGGCCTGTCCCTTGGTGAGCGAGTAAAGATTGCACATGCCCGTACATTGCGGCCTGACGCGCGGATGGGCTAGCCCGCCGGGAACAGTCGTGCCCCAGATGCTTCAGCAATGAACCGCCACGGAGGTCGCGGGTGAGAACCGCAGCGACATTACTTCTGATGCTCGCTCCTTGCGTCGTGGCCCTTGCGGCCGACGACGTTCAGTTGCTGCGACAGCTCGGCTATGTCGCCGGCCAGGCCGTCGCCTGCGACATCGAGGAGCCCGACATTGCGGCGCAGGTCGCGACCGCAATGGCGGACGCCATGGGTCTGACCGACGAGGCCAGTCACACGGTGATGATCGATCAGGCGCTTCGCGCCGCGGCCGGTCCATGCGCGGCGCCGGCCGGTCGACTCGAAGAGGTCAGGACCAACTGGAAAGCCATGCGCCGACGGGCCGGGCTCGACCGATGATAAGCGTCCTCTGAGGCGATCCTACCGGAAGTCCCGTGTCTTCACCTTGATCGTGTCGAGGTGGAGGTCTCGGACATAGATGTCCCGCGGCGTGAACCCTTGTGACCGCGATCCGCGCGGATCCGGCGTCGAGCCATGATGGACTTCATCGCCTCTGCCGTGCGGCAATGGAAACGCCCCGTCTCGTTCGCCGACGCTCGCAAGCTCCGCTGACAGGTTCGTCAAACGCTGGGCGACCAGATGGACGACCTCGCCCTCGCGCTGAACCCGGCCGTAAACCGCGATCATTCCGGCGCTCAGGATCGTGCGGCGGTTCTTCTCGAACACATTCGGCCAGACCACGAGATTGGCGACCCCGCTCTCGTCCTCGAGCGTGATGAACATCACGCCCTTGGCGCTGCCAGGCCGCTGGCGGACCAGCACGACGCCGGCGATCTCCAGCCAGCGCCGGTCGCGCGCCTCCATGGCTTCGAGACACGTCACCATCCGCCTCCGCGTCAGCTCCTGGCGCAGGAACGCCACGGGATGGGCGCGTAGCGACAGGCTGACATGGCGGTAGTCCTCAACGACCTCGCCGCCGGCCGTCATCGGCCGAAGGGCGACGGCCGGTTCCGCAACTTCCGGCACAAATTCATCTTCGCGCGCCGAAGCGGCGGCGAACAAAGGAAGCGGTTCGTCGCGCAGACCCCGGATCGCCCAAAGGGCTTCGCGGCGCGCAAGGCCGAAGGCCGGACGGAAGCCGTCGGCTTCGGCAATCTGAGTCAGCGCCATCACCGGCACGCCAGCGCGACGCCAGAGATCGTCCATCGACACTAACGGCCTGTCGCCGCGCGCGGCGACGATCGCGGCCGCATGGGCGTTCGACAATCCCTTGGTCATGCGTAAGCCGAGCCGAACCGCAAACCTGGTCTCGTCGTTCGTCGGCTCGAGCGTGCAGTCCCATCTCGAGGAGTTGGCGCAGACCGGCCGGATCTCGACGCCATGGTCGCGCGCGTCCCGGACGATCTGGGCGGGCGCATAGAACCCCATTGGCTGGCTGTTCAGCAGGGCGGCGCAGAACACGTCCGGGTGCCAGCATTTGAGCCACGCCGAGGCGTAGGCGATGAGCGCGAAGGACGCCGCGTGGCTCTCGGGAAAACCGTATGAGCCGAAGCCTTCGAGCTGCTTGAACGTCCGCTCGGCAAATTCGGCCTCGTAGCCGTTCGCCACCATGCCGTCGACGAGCTTCTGCCTGAACTTCGACACGCCGCCGGAAAATTTGAAGGTCGCCATCGATTTGCGAAGCAAATCGGCTTCCCCCGGCGTGAAGCCCGCGCACTCGATCGCGACCCGCATCGCCTGCTCCTGGAACAGCGGGACGCCGAGCGTTTTGCCCAAAACCTTCTCGAGCTCGGGCTTTGGGAAGTGGACCGGCTCGAGGCCCTCACGCCGCCTCAGGTATGGGTGGACCATGTCGCCCTGGATCGGCCCAGGGCGGACGATCGCGACCTGGACCACGAGGTCATAGTAGGTGCGCGGCTTGAGGCGCGGCAGCATCGACATTTGCGCGCGGCTCTCGATCTGAAAGGTACCGAGCGTGTCGGCCTTGCGGATCATCGCGTAGGTGCGCGGATCCTCCGCCGGAATGGTCGCGAGGTCGTAGGTCGCGCCCTTGTGCTGGCTGAGGAGATCCAGCCCCTTCTTCATGCAGGTCAGCATGCCGAGCGCGAGCACGTCGACCTTCATGAACTTCAGCGCGTCGATATCGTCCTTGTCCCACTCGATGACCTGCCGATCGGCCATGGCGGCCGGCTCGATCGGCACGAGGTCGTCGAGGCGGTCATGGGTCAGCACGAAGCCGCCCGGATGCTGGCTGAGGTGCCGCGGCGCGCCCATGAGCTGGCGTGCGAGGTCAAGCGTCAGACGCAGCCGGCGGTCCGCGAGGTTGAGGTTCAGCTCCTCGACATGGCGTTGCTCGACGCCCTGATCCGACCAGGACCAGAGCTGTCCCGACAACGTGCCGATCAGGTCCTCGGGCAGTCCGAGCGCCTTGCCGACATCGCGGAGCGCGCCCTTGGCGCGATAGCGGATGACCGTCGAGCACAGCGCCGCGTGGTCGCGGCCGTAGGTCTCGAACACCCACTGCATGACGATCTCGCGCCGTTCGTGCTCGAAGTCGACGTCAATGTCCGGCGGCTCGCGGCGCTCCTCCGAGACGAAGCGCTCAAAGAGGAGGTCATTTCGGCCCGGGTCGATCGAGGTGATCCCGAGCACGAAGCAGACCGCGGAGTTCGCCGCCGAGCCGCGGCCCTGGCAGAGGATGTCCCTCGACCGGGCGAAGCGGACGATCGAATTGACGGTCAAAAAATACGGCGCGTAGTTGAGCTTCTCGATCAGCGTAAGCTCGTGCTCAAGCGCTGCGCGGACGCTCTCCGGCAGGCCTTCGGGATAGCGCTCGGCCGCTCCCGCCCAAGTGAGCTCCGCCAGGGTCTCCTGCGGCGTCAGCGTCGGGTCGTCGCGTTCCTCGGGATACTGGTAAGCGAGCTCGTCCAGGCTGAAGCGGCAGCGGTCGACGATCTGCAGCGTGCGGGCGAGAGCCTCCGGATAGCGGCTGAACAGCCGGTGCATCTCTTCCGGAGGCTTCACGTAGCGATCGGCGTGACGCTCGCGCCGCTCACCGAGCGCGTCAATCGTCACGGTGTGCCGGATGCAGGTGACGACGTCCTGCAGCATGCGCCGCGACGGCTCGTGGAACAGGACGTCGTTGGTGACCACGGTCGCCACGCGCATCCGGGTCGCAAGGTTCGACAGCTCGTGCAGCCGAAGCTGGTCGTTCGGACGGCGGAGCAGGGTTAGCGCGAGATAGGAGCGGTCGCCGAAGGCGTCGCGCAGCCGGCGAAGGCGAAAGGCGCACTCCTCGTCTGCGAGGTCTGGAACAAGGACAGCGAGCAGCCCCTCGCTATAGGCGACGAGGTCCTGCCACTCGAGCCGGCACCTCGCCTTGCCGCCGCGTTTCTTACCCACGGACAGGAGCCTGCAGAGCCGGGAATAGGCCGCCCGGTCGGTCGGATAGACCAGCACCGACATGCCGTCGACGAGATCGAGCCGGCAACCGACGACGAGCCGCACGCCCGTGACCTTGGCCGCCTCATGGGCGCGGACGATCCCTGCGAGCGAGTTTCGGTCGACGACCGCGAGCTCTTCGATCCCGCAGACTGCGGCCTGAGCAAACAGCTCCTCGCAGGACGACGCCCCGCGAAGAAACGAGAAGTGCGAGGTGACCTGGAGCTCGGCATATCGCGGGCCGCTCATCCGAACACGCCGTGAAGAAACCAGCGGTGCGATCCGGTCGCCGCGTCCTCGCCATCGCCGGCCCGGTAGAGCCAGTAGCGCTCGCCAGCGTCGTCCTCGACCCGAAAATAATCCCGGACGGCGACGAGCTCGGCGTCGCGCTTCCACCACTCGCCGAAAACCCGTTCTGGTCCATCGGCGCGCCGCACACGCCGGCGCACGCCGCGCCAGGTGAAGGAGACCGGCGGATGATCAGGAAGCAGCGCGACGGTTTCCACGGGTTCGGGATGGGCGAGCAACCGGGATGGCCGCGGCCAGTGTCCGGGCCAATCTGCGCCGCTGTCCGCCGCCATGGCGGGCACCCGGCAGACCGATCGCTCGGGCACGTCACTGGCGACCGGAGCGAACCGGTAGATCGCGCGCTCGCCGACGCGGTTCATCAGCGTGTCGACAAGATCGGAAACGTCGGCGACCGTCTCCTCAATCAGTGAGCTCACCACCTGCTGGCGCTTAAGCGGCTCCGCCACGGTGGCGGCAAGCGTCATCAGCTCGATGCCAAAGCCCGGCGCGATGGTCTCGATCTTGTCGCAGAGCAGCCGCGTCAGCCGCTTTGCGTCGCATACAGGCATGGCCATTCCCACGCGCACAGCCTGGGCGTCGTTATCCACACGACGGCAGATGAGATCGAGGCGGCGGGCGCCGAGCCCGTGCTCCTCCAGTCGCTCGCAGAGCTCGTTCACGAGCTTGCCGACGTAGCGCGCGATGGTCTCTGCGGCGCCGATCGGTTCAGCGAAGGCGCGCCGGACCTCGATCAGGCCGCGCGGCCGGATCGGTTCGATCGGCTCGGCGGCGTCTCCGAGCGCCTGATCGATGCGGCGGCCAAGCTCCGGGCCGAAACGAAGCGCGAGCGGCGCGCGCGGTTGCGCGAGCAGATCGCCAATGCTCTGGAAGCCGAGCGTCCGCAGCGCGGTCGCAGTGGATGGCTGGATTCTCAGGGCTTCGAGCGGGAGTTCGGCGAATGCCGCGGAGCCATGCCGCGCGCGCGCGATCGCGATCGGCCGCTCGACATGGCGCGCGATCGCATGCGCGGCGCCCCATGTATCGGCGACGGCGGCGCGCGCGTGCGCGCCAGCGATCGCAAGGCGCCCGACCAGCGTCTCGAGCATCGCCGCCTCGCCGCCATGGAGGTGATCGGCGCCGGTCGTGTCGATCACAAGGCCGTTCGGCGGATCGGGCGCCACGATCGGCGCAAACCGCAGCGCCCAGATCGCGAGCCGCTCGAGCGCCTCGGCGTCCGCCGCAGGATCTGCGTCCTGAACGATCAGGTCCCGGACCAGCGCCTGCGCCTTGGTGGCGGCCATGCCGACGCGCAGGCCGGCGCCGTAAGCTGCGGCGTCGACAGCAGCGACTGCCCGCCTGCTCCCCTCGCGGCCGATAAGGACAAGCGGCGCCTCAGCTGACGGCGCCGCGGCGCTGGCCTTGCGCCGAACCCTGTCGGTGGACCAGCTCGGTAGGAAGAGCGAGACGACCCGTGCCATCGCACGCCTCCAGTTCGAAATCAGCGCTTTCGCCCGCCCGGGCCCGGATCAGTTCGACAAGCCAGCGATGGCGCCCAACGCCTGGGACCGGCAGCGGCGCCGAGGGCACGACCGAGATCCGCCACCTGGTGGTCGCCGCGGTCGGCTGCCCGAAATCCATCGCTTCCGCCTGCCGCCGCCAACGGCGCAGCGCGATGCCGATCGAGCCTGTGCCTTCGGCTGCAAGCTGCAATCGCCGCGACGCGGTCATGGCGAGCCGGGCGAGCTCCCCGATCACGGCTCCCAGGCCGCCATGGCGAAGCCCCTCCTCCATGCAGGCCAGAACAGTCTTGTCGTCGCCGGCCTCGACATAGATCACCCGGTCCGCGATGAGCCCCGCCTGCGCGATCGCCGGCGCGAACAGGTCTGGCCGCGTGACGCACCAGAGGACCTTGCCCCTCGTGCGAGCCGCGATTCCTGCGCTAAACAGCGCTGCCGCTGCGCCATCGATGGCGCCATTGCCGCCGCCGGCGACCTCATGGAGTGCACCAAACGCGAGGCCTCCTCCAGGAAGACGAGAATCGACCTCAGCGATCCCGAACGGGAGCGCCGATCTCGCGCGCTTCGAACGGCCTTCGATCCGTTCGATCTGCGCGCGGAGAGCGTCGATTGCAGGCTGCGGCTGCACGCGGTCGTTTTCCTCCGAAGTCGAGCGGCATCATTGTTCGCTCTTTGTTCTAATTCCGTTACGTTGGAGTCAAGATGCCGTGGACTGAAGAGCCCACCGCGGGCCTCAATCCGATGGCGGACGCGCTAGCTCGCTGGCTTCCGAAATCCAGGGACATTGAACGTCCGAAAGGATCCATGAGCCGCGCAAAACGCATTCAGGCGGAGCTCGAAAAAATTGAGACCGCTGCCGACGAGGCGCCGCGCTGCGCGCTCTGCCAGCGACTGGTCCCGCCGACAGCGCGACAGTCCGAGCACCACCTGGTCCCGAAATCGCGCGGCGGCACGTTTGGGCCGAAGGTCCTGCTCCACCAAATCTGCCACAACGTCATCCACGCGCTGTTTTCCGAGAAGGAGCTCGAGCGTCGGCTGTCGGATATCGAAGCGCTCCGGGCAGAGCCCGAGATCGCGGCGTTCATCGTCTGGGTGCGCACGAAGCCGGACGATTTTCATGCCCCCACACGACGGGCGAAGGCGCGCCGCTAGCTCGCACCTGCGGAACGGCATGGTCCAGCGGGCGATCCCGCATGCATATTTGCCAATCTCGGGCTCGCGCGCAGCGCCGCCGTCGACCATCTACATCGTTCAATTCAGGTCGCGCTCGAAGCGCTGCGATTTCGCGCGACCAGCACACCGACTTTCATTGGACGAGATCCGCATGACCGCACTGTTCACGCCGTTCGACCTGAAGAGCGTCACGCTCCGCAATCGCATCGCGGTGCCGCCGATGTGCCAGTACAGCGCCTTCGACGGTTTCGTCAGCGACTGGCATCTCGCCCATTACGCCGGCCTCGCGCGCGGCGGCGCCGGTCTCGTCATCGTCGAGGCGACGGCTGTCTCGCCGGAAGGCCGCATCACTCCGGGCTGCACCGGAATCTGGAGCGACGAGCACGCCGAAGGCCTCGCGCGCATCGCCGCCGCCATCCAGGCCGCCGGGGCAGTGCCCGGCATCCAAATCGCCCATGCGGGCCGCAAGGCCAGCGCGAACCGTCCTTGGGAAGGCGACGACCACATTCCGGACAGCGATCCTCGCGCATGGGAGACCATCGCCCCGTCGGCGGTCGCCTATGGCGCGAACTTGCCCAAGGTTCCGCGCGAGATGACGATCGAGGACATCGCCCGCGTCCGGGATGATTTCGCGAGGGCTGCGGCACGAGCCCGGGACGCAGGCTTTGAATGGCTCGAGCTTCACTTCGCCCATGGCTATCTCGCCCAAAGCTTCTTCTCGGTGCACTCGAACCATCGGACCGACAGCTATGGCGGGGACGCCCACGGCCGCGGACGCTTCCATCTGGAGACGCTCGCGGCGGTCCGCGCCGAGTGGCCGGAGCGCCTGCCGCTGACCGCCCGCTTCGGCGTGATCGAATACGACGGCCGCGATGAGGAAACCCTGACGGAGTCGATCGCGCTGACGAAGCGTATGCGCGACGGCGGCCTCGACATGTTGAGCGTCAGCATCGGGTTCTCGACGCCGGCCGCCTCGATCCCGTGGGGGCCGGCTTTCCTCGCCCCGGTCGCCGAGCGCGTTCGGCGCGAGGCCGGACTTCCGGTCTCGTCAGCATGGGGGTTCGACGATCCGCAAGTTGCAGATCGGATGTTGTCCGAGAGCAAGCTCGACCTGGTCATGATCGGCCGGGCGCATCTCGCCGACCCTCACTACCCGTACACGGCGGCGCAGAAGCTCGGAAAGGAGCGCCCGACTTGGGTGCTGCCCGCGCCTTACGCTCATTGGCTGGAGCGCTATCGGCCTTCGGCTGCGTGACATGACTCTGGCTGGCCCCGGCCGCTTCACCGGGACCAGTCCGCGCCGTACGCGTCGGTGACGATGCAGTCAGGCGTCGCTCGCTAGTCGGCGGTCCGCGCCATTCGCACTCGTAGTGAACGCAGCCGATTTGCGCCAATAACGGGCATCCGCCGACGTCTGCGAAGCGGACACTTAGGTGAGTGATCACAGCGCCTGCCGGAACGCCGACGGCGTGGCGCCAGTCGCCTTCTGGTAGCTGGACGCGAAGGCCGAAGGCGTGTGGCAGCCGACTGCAGGCGCGACGTGGCTCACGGGTAAATCGGGGCTGGAGAGCAGATCACGCGCGTGTATCAAAAAGTCAGATCTGCTATCTGATCTGTTGAAGAACTAGATTTCACCACAGATACTATTGCATTAATCAAGGGCGCGGGGTTGCTGATATTCAGCCATACCATGGCAAGTTCATGCGTCGCGGTTTCGGACGTTAAAACGATGGTGCGACTGGCCGTCGCAACACACGCATCCTCGATACAACTGAGCGGCAGGATGGTCGCCGTATCTCCAATTGCGACGCTCTGAAAAATTTCTGCAATCGTCTCCGATTGGATGACAGGTTCTGGATTAAATCCAGCTTCCTGAAATTGAGCGTCGATCGCCCGACGCTCGTAAGTCTGTCGCGAAAGTAGCGACAGAGGCAACTGAGCGACCTCCGACCACGTCGCGCAATCTCTCGTCGCCAGTTGAAAGTTGTTTGGAATCAGCGCCGCCATCTTCTGTCGACTTAGAACGTGATGGCCGAAACGTCTATTTTCTTCGTCAAGGAACGTGATTCCTGCGTCTAGTTGAAAGTCCTGAAGATCCGAAGGGAGACGTTCGTGGCGAACATGGATGACTTCGAACTGGACGGTCGGATGAATGACGCGAAAATTCTTGACGATCCTCGCGACGGTCGCCGCGGCGCTTGGCGCGACGCCGATGCGCAGCCGGCCCGACAGCCCGCTGCGCATTGTCGCCATCTCGTCGAGCATCGCCCGCTTGTCGGCGAGGATGCGCCGGCACCATTCCACAAGCCTTTCGCCCTCCGGCGTAAATCCGTCGAAGCGCTGGTGGCGCTGGACGATCGGCGTGCCGATCTCGGCTTCGAGCGTCTTCAGCGCGCTGGACAAGCCGGGCTGTGTGACGCCGCAAAGCGCCGCGGCCCGGCCGAAGTGCCGTTCCTGTGCAAGTGCGACCACATACTCCATGTGGCGGAGCAGCATTCGGCGTTTCCTCCACCGCGTTCAGTCGCGGCTTGTTTTCATCAGTTTCCCGCCGGCGCATCGGGAAGAAGCGTTCTAGACGAAGACGGTTTCTCCTTTCATCCTCGAGACGTCACCGGCGGCGCCCGCCGATGACAGGCCTTTTGCGCAGGCTACGGTATTCGACATCAAGGCGGCGACCGTCATGGGTCCAACGCCGCCGGGAACCGGCGTGATCGCTCCCGCGACGTGCAAAGCCGCCGCGAAATCGACATCGCCGACGATCCTGCCTGCGTCGCCAGACGCCATCCGGTTGATGCCGACGTCGATGACGATGGCGCCGGGCTTGATCCAGTCGCCCTTGATCAGGTGCGGATGTCCGACGGCCACCACCAGGATGTCGGCTTCGCGGCAGTGACCCGGGACGTCGCGCGACTCCTTGTGGGTCACGGTGACGGAACAGTCCTCGTTGAGGAAGACCTGCGCCGCGGGCCTGCCGACGATCCGGGAATGCCCGACCACGACCACGTCCAGCCCCGTCAGGTCGGATCGAACGGATTTGACGAGCCGAAGACATCCGAGCGGCGTGCAAGGGACGATCGTCGGCCTGCCGACCGCAAGCGAACCGGCGTTGGCGGGATGAAAGCCGTCGACATCCTTCTCCCGGATGATGCGGCTCAGCACGCAGTCGGTCGATATGTGCGGAGGCAGCGGAAGCTGGACGAGGATGCCGTGAACAGCCGGATCTTCGTTCAGGGCGTCGATGATCTCCATAAGTTCGGCCTGCGTGGTTGAAGCCGACAGCGCATGCTTCACCGACCGGATCCCGACCGCCGCGGCCAGTTGGGTCTTGCTGCGGACGTAGATCTCGCTTGCGGGATCATCGCCGACAAGGACTACCGCAAGGCAGGGTGTGACGGCGGTCTGCCGCTTCAGTTCCGCAACGCCGAACCCGACTTCGGCGAGCAGTTTGTCGGCTTCCACGCGGCCGTCGATGATCTGGGCTGTCATCGCGGCGTCAGTCCGGAAACACCACGGTCCGGGGACCGTTGATCATCACGCGGTCGTCGATGTGATAGCGAACGGCCCGGGCGAGCACCCGGCGCTCGATATCGCGACCCTTGCGGACCAGCGCATCGGGAGTGTCGCCGTGAGAGACGCGTTCGACGTCCTGCTCGATGATCGGCCCCTCGTCGAGTTCGCCCGTGACGTAATGGGCGGTCGCGCCGATGAGCTTCACGCCGCGGGCATGCGCCTGATGATACGGCCTTGCGCCCTTGAAGCCCGGCAGGAACGAATGGTGGATGTTTATGCAGCGGCCCGCGAGCCGTTCTGTGGCTTCGTCTGACAGCACCTGCATGTAGCGCGCGAGAACAATCAAGTCCGCCTCGGTTTCATCGATGACCTCGAACAGGCGCTTCTCCTGCTCCTTCTTCGTGTCCTTGGTGATCGGGAGGTAGTGGAACGGCGCGCCGTCGAAATCGAGACGGGCAAAGGTTTCCCGCGGATAGTTCGCGACGACGCCTGCGATCTGCATATTCATTTCGCCGACATACTGGCGGTAGAGCAGGTCGGCGAGGCAGTGATCGAAGCGGGACACCAGGACAAGGACGCGCTGCGGCCGCTTGTCGAACCGCAGGGAGCTCGTCATCTGGAAGTGCTTTTCCGTGGCGCCGAGCCGGGCCTCGAGATCTGCCCGGGCGCCCGAGCCGTCGAAGGCCACGCGCATGAAGAACTGGCCGGTCTCGTGATCGTCGTATTGCGCGGCCTCCCGGATGTTAAAGCCCGCTTCAAACAGCATATTGCTGACGGTGGCGACGATCCCGCGCCTGTTCGGGCAGGCAAGCTTCAAGACATTCGGCGCCATTTCTCCGTAGCTGAGATCGGAGAGGTGGATATTTTCGGCTGCGCTGGCGGTCACGTCTTGAGAATGGATAGCCGTTGCAGAGCTGTTCGGCGCATCGTTGAGCATGTAAATCCCCAAATGACTTTCGATAACTGCAGCCTAGGCTCCGATCGATTGCGTGCGGAAGCCGTCTGGCGCGCATCGGGGTAGACCGCAGGCGCATGCCCCTCACACGGCGGTCTCCCGCAGCGGCTGGAAGTCATCGCGTGCTTCCGACATGAGAAACTTAGTCAGCGCCTCGATCCGGCGGGACTTTCGAACCTCCTCTGGGTAGACGAGGAAGGCCTCGACGACGGGCTTGCGCGTGTCCTCTAGGACTTCGACCAGATCGAGAAGATCCTCCTGGAGGTAAGCGGGCAGCAGGCCCAGCCCCAGGCCGCCCTTCACCGCCCTGAGGATCGCGTACACGCTGCTCGCCCGCATCACGGCGGGCCTCGGCTGGTCGGCCGGAATGCCGACCTTCACCAGCCAGTCCAGATCGTGGACGTGAGCCGGCAGGTAGTCGCCATAGGCGATCAGGTCGTGCTCATCGAGATCGGCGACCGTTTGGGGGACGCCCTTTCTCGCGACGTATTCGCGCGACGCGTAGACCCGAAAAGGCAGAGCCATGAGGTGTCGCTGGATGAGGTTCGGCTGCGTCTGATTGAAGAAGCGGATGGCGATGTCCGCCTGACGCGTCGACAGATCGAGCTCGATATTGTCCGACAGCAGGAGCGTCGGGCTGATGTCCGGAAATTCTCGGCGGAACTTCGCCATCTTTGACGTCAACCAGGACGACCCGAAAACCACCGCTGTCGCGATCCGCAAGGGCCCGCAGGCCGCGCCGCGAAAATCGTCGATGCGCGCAAGCCCCATGGCGAGGCGCTCGAACATCGACGTGACGGTGGCGTGAAAGATCTCGCCGACTTCGGTGAGCGCCAGACCCTGCGCGCCGCGGTGAAACAGCGAGATCTTCAGCGAAGCTTCGAGACCCGCGATCTGCCGGCTCACCGCTGATTGGCTGAGGCCCAGTAGCGTTCCGGCCCGCGTGAAGCTGCCGGCTTCGACGGCGACCCGGAAAACCCGCAGCCGGTTCCAATCAAACTCGCCGAAATCGGCGAGAAGAGCATACCTGGCAGAGTAGTTCATTTCGGCCCCTCCCGGGTATGCCTATGAAATCGCCACAAGATTTTTCACTGATAACTGCGAATTATGATCCGATTAGTTACAGTAATAACATGTGTATTATCCCGTCACGCTTGCTGTTATTAATTTCATCCGTCTAATGTCAGTCCTGCACCAAAAATGTCAAGCACTACGATAATGATGAAGGTGCTGATTTTACATAGGGAGTTCTGATATGGATCCTGTGAAGCGCAAGAAAGTTACGATCAAATCGGTTCACGACAAGAAGAAGGCCGGTCAAAAGATCACGTCGATTGGCGTATACGATGCGCCTATGGCTGCGATCGCCGATCGCGTCGGGTTCGATTTTCTGGTGGTCGGAAATGCCGGACCGATGGCGCTGCTCGGCCATCCCGATCCGACGACGGTGAAGTTCGAGGAGCAGCTCGCGCTGACGCGTGCGGTCAGCCGCGTGACCAAGTACGGCTTCGTCGTCGGCCATATGCCCTACATGAGCTATCACGCGTCCAAAGAGCAGGCGATCGCCAGCGCGACCCGGCTCGTCGCGGAAGGCGGCGCCGATTGCGTCAAGTGCGAAGGCAATCGCTACACGGCCGAGTACATCGCCGAGATCGTTCGCGCCGGCATCCCGGTCATGGGTCACATCGGCATGCAGGCGTCCCGCCGCACCGAGCAGAGCGGCTTCGGCGTAAAGGGCCGCACGGCCGATGACGCGATGAAGATCATCGACGATGCTCGCGCGTTCATCGACGCCGGCGTCTTCGCATTCATCGTCGAGCAGGTGCCGACCGATGTCGCCGCCTATCTGTCGCAGACGTTCGAGGCCCCAATGATCACGCTGGGCGGCGGCACGGTGAACGACGGCGTCTATCACATCAGCGGCGACCTGGTCGGGTACAGCGCGTTCCCGATCCCGAAGAACCGCGGCGCGTTCGCCGACGTCCGTCCGATCATCGAAACCGCGCTCACCGAATATCGCGACGCGGTCGTGGCGGGCTCTTATCCGCTCGAGGAGAACACATTCCGCATGACGCCCGAAGAGAACGAGAAGTTTCTCAAGCGCGCCGGAACAAACAATGGAGGCTTCGCCAGCCAGGCTGCCGAATAAGAAGCTCCAAGAACTCGAGAAAATAAAAAACGAGGAAACGCAATGGCGATGAAGCTCAACAGAAAACTGTGGGCGGTCACCGTCGTGGGGGCGCTCATCGGCGCCGACCCGGCCACGGCCACCGAATACAATACGTCATCGTATGACGCAGTCGCCCAGCAGGCGAAGCGCGCATCCGGCGACCCGGTCTCCATCAGCACCAACCTGTTTGTAGGCTGGACCGGCGCCTGGGACACGATCCTGATGAAGCAACTGAACCTCTGGCAGAAATGGCTGCCGGAGGGGAGCAAGGTGGAGTGGAAGCGCAATCTGCAGGGGCCGCCGGTCATCACCGACCTGCTCGCCAACAAGCAGCAGATCGGCTACCTCGGCGACAATCCTGCGGTGCTCTCGACGACCAAATCCGCCATCGCGCCGGTCTACCTGGTCGGCATGAATGCGGTGTCGCCAAGCCGGATGTGCGGAGTGCTCCTAGTCCGCAAGGGCGCGCCTCATTTCGCCACGACCGACGAGGCCGTCAAATGGCTCGACGGTAAGACGGTCGGGGTTCCGAAAGGAAGCTGCGCCGACCGTCTGGCCCAGGGCGTGACGAAGAAGGCGGGCGTCAAGCCCGTCTGGCAGCAGATGCAGGCCGAAGTGATCGTCACCAGCCTGCAGGCCGGCCGCATCGACGCGGCGGCCGTCTACGAACCGCACGCGACCAAGGCCGTGTTCGACGGCTACGCCGACTTCGCGGCCTCCTCGGCGGATCTCGGCGAGAGCGACGCCAACGCCATCCTGATGCGCGGCGACTTCATCGACAAGAACCGGGCCGTCGCGGTCGCCTGGCTCAAGGCGAACATCGAGGCCCTCTATTATCTCCGCGACAAGCCGAAGGAGGCCATCGAAGCCCTCAAGGCCGAGCTGCCGGACTACACGCGTGAAGAGCTGTGGCACTCGATCTACGGCAATCCGCCGGAGAAGTTGAAGCCGGCCCCGGTGGCGTTCAAGGCGATGATGACGGTCACCTCGCAGGAGAGGGAGCTGGTCGGCCGCATTTATGAGTTCCTGAAAAGCCTGAAGGTCGTCCAGGCGCCCTCGCTCTCCGACAACGCCATCAGGACGGACCTCGTCGAGCAAGCGTTCAAGGAGCTCAATCTCGATCCGACGAAAGGGCTGTTTGAACTCACCGCCAAGGCGGCGGAAGACTGTCCCTACAAGGGCGACCAACTCGTGTCGGGCGGCTGACTGGCAGCGCCGACGATCGGCCCCGGGCGTCACAGACATGACGTCCGGGCCATCCCGCCAGCACACGAGAGAGACACGTCATGGCAACAACTCAGATTGCGGCGCACCGAACGCATGATGCGACGGTCGCGCCGGGCTTGGACGACTACGACGCGCGCTTGAGGCGATCGGCCGATTGGCCCATCGCACGCGGCGCCCCGCTGCTCCGACTGCGCCGCGCGGCGGTCAGCAAGCCGGTTCGCAGGACCGTCGTCGGGTTCGTGGTCTTCTTCGTCCTCTGGTATCTCGCGACCGCAGTATTTCAGCTGCCGCGGTTCAACTTCATCCCCAATCCTCTCTATCTCTTCGAGCAGTGGACCAGCCGTGAGCCGCAATACGGCATTTCGCTGTTCACCCCGGACTACTATGAGCACATCGTTACCAGCGTCCTGCGGGTCTACGTCGCTTTCTTTCTGTCGATCGCGCTCGGCGCGCCGCTCGGCATCCTGATCGGATGGAGCAAGCTCGGCCGGAACCTGTTGTTTCCGCTCGTTGAGCTCCTACGGCCCATCCCCCCTCTGGCGTGGGTTCCCATCGCGGTCCTGATCTTCGCAGGCACAGAGACGCCCGTCATCTTCGTGACGATGCTCGCAAGCTTCTTTGCGACCGTCCTGAATACATACCTTGGCGTGCGCTCGATCGACGAAAATTACTTCCGCGCAGCTAGTTGCCTCGGCTACTCCAAGCGCGCGGTTCTGTTCAGGGTCGTCGTGCCGGGCGCGCTGCCGTTCATCTTCACCGGCATGCAGATCGCCATGGGCGTCGCCTGGTTTTCGCTTGTTGGCGGCGAACTCATCGCTGGACGCGCCGGCCTCGGCTACATGATCTTCGACGGCTACACCCAGGTGGCCATTCCCAACATCTTCATTGGCATGATCACGCTCGGCGTCCTCGGCTGGCTGTCGAGCGCGATGATCCGGGCCGTCGGCCAGTTCCTTATGCGCTGGCAGCAGAAATCCAGAGGTGAGGCATGAGCGCTCAAGCCGACTCCGCCGCCATCACGCCCGCGCCGCAGGCCGTCCGCCACAAGGCAAAGAGCATGTCCATCAACTCCACGCTTCTCCAGCAAGCCGTCGGGATTCTGCTCTTCTTCGCCGTCTGGCAGATGGTGCGGACGCTTGGATATCTTGTCCTGCTTCCGAGCCCGGCAGAGGTCGCCGTCGCCATTCCCTCGTTCATCCAGCAGGAAGGCTACTGGATGAGCTGGGTGAGCAGCGCGCGCCGCGTGTTCCTCGGCTTCGGGATCGCCGCCGCTCTCGCCGTGCCGCTCGGAATCTGGATGGGCACATCCACGCGCGCCCGACAGTCGGTGTTCCCCATCCTCGAAATCGTCCGGCCGATCCCGCCGGTCGCCTGGCTGCCGCTGGCGATTCTTTTCTGGCCGTCGTCCGAGATGACGATGGTCTATCTGACCTTCATCGGTGCCTTCTTTCCGATCTTCATCAACGTCCTCGCGGGCATCGACAATGTCGACATTCGCTACATCCAAGCGGCGCGATCGCTCGGCGCCTCGCGCGGCGCCATGTTCTGGAAGATCCTCGTGCCGGCCACCCTGCCGTCGCTGTTCACGGGACTGACAATCGCAATCGCGATCACCTGGGAAGTCGTCATCGCAGCGGAGATGGCTTCCGGGAGCGACGGCCTCGGCTATCTGACCTGGAACTCGTACATGAGCCAGTCGATGGTCGGCATCATCATCGGGATGATCAGCATCGGCGTCGCAGGCCTGCTGTCGAGCGTGGCGATGAACCTGATCGGGCGCACCGCAGCGCCTTGGACCCGGCGTTGAGGGGGAGCGCACCGATGACCACTCGTGAAAACCGACTCAGCGTTCTCCGGCTCAACTCTTTCATGAGCCAGGCGCCCCGACCCATGCTCGACGAGATCTCGTTCTACGCTCGCGAGGAGACCTTCGCCGCCCACGATTTCATTTTCGCCAAGGGCGACCAGGCGGCGGATTTCTACATCCTGATCGACGGGCGTGTCGGCCATCCGGAAGTCCGGCTCAACGATCATAACCTGTCCATCACGCAAGAGACCGCGACGCCCGGACAGCTGTTCGGTTACGCCGCGGCCGTCCAGGGCGCGGCCCGCGTGATCTCCGCGCGTTGCGAGACCGAAACCAAGGTCCTCGCCATCGATGGCGGCCGCTTCCAGGAGAGCTGCCGACGGAACGGAGCGTCGGGCGAGGCGCTGATCCGCGAGCTCGCCAGGATCTATGCGAGCTACGAGTTCAGGACCACAGGGCAGTCGGGCTGGATCTCGATCCGCAACGCCTCGAAGGTCTATTCTCCGGGCCCGAACGCAGTCGTCGCTCTGGACAACTGCTCGATCGAAATCCGCCCCGGCGAGTTCTGCGCCATCGTGGGTCCGTCCGGCTGCGGAAAGTCGACCCTCCTCAACGCGATCGCCGGCTTCGACGAACTTTCCGACGGCGTCGTCTATCTCGACGGCGAATGGATCAACCGACCGGGATCGGCTCCCAAGCCCGGACCGGACCGCATCGTGGTCTTCCAGAACGGAGCGCTGTTTCCGTGGGCCACGATCCGGGAGAATCTCATCCGGGGGCCGCTGCTGCGCGGCCAGGAAAACGAGGCGAGCGTCACGAAGCGCGCCGAAGCTCTGCTCGCCCGCGTCGGCCTGTCGGACGTAATGGATCTTTATCCCGGGATGATCTCTTCGGGCATGTGCCGGCGAGTGGAGATTATCCGCGCGATCCTCAACAATCCGAGGGTCATCCTGCTCGACGAACCGTTCCGCGGTCTCGACGCGCTGGCCAAGACCGTCACGCAGAACGCTCTTCTCGAGCTCTACGACATGTCGAAGAAGACCGTGCTCTTCATCACCCACGATCTCGAGGAGGCGATCTATCTCGCCGACCGCGTTCTGGTGATGTCCTCCCGTCCTGGGCGGATCAAGCAGACCATTTTCGTCGACCTTCCTCGCCCGCGCGACATCAAGATGCTCGGCACCCCCGAGTTCCTGCGCCGGAAGGAAGAGGCGATCGAGGCCGTGCACGAGGAGGCCGTCAAAGCCTTCACGGCCGGCGAACGTGAATTCGCGTGAGGGAGGCGACAGTGGCTCGAAGCGGAACGTCAATCAGCGCCGAACTCGACGGCGTCGGCAAGGTCTACTCCCGCGCCGGCGAGGCCGAGGTGGTGCTGCGCGACTGCTCCTTCACGTTGGAGCCCAACAAGCTGACCGTCCTGATCGGACCGTCGGGTGCCGGAAAGAGCACCATCGTCAAAATGCTCGCCGGACATGAGAAGCCGAGTCTCGGGTCCGTGAAGGTCAATGGAGCGGAGGTTCGCGGGCCCGGTCCTGACCGCATGCTCGTGTTCCAGGAGACTGCGCTTTTTCCCTGGATGTCTCTGACAGAGAACGTCGCGTTCGGGCCCCTGCAGGCCGGACAACCGGCGAACGAGGCGCGGAGCGAGGCGAACGCGCTGCTGAAGAAGGTCGGACTGGGTGGCTTCGAGGATCGATATCCGAACCAGCTCTCGGGCGGCATGCAGAGGCGCGCCGAGGTCGCGCGCTCCCTCATCAACAAGCCCGACCTGCTGCTTCTGGACGAACCTTTCCGCGGCCTGGACCACATGTCTCGTGGACTGATGCAGGAATACTTCGGTCAACTGTTCGAAGAGCATCGCACCACGACACTGTTCGTCACCTCCGAAGTCGACGAGGCGATCTTCCTCGCCGACCAGATCATCGTGCTCAGCTACAAGCCGACCTGCGTGAAGGAGATCATCGACGTGCCGATCGCGCGTCCGCGTGACGTGCATCTCTTCACATCGGCCGAATACGGCGTGCTGAAGGAGCGCGTTCTCGATTTGCTCTACGAGGAGGCCGTGAAGGGCTTCGCCGTGGGAGCGATCGGGGCCAAGGACATGGAACGCGCCGGGGCTGTCGGAGTCTAGTTATGGATGACAAAGTCATCACGGCGGGTGGTCCTTCCGCACCCCAGCTGGGTGCGGGTGGATCGTCGAACGCACTGCGAAGCGCGCTGAGGGACCGTCGGTTTTTCTGGTCGCTTGAGTATATCCCCTCGAGCCAGAAAGTCCTGAGGGACGATTTCACCAAGCTCGACGAATTGGCCTCTGCGGTCAGCCTTATGCCAACCCTGACCGGCTTTTCAGTCACCGACCGGGTGATTTCCGATCACGACCCGGATCCGCTTGCGGCCGCGGGCCACCTTCTGGCGAAGACCGGCAAGCAGCCGCTTGTGCATTTTTCCGGCAAGGGCCGAGAGACGCATCATCTCGACGACACGCTGCGCCGGATGCAGGGGAACGGCCTTGAGAACATCCTGATGCTGACAGGCGACCGTCTGCATGAGGAGCCTGTGGGCTCTCGCCCCCGTTATCTCGAGTCCGTTCCCGGCATTGCGATGGCGAAAGCCTTCAACCCCAACATCTTCGTCGCGGGGGCGCTCAACCCGTTCAAATACCGCGAAGAAGACGGGATGGCTCAGTACCTAAAGCTGGGCAAGAAAATCAACGCCGGATGCGATATGATCATTACCCAGGTCGGGTATGATATCATCAAGCATGAAGAGGCGATGTACTGGATCGAGGGAAGAAAATACAACACGCCGATCGTCGCCAATCTAATGCCAATGACGGCGGCGAGAGCTCGATATATTCGCGCCAATCAGCTTGCCGGCGTGACCGTCACGGATTCATTCCTGGCGTTGCTGGAGGCCGACGAAGCCCTGACCTCAGACAGGGGCGTGGCGAGATCGATGAGGCGTCTTGCGCTCCAGATCCTGGGCGTGCGCTACCTCGGCTATGCAGGGGTCCAGCTTACCGGGATCCATTCGCTCGCCAAGGTCAAGGAGCTTCAGGCAATCGTCCGCGAATGCGCCGAGATTTGCCCAGACCGGATCACCTGGCGACGAGCCTGGGAGGAGGCGTGCACGCTTCCTAGCAGCGACCGCGCGTCTCTCGCCCCTCGGGACACCCCTTGGTATCTGCTTAAAGGTACGACCCAGTTCGCGTCCGGGAAGGCGCGAGCGAAGTACCACGTGATGAAGTTCGTCCACGACTGGGCGTTCGAGCGAGGACCCGTGTCACGACTGTTCGGGACCGCGGTCCGCGCGATCGGTCGGCGGACGCCTGTAGGCAAGTTCACAGAGCGCGTCGAGCGCGCGATTAAGAACCCGATTTTCGGCTGTGAAACCTGCGGCATGTGTCGGCTTGCCGCCACTCAGTATGTGTGCCCTGAGACATGCCCGAAGGGCCTGGCGAACGGTCCGTGCGGAGGCACTGCGAAGAACCTCTGTGAATTCCGCGATCGCGAATGCATTCACAGCGCGAAGTACCGCATCGCGAAGTCCGCGGGGCGTCTCGACGAACTCGAACGCCTGATCATCCCCGCCGTGCCTGCCGAGTTGCGCCACACCTCGTCCTGGCCGCCGCATTTCAGGGGTCAGGGCCCGGCCATCAAGGTCGCCCGGGACGGAAGGCTGTTCCCGCTTAACGCCCGAAGCGCCGTCGACGACGGCGATCAATCGACTGGTTCAAACCCGGCGCTCACATCCTAGCGCCTCAACGCATCTGATCGACGATGTCTGGCACTGACATGCACCCTGCCGCTCCATGCGCTGGAGCGGCGACGACCCGTTGCGCCCGAACGCCTGCCCATACGCTGGGGAGGTCGGCATGACGATCACGTCCGGATGGTGGCGTCGGGTAACGCTACGCACAATGCAGGCGGATCTCGTCGCCGGGCTGCTGGGCGCGCTGCTCGTGCTGCCACAGGGCATCGCGTTCGCGACGCTTGCTGGCCTGCCCCCCCAGTACGGGCTTTACAGCGCGATCGTGCCGACGATCGTCGCCGCCGTGTTCGGGTCGAGCTCTCATGTCGTGTCCGGCCCGACCAACGCGAATTCCCTCGCGATGTTCGCCGCCGTCAGCCCGCTCGCCATGGCCGGCAGCCCGGACTACATCGCGCTCGCCCTTGCGGTGACGATCATGGTCGGGATCATCCAGTTCGCCGTGGGCGCCCTTAAGCTCGGCAGCCTGACAGATTTCCTTTCGCCGGCCGTTCTGCTCGGCTTCACGAGCGGAGCGGCGGCGTTGATCGCGTGTTACGCGCTGCCCGATATGCTCGGCCTGCCGTCGGCCAGCGGTCACGGGCCAGGAGCTGCGCTTGTCGGCGTCGTAGAGAACTGGCGCTCGATCAACTGGTCGGCGACGAGCGTAGGCTTGGCCACCCTTGTCGTCGCTGTCGGACTGCGCGCGATCTCACGGAAAATCCCCTTCATGCTGATCGGGCTGCTCGTGGGCTGGGCATTGTCGGAGGCGCTGAACCTCCGCATCGGCGGAGAAGCGGTTTCGGTGATCGGCGCCATACCGACGGCGATCCCGTCCTTCGCCATCCCCGAGCCGCCCTTCCAGGACTTGACCCGCCTTGCATCAGTCGCCGCGGCGCTTGCGGTCATCGCGCTCGGGCAGTCGGTGTCGATCGCAAAGGCGGTCGCTGCGCGTTCCGGAGAACGCATAGACGTCAATCGCGAGTTCGTTGGCCAAGGCCTATCGAACATGTTCGGAGGCCTGTCTTCCTCTTACCTGTCTTGCGGTTCGCTCAACCGCTCCCTTCCTAACTTCGAGGCAGGCGCTCAGACGCCGGCCGCCGCGATCTTCGCAGCGGCCGCGCTGATGGGCCTTGTCGCAGTCGCCGCCCCCCTCTTGCGGCAACTTCCGACAGCCGCCATCGCCGGACTCCTGATCTACACGGCGTGGAGCCTCCTCGACTTTTCTCGCTTCGTCGAACTCGCCCGTCTCAACCGGGTCGACTTCGCGATCGCCGCGACGACATTCTGCGCCATGGCGGTTCTGCCGTTCCACATCGCCATCATGCTCGGCGCAGGCATGTCTCTCGCGGCTTATTTGCAGCGAACCTCACGGCCCCACTTCCGAATCCTGACGCCGGACCCATCAGACGCCTCGCGGCGCTTTACGCCGCTCGATGAATTCGAACAGGCGCCCGCCGAATGTCCGCAGCTCAAGATGTTGAGGATCGAGGGCGCCACCTATTACGGCGCGACACAATTCGTCGGCGACAAGTTACACCAACTTAGGCTGCGGTCGCCCGATCAGAAGCATCTACTGGTGATGGCGAGAAGCATGAACTTCGTCGACCTGGCGGGCGCAGAACTGTGGAGGCAGGAAGCCGCCCGCCGGCGCGCCATCGGGGGCGATATCTACTTTCACCGTCCGAGAGCGCCAGTGCTCGAGCTTTGGACCAGGACCGGCTTTCTAAAGTGGATGGGCGCCGACCACATCTTTTACTCGAAGACACAGGCCATCTCCAAAATCTACCAGCGCCTCGACCCGAAGATCTGCGAGACCTGCAAGATCCGCGCGTTCATGGAATGCGGCTCGGCGCATTTGTCCCAAGAGGTGGCGGCGAACGCTGGGCTCGTGAAACGCGTGTCAGGGTCGACGCCCGAGCAACGGCGAGAGGCTAACATCCATGATCGCTAGAGTTTCCTCCAGCGCCTCGACAGGGACCGCCAGAACCGGCCGACGCACCGCCAGCCCGCGCAGTGTGTCCGTGATCTTCGGAGAAGAAGCCGCGAAACCGTCTTGCCGCAGCGACGCGTTCCTCACGCGCTTCCTGAGCATGCACCCTAGGGAGATCGAGCTCTCTCTGGGGAGGATGCAGCGCTTGCTCGCCGATCTTGGTCATCCCGAAAGGCGCCTCCCCCCCACCGTGCAGGTGGCCGGGACCAACGGAAAGGGTTCGACGACAGCGTTTCTGAGAGCGATCCTGGAAGCCCGAGGATTGGCCGTTCACGCCTACACCTCTCCCCATCTGCTTCGGTTTCACGAGCGCATCCGGCTTGGAGGCAAAGGCGGCGGCGAGTTCGTCAGCGAGCGCCAGCTCGCGAAAACCTTTGAAGAAGTCGAGCGCATCAATGACGGGCGACCGATAACCTTTTTCGAGATCACGACCGCGGCCGCTCTACTCCTCTTTTCGAGGTTTCCCGCCGACGTGCTCCTGCTTGAGGTCGGACTTGGCGGGCGATGCGACGCGACGAACGTCATTCCGTCCGCGAAGGCGAGCGTCATCACCTCGGTCAGCCTCGATCATCGGGAGTTTCTCGGGAACGATGTCGGCTCGATCGCAAGCGAGAAGGCCGGCATTCTGAAAGCCGGAACGCCCGCTTTCATCGCCCATCAGCAACCGGACGCGCTAACCACGATCGAACGGGCGGCCGCCCAGGTCGGCACCAGGCTTCACGTCGCTGGTCGGGACTGGCTCGCCTACGAGGCGCGCGACGCGTTCATATTTGAAGACAGGACAGGACGGCTAACCTTGCCGCTTCCCAGCCTGATCGGCGCGCATCAGATCGAAAACGCCGGCTGCGCCATAGCGGTCGCCAGGGCATGCGCGGACTGGGCTCTTGAGGTTCGGCACATAGAAGCCGGACTGCTGCGCGCGAAATGGCCGGCGCGGATGCAATCGCTTCAGAACGGACGAATCGCAGAGATCGCTCCGATGGACGCCGAAATCTGGCTCGATGGCGGACACAACCCCGACGGAGGCCGAGCGATCGCATTGACGCTCGACCAACTCCAGCAAGCCTCCCGCCGTCCGCTCGTACTCATCTCTGGCATGATGCGGACCAAAGACTCCGACGGATTTCTCGAAGCGTTCGCCCGCCATGCACCCGCGGTTATCGCCGTTCCAGTGAGGGCGGTCGCCAGCCAGCGCGCAAGTGAAGTCGTGCTTTCCGCTCGCAGGGCAGGCTACGTCGCTGAAGCGACGGGATCGATCGCGGACGCACTGCATTTGATTGCAAAACGTAGTTGGCTGGACCGGCCAAGAATTCTAATCACCGGGTCGCTTCACCTTGCTGGCGAGGCGTTGGCGCTCGATGGAAGCGACGTTTCTTAATTGGTCGCCGCCTCATCGCGCTGATGCGCTCTGGAATAATGGCCGAAGCTTCGTTTTCGTGTCTCCGGGGCTGCCGACAGCGGACTTCCTGAACGTCGGCTAATGGGATGGACCGGCTGCTTCCCTCGGCGGGTTAGCCTTCAAGGCTGTTGCC
>NZ_JBHRXS010000016.1:0-80307 GCF_042648545.1 Chenggangzhangella methanolivorans
CGCGTCAGCGCCGCTCATGAACTAACATTGCAACCGGACCACTCGATGGGGGCCGGCCACTGACGCCGAACTGCCAGATGTGACCCTTGGCGATATTGCGCAGCATGGAGGATCGGCGCTCACCCTGCTTCCCCCAGGGGATGCGCTGACCGGTCGAAGCTTGCTCGGCGGACGCGTGGAAGCCGGCGCCTTTCGAGTATTTGTATTCGACGAAGCCCCTGTCGCGGCAGAACTCCAGCCAGGCGACGTTAATCATCGCGACGACGTTGTTCGATGCGATCTTCTGCCCAATGCCCAGGGCGGGAAAGCCGTGCTCGACAAACTCCAGCAACGGGATCTCATGCTTCAGCACGAACCTGCCGACTCTCGCGAGGCCCGCGTCGATTTCGGATTGGTCAGCGAAGCAGAGCACGCCGGAGCCATGGACGACGTGGGGGCAATCGAAGGCGGCAAGCGCCTGATCCAGAAGCTTGCGATCGATCGCTCCCGAACTCTCGAAATACCGGATGACGTCCGGGGCCTCGGCCGCGCGCAACCAGTTTGACGTGAGGCGTTCAGCCTGATCAACGAGCGCAACTGCGCCGCGTCGGCGAAAGATCTCCCAATTGGGATCGATCGCGACCTTGTCGGGGAAGCGGGGCGCGTTGCGCCGCTTGAGCGCGTCCAGCAGGCGATCGAGCCCTTCCGCCCATCCTCGAACGAAGTCGACAGGTATCGCGTCGCCGAGGCCTTTGACGTTGCGAGCCGGCTCCAAGCGAAGCGGAATGATGAAGCGCGCGTCGCCGAGCTCCTTCGACATCTCCAGCGCGAGATCGAGATCGTCCCTGACGTGAGGGTCGTCGAGCGTGGCCTGACGGCAAATCAGCAGGACCTTCGCCGCTCGATGCTGCAACGCCTGGCCGACTTCACGGCGCCAGCGGTCTCCCGGCGAAAGGGTCAGGACGTCGGCGAACACCCTGTAACCCGCGGCCTCGAGCTTGGGCGCGAGCCAGAGCGCGAATTCGTCGTCGGATGGAGATGACTTGATCAGGAAGAGCGTGTCGCGCTCGGCTGCCTCGCCGACAGCCTCGGCGCGAGGCAGCAGTCTGGCGAGGACGTCCGGAACCGGTGCGGACTTCGCAATGCCCTTCTGCACAGCGCTGGTGACGATGGCCTCGAGAACACCGGCGCTTTGCGTCCAGAGTTTCGGGTGCGCCCTCTCGATGTCCGGATACTTGCGAAGCAGCGCATTCAGGTCTTCGAGCCCGACGATGTCGCCGCTCGTCAACAAGGCTGGCCCGATGAGCTCGCCCAGCACGGCTTTCTTTTTGTTTGTGAGCGAGACGGATGTCGCAAGGACATAGCGCTTAGGTTGGAGCCGATCGACGGACTCCCGCTCCTTGGACATCTTTGACTTGAGCTTTGAGAACCCGGATCGCTGGTAGTGCTTCGCCTGGAGAATTATCGCGCCGTCGGCGAGCGCATGGCGGCCGTCTATCCCGTCATCCGGGCCTTCGGGGAAGGCTTCAAAGCGCAGGCCGATTTCGCGGCCGATCAGGTCGCGGGCCAGATCTTCGAATTCGCTGAAAGACAATCCGGTGAAATCATAAGCCATCAGCTCGCAGAATGCGAACTTATCTACTTGGCGGTCAAGGAGTTCAAGCGATGGTGCGAGACACATATCCCTTACCAACACCAGAAGTTTTTTTTGGGACACGCGCCAGCCGACCGGCATCAACGACCCCGCATCAGCAGATAACGAAAGGTCTCGATAAGTTGGCTCGCTTTTCGCACGTTGGCGCCGTCTAGAAGACACTGGCTGCAGTGTATCGGAGCGGACTTACGCGGCGTCCGGTGGGTCAGAAACTGCCTATTCGAGAAGCTTAGCGGCTGGCACGGCTAGCGCTGAGGCGATCCCCTCGAGCACTACGATCGTGGGGTTCCTTACGCCGCGCTCGACCCCGCTGATATAGGTCCGGTGCAACTTGGCCTCAAAGGCGAGCGCCTCCTGCGACAGGCCTTTTTCCTGCCGGAACCGCTTCACGTTGAGGCCGACCCGCCGCCGTACGTCCATGGGCGGACGGTCACGGCGATGTCGCCTATCAATCTACAGACGATGAGTCTCATTTCACTCGACACGCCCACGCTTCCGAGCACTAGTATGCTGACTATGAGTCTCATCCGGACAACGTCGAATGTGTTGCTTATCTCGGGTTTCGAAGCGGAAGGCTGATGCCTTCTCAAGACGTCAGTCGCGAGTTCCCTCTCGCGGGCTCTCGCTTCATTCATTCGATCGCCCCGGCACAGCTCATAGATCTCCGCTCGCCGCGACGCGGCTGGCGGCGGCCCATCAACATTTCTACGTGACCAGGTAGCCGACGCCATGTCGCAGGCGCTCATCGCGATCAGCATGATTTTGCAGGTTGTCTTCGTGATCAGTCTCGTAAGACTGATCTTCCACTCGCAACGAGCGTCAGCGAAGAAATGGCTTAAACTTTCTGGATGGGCGTTCCTGGTCAGCATTGCCGCGCTGTCGTTTGTCATGATGCGCCAACTGGACGACGAAGCCGTCGCTCTAGGTTTTCAAGATTCCGCGGACCACCAGAAGGCCCAGGCTGAAGGCATCCTTGATCCAGCGGTCTGGCGTGTCCGCAAGGCGGAGCTCGCCGCCGAAGCCGCGAAGCTCCGGAAGGAAGAAGAGCGAAAGGCCGAGATCCAGGAAGCCGCGGCGGCCGAGCGCAAAGCGACCGAGGTCAAACTCGCGGCCTGGAAAGAGAAGAACTGCGACAAGGATCTCGACTGCATCGGCATGAAGAAAATGGCTACCGCAAACGCCTTCTGTTCCATGGCCGTCGAGCAACTGGCCAAATACCAATCTGAGTGGAGCGACAGCTTCGGCGAGCGGAAGTTTCCCTACTATCGCTGGGGAAACCGCGCGGGCGTCGTCACCTACTATGGTGGAGCCATCAAGTTCCAGAACGGCTTCGGCGCCTGGCAGAACATGGTCTACGAGTGCGACTTCGATATCCGGCGGGACCAGCCGATCGACGTCCGGGCAGAAGCAGGTCGGCTCCGCTGAGTGTGCGCCTAAAGCCGACGCACCGGCGCAGCCGTGCCGGTCCGTCGCATATCAAAGCTGTTTCCGGCGCTTAGGCTCGGAGCGACCTAAAACACCGTCCCTTGGGTCTTGGAGGGCTGGGCCGCTGCCTGCCGTTTTCGAGTTTGTGCACCGGGTTGAGGGTTTTTGTCCGGTCGGTCAGATACGCGAGCGCCTGGCTCGTAGAGTCGACCTGGTCATCGTGCTTGCCGTTCGGGAACGCCAAGAGCTCGTTCAGCCAATCCGCATACCACGGTGCCTTAACCGGCACGTGCACTTGCCCAGACTCAAAACGCGCTGATTGCGCCAAGAAGCGTGCCTGCTTTTCAATCCGCACCTTCTGCATGATGAAGTTCCGATGGCGTGTGCGCCGTAGGTCTTGGACGATCGCCCGGCCCATGTCGCCTTCTTCCACGACGGTCTGATCAACGTCCCAACGCTCAGCGAGCGCGACGATCTGACGGCGGAGCTCCGGGACCTCGCTCCGGACTCGAAGGCAGTCGAGCAGATAGAAGTCGAGCCCCTTCGCGCCCCAGACCGTGCCGACCGACCAGTCGGCGGTTTCTGAGAGGGTCGAGGCCGTGTCCCAACTGGCGATGACGAGGTCAAATTCCTCTGGCGCCTCGACATAGCTCCGCATCCACTCGCGCTTGACGATGTTGCCCTCGAGCGGGAGCGGCTGCTGCTGGTACTGGCTCGAGAATGTGAGGCTGCCTTGGGCTCGCCGTAGCGTCTCGAGCTCTTCGAGGGGCTCGCGTTCGGGATGCAGGACCTCGTTCGCCTTGCGAACGTAGACGTCACCGGGATCGTCGCTCAGCTGATAGGTCTGGTCTTCGGGCGCGATCGCTGGGATCGCGACGACCTCCCAGTCCTCGGATTTGAGCACATGGCCCACAAGATCGTCCTCATGCAGGCGCTGCATGATGATGACGATGGCTCCCTCGACCTTGTTGTTGAGGCGGGTGCGCAGCGTGTTGTCGAACGCCTCGTTGACGCTTCGACGGCTCGCCTCGGAAAGTGCGTCGGTCGCCTTGATCGGATCGTCGACCAGGATCAGGTCCGCGCCTTCGCCAAGAATCGATCCGCACATGCCTCTCGCCAGACGGTGACCCTTGAGCGTCGTTTCCAGCTTGAGCGTGCGAGGGCGTCCCGCAAAACCAAACCGCGGAAACGTCGTTCCGAACCAGTTGGTCTGCATGACGGTTTTGGCGTCGGAGGCGAGCTTGCGCGCGAGCTCTTCGGCGTAAGACACCGCGATGATCTTCTTGGTCGGATCGCGGCCCATCAGCCAGGCCGAGAACGCGACCGAGACCGTGATCGACTTCATCGAGCGCGGCGGAACATTGATGATGAGGCGGCGCACGTCTCCGCGCGCCACTCTCTCAAGCTGCCAGCAGATGTGCTGGATGTGCCAATTGGGCTGATAGGCGACGCCGGGTTCCAGCGTCGTAAAGCACTTTTCGACAAAGACCTTGAGATCCTTTCGGAACACGGCGCGCAGACGCGGATCAGACATCCTCGTCGCTCTCCGTCTTCGGCTGCGCTGCTCTGTTCGCCCACTCGCGTTTGAACTTCGCGAGCGCCGCATCGATTTTCGCTTGGACGTAGTTCTCGAGCAGCGCGTCGTCTGAGGCGTCGTGATCCTGTTCAGAAGCGTCGGAGGCCAATTCGATGCGCTGTTTGCGATCGTAAATGCCCTCAATCGCACGAACGTTGCCCTTCAAGCCCTCCTGCACCCAGCGCAGCATTAGCGCTTTCTCGAGAGTGGCGCGTTGCTTCTTCTGGCTCTCGGTGATTTCAACCTCTTGGTCGAGCACCTCCTTCAGTGTGGCGCTGATGTTCTGACTTCCCTTCTTGCGGCCACCCGGATTGCCGCTCTGGCCCTTTTTGAATTGGCCGGTCTTCGGCGGCTTGCAGTACCCGACCTCGTAACCGTCATCGCCCCCGGATTCGCCATTTGCACCGGCGGGCTTCTTCGACTTCGCCATGTCGATCACTCCGCAGCCTGAACCGCGGGAACGCGGCGGCGCACGCGGATGGCCGCCGGCGCCGGTTCCACCTCGGGCTCCGGCGTCTCGTCGCTCTTGGCGCTGCGCATGGCCGCCAGTTCAGCGAAACTTGCGCCCGTCTCGACGTGGCGGGCGACGCCTCCGGACCACGCCTCCCAGCGGCGGATCGCGACATCGACATAGGCCGGGTCGAGCTCGATGACGCGCGCGCGGCGGCCGGTCTTGGCCGCCGCGATGATGGTCGTGCCGGAGCCCGAGAAGGCGTCGAGCACGATGTCATTGCGGTTCGAGACGTCGCGAATCGCGTCCGCGATCATGGCGACCGGTTTGGGGGTCGGGTGCAGCTCGAGCTCTTTGCGCAGGCCCGCCGCGCCCGGATAGGCCCAGACGTTCGTGCGGTTGCGGCCGAACTTGCCGAGTTGGACATTGTTCGCGTGCGGAGCGCTCGGCTCCTTGAACACGAACACCAGCTCATGCTGGCTGCGATACAGCGAGCCCATCGCGCCCGAGCCCTTGTCCCAGACGCAGAGGTTTTTGAGCTCAAGCTTCGACGCGGCTCCTGCTGCCAACATCTCGGCCATGTGGCGCCAGTCCATGAACGCCATGTGCACCGCGCCAGCACGGCAGAAGCGCGAGCACATCATCAGGAAGTTTGCTAGGAACGTCGTGAAGGCCTCGGCGGTCATCTCGCCGACGCCCATTACGAACTCGCTGTGGCGAGAACTGCCGACGTGGTTCCTGATCGAGACGTTGTACGGCGCGTCGCTGATGCTCATCGCCGCCTTCTCGTCGCCGAGCAGCGCCGCGTAGGTCGCGAGATCGGTGGAGTCGCCGCAGACGATGCGGTGGTCGCCGAGCTCGAACATATCGCCGAGGCGGGTGACCAGCTGCCCGGGCGTTTCCGGAACGCTGTCGTCCTCGTCCTTCTGTTCTCCCTCGGCGCCGCCCGTCTCAATGAGGCGGTCGATCTCCGGGGAGGCGAAACCCGTCACCGTCAGGTCGAACGAGATGTCCGTCTTGAGATCAATCGCGACCAGCTCGGCGAACTCGATCGCCAGGAGCTTTTTATCCCAGCCTGCGTTCTCGGCGATTTTGTTGTCGGCCAGGCGCAGCGCGCGCTTCTGAGCATCGTCGAGGTGGCTCACGCGGACCGCCGGCACGCTCTTGCGGCCGAGCAGCTTGGCCGCCGCCACGCGGCCGTGGCCGGCGATCAGCGTACCGTCGTCTTCGAGCGTGACCGGGATCACAAAGCCGAAGCCCTCGATCGAATCTTTAATCTGCTCGATCTGGGCCGGCGAGTGCGTCCGCGCATTGCGCGCGTAACCTTTGATCTGGCTGATCGGGACGTCTTCGATCTTCACGCGCAGGTCGGCGTAGAGGTCGCGCGACGTAGCTGAGACGTCAGCGGCCGGGATCGGAATAGTAGTGGAGTTTCTGAAGCGGGAGGAGCTCACAGTCGTTTCGCCTGGGCATGAGTCAGCCTCTCACGCCAGACGAACTCTGGCGGTTCTCGACACTATTGTGTCGCCGAGAGGCCCAACTATAATGCCCGTGCGATGCACGTTCTTCCGAGTCGGTATACGAGGAAAGAACCACCACCGTACGCGGATGTCAAGGCCTTGGACTTGGATTTTTCAAGACCTGAAAGTACAAGTGTTTGTCAACGAGAATTGTTGCTGCTCCGAGGACATTTTCCTGCAGATTTCCCTCAGAGCAGTGAAGTTGGCGCAGGTGAGACCAGTTCGCTGTGGACCGCGTCCACCACCAACAAATCCCTGGCGTTATCCCACTCCTGAAGCCTGCGCGTTGGAAGCCTTCGTTTCCACCGTGTTATCCGCTCGGGGGGCGGCCCGCAGTTTCGCGACCTTCGACGTTTTCGACGCGCCGTCTCGCGAGTGGCGAGCCGTCGTCTTCAGGTTCGAACGGCCCGGCAGGCGACGGGCGCGTTCGAGGTCGGCGCCGGCGTCGATCGATTCGGTGACGCCGCCGGCACGGCTGTCCATCTGCCAGACGTTCCAACGCCTCGCAGCCGCGAGGTGGCTTCGGCCCGTTTTTTTCTCGACGTCTGGCTGGCTGCTTTGACAAACGGCATGCCTCAGCCAAGCGACTGTGGGCCTGACGGCAATAAAGACTGATAGCCAACGGCAGCGGCTGCCTGGGAAACAACCCGGCCAACCAGTCTAACGAAGGTAAGAACTTTCTCCGGCATAGATTGCCGATCGCCTACGGTCGTAGAACCTTCCAGACCGCACCTCGGTCTAGTGATGTGGATCTGATTTCTGAGGGGACTCGTCGCCAAAGCTGGGTTTACGCCACGGCTCACTGTCGCTAAGAACGGAGTCTGGGTACTCTGAACGCATCGGATAGCGGGCCGTCACGTCCGCCATCAGCAGGGTTGGACCGATGGCGTCTCTCAGCATCAGGATCGATCTTCATCCAGAAGGCAGCATCGGCCCCGGGAAGATCGAACTGCTCGAAGCGATCCATCGGGAGGGGTCAATTTCAGCCGCCGGGCGCGCGATGGATATGTCTTATCGTCGGGCGTGGGACCTCGTCGACGAGACGGCGAAGATCTGCGGCCGCCCGGTGGTCGCGTCGCAGACCGGCGGGAAACACGGCGGCGGAGCGAAGCTCACCGCCTTCGGCGAAGAACTGATCCAGCGGTATCGCGCGATCGAGAAGGCGGCCGCTAAGGCTGCGAAAGCCCAACTAGCCGCGTTGCAGTCCGGCACGCAGAGGTCGGATGAAAAGAATCCGGTGACTTCGAACGCCGCCTGAGCGCCGCGGCTTGGCTCTTTAGAAGGGGCGGCCGCATGCGCCCCGGCGCCTCGTCTGACGTGCGGGCAAGCTTGGTCGCGGCGGATTTGTCGAGAGAGCAGGACGCCTCGAAGCCATCGGAGGTTCGAAGCGTCAGAATCACGGTCTCACAGTCGGAGGCGGCTTCGAGCGTCCAGCGCCGTCAGTTCCGAACGGGATACGCGGACCCCGTCGCGGCCCGGTGATAGACCGCGCCGCCGAGCACGATCGCGACCGCTCCGGCGAGCACCGGCGCGACGAGGAACGTCCAGGAGGCGCCGGCAAGAATCACCACGATCGGGTCGGCTCCGGCCGGCGGATGGGTCGTTCGGGTCAGCAGCATGGCGGCGATTGCGAGCCCGACGCCCACCCCGAAGGCGAGCGGCGTCGCCCCAAAGGCCATGAAGGCCGCAAGCCCGACTGCGGTCGAAACGAGATGGCCGCCGATGACGTTACGCGGCTGGGCGAGCGGGCTGGCGGGCAAAGCGAAGACCAGAACGCAGCTCGCCCCAAAGGGCGCGATCAGGAGCGCGGCTCCGGAGAACTGCGAAAGTTCGGCCAGCGCGAAGATGACGAGAAAGCCGCCGAGGCCGGCCATCGCCGCGGCGCGCGCGGCCTCCCGGGACGCCATAAGCGCCCTCCCGTTTGGTGTTCTTGTGAGAGCGTGGCGGGACCGGCGGCGAGGCCGCCGATCCCCTTGAAGGCGCTTGGCCTCAGCTCGCCTTCTTGAACCTCGCGGCCTCGTCCGAACCGCCGGTCGAGTTTCCGCTGGCGTAGGACTTGGCCCCGACGCCCGCGAGCGCGCCGCCCTGGACGATCAGATATTCGTCGCGGATCGGACGGCCCTCGAAGTGGCATTCGAGGATTTCGCGCGTTCCAGCCGCATAACGCGCCTGCGCCGAGAGCGAGGTTCCCGAGATATGCGGGGTCATGCCGTGGTTCGGCATGGCGCGCCACGGATGGTCGTTCGGGGCCGGCTGCGGGAACCAGACGTCGCCGGCGTAGCCCGCGAGCTGCCCGCTTTCGCAGGCGCGGACGATCGCGTCGCGATCGACGATCTTGCCGCGCGCCGTATTGATGATGTAGGCGCCGCGCTTCATCTTCGAGATCATGGTCTCGTCGAAGAGGTTCAGCGTCTCGCTGTGCAGCGGGCAGTTGATCGTCACGACGTCGCAGACCTTGACCATGTCCTCGACGGTGTCGTGCCAGGTGAGGTTGAGCTCCTTCTCGACCGGTTCCGGCAGACGATGGCGGTCAAAATAGTGCAGGTGCACGTCCCAGGGCTTAAGACGGCGCAGCACTGCTAGGCCGATACGGCCGGCAGCCACCGTGCCGATGTGCATGCCCTCGACGTCGTAGGAGCGCGAGACGCAGTCGGCGATGTTCCAGCCGCCCTTCTTCACCCACTCGTAGGACGGCAGGTAGTTGCGGACCTGGGACACGATCATCATCACCACATGCTCGGCGACGCTGATCGAGTTGCAGAAGGTGACTTCCGCGACGGTGATGCCGCGCTTCACCGCGTCGATCCACGCCTTCGCGTCGCGGCCGCGGCTGTCGGGCTACTCCACCACCAAGGGCGCGGTGATGGCGATGACACGCGGCCTCGCGCTCGAGCTCGGGCCCGACAAGATCCGCGTCAACGCAGTTTGCCCCGGCCCGGTCGACACCGCCATGCTCCGCGGCTTCGCCAAGACCGAGGAGGCGCGCGATCGCATCTCGACCGGCGTCTGGGGCCTGAAGCGCCTCGGTTCGCCGGAGGAAGCCGCGGGTCCGATCCTGTGGCTCGCCTCCGACGAGTCGACCTTCGTGACGGGCGCGGCCTTCGTGGTCGACGGCGGCACGCTCGCGGCCATCTGATCGGAGCGCCGGTTTTCTGCGCGCGACAATCCACTAAACATTCCCTCCATTGCGCCGCCAAGCGCAATGGAGGTCGGCTTGGGCGAACAGAATCTCGATCGGCTGTCGGCCATGCGCGCCTTCGCGATGGTCGGCCGGCGACTCTCCTTCGTGAATGCGGCCGCGGCGCTCGACATCAGCGCCTCGGCGCTCAGCCGCCGAATCGCGCAGCTCGAGAACGCGCTCGGCTGCCGACTGCTCCACCGCACGACCCGAAGCGTGACCCTGATGGAAGCGGGCGAAATCTATCTCGACCGCTGCCTCGACGTGCTGGCGTGCGCCGAGGAGGCGGACGCGGCGGTCTCGGCCCACGCGGTCGAGCCGCATGGCCTGCTGCGGATCGCGCTGCCCAACCTCTATGGCCAGAAGGTGGTCGCGCCGCTGCTGCCGCGCTTCATGGAGCGCCACCCGCGGCTCAAGCTTCAGCTGCTGTTCGACGACCGGTTCGCGGACCTTGTCGAGACGCGCGTCGATGTCGGCGTCCGCATCGGGACGCTGACGAGCGGCGACTATGTCGTGCGCAAGCTGACGATGAACCGGCGGAACCTGTGCGCGTCGCCCGCCTATCTCGAACGGCGCGGCGCGCCGACGGCGATCGACGATCTCGGCGCGCATGACTGCCTGCATTTCAGCCCGCTGATGGACGGCGCGAGCTGGCGGCTCGTCCGCGACGGACGCGCCGCCGACGTGACGATCGACCCCTTGCTCCAGGCCGACAACGCCGAGGCTCTGCGGCTCGCCGCGCTCGGCGGGCGCGGGATCGCGCTTCTGGCGGATTTCCTGGTCGAACCCGACCTCGCCGAGGGACGGCTCGTCCGCGTCCTGCCCGAGTGGCAGGTCGCCGACAGCACGGTCTACGCGGTCTACCCGCATGGCCGCCACGTGCCGGCGAAAACGCGCGCCTTCGTGGACTTCGTGGCGGCCGAGATCGGCACTTAGGCCGCGACCTTCAGCACGACGCGGAAGCGCGCCTTGCGACGCAATCGCATGCAAGCGCAGCATGAAGGACAGATTGTCCAACTTGCCTGGAAGTCGCCGGGCGCAGAAGGACATTTTGTCCACTCGCGCGCGACGAAGATCATGGAGACCGTTGAAAAACGAGGCGCTTGGCGGGTGGCCCGGACATTGCTGACCGGCTCGGCGAACGCGGCGAAGACCGCGTCGCCCGGGACCGCCAGGAGGCTCCATGTCCGCAAGCATCGCCGCAGACGCCGGCTTCTTCAGCCGCGAGCGAACCATCGCCGCGCCGACCTTCAATCGCTGGCTCGTGCCGCCGGCTGCGCTCGCCATTCATCTGTGCATCGGCATGGCCTACGGCTTCAGCGTCTTCTGGCTGCCGCTCTCGCGCGCGGTCGGGATCACGCAACCCGTCGCCTGTCCGGCCGACATGAGCTTCCTCGCAGGGATGGTGGCCACGGGCTGCGACTGGAAGATCAGCCAGCTCGGCTGGATGTACACGCTGTTCTTCGTGCTGCTCGGCTGCTCGGCGGCGATCTGGGGCGGCTGGCTCGAGCGCGCAGGCCCGCGCAAGGCGGGCCTCGTCTCCGCCGCCTGCTGGTGCGGCGGCCTGCTGATCTCGGCGCTCGGCGTCTACACCCACCAGCTCTGGATGCTGTGGCTCGGCTCGGGCGTCATCGGCGGCGTCGGTCTCGGCCTCGGCTACATCTCGCCGGTCTCGACGCTCATCAAGTGGTTCCCCGACCGCCGCGGCATGGCGACCGGCATGGCCATCATGGGTTTTGGCGGCGGCGCCATGATCGGCGCGCCGCTCGCCGATTTCCTGATGCGCCACTTCGCGACCGAGACTTCGGTCGGCGTGTGGCAGACCTTCGTGGCGATGGCCGCGATCTACGTGGTGTTCATGGTCGGCGGCGCGCTCGGCTACCGCGTTCCGCGCGAGAACTGGAAGCCGGCCGGCTGGACCCCGCCGGCGCCTTCCGCCAACGCCATGGTGTCGGCCAAGAACGTCGACCTCAACGTCGCGACCAAGACCCCGCAGTTCTGGCTGATCTGGCTGGTGCTCTGCCTCAACGTCTCGGCCGGCATCGGCGTCATCGGCATGGCCTCGCCCATGCTGCAGGAGGTGTTCGGCGGCAAGCTCATCGGCCTCGACATTCCGTTCAGCGAACTCTCGGCCGCCCAGAAGGCCTCGATCGCCGCGATCGCGGCCGGCTTCACCGGTCTGCTCAGCCTCTGCAACATCGGCGGCCGCTTCGCCTGGGCGACCTCTTCGGACAAGCTTGGCCGAAAGCTCACCTACGCGATCTTCTTCACGCTCGGCGTCGTGCTTTACGCGCTCACCCCCACCTTCGCGGGCTTCAACACCACGCTGTTCTTCGTGCTCGCCATGGGCGTCATCATCTCGATGTATGGCGGCGGCTTCGCCACCGTCCCGGCCTATCTCGCGGACATGTTCGGCACGAAATATGTCGGCGCGATCCATGGCCGCCTGCTGACCGCCTGGGCGACCGCAGGTATTCTTGGCCCGGTGCTGGTGAACTATCTGCGCGAATACCAGCTCGCCGCCGGGCTGCCGTCGTCCCAGGCCTACAACCAGACCATGTACATCCTGGCGGGCCTTCTGGTGCTCGGCATGATCTGCAACCTGCTGGTCCGCCCGGTCGCGGCGCGCCACCACATGGCCGAGGACAAGACCGCGCGGCAGGCGAACGCCGCGACGGCGCAGGCCAGCATCAGCGAGACCCCGACGGCGGCGGCCACGACCTCGCTGGTCCTCGTCGGCCTCGCCTGGGCCGCGGTCGGAATCCCTCTCGCGATCGGCGTGCTGATCACGCTGCAGAAGGCCGTGATCCTGCTGCACTGAGCGGATCGCGCGTTCTGCTCCCCTCCCCCTTGCGGAGAGGGGAGAAGCATAACGCGCGACGTCCGTGACCCCTTCTCCCGTTTGCGGGAGAAGGTAAGGATGAGGGGGCATAGCGCAGCGGGATCCGAACGCCGCTCGTCCGCCCTGGAAGCGCTCAATTCTGAAGCCTCTGAGCTTCAATTCTGAAGCCTCGGAGCTAACGCCCCTCACCCCTACCCTCTCCCGCAAGCGGGAGAGGGAGGCGGGAACCTCCAGCCTCTCGACCGGCGACAAACCGGCGGGCCTTCGCGTTCAGCGCCGCGATGTTCTAATCACGTGGCGGCGGACTATCCGCCCGAGACGGCGGCGCCATGAGCGACCAGACGACAGCTCCAGACGACCAGCCGGACGCGCCGAACGATCCATGGCTCGCGCGCGCCCACATCCTCGTGGTCGACGATGAGCCGGGCATGCGGAACTTCCTCACCCGCACGCTGACCCCGCGCTGCGCGCGCGTCGAGGCGGTGGAGAACACGGCTGCGGCCGGACGGCTGATCGACGCCAGCCATTTCGACCTCATCATCCTCGACAACAAGATGGCGGGCCGCACAGGCCTGGAATGGCTCGCGGAGCTGCGCCGCGACGGCTTCTTCACCGAAGTCATCCTGATCACGGCCTTCGCCGACCTCGAGACCGCGATCGAGGCGCTGCGCGCCGGCGCGGCCGATTTCGTGCTGAAACCGTTCCGCACCAAGCAGATCCTCAACGCGATCGCGCGCTGCCTCGACCGGGCGGCGCTCCGGCGCGAAAATTTCGTCCTCCGCCGCCAGCTCGGCGCGAGCCCTGAGCCCGAAAAACCCGGCCGCCTCGTCGGGACCTCGCCCCAGATGGCGCGCATCCGCGAGATGGTGGCGCGCGCCGCCGCCACCCCGACCACGGTGCTGATCACCGGCGAATCCGGCACCGCCAAGGAGATCACGGCGCGGGCGCTCCACGACCAGTCGCCCTATTCCGCAAAACCCTTCGTGCCGGTGAACTGCGCGGCGATCTCCTCGGAGATCATCGAGAGCGAGCTGTTCGGCCATGTGAAGGGCGCCTTCACGGGCGCGGCGTCCTCGCGCGAGGGCCTGTTCTTCTATGCGCAGGGCGGCACGCTGTTCCTCGACGAGGTCGCCGAGCTTCCGCTCGCGCTTCAGGCCAAGCTGCTCCGGGTGATCGAGGACCGCAAGGTGCGGCCCGTGGGCTCGGACCGCGAGGTGCCGATCGACGTCCGGCTGATCGCCGCCACCAACGCCGACCTTTCCGAAGAGGTCGCGGCCGGGCGCTTCCGCGCCGACCTCTTCTACCGGCTCGACGTGTTCCGCATCCACCTGCCGCCCTTGCGCGACCGGCCGGAAGACGTCGAGGCGCTGGCGCGGATGTTCATGGGGCAGATTTCGGCGCAGCTCGGCCTGCCGCCGCTCGCGCTCGATGACGAGACGTTGAAACGCTTCGCGGCCTATCCCTGGCCCGGCAACGCCCGCGAGCTGCGCAACCGCGTCGAGCGCGGCCTGATCATGGGCGCCTTCGACGTGCCGCATGTCGAAGACGCAGGCGAGGCCGAGACCGACGACCTGTCGGAACTGGAAAAGCGCCACATGCTGCGGGTGCTGGACGCCGCCGGCGGCAATCGTGCGGAGGCTGCGCGCAGGCTCGGCGTGTCGCGCAAGACGCTCGACCGCAAATGCGCCGAGTGGAATGCCTGAGAGCCCCTCCTCGGACTGGCGGCTGCGGTCGGTCCGCTCGCGCCTGCTCGCCATCGCGCTGCTGCCGATGGGCGTGGTGCTGCCCGTAGTGCTCGGCTTCGCGCTGTTCTGGTGGCTCGCCCAGTTCGACGCCCTGCTGATCTCCAAGGCCAATGACGACCTCATCATCGCGCGCCAGTATCTCAGCCGCCTGAAGGAGCGCGGCGGCGAGCAGCTGACCGCCCTCGCCCAGTCGCAGGCCTTCGCCGACGCCGCGCGCTCGGGCGGGATCCGGCGCCTGCTCGACGCAAGGCGCGCCGAACTCGGACTTGATTTCCTCTACCTCGTCGAGCGCAACGGCGCGGCGACGCCCGATCCCGAGCGCAAGGTGGTGGAGGCGGCGCTTTCCGGCCGCCCCGAAACCGCGCTCGACCTGTTTGAGCAGGACGAGATGATGCGCCTGTCGCCCGGCATGGCGGAGCGCGCGCGGGTCGAGCTGGTCAAGACCCCGAACGCAGCCGAGACCGACCGCACGGTCGAGACGCGCGGCCTCGTGATCCATTCCGCGACGCCCGTGACGCTCGGCGACGGGCGGCGGGCCGCGCTCGTCGGCGGCGCGCTGCTCAACGGCAATCTCGGCTTCGTCGATACGATCAACGACCTGATCTACGCCCATGGCGAGCTGCCGGCCGGCGGCCAAGGCACCGCGACGCTGTTCCTCGGCGACGTGCGCATCGCCACCAATGTGCGGCTGTTCGGCGATCGCCGCGCGCTCGGCACGCGGGTCTCGCGCGAAGTGCGCGACGCTGTGCTGGGCGAGGGCCGCACCTGGCTCGACAGCGCCTTCGTGGTCAACGACCGCTACATCTCGGCCTATGAGCCGATCGTGGACGGCGGGGGAACGCGCGTCGGCATGCTCTATGTCGGCTTTCTGGAGAGCCCGTTCCGCACCGTGCGCTGGACCATGATCGCGGCCGTGCTCGCGGCCTTCGCGCTTGCCGCCGCCCTCACCCTGCCTTTCCTGCTGCGGCTTGCGCGCGCGATCTTCCAGCCGCTCGAGCAGATGAACCGCACGATCGCGGCGGTCGACGCCGGCGACCTGTCGGCCCGGACCGGCAACCTCGCCTGCCATGACGAGATCGGCCTCGTGGCGCTTCGCTTCGACGAGCTGCTCGACGGGCTGCAGGCCCGCGACGCGGAGCTTCGGACCTGGGGCGCCGAGCTCGACGCCCGGGTGGCCGAGCGCACCCGCCAGCTCGAGGACGCCCGCCGCCAACTGGTGATGTCGGAGAAGCTCGCGGCGATCGGCGAGATCACGGCCGGCGTCGCACATGAGATCAACAACCCGATCGCGGTGATCCAGGGCAATCTAGAGGTCGCGCGCGAGGCGCTGGGACCGGCGGCGCTCGACGTGAAGACCGAGTTCGACTTGATCGACCAGCAGGTCCACCGGGTGAACATGATCGTCACGCGGCTGCTCCAGTTCGCGCGGCCGGACGAATACGCCGGCTATGTCGAGCAGGTCGCGCCGGGAAGCGTCGTGACCGATTGCCTCGTGCTCGTTCGCCACCTGCTCGAACGCGCCGCCATCACGGTCGAGACGACGGATGCGACGAGCCGCGAGGTCGAGGTCAGCCGCACCGAGCTGCAGCAGGTCGTCATCAACCTGATGGTCAACGCCATCCACGCCATGCCGGAGGGGGGCGCGCTGACGATCTCGACCGCCGACGAAGCCCGATCGGGGGCGCCCGGCGTCGCGATCCGGGTGATCGACACCAGCGTCGGCGTTCCGTCCGACAAGCTCGAAAAGATCTTCGACCCGTTCTTCACCACGCGCACGAGCGGCGGAACGGGGCTCGGCCTCTCGACCAGCTACACGCTGATGGCGCGCTATGGCGGGTCGATCACCGTCGAAAGCGAGGTCGGTCGCGGCTCGACGTTTACGATCTGGCTGCCGGTCGCGCTTAGCTGTTCAGATGCGCCCCGTTGAGCCGTTCGAGGTCGGCTGCGGCGATCTCGAGCTTCCGCTCCATCTCCGCATTCCACTCGGCGAGGTCGCATTCTTCGGGAAGCCACATCTTGATGTCGTAGGGGGCCCCTCGTTGAGGCGTGACGGTGAAACGCGTCAGGCCGTCTGCGTCCACGCCCGTCTTGCGCATGTTTTGGGCTCTGACGAGCAACATGAGGAACCGCGACAGGGTGACGATCGCGGCGGAAGAAGCTGTGGTCGTCATCGGCTCCTCATGGCGCTAGGCCGCTCATTATCAGGCGATGCGCGGCATGTTTCACTGATTTGGATTAGGCGCCCCGACGACGCCGCCGGCAGACTCGATGCTTTGGGCGAGAAGCCCCCGCCCTCGCCCGCGCGTCACGCCGTCGCCGGCCTCGCGGCGCGCTGGCGATCGCCTCGCCGGCCGGCGTCGGGAGACGACTTCGCCAGAAAGATTTGAGCGTTACGAAGCCGCGCTTATCCGGATGACCGCCGCGACGCTTGGGACGCCGTTCGGCTCGATCGCGAACAGCATCCAGTCGCCCGGGAGCAGCCGCGCGCCCTTCGTCTTGAGGTCCAGGGCGTACGTCGTCCCGTTGACGGCCGCCGGCTTCAATTGCACCGACCTCTGGTCGTTGCTGACCGAATGGGTCACGGCCGCCAGCCTGATGAGCGAGAACTGGGAGACCGGAACGTCGGTCGACACGCTGATGCGCTCGCCCAGTCGCGCTGTGGCGGGCGCGCTCGTGATCGCCGGCCGGGCCGCGAGCGATCCGTCGTCGTTCAACAAATAGGGAGGCGTCAGAATCTCTGCGTCGGGATGATTGGTGTCGCATGGGGAACCGCACAGCCCGCCGCCGCCGACGAACACCCTCGCGTCCTTCATGAGAAGCGCGATGCTGTGATAGTTCCGCGGGACCGTCATGGGCGCGAGCCTCCGGAAGGCTCCGTTTCCGCCGGACTTCGACCAGAGCTCGGGGATCATGACCGACCGCTCGTCGCTGAAGGCTTCTGGAAAATTGCTTCCTCCGATCACGACGACGTCTCCGCCCGGCAGGGCGACGGAGTTGGCGAAAGCGCGGGCGAAGGCCATCGGCCTTTGCCTCGTCACCTGGATCGGTCCCTTCGGCCCGTCCCCAAAGTCGATCAGATGGGCTCCATCGGACGCCTGGAGGCTTTCATAGGCCGGAGCCCCGCCGATCTTCAGCAGCTTGGTCGGCCCGATCATCACGACGTTGCCGTTCATGGCGTAGGCGTCGTCGCCCCGATCGCCGGCCGGCAGAATGCGCCCGTCGCCCTTGACGTCGATCCAGTGCATTTGCGCGCTGGGGCCGGCGTGCAGCACGTATCTATCGCTGTAGGCGAACAGCCACATGTGGTTGTCGGAGCGGAACTGTCCGGCGGGATCGGGTCCTGCGAGGTCTTCGCCGTTGACGCCCGAAAGCACCCGCCAGCCAGAGAGACGGTTCCAGACTTCGCTCTTCTTGTATCCGATCCCGCCGCTCCATGATCCGCCGACGGTCAGCACGTCGCCGGACGGCAGCACGGCGTCTCCCTGATAGCCGCGCGGCACGTTCATTTCCGCGCTCGTGGTCCAGACGTTCAGCTCGGGATCGTAGATGCTGGTCTTGGCGTTGCTCGATCCGCCGTTCACGAGGATGCGACCGTCAGGCAGGGTGGCGGTGCCCGGACAGAACATGTCGTGGCCGGTGCTCGAGACAGTCACGGACGTCGAGGATCCGCTCGCGAGATCGAAGATCGTCGTGAAGGTCTTTCCCTGATCGTCGCCGAAGGTGAACGGGTCATGGGACGCCCACATGAGGATCTTGCCGTTGCGCAGCGTGGACGCGGCGACCGGGATCAGCGGCAGGGAGATTTTCGGCGACCAAACCGACTTCAGTGCGGGATCCGACAAGGTCCATTTCTGGGAGTTTGCCTCGCCGCACGCTGCGTGGAGCGACGCCGCATCGTCGTCGATCGACGAGTCGGCGACGTCGAGACATTCGCCGGACACCGCCGAAACGATCTGGAACCAGTCCTGAACGCGCCGGAAACTCCAGTTCTGGCTCGCCTCGCCGTTGCACGGCGCCTGAACGACTGCGGCTCCGTCGCTCGGACGGGCCGCGAGGCACATGCCGGAGCGGACGTTGACGATCCGGCTGACGGCCGCCGTCTTCTGGAACAGCCACCTCTGGTGCGGCTGATCGGAGCAACGGCCTTGGGACACGCGCGCGCCGACCTGAAGATTCGCGTCCTTCAGCTCCGCGCACATTCCGCTGTTGCGGTTGACGAGCAACCGCTCGACCCGAGCGAACGCGCCGCCCGACCCGATGAACGCCAGGCAGACGACCGCTGCGACAAAGGAGACGATGGGCGCCCGCATGACAGTTCCCCGAAACGTTTGACGAGGAATTCCTAGGCTTGCCCGCCATGCCGCTTAAGACGCTCAAAAGAGAGTCTCGAGCAGCGCGGGCGACGCCCTGGGGCGGCGTAGGCGTAGAAAGTGGTAGGGCCAGCATCGGGTCCGCCGTCATATCCGGACAGGGCGACACGTCTTTTTGCCGCCTCCATCGCCTCGAAGCTGAATCGAGGCGGCCAATGCGCGGAGGTACTGAAGAGCGATCGTTCCGCTCTTGGGAGCCTTCCAGATGTCCTACATGGTCGTGTCACGAACGGAGCCGCCTCACACGATGGTCGCGGCGACCGTCACCGAAGCCCTCGAGCTTGCGCGCGAACTCGGGCAGGCGGAGCATGAGAAGGTGACGATCCTGAGCGACAGCGGCTGGATTCTCAGCCTCGACGAACTCGAGAATCTCATCGAAGGCTGAGAGCGGGCTCAGGCCCGAACGGCGAACCGCGCAAGGTCGATCGCGCCGCGCGCGAAGGCGCGGGTGCGCTTCTCGACCCTCCCGAGCGCGAACATCGCGTGGAATCTCGGCGTCTCGTAGCGCGCTCCGGCGAGCCAGCGTTCATAGCGCGGCTCGATCACCTTTCGGATGACGGACGTCCAGCGCGAGCACAGAGATTCTTCCGAGAACGCCTCCGCCGCAGCCCGGCCCGTCTCGACGAGCCGTTCATACGCCGAGCGGTCGTGCTTGAGCACGAACGCCGCCTGCATGACGCCCTCGACCGTTCTCGCCTGAAGAAAGTCCTGTCCGGGCCGCCCGACCTGCTCATAGGCGCTGTCGAAGCCGCCGATAAAGGGAACCTCGGCCCGCCAGGCGTTGATCAGCTTGCTCGGGGGCTTGGTGGGATAGCGCCGGCGATCGAAACTCCGCACCCCGACAAGGATGTCGACGCCGCTGAAGTCGTGCCACGCCTCCCGGGGCGGCGTCAGGAACTCCAGGTCGATCGAGGCGAAGGCCTTGCGCCAGAAGACGGCGTCGGCGGCGAGATTGCCGTTGAACGTCTGCCCGACATAGGCAGCCGTCTCGACGCTTTTCCGACCGCCGCTGCGCTTGATGAGTCCAGGCTGGGCCCACAGCGGCAGGTATGTCGCCGTCGCAGACGCCTGGAGCTTGTTCTGGACGATGTGGTGATGGGCCCAGCGCCGCGCCGGGTAGTCCGCGCGGAGGCAAACGACGAAGGCCGACGATCGTCCTCCGATTTTGCCGAGCTGGTCGGAGTGCACGAAGTTGATCGCGTCGTCCCGCAGGCGGTTGCTGCACGACACCGGCAAGTAGGTCCATTGCGCGAGATTGAGATAGGTCTGGAGGCTCCAGCACAGGTCGCCCTGGGAGGCGATCCCCGCGGCGACGCCGGGGTCGCGCGCGAAGCAGTCGGCCACGCTGCGGATCGCCAGGAACCGCGGCATCGCGTGGTCCGGCTGGTCGATCACGAAATTGAGCTGCGGCGTCATCTGGGCGAACCGTGGAAAGCAGGACTTGGGTCAGGTCGCGAGCTCACGGGAGGCCGGCGCGGCGGCCGATCATGTCGGAGAAGACGCTCTTCAGCCTCCGATCGACGCGCTCGAGCCTCATGAGGTGGCCGAAGGGCGGGGCCGTTCGCATCGCGGGATTGAGGCGCAGCCCGAAGCCGAGGACGTCCGCTCCGGTCTGGCGTCGCCCCCGACACCATTGCGCGACCCCGGTCCAGAAGGCCGCGGCCGCAAGCCGGCGCCGCGCGAGCGCGCGCAGAGCCTCCGCGTCCTCGAGCAGTCGCCCGTCGCTCCCGAAGAACGTGTCGAAGGCGTCAGCCCGCTGAGCGTAGTCGATCAGGACGTTCCGGTAGTAGTCCGCGGACATGTTGGCGCCGTGCAGCCGATAGACCGCCTGCGGAACCGGCGTATCGGCGACGTCGCCATGAGCCGCGAACCTCAGCCACATCTCCATGTCGCCGGCGTGCGGCAGGGACGGAAGATAGCCGCCGATCGCCTTCTGCGTCTTCGTCCGCACGATGGCGGTCGGCGTCGGCACGAGATTGCGGATCTGCTCGCAGTGCTCCTTGACGAAATCCCGGCCTGGACGCACCCGCCAGCTTGGGTCGACGCGGTCGTCGCGAAGCGCGGGCGCGGGTTCGTCGGGGCGCGCGGTCTCGCAGGCGCCGTAGGTCAGCACGACCTCGGGCCGGGCGTCCATCAGCGCGGCCGCGCGCTCGAGCGCGCCGGGGGCGAGATAGTCGTCGGCCGACAGCGACAGGAAGTACGGAGCCGTCGCCCAGGCGATGCCCTCGTTGTAGGTCGCGATGTGGCCTCGGTTCTCCCGGTGGACCAACGCCTCGACCCGAGGATCGGAGGCGGCGAGCTCGCGCGCGACATCGGCGGAGTCGTCCGGCGAGGCGTCGTCGATGATCAGGACGCGAACGTCGTTCATCGATTGGGCGAGGATGCTGCCGACGCATTCGCGAAGGAAGCGCCCGTAGCGATAGCAAGGTATCGCGATGTCGACGACCGCCATGGAGCCCTCGCAGTCGGAGCGTTGCCGGATCAAGGTCTGATGCGACGCTAAGCGCTCTGCGCTCGGCCGCGCGACGCCCCCGATAGGACGCCGCAGAGATCGAAAGTGGTACGCGCAGGGCCGATCAGGGCCTCACGTCAGGCGCAGCCGGGCGCTTCGATTGACCTGCGCTTTGGAGTCGATGTTCGAAAACCCGTTGAGACTGATGTCGGTCAGGCGTAGGAATCCGCTTCCGCACGCCACGATCGGATCGCCTTCGACGGGTTCGCAGGGCTGGCCGGGAGCCGCGAGATAGCGGGACGTCGGCTCGACGACGTCGGCCCGCCAGATCGTCACGCGGCGGTCGTCGAGGAAGCAGAACGCGCCGTCGAACGGCCGCGACGAGGCGCGGATCAGGCGGCGGATCGTGTCCGCGTCGGTCCGCCAGTCGATCCTGGAGTCGTCGGGGCGGCGGGGATAGCAGCGCAGCGCCGCCGAGGGATCCGGATTCTGCGGCACAGGCTCCTCGCCGCGCGCGATCGAAGCGAGCGCGGACGAAAACAGCTCCGGCATCGTCGCGTCGATCCAGTTCTGGACGTCGGTGACGTAGGTGTCGGCCTCGAGCGGATAATGGGTCCGCGCATAGATCGGACCGGCGTCGAGCTCCGGCGTCATCTGGTGGACGCACAGGCCCACATGGGGCTCGCCCGCCAGTATCGCCCAGTTCGGACAGGCGTTTCCGCGAAATCGCGGCAGGTCGCCGGCATGTCCGTTGAGAACGCCGCGCGCGAAACAGGCGAGCGTCGCCGGCTTGATCAGCGTTCTCCAGTTCAGCGAGATCCCGAGTTCGCAGGCGGCGTCCCGCATGGTCTCCACGATCTGCTGGGAATTGACCTTCGCGGTTTCGACGAAGGCCGCCCCGCAGGCGAAGGCGAGCGCCGCAAACGGTTCGCTGGCCGCCATGTCGCCGGAGGTCACGACGAGTCCGATCGTGTGCCCGTCCGTGAGCAGACGACGCGCGGTATCGACGAGCAGTTTCGTGCGGCCGACGATCGCCAGTCTCATGGCCTGGTCGTCAGCTCCCCGACGCCTGGTAGATGACGTCGACCCAATAGTTGGACTTGTTGAAGCTGAGGTTGGGAAACACGCCGGACGCGCCGTAGGCGTAGACGCCGTTCCCGCCGCTCGCCGCATCCGACGGCGCGGTCAGCGCCCCGCTCGTGCGCGCGGAGGCGAAGTAGTTCCCGTCGACCGAATAGTATCCCGCGGTGTGGTACGAGGCCACGTAGGTCACGCCGGTCGAGACCGGGACCGGGGTCGAGAACAGCACCTGCTGCCAGCCGCTGGCCGTCTCGTTCGCGAAAGTCGTGGTCGCAAGCAGCGTCCCGTTCGCGTTCCAGAGGCGGGCCTGATGCACGCCGACATTCTGCGGCCCCTTGAAGAAGCGCATTCCCACGATCGTCCCGGCGGCGCTCACCTGGAACTTCACGCCGAGCTCGACGGACTGGGAGTCGTTTTCCGTCACGGTCGCCGGCGTGTCGGTCGTCGCGAACAGCGTCGTGCCCGGGGGCGGCGGCGGCGGCGCTGCGGGCGCGAACACCACGTCGACCCAGTAGTTCGACGCATTGGCCAGAGTGTCCGGAAACACCGTCGCAGCGCCGTAGTGAAACACGCCGTTGCCGCCGCCGGCGGCTCCCGGCGCGGTCAAGGGAGCATTGGTCCGCGCGTTGGCGAAATAGCCCGGATCGGCCGAATAGAAGCCGTTGGTGTGATAGGACGCCACGTAGGTGACCCCCGCCGAGACGGCGACCGGCGTCGCGAAGGTCGCGGTCTGCCAGCCGGTCGCGGTCTCCTGGGCGAAGGTCGCGGCGGCGAGTTGCGCGCCGCCGGCGCTCCAGAGGGCTGCGCTGTGCGGCCCGACGTTCTTCTCGCCCTTGTAGAACCGCACGCCGGTGATCGACCCGTTCTGGGATGACGAGAACCTCACCCCGAGTTCGACCGAATTGACGTCCTGCGTGAAGACGTTCGTCGGCTTGTCGGCGTAGCTCCAGAGGCTCTTGGTCGCCGCCGGCGCGACCGTGATGGGCACGCCGGGCTTCGGCGCCTCGAGGTTGGCGCTGTCGTCGGCCGCGCGCGAGCGGATGACGTAATTTCCGGCGGACTGGGCGATCCAGAGATAGGACCAGGACGCAAGGCCCGCAGCCTTGCGCCAGGTGGCGCCGTTGTCGGTCGAAACTTCGACGCCCGCCACCACGCCGCCGACGTCGGTCGCGGTCCCGGTGATCGTGACGAACTGGCCTTCGACGATGCTGGCTCCGCTCGCCGGCGCCGTGATGGTGGAGACCGGGGGCGTCACGTCCGTCGACTTCGTCGCGGCGGTGAGACCGTTCTGAAGCGTCGCCGGCTGGACGTTCATATCGGCGAACAGGTTGACCACCGCCTGGCGGACGCGCGTGTCGGTGGCGGTGGCTTCCGCGTCATGTTGCGCGTCGAGGCCCCAGACCAGGTAGACCGTGCCCGCGCCGAACACCAAGCCGCCGCCGGATCCGCGGTAGAGCGTCATGCTGTGGGTGGCGTTAGCCGAGCCGAGCGTCAGACCGTAGTCGCGCAGATATGTGCCGACCGCGACAGTCGTCAGCGACAGGTCGATGAGGCCGGCGGGCCGGAAGCCGTTGTCGACGTCCTCGTCCCACTCGTAGCCGAGATAGTTCGTGACCAGGGAGGCCGTCTGGCCCGGCGTCAGATTGGCGACGGAGGTGTTGCGCCAGAAGCGGAAGCGCGACTGGGCGTAGGGGATCCTGATCGTGTCGAGGCGATAGGAATCGACCTGGAAGATCGTGCCCGTCAGGGCGTTCTCGGGCCGGCCGCCGTCGGAAGGCGGCGAGAAGCGCGGGTCGCGCCACGTCCCGGTCCATGTCGCGCTCGGGTCGGTCTTGGCGTTTTCGCGCGTCTCCTTGTAGCAGACCATCGTCCGGTACGGCGTCGCGCTTGGGTCCGTGCTCGGCTCCCAGCGGATCTTCCAGTAGCACTCGTTGCCGCTGAAGAAAGCGAGGTTGACCCCAGCCGCGCGGGCCGCCTCGACGTTCGCGCGTTGCGCGGCCGACCAGTATTCGTCGTGGCCGACCGAGAGATAGATCTTTCGCGTCAGAAGCTGTCCGCCCCGCCGGTCGACGTCGACGCCGGTCGTGTAGGAGACGTCGTAGCCGTTGCGCTCGAGCCAGCGGATCATCGAGTGCTCGACGCCGAAGATCCAGTCCCACGGGCCGCTCTGGAACTGGTAGCCGCGGGTGTTGTACGGCCGATTGTAGCTGACCTTGACGGCGCGATTGATCGCGGTCGCGCCGCCGTAGAGGCTATAGTTCCCCCACGAGTTGTAGGCCTGCCACGTCGTGTCCGACGTCTGGAAGATCAGGTCGCTGGTCGCGCCGTCGTCGCGCACCACGAAGGGGATGTGGTTAGCGCCTGTGGTCGCGTCCTGGCGAACGAGCTTGGCGATGTAGAGCCCGGAGACGGCGCTCGCCGGCACGGCCCAGCTCGCCGACGTCGCCCAATTTCCGCAATCGACGAGGCCGAGAGCCGCGTTGACGATCGGGGCCGGCTGGGTCTGCGCGCTCGGGAGCTGCCGTTGGATCGTCGTCACTTTGCGCGCGCCCGATCCGCCGTAATAGCCGAGGCGATAGATGTCGATCCTGTAGTTGGTCGAGTCCGTCAGGATCTTGAAGCTGACCGTCTGGCCGCGGTTGACGCTGATGTCGGTCGCGAAGCCGACGATGTTGTCGTCGCCGATGCCTTGAAGATCCCATTCGCTGGCCGGGTTTCCGGCGAGCTGGTTCTCGATCGAGATCTTGTTCGTGGCCATGGAGCGTTCGCCTGGGTCTCGGACGGACCGATCCGTCCTTCGCGAGCCTCCGGCCCGATGATGAGGACAGCGATCGCGCAGGAGGGAGTGAAGCGCACGCTCGCCGCGGCGAGCGCTTCCTTCCATCGTGGGATGGGCTCGTCAGCCGAGACCTTCTTGGCGTCGGCCTGGCGACGCAACACCGTTTCAGGATGAGGACAGGAGCCCTCCGAACGGTAGAAAGTGTTACGGCTGGACTTTCGACGGACCGGCTCGTGGACGCTCGCGCGAGTCGGCTGGAGCGACGCCTGACCCTTTCGACGGATGCCCTGGCCAATCCCGCACGAAAGAGGTAGCCGGCGTCGCCGAGCCCGATCCTTCGGGCGCGTTGCCCCAAACCGGACGCCTCGGCCATCACCACGGGGGCGGTCGACGGGGAGTTCGGGCCATGAAATCGTTCGAGACGTCGAGCCGCGGCTCCGTCACCGTCCCGAAGCCGCGCGCGACAAGACCTGACGACACGATCGTTGGGCTCTCCCGACCGTGACGGCTTCGTCGCCGGATCGCGCGGCGCCGTCCACCGCGCGCCGCATCACCTTGGCGGTGCTCGCGATGTGGCTGTCGCGCGTCGCCGCCATCGCGCTCGGCCTCTTGCTGATGCCGCTCCTGTTCGCGCGGCTGCCCGCCGCGGAGCTTGGCGTATGGTTGCTTCTCAGCCAGAGCGGCGTCCTGATCCTGCTGCTCGATTTCGGCCTGACCTCGACGCTCATCCGCCGCTTCGCGTTCTGGCAGGGCGACCTCATGGTGGGCGGGGGCGAATCCGACGACGCGGCCCGGAGCTTTTCCCGGCTCGCGGCGACGGGACGGCGGCTCTATTTGATGATCGCGCTCGCGGTCGGAGGAATTTCCTGGCTCGGCGGGCTCGCCTTCATCGCCACGCTCGATATCGATCGGGCGCTGATGCAGGAAGCTCTGCTCGCCTGGTCGATCATCTGCTTCGGGCAAGCGATCGCGCTGTCGAACGGGCTCTGGACCGCGGCGATCTCGGGCCTTGGCCACGTCGCGCCGGTCTCGCTTCTCGCGATCGCGTTCAACGCCGCCACGATCCTCGCGCAGTGCGCCATCGTCATCGCCGGCGGCGGGCTGACGGCGCTCGCGGTCGCCGGCGCACTTGGCAGCCTCGGATTTCGCATCGGCGCGGTCGCCTATCTCCGGCGCAAGGAACCCTCGCTGGCCAAGATCAATGGCGGGTGGGACAAGGCGACCGCCGTCGACCTGATGGGGCCGTCGCTGAAGTATTTCCTGACCGAAGTCGGCGCGCTTCTGCTGATGAAAGCCGACCCCTACTTCATCGCCGCCTTCCTCGATCCCGCCAGCCTGCCGGTCTACGCCGCCAACTATCTGCTGGCCTTCAACGCTGCGGTGATCTCGATCGCGATCGGCGACGCCGGCAACGTCTATGTGTCCCAGCTCTGGCGGACCGGGACGACCGACCGCGTCCGGGCGATCGTCCTCAGGAGCATGAGAGTGGGCATGGGGCTCATGGCGCTGGGCGCCGCTCTCCTGCTGTTCGCGGGGCCGTCGATCACGGCGGTCTGGCTCGGCGACGGACGCTTCGTCGGCCTGCCCGTCATGGCGACGTTCAGCGCCATGCTGATCCTCTACACGCAGCAGAGCCTGCTCTTCGGCTTCTCGCGGGCGACCGAACATGAGGTCTACGCCGGTTGGTATCTTGCGGCCGGCGCCCTGAACATCGGCCTGAGCTTCGTGCTGACCCCCACGCTCGGCCTCGTCGGCGTCGCCTTGTCGACCCTGCTGGCGCAGGCCGCCACGACCGGATGGCGGATACCTCTTTTGGGATTGCGGCGGCTCGACATCGAGCTCTCGCAGTATCTCTCGCACGTGGCCGCGCCGATCGCCGCGCTGTTCATCGCCGCCTGCGCGGCGATCTGGCTCGTGACCTACGGACCCGCGGCGCCCGACGCGCCGTTGGCCAAGCTGATCGCCGCGACGGCCGCGGGCGGCGCGGTCGGACTTGCGGGCTTCTGCACCCTCGTGCTCGACGACGGAATGCGCGCCCGCCTGCTCCAAAAGGCGGCGCAGCTGGGCCGGCGCTCTCTCGCTCCTGGCGAGTGACATCGTCCGACTGTCTGAGCGCCTACGCCCTTTGACTTCCCCGTGGGCCCGGACGGCAAGAAAGACGGACGGAAGATCGACAGGAATCCTAGGTCGCGGCGCGCGCAGACGCCCGCCTATCGTCGGCGCGACCGAGAGGCCGGCGGCCTCCGAACGCGGCGGCACCACGATGTCTCAAGCGCCCCTCTACCTGAACGCCTTTCTCCTGACCGTGGTCCTGATCGTCCTGTTCCGCGACATCGCCTCGAGAGCAGGCTTCGTCGACCGGCCGGATCAGGAGCGCAAACGACATCAGGGCGACGTCCCTCTGGTCGGCGGTCTTGCGATGTTTCCCGCCTTTGTCGTCGCGTCGATCTTCCTCGCGCCGGACCTCAGGGCGCCTCTTGGCGTGATGGCGGGGCTGGGGGCCCTGGTCGTAGTCGGAGCGATCGACGACAGGTTCGGTCTGCGGGCCGGAGTCCGGCTGACGGCCCAGACGGGCGCCGCGCTCCTGATGATCTGGCCGATCGCGCCCTCGGTCGACTGGTTCGCGGGAACGCCCGCGGAAGTCCTCGCGCTGGCCGCCTTTGCGGGAGCACCGCTCGCGCTTGTCTTCGTGGTCGGGCTGGCCAACGCCTTCAATATGATGGACGGCCTTGACGGTCTCGCGGGCGGCGCGGCGGCCTCAGCGCTGTTCTGGCTCGCGCTGACCGCTATGGCGATGGGGCGCGAGGACGCGATCGTCGCGGCTCTGCCGCTGCTGTTCTCGGTGCTCGGCTTCCTCGTTTTCAACCTTCGCCACCGCTGGCGCGCGAAGGCGTCCGTGTTCATGGGCGACGCCGGCAGTCTGATGCTTGGCGCCGCCGTCGCCTATTTCAGCCTTTCGCTCGCCAATGGCGGCGAACGCGTCGTCTCCATGGGGCCGCTCCTGTGGATCTGCGCGCTTCCCGCCATCGAGACCCTCAGCCTGATCGTCAGGCGCCTGCGCGCCGGCCGCAGCCCGATGGCGGGCGACCGCCGGCACCTCCATCACCTTCTCGTCGACGCAGGCATGTCTCCGCGAAGCGCGGCCGCGACGCTCATCGTGGCCTGCGGGACGCTCGGCGCGCTCGGCTACATGGCCGCGATCCTGGGCGTCGACGACCTCGCGATCTTCGTCGGCCTCGCGCTGGTCGCGGCGCTCCATTCGCTCGTGGTCTGGAAGGCTCCCGCGTGGATCGCGCTCCAGCTCGCAAAGCCCGACGGCGCGGGCGCGCTGCAAGCCGCCAGGTCGATCTCCGATCGGCTCGCCGGACCCGCGTCTGGGCTCAGCGCGGCGATCGTCTCCCCTGCAGAAACGGAAGAAGCAAGATGATCCCCGTCTCCGTCGTCATCCCGACCAAGAACGAGGCGGTGAACCTGCCGCATTGCCTGGCGGCGCTCAAGGCGTTCGATCAGGTGATCGTCTGCGACAGCGAAAGCGCCGACGCGACGGCTGCGATCGCGCGCCGGTTCGGCGCGGAAGTCCTGCCGTTCGTCTGGAACAGGCAGTATCCGAAGAAGAAGGAATGGTCGCTGAAGCACCCTTCGGTGCGCAACGACTGGGTCTTCATGCTGGACGCCGACGAGATCGTGTCTCTGGCGCTCGTGCAGGAAATCTCGGCGCTGCTCAGGCAGGGGCCGCGGTGTTCGGCCTATTTCATCGAGGGCCGTTTCGTCTTTCTTGGAGAGCAGCTTCGCTTCGGCCATCGCAACTGCAAGATGATGCTGGTCGATCGCCGCCGCACGACGTTCCCTCATCCGGACGATCTCGACATTCCCGGCGGCTGGGAGGTCGAAGGCCATTACCAGCCGACGATCGACGGCAGGATCGGCCGGCTGAAGTCGTCGCTGCTGCACTGGGACCGCAAGCCCGCCGCCGCCTATTTCGGCCGGCACGACCTCTACGCCGACTGGGAGGCCCGGCTTGCGCAACGCGGCGGCCTGGCGAAGCTCGCGGCGAGCGAAAGTCTGTCCCGCAGGCTCATGAAGACGGCGTTCAGAAAAATACCGGGCCGCTGGCTTACGGCGTTCCTGCATTCTTACGTGCTCAAGCTCGGATTTCTGGACGGCTCGGCGGGGTTTCACTTCGCCATGGCGCGGGGGTTCTATTACTGGCAGATCGCGCTGCGCGGCCGGACGCTGGTCGCGGAAGCCAAGGTCGCGGAGAACGCCGGGAGCGCTCCGGCCGCGCTTGCAAGCCAGAAGCCCTGACCGATGGAGCAGCGCAGCCTTTGCAGGCCGGCGTATGGCCGACCGGCGCCCGGACTTTCAGGCGCTTCGCACAGGCTGATCAGGACTTTGCGCGGTCTGATCTACGTCTCCACCGCCGCATGTCTTTTCGCCGCGGCTGCGATCACCGGCGCTGGCTATGTGCTGCCGGTCAAAGACGTTTCACAGTCGGCCGACGCTCTGGTGGTTCTTGGCGGATTCGGCGTCCCTAGGGCTGAATTGGCGGCGTCTCTGTTCGCTCGCGGAGCCTATGCGCGCGTCGTCGTCACAGGCGCCGGGGACGGCGACGCGATGCGCGACACCCTGACCGCGCGCGGCGTTCCGGAGCGATCGATCGTGATGGAGCCGAATTCGAGAACGACGCAGGAGAACGCGATCAACGTCGCCGCGATCCTGCGCGCGCAGGGGCTGCGCTCCGCCAAACTCGTCACTCACTGGTTTCACGCTCGCCGGGCGATCGCCGCGTTTCGCGCGGCGGCGCCCGAGGTCGCGTTCACGGCGGCCTCCGTCACGCCGGAGGGCTCCCCGCGCTGGCGCCTGGGCTGGTCGTCGGAGCCGCAGGCGACGCTGTCGGAATACGTCAAGATCGTCTGGTATGCGATCGCCCACGGGGTGTTCGTCCGCCTGACCGCGGAACCTCTGGGGCCGCCGGCGTGAACGAAGCCCTGATCCTGGCCTTTGCGGCGCTGTGCTTCTTCCTGATCGCCGAAGGCGTTCTCCGTCGCGGCGCGGTCTATGAGTATCCGTTTCTCGCCGCGGCGATGATGACCGCGTTCATCCTTCCGCAATTGCCCGGGCTCGCGGACAATGTCTTCCTGCCCGCCGACGGGTTCGCCAAGACGCTTGCGTTCTCGATCGTTTGTCTCGCGGCCGTCCCGATCGGCTGGCGGCTTTCGGACCGTCCCCTTCTTTCGACGCCGATCCCGCTCGACGAGACACGGCTGCTGACGGCCGCCGCGACGCTGTCGGCGATCGGGGCGGGCTTCTACGTCGTCATAAGCCGCCTGCCGCCCGAGACCGTGGTGTCGACCGCGCTGAGCGGCCCGACCGTGATCTACCTCTTCTTCTCGAAGATGCTGGTCTTCGGCTTCGCGATCGCGGCGCTGTGCGCGGCCCGCCGGCCCTCGGCCGTCGCGCTTGCGATCCTCGCCTGCGACGCGGCGCTCTACCTCGACCGCATCGTCGTCACCGGAAAGCGCGGCGAAGCGTTCGAATTCGTCCTCATCATCGCGTTGGCGGTGTGGTTCCAGATGCGCCGCGCCCTGCCGCGAGCGCTCGTGATCCTGACGGTGCTCGTCGGCGTGATCGGCCTGTCAAGCACGGAGGATTACCGCAACATCACGCGGCGAGGGCAGACGCCGGGCCTCGAGGACATCGCCAAGATCGACTTCATCGGAAATTTCGAGACGCTGCTCGAGTCCGGGGGCACGGAGTTCCAGAACGCCGTCATGCGGATGGACGTCGTCTCGCGCAACCAGTCGTTCGACTACGGGCTCTCGCACTGGAACGATCTGGTGATGTCCTATGTGCCGGCGCAGATCGTCGGAGACGCCTTCAAGCGCTCCTTGCTGGTCGTGACGCCCGGAGCCGTGGACAGGTTCTACGCGGCGAATTACGGGACGACCGACACCGGCATGGCCGACGCCTTCGGCTCGTTCGGCTATCTCGGCTTCGTCAAGTTCTTCGCCGTCGCCTGGCTGATGCGATGCATCTATCGCAGCGCGGAGTCGGGCGACGCCTCCTGCCAGATCATCTACATGCTGAGCGCGTTGCCGGCCATGCACGTGTTCTCCCATCACACCAACTGGATCGTCACCGCCTGGATCCAGATGGCGATGTTCCTCGGGCCGGCGCTTCTCTACGCCGGCCGCCGGCGACGCCGCGCGCCCGTCGCCGGCAGGGCGGCCTAGATGAGCCTCGTTCGGGAGACAGCTGCGGCCGAGCCGCTCTCCCCTCGCCTCGGCGGCCCGACTTTCACGCTGCGCCATCGCCTGCTCCGCATCGGATGGAGGCTGTCATGGCTTGCGCTCGCGCGCTGGACCCCGTCGCCGATGCATGGCTGGCGGCGCGCGCTGCTCAAGCTCTGGGGGGCAAGGCTGGCGGCGAGCGCACGGGTCTATCCGGACGTCGTCATCTGGTGGCCTGCGCATCTCGTCATGGAGACGCACGCGTCGCTTGGGCCGGGCGTGACCTGCTACAATGTCGGCGAAATCCGGCTCGGTGCGTTCGCGATCGTCTCCCAGCGCGCGCATCTCTGCTCCGGCACGCATGACTGTCACGACCCGGATTTTCCCCTTCGGTCCCTGCCCATCGAGATCGGGGCGAACGCCTGGATCGCGGCCGAGGCCTTCGTGGGCCCCGGCGTGACGGTCGCCGAAGGCGCGGTCCTCGGCGCCCGCGGCGTCGCGATGCGAAATCTCTCGGCCTGGACCGTGCACGCCGGAAATCCGGCGTCGCCGATGCGCGAGCGGCGTCGCCACCCCTCCAACGCCGGAGCTCAGGCGTAGGTTTGGTCTTCGACCAACCGGGGCAGGCTAAAACCACCGACATCCTTAGGGGGTAGAGGCGTCGTCGAAAGGCGACGCCGCTTTCGTCTTACGAGACGATTTTGGCCTAGAGGCTCGAAACCTTTCATCATCTTCCCGCGACTCCGGGGCGGCCATAGCCTTCTCGCGTTCGCCTCATTTCGGGGCGACGGGGGGCAGCATCCATGGCGATCGCAAATGTTTCGCTGGGCGAGGGAGCGGGTTTCTCCCATCCCGACCTCGTCAACGCTTACGGTTGTTCGATAGGGCGCGGCACGCGCGTCGGACCCTTCGTCGAAATCCAGAAGGGCGTCGCGATCGGCGCGTCCTGCAAGATCTCGTCGCACTCCTTCATCTGCGAAGGCGTGACGATCGAAGACGAGGTGATGATCGCCCATGGGGTGATGTTCACCAATGACCTTTTCCCGAAGGCGACCTCGGACGGCGGGGCGCTGCAGGGCGAAGGCGACTGGACGCTGACCGAGACGCTCGTCGGCCGGGGAGCCTCGATCGGCTCGAACGCGACCATCGTCGCCGGCGTCACCATCGGGGCCGGCGCGCTGGTGGCGGCCGGGGCGGTGGTCACCAGGGACGTGCCCGACCACGCGCTCGTCATGGGCTCGCCCGCCCGCGTCGTCGGCGACGTCAGGGACAGGCGCAGGAGCGGCGCTGCGGCGCTGCTGTCCGAACGCGTCGCCGGCCAGCGGGTGGCGTCATGATCGGCGTCGGCGTCATCGGCTACGGGTATTGGGGGCCGAACCTCGCGCGGGTCGCGGCGGAGACCGAAGGCTGTTCGGTCGTGGCGATCGCGGACATGTCTTCGGCGGCGCTCGGCCGCGCGACCCAGCGGCATCCGCTGGCGCGGCTGACCAACGACTGGCGCAGCTTGATCGCCGCGCCCGACGTCGAGGCCGTCGTCATCGCGACGCCTGTGCATACGCACTATGAGATCGCCCTCGAGGCGCTTCAGGCGGGCAAGCACGTGCTCGTCGAAAAGCCGATGACCGAGACCGCGGAGCAGTCGGAACGACTGATCGAGGAAGCGGCGCGCCGAAACCTCGTCCTGATGGTCGACCACACCTTCGTCTACACCGGCGAGGTGCAGAAGATCCGGGAGATCATCTCGTCCGGTCACGTCGGCGACGTCTTCTACTACGAGTCGACGCGCATCAACCTCGGCAAGTTCCAGAGGGACGTCAACGTGATCTGGGACCTCGCCGTCCACGATCTCGCGATCCTCGACTACGCCCTGGGGGCGAAGGCGGTCGCGGTCTCGGCGAGCGGCGCAGGCCACATCATCGGCTCGCCCGAGAACCTCGCCCACATCACGGTGTTCTTCGATTGCGGGGCGATCGCCCATCTCAACGTGAACTGGCTCGCGCCGGTCAAGGTCCGGCAGACCTACATCGCCGGCAGCCGGCAGATGATCGTCTACGACGATCTCCAGACCAGCGAAAAGCTCAAGATCTACGACCGCGGCGTCACCTCCGACGCCACGCCGGAGGACCTCTATCAGCGCCACGTCGCTTACCGGATGGGCGACATGTGGTCCCCGCACATCCCCATCAAGGAAGCGCTCGCGACGGAGCTCGAACATTTCGTCGAGTGCGTCACGACCGGCGCGACGCCGATCACCAGCGGGCGCAACGGGCTCGACGTCGTCCGAATGCTGGAATGCGCCACGCTGTCCATGAAGCGGCGCGGCCATCCGATCGACCTCGAGCCGTTGAGGGTCGCGTCGTGATCCCGCTCTCGGACATCTCGGCGCAATACGGGCCCATGGCCGGCGAGATCGAGGCGGCGGTGATCTCCGTGCTTCGCGGCGGCCGCTACGTGCTCGGACCCGAAGTCGACGCCTTCGAACAGGAGTTCGCGGCCTTCTGCGGCGCGCGGCGCGCCGTGGCGGTCGACAGCGGCACGTCGGCGCTGCATCTCGCTCTGCTCTCGCTCGGGATCGGCCCGGGCGACGAGGTCATCACGACGTCCGCGACCTTCGTGGCGACGGTCGCGGCGATTCTCTACGCCGGCGCGACGCCGGTCTTCGTCGACGTCGACCCAAAGACCTGGACGATCGACCCCGCTTTGATCGAGCAGGCGATCACCCCCCGAACCAAAGCGATCATGCCTGTGCATTTGCACGGGCGTATCGCCGACATGGCGGCGATCGGCGAGATCGCGCAACGCCACAGGCTGAGGGTGATCGAAGACGCGGCCCAGGCGCATGGCGCCTTCCGGTCGGGCGTCGGGGCGGGCTTGTTCGGCGACATCGGCTGCTTCAGCTTCTATCCGGGCAAGAACCTCGGGGCCTGCGGCGAAGGCGGCGCGGTGGTCACCGACGACGACACGCTCGCCGACGTGGTTCGGCAGCTCCGCGACTGGGGTCAGGAAGGCCGGTACAATCACGTCCGGCGGGGCTTCAACAACCGGATGGACGCGCTTCAGGGCGCGGCGCTGAGGGTGAAGCTTCGGCGGCTGCCGGAGTGGACGAGCGCGCGCCGTCGGATCGCGGATCGCTATCGCCGGCTGCTCCAGGAAAGTGGCGTCGTCCTGCCGGCTCCAAGCGCCGGCGAGGACCACGCCTATCACGTGTTCGCCGTACGGCTTCGCCACCGCGACCGGGTCCGCGCGGCCATGATGATCGACGGGGTCGAGACCGGCCTGCATTACCCGCGCCCGGTTCATCTCCAGCCCGCCTACGCCGGCCTCGGCTATGGCCGCGGAAGTCTGCCAGAGGCCGAGACGCTCGCCGAAGAGACGCTGTCGCTGCCGATCTATCCCGAGCTGTCGGACGACGACGTCGGCCGGATCTGCGCCAGCCTCATCCGCGCGTCGCGACAGTGCGAGCTCGAGGACGAAACACGTCAGTTGGCGGCAGGGAGCGCGACATGAGCCAGACGCACGCTTCGCTCAGAGACAAGAAGATTCTGGTCACCGGAGGCGCGGGCTTCGTCGGCTCCCACATCGTCTCGCTGCTGGTCACGGAGGGCGCGGCGGAAATCGTCGTGGTCGACAACCTGGTTCGCGGCCGGACCGAGAACCTCAACGACGTCCTCGGCGACCCGAGGGTCAAGTTCTTCGAAGGCGACATCCGCGACCGCAGCCTGATGCTGACGCTCATGGACGACGTCGACACCGTGTTCCATCAGGCGGCTCTGCGCATCACCCATTGCGCCGCCGAGCCGCGCGCCGCGCTTCAGGTGATGGTCGACGCCACCTTCGACCTCGTCGAGTTCGCCGCGCAGAAGCGGGTTCGGAAGGTCGTGGCGGCCTCGTCGGCGTCGGTCTATGGCCTCGCCGACACGTTTCCGACGCCGGAAGCGCAGCACCCTTACGACAACCGCACCCTCTACGGAGCCGCCAAGCTTTTCAACGAAGGTCTGTTCCGCGCCTTCCACGACATGCACGGGCTCGACTACGTCGCCTTGCGCTATTTCAACGTCTACGGCCCCCGCATGGACATCCACGGGCGCTACACCGAGGTGATGATCCGCTGGATGGAGAGGATCGAGGCTGGGCTTCCGCCTCTCATCTTCGGCGACGGGCTCCAGACGCTCGACATGATTCACGTCGAGGACGTGGCGCGGGCCAACATCCTCGCCGCGACGTCCGGCGCGAGCGACGTCGCCCTCAACATCGGCAGCTCGACCGAGACCTCGCTGGTCGAGCTCGCCAGGCTGACGACGCGCGAGATGGGGCGGCCGGACCTCGTTCCGCTTCACGAGGCCGAACGCGCGGTCAACCCGGTCCCGAGACGGCTTGCGGACGTTCGCCTCGCGCGAGATCTCATCGGCTTCGAAAGCCGGATCGACCTCGCCGCGGGGATTCGCGGGCTCGTGTCCTGGTGGCGCGCGGAGCGCGGCCTCGACGGAAGGAGGCGGGCCGCGGAATGATCCCGATCACACGTCCCGTCATCGGCAATTCCGAGGCGCTCGCGGCGGCGCGGGTCATCCGCTCAGGCTGGCTGACACAGGGGCCGCAGGTCGCAGCCTTCGAGGAGGAGTTCGCCGCGACAGTCGGCGCCGCTCACGCCTGCGCCGTCTCGAACGGCACGACGGCTCTTCATCTCGCGCTGCTCGCCGCCGGCGTCGAGGCCGGCGACGAGGTGATCGTACCGAGCCACACCTACATCGCCTGCGCCAACGTGATCCGTCATTGCGGCGCGACCCCTGTGTTCGTCGACGTCGCCCCGGGATCCTTCAACCTCGACCCCCAGGCCGTCGCCGACGCGATCACGGATCGCACCAAGGCGATCATGTGCGTGCACCAGATCGGCATGCCGTGCGACCTCGCGCGCATCCTGCCGATCGCGAGGGCCGCGAACCTCAAGCTCATCGAGGACGCCGCCTGCGCCATCGGTTCGAGCATCAGCCTCGACGGCAGGTGGGAGCATATCGGCAAGCCGCATGGCGACGTCGCCTGCTTTTCGCTTCATCCCCGCAAGATCCTGACGGTCGGCGACGGCGGCATGTTGACGACGTCCAACCCGACTTGGGACGCTTGGTTCCGCCTGTGGCGACAGCACGGGATGAGCATCTCCGACACCGTGCGGCACGCGAGCGACCGCCCGGTGATCGAGAGCTACCCGGTCGTCGGCTACAATTATCGCCTCACCGACATTCAGGCCGCGGTCGGCCGCGAACAGTTGAAGCGTCTTCCCAAGATCGTCGCGGCGCGGCGGGCGCTCGCCGCCCGCTATCGCTGCCTCCTGACGCCGATCGGAGTGGACTGTCCCGACGAGCCGGAATGGGCGCAGTCCAATTGGCAGAGCTTCTGCGTGAGGCTGCCGCAGGGCGTCTCGCAACACGACGTCATGGCCTCCATGATGGCCGATGGCGTCGCGACCCGCCGCGGGCTGATGTGCATCCATCTCGAGCCCGCCTACGCTTCCGAGCCTCTTCGCACGCCACTGCCGCTTTCGGAGCGCGCCCGCGACGAATGCATCCTGCTGCCGCTCTTTCCCGGCATGACGGAGCGCATGCAGCGTCGCGTCGCGGCGGCGCTCCAGAGCGCGCTCGCCGCGCAGGAAAGCGCGTCCGCACGCCGACCCGCAGCGGCCGGCGGCGAAACGTCTTCGTCACCGACCAACGCCGCGCGGTTGCGGCTCGCCTGAAGGGTGGATCCGCCATGCTGACGGACGACCGCAACCCGACGACCCGTCGGCAGGCGTTACGGCCCGGGCCGGATCGCCCCGGCTTCTCGGCCGCACGGCTCGTCGCGCTCGCGCGCGAGCGGATCGAGGACACGGGACTGGATCTGCGCGGCCGCACCGTGCTCACGGAGGCCGCGACCGGCGTCTATGTCGCGACGCCCTTGCTGGCCGCGCTCGCCGGCGCGCGCCGCGTCTTCGCCTTCGCGCGCGACAGCGGCCATGGCGCGGCCGTCGAGGCGATCGGCTGGCTGCGCGAGGTCGCGGAGATCGCCGGAGTCGCGGACTCGATCGCGGTCGTCGACCGGCTGCCGGAAGCGGCCCTCGGCTATGTCGACGTCGTGACCAACACCGGCCACCTCCGGCCGATCGACGCGCGGATCATCGACGCGTTGCCGCCCCACGCGGTGATCGCGCTGATGTTCGAGGCGTGGGAGCGCAGGGAAGCCGACATCGACTTCGCCGCATGCGCCCGGCGCAACATCCGGGTCGTCGGCGTGAACGAACGGCATGCGGCCGTGGACGTCTTCAGCTATCTGGGGCCGCTCGCCGTACGGCTGCTGCATGACGCCGGCGTCTCGGTCTACCGAAGCAGGATCGCGCTGGTGTGCGACAACGCGTTCGACGAGCCGATCCTCTCCGGTCTGATTGGCCAGGGGGCGCAGGTGACGCAGGCCAGAACCCTGCGCGAGCTTCCGCCGCAGCCTTACGAGGCGGTGCTTGTCGCGCTCAAACCGGCCGAACGCGAGCTCAGGTTGGAGGCCGAGGACGCGCGACGCCTGGCGGCCCATGCGCCGGGGACGATCGTCGCTCAGTTCTGGGGGGATCTCGATCGCACGGCGCTGGCCGAGTGCGGCCTTGCGGTCTGGCCGCCGTCGCCGCCGACCTATGGCCATATGGCGATCCTGCTATCCGCCATCGGCCCGGAAGCGGTGATGCGCCTTCAGGCGGGCGGCCTCAAAGCCGCGGAACTGGCGCTTCGCCCGGACCAGCCGGATCCCGGCGCGCTCGCGCAGTTCATGTGAGCGCAGGTGGTTCGATATCCCGAACGCCGTTCGTGCCTTTCTGGATCTTCTGGATGACGAGCGCCGCCTGACTGTAAATCGGCGACGCCCCGTCAAGTGCGGCCTCGTTTTTCAGGGCCGCTATCGCGTCTGAGAAGATATTATCGGTTTCCCGATAGGAAAGCACCTGCTTGTCACGTAATGATAAAATCAATGATTCAAGTACAGCCAACGCCGCCAAGCTGAGATACTCTTTAGAATTTGGCATTAAAATTTCCAGTACTACGTAGGAGGCGACGCAAAAAAATGCGCCTTCATCGCCTTATAAGTTACCTATTATCAATTGCATATGCTAATTTGAGTGCGAATTCGGAAAATATTTTCTGCGGATCAAGGATCCTGCCCATGGGCCCTCAAAGCCCGCTACTGCGAAAGCTCCAGTCGCTCGGACCCTGGACGGATTCGGAGCTGTCTGTCCTCACGTCCATGAGCCAGAGAAAACGCCGTGTGGACCCCAACCAGCCGATCGTTCTACCGAACGACGCCTCGGAGGAGGCCTATCTCATCCAGCGCGGGTGGGCCTGCGTCTACAAGCTCCTGCCTGACGGGAGCCGTCAGGTTCTGTCCTTCTCACTGCCAGGCGACATCGTCGGATTGCCCGGGCTCTCTCTCGAAGGCGCTTCGCCGTTCTGGTTCGAAAGCCTGACCGAGGTCGAGATTTCCTCAATCTCGAGCGCGACGCTGTTTCGCGGCTTGGCGAGCGAGCCCGCCGTCGCCCGAGCCATGCAATGGTCGGTCGCGCTCGAAAGCGCGATCCTGATCGAGCGACTGATCAGCCTCGGCCGCCGAAGCGCGCTCGTGCGGACGGCGCACTTCATCCTGGAGCTGGCGACCCGGCTGAGCCTCATCGGAGAGGACACGCGCCGCGGCTTCGACTGTCCGGTCAACCAGTACTGGCTCGCCGACGCGCTCGGCCTCACCGCGATCCATCTCAACCGCGTGCTGAGAGAGCTTCGCGAGGCCCATCTGCTGACGATGCGGTCCGGCCATGTCGAGATCCACAATTTCGAGGGCCTGCGGGAGCTCGCCGCCTTCGACGCCGACTATCTGACGCCGCCCAAACGGCGACACTGAGCACAACATTACGCGACGACGGCCGGCTCCTTCCGCGCTCAAAAGGCGGATGACGAGGCGCGTCTGCGCCTTTTTGCAGGCGCCGCTCCCCCATCGGGCCTAGCGTTAGCGCCTCCCGCGTCCGGACGAGGGCGTTCCACGGCTTCTCCGTCTCTTCGAGACTTGCTCCCGACGTCCGCGGCGGCTGGTCTCCGCGGCGGCTGGGGAGACATCCGGATGGCGGCGGAAAAATCGGCGAAGACAGCCTTGATCCTCGGGGTCACCGGGCAAGACGGCGCCTACCTCGCGGAGTTTCTCCTTGCGAGGGGCTATTTGGTCCACGGGTTGAAGCGCCGCTCGTCGTCGTTCAACACCGGGCGCATCGACCACCTCTATCAGGATCCCCACGAGGAGAACGTCCGGTTCATCCTGCATCACGGCGACATGACCGACGCCACGAACCTGATCCGGATCATCCAGGAGACCCAGCCCGACGAGATCTACAATCTCGCCGCGCAGAGCCACGTCCAGGTCAGCTTCGAGACACCGGAATACACGGCCAACACCGACGGCCTCGGAACGCTGCGCGTGCTCGAGGCGCTGCGGATCCTGAAGATGACGGACACCTGCCGCTTCTATCAGGCCTCGACCTCGGAGCTGTTCGGACGCGTCGAGACGTCGCCGCAGGACGAGCGCACCGTGTTCGCGCCGCGCAGCCCCTACGCGGCCGCCAAGCTTTACGCCTACTGGATCACGGTGAATTACAGGGAGGCCTATGGCGTCCACGCCAGCAACGGCATCCTGTTCAATCACGAGAGCCCGATCCGCGGCGAAACCTTCGTGACGCGCAAGATCTCGCGCGCCGTCGCGGCGATCCATCACGGGCTTCAGCCGCGGCTCTTTCTCGGCAACATCGACTCCCGGCGCGACTGGGGACATGCCCGCGACTATGTCGAGGGGATGTGGCGCATCCTGCAGCAGCCGAAACCGGACGATTACGTGCTGGCGACCGGCGAGACCCACACGGTGCGCGAGTTCGTCGAGACCGCGTTCGGCTGCGTCGGCCGGCGGATCGAATGGCGCGGAAACGGCGTCGACGAGAAGGGCTACGACGCGGCGAGCGGCTCCACGCTGGTCGAGATCGACCCGCGCTACTTCCGTCCGACCGAGGTCGATCTGCTTCTCGGCGACGCCACCAAGGCTCGCCAGAGGCTCGGCTGGAAGCCGAGGGTGAAGTTCCAGGCGCTGGTCGCCGAGATGGTCTCGTCGGATCTCGACGTCGCGTTGATGGAGGCCGGGCGGAATGACCGCTACAACTGACACGCCGACGACGGCGGACTTCGATCTCAGCGGCAAGCGGATTTTCGTCGCCGGGCACCGTGGAATGGTCGGCTCCGCGCTGGCGCGGCGCCTCGCGCGCGAGGACTGCGAGGTCCTGACGGTCGGCCGCGAGAGCCTTGACCTGACCCGCCAGTCCGACGTCGAGCGCTGGATGACCGCCCATCGGCCAGACGCTGTGATGATCGCGGCGGCCCGCGTCGGCGGCATCATGGCCAACGCCACGCAGCCGACCGAATTTCTCTACGAGAACCTGATGATCGGCGCGAACCTGGTTTCGGCCTCGGCGGCCGCGGGCGTAGGCCGTCTTCTGTTCCTCGGATCGAGCTGCATCTATCCGCGCCACGCCCAGCAGCCGATCGACGAAGGACAACTGCTTACGGGGCCGCTCGAGCCCACGAACGAAGCCTACGCCATCGCGAAGATCGCATGCCTCAGCCTCGTGAAGAGCTTCAGCTCCCAGCACGGGCTCGATTACGTCACCGCCATGCCGACGAACCTCTACGGGAAGAACGACAATTTCGACCTGTCGAGCTCGCACGTCCTGCCGGCGATGCTTCGGAAGATGCACGACGCCAAGTCGGCCGGGCGCAGCGTCGTCGGGATCTGGGGCACGGGCGCGCCGCGCCGCGAATTCCTGCATGTCGACGATTTGGCGGACGCCTGCGTCTTCCTCATGCGGCGCTACCATGACGCCGCCCCGATCAATGTGGGCTCGGGCGAAGAGCTGACGATCCGGGAGCTCGCGGCGCTTGCGGCGGCGACGGTCGGCTATCGCGGCGCCTTCGAATTCGACACGTCCAAGCCCGACGGGGCGCCGCGCAAGCTCCTGAACTCGGACAGGATCCGGGCGCTTGGCTGGCGTCCGTCTATCAGTCTGCCCGAGGGGCTCCGGGAGACCTATCGGCAGTGGCTTGATACGCTGTCGTCTGCGCGTCCGGACCCCGCCGCGATGTCCGCGTGACCGCGGCGCCCGGCGCGCCCACGCTGCGATCGGCGCGCAGGATGTCGCGGGGCGCGAGCTCGGTGTAGTCGCCCACCTTGATGTCCGTGTAGACGCCGTCGACGAGCCGGGCCACGCGATAGGTGATCGGGGCCGGCTCCAGCGCGTCGCCTCCAAGCGCCGAGCGGATCTCGGCGACCGCCCGCGCGTCCGATTGGACGCCGCGCTCGCCCTGGGCGATCGCCAGCTCGACGTCCCGAAGCGCCGCGGCGTTCTCCTTTTTCTGTTGGTCCTCGACGTCCTGGATCTTCTTGTCGATTTCAAGCTGCTGCTGCTGGGCTCGGGCGAGGTACGACACGATCTCGAGCGCGTCACGGCGGGTCGCCGAAAGCTGGCGCTTCAGGCTCAGAAGCGTCGGCAGCAATCCCAACGCCTTATCAAGGAGCTTCTGGGCGTTCGCCGTCTCCTGCTCGAGCAGCAGGATCTCGCCGTCATGGAGCTTCTTCGCCGCCCGCAGCGTGTCCATCTCCCGGTCGAAGTTCGCGCGCTGGTCGCGAAGCGCGGCGATCTGGTTGGAGATGACCTTTCGCCTGACTGTGAAGAGATCGATCTCGTTCAGGAGCATCTTCCGCGCTTCGTCCGGGTCGATCGACAGGCCGACCGCCAGCGCCCGAACGTCGGGACTGAAGTCGCCCGCGCTAATCTCCGCTTCCAGGCGCGCCTTCTGGGCGCGGCTAGCGAACAGCGACAGCATGCGGGTCTCGACCGCCTGCTCCGCCGCGATGAGCTGGAGAGCGCGGGTCTCGCTGGCGGCCGCCGCGCGGCGCTCGCCGCCCGCGAGCGCGACGAGCTCGAGGGCGATCATGCCAGGACGGTAGGGATACTGTCCCGGCTTCTCCACAACGCCGGTCACGAAGACGGGCGCGAATTCGGCGACCTCCACCGAAGGAGCGCTGCGCACCGGTATCCGTTGCGAAAGGCGCGAGCGAAGACTTTCGGTGACTTCTTCGGTCGTCAGTCCTCCGGCCGTGACCGCGCCGATCAGCGGATAGCTCAGCGTCCCGTCCGGTCCGACGCGAAACTTTCCCGACAGTTCGGGCTGGCCGTAGACGCCGACCTGAAGCACGTCGCCCGGCCCGAGACGATAGTCGCGCGGATCGGCCTCGGCCGGCGCCGCGATCGCGCCGATGGCGAGAGCGATCAGAAGACGGCCGGCCGGCCGATGGCGCCGGCTGCGCCTTTGGAGGTCTAGGCGCATGGCTCGGCCACCTGATGGATATGTCGCCGCCATGGATTTTTCGCGACTGCGGCGCCGGCGGCGCCGTCGGCTTCGGCCTCGGGCGCAGTCGGAAGCTCCGGCTCGCGCCGACGCGGCATCGAGACGAGGCCGACGCCGACCGCCGACCCGATCGCCAGGCCGAAGGCGAGCAGCGGCACGAGCTTGGGGGTCGACGGCCTCATCGGAACCTCGGCGCTGGACAGCAGCGTCGCGTCGGGAGCCGCAAGTCCTTCCTGCTCGATCGTCTGCTTGTAGCGATTGAGAAAGCTCTCATAGATCGTCCGGTTCGCCGAGGCCTCGCGCTCGAGCCGGTTCAGTTCGACCCGGGCTTCGCTGTTCTCGGCCACGACCGCGGCAAGCCTCGCGGCTTCCGCGTCGAGCGCCTTTTCCTTGCGAGCGGCGACGTCGACCTCGTTCGCGAGGCTCGCGACCACGCGATCGACCTCTCCGTCGATCTGCCGGCGTAAGGCGGCCAGCTGGACGCGTTGCGCCGGAAGCGCCGTGCTGAGCATCGCGCCGCTCGCCTCGATGTCGCCGATCTCTCGGCCGATCTCGGCCTCGCGCATGCGCAGCGCCTGGATCGACGCGGAGGCGAGAACCTCGTTGAAGGCCGCCATGCCTGCGGCGTGGTTCGTGAGCTCTTTGGCTGCGGAGAGTCTGGCTTCGGCCCCCGCCCGCTGCGACCTGGCCGCGGCGAATTCGGCGCTGACCCCCGCCAGCTTTTGCGCGTCGGCGGTGGCGCCGTTGGTCTCGAGGAGCCCGGCTGTGCGACGGAATTCCTCGACGGCCTTCTCCGACGTTTCAAGTCGAACGCCGAGTTCCGAAACCTTTCGGCCAAGCCAGTCGCTGGCGCTTCGCGTGGCCTGGGTCTGAACCTCGATCTGATGATCGAGATAGGCTTCGGCGTAGGCGTTCGCCGCGTTCCTGGCGAAGACCGGATCTGCGGCCTCGAAGTAGATGAAGATCGTGAAAGACCGGCCGTCATTGTTGACGCGCAGGCCGTTGACCAGCCGGTCCACGGCCCGCGCCTCGGGCGACCGTTTGGCGGCGGGGTCCTCCGGCGCCGGCTCGCTTAGACCGTCGGCCGTGGCGCGGGAAACGAGGCCCAGCCGCCGGGCGACCTTCTGCGCCATCGAGCGCGACGCGATCAGGTCGAGCTCGGTGCGGAGGACCGGGCTGTCCTGAGGCAAGCGGGACACGACGGAGTCGATCGTGATCACCTGGACCTTTCGGGCGTCGAGCGCGACGACGGCTTCCGCCACATATTTGTTCGGCGTGACGAGCCAGACGCCGACGCCGCCCGCGACGCCCAATCCGACGGCGGCCGCGAACCAGGGCCAGCGGTCCCGAATGCGCTCGAGCATGTTCGGGGCCGCCGATCGGCTGCTCTCCAGTCTTTGCGATATGATCATCAGGATCGTCCCCTGTCAGAGACGACGGATCAGGACAGGTTCGCGTAATTGTTGGTTATGTACGCGACTTCGGTCCTGTTTCTCGCCTTTAGCTTCTTCATGATCGTCCGGACATGGACCTTGACGGTGCTCTCGCGCATGTCGAGCTCGTAGGCGATGATCTTGTTCGCCTTGCCTTGCCGGAGCGCATCCACGACCGCCGCCTGCCGCGCGGTGAACATGCCGTCCACCTGGCAAGACTTGTTCTCAGCCGTCCCCATGATTGACTTTCGGGAAGACACCAGGCTGCTGGCCGGGATGAAGGTCCCTCCGACCTCGACAAGGCTCAGCGCCTCCAGGGCGACCTTGAGACTTGAACTTGTGGGGATGTATCCACGCACGCCCCAATCCAGAGACTTCAGAATTTCAGCCGCATCCTCGCAATCTGTGATGAGGACGATCGGCGCGTCCGGAAAATGCTGGATCAGGTTTTCGAGATGGGTGACGAACGCCTCTCCGGATATCGTCGCGCGGCCGAGACTGTACAGGATCAACTTGACGTGACTGTCGACGTCCAGCGCGGCCACACAGTCAATGATGCTCGTAAAGTTGACGATATTTTCCTGCGGTCTTTTCATCTGAACGCAAAGCGCCAAGCATTCAGACACAATATTTCGTTCATCAATGATAGCTATTGTTCCGACGCTCGGAAATCCGAGATTAAGCTCGGACTTGCTTATCTCCAAGCCTGCAAGAACGCTCATATTCCACCTGTTTCGCTCTCACTGTGACGTCACTTCGTCTTGTTATGCCTGCCCTGTCGCCTTAAGGAAGCGCTCGCGTTCAGCTTACCAAAAAGGTAACCCGTGGTTGTGGAAATCTTCTTTAACCTAGATTAGGAGTCATTGACAAAAATGAATAATCAGATTTTTTGCGCCAAATCGGGACATAGATTGTCGTTTTGCAATAATCGTAAGGCGTACGTCCGTATTACTACGTATGGGTTGAGCCGTTACGCAAACTAGACTCCGTCACGCGATCCTGCTGCGTCGACCGTCGAGGCTTCACCGCGTGACCAAGGGAGTCGAGGGCGTCGTCGAGGGCCCGGCCGCCCAGCGATAGACCCTCGCCCACCGCTCGGCCGCCGACCGCCATGAGAAGCTCTGCTCGGCGAGGGCGCGGCCGCGTCGCCCCATTTCGGCGCGCTCTCGATCGGGCATGGCGAAGAGCGTCGCGAGACCGCTCGAAATCTCGTCCGCCGACCACCCGATCGGAAGGGCGGCGCGGGCCGCGAAGCCTTCCGGCAGGTTGCAGCGCGGCGTGATGAGCGCGGGCAGGCCGTGCGCCCAGGCCTCGAGCACGGCGAGCGGCTGTCCTTCGCTCACCGACGGCAGCACGAAGGCGTCGGCGTTCGTGAAGGCGCGGGTCTTCGCCTCGCCCGACCTGTGGCCCACAAGGCGCGCGGACGACCTCACGCCGAGCCGGTCGATGAGCGCCTCGAGTTCGGCGACGAAGGCCGGTTCGCCCGACCCTGCGATCTCGAGATCCCACGCCCCTGCGCCCGGATGGCGTCGTGACTGCGACCAGCCCTCGATCAGCGCGACGAGGCCTTTTTTCGGGGTGACGCGCCCGAGGAACAGCAAGGTGCGCCGCTCGCCCGAACGACGATGCGCGACGAAGTCGTCTGGGGGCAGCGCGACACCGTTCGGAATGACGCAGATGGGGTTGCAAAGCCCGAAAGAGCGGACGGCCTGCCGCTCGCTTTCGCACAGGGCGTGGATGCAGGCGGCGCCGTCGAGATGCCGGCGCTCATAGGCGCGCAGCGCGAGCTCTTTCTTCCAGCCGCTGTTGGCCAGCGCCCAGCTGTCCAGCATGCCATGCGGGCTCACGAGATAGCGGCGCCCGGTGCGGCGCGACCAGCTCCGCGCCGCGATCGATATGTACATCCACAGTCCGTGGACATGCAGGACGTCGATCCCTGATTGCGAGAGCGCGCGGTCGAGGCCGCGCGCGTAGCCGAACGTGGTGGGACCGAAGATCGGAAAGACTCTCAGCCCTACCGGCCTCCAGGACGCGATTTCGAGGGCTTCGACGGAGCCGGCGGACGCGAATGCGACCACCTCGACGTTCGGCAGGCGGCTGAGCGCGCTCGCCATGTCGCGCACGCTCGCCGGCACGCCGCCGCCCTGCTCCCCGACGGACCCGACAAGCATGCCGATCCGGACCGGACGATCGTTTCCGGCCGCAGACAGATCGCTCGTCGCAGGGTCGCTCATGCGGCCTTCGTCGCGCTGGGGGTCGCGGCGCAGGGGTGGTCGAGCGCCTCGATCAGCCTGCGTCCATAATCGCGCAGCCCGAATTCGCGCCCTCGCTGAAAAGCGTTCTCCGCCATCTTCAGGTAGAGGCCGCCGTCTCCGGCGAGCTGACGAAGCGCCGCCTCGATCGCGTCAGGGTCGCGGATCGGCGTGACGAAGCCGTCGACGCCTTGCCGCACCACGCTGCCGGAATTGGGCGTCGTGACCACCGGAAGCCCGCAGGCGAGCGCTTCGTAGATCACCGTGGCCGAGCCCTCGCAGATCGAGGGAAGAAGGAAGACGTCCGCCCAGTCGTAATGGGCGGCGATCTCCGATCGGGGAACGGCGCCCGTCAGCGTCGCGGCCTCCGCCAGGCGGCTCCGCGCCGCATGCGAGACATCGAGCCCGCCGACGAGGCGAAACTCCGCGACGCCGCGCAGCCGCCGCGCGGCCTCCAGCACATAGGGGCTGCCCTTCCGCAGGCCGACGCCGCCGACGGTCAGAACCCGCAGCGGGCCGTCGCCGCGTCTCCTGGGCTCGCGCCGTCCCGCCCGCAGGTCGACGCCGTAGGGCACGACCACCGTCCTGTTGGGATCTCCGCCGCTCGCGATGACGCCGGCGCGGACGAAATCGGAGCCGCAGACCACAAGGTCCGCCGCCGCCCACTCCATGGTCTCGCGCAAGGCGTAGCTTTCGGAGCGGGCGTCGGGTTCAGGGACGCCGACCCAATCGGGGAAGGACCGCCGCTCCTCCTCGACAAGTTTGTCGAGGATTCCCCTCGGGGCGTTGATCTGTTCGACGATCGTTTTCAATCCGCGCGACCGGGCCTCGCGCAGCAGTTCGAGGCATTCGCCGCTGAAGGCGTAGAGATGCGTCGCCTCGGGGTGTCCATGTCGGCCGAAGTCGCGCCGCACGCACTGCGACAGCCGGCGCCCGGCCCAGAGGTGAGCCTCAGTGGCGGCGGTCGGCGTGTCGGCGCGCGCGCGCCGGATCGCGAAGGACAGGCCGAGCCAGGAAAAGCTCGTGATCCGGCTCGCCGGCAGTCGCAGGACGCGTCCGACGAGCCGGCGCACCCCTCTCGGCAACATCGACGACGGAAGGCCTGCAAGCATGCGCGGCCAGCCGCTCGTCGCGCAGATGTCGGTGTAGAAATGCGCGAGCCGGCCCTCTGCGTGCAGGATGCGGGGAACCGCGTAATGCATGCGCGCGCCGAGTTGGGCGACGATGACGCGGCCGCCGGTCATGACATGCGTCCGGGCCGGGCGGGGTCGCGCGGGCGCGCCGGGCCGCGCAGTCGGCCGGAGGCCGGGCGGGTCGCGCAGGACATGACGACGTCCCGCCAGGCGGCCAGGCCGCGGTCGCGGCTGAAGCGGGCTTCGAACAGCCGCCGCGCGTTTCCTCCGAGGCGGTCGACCAGAACGGGATCGTCGGCGTAGCGCTCGATCGCCCGCGCCAGAAACAGGGACTCGCCGATCTCGAACGACGCGCCGCAGTCGCCGTCCTCGAGCAACCGCGCGATCTCGCCCCGGCGGTCGCCCACGAAAAGCGTCGCGCGTCCGGCGGCGGCCACGCCGTAGAACTTGCTCGGCACGACCGAGGACTCGAAGGCTGGCAGCAGCGACACGAAATGCGCGTCGGCCGCCGCGAGGCACTCCCGAAGCCGGGCTTCGGGCTGGAGCGGCCTGATGAGCAGGTTCGGAAGCTTTCGACGGGCCGCTTCCGAGATGACCCAGCCCAATCGGTGGCCGCCGCCGACGATCAGGAACGCGATGTCCTTGCGTGCGCGAAGACGGTCGGCCGCCTCGATCAGCGTCGTGAAGTCGTGCGCGCGGCCGAGATTGCCCGAATAGCCGAGCACGAACTTGCCCTCGAGCCCCCAGTCTCGCCGGAACGGGCTCAGGCCGCGCGGCATCGGCTTCAGCGCTTCGCCCTCGGACCAGTGATGCACCACGGATATTTTCGCGCGTTCGGCGTTTCGGGACCGGAGCGCCGCCGCCATGCGCTCGATCGGCGCGACGTTCGCCGCCGCCCGCCGCACCGAGAAGTCCCGAAGCGCAAGCAGGATACGGCCGATCAAGCCGTCTCCGCGCATCATCCCGGCCCCGAAGGCCGCTTCCGGAAACAGGTCGTTCAGCCAGTTCACCAGCGCCGCCCGCCGGATCACAAGCGCCGGCAGCGCGCTGATCGACATCAGGGGCGGATCGGTGCACACGACGCAGACGTCGCCCGGCGACACGCGGCGGAGCAGGCCCCAGGCCGCGCCAGCGTGGAAAGACAGATAGTCGAGAGCCCGCCCGAACGTCCGGCCGCGGCCGAAACGGGCGGCGTCGATGCGCGTCACCCCGACGCCGTCGATCGTCTCGGACGGCGGCAGCTTCCGCGACGGGTCGTCGTGAAACGACGCGCTCGCGATCGCCTCGACCTCGAAGCCGCTCGCGGCGAGGCCGGTCGCGAGGCTCGTCGCCATGCGGCTGGTGGCCGACTGGTCGGGCGCGAAGAAGCGGTTGACGATGACGATCTTCATCCGCCCGATCCGTCGTTGCGTTGACGCGATGGCATCAAGCCGAGGCCGGGCGGACAAGTTTGCAGAAGTGATAAGGCCGGCTGCCGGAAGCGCCTTTGGAGGTAGAGAGCTCCCTCATGAGCCAGCTCACATACCGCTTTGGATCGCGGACGGGCTCTCCCTAGTCCCGATCTTTTCCCCGTGGCGGACGATCACCGGGCGGAAAGCCGCTCCAGGTTCCGCCGATGTCGATCCAGTCCTGAAAGCGGTCCGAGCGAAAGGCCGCGCCGCGCGCGCCTGAACCGAGGCCGTCGATCCGGTTGGCGTGAAGCACCGTCTGGCGCAGCCGCGTTCCGTCGGCCGGCGTCGGCGCGAAGGCGCCGTTCGACCAGATGAGCTTGAGGCCCGACACGACGCCGTAGCGCACCTGCTCGATCTGGTTTCTCTCGAACACGGTGGCGCTGAAATCGCCTCCGCGCGTGTCCCAGGTGTCGAACGCAACGCCGATGTTGCTCATTCGGCGAATGTCGTTGCGACGGAACACGGTTCCGACGCCGCCGGCGACGACGGGGTCCGTGTCGAAGCCGAACGTCAGGCCGGTATAGAGCCCGTTCCAGCCGTCGCTGATGCGATTGTCCTCGACGAGCGCGAAGAAGGGGGCCGAGACGCTGTCGCGCTTCGTGCCCGAGGTGGCCGCCACCATCACTCCGTGGCGCATCCTCGAAATGTCGTTGTCCGCGACCACGACGTCGAAGCACAGGCCCCAGACCAGCGTCGCGGTCGAGTTGGAGTCGTGCTGCGAATGGGTCCGCCGGCCCTCGAAGCGGTTTCGATAGACCACCGCCCTTTCGGCGACCGGCGTCACGAAGAAGCGGCTGGCCTTCGCGTCGGGCGTGACGTCCCATGGCCGGTCGAGCGTCAGTTTCCCTTTCTCTGCCGACACGATCCGCCGGCGCTGACCAAAGCCCCGGCCGCCCGACACGACGACGTCAAAACCCGGCTCGATCTCCAAGCCGTCCTGCGCGCGAAAGGTGACGCTCGACGGACCGATCGAGACCGGCCGCGGCCTCAACAGGACCCCGCCGAACTCCAGTATGATCTGCTCGCCCTTGTTGCAGTCGACCTCGGCGCAATCGCGCGGCGCGGCGTTCACCGTCTCGTTGCCGGAGAAATATAGGTTCCGGGTCCTGCCGAGGTGGGGCTGCGCCACGAAGAGCCGCCCGACGCCATGTCCGTCCGCCCGGCTTTCATCGGCGTTGACGAGGCGATTGCCCGTCATCGCGATGTCGCGCCCGCCCCAGCTCGCGATCGCGGACTCGCCGTCGTTCGTCATCTGGAAGGTGGTTCCGGAAATGAACGCCTGGGAGCTCGACTTCAGGAAGCTGCCCGGACCGACGATGTCGGAATCCTCGATCGTCACGTCGTCGGCGGCCAGCCGAAGCGTGAGGCCGCCCCAGGACGACAGCTTCACTTTCGTGAACCGAAGACGAGACCCGCTGAGGCTGACGAGGCCCCCGTCAGGTCCGCCGACCTTTCCGTCCGCCTCGATCGTGAGACCGTCGAACGTCACGTGGGAGGCTTCGCCGCGCGAATGGATGAAAGCCGGAGCGTCGAGCGTCCGGAGCTCGACCGAGAACGCGAGCGTGCTGGCCTGGCGGCCCGCGCCGCGCCATTCGACGCCGGACGGCGCGATCAGCGCCCTGTCGCAGAGGTAGCGGCCCGGCGGAAAGTACAGCGTCGACGGCGCCGCCGCGGCGGCCGCCGCCAGCGCCGCCGCGATGGCGGGCCCGTCGTTCTGGACTCCGTCGCCCGTCGCGCCGAAGGTTTTGACGTCGAAGGTTTGCGGGGATGCGGGAGCCGCGCCGGATTCGATCACGAAGCGCAGGCGCTGGCTCCATCCGAGATCGCCGCCCCTGCCGTTGTGCGCCTTCAACTCGTATTCGCCGGGCGCAAGATCGGGCATGATCAGCTCGAGCCTGAAAGGGTTGGCGCGAACGATCGACGCCGGCCGCCAGGCGCCGTCGCGGTCCGCCGGACGGATGACCACGCGCGGCGATCGCCCCGGGCCGGTCAAGTTGCGGCCGAAGACCGAGACCGGCTCGCCGCCTCGCGCCGCCTTCGGACCGATCCACCAGACTTCCGTCTGGTTGACCGCGAAGGGCGCGCCATAGCCGGCGCGGCTTTTCGGCCAGATCAGATAGGTCGAATGCGGCGGCAGGCCCTCGGGCAGCTTGATCACCGCGGAGCCGGCGTCGATGCGGATCGGCTTCACCGTGCGGCGCACGGCGTTTCCGGCGGCGGTCTGCCCGAACGTCTCGAAACCCGAGACCTTTTCGCCGAAGTCTCCCGCAAGCGTCACGATCTCTCCGGGCTGCGCGCTTCGAAGGCCGTCGACGATCACGCCCGCGCCCCGCGCCGGCGTGATGGAGGGCGGTTGGAAGACGTCGACGTCGTCGGACGCGGGCGCAGCCTCGGCCGCAAAGCCGGGGCCGGCGGGCGACGCGAAGCTCGCAAGAACGGCGAGAACCGAGACGACCGTGACGCAAATCCCCTTGGACCGACGGTTCTCGGACATGTCGCCTCTGACAGGTTTCACGCCGGCGCGTGGCGGCGATGCGTCTTTCGAGGCGAGCAGCGCTTCCAGCCCGGGACGGGCGCCGATCACGACGGCTCTTGAAGAAACGTCTTCAGTGTTCTGAAGGAACTACCGGTGCGACGCCCCGAAACTAACTTAGATTGGTTTTACGTTCCTCGACTGCTCTTGCCGAAGCTTTCTTTCATCGAAGATTGTCTCTCAAATGCAACTGACGCGCTAGTCTCGGCGTGGCACAACACGTATCCATTCGCGGATCTGCGGGCGTCGAACTTTTGCGCGCTGTAAAAACTTTTCTTGGACTGGCGATGGCCGCCGGCGCGCTGGCGCTCGCTGGCTGCGCCGACAAGTGGGATCGTCCAGCGCTTGGCGTCGACGCGCCGGACCGGTGGCGCGACGAGAGCGGCGCGAAGGCGGCGTGGCCCTCGCCGGATTGGTGGCGAGGGTTTAAATCCGCGGAACTCAGCCTGCTGATCGAGACTGCGGAGCGGGAGAACCAGGACATCGGAGCGGCTCTGGCGCGGATCGAGCAGGCCGACGCCCAGTCGCGCATCGCCGGCGCTCCGTTGATCCCGCTGGTGTCGGCTTCGGCCGACGCCCAGGCCGAGCGCGTGTCCGGGTCGAGGCGCACCGTCGGCCTGCTCCAGGCGCAGCTCAACGCCAGCTACGAGCTCGACTTCTGGGGCAAGAACCGCGCGAACCTCCGCTCCGCCGAGGCTTCGGCGGCGGCGGCGAGATTCGCCAAGGAGGTCGTCGCGCTCGGCGTCGTCACGAGCGTCGCCAACACCTATTTCGCGCTGATGGCCTCCCAGGAGCAGCTCTTGATCGCGCGGAACAACGTCGCGAGCGCCAAGACGATTCTCGACGCCATCCAGGGGCGCGTCGACGCCGGGACGGCCACTGCGCTCGACCGGGCCCAGCAGCGCAGCGTGCTCGACCAGGAGAAGGCGCGGATCCCGGAGATCGAGCAGAACATCCGGCTCAACGAGACGGCGCTCGCTCTCCTTCTCGGACGCCCGCCGGTGCGGCTCTCGGTCAAGGGCGGCCGCATGACCGGCCTTGCGGTTCCGAAGGTCTCGCCGGGCATCCCGTCGGAGGTCTTGCTGCGCCGGCCCGACATGCGCCAGGTCGAGGCGGAGCTCGCCGCGACCGACAGCGACGTCACGGCCGCGCGCGCGGCGTTCCTGCCGTCGTTCGACCTGACCGCCGCAGGCGGCGTCGCAAGCACGGCGCTGAGATCGCTGTTCGCCTCGCAATCGCTCGTCTATGCGCTCGCCGCGGGCGTCACCCAGCCCTTGCTCGACCCGACGCTTCCGGGAGAGCTCGATCTCGCCAAGGGGCGCTATCGCGAAAACCTGTTCGCCTACCGCCGGGCCGCCGTCCAGTCCTTCGTCGACGTCGAGAACGCCCTCGTCTCCGTGCGCAAGACGACCGAGCAGGAAAGGCTCCAGCGATCTGCGGTCGACAGCGCGCGCGAGGCCTATGACATCGCGCGCGAGCAGCTCAAGGGCGGGGCGATCGACATCACCACGGTCCTCACGGCGCAGCAGTCGCTGTTCTCGGCGCAGGACATCCTGGTGGAGGTTCGGCTCGCGCGTTTCCAGGCGATCGTGTCGCTGTTCGAGGCGCTCGGCGGCGGCTGGGCGCCGTATGGGTCGCCTCTGGTCTCCAAGGCCGGCTGATCCGCCAAAGCCGGCTCAGCCGCTGGCAAGTTGACCGGCTTATGTCGCCGATGGCGGACCTGATCCCGTCGCTCGCCAGCCGCCCCTGCGCGCTCGCGTCAGCTTTCACGACAGGGGCCGGACGGCGCTTTCAGCTTCTCGTCTCGTTTCAGGGCGGCGCAGAAGCTTAGGGCGGCGACAGGCGAGCCCTTAGCCGCCAACCGGTCCCGACCCTTGCGGACGCGACGGACTGTACCGAGGCGCCGGGAGTTCGAGCTTCGCCGCAGCAGATTTTCCTGTCACTCGCAAAATCTCCCGCTCACAAAAAGAAGTCGTCCGCCCCCAGCTTCGAAATATCGTTGAGATGAATTGCCAGCTCTGGCGCACGATCATTGTCCATGTTGACGAAGACATTGAGATCGCCGTTTTTGGTCGTTTCGTAACGGATCTGTCCGGCGTGATCGAACTCTTGCTCCCCGATGAAGTCATATCCGCCTTTCGACCCGTTCAGCGGAAGTTCCGCGAAGGTCAGCCGGTCTTGGCCGCGATGAAAGTCCGTGATCGTGTCGCGACCGCCTCCGCCTGGCCCGCTCTCGTGCGCCCAGATCTGCGCCTGAAATGCGAACTGGTCGCGCCCGGGACCGCCTGTCAACTTGTCGACTCCAAGTTCGCCCAACAGGTAATCGCCGCCAGAGCCGCCGACGAGCGTATCGGCGCCGTCGCCGCCGGACAGGACGTCGCCACCTCCCCCGCCATAAAGCTTGTCAGCGCCGCTAATCGAAGCCAGATGGTCTTCGCCGCCCTTCCCATACATCAGGTCGCGGCCTTCCGTGCCCATCGTGCCGCTCGACCCGGAGTCGCCGACGTAAAGGTGGTCGTATGTCCATCCCGAGGCGGGCGCAGCATCGTCATGAAGCCACCCCAGTCGTTCTGTCGACAGATCTTTAGCGCCTTCGTTCTCCTCCGCAGCGAAAAAGAACATCATGTCATCAGCGCTGGTATATTCCGACATAAATCACATCCCCGCCTTGTAATGTATGCGCCCCTCTGTGGATGCACATGCAAAACTTTGCGTCCGAATCGCCTCGAACCTACGTATTTCTGCGTAGTCGAACGAATCTCCAATCGTCCACCCCCAAAAGTTCGGGGAGATTTATTTTCTCCACCTCTACGCTAATCTAGGTTATTTTTTACAATACCTTTTTACCTGTTTGGCGACTCTGTGGCGTACTGGATGTTTCTTTGGAGTCAGGTGAACGAGCCAAACCGGCGAACGCGGGCGTTTTCGGCCACCGGACGCTCGCCGAACTGCGCGACGCGCGGGCCGATTCCATGGCGAGCTTCGTGGACGGCATCTGAAGCGCGCCGGTCGTTCTGGGTTTTCAGGTCGGCGCGCGCCCGCCCGATCGGTCCCGCGGCGGATGCGCGACGCCCGTGAGCCGGGGCGACGAAAGATCGACCTTTATGGCGCGTCGCGCCGGTCGGCCGCCGTCAGGCGGCCTCCTCGACGGAGATCTCGCCGCCCGCCGGCTTCGTCGGCTTGGAGCCGGCGACGACAGGCGCCTTCTCGGCCTCGTCGACGCGAAGGCTGAAGATGTCGGGCCGCGAATAGTGGCCGACCGGATCGAAGTCGAGCTTGGCGCCGATGATGTCGTCGACGTCGACGTCGGCCGTCAGCGTGCCCTCCTCGTCGACCAGCGGGCCCGCCAGCACGTCGCCGAGCGGGCCGACGATGACCGAGCGGCCATGCATCATCCACTCGTCGGGACCTGCCTCGATGCGGCTGGCGTAGTCCTCCGGGAAGTCGGAGCGCTTCATCACCTGGCAGGCGCCGATCACGAAGCAGCGCCCCTCCATCGCGACATGGCGCATGGTCGAGATCCAGCTCTCGCGGTCGTCCGCCGTCGGCGCCGCCCAGAGCTGGACGCCCTTGGCGTAATAGGCCGCGCGCATCAGCGGCATGTAGTGCTCCCAGCACACCGCGCCGCCGACGCGCCCGAAGGGGGTGTCCATGGTGGTGAGCGTCGAGCCGTCGCCAAAGCCCCAGACGAGACGCTCCGAGCCGGTCGGCATGACCTTGCGGTGCTTTCCGACCTCGCCGGTCGGCGAGATGTAGAGCACGGTGCAGTAGAGCGTGCCGCCGTCGCGCTCGATGACGCCCACCACGGCGTAGATCTTCAGCCGCGCGCAGGCGAGCGACAGCGCGTGGACCTCCGGGCCCGGAACAGTGATCGCGCCCTTGAAGTAGCGGGCGAAGTCGGCGCGGCCCTCGGGCGTGCGGCGGCCGATCGCGCAGCCGAAGTCGAGCCCCTTCGGATAGCCGCCGATGAAGGCTTCCGGAAACACCGCGAGCGAGACGCCCTTGGCGGCGGCCTCGGCCAGCAGCTCGATCGTGCGGGCCGTCGCGGCCGCGGCGTCGAACGGAACGGTGGACGCCTGGACGGCCGCGACCTTGATCTTGGTCATGTTTCTTGGATCTCGCGGATGGGAGGTGACAGGTCGGAAGCCGCCCCGGACCAGACCGGCCGGGACATGTCGAAGACGTCGCGGGTGCGCGCGTAGGCGGTCGGCCCGTGCATGCGGGCGATGAGGTCGAGCGCCGCGTGGTCGACGCGCGGGCGCGCCGGGTCCCCGGTCAGGACGCGGGTCGCGAAATGGGCGTGCAGCACCTCGCCGACCAGCAGCCACTGGCCGGGGCCGGTCTCGTAGTCATGGATCAGCCGGCACTCGAACGCGACCGGGGAGGCTGCGATGCGCGGAGGCGCGACCGCGACGCTCGCCGCGGTCTCGAGGCCCGCGAGATCGAGCTCGTCGACGCCGGCGGGCGCGTCCACGCAGGTGACGTTCATGGCCTCGGCGAGTTCGTAGGGCACGAGGTTGACCACGAACTCGGCCGTCGCGCGGATGTTGGCGGCGGTGTCCTTCGGCCGCTCGGGCCGCGCCAGCACGCCGAGCGCGACGACAGGACGGTCGGAGCCGAAGACGTTGAAGAAGGAATAGGGCGCCGCGTTGATCTCGCCGGCGGGCGAAGCGGACGTCACCCAGGCGATCGGCCGCGGCAGGACGGCTGCGGTCAGAAGGCGATAACGATCCTCCGCCGCCATCGCGCCGAAGTCGAAATGGCGGGAGGCAGGGGCGGATGGCGGCGCGGATCGGGTTTCCAAGATCGTCATCATCGTCGCCACAAATTCGGGATTGGCGCGGACTCTCGCCTGAAGGCCGCGCCGAGAAGCGCGCGCCTCTCCCCTCCCCCTTGCGGGGAGGGGTCGGGGGTGGGGGTGGTTCAGAAGGGAGCGCCGCGGCCGACGCCGCTCTACGCAAAACGTCAACGCCCTCTCCTGAACCACCCCCACCCTCACCCTCCCCGCAAGGGGGAGGGATGGTCGGCGTGGAGCCCTTCGCCAAGCCGGCCGAAGGGCGCCGCCAACCGCGGAGACATGGTCGGCAAGGGGCGGCGCTGAAATCAGCCGATGACCTTCACCGACTTCGGATCGAAGTTCGCGGCCGCGAGCGCCGTGTCGACCTTGCCCGCGATCTCGGTGTTGATGAACTTCGAGACGTCGGGCATGCGCGGCAGGAGCTTGGCCTCGACGCCCCATTTGGCGAGCGTTCCCATCTTGGCGATCTGCTCGTCGGAGAGCGCCGCCTTGATGTCGGTGACGGCCTTCGCGTTCCAGGCCGGGTCGTAGCTCGAGGCCTTCTGCAGCACGGGCTCGGGGATGTTCTTGGCCGGCTCGAGCGAACGGAACCAGCCGTTGACGAGGTCGTGGTTCTGGCTCGCGAAGAACAGCGCCTCGGAGCTTGCGCGAAGATAGCGCTCGACGACCTCCGGACGGTCCTTCACGAAGCGGTTGTTGGCTGTGAGCACGATGACGGGCGTGAGGTTCTGCGACACGACCTGGGCGTGGCCGGAATTCTCGAAGAACGACACGAACGGGTCGTAGGTGAAGAAGGCGTCGATGCGCTGCGCGCCGACGGCGTCGGCGAGCTCGGCCGGGCCGACGTTCACGAAGGTCATGTCGGAGCCGGGCTTCAGCCCCGCGCCGATCACCGCCTCCTGCGCGTTCTGGAACGCCGTGATGCCGAAGGTGCCGAACACCTGCTTGCCCTTCAGCCCGGCGAGATCGGTGATGCCGGACTTCTTGGTGGCGAGCACAGCCGAGCGGAACCGCGCCTGAGACGCGATGGTGGTGACGGGCGCTCCGACCGCCATGGTGGTGACCGCGGCGAAGTCTGACAGCGTGCCGACGTCGGCGGCGTTCGAGACGATCGCTTCGTTCACCGCCGGCGAGGCGTTGAGCTGGATCATCTCCATCTTCAGCCCGTTGCGGGCCGCGATGTCGGTGCGCTTCAGCACATGGGCGATCTGGGCCGAGACGGTGGTGGTGTTGAACCAGCCCATCTTGACCGTGTCGGTCGAGCCTTGAGCACGCACGATCGCGGGCATGGCGAGCGCGGCGGAGCCGACGAGACCGGCCGACAGCTGGCCGAAGCGACGGCGAGAAAGCATCACGGTCACGTCTATTCCCCTTTTTGCCATTCGGGCTTCAGCGTCTCCCACAGCGCGTTGACGGTGGAGACGAACCAAGGATCGGAGCGCATCTCGGCGGTGCGCGGACGCGGCAGCGGCACGAGAACCTCCTCTCGGACGCGGCCCGGCCGCGGGCTCATCACCACCACGCGGTCGGCGAGGAACACCGCCTCGTCGATGCCGTGGGTGACGAACACGACGGTCTTCTTCGCCTCCGATGAAATGCGGGCGATTTCTTCCTGCAGCAGCACGCGGGTCTGCGCGTCGAGCGCGCCGAAGGGCTCGTCCATCAGCAGGATGTCGGGATCGGGCGCGAGCGCGCGGGCGATGGCCGCGCGCTGCTTCATGCCGCCCGAGATCTGGTGCGGGAACTTGTCCTCGAAGCCCGTGAGCCGGACCGTGTCGATCAGCGAGCGCGCGATCTCGGCCCGCTCGCGCCTGGCCAAGCCCTTGGCCTTCAGGCCGAACTCGACGTTCTGCTGCACCGTCATCCAGCCGAACAGCGCGTAGTCCTGGAACACGACCGTGCGGGACGGGTCGGGCTTCGTGATCGCCCGGCCGTTCTGCATCAGCTGGCCGCTCGAGGCCGACTGGAAGCCCGCGATGATGTTGAGCAGGGTCGACTTCCCGCAGCCCGAGGGCCCGAGCAGCGAGACGAACTCGCCGCGGCGGATGCTCAGGCTGACCCCGTCGAGGGCGATCACGGCGGCGTCCGCGCCGCCGCCATAGACCTTGCCGACGTTGCGGATATCGATCTGGGTCTCGGGCAGGGCCTCGTCGGCGAGCGGCGGGGGCGTCATGAGGGCGACGGCGGCTGACATGATGTTCGGCTCCTCGGCTCAGTTGCGCTCGGAAGGAGCCCAGGCGTTCACCCGGCGCTCGATGCTTTCAAGGACCGCGGACATCGCGAAGCCCACGAGCCCGATCGCCACCATGCCGGCCACGACGTTGTTGATCTGGAACAGCATACGGGACTGCTGGATCAGGTAGCCGAGGCCGGTCTGGGCCGCGATCAGCTCGGCGGTCACCACGCACATCCAGCCGACGCCGAGCGCGATCCTGAGGCCCGGCAGGATGATCGGCAGCGAGGCCGGGATCAGCACGTCGGTAAAGAGCTGCCAGGGCTTTGCGCCGAGGCAGAGCGCGGCGTTCATCTGGTTGCGGTCGAGGCCGCGGACCGCGGTGTAGGTTGCGACGAAGGCCGGAAACACGGCGCCGAGGAAGACCAGGAAGTAGGAGGCCGAGTCGCCGAGCCCGAACCAGAGGATGGTGATCGGGATCCAGGCGAGCGGCGGGATCGGCCGGAGCGCCTCGACCACGGGGCGCACGAAATCCGCGACCGCGCGCCACCATCCGCAGACGAGGCCGAGGCTGATCCCGACCACGCAGGCGATCGCGAAGCCGATCGCGACGCGCTGCAGGCTGGCCCCGAGATGCACCCAGAGCGAGCCGTCGAGCGCCATCTCCCACAGCGCGCCGGCGACCGCCACGGGGGACGGCAGCAGAAAGCCGTCGATGATCCCGAGGCTCGTCAGCGCCTGCCAGACCGCGAAGAAGGCCGCAAGGCCGAGCGCGGCGCGCACCGATCGATCGGCGAACAGGACGGCGAGGCCGCCGCGCTTGGCTCGGCCGGCGGAGACGGAAGCGGGGGCGGCTTCGGCCTTCATTTCCATGAGCATGTTCGATCCCACGACCCGGCTGAGGCGGTCGGTCGGACCCCGTCGCCTGTGGTTGACGATCAATCCATGAAAGTGTCGGCCATAACCGTCAACGCCAAAAACGCGCCATACCTGACCAATGCGAATGCATTGCCTTCATAAATCAGCAGATAACTGACGCAACGGCGCCTGAAATTTGATCCTGACACTCACCAATTGTCGGCTTAAACCGACACATGGACGCGCAGGGCGATATCGGACATGCTGCGCCGCGGAATAACAACAGGAACGCCGCGTGGATCTTGAGGAAAAGCTCGCCCGGATCGGGATTACGGGGACGCTCTACCGGCTCTATGTGACGGCGATCGGCCTCGGCGGCGGCTCGGTGACCGAGGTCGCCTCGCGCGCCGGCATGGCGCGCACCACGGCCCATGACGGGCTGGCCAAGCTCGAGGACGAGGGGCTGGTGCGCTTCGTCGACCACGGCAAGCGCCGCTTCGTGGTGGCGCAGGATCCGGGCATCCTGCTCGAGCGGGCGGAAGCGCGCCGGCAGATGCTCGAGGACGTCATGCCGACGCTGCGCTCGATGTATCACCACGAGAACGGCCAGCCGAACGTCCGCTTCCACCCCGGCCCCGAGGGCATCCGCGAGGCCCTCTGGGACACGCTGACGGGCGAGCAGAAGGAGCTCCGCGCAACGCTTTCGATGCGCGAGCTGATGGCCGAGCCCGGGCTCGAGGAGATGGAGCGCTATCTGAAAGAGCGCGCGCGGCGCGGCATCTGGCTGCGCGTGATCCGTTCCGAGGAGCGCGACATCGCGCCGATCTGGCCGTCGAGCGCCGGCGAGAAGCGCGAATTGCGCTATGCGCCCGCCGCCCACAATCTGGCGATGACCTGCTTCATCTACGGAACGAAGGTCTGCGTGATCTCGTCCGCGCGGGAGAGCTACGGCCTCATCCTGGACAGCGCGGAATACGCCGCCTTCCAGGCCGCCATGTTCGACGTGATGTGGAGCATGAGCACGCCGACGACCTGAGCGCGCCGCGAGCGCTCGGCAGTTCGTCCCTCAGCGGAACCGCGCCCGCGCCGGCGGGGCGACCGAATGCGGGAACGGGCGCAGCGTCAGCCGCGGACTCTGCCGAGAACGCTGACGAGCTCGGCGACCTTCTGGCGCTGCTCGTCCTTGTCGCCCGACTGGATGGCGGCCTCGACGCAGTGGCCGACATGGTCCTTGAGGATCTCCTCCTCGACCCGCTTCAGCGCGGCCCGAACGGCGGAGATCTGGGTCACCACGTCGATGCAGTAGCGGCCTTCCTCCAGCATGCGCGCGATGCCGCGGACCTGACCTTCGATCCGGCTCAAACGCTTCCCGCAAGACGCCTTGGTGCTGCACTGCATGACCTGAATTTACCCCGCGGGGGTATCGCGGGCAAGAGGCTCCTCGACGAACAGGTCGAACCGTCCGCTCCCCGGGGGACCGGGCGCGCTGCGACGGCTGCATCGCCGTCCACACGCAGGCCGCCAAGGACGCCGGCGCCGGCAAGGAGGAGATCATGGAGGCGCTCACCGTCGCGGTGGCGCTCAATGCAGGCGCGGCGCTGGTCTATTCCGCCCGCGCAATGGACGCGCCGGCCTCCGCGACTTAATTCCCGCACGACCGAAACGGCGGCGCGTCCTGCCGGATGCGCCGCCGTTCTTCATTTTCAGGCCAAGGCTTATTTCTCATGTCAGCATCCCTCTTCATCGACGGCGTGTGGACCGAAGGTTCGGGCAAGCGCCGCGGCAAGATCCTGAACCCCGCGACCGGCCAGCAGACCGGCGAGGTTCCTTTCGTGGAGGAGGCCGATCTCGACCGCGCGCTCGCCGCCGCCCAAAAGGGCTTTCTGGTCTGGAAGGCCATGAGCCCGGTCGAGCGTTCGAAGATCATGCGCAAGGCCGCCGGCCACATGCGCGAGCGCCACGAGGCGATGGCGCGGGCCATCACCGCCGAGCAGGGCAAGCCGATCGCCGAAGCCCGGATCGAGGCCGCGCTCGCGCCCGAGCACACCGAATGGAACGCCGAGGAAGGCCGCCGCGCCTACGGCCGGCTGATCCCGGCGCGCGCGAGCGACGTCACCCAGATCTCGCTTCGGGAGCCGATCGGGCCGGTCGCGGCTTTCAGCCCGTGGAACTTCCCGGTCAACCAGGTGGTGCGCAAGATCGTCTCGGCGCTCGCGGCCGGCTGCTCGATCATCGTCAAGGCGCCCGAGGAGACCCCGAGTTGCGCGGTCGAGCTGGTGAAGTGCTTTGAGGAAGCCGGCGTTCCGGAAGGCGTGGTGAACCTCGTATTCGGCGTCCCGGCCGAAATCTCCGAGAAGCTGATCGCCTCGCCGATCATCCAGAAGGTGTCGTTCACGGGCTCCGTGCCGGTCGGCCGCCATCTCGGCGCGCTCGCCGCCCAGCACCTGAAGCCCACGACGCTCGAGCTCGGCGGCCACGCGCCCTTCATCGTGACCGAGGACGTCGACCCGGAGGCGGTCGCGGGCGCGGCCGCGGCGTCGAAATTCCGCAACGCCGGCCAGGTCTGCATCTCGCCGACCCGCTTCCTCGTCCACGACAAGGTGTTCGACCGCTTCGTCGACGCCTTCACGGAGAAGGCGGAAGCCATCAAGGTCGGCGACGGCATGGAGGACGGCGTCAAGATGGGCCCGCTCGCGCAGGCCCGCCGGGTCGAGGGCGTCGACGCGCTGATCCAGGACGCCGCCGCGAACGGCGCCGAGATCCGCACGGGCGGGCGCCGCATCGGCAATCAGGGCTTCTTCTACGCCCCCACCATCCTGGCGAACGTTCCGCTGTCGGCGCGCATCATGAACGAGGAGCCGTTCGGCCCGGTCGCCATCGTCAACCGGGTCTCCTCGCTCGACGAGGCGCTCGACGAGGCGCGGCGCCTGCCCTTCGCGCTCGCGTCCTACGCCTTCACCAACTCGCTGAACGCGGCCGACCGCATCGCCGACGAGATGGAGGCCGGCATGGTCACCATCAACCATTTCGGCCTCGGCGTGCCCGAGACGCCGTTCGGCGGCTTCAAGGACAGCGGCCACGGCTCCGAGGGCGGCACGGAAGGCCTCGAAGCGTATCTGCGGACGAAGTTCGTCACGCGCCGCAGGTGAGGCGGCGGGCGACGGCGCGCTCGCGATGAGGGACGCGGCGGGTTCGATCGTTTACGCAAGGCGGGCTCGCCCGTTCACTCCGTAGCCGTCGCCGAGCCCGCCATGACCTTGATCCGCCTCCTCGCCAGCCTCGCGTTCCTGACCTGCGTCAGCGGCGCGGCCGAGGCCGTCGAGATCCGCACCGCGACGGGGCTCGCCGCGATCGCCGAGACGCCGAAGCGCGTCGCGGTGTTCGACGTGGCCGCGATCGACACGCTCGACGCGCTCGGCGTCGCGCCCGCGGGCGCTCCGGCGACCATTTTCGTGCCCCAGCTCGAGACCGTCGCGAAGAAGGCCGAGCCGGTCGGCACGCTGTTCGAGCCCGACCTAGAGGCGCTCAACGCGCTCCGACCCGACCTTATCATCGTCGGCGGCCGCTCCTCGCCCCGCTCCGCCTCGACGTCGCGCGTCGCCCCGACGATCGACATGACCATGGCGGGAGCCGACCTTCTGGCCGAATCCCGCGAGCGGCTCGACGCCTATGGGGCGCTGTTCGGCCGGCAGGCGCAGGCCAGGGCCATAGAGGAAAAGCTCGACGCCGCGGTTTCGGCCGCGCGCGCGGCGGTCGCGGGCAAGGGCAAAGCCCTGATCCTGATGACCAACGGGCCCAAGATCACCGTCTACGGCGCGGGCTCGCGCTTCGGCTGGCTGCATGCGGGACTTGGGATTAGCCCCGCGGTCGAGCGCATCGGCGCGGCGGTGCATGGCGAGGCGGCGTCGTTCGAGTTCATCGCCAAGGCCGATCCCGACTGGCTGATCGTGGTCGACCGCGCGGCCGCGCTCGGCGCGGGCGAGCAGAACGCCCGCGCGACGCTCGACAACGAGCTCGTGGCCGGGACCACGGCCTGGCGCAAGCATCAGGTGATCTTCCTGCCGGCCGCCGACGTCTACATCGCGGCCGGCGGCGTTCAGGCCACCATGCGGGTGCTCGACACGGTGACGCGCGCGTTCTCGGCGGCCAAGTGAGGCGTCTCGCCTGCGGACTGCTGGCGGGAGCCGCGCTCGTCGCCACGAGCCTCGCCGTCGGAGCCGGCGACTTCGACGCGCAGATCCTGTTCGAAAGCCGCGCGCCCCGCACCCTCGCGGCGATCCTCGCCGGGGCCGCGCTCGCGATCGCGGGCCTCGTGATGCAGACGCTGGCGCGCAACCGCTTCGTCGAGCCCGCGACCGCCGGAAGCGCGCAGAGCGCGGGGCTCGGCCTGCTGGCCGCCACGCTGCTGTTTCCCGCCGCCTCCCTGCCGGTCAAGACCGCGATCGCGACGCTTGCGGCGCTCGCCGGCACGGCGCTGTTTCTGGCCGTCGCGCGGCGGCTGCCGCCCGACCAGCCCTACCTCACCCCGCTCGTCGGCCTCGTCTATGGCGCGACGCTCGGCGCAGGTCTCACCTTCGCGGCCTGGCGCTTCGACATGATCCAGTATCTCGAGGTCTGGACCGTCGGCGAGTTCTCCGGCGTGCTGCGCGGCCGCTACGAGATCCTCTGGGCCGCCGCCCTGATGATCGCGCTCGCCTGGTGGACGGCCGACCGCCTCACCGTGCTGTCGCTCGGGCAGGAGACGGCCGTGGGGCTCGGCCTCGACTACGCCCGGATGATGCAGGTCGGGCTGCTGATCGTTTCGGTGACGGCGGCCGTCACCGTGGTGACCGTCGGCGTCGTGCCCTTCGTCGGGCTCGTCGCGCCGAACCTCGTGACGCGGCTGCGCGGCGACGACGTGCGCGGCGCCCTCCCCCTCGTCGCGCTGTCGGGCGCCGGGCTGACGCTCGCCTGCGACCTCGCCGGCCGCCTGCTGCGCTATCCCTACGAAATCCCGGTCGGCGTGGTGCTCGGCGTCGTCGGCGCGGGGCTGTTCCTGGCGCTGTTGCTCAAGCGGCCCGCCGATGCCTGAGGGGGCCGCCTGGCGACTGGGCGCGCTCGCGCTCGCCGCGCTCGCCGTCGCGGGCGCCTATCTCGCGCTCAACATCCGCGGCGACGTCGCCTTCGCGCTGGAGCTCCGAGGCGTGCGGCTCGCCGGGCTCGTCACGGTCGCGACGGCGATCGGCGTCTCGACCGTGCTGTTCCAGACCATCACGGGCAACCGCATCCTGACGCCCTCGATCATGGGGATCGACGCGCTCTACATGTTCGGCCAGACCGCGCTGATCTTCACGCTCGGCGGCCTCGGCTTCGCGAGCCTCGACCCGCGGCTGAAATTCCTGGCCGACGTCGGGCTGCTGATGGCGCTGTCGCTCGCGCTCGTGCTGCCGATGCTGAAGGCCCGGCTCGACATGACGCTGCTGCTGCTCGCGGGCGTCGTCGCGGGCGTGCTGTTCCGCAGCCTCGCGGGCCTGCTCTCGCGGCTGATCGACCCCAACGACTTTTCCATCGCGCAGGTCTCGAGCTTTGCGAGCTTCACCGCGATCCGCCCGGACCTCCTGGCGATCGCCGCGATCGTGACCGCGATCGGCTCGGGCCTCGCCTGGCGGGCCCGCCATGAGCTCGACGTGCTCGCGCTCGGCCGCGACGCCGCGACCGGACTGGGCGTCGACTGGCGGCGGGCGACCGCCGGCCTCATGGCGGTCACCGCAGGCCTCGTCGCCGCCTCCACCGCGCTCGTCGGACCGGTGGTCTTCCTCGGCCTCGTGGTGGTGGCGCTCGCCGAACGCGCGGTCGGCACCCGCCGCCACGCCGCTCTCCTCCCGGCCGCCGCGCTCGTCGGGACGATCGCGCTCGTTGGCGGGCAGGCGCTGCTGCAGCACGGGCTCGGCGGCGCGACGTCGCTCGGGATCGTGATCGAGTTCGTCGGGGGCATCATGTTCCTGGCGCTGCTGTTCATGGAGGTCCGGCGATGATCCGCATCGAGGGGGTATCGCTCGCCATCCGCGGCGCCGCGATCCTGACCGAGGTCTCGCTCGACATCGCCAAGGACGGCGTCACCGCGCTCGTCGGCCCGAACGGCGCGGGAAAATCGACGCTGCTGTCGCTCGTCGCGCGGCTGCGGCCGCTCGAAACCGGCGCCGTCACGGTCGACGGCCTCTCGGTCGCGACCGCGCCCTCGCGCGAGCTTGCGCGGCGCCTCGCGATCCTGCGGCAGGATCCGGGCGTCGCGAGCCGGCTGCGCGTGCGCGAGCTCGTCGGCTTCGGCCGGTTTCCGCATTCGCGCGGGCGCATGACGGCGCAGGACCGCGAAATGGTGGCGCAGGCGCTCGCCGCTTTCGATCTCGAGCCGCTGGCCGAGCGTTTCGTCGAGACGTTGTCCGGCGGCCAGCGCCAGCGCGCGCTCGTGGCGATGGCCTATGCGCAGGACACCCCGTGCCTGCTGCTCGACGAGCCGCTCAACAATCTCGACATGGCCTACGCCCGCGACCTGATGCGGCGCCTCCGCACGCTCGCCGACGAGCGCGGCCGCACGATCGTGGTCGTGCTGCACGACCTCAACCACGCCGCCGCCTGGGCCGACCGGATCGTGTGCATGCGCGCGGGCCGGGTCGTCGCCGACGGGCCTCCGGCCGAGATCCTGACGGCGGACACGTTGAGCGACGTCTTCGGCTTCTCGATGCGCGTCGAGACCATCGACGGCCGCCCCTTCGTTCTACATCATCTTTGAAGACGATGCTTTGAGTTGCTGGACGACCACATTTTAGAATTATAATAAACTGATGTTTTACAAAGTGATTGACTTGCCTTGCATGTTTTTGTCTTTGTGACAGCCATTCGCAAGTACGCCGGCGAACCGCACTCGATCGCCGCCTCAAGACGCCTCTGCGCGTCGCGAGCGGCGCCGGCCTGCCGAGAAGACGTGATGCCGAACGTGTCGTCGATCTCCGCCCTGTCGGGCTTCTACGCGAGCGAACATGGCCGTCTCAGGCGCATCGCGCGACGCATCACGGGGTGTCGCGACGCCGCCGAGGACGTCGTGCAGGACGCCTTCGTCAAGCTCTCGGGCCGCAAGGTCGAGGCCGACGACGTCGGGCTTCTGGTCCGCACCACGCAGAATCTGGCGCGCGACGCCATGCGGGCGTCACGCGTGCGCACGGCCTATGCGGCCCGCATGACCGAGGAGCAGCTCGCCCCGGGGCTCGCGGCTCCCGACCAGGCGACGGCGAGCCGTCAGGAGCTCGACGCGCTGCTCGCCGCCATCGAGGCGCTGCCCGAGCGCACGCGACGGGTGTTCCTGATGAACAAGGTCGACGAAGTCCCCTATCCCGAGATCGCCTCCCGCCTCGGCGTCTCGGTCTCGACGGTGGAGAAGGAGATGATCTCCGCGCTCTCCTTCTGCCGCGACTGGCGCCGACGTCGCGCCTGAATTGAGGGGGCGTCGACCCTCGAGCGTTCCGATATCATAACGGGCGAAACGCAGCCGGGAACGACGCGGGTCTGATGCAGCCGACGGGGGACGACGGCGCCCGGTCCGAAAGGATCGAGCGCGAAGCGACGGCGTGGTTCGTGCGCCTTGGAAATTCGCAGGCGACGCCGGCCGACCGCGAGGCTTTCGGCCGCTGGCTGGAGGCCGACGCCGAGCACGGCCGCGCCTTCGCCGAGGTCGAGCGCCTGTGGCGCGAACTCGACAGACCGGCGGCCGCCGCCGCCGCCGCGGCGCGGCGCGCCGCGCCTGCGCCGCGCCGCAGGTTCGGCCGCGCGGCCGTCGCGATCATGCTCATGGCCGCATGTCTCGCCGTCATCGTCTGGCGCGACCCCGGCCTGATCGCGCGGGCCCGCGCCGACCACGCGACGCCGCCGGGCGAAAGCCTCTCGGTCGCGCTCGAGGATGGGTCTTCGCTCTTCCTCGACGCCGACAGCGCGGTGTCCGAGCGCTTCTCGAACGGCCGGCGCGAGGTCGAGCTGCTGCGTGGGCGCGCCTGGTTCGACGTCGCGCCCGATCCGACCCGCCCCTTTCTGGTCCATGCCCGCGACATCGACGTGCGCGTGACCGGCACGGCCTTCGGCGTCGACCGCGACCGGGGCGTCGTCACCGTCGAGAACGGGTCGGTCAGCGTGGCGGAGGGCGGCGAGCATCTGCGTCTGACGCCCGGACAGCAGGTGGCGAGCCGCGACGGCCGCCTCCTGGCTCCGGAGGCCGTCGACCCCTCGACGGCGCTCGCCTGGCGGCGCGGCCTGTTGGTGCTCGACGCCGCCCCGCTCGAAGACGTGTTCCGCGAGATCGCCCGGATGGCGGGCGGGCGCGTGATCGCGCCGCAGGCCGAAGTGCGCGCTCTGCGGCTGTCGGGCGTCTTCCGCGCCGAAGATCCGCAGGCGCTGATCGAGGCCCTCCGCAGCGGCCTCGGGCTGCGCACCGCGTCCGCCCCCGGCCTCGCCACGCTGGTCTATCGCTGACGCCTCGTCCTTCCGCCGTCCCGCCGACTCTTTTCCGCCAGGTTTTTTTGAGGCGCCGCGCGCCCTGAGCCGTTCGGCTTGTGAGAGGCGGCCGCGGGGGCGGCCGCCCGGTGCGTGTTCGGGGACGGCGGATTATGGGAATTCATGTGCGTAGCGCGCTGCTCGGCGGCGCGTCGGTGCTCGCCGCGGCGCTCGCGGGCGCCCTGCCGGCTGCGGCCGAGCCGTCCTACCCGGCGGTCTACAGCTTCGACATCCCGAAAAAACCGCTGCTCGCCGCGCTCGCCGACTTCACCGCCACGACCGGCGTCCAGGTGGTCCGTCCCGGCGCGCAGCGTCTGGAAGGCGAGGCCCCGGCGGTGGTCGGCCGTCAGGACACCGAAAGCGCGCTCAAGAAGCTGCTCGAAGGCTCCGGCCTCCGGTTCCGCGCCGCGGGCCCGCGCACCGTGACGCTCGAGCGCGTCGGCGAGATCCAGCCGGTCCAGCTCGCGACCGAGGCCGAGACGCTGGAGCCGATCGACGTCATCGGCCAGAACGTCCGCCGTTCGGACGGCGGCGACGGCAAGTACGACGTCACCGCGCAGGAGATGGAGCGCAAGCAGCCGAACGACATTCGCGACGTCTTCGCGGGCGAGCCCGGCATCCAGGTCGGCAGCTCCATCCCGCTCAGCCAGAAGGTCTATGTCCACGGCGTCGAGGAGAACAACCTCGCGGTCTCGATCGACGGCGCGCCGCAGAACAACAAGGTGTTCCACCACAACGCCACGACGGTGATCGACCCCTCGCTGCTGAAGACGGCCCGCGTCGACGCGGGCGTGGCGCCGGCCGACGCCGGCTTCGCCGCGCTCGCGGGCTCGATCGCCTACGAGACCAAGGACGTCGTCGACCTTCTCGGCCCGGCCTCAGCGTCGGTTCCCGGCCTCGTCACCAAGGACGGGATTTCGCCGGCCGCCTCGAAGGACTGGGGCGGCTTCTCGAAGGCCACCTTCAACACCAACGGCGCCGTCTTCAGCCAGAACCTCGGCCTTTTTGGCCGCCACAACGGCTTCGAGGTCCTCGGCTTTTTCAACGTCGCGCGCGGCGGCAAATACAAGGCGGGCAACGGCGACAAGGTGGGCGGCACCGCGACGCATCTCACGAGCGGCCTCGGCAAGGTCGCCTACGAGGCCGACTCGGGCGATCGCTTCGAGTTCAGCTATGAGCGGGTGAGCGACGACGCCTATCGCCCCTACCGCGCGAACGGCGGGGACTTCGAGATCGCCGGCCGCGTCGGCGAACCGAAGACCCGCCGTTACGATCTCGACCGCCAGAACGCCGTCTTCACCTACACCGACACCACGCCCGAAGGCTGGTGGGACCCGAAGATCGTCGCCTCCTGGAGCAAGACCAAGGTCGGTCTCCCCATCTGGGAATGGACCGGCGACACGACCCCGGGCGGCGACCGCATCTTCGCCTACGCCCGCGACGCGATGGGCGACACCTCGACCTACAGCGCCAAGGCCGAGAACAAGTTCTCGTTCGAGAAGGGCACCGTGGTCGCCGGCGTCGACTTCCGCCGCGACCGCGCCCGCATCGACTACTCGCCCGTCGACTTCGACCTTCCCGCGCGGGAGCGCTCGACCCAGGCAGGCGCCTTCGCGCAGGCGCGGCTGGAGCCTATCGACCGCTTCCACCTCTCCTTCGGCGGCCGCGCCGACTATCAGTGGTTCCGCGGCGTCAACGACTCGCCCGGCGCCAAGAAGAACCACGGCGGCCTGAGCGGCAACGTCTCCGGCGAATACGAGCTGATCGACGACCTTCTGACGGCGAAGGCGGCGTACAGCCACGTGTGGGGCGGCGTGCCGCTCGCCGAGAACTTCGTGTTCAACCACCTCTGGCTCTATGAGGGAGCCGGGCAGAAGCTGAGGGCGACCGTCGCCGACAACGTGACGCTCGGCCTCGTCGCCAAGCACAACGGCTTCACCGTCGAAGGCAGCGTATTCGGCACCAACATCGACAACGCCCGCAACGCCAAATATTCGAACGCCTACGATCCCGACGGGTTCGGCGGCCCGGCGCTGCGGGACCGGCTCGGCGCGGTCTGGGCGCCCGACCTCAAGACGCGCGGCTTCGAGGTCGGCGCCGGCTACGCCTGGGACACCGGCTTCGCGCGGATCAAGTGGGCCCATATCGACGTCGACATCAACGGCCGGCGCGGCGACGCCGACACCGGCAACTACATCGCGACGCCGGTCGGCGACATCATCACCCTGACCGCGGCCCACACCTTCACGCAGCACAACGTCACCATCGGCGCCGACGCCGAGATCGCGCCGAAGTACAAGCGCGTCGGCTTCGCCTATGACGAGAACACCGGCGAGCGCTATCGCCTCAAGCACTTCAAGGCCTACGAGGTCGTCAACGCGTTCCTCGAATGGAAGCCTCAGACGGTCGGTTTTGAAACGACGCTGCGCGTAGACGTGAAGAACATCTTCGACAACACCTACGGCAGCCGCGCCAGCTACGGCAGCGAGTTCGGCAACGTGACGCCGCTCTACGAGCCGGGCCGCTCGGTGATCATGAGCGCGGCGGTGAAGTTCTAAGACGGGGGACGTCACGGCCAAGGCCGTAACGGACGGCGGCGCGGCGGGGCATGTCCCCGCCGCGTTCGTTTTTGACGCCCGAGACGGCGCGCCCGAGTTTGACGGGTCCGGCCTCGCTCACCGCCTCCATGCCGCCATGAGACGATCTCCCGCCTGGCGTTCGGCGGCGCCCGTACGCGCCCATACTTTCAGTCATCTCAGACATGATCCGAATTCATTTTCGGCAGAGGAGCCGGCCGTCTAGGGTCCGCGGGCACACGTGACCCACGCTCCTCTCGGCTCGCCCGGCGCCCCGACCCATGGTCGCAGGCCGCCGCCCGGCGACGGCCTGCGGGGCGACGAGAGGATGGACGATGACCCTGGCTTCCTTCGCGCGCTCGGCGGTTCTGGCGGGCGCGCTCGCCTTTTCGGGCGCGGCTCTAGCCGAGACCAGCACGGCCGACGTCCAGGGCGCGGCCGACAAGTGGGACGCGGCCTACAACGGCGGCAAGCTCGACGACCTCTCGGCCTTCTATTCGAAGGACGCGGTGCTCGTGACCAACGCCGACCAGCGCTCCGGCGCCGACATCAAGGCGTTCTTCGCCGGCCTCAAAGAAAAGGGCTTCGACGGCCACAAGATCACGGTCCAGTCGGTCCGCACAAAGGGCGACGTCGTGGTCGCCACCGGCCGCTGGGAGATGACCGGCCCGTCCGAGGGCGGCCAGAAGAAGACCTTCAGCGGCAACTGGATCAACGTGCTCGAGAAGCAGGACGGCGGCCTCAAGACGCTGCTCCACACCTGGAACTGATCTCCCGGACCGGACGACTTCGGCGCGGCGCGCTGGAGCGCCGCGCGCTTTGAGGCTATGCGACCCGTCGGTTCTCGCGGACTGACGGGCGCTCATGACCAAGCAGACCTTCGACAGCCGGCTCCTAAGCGGGGTCGGCGTCCTTTCGGCGGTCGTGCGCGCCGGCAACTTCATGCGCGCCGCCCAGGCGCTGGGGCTCACCCAGCCGGCGGTGAGCCGGGCGGTGTCGCGGCTCGAGCAGCGCGTCGGCGTCCGGATCTTTCACCGCACGTCGCGCGCCGTCACCCTCACCGACGAGGGCCGCCGCTTCTACGAGGCCGTCGCGCCGCTGCTCGCCGGCATCGAGGCCGCGGCCTTCGACGCGCGCGAGACGACCAGCGCCGTCACGGGCCTCCTGCGCGTCAACGCCGACCGGATCTTCGCCCAGCACGTGCTGACGCCCGCGCTTGAGCCGTTCCTCGCGGCCCATCCCGAGCTCGACGTCGAGATCGTCGTGCAGGAGCGGCTCGGCGACCTCGTGGCCGACGGGTTCGACCTCGCCTTCCGCTTCGGCGACGCGCAGGCGAGCCCGCTGATCTGCCGGCGCCTAATGGACGTGGCGGTCGTCACCTGCGCCTCGCCGGCCTATCTCGAGCGGCGCGGCGCGCCCGGCGAGCCGCGCGATCTCGAAACCGGCCACGACTGCGTTCTGATGCGCAATCCCGCCACCGGACGCCCGTTCGACTGGGAGTTCGTGCGCGCCGGCGAGACCGTGCCGATCTCGGTTACGGGGCGCGTGACGGTCAACGACGCCGGCTCGCTGATGGGCGCGTGCCTCGGCGGCCTCTGCGTCGGTCAGCCGCTCGAGATCTACGCGCAGCCCCATCTCGCCGAGGGCCGCCTCGTCCGGCTGCTGCCCGACTGGGCCGACGAGACCTTCCCGGTCCACGTCTACCATCACGAGCCGAAATTCGCGCCCGAGTGGGCGCGGGCGTTTCTCCGCTACGTCGAGGCGCTTCCGATCGTCGCTGGCGGCGCCCCGCCGGTCGAGCGCCTGCGCCCTTGAAGGTGGCGGTCGCGCCCGCCCCGGCTTCCGGGACGGGCGCGACGGGGTCGGCTCAGTCCACGCCCTGGTAGATCATCCGGCCGATCGAGTCGTATTTCGCCCGGTTCATGCGCTTCAGGATCATCGCGCCGCCGAAGCCGATCGCGAGGATCGCGACGGTGAGCCCCGGGATCCACTTGGCGAAGGCGTAGCCGGCCGAGAGGAAGTCGAGGTTGGCCACCAGCATGACGATGACCGCCACCTGCGCCACGAAGGCGATCGCGGGGGCGACCAGCGTCTTGAACCAGTGGTGGTCCTGCGGATGCTCGCGCTTGAAATAGGCGATGATGGCGACCGACACGACCGCCTGCGCCACGAGGATCAGCGTGGTGCCGAACAGCGCCATCAGGCCGTAGAGGCCCGCATAGGCCTGGTTCGGATCGTCCATGCCGAGCGCCGCGGCGAACACGATGACCAGAACCGCGGCGATCGCCGACTGGGTGAATGAGGCGACGTAGGGCGCCTTGTAGACCGGGTGCGTCTTGCCGACGGCCTTCGGCAGAATGCCCTCGCGGCCGAGCGAGTAGAGATAGCGCGAGGCGGTGTTGTGGAACGCCATCCCGCAGGCGAAGGACGAGATCAGGATGAGGTAGCTCATCGCGTCGCCGAGCCATGGGCCGACAAGCGTCGAAGCTGGCTTCATGAAGAAGTTCGCGGCGTCGGTCTGGCCGGCGGCGATCGCGTCGGCGGGCGTCGGATAGGCCGAAAGCGCCGCCCAGCTGGTGATGATGTAGAAGATCCCGAGCGAGATCACCGAGATGTAAAGCGACAGCGGGATGATCTTCTTGGGGTTTTTTGACTCCTCGGCGTAGTTCGGCGCCATCTCGAAGCCGACCCAGCTCCAGAAGGCGAAGAACAGGCCGATCGAGGCGACGCCCGCGGTCAGGCTCCCGCCTGGCGCGTCGAACCCCTGGAAGGCCGCGAGCGGATTGAGCGCCGCGGGATTGGCGGTCACGCCGGAGTTGGTGAACACCCCGATGTCGAACACGGTGAGCGCGATGACCTCGCCGATGAGCGCCACGCCCAGGATCGCGACCGAGATCTTCACGTCGAAATAGGAGCACGCCGCGACGGCCGCGAGCATCACCATGGAGAGGTAGGGCCATGGGATCGTGATCCCCCAACCGGCGAGCTTGGCGGAGGCGAAATAGGCGAAACCGCCTGCGAGCGAGGCCTCGAACACCGAATAGGCGACGATCGACCCCAGCGCGAGCGCCATCCCCGACTCGCGGCCGAGCCCGTGGCTGATGAAGGAGTAGAAGCCGCCGACGGCCGAGACTTTCCGCGCCATCTCGGCGTAGCCGACCGAGAAGATCGTCAGCACGATCGTGGCGAACAGGAAGGCGGCGGGCGCGCCGACGCCGACGCCGTTGCCGACCACGATCGGCACGTTGCCGAGCATCGCGGTGATGGGCGCAGCCCCCGTCACGGTGAGCTGCAGCACGCCGACGAGGCCGATCGCCCCGCCATGCAGCTTGTGCACGTCGCTTCGGCTCGCGACGTCCATCCCGGAGCTTGGCGCCGCCAGCGACGACGACGTTGCATCAATGCTCGACATGCGACCCTCTCCCGTTTCGCGTCTCGAAAAGCCCATGCATCAACTGTGCCTCACGGATTCGTGAGGCAGCGCTTGAGCTTGGCGGGTCGGACGGGAACTGTTGGATCAACAACAGGCAGATGTTGGGTTTACAACGCCTCATCGATAGGCAAGCTTTTGGCCTCTCCTTTCTTTGGCCCAGAGGCGCCCGATGAGTTCAGACCGCACCCGCATCGCGATCGTCACTGGCGGCTCGAAAGGCATCGGAAAGGGCATCGCCAAGGGCTTTTCCGACGCCGGCTATTCGGTGCTGGTGGTCTCGCGCAACGAGGCGGAAGCGAGCGCGGTCGCAGCCGAGATCGGCGGCGGCGCCTCGGGCTTCGCCGCGGACCTCTCCAGGCCCGAAGCCGCGAAGGCGATGGCGGCCGCGGCCGTCGAGCGCTACGGCGCGATCGACGTGCTCTGCGCCAACGCCGGCATTTTCCCGTCGGCCAAGCTCTCCGAGATGACCGAGGCGGATTTCGACCTCGTCATCAACGCCAACCTCAAGAGCACGGTGTTTTCCGCCCAGGCCGTGCTGCCGGCCATGAAGGCGGCCGGCGCGGGCCGCATCGTGCTGACCTCGTCGATCACCGGGCCGATCACCGGCTATCCGGGCTGGTCGCATTACGGGGCGAGCAAATCCGGCCAGCTCGGCTTCATGCGCACGGCGGCCGTCGAGCTCGCGCCCTTCGGGATCACGGTCAACGCGGTGATGCCGGGCAACATCCTGACCGAGGGGCTCGCCGGCATGGGCCAGGACTATCTCGACCAAATGAGCGCCTGCATCCCGATGAAGCGCCTCGGCGCGGTGTCGGACATCGCCAACGCCGCGCTCTATTTCGCAAGCGAGGGCGCTGGCTACGTCACGGGCCAGACCATCGTGGTCGACGGCGGCCAGGTGCTCCCCGAAAGCCCCGGCGCGCTCGACGCCATGGGGGACTAGCGCCCCCTTGTCCCGGACTTGATCCGGGACCCAGAGCCGACACGGCTGGGCCAGCAAACGCGGTCAAGTCAAAGCCTTCGTCGGAAAGCGCCTCGGCTCTGGGTCCCGGATCAAGTCCGGGACAAGTGGGCTGTCAGCCCTCCGCCAGCACCTCGTCCAGCGCGTCGACCAGCATGTCGGCGTGGGCGCGTTCGAACACCAGCGGTGGGCGGATCTTCAGCACGTTGCCGTAGAGCCCCGCGGCCCCGATCAGGATTTTTCGCTCGCGCAGCGCGTTGATCACGCGGGTCGCGGTCTCGGGCGCGGGCGCGCCGTCGCGCACGAAATCGACGCCGAGATAGAGCCCCGCGCCGCGCACCTCGCCGATTTGGCCGCGCCGGTTCGTCAGCCCCCGCAGCCGGGCGAGCAGGTGGCCGCCGACATCGGCCGCGTTCGCGACGAGCCCGCGCTCCTCGATCTCATCGAGCACGGCGAGCGCCGCCGCGGTGGTCACGGGGTTGCCGCCAAACGTGTTGAAGTAGCCGGTCGAGTCCGCAAACGCCTTCAGCAGCGGGGCGCTGGAGACGACGCCCGCGATCGGCATGCCGTTGCCCATCGGCTTGCCCATGGTGACGACGTCGGGCGCGACGCCGTGGCGAACGAAGCCCCACATGGCTGCGCCGGTGCGCCCGAACCCAGGCTGCACCTCGTCGGCGATGAAGAGGCCGCCGGCGCGGTGCGTCGCTTCGACCGCGTCCTTCAGGAAGCCGGCCGGATCCGCCGCGACGCCGTCGCTCGAAAAGATCGTGTCGACGATCAGCCCGGCGAAGCCGAACTCGGAGCGCTCGAGATCCGCGATCGCCGCCTCGACATTGCTGGCGAAGGCCTCGAGCCCGGCCCCGATCGGCGCCGGCACGGCGCGGATGTGAGGCGCGAGCGGCTTTCCGGGGCGCGAGGACGGCGAGACGTCGGTCACGGCGGCGGTGTTGCCGTGATAGGCGGCCTCGGTGACGACGAAGCCGCGCTTGCCCGTGGCCGCGGTCGCGATGCGGAGCGCAAGGTCGTTGGCCTCGCTGCCGGTGCAGCAGAACGCGACCTTGTCGAGCGGCGCGCCGAAGGTGGCGAGCAGCCGCTCGGCGTAGGTGTGCACCACGTCGTAGAGATAGCGCGTGTGGATGTTGAGCTGCGCGGCCTGGTCGGCGATCGCCTTCACGACGCGCGGGTTGCAGTGCCCGACCGAGGGGACGTTGTTGTAGACGTCGAGATAGCGCGCACCGTCGGCGGTCTGGAGCCAGACGCCCTCGGCCGAGACCACATGCAGCGGCTTCTCGTAGAACAGCACCGAGGTCGGGCCCATCGTGGCCTGCCGGCGCTCCACGAGCCGCGCGACGTCGGCGTCGAGTTCGGCGGGCGCGGCCGCGTCATAGGCGTTGAGCTTCAGGATCTGGCGGCTCGCCGCGGACATGGCCTGGCCTTGCGTCATCGGGAAGAGAGGTAGCGCTCGGCGAGCGCGAGCGTTCCGTGCGTGTAAGCGTCGCCCATCGACTGCGCGGTCGGCGTCTCGGCGTGGCTCGCGATCCAGGCGGTGAGCTGGATCCGCCGCAGCATCATGAGCGCGGGCATGACGGCGCGGTCCTCGGACAAGACCGGCGCGACCGTCTCGTAGCCCGCGAGCCAGGCCTCGAGCAGCTCCGGAATGAACGGCTCGTGCTCCATGAAGCTGACCGCCGCGGCGAAGTCGTACATGAACCACGAGAAGCCGCAGTCGTCGAAGTCGATCACCGCGAGCCGGTCGCCGTCGACGAGAAGGTTGGCGGGCCGCAGGTCGCAATGGATCAGCCCGACCTTGTCGCCTGTCGCGCCATAGGCTGCGAGCTCGTCGCGCAGCCGGTCGCCGGCGCGCTGGATGAGGGCGCGGCCTGGGTCGTCGAGCCCGAGCCCCGCGCGCCAGTCGCCCCAGAGCGGCGTCGCGCCGATCGTCGTGTCGAAATTCCAGGTCTTGCGCCGGAACCCCGGCGTCGCCGCCCAGCCGCGCGCATGACCGTGCAGGCGCGCCGTGATCGCCCCGAGGATGCGGTACCACGCTGCGAGATCCTCTCCGGGCTCCGGCTCCTTGCCGCTCATGAACTCAAACGCCGCGACATGGCGCGTCTCGCCCTCGTCCTCGAAGGCGCCGAGCAGGCCGCCGTCCCGGCGGATCATCGGCTCCGGCGTCGCCGCGACGCCGTCGGCCCTCAGCGCCGACACCCAGTCGAGCTCGGAGCGGATCTCGTCGGCCGCCTGATAGTCCGGCCGGTGGACGCGGAACACGATGGGCGTCCCGGCGCCGTCATGCGCGAGGAAGGTCGCGTTCTCGGAGATCGTCAGCAGTTTCAGCGGCGCGTCAGGCTGAAGGCCCCATTCGGGCAGCGCGCCGCGCAGCCGCGTCTCGAGCCTCGACAGGAAACCGGCGTCGTACATGCGTGGCCCCGCGGATCGTTCGCCTGAGTGATCCCACGCAAATGTGGGAAGTGCAACATCGATGGCGCGGTCACAACATCGCCGCGGGCGCGGCTCAGGCGAGAACCAGCTCCACCCCGTGGCGCCCGATCGTCTCGCCGAGCGCCCCTTCGGGCCTCGCGTCGCTGATCAGCGTCCCGATCTCCCGCCAGGAGGCGAAGCGGGCCGGAAACACCTGGTCGAACTTCGACCGGTCCGCGACCATCAGCGTCTCCGCCGCGCGGGATACGATCGTCCCGTAGACCGCCGCCTCCTCCACCATCGCGTCGGTCGCGCCCTCGGCGGTGAGCCCGCTCGCGCCCACGATCGCGACGTCGGCCGTGAAGTCGCCGAAGAACCGCGTCGTCAGCGCGCCGACCATCGCGCCTTCGCTCGCCAGATACCGGCCCGGCGCCATCAGCACGTCGATGGTGGGGTTGAGCGCGAGCACCGTGGCGACGCTGAACGAATGGGTGACGACGGTGAGCCGCCGGTGGTCGATCGCGATCCTGCGCGCGACATGCGTCGTGGTCGCGCCGGAGCCGATCATCACCATCGCGCCGGGCTTGATGCGGGCCGAGGCCGCGCGGGCGATGCGCTCGCGCTCGGCGACCAGCAGGCCGTGGCGCTCGCCGACCGCGGGCTCGGCGCCGGGCGAGCGCACCGCGCCCCCATAGGTGCGGTTGATCAGCCGCTGCTCGGTGAGTTCGTCGAGGTCGCGCCGGATGGTCTCGGTCGACACGCCCATGCGCGCCGCAAGCTCCGCGACGCGCAGGCTCGGGGTCTGGCCGACCTCGGCGAGGATGTGGCTGTGGCGCGCGGCTTTCGATGGCTTCATGCGGGAAAGATCGCTACTGCCCGATCCGAACGCTGCCCTTGAGACGACGCCGGACGCGAAGATGGATGGCCCCGCCCGACTTGACGAACCGGCCGCCGGCCATTCTCCACAGCCGCTCTTCGCCGTCCACTGCGCGCGCCCGCTCCTCGTCGCGCGCTTCCCCGCGCCCGTCGCCGTTCTGAGCTGGGCGGTCGCGCGGCCGGGGCGGCAGGTCGCCCGAAAGGTCGTCTGGCTCGAGGTGAAGGACGCCGACCTGCCGCCGGAAGTCGATCCCGCGGCGTTGCTCGACGCGAAGCTCGGCGATGCGGGGCTTTCGGACGCTGTCGCAATGATGACCGCGCGCGACGTGCGCCGCCATCACTCGGGCGTGGCGCGATCGGGCGGCGTCGCGGCGCAGTGCCTTGCGACCGCGGGCCTGTCGAACGCCGGGCGGATCGGCGTCGCGTCCGGCCCGGGGCGTCGGACCGGCACGATCAATCTTCTCGCCGCCGTCTCGGTCGCGCTGACGGACGCCGCGCTGCTCGAAGCCGTTTCGATCGGGACGCAGGCCCGCACCGCCGCGGTGATGGACTGCGCCTATGCGATCGAGGGCGGCCTCGCCACCGGCACGGGCACCGACTGCATCGCGCTCGCCTGCCCGGCGGAAGGCGAGCCAGCGCCCTTCGCGGGGCTGCACACGCCTGTCGGCGAAGCGCTCGGAGCCGCGGTCTACGACGCCGTCAAAAGCGGCGTCCGCGAATGGATCGACGGCCGCGCCTGAGGCTCACGGCGGCGTGACGAAAGCCCCGCCTCGCGCCTCGACAAATCAGGGGCGGGAGACTATATCGATTGGTATGAAATTCTCGGAGCCCGCGTGACATGGGCAGGCCCAAAGAGTTCGACCCGGACACCGCGCTCTGCGCTGCGCTCCAGGTCTTCTGGAAGCACGGTTATGAGGGCGCGTCTCTGAGCGACCTCACCGAGGCCATGGGAATCACGCGCCCGAGCCTCTATGCCACATACGGCAACAAGGAAGAGCTCTTCCGCAAGGTGCTCGACCGCTACGAAGAGAGCCATCTCTGCTTCGTGGCCGACGCGCTCGCCGAGCGCTCGGTGCTCCGCGCGATCGAGCGCCTGCTCGACGGCTACGCCCAGGTGCTGACCGACCCGATGCATCCCCCCGGTTGCCTCGGCGTCAACAGCGCGGTCTGCGGCGGCGGCGAGAGCGCGGCCATCCGCAAGGAGCTGATCGCCCGTCGCAGCTTGAGCGAAGCGACGCTGCGCGAGCGCTTCGAACGCGCTTCCGCCGAGGGCGAGCTGCCGGCGGGCGAAGATCCCGCCGACTGGGCCCGCTTCGTGATGTCGGTCGGTCTCGGCATGGCCGTGAAGGCCACGTCGGGCGCGCGCCGCGACGAGCTCGAAAAGGTCGGCGCGATGGCGCTGCGGGCGCTGCCCGTGGCGGCGCCCATCGAGGCCCCGGCGCTCGCCGCTCAGGCGTAGGCGACCCAGCCGCGGAACGTGAAGGCGGCGTAGAACAGTCCGACATTCGAGAAGCCCGCCTCGCGCAGCATGGCTTCGTCCTGCTCGGGCGAGAGCGCCGGCAGGCGCTCGGCCATCGTCTGCGCCGCGTTCGCCGCCTGCGCCGGGTCCGTTCCCGACGACGCCGCGAAGGCCGCATATCGCGACAGCCAGAGCTCCGCTTCCGCCTTCGGGCGCGGGAAGCTGTGATGCACGACGACGAGCGGCGCGCCGGGCTTCAGCCGCCGGCGGATCTCCCGAAGCAGACGCAGGCGCGCGTCCTCCGGCAGGAAGTGCAGCACCAGCAGGCAGCTCGCGCCGTCGAACGGCCCGTCGGGCGCCGCGTCGACCTCGCCTTCGTGAAGCGTGACGCGCTCGATGAGCGGCCCGAGCGTCAGCCGCGCGAGCTTCAGCATCTCGGCCGACGGGTCGACCCCATCGAAGCGCCAGCCGGGGCGGCCTTCCGCAAAGACCTTGAGTTCGAGCCCGCCGCCGGCGCCGACCACGAGAATGCGCGCCTCGTCCGCCGCGCGTTCGGCGAGCAGCAGCATCGCCATGCGCTGCATGTCGGAAAAGCCCGGCACCTGGCGCTTCGGCCGCTCGGCGTAGGAGGCGACGGCGTCCGGATCGTCGAAGACGTTCATCGGACCTTCCTCCCAGCCCTTCCTGTCAAAACGACGACGGGCGCCCGGG
>NZ_JBHRXS010000016.1:80345-101920 GCF_042648545.1 Chenggangzhangella methanolivorans
CGGCGGCCGTCCTATGAAACGCGCGAAGATGCGGGGGACGCTATCTTCCCCGCGCGCCTCATCCGAGCGAGAGCGGGGCGCCGGCGGGCGCGCTCTCGTGAGAAACGGCCGGTTCCTCGGTCTTCTCGGCCGGCGCCTGCGTCTCCTTCACGCCCGCCAGACGGCGGACGAGGACGTAGAACACCGGCGTCAGGAACAGGCCGAAGGCGGTGACGCCGATCATGCCGGAGAACACCGCGACGCCCATCGCGGCGCGCATCTCCGAGCCTGCGCCGGTCGAGATGACGAGCGGCAGCACGCCCATGACGAAGGCGAGCGAGGTCATCAGGATCGGCCGCAGACGCAGCCTGCTCGCCTCGATCGCGGCCTGGAGCGGGGTGCGCCCGTGCATCTCCAGCTCGCGCGCGAACTCGACGATTAGGATCGCGTTCTTGGCCGATAGGCCGACAAGCACGATCAGGCCGATCTGGGTGAAGACGTTGTTGTCCCCGCCCGAGAGCCACACCCCGACGAGCGCCGCCAGAATGCCCATCGGCACGATCAGGATGATGGCGATCGGCAGCGTCAGGCTCTCGTACTGCGCGGCGAGCACGAGGAACACCAGCAGGATCGCGACGGGGAAGACGATGAGCCCCGAATTGCCCGCGATGATCTCCTGATAGGTGAGCTCGGTCCACTCGTAGGAGAAGCCCTTGGGCAGCGTCTCGGCCGCGATCCGCGCCACCGCGTCCTGCGCCTGCCCGGTCGAGTAGCCGGGCGCCGCGCCGCCGTTGACGTCAGCCGACAGGAAGCCGTTGTAGCGCATGGCGCGCTCGGCCCCCGTGGAGGGCTTCACGCTCATCAGCGCCGACAGCGGGATCATCTCGCCGGACGCAGAGCGGACCTTCAGGAAACCGATGTCCTCGGGCCGGGCGCGATAGGCGGCGTCGGCCTGCACGCGCACCGAATAGGTGCGGCCGAAGGCGTTGAAGTCGTTGACGTAGAGCGAGCCGAAATAGATCTGCAGCGTGTTGAACACGTCCGAGACCGCGACGCCGAGCTGGCGCGCCTTGGTCCGGTCGATGTCGGCGTAAAGCTGCGGCACGTTCACCTGATAGGAGGAGAACAGGCCGGCGAGCTCGGGCGCCTGGTTGGCCTTGGCGAGGAACGCCTTAGTGGCCTGGTCGAGCGCCGCGTAGCCCTGCCCCGCCTTGTCCTCGATCTGCAGCTTGAAGCCGCCAATCGTGCCGAGGCCCTGCACGGGCGGCGGCGGGAACATGGCGATGGTCGCCTCCTTGATCGAGGCGTACTGCATGTTGAGGCTCTGGGCGATCGCGGCGGCGCTGAGGCTCGGGTCCTTGCGCTCCTCGAAGGGCTTGAGCGTCACGAACACGATGCCGGCGTTCGACGAGTTGGTGAACCCGTTGATCGACAGGCCCGGAAACGACACCGCGCTCTCCACGCCCGGCGACTTCAGCGCGACGTCGCCCATGCGGCGGATGACGTCCTCGGTGCGGTCGAGCGTCGAGGCGTCGGGCAGCTGCGCGAAGCCCACGAGATACTGCTTGTCCTGCGCCGGCACGAAGCCGCCCGGGATGATCTTGAACAGATGCCCCGTGACTCCGATCAGGCCGACATAGAGCACGAGCATCAGGACCTTGCGGCCGATCGCGAAGCTGACGCCGCGCCCGTAGGACTCCGACGCCCAGGCGAAGCCGCGGTTGAAGCGGCGGAAGAACCAGCCGAACAGGAAGTCCATGCCCCGCGTCAGCCGGTCCTTCGGCGCGCCGTGGCCCTTCAGCAGCAGCGCCGCGAGCGCGGGCGACAGCGTGAGCGAGTTGATCGCCGAGATCACGGTCGAGATCGCGATGGTGAGCGCGAACTGCTTGTAGAACTGGCCCGTGAGGCCCGAGATGAAGGCGAGCGGCACGAACACCGCGACCAGCACCAGCGCGATCGCGACGATCGGGCCGGAGACCTCCTCCATGGCTTTCAGGGCGGCCGCGCGCGGCTGGAGCCCCTCCTCGATGTTGCGCTCGACGTTCTCGACCACGACGATCGCGTCGTCGACCACGATGCCGATCGCGAGCACGAGGCCGAACAGGCTGAGCGCGTTGATCGAAAAGCCCAGCGCATGCATCGCCGCGAAGGTGCCGACGATCGAGACCGGAACGGCGATGAGCGGAATGATCGAGGCCCGCCAGGTCTGCAGGAACAGGATCACCACCAGCACGACGAGCGCCACCGCCTCGAGCAGGGTGTGCACCACCGCCTCGATCGAGGAGCGCACGAACTGGGTGGTGTCGTAGACGATCGAGTAGTCGACGCCGTCCGGCATGTTGGCCTTGATGTCGCGCATCTCGGCCTGGACCTTGTCGGCGATCTCGATCGCGTTCGAGCCCGGGGCCTGCATCACCGGGATGGCGACCGCGGACTTGTTGTCGAGCAGCGAGCGCAGCGCGTAGTCCGACGCGCCCATTTCGAGCCGCGCAACGTCGCGCAGGCGCACGATCTCGCCGTTCGCGCCCGACTTCACGATGATGTCGCCGAACTCCTCCTCGGACTGGAGGCGGCCCTGGGCGTTCACCGAAAGCTGGAACTCGACGTCGGACGGCGTCGGCGAACCGCCCACCTGCCCGGCCGCCGCCTGCACGTTCTGGGCGCGGATCTCCGCCACCACGTCGGCGGCCGACAGCCCGTGCTCGGCCACCTTCTGCGGGTCGAGCCAGACACGCATCGAATAGTCGCCCGAGCCGAACAGCTGCACCTGCCCGACGCCCTGGATGCGGGCGAGGCGGTCCTTCACGTTCAGCACCGCGTAGTTGCGCAGATACTTGGAGTCGTAGCGTCCGTTGGGCGAGGTGAGATGGACCACCAGCGTCAGGTCCGGCGAGGACTTCACCGTGGTGACGCCGAGCGCCCTCACCTCTTCGGGAAGCCGCGGCTCGGCCTGTGAGACCCGGTTCTGGACAAGCTGCTGAGCCTTGTCCGGATCGGTCCCGAGCGCGAACGTCACGGTCAGCGTCATCACGCCGTCGGTCGTGGCCTGGGAGGACATGTAGAGCATGTCCTCGACGCCGTTGATCTGCTCCTCGATCGGCGTCGCCACCGTCTCGGAAATGACCTTGGGGTTCGCGCCCGGATAGGTGGCGCGCACCACGACCTGCGGCGGCACGACCTCCGGATATTCGGAGATCGGCATCACCGGGATCGAGAGCAGCCCGACGAGGAAGATGATCGCCGAGAGCACGCCCGCGAAGACCGGGCGATCGATGAAGAAGCGCGAGATGTTCATGGTCGGCCTCTGAGTAGAGCTCCGCCCTTCCCGGCCGCATCGCGCGCCGGGTCCGGATCGATTTCAGGGAACGCGGGGGTCCGCCGGGCCGGCGCTCGGAAAGCCGCCGGTCCGGGGGTTACGCGGACGACGTCAGTTGGCGGAGGCCTGCTTGCTGAGCGGCGCCCTCGCGCTCATCGCCACCGGCTCGGGCGCGACGAGCGCCCCGGGCTTGAGCTTCTGGACGCCCTCGACCACCACGCGCTCGCCCTCGCGAAGGCCGCTGGTGACGACCTTCAGCCCGTCGCTCGTCGGCCCGAGCGTCACCTCGCGATAGACTGCGCGGTTGTCGTCGCCGACGACGAGCACGTATTTGCGGTCCTGGTCGGCCGCGACCGCGCGCTCGCTGACGAGAACCACGGTCTCGGCCTTGGCCGTGCCGAGCTTCATGCGAGCGAACTGGCCGGGCGAGAGACGACCCGTCGGATTGGCGAACACCGCGCGCAACCGCACCGAGCCGGTCGCGGCGTCGACCGTCGGGTCGACATAAGCGAGCCGCCCCTCGCCTGCGCCCTCGATCGCGACGGGGATCGCCGAGACGTTGTCGGCGCGGTCGCGGTCCTGCGGAAGGCTGTCGAGGGCGCGCGAGACCGCGTCCTCGTTGGCGTCGAAGCTCGCATAGATCGGATCGACCGAAACGAGCCGCGCCAACACCGGGGCGCCGGGGCCGGCCGCCACGAGATTGCCGGCCGTGATCTCGATGCGGCCGACGCGGCCTGCGACCGGAGCGCGGATCTCGGTGTAGCCGAGGTCGAGCTCGGCGGAGCGCAGCGAGGCCTGCGCGCCCTGAAGCGCGGCTTCGGCCGAGCGGAGCTCGCTGTCGCGCTGGTCGAGGTCGCGGCCCGAGATCGCGATCGAGGTCATCTTGCGGCCGCGGTCGAGGTCGGAGCGCGCGAGGCTCACCCTGGCCTCGGCGGCCGCGACCTCGGCGCGGGCGCGGTCGACCGCCGCCGCATAGGGCTCGCGGTCGATCGTGAACAGCACGTCGCCGCGCTTGACCAGCGCGCCCTCGCGGAAATGGGCCGCGACGATCTCGCCCGCGACGCGCGGCCGGATCTCGACGCGGTCGACCGCTTCGAGGCGTCCCGAGAAGGCGGCCCAGGGCGTGACGGACTTCTGCTCGACGCGCGCCACGGTCACGGCGGTCGCCTGTTCGGCGACCGCGGCCTTGGCCGGCGCGCTGTCGGCTTCGATCTTGACGGAGAGGACGGCGGCGCCCGCCAGAGCGAGCGCAGCCGTCGCCGCGGCCGGACGGCCGAGGCGGGAAAACCAGTTCGACATGAGCTTTGCGTCCCGAACTATACCGATTGGTATCGTACCGACAGGTATGGTACTCGCGGCCGGGCCTGTCAAGGCCGCGCCGCCCGGAAGACTTGATGGCGCCGCGTCGCACGCGCATAATATACGTCCGTACGTATTTATATGACGACGCCCAGCCGATGACCGACGCAGCCCCTGCCGCTGAAATCCTCGACCGCCGCAAGCGACGCGGGGCGCAGTCGCGCCAGCGCGTGCTGGAGCACGCCGCCGCGATCGCCTCGGTCGACGGCCTCGAAGGGCTGACGATCGGCCGTCTCGCCGCCGAGGCCGGGGTGGCCAAGGGCAATATCCAGGTGCTGTTCGGCGACAAGCAGTCGCTGCAGCTTGCGACCGTCGACTTCGTCCGGGCGGTCCATGTCGCCGCCATCGTCGAGCCGGCGCTCGCCGAGGCGAGCCCCGTCGCGCGTCTGCGAAGCATGGTCGAGCGCTGGTTCGACTTCGTCGAGGCGCGTGAGCTCCCGGGCGGCTGCTTCATGAACGCTGTCGCGAGCGAGTTCCGCGCCCGCCCCGGCGCCGTGCGCGACCGGGTCGCCGCGCATCGCGCCGACAAGCGACGGCGCTATGTCGAGGCGATCCGCGAGGGACAGGCGGCCGGCGAGATCGACGCCGACGCGAACCCGGGACAGCTGACTTTCGAGCTGCTCGCGTTCCAGGCGCTCGCCAATGTCGCGGTGACGATCGGCGACGACGCCGAGTTCGAGCAGGCGCGCGCGTCCTCGCTCGCGCTCCTCGACGGCGTGACGGCCAGACGTTCCGGACAAAAGGCCGCTCGGCCCTCTGGACAGACCGGCGCCTGATTAATATACGTACGACCGTATTTTTAATTGAGGGGCGATCCATGACGTCTTCCGACACGGTCGCGCAGGCCTGCGCCTGCGACGCGGCTCCGCGCTCCACGCCCTCCGTCCAACCTCCCGCCGAGGCCCTGACCTCGCTCTGGATCGTGGCCGGCCTCGCGATGGCGCCTGCGGTCGCGCAGGGGTTCGGGCGCTTCGCCTATGCGCTGGTGCTGCCGGCGATGCGCGACGACCTCGGCTGGTCCTGGGCGGACGCCGGCGCGATGGGCGCCGCCAACGCCATCGGCTACCTGATCGGCGCGATCGTGGCCGCGGGCCTCGCCCAGCGCTACGGCGCCAAGCGCGTCTTCTCGGTCTCGCTCGCAGCCTCGGCGATCGCCATCGCGGCCGCGGCGCTCGCCTCGGACTATTGGGCGCAAGGGGCGTTGCGGCTCGCCGCGGGCGTTTCGAGCGGCGTCGCCTTCGTGGTCGGCGGCGCGCTCGCCGCGGCGGCGGCCTCCGGCGGCGGCGCGGCCCGGGCGCCGACCGTGCTCGGCGTCTATGTGGCGGGCGTCGGCGTGGGCATCGCGATCTCGGCGCTCGCCGTTCCGCCCGTCGTCGCCGAGGCCGGCTGGCGCGGCGGCTGGATCGCGCTCGGCCTTCTTTCCGTGCTCGCGGCACTCCTCGCCGCGCCCGCGGTCCGGCGAACGCCAGCGCCGGCCATGCGCACGAGCGGCGGCAGGCGCGGCCTCGACCTCCGGCCCATCCTGCCTGTCTTCGTGGCCTACGGGCTGCTTGGCGCGGGCTACATCGCCTACGCCACCTTCGTGGTCGCGCATCTCAAAGCCGAGCTCGGCTTCGGCGCCGTCGAGATCTCAGCCTTCTGGACCGTGCTCGGTCTCTCGATCGTGGCCTTCACGTTCCTCTGGGGTTCGGTGCTCGGGCGCCTACGCGGCGGGCTCGGCCTCATCGCCACCACCTCGATCATGATGGCGGGCGTCGCGCTCGTCATTTTCGAGCCGTCTCGGACCGGCGCCTATGTGTCGGCCGTTCTGTTCGGCGCGTCCGGCCTCGCCTCGGTGACCGCGGTGACGACGCTCGCGCGCCGCATCTACCCGCCGGAGCTCTGGACGCCGGCCATCGGCCTGCTCACGGTCGCGTTCGGCGTCGGGCAGATCGTCGGCCCGGTGTTGAGCGGCTTCGTCTCCGACGGGCCGCACGGGCTCACCGCGGGCCTCACCCTGTCGCTCTGGATCATGGCCGCGACGGTCGCGGCGGCGGCGCTCCAGCGCGAGCGCCGCGCCTGACGGCCTCTCAGCCGCGCGGCCCGAACAGCACGACGGCCGCGCCCGCGACGCAGATCGCCGAGCCGATCATGTCCCAGCGGTCCGGCCGCACGCCCTCGACCGCCCAGAGCCAGGCGAGCGAGGCCGCGACATAGACCCCGCCATAGGCCGCATAGGCGCGCCCCGCCGCCTCGCTCTCGACGAGCGTCAGCAGCCAGGCGAAGGCGACCAGCGAGACGACGCCCGCCGCGAGCCAGCCCACATGCGCGCCGTGGCGCACGACCGCCCAGAACGCGAAGCAGCCGGCGATCTCGGCGAGCGCCGCGGCGACGTAGACGACAGGCGTCATGGGGCTCGGCTCCTCACCGCAGCATCGTCGGCATGACCCACCAGCCGGGCAAGGCGGCGCGCAGCGCGCGCGCGGCGCGGCGGGCCGACCGCTGGTCGTCATAGAGGCCGAACACCGTCGCGCCCGAGCCCGACATCCGCGCGAGCCGGCAGCCTTCTGTTTGGGCGAGCGCCTCGAGCCCCGTTCCGATGTCGGCGAGCAGGGAGCGGGCCGGCGCTTCGAGGTCGTTGCGGGCCGCGACAAGCGCGGCGAGCCCGGCGTCGGGCGCGGCCGTCGTCTCTGACCGCGTTTCGCCGGGCTTCAGGGCGAGGCGGCGAAAGATCTCGGGCGTCGAGACGGGCTTCAACGGGTTCGCGAGCACGGCGGCGAGCGGCGCGAAGCCCGCGAGCGGCGCCACGCCTTCGCCCCGCCCGGTCATCCGCGCCGCGCGCGAGACGAGGCAGGCCGGCACGTCCGAGCCCGTCGCGGCGGCCGCCTCGACCAGGCGCGGATCCTCGGCCGCAATCCCGTTCGCCTGCGCGAGCAGCCGCAGCGCCGCGGCGGCGTCGGCCGAACCGCCGCCAAGGCCCGCCGCGACCGGAATGCGCTTCACGAGAGAAAACCGCCCGAGCCGCAGCCCGGGGATGCGCGCCGCCGCCTCGCGGGCGGCCTTCAGCACGAGATTGTCGTCGCCCGCGCCGGCGGCGCAAGCGAACGGCCCCTCGACGGACAGCGCCAGACCCTCGCTTGGGCGAAACGCCAGCGCGTCCGCGGCGCAGCCGGCGAAGGCCACGAGGCTGTCAAGCTCATGAAACCCGTCGGCCCGGCGGCCGAGGACGTGGAGCGTCAGATTGACCTTGGCGGGAGCGCGGGCGCGGAGCATCGCGCCGCCTTTATCATTGGGGGCGAGACGCCGCCATCATGGCGACGCAGGGCGCAAGCGGGGCTCAGCCGCCCTCGCGCTTTTCCTTCACTTCCGCCGCGTCGGTCTTCTTGTCGGCCTCGAGCCCGTCCTTGAGCTTGGCCTCGATCTTGGGAAGCTCGTTGGCCTCGGGCTTCAGCTCCAGCGCGTGGCTCCACTGGAAGCGCGCCTCGAGCTTGCGCCCGACGCGCCAATAGGCGTCGCCGAGATGATCGTTCATGACCGGATCCTGCGGGCGCAGCTCGACCGCGCGCTCAAGCTCGCGCACGGCGTCCTCATATTTGCCGAGCTTGTAGAAAGCCCAGCCGAGGCTGTCGACGATGTAGCCGTCGTCCGGCTTCAGCTCGACCGCCTTGCGGATCAGCTTCATGCCCTCGTCGAGATTGACGCCCTGGTCGATCCAGGAATAGCCGAGATAGTTCATCACCAGCGCCTGGTCGGGCGACAGCTCCAGCGCCTTCTTGAGGTCGGCCTCGGCCTTCGCCCATTGCTTGGAGCGCTCATAGGCGATGCCGCGGACATAGTAGAGCGACCAGTTGCTCCGGTCGGGCGAGGCCGCCGCCGCGGCGGACTGTGCGGGTTTCACGTCCGCGGGCTGGGCGGGCGAGGCCGCCGCCTCCGCGGCCTGCCGCTTCTCCACGAGATCCACGGCCTTGCTGTAGGTGTCGGCGGCTTCCTTGAACTGCTCGCGGCCGCGCTCGATGTTGCCGAGCGCGACGATCGCCTCCTGGTCGGTCGGGTCGGCGTCGATCAGCTTCTTCAGCTGCGCCTTGGCCTTGTCGGTCTTGTCGAGCCGATCGAGGTCCATGGCGCTCTGGATGTCAGCGTTGCGCTTGAGCGCAGAGCTCTCCGGAACGCGGTCGTAGACGTCGATCGCGTCGGCGTACTGGTTCAGCTGATCATAGAGGTCGGCGAGCGTGACGAGCGCCATCGGGTGCTCGGGCTCGAGATAGAGCGCGAGCTGGAGATAGACGATCGAGAGATCCTCGCCGCCCTGCCGGCCGAGCGCGCCGCCGATGCCGTAGAGCACCTCGGCCGCGCCGTCGGTCGGATCCTTGACGATGCGCTTGGCCTCCTTGCCCTGCTCGATCGCGTCGCGGGTCTCGCGGATGAGCGGATGGCGGGGCGAGGCCTTCTCGAAATCGGCGAGCGCCTTCAGCGCCCCGGCCTTGTCGCCGGCGCGCGCGCGATAGATCGCGGCCGCCTGCGCGATGCGCAGCGCCGAGCCGTCGCCCGAAAGCGCGGCGTTGAAGCGCTTGGCCGCCTCGTCCTTGCGGTTGCCGATGTCGGCGATCAGCGCCGCGTGATAGTCGCGGAACGTGCCGAAGAAGTCCGCGCCCTGAAGCTTGTCCACGGCCTCGACCGCCTTGGCGGGCTGGTCGGAGCCGAGCCAGGTCCAGCCGATGAGCAGCTGGGTGGTGAGGTCGGCGAGCGGCCCCTTGGCGCCGCGCGACAGGTGATGGCGGGCCGCGCCGTAATTGTGGGTGCGGATCGAGCGCGCCGCGAGCGCGAGCCGCGCGATACGGTTCGACGGGTCGGTGGCGACCACGCGCTCGGCGAGGCGCATGGCCCCGTCGCCGTCGCCGTCGGCGAGCGTCAGCAGGAACGTGCGCTCGAGCAGCTCGGCGTTGCGCGGGTCGCTCTTCAGCGCCGCGCGGAAGAATGTCGCGGCGGCGCCGGCGTCACGGCTCGCCCCGGCGACGCGGCCGGCGAGATAGTTGCCGGTGAGCGTCCCGCGCGTCGCCAGCGTGTCGACCTCGGCCGCGTCGTTCGGGTTGGCGAGCGCGGGACCGGCCGCCAGAAGCGCCGCGAGGGCTGCGATCGGCGCGAGACGCGAGAGCGAGTGAGTCACGAGGCGGTCATCCTTCCTGCGGGCGTCGTCCGGCGGGCGGCGACGCGCGAAGCGTTCGGCAGGATGAACGCCCGGGGCCCGGCTCACAACCCCGAAGCCGACGATCGTGACCGTCAGTCCGGCGCCGCGCCCGCGCCCACGAGCCCGTCCCAGGCGGCCATCGCGCCCCTGGCGACGCCACGAAGCGTCTCCGTCGAAGCGCCGTCGACCGCCTGAATCGACATGCCCTGCTGCACCGTCACGTAGAACGCCGCGATCGCGGCGATATCGAGGCCTTTCGGCAGTTCTCCGGACGCGACGCCTCTTGCAAGCCGCCGTTCGAGCATGGCCACGACCGCCGTGCGACGCCCTTTGAGTTCCTCCCGCGCGGCTTCGCAGGCGCCGTGCGCGCTCACCGCCGCGAGCACGATCATGCAGCCGGGCGGATGTCCGGGCGCCGACAGACCGTCGGCCGTGGTCATGAGATAGCCCTCGATGCCCTCGCGCGCCGTGGCGGGATCCTCGATCGCCGCGATCATCGCGCCGCTGCTTTCGCGCTCGTAGAGCCGGCAGGCCTCGCGGAACAGCGCGTCCTTCGATCCGAAGGCGGCGTAGAGGCTCGGAGAGCCGACGCCCATGGCGCGCGTGAGCTCGGCCATCGAGGCGCCCTCGTAGCCGAGCGCCCAGAAGGTCTCCATCGCCTTGCGGAGCGCGGTCTCGCGGCAGAACGCCCGCGGGCGGCCGCGTCCCGGCTTGTCGATCGTGCCTGCGGTGTCTTGATCCGTCATCGCCATCGCGTCGCGCCAATTTTATGCCGATCGATATATAAATCTCTTGACGCCGCCGGACAAGCGATCCACCTGTTCTGTATCAAACGATACAAAAATGGATCACGACCATGTCGAACGTACAGGAACCCAAGCGCCTCTCGGGAAAGAAGGCGCTCGTCACCGGCGGCAGCCGCGGCATCGGGGCCGCCATCGCGCTCCGGCTCGCGCGGGAAGGCGCGGACGTCGCGCTCACCTATGAGAAGTCGGCAGAGAAGGCCGAAGCCGTCGCCAAGGAGATTTCGGGGCTCGGCCGCAAGGGCGTCGCGCTCCAGGCCGACAGCCGCGACCCGAAGGCGGTCGTCGAGGCCGTGGACCGCGCCGCCAGCGAACTCGGCGGCCTCGACATCCTCGTCAACAACGCCGGCATCGCGCGCGGCGGTCCGGTGGGCGAATGGTCGCTCGAGGACATCGACGCGCTGCTCGACGTCAACGTCCGCGCCGTCATCGTCGCCTCGCAGGCGGCCGCCAAGCACCTGCCGGACAATGACGGCCGCATCATCTCGATCGGCTCGGGCCTTGGCGAGCGCGTGCCGTTCCCAGGCGTCACGGTCTATTCGGCCACCAAGGGCGCGGTCGCGATCTTCACCAGCGGCCTCGCCCGCGACCTCGGCCCGCGCGGCATCACCGTGAACGTCGTCCAGCCGGGCTCGACCGACACCGAGATGAACCCCGCGGACGGCGAGACCTCGGCCGGCCAGCTCGCGCTGATGGCGATCCAGAAATACGGCACGCCCGACGACATCGCCGGCGCGGTCGCGTGGCTGGCGAGTTCGGAGGGCAAGTTCGTCACCGGAGCGCGCATCACGCTCGACGGCGGCGCGATCGCGTGACGAAGGCGTCACCCAAACACCGCGCCGGCGGACGATAACGCGCCTCTTACGCAAATGTCGGTTTGCCGGCGGAGCATCGCCTGACACCTTCTCGCGGTCGCAAAAGATTCGTGTGCGGTCGCGAGAAGGGGGACACTTGGCGGGACGTGGTGTGCATCTGGCGCGGGCGCTTGCGCTCGGCGTCGCGTTCGCGTGGGCGGTTCTTCCGGCGCAGGCCCAGCAGGCCTGGCTCGGCGACTGGGCCTCGCAGAAGATCGACGAGATCTCCGGCGTCTCCGCGATCGTCGACCCGGCGGCCGCGTTCGCGACGCCGGTCGCGCCCCAGCTCCAGCGCCGCCCCGCGTCCCCCCCCACCCCCGCCGAGGCGGCGCGCAACGCCGCGACGATCGCGCTCTACAAGGAGACGATCGGCGCGAACTCGCCCGCAAGCTTCGTGTGGAGCGGCGTCGAGACCGCCAATCCCCTCACCCGCGACGCGCGCTATCGCTGGAACGCGATCGACGACCAGGGCCTGTTCGACGCCGACCGGCGCGCCAGGCTCATCGACGGCGTCCGCAATCTCGGCGTCTCGAACCTGCGGATCGGCCTCGCCAACCACGAGATCGACCTCGACGACCCGCAAAGCTGGGCGAGGCACGACGCCTTCGTGGGCGACCTCGCGGCGGCCGGCCTCAACCTCAGCCTCGACCTGCACCATTTCGGCGTCGAGGACCGGTTCCGCTCCGGCGAGCCGGAGACGAGCTACTACCTCCACCCCGACTGGCCGAAATATTTCGCGCGTTTCTCCCGCGAGGCCTTCGCGCGCTACCGCGACAAGATCCGCGCCGTCACCCTGATCAACGAGCCCGAGACCACGGTCGGCTTCAATTCGCAGATGTGGCACGGCGCCTTTCCGGGCTGGCGCGACCCGCGCCACGACCGCGTCTATGTCGAGCGCGCCTTCGCCATCGCGTCGGCGGCGGTCCGGGCCCGCATCGCGATCGAGAAGGAGCTTGCGCGGACCGGCGGTCGCACGCTGTTCATGCACACCGAGGCCGCGGTCTGGAAGCCGGCCTCCGACGACTTCAACCGCGTGGTCCGCTTCCTGCCGAGCGACCTCATCCTCGGCAAGGAATGGCTGTTCGAGATCGACCTCGACCGGATGGCCGAGGAGCCGCTCGAATTCCTGGCGCAGGAGGCGGGCAAGGAGTCCGCCGAGAAGCGCCGGACCCGCGAGTGGCTGCTGTCGGCCTACGTGTTCGCCACCGACGACGAGGACGAGCAGGCCGAGCGCCTCGAAAAGCTCGTCGGCATGATCGGCTCGCTGCGCAAGCTCCACGAGCGGCTCGCCGAGTCGCACGGCAAGACCATGCGCGACGACACCGTGTTCGCGGCCGACTACTACGCGCACAACGAGGCAAAGGGCGCGAGCGGGGCGTGGCTCTCGCCCGAGCCGCAGCTCTACGCCGCGCAGGCGGCCGTCGGCGAGCGGCGCGGGCTCTACCAGATGATCCGCGACTATCACGACCGCTACCGCATGCCGATGATGATCGGCGAGACCGGCACGCCGTTCTACGCCTACGGCGCGCGCTGGCACGCCGAGATGCTGCTCGAGACCGCGGCCGCCATGGAGGACGGGACGCCGATGCTCGGCTACACGATCTATCCGCTGGTCGACACTTATGGCTGGGAGACCGCGCTCTCGGTCGCGAAGTCCAGGACGAGCGTCAACACCGGCGGCGTGTTCGAGCTGTCGCTCGAGCCCCGCCCCTTCATCCGCGCGCTGCTGAACGGGCTGAACAACCAGACGGCCCAGGCGTCGACCGACTCCGCCGATCAGGTTCAGTGAGGGGACGGGCTTATAAAGGCGGCGCTGAGACTGTCGCCGCCGAGGGCGGGACGCCCCCCTCAAATGCGCTCAGCCCGTAACGGACGGGCATGTCGTCAGGGCGTCGGCGCTGGAGGCCCTCACCATTACCCTCTCCCGCGCGCGGGAGAGGGGGACTTCAAGCCTCGCGCAAAAGGCGTCGTGCAAAGAGCGGCCCGGCAAGCCGGCGCAGCGTCTTACTCCGCCGCGACCGCCTTCACATGGGCGCGCACGGCCGCGTCGTAGTCCTCCATCAGCGTCTTGGTGATCGCGCCCGGCGTGAACCGCCACTCAGCGATCTCCGACACCGGCGTCACTTCCGCCGCCGTGCCGCAGATGAAGCACTCTTCGAAGCCGTCGAGCTCCTCCGGCAGGATCGCGCGCTCCACCACCTCGATGCCGCGCGCCTTGGCGAGGCCGATGACGGTGCGCCGCGTGATGCCGTCGAGGAAGCAGTCCGGCGTCGGGGTGTGGATGACGCCGTCCTTCACGAAGAACACGTTGGCGCCGGTGCATTCGGCGACCTGGCCGCGCCAGTCGAGCATCAGCGCGTCGGCGTAGCCCTTCCGCTCGGCGGCGTGCTTCGACAGCGTGCAGATCATGTAGAGGCCGGTGGCCTTGGCCTTCGACGGGATCGTGCGCGGATCGGGCCGACGCCATTCGGCGAGGTCGATGCGGATGCCCTTCAAGCGCTCGGCGGGGTCGAAATAGCTCGGCCACTGCCAGATCGCGATCGCAAGATGAATTTTGTTGTTCTGCGCCGCGACGCCCATCATCTCCGAGCCGCGCCACGCGATCGGGCGGACATAGGCGTCCTCGAAGCCCTGCTTGGCCAGCGTCTCGACGCAGGCGCGGTCGATCTCCTCGACCGTGTAGGGAATGTCGAAGCCGAGCAGCTTGCCGCTATCGATCAGGCGCTGATTGTGCTCGCGCATCTTGAAGATCTGCCCGGCATAGGCGCGCTCGCCCTCGAACACGGCGCTCGCGTAATGCAGGCCGTGGGTCAGCACGTGGACGTTGGCGTCCGCCCACGGCACGAACTTGCCGTCGTACCAGATGACGCCGTCGCGGCTGTCGAAGGGCTGCTGGTCGGCCATCGCCTGGCTCCTCGAGACTGTTGTCTTGGCCGGGCTGTCGCCGGCTTCGGGTGTTCGAACGTGTTTCGCGACCGCGGACGATCCTCCCTTCGGAGGCTCGGCGCAACCGTCGACCCTTATGAAACGGCGGTTTTGCGTCGTCCGCGCGGAGCCGATATCGTCGCCGGAACGGCGGTCCGGGACAGGCCCGACGCCGAAAGACCGTCGGCGCGGACGGCTCCGACGCGACCGCCGCAACATGGCGACAGGATCGAAATAAGTCAACATGGCTGACGTAATTTCGACTGAGCGACCTGCCGCCGCGCCGCGGGACGAGATGTCCGCGGACGCCGACAAACCGGCGTTCGACGTGATCGAGCTGCTGTTTTTCGCCTATCGCGACTTCGTGCGCGATCCCGACGAGGAGCTGACCGCCTACGGTTTCGGCCGCGCGCACCACCGGGTCCTGCACTTCGTCGACCGCAATCCGGGCCTGCGCGTCACCGAGCTGCTCGACATTCTCAAGATCACCAAGCAGAGCCTCGGCCGCGTGCTGCGCGAGCTCGTCGACAAGGGCTTCATCACCCAGCGCGAGGGCGCGGCCGACCGGCGCCAGCGCCTGCTGTTCGTGACCGAGCGCGGCGACCGCCTCGCGCGCGAGCTCGCCCGGCTCCAGACCCGGCGCGTCAGCCACGCGCTCTCCACCCTCGACGCGCGCGAACAGGAGGCGGTGCGCCGCTTCCTGTTCGAGATCATCGAACCCGAGGAGCGCTCGAAGGTGTCGGCCGTCAGCGGCGCCGAGATTCCGCCCCGGCGGTGAGGCGGGCGAGGGAACGTGATGGGGCGATCGAGCCCGAAACACCTCGTCAGGCCCGGCGAAGCCGGGTATCCACGACGTCGGCTGGCTGAGCCCGACGACGACGTCGTGGTCGCCCGAGACGAGCTCGGGCATGACGAGGGACGCAGAGTGACGGTCCGATAGCCCATGCCCGCAGCGCAGCCCCTTCCAGACGACGCCTCCCATCTCCTCGTGGTCGACGACGACGGCCGCATCCGCAGCCTGCTGCACCGTTTCCTCAGCCAGAACGGCTACCGCGTCACGGTCGCGGCCTCGGCGGCGGAAGCGCGGCAGAAGCTCGACAGCCTGGCGTTCGACCTCTTGGTGCTCGACGTCATGATGCCGGGCGAGAACGGGCTCGACCTCGCCCGCGCCGTCCGCGCCCGCTCCTCGGTCCCGATCCTGATGCTGACCGCGCGCTCGGAGGCCGACGACCGCATCGCGGGCCTCGAGACCGGGGCCGACGACTATCTGACCAAGCCCTTCGATCCGCGCGAGCTGCTGCTGCGCGTCGGCGGCATCCTGCGCCGCTCCAACGCCTCGAACGGCGCGACGGCGTCCGAGCCCGAGGTGCGCTTCGGTCCGTTCTCCTTCCACCGCGGCCGCGGAGAGCTGAAGCGGGCCGACGAGGTCATCCGCCTCACCGACCGCGAGCGCGACCTGCTCGCAGCCCTCGCCGAGCGCCCGGGCCAGACGGTGCCGCGCTCGGCGATCGCGGGCGACGACGCCGCCCCCGGCGACCGCGCGGTCGACGTCGTGGTGACCCGGCTTCGCCGCAAGATCGAGACCGACCCGGCCAACCCCATCCTGCTGCAGACCGTGCGCGGCATGGGCTACCGCCTGCTGACCGACGAATGAGCGCGCGCGAGGCCCCGGACCAGATCGCGGAGCGCGCGGACCGGCCGGCCCGACCGTCGGGCGGCCTCGCCAACCTCCGCCGCGGCTTCAACGACTTCCTCGAGCGCGTGATGCCGACGGGCCTCTATCCGCGCTCGCTCATCATCATCATCGCGCCTGTCGTGCTGCTGCAGGGCGCGGTCGCATTCCTGTTCATGGAGCGCCACTACGAGCTCGTCACCAAGCGGCTCGCCACCGCCGTCGGCCAGGACATCGCGGCGCTGATCGAGCTGCGCGCCGCCGATCCCGGACCGGAGGAGGAGCGCCGGCTCGAACGCATCGCGCGCGAAAAGCTTTCGCTGCAGGTCGAGTTCCTGCCCTACCAGCCGCTGCCGCCGGCGCGGCCGAAGCCGTTCTTCTCGATCGTCGATGCCTCGCTCCTGCGCGAGATCACCGACGAGGTGAAGCGCCCGATCTGGATCGACACGGTCGGCCGCTCGAACTTCGTCGAGATCCGGGTCGACCTCGGCGACGCGGTGATGAAGGTGCTGGCCAAGCGCAGCCAGTCCTACGCCTCCAACAGCCACATCTTCCTCATCTGGATGGTGGCGGCCTCGGCGGTGCTGCTCGGCATCGCGATCGTGTTTCTCAAGAAGCAGATCCGCCCGATCCTCGCGCTCTCGGAGGCCGCCGAGAGCTTCGGCAAGGGCCGCGACGCGCCGGAGTTCAAGGTGAAGGGCGCGCGCGAGGTGCGGCTCGCGGCCGTCTCCTTCATCGACATGCGCAACCGCATCGAGCGCGCCATGGAGCAGCGCACCACCATGCTGGCGGGCGTCTCCCACGACCTGCGCACCATCCTCACGCGCTTCCGGCTGCAGCTCGCCATGCTGGACGAGAGCCCCGAGGTCGAGGAATTGAACCGCGACGTCGAGGAGATGAGCCGCATGCTCGAGGCCTACATGGCCTTCGTGCGCGGCGACGCCGGCGAGGCGGCTTCGGCCACCGACATTCCCGCGATGCTCGACGACCTGAAGCGCGGCGCCGAGCATCATGGCGTCTCGGCGAGCGTCGAGACCCATGGCCAGCCGATCGCGATGGTGCGGCCCGACGCCTTCCGCCGCTGCCTGCAGAATCTGGTGGCGAACGCCACGCGGTACGCCCGCCGCATCGCCATCACGGCGGTCCATGACGGGCGCCGGCTCGAGGTGCGGATCGACGACGACGGGCCCGGCATCCCGATGGAGATGCGCGAGGAGGCGTTCCGCCCGTTCCTGCGCCTCGACGAGAGCCGCACCCAGGCCGGCGACGGCGGCTCTTCGGGGCTTGGCCTTGCGATCACCCGCGACATCGCCCGCAGCCACGGCGGCGACGTCACGCTGGAGGCGAGCCCGCTCGGAGGCTTGCGGGCGGTGGTGCGCGTGCCAGCCTAGGGCGAAGCGGCGGCGATGAGGCCGCGCCGCCCGTCCGAGGCGACGCTCCCGCGACCCCGCCCGTCATTCCGGCCGCAGCGAAGCGGAGAGCCGGGATGACGGCAGAGGAGGCCCCCGCCTAGAACATCCGCCCGCCGTTCGGCGTCTCGACAGTCGGCGACAGCAGCACCACCTCGCCGGCCGCGTCCGGCACGCCGAGCGTCAGCACCTCGGACATCACCGGCCCGATCTGGCGCGGCGGGAAATTCACGACCGCGACCACCTGCCTCCCGACCAGCGTCTCGGGCGCGTAGTGCTTGGTGATCTGCGCCGAGGAGCGCTTCACCCCGATCTCCGGACCGAAATCGATCCGGAGCTTGATCGCGGGCTTGCGCGCCTCGGGAAACGGCTCGGCTTCGACGATCGTCCCGACCCGGACGTCGACCTTGAGGAAGTCGTCGAACGCGATCCTTTCCGCGGCCGCCCCCTCCCCGCTCACGCGGCGGTCGCCACGTCGTCGTCCTTGTCGCGGCGCCCGCCGCGGCCGAGCACGCGCTCGAAAGCCTCGCGGAACGGCGCGGTCAGGCGCCCGAAATCGTCGGCGCGGCGCGCGAGGCTCTCGGCGCGGCGAAGCTCCGCGTCGAGCGCCTTCATGGTGCGCGCGAGCCCCTCGTCGGGATCGTTGAGGAAGGTCTCGAACACCCGCGCGAGAACCAGCACCAGGCCCTGGGCGCGCGCGGTCCCGACCGGCCCGGCCTCCTGCACGCCGGCCGCCGCCAGCATCCACTGCATCGACGACACCGCGACTTGGTTCATGGAGGCCGCGCCCAGCGGATCGGCCCGCAGGCCGTCGCGCACCGAACGCAGCGCCTCGCGATGATCTCTGAGCGCCTCGAAGCGGCGCATCAGCACGTCGAACAGGCGCTCGCGCACCGGCTCGTCGGCCATGTCCTTGACGTCATGGGCGAGCACGTCGAGGTCGACCTGCCGCACGAAGCCGGCGAGAATCGCGCCCTTCGACGGGAACAGCCCGCGAAGCTCGGCGAGCGACACGCCGGAGGCGGACGCGACGTCGGAGAGCCCGACGTCGTTCCAGCGCCGGACCGCGAGCAGGTCCATCAGCGCCGCGACGATCTTCTCGCGCGGATCGGCGGGCTTGGGCTGGGGCGCGGCGGCCGCGTCGTCGAGACCGCCGGCGGGGTCGGAGGGCTTGCGGGCCATGGGCGTCGGATCTCCTGGCTGTCGAAACATGCCGAGGAAACATAGGAGCGTGACGGCCTCACGTCCAAATCCGGACGGCGGACGTCGCCGCCCGCCTCCGTCCGCGCAGGTTCAGAACCGGTAGGCCATCCGGCACGCGCCCCAGTGCCGGCCGTTGACGCGGATCGGGGCGTCGATCTCGCGCACCATCACCACCGCGCCGCCCACCATGCGGCGATAGACCTGCACGGTCGCCGGCCGCGTCGAGCGCGCGGCGGTGATGCCGGTGCGGTCGTCGAAGATGCGGCGGTTGCGGCAGTTGGCGTCGTTCCACACCGGGTCGCCGGGCCGCTGGGGATGACTGACCTTGAGGTTGTGGATCGGCAGGAAGCCGTTCCGGTCGGTGAGGATGCAGAACATCATCGCGGGGTCGGCGGCGAGCTCGGCCTCGATCATGTCCTGCAGCAGCCGCTCGAGCGGGGCCACCGCGTCGGTGAGATATTGCTGCGGCTCGGAGCCTGCGATCGGCCGGTAGTCGGCGTCGAAGAGCGCCTGCTCGCGCAAGGTCCCGGCCTCGATCTCGCGCGTCATGGCGGCGGCGGCGCGGGCCGCGACGTCCTTGGCGCGCGCGACGAGCGGGGCGTAGCGCGCCTCGACCTCCCCGAGCGTCGCGGCGAGTCGCGCGGCGGCGTCGGGCTCAAGGCGATCGAACGCGCAATGCAGCCCCATTGGGCTCACCTCCGCGACCCGGACCATGACGTCGCCGATCCCCTCGATCGCGAGGCTCAGGCGGCGGCCGGCCTCGACCGCCGGCTCGACCGCGCCGACAAGCACCCCGCCCTGGCTCAGATCCATGGTGCGGGTCGCGCGGCCGTCGGCGAGCCGCACGTCGAGCTCTACGGGGAAGCGGTCATGCCGGCGCCGGTCGCCGAGTTCGCTCTGGCGGATGACGGCGACGAAGCGGCGGCCGAGCGCCCCGGCCTCGTCGGCGGCGCGCACGGCGGCGGCCTCCATGGCGATCGCGCGCGCGTCGAGCTCGAGCGTGGCGAGGCTCGCGGCCCCCGCCTCGAGGCTGACCTCGGCGGCCGACGCCGACACCCGGGCGGCGTCCTCCACGATGTGGGCGACGGTGAGCGCGTGGTCCTCGGCGACGCCCTTCACGGTCTCGAAGGTCGGCCGCAGCGCGTCGATCGCGAGCGCCGCGGCTTCGGTCGCCTGCGCCGAGGCGCGCGCGCCGTCGCGCATTCTGGCGATCCGCGCCTTCACGTCGTCGGCCGCCGACGCCGTCTGGATCGAGAGCGCCTTCACTTCCTTGGCCACGATCGCGAAGCCCCGGCCGGCGTCGCCCGCGCGCGCGGCCTCGATAGCGGCGTTGAGCGCCAGAAGGCTCGTCTGCGCCGCGATCGCCGAGATCGCGTCGACGATGCCGGAGATCTCCTGGCTCGCCTCGCCGAGCGAAGAGATCAGCGCGCGCGCCTCCTCGCCCCGCTCGCCTGCGCTTTCGAGCGAGACGAGCGCCGTCCGCATCGCGGCGTCGATCCGCTCGGAGGCGAGCGCCAGCGCCTCGGCGCCGCGCGCGAAGCCGTCGGCGCCGTCGGCTGCGAGCCGCGAGCGTTCGGCGAGGTCGGCGGTCTGGGCGCGGATGCCCGCGATCCCCGCCTGCATGTCGGCGGTCTCGGCGCGCGCGAGCGCGATCGACGCGCCGACCTTCCCGATCGCGGAGGAGACGTCGGCCTCGATGAGGTCGAGCGCGTCCGGTCCCCCGGCCGCGACGACGGCCTCGGCGCGCGCCGCCGGCTCCGGCTCGCGCAAGGCGGCCAGGTCGGGCTCCGGCGCCCGCGGGCGCTTGAACTGAAGAAGGCTGAAGCTCATGGCCGTGAGGCTAGGCACGGCCGGGCTAACCGGCGGTAAACCGCCGGAGTGGTCCCGAAGTGCGGTTCTTGCAGCGCAAAATAGAAACGGGGCCGCCTCTGCAGGCGACCCCGATTTGAAAGCTCGTCGTCCGGCGGTCGATCAGAGACCGAACGGCTCTTCCTTCTGGGCGCGCACGAGCGCGGCGCCGGCCTCTTCGAAGAACGCTTCGATTTCGATGTAGGCGCGGGCGAAGAAGGCGGCGATTGGGGAGCCGGAGAGAGCCTGGAGAACAGCGCTGGTCATGATGGCGGGCCTTTCGATTGGGCGCCGGAGCGCCTGACGTTTCGTTGGGCCTTATGTGGCATACCAAAGTCGCAAGCAGAACGCAGGGCTTGGCATGCCAGACATGCGCCTATTGCAGCGCAACAATACCAAATCCCTTACCCGCCCTCGCTTTCGAGCGCCTTGCGGATCGCCTTGAGGTCGCGCCAGACGAGCTTCTTCTGCGCGGGGCTTCGCAGCAGATAGGCCGGGTGCAGCGTCGCCATGGCCTTGATCCGGCGCCCGCCGACCTCGTGCTCCAGCCAGCGGCCGCGCAGCTTCAGGATCCCTTCCTTGGCCCGGAACAGGCTCTGGGCCGAGGCGCCGCCGAGCGCGACGAGGACGTCGGGCCTGGCGAGCTCGATCTGCCGGCGCACGAACGGCAGGCAGGTCTCGGTCTCCTGCGGGGTCGGGGTCCGGTTTCCGGGCGGACGCCAGGGGATGACGTTGGCGATGTAGACCGACGAGCGGTCGAGGCCGATTGCGGCGAGCATCCGGTCGAGAAGCTGGCCTGAGCGCCCGACGAAGGGCAGGCCCGACAGATCCTCCTCGCGGCCCGGCGCCTCGCCCACCAGCATCAGCCGCGCGCCCGGCGTCCCGTCCGCGAAGACGGTGCGGCTCGCGGTCGCCTTGAGGGGGCAGCCGTCGAAGGCCTCGAGGATGGCGCGCAGCTCGTCGATCGTCGCGGCCGACGCCGCCGCCGCCCACGCCGCGATGCTGCGCCATGTCAGCCTCGTCGAGGACTCGTTCGAGCGCCT
>NZ_JBHRXS010000016.1:101990-194266 GCF_042648545.1 Chenggangzhangella methanolivorans
GCCAGCAGCGCTGCGGGGGACGCGGGCGGCCGCCGATCGGCCGCGCGGTCGAGCTCGGGCGCGCGCGCCGGACGCGCCGCGGCGGCGCGGGCCGCGGTCTCGGCGTAGCGGTCCTGCGGGTCGTCCTCGAGCGCGACGTCGACGCCCATGGCGATGTGCCATTCGAGCAGCGCGCGGGCTTCGTCTGTGGAAAGCGAAGGCGGCATGGCGACGAGCTTATCGCGTCGCGGGTCTTAAGTCGCGGCGCCCGAGCCGCGCGGGATGAAAAGCCGCGCAGGATGACGGATCGGACGCGAGGTAACGCATAGCCGTTCGACTTTCGCGCATAGGTATTCGTACCAAGATGCGCGCCGCTCTCCTCCCAAGATAGCAATCTCTGATCTCACACACGCAGGGAGTCGCCGGATCTGTTCGCAAGTCGGGACGGCTTCGGCGTTCCGATCTGCCGGCGACCGGGACTTCGGGGAGCAAGCAGATGACGGCGTTCAGACTGTCCATCGCGATGGCGGCGCTTGCGGCGCTCGCAGGCGCGGCCTCGGCCCAAACGCCCGGAACCATCCCGGCCGAGCCTCTCCGGATCGCGCCCGAGCCCCCTCGCCCGGCCTATCTCGACGACACGCCGACCGGCCTCAAGACCTTCTACCGCGCCTACGGCAAGTATCAGCTCTCCGTCGACGCCGCAGGCAAGGCCGCGACCGTCAAGAACAAGATCAACGTCAACAAGCCGTCCTCCAACGCCCGCGTGGAGAAGGCCTATCTGATGTCGGCGACCTACAACTACGCGCGCCTCGCCAACGGCAGCGTCCAGATCGAGGGCCGCAACGTCACCTGGTTCGCCACCCAGCTCAACGACGCGCCGGGCTATCCGGGCTTCTTCCAGTCCGGCCTTGCTGACGTCACCAGCATCGTGAAGGCGAAGATCGATGCGGCGCCGGCCGGCAAGATCACGCTCGCGCTCAAGGAGAAGCTGTTCGAGTCGCAATCGAGCGGCATCGACGGCGAGACGCTGGTGGTGGTGTTCAGCACCCCGAGCGATCCCAAGCCGCGCACCATCGCGCTGCTGTTCGGCGGCCAGCGGGTCGGCGGCGACACCTACGAGATCATCCTCGACCGCCCGATCAATCCGGCATCGTCGGGCGCGCGCGCCGAGATGGGGCTCGGCATCTCGTACTCCTACCAGCTCTCCGGCGTGCAGCAGTACAGCACGATCGAGGTCAACGGACAGCGCGTGACGAGCGCCGCGGGCGGGCAGGACGACGGATCCCCCGGCAACGTGTCGAACGGCGGCCTCATCACCGCCGGCGGCCTCGGCGACAAGCCGAAGAACCCGGGCTCGCCCTTCTCCGGGCCGAGCAAGCCCCGCAGCGACGACGAGCGCTATTCGCTGCTGCCCTTCATCAGCCGCACCGACACGCGCATCCGCGTCGACACCGTCAATCCGTCGGGCGACGACAACATCTTCTTCGCCTGGTTCGACCTGTCGACAGACGCCGCCATCGACGGCGACGAGGACGGCGACGGCCTGATGGACAGTTGGGAGACCAATGGCTACGACCACGACGGCGACGGCCGCATCGACGTCGACCTGCCGGCGCTCGGCGCGGACCCGAAGCGCAAGGACCTGTTCATCGCCTACGCCTGGATGACGGCCGGCCCCAGCGAACGCCTCTCGCACGAGCCGAGCCAGGCCGTGCTCGACGAGGTCAGCGCCGCCTTCGACCGCGCGCCTGTGCCGAACCCCAACGGCCGAAACGGCGTCAAGGTGCACTGGAAGAACACCGGCAGCGTCGCCCATGACGACGACCTCAACCCGGTCTGGGACGAGTTCGACGCCCTGATGGCGCCCAAGCTCACCGCCGCCCAGCGCAAGATCTACCGGCGCATGCTGAACGGCCACGCCTACAGCAACGGCGGCTCGAGCGGCCTCGCCCGCGGCATCCCGGCGAGCGACTTCATCGAGACGCTCGGGCGGTTCTCCTCCAACCCCGGCACCTTCGCGCAGCGCGCCGGCACCATCATGCACGAGCTCGGCCACACGCTCGGCCTGCGCCACGGCGGCGTCGACCACGAGAACTACAAGCCCAACCACCTGTCGGTGATGAGCTATCTCAACCAGTTCGACTGGGTGCTGAAGGACGGCGGGCCGCTGCTCGACTACGACCGCTTCAGCTTCTCCGACCTCAACGAGGGCGCGCTGAACGAGGGCGCGGGCCTCGACGCCACGGCGGGCGACGTCGCGCTGTCGGGCTACGGCGTGCGCTGGGTCCGCAGCGGCTTCATTCGCCAGAAGAACAACGCGGCGGGCTCGAACGTCGACTGGAACATCAACGGCTCGATCGAGAACCCCATCTCGGCCGACATCAACAACACCGGCACGGTCTCGACGCTGCGCGGCGGCTTCGTGGAATGGTCGAACCTCATCTTCGCCGCCGGCAGCGTGGGCGCCGGCGCCGACCCGCGCGCGAGCTTCCTCGCCGACCCGCAGACCGACCTCAAGGAAATGACCGAAGAGGACTATCTGCAGATGAAGAGCAAGCGCGGCAAGTGACGCCAAACCGCTCCGGGGGCGCCGGCCGACCGGCCGCCCCCGGAGCCCCCTACATGAGAACAGCCGCGCTCGTCCTCTTCTGCGCGGCGCTCGCGGGCCCGGCCAGGGCCGAGGGCCTCTCGGCCGGCGGCATGACCGCCGACCAGCACGAGCGCCAGACGCCCCAGCCGCCGCGCGACCTCGTCGCGGCTCGCCTTGGCGACGGTTCGGTCGAGATCCGCTGGCGCCCGCCCCCTCCCCCGCCCGGCGGCCCGCTGATGTATGAGCGGTCGTTCTCCGCCTACCGGGTCTACCGGCTCGACGGCGGCGGCGGCCGGCGCCTCGTCGCCGAGACGCGCGAGCTCCGCGCGGTCGACCCGGCGCCGCCCGCGGGCGCGAGCTATGTCGTCGTGACGCTGCAGCCATCAGGGCGCGAGGGCGCCCGCCCCGACGCCGTCGCGCCCTGACGGCGAGGCGCGTCCAGCGTCCGGCGTCCGCCGATCGGCCAACTCGCTTCGAGGCAATTTATCGCTAGTTTACGCCCTTCGCGGATGCGAACGGTTCCAGACCGCGCGAAAACGCCCAAGCTTGAGCACAGACATGACCGACGCCGAGACGACGCCCGAAGCCCTGCCCGAACGCGAAGGCATGGACTACGACGTCGTGGTGGTGGGGGCCGGCCCCGCGGGCCTTGCGGCCGCCATCCGCCTCAAGCAGCTCGACGAGACCCTGACCGTCGTGGTGCTGGAGAAGGGCTCGGAGGTCGGCGCGCATATTCTCTCGGGCGCGGTCATCGACCCCAAGGGCCTCGACGCCCTCATCCCGGACTGGCGCGAGGAGGCGGACTTCACGCGCACCGAGGTGAAGGACGACGTCTTCCTCTACCTCACAGAACAGGGCTCGATCCGCCTGCCGAATTTCGGCATGCCCAAGCTCATGTCGAACCACGGGGCCTATGTGGTCTCGTTGGGCGACGTCTGCCGCTGGCTCGGCGCCAAGGCCGAGGCGCTCGGCGTCGAGATCTATCCGGGCTTCGCCGCGAACGAAATCCTCTACGGCGAGGCCGGCGAGGTCGTCGGCGTCGCGACCGGCGACATGGGCGTGAACCGCGACGGGACGCCCGGCCCCAACTTCACCCGCGGCATGGAGCTTCGCGGAAAGTATGTCGTGTTCGGCGAGGGCGCGCGCGGGCAGCTCACCAAGCAGCTCATCGAAAAGTTTTCGCTCGCCGAGGGCCGCGACCCCCAGAAGTTCGGCATCGGCCTGAAGGAGCTCTGGCAGGTCGCGCCCGAAAAGCACCAGCCGGGCCGCGTCCAGCACAGCTTCGGCTGGCCGCTCGACGACAAGACCGGCGGCGGCTCGTTCCTCTACCACTTCGGCGACAATCTGGTGGCGGTCGGCTTCGTGCTGCACCTCAACTACCAGAACCCCTGGCTCTCGCCCTTCGACGAGTTCCAGCGCTTCAAGACGCATCCGGCGATCCGCGGCGTGTTCGAGGGCGGAAAGCGTCTCTCCTACGGCGCGCGCGCCATCACCGAGGGCGGGTTCCAGTCGGTGCCGAAGCTCGTCTTCCCGGGCGGGGCGCTCGTCGGCTGCGGCGCGGGCTTCATCAACGTGCCGCGCATCAAGGGCAGCCACAACGCGGTGCTGACCGGCAAGCTCGCGGCCGAGCACATCGTCGAGGCGCTCAAAGCCGGCCGGGCCGGCGACGAGCTTTCGTCCTACGACGCCGCCTGGCGCGACGGCGCGGTCGGCGCGGATCTTCGCCCCGTGCGCAACGTCAAGCCGCTGTGGTCGCGCTACGGCACGCGGCTCGGCGTCATGCTGGGCGGACTGTCGATGTGGGCCGAGCAGTTCGGGATCTCGCTGTTCGGCACGCTCAGCCACGACAAGCCGGATTACAAGGCGACGAAGCCCGCCAAGGACTTCCAGAAGATCGCCTATCCCAAGCCCGACGGCGTGCTGACGTTCGACAAGCTCTCTTCGGTGTTCCTGTCCAACACCAACCACGAGGAGCACCAGCCCGTGCATCTTCGGGTCAAGGATATGGGGCTCCAGAAGTCATCCGAGCACGACGTCTTCGGCGGCCTCTCGGCGCGCTACTGCCCGGCGGGCGTCTATGAGTGGCTGGAGGACGGCCCGGAGCCGAAGTACCAGATCAACGCGCAGAACTGCGTGCATTGCAAGACCTGCGACATCAAGGACCCGAACCAGAACATCGTCTGGGTCGCGCCCGAGGGCGGCGGCGGGCCGAATTACTCAGGGATGTGATAACTTGCGAAGATCCACGTAGCTGAGAGATTTCATGACTGATTTCAAATCATTCTATGCAGACGATCATCACCGCACGCTGTTTCCGATGCAGTGTAATCGCTTTTTGCTAGAGAACGGGCAAGATTAAATTTCTCAATTTATTGATAAATGCGTTGACCAGTCGATTCCTGAAGTTTCATTTCTACCACAGACCAGGGTTTATGCAGGAAAACCAAATCTACATTTAAGAAGAACTGTCAAACTTGATCCGGTTGCGGAATTTTTTATTTATAAGATAGTTTACAATAATAGATCGCGATTTCGCCAACCTCATACTAAGAATCGAAAACATTTTGGTTATCGTTTTTCAGAGGGAACTCCAATAAATCCATCTCAATCATACGCAGGCTTCAAGGGCGCAATCGCTGATAACGTAAAAAAGTACAAGCATTACATTGCATGCGACGTCGCTTCGTTCTTTAATTCTATTTATCATCATGATATCGTTTCATGGATGGCCGACATAGGTGCTGAAGAAAAAGATTTTATGTCATTGGGGCAATTTCTTCGCGAGATTAACTCGGGCCGCTCGATCGATTGCCTTCCTCAAGGTCTTTACCCTACGAAAATGATTGGAAATGATTTTCTGAGATTTATAGACAACTTTCATGGCTTAAAATCAGAAGTAATGATACGATTTATGGACGATATGTACCTATTTGATGATAACGAAAAGAATATTACTTCAGACTTTTTGTTAATTCAGAAACTTCTTGGCGACAAAGGACTCTCTTTAAACCCGAATAAGACGTTTAGGGCTGGAGATCACGGTGACTTTTCAGCCGAAGTCGACGAAGTAAAGCGAGCGCTTTTAAGGCGACGCAGAAATATTGTTACGATCGGTTACGACGAGAACGAAAACGAAATCACTAAAGAGCAAAAAATAAATCTGAAACTATCGAATGATGAATTGAACTATATACTTGAACTTCTGAAAAAGGAAAATCTTGAAGAGGAAGACGTGGAACTTGTGCTTACTATCATGGGTGAGTACCCGAAAGAAGTAGCGCCACGTTTAGGCGACATGATCGTTAATTTTCCTCATCTAATAAAAAGCATTTATGGATTCTGCAAGTTCATAGAAAACAAAGATGAACTTGCTGATATCATATTAAATTTGTTGTCTCAAGAAAACAATCTTCAAGAATTTCAGCTATTCTGGGTTGGCTGGATTATCGAGTCACACCTTATTAATACTAAAAATGCCGCTAGAATAATTGATCTAACTTTTAATCATCGCAACGCAAGCGTCATATCAAGGTCAAAAATACTTGAGATTGGCGATGCACGGTACGGTCTAAGCGAACTGCGAGCGCAATATTTAGGTGCCGGACAGTCCGATTGGCTATCTTGGTCATCTGCTGTCGGAAGTCGAACTCTTTCAGCGATATCCAGAAATCACAGACTCACATACTTCGGAAAATCTTCACAAATGAATCAGTTAATATATAGTGTTTTGACAAAATGAACGAGTTATTCGAATTTTTCTCACGTAGGGTCACGTTACCCCTCAGTATGAATACTTACATTACTTGACTCGCATCTCTTCGAAGCGCCTGATCGACGGACAGAACACAAGACGACATCGGGGGCTCGCATGGCCCGCGTCGCGTTCGAAGCCGGTCCAGCGCTTGGGACTCCTCGGCTCTCCGTCGGGCGGCGCTGGGCGCTGACGCTGGCGGCGACCGCCGCCTCGACCTATGCGCTCGACGCCGTCGCGACCGCGGCGGGCGCGGGGCTCGCCGCCTCGAGGGTCCTGGCCGCGGCCGGGATCGGGCCGCTCCTCGCTTTGCTCGCGGCGAGCTATGTGGTCTGGGCGCTCGGCCTGCGGGTCGCCATCGCGGCCAACTGGACGCTTCTGGAGACCACCGGCGCAAGCTCCAACGCGCTCTCCAAGGCCGCCTACGACGTCGCGCAGGCGAGATCGCGAAACCTCCTCCTGCGCCGGCGCGCGGCGGCCGCGGGCTATGTGGCGATGGAGGTCGCCAAGGAGGCGCCCTACTACGCCGGCGCCTTCGGCGCGGCGCTCGTCGTCGAGGAGCTGACCGCGCGGGACGCGCTCGCCTTCCTCATCGGCTCTAATTTCGGCGCGGCGGCCTATGAATGCGCGCTCGGCCAGACGATCCGGCGGTTTCTGCCGGCGGGCGCGGACGGGCTTTTGCCGTCGAAGCCGAGGTCCGCGCTGGCGGACGAGATCGCCGCCACGACGCGGCGCGCCGACGAGAGGACGGTCGCGTCGTCATGAAAAAAGCCCCGACCGATGCGGTCGAGGCCCTTCTTCAGGTCAGGTCCGGCGAAGCGTCGACGAAGCCTACTTGCGGCGGCTTATTTGCCGGAGCCCGTCGTGGGGGTCTCGCTGTGGCCGCGCAGATCCTTGGCCTGCTCTTTCGATGTGCCGGCCGAGGTCGGCGTGCCGCTGTCCATCTTGGACGACGACGAGCCCTTGTTCTCCATGCCCATCTGGCCGGTCGAGCCCTTCTGCTCCATGCCGGACTTCGGACCGGAGCCGGTCTCGGACCCCATGGTGGCGTTGTTCTCCTTGCCCGTCGCCTGCGCGGACGCGTAGGTGGTCGGGGCGATGAGAGCCGCAGTCGCGAGGCCGGCGGCGATAATGGTCTTGATGGTCATGTCGTTCCTCCATATTGCTTCCGCGCGCCAAATTTTTATCTGGCGTTTATCCGCGAATTTATGTCGTGATATTTCAACGCGACTTGGATACGCCTTGCGCGAAATCTCATCACCATTACGGTTCGGATCGGGATTACGTTTCATCACACTCAAAAATATATTTTTTATCATTCATGCAACCAACCATGACCATGTCGGATCACGCCGGCTGGGGCCGCCTCGGTCTCCCGAGGTTGCGCTCGAAAAACCCGCCGCCTATGACGGCCTCGTGATCATTTGAACAGTTTGGAGCGTCGCATGCGCAGTCTCGCTTTCGCCGCCTGTCTGACTGTCGCGTCTCCGGCGCTCGCCGCCGAGACCCTGCCGCCCCGCGCGCCGGGCCTGTGGGAATCCAAGACCACCTCGGCCGACGGGGTCACCACCGCAAAGCAGTGCGTCGGCGAGGGCACGGACGCGGCCGCCGTCGCGGCGATGGGCGGCAACCGGCAGTGCTCGAAGAACGCCGTGACGAAGACCGCGGACGGCTGGACGAGCGAGACCGAATGCAAGATCGGCGAGATCACCGCGACGTCGCGCGGCAGCTTCACGGGCGACTTCAAGCGCCAGGTCCGCACCGAGCTCGAGACCACGCTGACGGGCGTGCCCGGACAGTCCGGGCCGACGCCGCGCAAGACCGTGATCGAGGCCCGGCGCCTCGGCGACTGCGAGCCGGGGCAGGCGCCGGGCGACATCATCCTCTCCGACGGCAAGGTGGTGAAGACGCCCGGCGCGAAGTGAGCCGCGGGCGGGGCCGCCCGAAGCGCGCCGGTTGCCCGGCGGGCCGCCGCCCCGTAAGGTTTTTCGCCTCCGGGCCTGCGGCCGGAGCCTGACGGAACATCGCCTGTGGGAGGGCTTGAGTGCACCGGTCCGGCGCGCGAGCTGCGATCGCTCCGCTGGCGGCTTCGCCCGCGCGGCTGTCGCTCGCCGGCGCGGCCGTGGTGCTCGCCGTCTTCCTCATCCAGTACACGAGCGGCGTCTCGCCCTGGGGCCATTTCGCGCCCGTCGAACTCTCCAGCAACATCGTGGCGCTGGCGGGCCTCGTCTGGACGCTGATCGAGCTGCGCGCCCATTGGGGCGAGCGGCGGCTGCGCGCCGCATGGGCCGCGGCGACGATCGCCATGGCGATGCTCGCCGTCGACGGCGACCTCGACGCCGTCCTTCCGATCGAGCGCTGGGGGCCGGCGAACTGGGCCGTCACCGAGATGGGGCTGTCGATCGTCACCTGGCTCGTCGCCGCCGGACTGCTGTTCTGGGCCGCGCGGCGGTTTTCGGCCCGCGGGATCGCGACGCCCGCGCTCGGGCTCGGGCTCGGCCTGCAGGCGATCGCCCAATATGCCGGCTGGCTGTCGGTGAGCCAGCCGCAGACGCCGACCGGCGCCGAGGTGCTCGAATATCTGAACGACATCGGAGAGCTTGCGGCGACGCTCGCCTATCTGGTGGCGCTGCTGGTCGCGGAGTTTTCGCCGGCGCCGGCGCGCGGCGCGGCGGAGGCCGCGGGGTCGGCCGCGCAAACCTCCGCGCCGAGCGCCGCGCGGGCGGCGGCCGCGCTCGGCCACCGACGGGCGGGCGCGGAGATCGTGTCGTTTCTCGCAAGGCGTTCGGATTCCAGGCGATTCGCCGCCGCGGGGATCGCGTTTCCGCCGGTCTATCGCGTCGCCGGCTTTTCCTGGCGCGAGCGGCCGGGAGAGGCGCCCTGGCGCGCGCCGCATTTGGCCTATGTGTTTGGCGACGCGGATCTTTCCGGCGTCGAGGAGGCCGAGCGGGCGCCGTTCGCACGGCCCGATCCGGCGCTGGACGACGGCTGGGTGGTGGTCCGCCGCCACGCCAGCCACGCCGCCGCCGCCGGATATCTGGCCGCGTCGGCCGAGCTTTCGGACGAGAACTCGCCGCCCGCGATGGTCCAGACCGGCGACGGCGTCTTCACGATCGCGCGACGCGCGGCCCGTCCCGGAGCGCCGAAGTCCTTGCTGATCTACGCTTCCGACGGTCCCGACGGCGCGCCCTGGGCGCTCGTGGTCGCGCCGGACGGGGCGGAGTTGCCGGCCGATACGTTTCTGGGCGCGCACGGCGAGGAGGCGTGGGTCGACTAGCCCCGCCACCCCGGGGCCTTGCGGCCAGACTGTTGCGAAACCACTACAAATCGCCATTGATGCGGCCGTCGGCCGAACGAACAACGCCAGAGGAACGAAGATGACGAGACCGCTCTCGGTTCTTCAGAACGCGACCCGGGCCGACGTGCGCTCGGATCCGTTTCCGCATATCGTCCTGAAAAACGCGCTGCCGGAGGCGCTCTACGACGAGTTGGCCGCAAGCTTTCCGAGCGCCAAGGCGCTCGGCGTCGACACGAGGCAAAACAACAAGCGCTGGAACTATTTCGCCTACAAGGTCACCAAGAACGGAAGCCTGCCGAAGATCTGGCGCGATTTCATCGCCTATCACGCGTCGCAGGCGTTTTATGACGAGATTGTCGATCTGTTCTACGAGGACATCGCCGCGCTCTATCCCGGCCGGTTCGGCGACAAGGCGCAGATGCGCGGCATGCGCGCCGGAACCCGCAAGCTGGTCGACTTCTCGAGCGCCGACGTCCTGATGGACGCCATGATCAGCGGCAACACCCCCGTCACGACCGCCGGCTCGGTGCGGACGAGCCATGTCGACCTCGGCGACAAGCTTTATTCGGGCCTGTTCTACATGCGCCCCGACGACTACGACGCGGTCGGCGGCGACCTGACGATCTCGCGTTTCGCCGACGCCGCGCTGACCGACGTCGAGCGCCATGCGCTGTTTGACGACGCCTATGTCGAGGACCGGCATCTCGAGCATGTCGCCACGGTGCCCTACGCCAAGAACACCGTGGTGCTGTTCATCAACTCGCTGAAGTCGGTGCACGGCGTGACGGTTCGGCAGCCAAGCGACAAGAGCCGGCTGTTCATGAACCTCGTCGGCCAGGTCGACCCGCCGCTCTATTTGCTGCATCAGGACGGGCGGCCGGCCGAATATGTCCCTGACGGCTATGTGTCCCCGCGCGCCAAGGGCGACGGCCTGATCATGGCGCTCATCCGGCGCCTGCGCGCGGCCTGAAGGCGAATTCGGCCCTTTTGGCAGCGCGCCTTCGACCAAAGACTCAGGCCGGTTGCGAAATTCGACGGCGGCGAGACCTTGGTCTCGCCGTGTTTTGCGAAAGATGATGGCTTGGGCGACGTTTGCGGACGCGGCCGGGCTCGACGCCGGGCCGCTCTCCCGTCTGCGAACACGGAGTCAGGAGCCTCGATCGTCGCGAGATGAGCATCCGTGTGTCTGTCCTCGCCGCCGCGGTGCTCGCCGCGACGCCTGCGCTCGCCATCGACCTGCCGCCCCGCAAACCCGGGCTCTGGGAGACCCGCGCGGTCATCAAGGGCCGTTACAAGGTCATCCGCCGCTGCTTCCGCCAGGGAGAACGGTCGGCCTTCGTCGACACCGTCGGCATCGACGCCTGCACGCGTTCGACCCAGAAGCCGCTTCTGCTCGAGGGCTACCTGATGCAGGCCGAATGCCGCACGCGCGGCTATGTGCTTCGCGGAAAGCTTCAGATCGCGGGGGATTTTTCCGGCGACCTGAAGGGCATGGTGCGTACGACGGTCGAGCGTGAAGACGGCTCGACCGCGCCCCTGCGCTACATGATGCCGTTCACGAGCGTGCGCCTCGGCGAGTGCGGAACCGAAGGCTGATCCTCAGCCCGCGAGCTCTTTCGCCCGTCTGGTCGCGGCCAGCACCGCGCGCTCGACCAGCGGTTCGAGCCCGTCGTCGGCCATCAGCACGCCGAGCGCCGCGGCCGTCGTTCCGTTCGGCGACGTGACGTTGCGGCGAAGAATTGCGGGCGGCTCGCTCGACTGGCGCATCAGCTCGCCCGCCCCTTCGACGGTCTTGCGCGCGAGCGTCTCGGCGACGTCGGCCGGCAGTCCGGCGGCGACGCCGGCCTTGGCCATCGCCTCGACGAGCAGGAACACGTAAGCGGGCCCGGAACCCGACACGCCGGTGACGGCGTCGATCAGCGCTTCCTCCGAAACCCAGACGACGTCGCCGGCCGCCTCGAGCAGTTTTTGAGCGACCGCCCGCTGGCGCTCGGAGACGGTCTCATCCGCGAACGCTCCGGTGATCCCCCGACCGACGGCCGCCGGCGTGTTGGGCATGGCGCGGACGATCGCCGCCTCCGCCGAGAACGCCGCCGACAACGTCTTCAGCGTCGTGCCGGCCATGATCGAGACCACGACGGTGGAAGGGCCTGCGAAGGCCGCGGCGACCGGCAGGGCGCCCTCGGCGATCTGCGGCTTCACCGCGACGAGGATCGCGGCGGGATTGGAAAGGTCGCCTGCCTGCGGGCCGACGGTGACGCCGAGCCCTTTTAGCCTGTCGAGCGACGCGTCAGGCAGCGCCGGATCGACGACGAAGACGGTCTTGGGATCGAGCCCTCGGTTCAGCCAGCCTTCGAGGAGCGCGGAGCCCATCTTGCCGGCGCCGATCAGAAGAACCGGGCCGCCCGGATCGAGCGGCCCGGAATAATGCGCGTTCATGAGGATGCTTTCACAGGGAAGACTGAACCGTCACGCCTGCCCCACGGTTTCGAAGGCCACCACCTCCATGGCCTCCTTTGCGCCCTTGCCCGCCCAGACGACGAACTGGAACGCCTGATAGTGGCGTTCGCAGGCCTCGAGAGCGGCCTCGAGCAGCGCTTCGCACTGCGCGGCGCTCGCCTCGGCGCCCCCGGCGAGCAGAAGCGTATGGCGGTAGGCCACCACGCCTTCGTCGCTCCAGAGATCGAAATGTCCGAGCCAAAGCTGCTCGTTGACCAGCGTCAGAAGATAGTGAACCTCCGGTTTGCGGCGATCGGGAACTTTGAGGTCGAAGGCGCAGGCGAGATGCAGGGACTCCAGTTCGCCCATCCACGTCAGCGAGACGTGGTAGTCGGACCATGATCCGTCGACCGAGATCGTGATCTCGTCGTCGCCCGTCCGGTCAAAGGACCAGTCGTTCAACGTCGCGATGCGTTCGATCATGTCGACAGGATGGGCCTGGCGATCGGCGTCCACGTCGATGAGAGCCATGTGAGCTCCTCCCCGGGTGAGGCCCGACTGACGGGCGTGGGAACGACGTTACGCGTGACGGACGGGCAACGGCTGCCCGCCAACCGCAGCCTGCAATCCATCCGGACCTTTCGGTCCGCACGATTCGGGCCGCCTGATACAGTATATGGCCCGTCTTTTCGCGCTGCACACGACAGATTGCAACGGATCGCCCCGGCGTGGGGATCTGTTGCCCCAAAGCCTCTTGATGATCGGCCGATCAATCGCCGACGGCGCCGTCGGGCCCCTTGGGCGCGCCGTCGGGCGCAGGCTCTGGAACCGGCTCGCCCAGCGGCTCGTCGCGGGTCGCGCCGAGCTTGGCCTCGAGCGCCGCGATCTTCTCGGCGAGGCGCTCGTTCTCCTCGCGCGCCTTCACCGCCATCGCCTTGACGGCCTCGAACTCGTCGCGGCGCACCACTTCGAGCTCCGAAAGAACGCGGGCGGCCTGCGACCGGACCGCCGTCTCCACCTCGCGGCGCACGCCGGCGGCCGCCCCTGCAGCGTCGGTCATCAGCCGGCCGAGTTCGTCGAACACGCGTCCGCGGGCTTCGGTCATGGGCGTCGGTCTCCGGCTCGGGTCTCGGCGGGCGCCTGATTGCAAGCGCGCCGCGTCTTCGACAGATGGCCCGGCCCGCGCTGCGGCGCAAGACGGCGGCGCGCTCGGAGCAGCCCGGGCTCAGCCGGAGGCGCGGCCCTCGCCGGCGACGCGCCAGTCTCCTCTGGAAGACGCCGCTTCCTTGCGCGGCTCCTCCGCTCGAGCGCCGCCGGGCGTCGCGATCTGGAACGACACCACCCCGTTGGTCGCGGCCCGGTCGATCCAGAGACAAGAGCCGTAGGCCGCGAGAATGTCCTGCACGATGACGAGGCCGAGGCCGGCCGAACTTTCGCGGTCTCCCGCCGTCAGGCTCGAAGGCGAGGCGTTCGCCCCAAAGCCCGGTCCGTCGTCCTGGACGGCGATCCGCGCGGCGCCGCCCAAATCCTCGCAGCGCACCGTGACGCTTCCGGCCGCCCATTTGCGGGCGTTGTCGAGCAGATTGCCGAGGATCTCGCCGAAATCGTCCGGATCCATCTTCAGCATCAGCGAGGGCGGCGCGTCGCACCGCCATTCGAGCTCTTCTCCGCGCGGCATGCGGCTCATCACCCGCACCAGCCGCTCGGCTGTCCTGGACGCGTCGACATTGGCGCCGAGAGCCGTCGCGGCCCCGTTGGCGCGCGCCCGGGCGAGCTCGCGCTCGACATGGGTCTGGATCGCGGTCGTCTGCTCCTTGATGCGCCTCGCGACGTCGACGCTTCCTTCAGCCTCCAGGCTGCGGTGCTCCGCCGCCAGGATCGCGAGCGGCGTCTTGAGGCCGTGCGCCAGCGCGCCCGCCCGCTCGCGCGCCTTTCGGACGAGATGTTCCTGGCCTTCGAGCAGCCGGTTGAGATCGTCGGCGAGCGGCGCGACCTCAGCGGGGACGGCCCCGCGAAACCGCGACTGACGGCCTTCCCGGATCTCGCCGAGCTCGCGCCGCAGCCGGTCGAGCGGCTGAAGGATCACCCGGAACTGCAGGCCCGCGGCGGCGAGCAGCACCAGCGAGATCAGCGCAAGCACCACCACCATGTCCCACACGAAGGCGCGGCGCGCGTCCGCGACCTGGGCGTGGTCGAGCGCGACGGCGAGCATCAGCCGACGCTGCGCCTTCGGAGGCCCGACCGACAGCGGGCGTTCGACCACGTAAAGCTCGCTTCCGTCCGCGCCGTCGACCTCGAACCATTTTCCCGCGGCGCGTTCGGGGCCGGCCTCCGACAGATCGAGCGGCCGCCCGCCGAGCGACGGCGACAGCAGTTCCGGCTCGTCCTTGTCCATGAGCTGCCAGTAGGCGCCGCTGCCGCGCGCGTCGTAGCGGGCGTCGCGCGCCGGGATCACGAGCCGCGGCTCGCCGTCGTCGTCAAGCGCGACGTCGCGGGCGAGCTCGGCCCAGCGCAGGTCGAGGTCCCGGCCGATCAGCTCGAGCACGTGCTTTTCGAACACCACAATGAGCGAGGCGCCGGCGACCGCGAGCGTGCCGAGCACGCAGGCGACCGCGAGCAGCAGCATGCGGCCGCGCAGGCTCTTGGCGAAGGCCGTCATGCTCAGCCCCCCACCACGTAGCCCTGGCCGCGTCGGGTCGCGATCGCCTCCGCGCCGACCTTGCGGCGCAGTCGGCCGATCAGGACCTCGATGGCGTTGCTGTCAGGCTCGCGCTCGGCGCCGTAGACGTGCTCCATCAACTCCCCCTGCGAGACGACGCAGCCCTTGCGGTGGGCGAGATAGTTGATGGCGCGGAACTCGAGGCTCGAAAGCTCGACTGAGCGGCCGTCGCGGCTCACGCTCAGCCGGCGGGTGTCGATCCGCAGGCCCGCGACCTCGATCACCGAACTCGCGACGCCCGCCGCCCGGCGCACCAGCGCCCCGACGCGCGCCACCAGCTCCTCGACCTGAAACGGCTTTGGAAGATAATCGTCGGCCCCGGCGTCGATGCCCTCGACCCTCTCCATCCACGCGCCGCGGGCGGTCAGGATCAGCACCGGGGTCAGGACGCCCTCGGCCCGCAGGCGCTTCAGCACGGTGAGGCCGTCGAGGCGCGGCAGGCCGAGGTCAAGCACAATGCAGCAATAGGCCTCGGTGCCCGCGCGGAACCAGCCGGTCTCGCCGTCCGAAACGACGTCGACGACATAGCTCGCGGCCGTCAGCGCCCGCGCGACGTCGTCGGCGATGGCTTTCTCGTCCTCGACGATCAGGATGCGCATTACGCTCGTTCCAAACGCCTTCGATCCGCGGGCGGCCCACGATCATGTCGATCGGAGACCTTATAATCCTGAAACTGACTCCAGGCTGACGGGCTCGGTCAGGATCGCGCCGGGCGCCATGCGGCAATGATCGCAGCGTCGGCCCGCACCACAAAGTCAGGCGCCGATCGGACAGAAGACATCAAGGGAGCCTCCGTCATGACAAGACATGTCGTCGCCGCGCTTGCGGCCCTCGCCGTCGTCTCCGCCACGATCGTTCCGGCCGCAGCCGCCAACGACCGCGTCCGTCGCAAGTGCGACGCCTCGGGCGACGGCGACATCTCGATGTCGGCGAAGTGGGAGAAGCGGGACAACCGCAAGAAGTTCAGTACCGAGTTCGAGGCGGCTCCGGGCGGCCGCTTCGCCGAAGGCGACCGGATCTCCATCGCGATCGACGGCGCCAATGTCGGTTCGGTCACTCTCGACACCGTGGTCGGCGGCGACGTCGTGGGCGACCTCAACTACGACACCAAGGCCGACAGCCCCGACGAACTGCCGTTCCCGAGCGACTTCCCCAAGCTGGGCAAGGGCGCGAAGGTCGAGGTCCGCTTCAAGGGCGCGGCCGTTCTGGCCTGCAAGCTTCGCTGATCGGCGCGAAGCGAAACGTCGACGGGTCCGCGGATGTCGCCGCGGACCGCCGTCAGCGGGTCGGCGCGCCGACCTGCCTGTAGGGATCGGCGTTGGCGAATTCCGGCATCTCGTTGAGCGCCGCCACGATCCTGTCGACGGTGGGCGTGTCCGCGACCTTGACGTCGAACACCTGCATCACGGCCGGGATGCTCGCGAGGCAAATGTCGGCGATCGTCACCTGGTCGCCATGGCAGAACGCGCCCGTCGCCGTCTCGGCGGAAAGCCGCGCCTCGATGGCCTGAAGGCCGGTCGTGAACCAGTGCGTCTGCCACGCCTTCCAGGCGGCGGCGTCGAAGCCCGCGCCGGTGAGATAGCGGCGCACGCGCGGCGTTATGAGCGGATGCGTGTCGACCGCCGCCATCGCCGCGATGGCGCGCGCCCGCGCCCGGCCGCGCGCGTCGGCGGGGAGCAGCGGCGGCTCTGGATGGGTCTCCTCGATATATTCGAGGATCGCGAGCGACTGGGTGAGCGGATCGCCCTCCCCGTCGATCATCGCCGGGATCGCGCCGAGCGGATTGATCCTCAGGAACTCGGGAGACCGATGCTCGCCGGCGTCGATGTCGACGATCTTCTCGTCCGCCTTGAGGCCCTTGAGCGCGAGCGCCACCCGCACTCGATAGGTCGCGGAGGTGCGCCAGTAGGCGAACAGGGTGAGAGGCCGATCCTGGGTGCTCATGCCGATCGTGATGCTCCTCGAACGGCGAAGCCGCAATCCGACCAAAGGTCGCTCACGGCGCCGCGAGCGCCATGCGCGTTGCGTCCGCCAGCCATGCGACGACAACGGATGTCGTGCACACAAGCACGCATAAATCCCTCCGCGGACGATGGACGCTGCATTGACGCAACGCCCCTGTGACAAGGGAGAAAAGTCATGAAGTCCGTGATCACCGCCATCGGCGCGCTGTCTCTGGCCGTTTCGGCCGCTCACGCCGACCCGGTTCCCCCGACCTCGCCCGCTCAGGACCACCACGCTTCGGCCGCCCAGACCTACACGGTCGCGGCGACGGCGCATCGGGTCCGGCAGGACAAGTTCGAGCCGAACGACTGGGCGACCAACCGCGGCGCCGGCACGAGCCGCAGCAACGACGCGAACGACGGCTGAGCCGCCGTCCGTTTGAACGAAGAAGAAGCGCCGGAAGCGAGAGTTTCCGGCGCTTCTTCGCGTTTTGGGGCATTGGCGGTCGGCCCGCCGCGCTTGACGCCCTGCGCGGCCTCGCCCATGGCTCGCGCCCCGCATCTCATCAGCCGGCGACCCGCCTCCATGCCCGTTTTCGCGATTCCCTTCCCGATGATCGATCCGATCGCGATCGAGGTCGGGCCGATCGCCATCCGCTGGTATGCGCTCGCCTACATCGCAGGCTTCATCGGCGGCTGGTGGCTGGCGAAGCGCATCTGCGCCAAGGACGCCCTGTGGGGCGGCGCGCGCCATCCTGCCTCGCTCGACGTCGACGACCTGATCGTCTGGGTCGCCTTCGGGGTGATCCTCGGGGGGCGCCTCGGCTACGTGCTGCTGCCCTACGGCATCGAGCAGCTCAAGGCCGATCCGCTGGAGGCCTTCCGCGTCTGGGAAGGCGGCATGAGCTTTCACGGCGGGCTCGTGGGCGCTGCGATCGCCGTCTTGCTGTTCTCGCACTTCCAGAAGAAGCCGCTCTGGTCGACCTTCGACCTCGCTTGCGTGGTCGCGCCGATCGGATTGTTCTTCGGACGGATCGCGAATTTCGTGAACGGCGAACTGTACGGCCGCGTGGCCGACGTGCCCTGGGCCATGGTGTTCCCGCATGGCGGCCCGGAGCCGCGCCATCCAAGCCAGCTTTACCAGGCCACGCTCGAAGGCGTCGTCCTGTTCCTGCTGATGCTGATCGCGGTGCGCTTCGGTGGGCTGAAGCGGCCGGGGCTCGTCGCGGGGCTCTTCATCGCCGGCTACGGGGCCGCGCGCAGCTTCGGCGAGGTGTTCCGCCAGCCGGACGCGCAGCTCGGCTTCTACGCCCACGATCTCACCATGGGCATGATCTTGTCGCTGCCCATGATCCCGCTCGGTCTCGCGCTCGCGGTCTTCGCGGCGCGGCGGCGTCTCGCGCCGGAATGACGCCGCTCGGGCGAGAGATCGCCGAGACGATCGCGGCCGAGGGCCCGATGCCGGTGGATCGCTACATGGCGCTCTGCCTGTCGCATCCGGCCTATGGCTATTACGCGACCCGCGACCCGTTCGGCCGCGGCGGCGACTTCGTGACCGCGCCCGAGATCAGCCAGATGTTCGGCGAGTTGATCGGCCTCTGGGCCGCCGAGGTCTGGCGCCAGATGGGCGCGCCGGGTCGGTTCGCGCTGATCGAGCTTGGACCGGGACGCGGCACGCTGATGGCCGACATGCTGCGCGCCGCGAAGGCGGCGCCGGGATTTCTCGAGGCGGCCGAGATCGTGCTCGTCGAGACCAGCCCCGCGCTGCGGGAGGTTCAGGCGAAGGCGCTCTCGGGGCGCACGACACGATGGGTCCAGACCGTCGACGACGCGCTTGGACAAACGGCCCTTCCCGCCATCGTCGTCTCGAACGAGTTCTTCGACGCGCTGCCGATCCGCCAGTTCGTGCGAACCGGCGCCGGCTGGCGCGAGCGGCTTGTGGGCCTTAACGGCGAAGGACGCCTCGCCTTCGGCCTGTCGCCGGCGCCCGCGGACCTTCCGCTGCCGGATGCGCCGGAAGGCTCCGTCCGCGAGATCTGCCCGCAGGCGCTCGACGTCATGACCGCCGTCGCGATCCATCTCGCCCGCCATGGCGGTTCGATGCTCGCGATCGACTACGGATACGCCGCGGGCTTCGGCGACACGCTGCAGGCCATGAAGGCCCACGCCTTCGCCGATCCTTTCGCGACGCCGGGCGAGGCCGACCTCACCGCGCATGTGGATTTCGGCGCGCTTGCCGCGGCCGCGCGCGCGGCAGGCGCGGCCCCGATGCGCCTGATCGATCAGTCGGACCTCATGGAGCGGCTCGGCCTCGGACTTCGGGCGGAGGCGCTGTCGCGGGCCTCGCCGACCGGACGCGAGCAGATCTTCGCGGCCGCCCGGCGATTGACCGACCGGAGCCCGCGCGGCATGGGCGCCCTGTTCAAGGCGTTCGCCGTCTGCGATCCAAGGCTCGGCGCGCCGCCGGCCTTCGAGCCGATTCTGAACGCCGAAACCTGAGGAGCGAAGCCATGGACGCAGCGACCTCTTCCACCGTCACGGTTCCGACCGTGACCTCGCCCGCGCTGTCGGCGCTTCCCGGGATTTCGCACGCCTTCTTCACCCGCCTCGGCGGGGTCTCGACCGGCATCTACGCCGGCCTCAATGGCGGGCTCGGCTCGAACGACGATCCGGAAGCCGTGAGGGAGAACCGCGCCCGCATGACCGCGACGCTCGGCGTCGCGCCCGGACGGCTCGCCGTGCCCTGGCAGGTGCATTCGGCCGAGGCGGTCGTGACCGACGGCCCGTGGGCGCGGGAGAAGAGCCCGCATGTCGACGGCGTCGCGACCGTGACGCCGGGCCTCGCCGTTGCGGTCACGATCGCCGATTGCTGCCCGATCCTGTTCGCCGATCCCAAGGCGCGCGTGGTGGCGGCCGCCCATTCCGGCTGGAAGGGCGCGATCGGCGGGGTGCTCGAAGCGACGCTCCTGCGCATGGAGGAGCTCGGCGCGAACCGCGCCGACGTCGTGGCGGCGCTCGGACCCTGCATCCGCCAGAAATCCTATGAGGTCGGGCCGGAGTTCGCCGGCCGTTTCACCGCCGAGGACGCCGCCAACGCGCGCTTCTTCGAGCCCTCCGCGCGCCCCGGGCACGCGATGTTCGAGCTCGGCGGCTATGTGGTCGAGCGGCTGCGCAACGCCGGGGTCGGCCATGTGGACGACCTCGGCATCGACACCTATTCGGACGAGGAGCGCTTCTTCTCGTTCCGCCGCACCACCCATCGCGGCGAGCCGGACTACGGCCGCATGATCGCTGCGATCGCGCTCGTCTGAACGGCGCGCGCAAAACCCGCTTCGCTGCGTCGGCTCAGACCGATGCGCTGATCTGCGGGTCCACAAGAATCCCCATACGACAGAAAGACGACATCACGCTTTCGCCGGAGCCCAATTCACCGGGGACAGATGCGGCTTGGCCGCGCGCATCGCTCACGGCGTGTTGAGGCTCCTTTGAATCGCTGTTAAGAGCCGTGCCGCTTCCCGGCGCGGGACCTCTTCCCGCGTCTCGCGCCGAAGTCACGGGAATTGCGCATGAAGGTCGTCGCCGGCAACTCCAACCGCGCGCTCGCAGAGGCCATCGCGGCCTATCTCGCGACGCCGCTGACGCGCTGCAACGTGCGGCGTTTCGCCGACATGGAGGTGTTCGTCGAGATCCTCGAGAACGTCCGCGGCGAGGACGTGTTCGTGGTGCAGTCGACCTCGTTCCCGGCGAACGACCATCTGATGGAGCTGCTCATCATCATCGACGCGCTGCGCCGCTCCTCGGCGCGCCGCATCACGGCGGTGATGCCCTATTTCGGCTATGCGCGTCAGGATCGCCGCTCCTCCGGCCGCACGCCGATCTCGGCGAAGCTCGTCGCCAACATGATCACGCAGGCAGGCGCCGACCGCGTTCTCACCCTCGATCTCCACGCCGGGCAGATCCAGGGCTTCTTCGACATCCCGACCGACAACCTGTTCGCCGCCCCCGTCATCGTGCGCGACATCAAGGACCGGCTGCCGCTCGACAACGTCATGGTGGTGTCGCCCGACGTCGGCGGCGTGGTGCGGGCGCGGGCGATCGCCAAGCGCATCGACGCCCAGCTCGCGATCGTCGACAAGCGCCGCGAGCGGCCGGGCGAGTCCGAGGTCATGAACGTCATCGGCGACGTCGAGGGCCGCTCCTGCATCCTCGTGGACGACATCGTGGATTCGGGCGGCACGCTGGTGAACGCCGCCGACGCGCTGATCGCCAAGGGCGCCAAGGACGTCTACGCCTATCTCACCCACGGCGTGCTCTCGGGCGGCGCGGTGGCGCGCATCACCGCAAGCCGGATCAGGGAGATGGTCGTCACCGACTCGATCCAGCCGACCGAGGCGGTGCGGGTGGCCAAGAACATCCGCGTGCTCTCGATCGCCACGCTGATCGGCGAGGCGATCGCCCGCACCTCGTCCGAAGAGAGCGTCTCGAGCCTCTTCGACTGAGGCCCCCTCAGGCCGCGACGGCGGCCTTCCGCGCGGGCTCCCGAGCCTCCACGCCGAGCATGCGGGCGGCTTCGTGCGCCGGCTTCGGCGGGCTGAACAGGAAGCCCTGCACCTGCTGGGCCCCTTCGGCCCGCACCGCCGCCAGCTGGTCGGCGGTCTCGACGCCCTCCACCAGCGTGGTGATGCCGAGGCTCGATCCGAGGCCGACCAGCGCGCGGATGATCGCCGCGCCGTCGGCCGAAGCGTCGGCGTTGCGCAGGAACGACTGGTCGATCTTGACCTTGTCGAACGGGAAGCGGCGCAGATAGCTCAGCGACGAATAGCCGGTTCCAAAGTCGTCCATCGCGATGCGGATGCCCATGCGGCGCAACAGATGGAGCGTCTCGAGATTGGCCTCCGTGTCGTCGAGCAGCACGCTTTCGGTGATCTCGAGCTCGAGACGGTCGGCCCGCAGACCGCTCGTGGCGAGCGCCAGCAGGACGGACTGCGCGAAGCTCTGGCGGCGCAGCTGGACCGCCGAGACGTTGACCGCCACGCTGACGTCGCCGGGCCAGGTCGCGGCGTCGCGGCAAGCCTGGTTCAGGATCCATTCGCCGAGCGGGACGATGAGCCCGGTTTCTTCGGCGATCGGGATGAAGGTCGCGGGGCTGATCGGCCCCTTGGTGGGATGACGCCAGCGCGCAAGCGCCTCGAACCCCTTGATGGCGTCGTCCCCAAGCTCGACGAGCGGCTGATAGTGCAGCTCGAAGTCGCCGTTGCGCAGCGCCTCGCGCAGATCCCGCTCGAGCTCGATTCGCTGCTGCGCGTTCTCGTCCATGACGAGGGTGAACACGCTCGCGACCCCGCGGCCGAGCGACTTGGCGTGATAGAGCGCCATGTCGGCGTTCTTCAGCAGTCGTTCGACGTCGTCGCCCGCCTCATCCGACAGCGCGACGCCGATGCTGACGCCGATCTGGACCGGGATGCCGCCGAGGTCGTAAGGCGCGCTCACGATCGAGATCAGCCGATGGGCGAGCGTGACGGCGGCGTTTTCGTCCTTCACCCGATGCAGCACCGAGAACTCGTCGCCGCCGAGCCGCACCACAAGGTCGACGTCCCGCACGTTGGTCCGCAGCCTGTCGGCGATGGCGCGAAGCAGCGCGTCGCCGACCGAATGGCCGTGGGCGTCATTGACCGCCTTGAAGCGGTCGAGGTCGAGGCACAGCACCGACAGCCGCCCGCCTGCGCCGTCACGGCTGAGCGTTCCGCCGACTTCGCGAAGAGCGACGCGGTTGGGAAGGTCGGTGAGGGCGTCATGCCTCGCCATGTGCGCGATGCGGGCCTCGGTGCGACGCCGCTCGGTGACGTCCTCGAAGGTCGCGACCCAGCCGCCGCCGTCCATCGGGCGATGGCTGACCGCGATCACGCGGCCGTCGGCGAGTTCGCGATGCACCGGCGCCGCGTGGTCAAGCGCGAGCGAGGTTCGGGTGCCCTCGCACAGCTTGTCGACGGTGAGGCCCTTCTGGTAGCGGCCGAGCGTGACGAGCTCCTCGACGATCTCGCGCTGGGTCATTCCGACGCGAAGGATGTCGCGCTTCAGGCCGAACATGTCGCAATAGCGGTTGTTGACGACGACCAGCCGGGCGTCGGCGTCGAACATGCACAGGCCCTGGCTCATGTTCTCGAGCGCGGCGTCGAAGCGCCGGACCTGCTCGGCGAGCGCGTCGCGCGCTTCATGCTGGGACGTGACGTCGGAGCCGACGCCGCGGTAACCGGCGAACGCGCCGTCCTCGTCGTAGATCGGCGCGCCGCTCAGCTCGAACCAGCGCTTGCCTCCGTCGGGATGGCGATAGGGAAACACGAAGTCTCGGATCTCGCGGCGGTCGGCGATCGCGGCGTGATAGTCGTCCCAGATCGCGCGCTCTTCGGCGGTGCGGGCCCACGCGGCGCGCTCCCGACCGAGAAGGTCGGCCTGCGGCCGCCCAGAAATCGCTTCCGAGTTGTCCGACAGGAAGGTCACGCGGCGCTCGGCGTCGATCTCCCAGAACCAGTCCGACGTCAGGCGAAGGAAGTCGTTTATATGGCGATCCATGGCCCACACCCGGACGAGCGACGACAGACGATAGAACGAGGCGTATGAAGATCCAGTAAAGACGGTAACATTGGGTTGATCGCGCGAAATCTTAACGGATATTTACTTAAATTGATATGTATACACGAGATTTGCACTACAAATAGCCAGAGCTGATGCGCAGTTTTAGGGCTTCCGCTTAAAACGTAGGCGAAGTCAGGCGATGGGCGGATCGCCCGACGGGTCGGAATGGAGAGCCCGCGCGCTAGGTCTCCGGCAAGGAGGACCGGATATGCTCGCCATGCGTTTCATCATTCGACCGCCGCTCGTCGCCGCTCTTTGCGCCGCCCTGCTTGGGCCGGCGGCGGCGGAGCCCGACAAGGCGCTGCTCGACAAGGCGGAAGCTATGAAGGGCCCGACGCTTTCGCTCTTGAAGACGCTCGTCGACCAGGACTCCGGAAGTACGGACGAGGCGGGCCTCTCGGCCGTCGCGGCGGTCGTCGCCGACGAGCTGAAGGAGCTCGGGGCCAAGGTCGAAGCGCACAGGGCCGCAGCGCCCGGGAAGGCCGAGAACCTCGTCGCGACCGTCGAGGGAACCGGCAAGGCCCGCATCCTGCTCATGGCGCACATGGACACGGTGTTCCGCGAGGGCGACGCCGCCAAGCGGCCGTTCCGGATCGAGAACGGACGGCTCTACGGACCGGGCGTCGTCGACGACAAGGGCGGGATCGCGCTCGGGATCTCGGCCCTCAAGATCCTCAACGAAATCGGTTTCAAGGACTTCGCGAGCCTCACGCTGCTGCTGAACTCGAGCGAGGAGATCGGATCGCCGGGCTCCCGGGCGCTGATCGAGGAGACCGCGAAAGCCCATGACGTGGCGCTGAACCTCGAGCCAGGCCGCCCGGCCGACGGGCTGGTGACGTTCCGCAAGGGCTCGGGCAGGGCTTACGTCACGGTGAAGGGCAAGAGCGCCCATGCGGGCGTCGCGCCGGAGAGCGGCCGCAACGCTGCGGCCGAACTCGCTCACCAGGTGCTGCAGCTCGGCGGGCTCGGCGACAAGGACAAGGGCACGAGCTTCAACTTCACTGTTCTGAAGGCCGGCACGGCCTCCAACATCATTCCCGAGGACGCGGAGGCGATAGCGGACGTGCGCGTGCGGACGGCCGACGAGTTCGACCGCGTGGAGAAGGACCTCAAGGAGAAGTCGCAGGAAAAAGCGGTACCTGACTCCACTGTCAGGGTGCGGCTCGAGCGCAATTTCCCGCCGATGCCGAAGAACGACCGGACCGACGCCCTCGCCGAAAAGGCGCAGGCGATCTACGGCGAACTCGGCCGAAAGCTCACGCTTGAAGGTTCGGGCGGGGCCGCGGACTCCAGCATCGCGGCGGGCGCCGGCGTGCCGGCGATCGACGGGCTCGGGATCGTGGGCGGCGAGATCCACACCCCGAACGAGTATGGCGAAGAGGCGAGCGTCGCGCCGCGGCTCTATCTGCTCACCCGCCTCATCATGGAGACCGCGAAGGCGAAGTGACGAGCCTTACGCCCACACGCCTTCGGCCTTCACGAAGTCCACAAAGGCCCTGAGCGGGGCCGGCATGAGGCGGCGGCCGGAATAATAGAGAAACGGTCCTGGAAAGCGCTCCCACCAGGGCCCCAGCACCGGCACGAGAGCGCCCGACGCCAGGTGCGGACGTAGCCAGTCCTCGAAGAGCAGAACGACGCCGGAACCGGCGACCGCCATATCGACCGCGAGATCGACCGCGGTTCCGGCCTGCACGATGAGCTGGCCCGGAGGATCGATAGAGACGGTCTCGCCGTCGCGCTCGAATTCCCACGCCATCGGCGCGCGGTTCGGGAAGCGGACGCGCAGGCACTCGTGAGCAAGCAGGTCGCGCGGATGTTCTGGCCGACCATTCCGGTCGAGATAGGACGGCGCGGCCGCCGCAGCGTAGCGCTGCGTCCTCGGCCCGATCGGCGTCGCGATCATGTCCTGCTCGAGCCGCTCGCCGTAGCGGATCCCAGCGTCGCAGCCCGAAGCCGGCAGGTCGACATAGGCGTCCTCGGCGACGATCTCGACCTTGATCTCCGGATAGGCGGCGAGAAACCGCGGCAGGATCTTGGGCAGCACCAGCCGCGCGGCGCTAACCGCCACGTTGAGCTTGAGCGTGCCCGCGGGCCGGTCGCCGGAGCCGCCCGCCACGTCGAGCGCAGCCCCGATCTCCGCCAAGGCGGGGCCGGTCTGGGCGAGCAGCCGCGCGCCGGCCTCCGTCGGGGCGACGCTGCGGGTCGTACGATGGAGAAGCGAACTCCGAGCCTCGCCTCGAGCCTCCGCACCGCCTCGCTGAGCGCCGAGGCGCTTTGGCCGCTCGCGCGCGCGCCGTCGCGGAAGCCGCCGGCGCGCGCGACGGTCACGAACGCGCTCAGGTCAGACAGATCAACCTTCATTGTACGAAAATCAGCACAGGCCGTGCAGATCGTCCATCGTTATCGAACAGCCGGCCGGGCGCTAAGTCTGTCTCATGGAAACAGGAGGCTGATCATGGCCGCACTTGAAAAATCCGGCTCTTACGCGCTCGGCGACCGCACGGTGAAACGCCTGGGCTACGGCGCGATGCAGCTCGCTGGCCCCGGTGTCTATGGCCCGCCCAAGGACCACGGCGGAGCTCTCGCGGTGTTGCGCGCCGCCGTCGCGGCCGGCGTCGACCACATCGACACCAGCGACTTCTACGGCCCGCACGTCACCAACCGCCTGATCGCCGAAGCGCTCGCGCCCTATCCGGACGGTCTCGTGATCGTCACCAAGGTCGGCGCCAAGCGGGGCGAGGACAAATCCTGGAACCCGGCGTTCGCGCCCGACCAGCTCGAAGCGGCGGTGCACGACAACCTGCGCAATCTGAAGGTCGATCAGCTCGACGTCGTGAACCTCCGCGTCATGATCGACGTCCATGGCCCCGCCGAGGGCTCGATCGAAGCCCCGTTCGCCGTGCTCGCCGATCTGCGGCGCCGCGGCCTCATCCGGCATCTTGGCCTCAGCAACGTGACGTCCGCGCAGGTGGCGGAGGCGCGCAAGATCGCGCCCGTGGTCTGCGTGCAGAACCAGTACAATCTCGCCCATCGCGGCGACGACGCGCTGGTCGACGAGCTCGCGCGCGAAAACATCGCCTATGTGCCGTTCTTCCCGCTCGGCGGGTTCTCCCCGCTCCAGTCTTCGACGCTGTCCGGCGTCGCCGAAACGCTCGGAGCGACGCCCATGCAGGCGGCGCTCGCCTGGCTGCTGCGGCGCTCGGCCAACATCCTGCTGATCCCGGGCACGTCCTCGACCACGCATCTTGCGGAGAATCTTGCGGCGGCGGATCTCGAACTGCCGGCCGACGCGGCGGCTGAACTCGACGGCGTGGCGGACGCCTCCTGAGCGCCCCCGCGCGTTGCGCCCTCCGGCGCTTTCGGCTATACGCGCGCCAGCGCGGACGTCCCACACCCCTGGAGGGGTTCGGCCGCGCGGCAGTCGGAGAGGCCGCCCGCCCCGGGCGGCCGTTTTAGTTTCGGAGAACGATCCAATGTCCGCTCCCAAGGCCCTGAAGGCCGAGACGCGCGAGAAGGCCGGCAAGGGGGCCGCCCGCGCTCTCCGTCGTGAAGGTAAGATCCCCGCCGTCATCTACGGCGGCAAGAAGCCCCCTGTGTCCATCGTCCTCGACGGCCACATGATGTTCAAGCTGCTGCACGCCGGCGGCTTCAAGACCACGGTGTTCGAGATCGACACCGGCAAGGGCAAGGAGCGGGTCGTCCCGCGCGACTACCAGCGCGACGTCGTCAAGGACACGCTGATCCACGTCGACTTTTTCCGCGTCACCGCCTCCTCGGTGATCGAGGTCGAGGTGCCGGTGCACTTCCTCAACGAAGACAAGGCTCCGGGCCTGGTCCGCGGCGGCGTGCTCAACACGGTGCTTCACACCGTCAAGGTGAAGGCCGGCGTCGACCACCTCCCCGAGGCGATCGAGGTCGACCTCAAGGGTCTCGAGATCGGCGACATCGTGCACGGCTCGTCGGTGAAGCTGCCGAAGGGCGTCGAGTTCGTCGAGGAGAACCTCGAGGAATACACGATCGCCACCATCGCCGCCCCGACCGTCGTGGCCGAGGAGCAGGCTGAAGAGCAGGCCGAGATCGAGGCCGAGAAGGCCGCCGAGGAAGCCGGCGAGACCACCGAGGAAGAGGCCGCCGAGGGCGAAGCGTCCGAGGGCGGCGAGGCCGAGGCTTCGGACGAGAAGAAGTCCGAGGACTAATCCTCTTCCCTGCGGGAGCCTTCGCCAATGCTGCTCCTGGTCGGCCTCGGAAATCCGGGGCCGAAATACGAGAAGAACCGGCACAATATCGGCTTCATGGCCGTTGACCGGATCGCGTCGCGCCACGGATTTTCGCCGTGGCGCGCGCGCTTTCAAGGCGTGACAGCCGAAGGCTCGATCGCCGGCGTGAAGACGCTGCTGCTGCTGCCCGGCACCTATATGAACGAAAGCGGCCGCTCGGTCGCCGAGGCCGCGCGCTTCTTCAAGATCGAGCTTCCCGACATCGTCGCGTTCCACGACGAGCTCGACCTCCCTCCCGCCAAGATGCGCGTGAAGACCGGCGGCGGAAACGCCGGCCACAACGGGCTGCGCTCGATCACCGCTCACATGGGCAACGACTATCGCCGCGTGCGGCTCGGCATCGGCCATCCCGGCCGCGACGCCGTTCTGCATTACGTGCTGAACGACTTCGGCAAGGGCGAGATGGTCTGGGTCGGGGAGCTGAACGACGCCATCGCCGACGCCGCGGAGCTGTTGGCCAAGCGCGAAGACAACAGCTTTCAGAACAAGGTGCACCTGCGGATGGACGCCGCAGGGTTCGGCGAGCCGAAGAAGCCGGGCGACGGGAAGCCTTGACCCGGGGACACGAAGACACGAACTTCGTGTCCTGGAGGGTTCCATGAAGAACGTGACGATCACCATGGACGAAGACGTGCTCGGCTGGGTGCGGGTCGAAGCGGCCAAGCGCGGCGAGAGCGTCTCGCGCTTCATCGCCGGCATCGTTCGTGAAAAGCGCCAATCCCCTGCCATCTCCCAGTTGGAGAGCCTCGAGCGCTTCCTCGCGCAGCCCACTCGCGACGAGCCTCTCGCCGATCCCACCCCGACATCGCGCCGCGACGAGATCTACGACGATGCGCTGCTTCATCGATTCCAACGTGCTGGTCTATCTCCGCGACACGAGGGATTTGGCGAAGACTGAGCGCGCGGCCGAGTGGACGCGGTTTGCAGCGTCGCGCGAGGCGATCGTGATCAGCCCTCAGGTGATCAATGAGTTCACGTCGGTTCTCACCCGCAAGCTGAAGCTCTATACGATCCCCGAAATGGAACCGCTGGTCCTCGAGTTGCGGCGATGGTGTTCCGCGCCATTGACGGTCGACACCTCGCTTCTCGCTTTCGACGTCCATAAGCAGTTCGGCTTCGCCTGGTGGGACAGCCTGATCGTCGCCTCGGCGCTTCAGTCGGATTGCGATGTGCTGCTCTCGGAAGATATGAGCCATCGGCGACGCATCGGTCCGCTCCGCATCCTCGACCCGTTTCTCGTCCGGCCGGACGAGGCGCTTTCACCAAACTGATCGGTTTCTCTCCCATGGGCTTCAAATGCGGCATCGTCGGCCTGCCGAACGTCGGCAAGTCGACCCTCTTCAACGCGCTGACGCAGACGGCCGCGGCGCAGGCGGCCAACTATCCGTTCTGCACCATCGAGCCGAATGTCGGCGAGGTGGCGGTGCCGGACCCGCGGCTCGAGGCGCTCGCCAAGATCGCAAGCTCCAAGGAGATCATCCCGACGCGCCTCACCTTCGTGGACATCGCAGGCCTGGTGCGCGGCGCCTCCAAGGGCGAAGGCCTCGGCAACCAGTTCCTGGCGCATATCCGCGAAGTCGACGCGATCGCCTATGTGCTGCGCTGCTTCGAGGACGACGACATCACCCATGTCGAGGGCAAGATCGACCCGCTCTCCGACTATGAGACGGTCGAGACCGAGCTGATGATCGCCGACCTCGAGAGCCTCGAGAAGCGCGTCGTCGCGCTCGAAAAGCGCGCCCGCGGGGCCGACAAGGAAGCCAAGGAGCAGCTCGAGCTGGTCAACCGCGTGCTGCCGCTGCTGCGCGACGGCAAGCCGGCCCGCGCCGCGAAGGTTTCGGACGACGAGCGCCCGGCGTTCGACGCGCTGAACCTCTTGACCTCCAAGCCCATCCTCTTCGTCGCCAATGTCGACGAGGCTTCGGCCGCCGGCGGCAACGAGTTCTCGGCCAAGGTGGAGCAACAGGCGAAGACCGAGGGTGCGGTCACCGTGGTCATCTCCGCCAAGATCGAGAGCGAGATCGCGACGCTGCCGACCGAAGAGCGCACCGAGTATCTCGAGGCGCTCGGCCTCGAGGAGACCGGCCTCGACCGCCTGATCAACGCGGGCTACCAGCTGCTCGGCCTCGTGACCTACTTCACGGTCGGCCCCAAGGAAGCGCGCGCCTGGACCATCGAGAGGGGCACCAAGGCCCCGGGCGCCGCGGGCGTGATCCACTCGGATTTCGAAAAGGGCTTCATCCGCGCCGAGACCATCGCGTACCCGGACTATGTGGCGCTGAAGGGCGAAGCGGGCGCGAAGGAGGCCGGAAAATTCCGCCTCGAAGGCAAGGACTACGTGGTCGCGGACGGCGACGTGCTCCACTTCCGCTTCGCGAACTGAGGGCTGAGTTTCCTCAGTCGTCATCCTCGGGCTTGGCCCGAGGATCCATTGTCGGGGCGGAAACGAACTGCGTGCTTCGAGACGCGCCTTCGGCGCTCCTCAGCATGAGGAAGGTCTGAGCTTCTAAACTCCCCTCATGCTGAGGAGGCGGCGTCAGCCGCCGTCTCGAAGCACGCAATCGACTGATGAAGGCGAGCCCGTGAGCGACCCGAACATCTTCTTCGAGGACTTCCTCCCCGGCGACGTCGCCGACTATGGCGACTGGACCGTCGACCGCGACGACATGGTCGAGTTCGCGCGCGAGTTCGATCCGCAGCCGATGCATCTCTCCGAGGAAGCCGCCCGCGGCTCGATGCTGGGCGAGCTCATCGGCTCCGGCTGGTACACCGCCGCCCTCCTCATGCGGATGAACTGCGACGCGTTTCTTCTGGACGCCGCTTCGCTCGGCTCGCCGGGCGCCGACAGTCTTGAATGGCGCGCGCCGGTCAAGGCCGGCGACCAACTGTCGGTGCGCCGGAAAGTTCTGACCGCGCGCGGCGTGCCGGGGCGTTCCGAGGCGGGGCTGGTGAAGTTCGAATTCGAGGTGCGGAACCAGAACGGCGTCGTGGTCATGCGGCAGGTGAGCACGAAGCTCATCGGCCGGCGGAGGGCGCCCTGATGCATCTTGAGGATTACGAGGTCGGCAAGAAAGTCGAGATCGGCCACTGGACGTTTGCGGCGGAAGACATCATCCGCTTCGCCGAAAAATACGACCCGCAGCGCTTCCATCTGTCCGAGGAGGCGGGCCGCGCGGGGCCGTTCAAGGGGCTCGCCGCCTCGGGCTGGCACAGCTGCGCGATCTGGATGAAGCTGATGATCGCATTCCAGGTGCGCATGGCCAAGGAGCGCATGGCCGCGGGCCTCCCCGTCGGCCGCGCCGGCCCCTCGCCCGGCTTCACGGACCTCAAGTGGCGCCATCCCGTGATGGCGGGCGACACGCTGACCTATTTCGCCGAGGCGCTGGAGGCGCGGCCGAGCGCCTCACGGCCCGGATGGGGATTGGTGAAGGCGCTGAACACGGCGGTGAACCAGCGCGGCGAGGAAGCCCTGCGGTTCACCAGCACGGTGTTCGTCGAGACGCGGCCCCAAGGCTGACGCGCCGTTAGTCAAGCACGCGCCCTGCGATCGCGTCGAGCTTCGCCAGAAGCGCCGGGTCGCGATGCTCCAGCGCCGTCACCAGCGCGAAGTCGAGCGCGCGGTCCGAGCCGAGCGGACACGGTTCCGGCTCCGCCGGGAACTCGGCCGCGAGCCGCGCCAGAAGCCTCCGCGCCCTGTCGCCGTTCGCACGCATCACCTCTAGGATCTCGGCGACGCCGACCCCGCTCTCATGCGGGCGCCAGGCGTCGTAGTCGGTGACCATGGCGATGGTCGCATAGGGCAGCTCCGCTTCCCGGGCGAGCTTGGCCTCGGGCATGTTGGTCATCCCGACCACCGAAGCGCCCATCGCCTTGTAGGCGACCGACTCCGCGCGCGTCGAAAACTGCGGACCCTCCATGCAGACATAGGATCCGCCCACGATATGCGGGATCTCCTCCGCGGCCGCCGCGCGGGCGATGCGCGCGACGAGATTGGGAGCGACCGGATCGGAAAAGGAGACGTGAGCCACGCATCCTGCGCCGAAGAACGAGGTTTCCCGGCGGAACGTGCGGTCGATGAACTGATCGACCAGCACGAAGGTCCCGGGCGGCAGCTCTTCCTTGTAGGAGCCGCAGGCCGAGACCGAGATCAGGTCGGTGACGCCCGCCCGCTTCAGCACGTCGATGTTGGCTCGGTAGTTGATGTCGGAGGGCGCGAAGCGGTGGCCCGCGCCATGGCGCGGAAGGAACACGACGCGGGTTTCGCCGATCACGCCTTCGATCGGCTTCGCCGAAGGCTCGCCCCACGGGCTCGACAGATCGAGCTCGCGGACATCGGTCAGCAGCGAAAGGTCGTAGATCCCCGAACCGCCGATGACGCCGAGCGTCGCGCGTCGTTTCTGAACTTCGGCCATGTGTCCTGCTCCCCCCGAAACGACGACGGCGGGCCCCGCGAAGAGCCCGCCGCCTGCGATATCAGACCGGACGCCGAAGCGTCAGGCCGTCATGGCTATCTCACGCGGTCCGCGACTTCAGACCGCCCCAGACGCTCTTCTTCGTGAAATAGAGCAGCGCGCCGAAGACGATGAGGAAGAACATCACCTTGAAGCCCATCTGCTTGCGATCGAGCATGTGGGGCTCTGCCGCCCACACCATGAAGGCCGCGACGTCCTTGCCGTACTGATCGACCGTCGTGGGCGTGCCGTCGGTGTATTCGACCTGACCGGCCTGGATCGGCGGAGCCATCGCGATCCAGTGGCCCGGGAAGTAGGTGTTGTAGTGGAGGCCCGGCTTCGGCGGCTTCTCGCCGTGCTCCGGCTCCTTGTAGCCGGCGAGCAGCGCGTGGATGTAGTCCGGACCCTGCTCCTGGAACTGGGTGAAGATGTCGAACACGAAGGTCGGGAAGCCGCGTTCGTAGGTGCGGGCCTTGGCGAGCGTGGAGAAGTCCGGCGGATAGGCGCCGCCGTTCGAGGCGCGCGCCGCCTGCTCGTTCGGGAACGGGCTCGGGAAATAATCCGAGAGCTTGCCCGGGCGGTCGACGAAGTCGCCGCTGTCGTTCGGGCCGTCCTTGATCTGGTACTCGGCCGCGATCGTCTCGGCCTGGCCTTCGGTGAAGCCGAGGCCGCCCTCCTGCGCGAGGTTGCGGAACGCGACCATCGACATCGCGTGGCAGCTTGCGCAGACCTCGCGGTAGATCTTGAAGCCGCGCTGCAGCTGCGCCTGGTCGTACTTTCCGAACGGCCCGGAGAACGACCACTGCTGCCGCGGTGGGTGAACCTGCTCGGCGGCCGACGCGGGAGCAACGACCGCGAAGGTCGCGGCGGCGATCGAGACCGCCGCCAGGGCCGCCCGGACCGGGCGGGCGAAGGTCAGGCGGATCATCGTTGGGCCTCCCGGGCTGCTGCGAGATTGGCGAGCGCCGAATGGCCGCCCCTCTTCTCCTCGTCGGCGAGCACGTCGTCCGCGATCGAGGCCGGCAGCGGCTTCGGCGTCTCGAGCATGCCGAGCAGCGGCAGGATGATCAGGAAGTGGGCGAAGTAGTAGAAGGTCGCGATCTGCGAGATCGTGACGTACCAGCCCTCCGGCGGCTTCGAGCCGAGCCAGCCGAGCAGCACGCAGACGCCCACGAAGACCCAGAAGAACTGCTTGAACAGCGGCCGGTACTTGCCCGAGCGGACCTTCGAGGTGTCGAGCCAGGGCAGCACGAACAGCACCGCGATCGCGCCGAACATGCAGAGCACGCCGCCGAGCTTGGACGGGATGGCGCGCAGGATCGCGTAGAACGGCAGGAAGTACCATTCCGGCACGATGTGCGACGGCGTCACCAGGCTGTTGGCCTTGATGTAATTGTCGGCGTGGCCGAGGTAGTTCGGCGTGTAGAACACGAACCACGAGAAGAAGATCAGGAAGCACACCATCGCGAAGCCGTCCTTCAGCGTGGCGTAGGGCGTGAACGGCACGGTGTCGCGGCGGATATCCTTGATGTCGACGCCCGCAGGATTGTTCTGGCCGACATGATGCAGCGCCCAGATATGGAGTCCGACGACGCCCACGATCACGAAGGGCAGCAGATAGTGCAGCGAGAAGAAGCGCTGCAGCGTCGCGTTGTCGACCGCGAAGCCGCCCCAGAGCCACGTCACCAGCGTCTCGCCGACCACGGGAATGGCGGAGAACAGGTTGGTGATGACGGTCGCGCCCCAGAACGACATCTGACCCCAGGGCAGCACGTAGCCCATGAAGGCGGTGGCCATCATCAGCAGGAAGATCAGAACGCCGAGGATCCAGAGGATCTCGCGGGGCGCCTTGTAGGAGCCGTAATACATGCCGCGGAAGATGTGGATGTAGACCGCGATGAAGAACATCGACGCGCCGTTGGCGTGCAGATAGCGCAGCAGCCAACCGTAGTTGACGTCGCGCATGATCTTCTCGACCGACTCGAAGGCGAGCGAGGCGTGCGGCGTGTAGTGCATCACGAGCACGACGCCAGTCAGGATCTGGGCGACCAGCATGAAGGTCAGGATGCCGCCGAAGGTCCAGAGGTAGTTCAGGTTCCGCGGCACCGGATAAGCGACGGCGCTCGAATGGATCAGGCCGACGATCGGCAGCCTGTCCTCGAACCACTTCGCGACGCCCGGCTTAGGCTCGTAGGTCGAATGTCCCTGCATGGTGGTCGTTCACCCCTCCCGGCGCGCCTTGCGGCGGCCGTCTCCCTCAGCCGATCTTGATTTTTGTGTCGCCTTCGAAGGCGTATGGCGGGATCGCGAGGTTTTCCGGCGCCGGGCCCCGGCGGATGCGGCCGGCGGCGTCGTAGTGCGATCCGTGGCAGGGGCAGAGCCAGCCGCCGAAATCGCCGGAATTCGCGAGCGGCACGCAACCGAGATGCGTGCACACGCCCGTCACGATCAGCCAGTTCTCCTTGCCCTTCGCGCCGCGATTGGCGTCGGAGGCGTCCGCGTCGGACGGAAGGTTGGCGTTGCGGGCGTTCTTGTCGGGCAGGTCGCCGAGCGGCGTCTTGGACGCTTCCTCGATCTGCTGCTTGGTCCGGTTCCAGATGAAGACCGGCTTGCCGCGCCACTTCACGCTGACCACCTGGCCTTCGGCGATCTGCGAGAGATCGACGTCGGTGGAGGCGAGCGCAAGCGAGGCGGCGTCCGGGTTCATCTGGTCGATGAACGGCCAGGCCAGGAAGGCCGCGCCCCAGACGGCGGTGGCCCCGGTGGCGAGATACAGAAAATCGCGGCGGTTCGGCTGTTCGGCGTGCTCGGTGGTCGTCACTGGGGTCTCCGCCGCTACCTACGTTGCTGGCCGAAACCGGATCGTGGACCCTTTCGGCTGGTCCCAGGAGCGGCCCGATTGGAATGGCTCTCAAGACGAGTGGCTATCTGACACGGGTGGACATTTCGTCCAAGCCCGGATGGCCGATCATGACACCTTGTCGCAGCCAAATGGCTATCGACGCACAGAAAAGGCTTTTTTCCCAATGCGGCTCGCCCTCCTCCAGCCCGACATCCCGCAGAACGCCGGGACGATGCTGCGGATGGCGGCCTGCCTCGGAGTCGATGTCGACATCGTCGAACCGGCGGGTTTTCCCGTTTCGGACCGCGCCTTCCGCCGGGCGGGGCTCGATTATCTCGATCATGTGAACATCCGCCGCCATGCGTCCTTCACGGCGTTCGAGGAAATCCGCCGCGCGGAGGGCCGACGGCTCGCGCTCCTGACGACGAAGGCCGAGACCTCTCATCTTTCAGCGGATTTTCGGCCCGGCGACGTTCTGATGGTCGGCCGGGAATCGTCCGGCGCGCCGGATTGCGTGCATGAGGCCGCCGATCTGCGGATCGCGATCCCGATGCGGCCGGACCTGCGCTCTCTCAACGTCGCGGTCGCCGCCGCGATCGTCCTCGGCGAGGCGCTTCGCCGGACGGACGGCTTTCCACCGTTTGCGAAGACGCCCTAAAAAGCGCGACCGCAAAGGACGCGAAGACGCCAATGCCCCTTCCCGACGACATCGACGCCCGCAAGACGCAGGCCCGCGCCTGGTTCGAGACCTTGCGCGACCGGATCCATCAGAGCCTCGAGGCGATCGAGGACGAGGCCGGCGGCGAGGCCCCCGCCGGACGCTTCGAGCGCACGCCCTGGTCGCGCGCCGACCACACCGGCGCGGACGGCGGCGGAGGCGTGATGGGCATGATGAAGGGACGCGTGTTCGAAAAGGTCGGCGTGCACGTCTCCACCGTCTTCGGCGAATTCGCGCCCGAGTTCCGCAAGGACATTCCCGGGGCCACGGAAGCGCCGGACTTCTGGGCGTCGGGCATCTCGCTGATCGCCCACCCCTGGAGCCCGCACGTTCCGACCGTGCACATGAACACGCGGTTCGTCGTGACCTCGAAAGCCTGGTTCGGCGGCGGCGGCGACCTCACCCCCGTGCTCGACCGCAGGCGCACGCAGGACGACCCGGACACGGTCGCGTTCCATGCGGCCTACAGGCAGGCCTGCGAAGGCCATGCGGTCGCCGACTATCCGAAGTTCAAGCAGTGGTGCGACGACTACTTCTTCCTCAAGCACCGCAACGAGCCGCGCGGCGTCGGCGGCATCTTCTACGACTGGCTCGACTCAAACGATTTCGACGCCGACTTCGCCTTCACGAGATCGGTCGGCGAGGCCTTCCTGAAGGCCTATCCGGACATCGTGCGGGCGAACCTGTCGACGCCCTGGACCGAGGCCGACCGGGCCGAGCAGCTCGTGCGCCGCGGTCGCTATGTCGAGTTCAACCTGCTGCACGACCGCGGCACGATCTTCGGCCTCAAGACCGGCGGCAACGTCGCCTCGATCCTGTCGTCGCTGCCGCCGCACGCGGCGTGGCCGTGAGAAGGCTCCGATGCTGACGATCTACGGCGACCCGATTTCGGGCAACTGCATGAAGGTGCGCTGGGTCGCCGAGCTCCTCGGCGTTCCGTTCGAGTGGCGCGACGTCGACGTCGTCGAGGGCGAGGCCCGGACACCGGCGTTTCTCGCGCTCAATCCGGCTGGAAAAGTCCCGTTCGTCGTTCTCGCCGACGGGCGGTCGCTGTCGGAGTCGAACGCCATCATCCTCCACCTCGCCGACGGCTCGGCGCTCGTCCCGACCGACGCCTTCGAGCGCGCCGTGATGCTGCAGTGGCTGTTCTGGGAGCAGTACAGCCACGAGCCCTATGTCGCCGTGCGCCGCTTCCAGATCCGCTATCTCGGCAAGACGCCCGAAGAGCTCGATCCGCGTCTGCTGGAGCGCGGCGAGGCCGCCTTCGCGCTGATGGAGCGGCGGCTCGGCGAAAGCGCGTTCATGGCCTGCGCCGCGCCGACGCTCGCCGACGTCTCGCTGCTCGCCTACACGCGGCTCGCCCATGAGGGCGGCTTCGATCTCGCGCCGTTCCCTCGCCTCAGGGACTGGATCGCACGCGCCGAGGCCGCGCTCGGCGTCTCGGCCTGACCCAGGCGGCTTTTAGCCTTCTTCGGAAGACGGTCCCGGCTCTGCGCTGCGCTCCGGCCGGGATGACGCCTGTTCGATCAGCGCCTCGATCTCGGCGCGTCCTGTCGGAAACCCCGCCTCGACCCACGCCTCCTCGGCGTGCTTGAGCGCGCGGCCGAGCGCCCGGCCTTCAAGCCCGAGCGCCTTGAAATCGTCGGCGGCGATCGGAAATTTCGGCGCGCGCCAGCGGTCGGACAGCGCGATCGCGGCGTTCCAGTCGCCGCCTCCTAAAGCAGTGAGCCGCGCGCGGTCTCGATAGGCTTGCGGTCCGAGCCGGTAGAGCGCGCGTTTGGCCGCAGGCTCGTCTGCAGGATCGAGCCGGGGCGTCATGTCGCCGATCGCCTCCAGGCGCCGGCTCTCCGCATTCGACAGCCGCAGGCGCTCCTTGAGCCTCAAGGCGTCTTCGCTGACGAACTGAGACAGCGCCGCGAGCCGAAGCAGAGCGTCGGGCGCTTCGCGGTCGGCATCAACGAAACGGGCGAAATGCGCGGTCCGCGGAACTCCGCCGACCAGCGGCGTCAACAGCCCCGCGCCCGCCATCTCGGCGACCGTCTCGGATGCGCCACGCGCCGCCAAAAGCTTCAGCAGCTCCGCCCTCACCCGCTCGGCGGAGAGCAGGCTCAGGCCGTCGCGCTCGGCGATCGCGGCCGCGAGCCCCTCGGCGTCGGGCGGCCCTTCGGCGAAGCGGGCGTGAAACCGAAAGAACCGCAAGGTGCGCAGATAATCCTCGCGGATGCGCTGGCGCGCGTCGCCGATGAAGCGCACGCGCCGGGCGGCGAGATCCGCGAGCCCTCCGACATGGTCGTGCACCACGCCGTCGCGCGACAGGAAAAGGCCGTTGATCGTGAGATCGCGGCGCGCCGCGTCCTCGGCCCAGTCGCGCGTGAAGGCGACGGTCGCGCGGCGTCCGTCGGTCTCGACGTCGCGGCGCAACGTCGTGACCTCGAACGGCTTGCCGGAGATCACGACGGTGACGGTACCGTGCTCGAGCCCGGTCGGAACGACCTTCCATCCGGCGGCCATGGCGCGCCGCGTCGTCTCTTCCGGAAGCGCCGTGGCGGCGACGTCGACGTCGCCGAGTTCAATCCCGAGCAACGCGTCGCGCACCGCGCCGCCGTTGACCCGCGCCTCCTCGCCTTCGGCGTCGAGGACTGCGAGGAGATCGCGAAGCGGCGGTTCGCGAAGCCAGTCGGCGCCGTCGAGCCGGGCGACGGCCGCCGTCATTTCTTGTCGGGCTCGATGATCTTGCCCGGCACGAACACGCCGTTCTCCATATGCGCCGGCACGTAGAGCGAACGCGTCGAGCCGCCTGTCGTGAGGGCGAGCAACGCGAGGCTCCCGAGCGTGATGGCGACGGCCGCCGCGACGAGCCATGCGAGCGGCACCCCGCGCCAGTGCTCGGGCGCGCGCCAGCCGCGCTTAGTGAAATGCAGCCACAGCGCATAGGCGACGAAGGGCGACAGCGCGAGAAGAAGCTGGAACGCGATGCGGCTCATGGGCCGTAGAGCCTTTCATAGAGGTTCTTCAGCATGCCCGCGGTCACGCCCCAGATGTTCCGGTCGCCCCAGGGCATGTGGTTGATCTCCCGCAGGCCGCCCTGCCACTCCCGCATCTCGACCCGATGGTTCTCGGGTCGCATGAGGAAGTCGAGCGGAACCTCGAACGCGTCCTCGACCTCGCCGGGCGCCAGCGTCATCCCGTAGCCCGGCGCGATCTCCGCCACCACGCCCACGATCCCGAATCCCGAATTCGTGACGTAGAGGTCGAGATAGCCGAGCGGCGTGACGAAGGCCGGGTCCAGTCCGATCTCCTCGTTCGCCTCGCGCAGGGCGGTCGCAAGCGGCGAGGCGTCCTGCGGCTCGCGCTTGCCGCCGGGAAAGGCGACCTGACCGGGGTGGACAGGCAGATGCTTGGCGCGCTGCGTAAAGAGCAGCTGCGGCTCCTGCCGCGCCACCACGCCGATCAGCACGGCGGCGGCGCGCGGAATCCGGTCCGGCGCGAGCAGCGCGAATTCGCCGATCGGAACCGTATCGGGATCGTCGGGATCGGGCGGCGCGCCGAGCAGCCTTTCGGAGGCGCGCGCGCGGAAATCAGCGAGCGACAAGGCTTCGGCGAGCGTCATGCCGATGCGCCGGCCATCGGAAAGAACGCGCCGCCGGCCCAGACGCCCAAGGCTCCGTCCTTCTCCTCGGCGAGATCCACGAGGTCGTAGACCGCCGAGCGCGCGAGCAGCGCCCAGAGATCGTGGCGCACGCGGACATAGGGGCGGAACCCGCCGCCGGCGTCCTCCTCGAACCGAAGCTCGTGGTCCGGCCCGGCGTCGACGGTCTCGTCGACATTCGTGCGAAAGCGGATCCGGCGGCCGGCGCCCTCCCCCTCGCTCGCCATCTCGACGGCGACGAACGGCGCGTCCTCGACCGTGATGGAGAGCTTTTCGGCGGGAGTCACCAGCACGAAGCCGTCCGGATCCTTGCGCAGCACGGTCGAGAACAGCTTGACGAGCGCCGGCCGGCCGATCGGGGAGCCGTTGTAGTCCCAGGTTCCGTCTGCGTGAACGACGATGTCGATCTCGCCGCAATGCGCCGGATTCCATTTGTGCACCGGCGCCGGTCCGCGCGTGCATGCGGCCCGAGCGGCCTCCGCAAGCGCCTGCATACGCTGTGATCCGACGGCGATTTCGTCCGAAGTCACGATCTCTCGACGCTCCTGGCGCTTCGGGCTCGCCGGCCCAACTGTCTGGCCCAAGCCTTGCTCCCGCCGCTTTCGGCGGATCGGGTTGAACTTAAGGCCTGATCGGGCCGTGGATAAGGGCCGGGCGCCGGCCGCCCGTTAACGGCTCCGCATTCGCGGGGCTTGCAAAGCGGGCGAGACGGTCGTCCGATGAGCGTGCGACGCGCAGGCTGACCGCGAAGGAGACTCGCCTTGATGCAACAGGCCGAAGCCGCGACCGACCTCGACGCCGCGATCGTCCGAAACGCCGAGGCCATCGGCGGACATGTGGCGGCGGCGCGCGCGGCGATCGGCGAGATCATCTTCGGCCAGGACAAGGTCGTGGACCATGCGCTGCTCACGGTGCTCTGCGGCGGCCACGCGCTGCTGGTCGGCGTCCCGGGCCTCGCCAAGACCAAGCTCGTCGACACCATGGGCGTGGTTCTCGGCCTCGACGCCCGGCGCGTCCAGTTCACCCCCGACCTCATGCCCTCCGACATTCTCGGCTCCGAGGTCCTGGAGGAGGATCCGACCGGCAAGCGCTCGTTCCGCTTCGTGCGCGGTCCGGTGTTCGCCCAGCTTCTGATGGCCGACGAGATCAACCGCGCGAGCCCGCGCACCCAGTCGGCGCTGCTGCAGGCGATGCAGGAATATCACGTCACGGTCGCGGGCCAGCGCCACGACCTGCCGCGCCCCTTCCATGTGCTCGCGACCCAGAACCCGCTCGAGCAGGAGGGCACCTATCCGCTGCCCGAGGCGCAGCTCGACCGCTTCCTCCTGCAGATCGACGTCGACTATCCCGACCGCGACGCCGAACGCCGCATCCTGCTCGCGACGACGGGAGCGGACGAGGTCAAGGCGCGCCCCGCCCTCTCCTCCGACGACCTGATGAGCGCGCAGCGCCTCGTCAGGCGCCTGCCCGTGGGAGAAAGCGTCGTCGAGGCGATCCTCGACCTCGTGCGCTCCGCGCGGCCCGAGACCGCCGACAAGACGATCGCCGAAAAGATCGCCTGGGGCCCCGGCCCGCGCGCCAGCCAGTCGATGATGCTCGCGGTGCGCGCCCGCGCGCTGCTCGACGGACGGTTCGCGCCCTCGATCGACGACGTCGCGGCGCTGGCCGAGCCGATCCTGAAGCACCGCATGGCGCTGACCTTCTCCGCGCGTTCGTCGGGCGACACGCTGTCGGGCGTCATCGCCCGGCTCGTCGAGCGGCTCGGCTGACGCGAATGGCGGTCCGCGCCGGGCTCGTCGACCCCTCGGAAGCCGCGATCACGATGCGGCACGAGGAGGCGGCGCTCGGCCTCGCCTCCGCCCTGCCGCGCCTTCTGGTCGCGGCGCGGCGCGCCTCCGCCACCGTGGTGCACGGCCTCCACGGCCGCAGGCGCTCCGGCGTGGGCGAGAACTTCTGGCAGTTCCGCCGCTTCAACGAAGGCGACGTGCCCGGCCGCATCGACTGGCGCCGTTCGGCGCGCGACGAGCATCTCTACATCCGCGAGCAGGAGTGGGAGGCCGCCCACACGGTCTGGCTCTGGATCGACCGCTCGCGCAGCATGGCGTTTCGATCGAGCCTGTCCGACGTCACCAAGCTCGAGCGCGCCGTCGTGCTCGGCCTGGCGGTCGCCGACCTTCTGGTGCGCGGGGGAGAGCGCGTCGGGCTCCTGGGCCTCACGCGCCCGACCGCGAGCCGCCTCGCGATCGAGAAGCTCGCCGAAGCGCTGGTCCACGCCGAGGACGACGCCAACCATCTGCCGCCGCCCGCCGCTCCGATCGCGCGGCTCGCCGAGGCGGTGCTGATCGGCGACCTGCTTGCGCCGGAGGAGGAGATCGCCGCCACCGTCGCCGCCCTCGCCGGACGCGGGGGACGGGGGCACATGGTCATGATCGTGGATCCCGTCGAAGAGACCTTCCCCTTTTCCGGCCGCACCGAATTTCTCGACCCCGACGCCTCGGTGAAGCTCGTGGCCGGCCGCGCGGAGGAGTGGCGGGCGGGCTACGAGGCGCGCCTCGCGCGCCACCGCGCGGCGCTCGCCGACATCGCGCGCCGCCGCGGCTGGACGCTGACGATCCACCGCACCGACCGTCCGGCCACCGAGCCGTTGCTCGCCCTCCACGCCCGCCTCGGCGAGGCCGAACGATGAGCGCGCTCCCGCTGGCCTTCCTCGCGCCCTGGATGCTGACGGCGCTGATCGCGCTGCCGGCGCTCTGGCTGCTGCTGCGCCTCACGCCGCCGCGCCCGCGCACCGTCGACTTCCCGCCGCTTCGCCTGCTGCTCGACGTCGTGGCCAAGCGCGAGACCCCGGCCCGCACGCCATGGTGGCTGCTGCTGCTGCGCCTCGGGCTCGCCGCGCTGCTGATCTTCGCGCTGGCGAAGCCGATCCTGAACCCGCCGCCGGCCGCGAGCTCCGGCTCGGGGCCGCTGCTGCTCGTCGTCGACAATGGCTGGGCGGCGGCGTCCGAATGGGACGCCCGCCTCGCCGCGGCCGAAGGCGCGCTCCAGTCGGCGGGCGATCAGGGACGCCCCGTCGCGCTGCTCGCGACCGCCGAGCCGCCGCGCGAGATCGGCCTCGGAACCGCGGAGGCCGCAATCGAGCGGCTCCGGGTGCTGTCGCCCGAACCCTTCGTCGCCGACCGCCGCCAGCTTCTGCCCGCCGTGGAGGCGTTCCTGAAAGCGCATGCGACCGCGGACGCGGTCTGGATCTCCGACGGGTTGGCGGGCGGCGAGGCCCGCGCCTTCGCCGAGGGCCTGAGGGCGGCGCTCGGGGGCCGCCCGCTCTCGGTCCGGATTGATCCGACGGGCTCGGCCCGGGCGCTCGCGGCGGCCGAGAACACGCCGGGCGCGATGACCGTCAAGGCGCTGCGGGCCGAAGCCTCCGGCGCGGAGCCGCTGCGCGTGCGCGCTTCCGACCTGCGGGGCCGTCCGCTCGCCGAGGTCGACGCGGCCTTCGCGGTCGGCGCGCGGGACGCGACCGCGTCGTTCCAGCTCCCGGTGGAGCTCCGGAACGACATCGCGCGGCTCGAACTCGTCGGCGCCAAGACCGCCGGCGCCGTCCAGCTGCTCGACCAGCGCTCGAAGCGTCGGTCGATCGGCCTCGTCACCGGCGCGACCGCCGACGTCGCCCAGCCGCTGCTCTCGCCGGTCTACTACGTCAACCGCGCGCTCAAGCCTTTCGCGGACGTGCGAGAGGCGCAGGGCCAGGGGCCGAGCCAGGCCGTCGAGCAGTTCGTGGCGGACAAGCTGCCGGTCATCCTGCTCGCCGACGTCGGCGCGCTGACGCGCGAGGCGCAGGACGCGTTGACGCGCTGGGTCCGGGGCGGCGGCGTGCTGATCCGCTTCGCAGGTCCGCGCCTTGCGGCGGCGCCGCAGGACGAGCTCTCGCCCGTGCGCCTTCGCCAGGGCGGCCGCATTCTCGGCGGCGCGCTCGCCTGGGAGACGCCGCAGCCGCTTTCTTCCTACGCAGCCGACAGTCCGTTCGCGCCGCTCGTTCCGCCGAAGGACGTCACCGTCACCCGTCAAGTGCTCGCCGAGCCCGACGCCGACCTGCCGGACCGGGTGTGGGCGACGCTCGGCGACGGCACGCCGCTCGTCACCGCCGTAAAGCAGGACCGGGGGCTCAGCGTGCTCTTTCATGTGACCGCGGACACGCGCTGGTCGAACCTGCCGCTTTCTGGCGCGTTCGTGGACATGCTGCGCCGGATCGTCGACCTTGCGGGTTCGAACCCGCCCCCCGCCAAGCCCGAAGGCGCGGCCGCGGGACAACCGGCCGCCGGCGAGGCCGCGCAGGCGCCTGCGCCGCGCGCCCAGACCCTGCCCCCGACGCGCACGCTCGACGGCTTCGGCGCCTTCCGCAGTCCACCCGCCACCGCCAAGCCGGTCTCGGTCGACGGCCGCGCCGCCGCGACGCGCGACAACCCTCCGGGCTTCTACGGGCCCGTCGACGCGGGAATCGCGGTCAATCTGCTGCCCCCCGACGCCGCCCTCGCTCGGCTCGACCTCTCGGGTCTCGACGCCGGCGTCGCGCCCGTGGTCGCCGTCGAGCCGACGCCTGTCGCGCCTTGGCTGTTCACCGCCGCGGCGCTGCTCGCGATCCTCGACAGCCTCGTTGTCTTCCTGCTGGCCGGCGGCCTCGCGCTCATCGGCCGGACGCCCCGCGGCGCGGCCAAGGCCGGGGCCGCCGTCGTCCTGCTCGCGGCCTGCGGCCTCGCTCTGGCGGCCGGTCCCGCGCTGGCTCAGACAGCCGCCGAGCGGCCGCCGGCGGCGACGAAGAAGCAGCCGATCGACGAACGTTTCGCGCTCGAGGCGACGCTCTCCACGCGCCTCGCCTATGTGGCGACCGGAGACCGCGACGTCGACCGCGTCTCGAAGGCAGGCCTTGAAGGCCTCACCCAGACGCTCGCCGAACGCACGGCGCTCGAGCCCGGGACGCCGATGGCGGTCGATCCGGCCAAGGACGAGCTCTCCTTCTTCCCGCTGATCTACTGGCCCGTCACCGACCGCGCGGCGCAGCTCTCCCCTGAGACGCTTGCGCGCGTCGACGCCTACATGAAGCAGGGCGGCACGATCCTGTTCGACACCCGCGACGCGCTGACCGCCGGAACCGGCGGCCCGCAGAACGAGGCGCTCCGCCGCCTGCTCGACGGGCTCGACGTGCCGGCGCTGGAGAAGGCCCCGAAGGAGCACGTCCTGACCAAGGCTTTCTATCTGCTCGACGATTTCCCCGGCCGCTATTCCGGAAGCCCGCTCTGGGTCGAGGCGCTGCCGCCGGCCGACGAAGGCGAGGACCGACCGGCGCGCGCCGGCGACGGCGTCTCGCCGGTGCTCATCTCTTCCGCGGACTTCGCCGGCGCATGGGCGGTCGGGGCCGACGGCATGCCGCTGTTCCCGACCTCTTCCGACGAACGCCAGCGCGAGATGGCCTACCGCGTCGGAATCAACATCGTGATGTACACGCTGACCGGCAACTACAAGGCTGATCAGGTCCACGTTCCTGCGCTGCTCGAGAGGCTCGGGCAGTGATGAGCATCGACGTCGACTTCGCCCCGCTCATCCCCCTGCCCGCGCTTCTGGCCCTCGCCTTCGCCGGGATCGTGGTGGCGGGCCTCTGCATCTTCGGCAAGACCCGCGGCGCATGGCTTCGCGCCGGCGCGATCGCGTGTCTGCTGATCGCGCTCGCCAACCCGTCCTTCACCCGCGAGGACCGCGAGACGCTGACCAACGTGCTGCCCGTGGTGGTGGATCGCTCCGGCAGCCAGTCGCTCGACGGCCGCAACCGCCAGACCGACGAGGCGCGCCGGCAGCTCGAGGCGCGGCTCTCCGGCCTCAAGGACACCGAGGTTCGCTGGATCGAGGCGGGCCAGGACGGCTCGGCGAGCGACGGCACCGAGCTCTTCGCCGCGCTTCGCAACGGCCTCGCGGACGTGCCGCCCGAGCGCGTCGCCGGCGCCCTGTTCGTCACAGACGGCGTGGTCCACGACGTTCCCGGCGCGGCGCGCGACCTCGGGTTTTCGGCTCCGATCCACGCTTTGATCACCGGGCGCCCCGACGAGCGCGACCGGCGCGTCGCTCTGACGCTCAGCCCCCGTTTCGGCATCGTCGGCCAGACCCAGCGCATCGGCTTCCGCATCGAGGAGGTCGGCGACGGCCTTGGCCGCCCGGTTCCCGTCACGATCCGCCGCGACGGCGAGATCATCGACCGCGTCGAGGCGCTGCCGGGCCAGACCACGACGATCGAGGCTCCGGTCGCCCATCCCGGCGTCAACTTCATCGAAATCGAGGCGGAGGACGCCGGGCGCGAGATCACCACCGTCAACAACCGCGCGGTCGTGCCGATCGACGGCGTGCGCGAGAAGCTGCGGGTGCTGCTGGTCTCGGGCGAGCCGCATGCGGGCGAGCGCACCTGGCGCAACCTTCTCAAGGCCGACGCCTCGGTCGACCTCGTGCATTTCACCATTCTCCGTCCGCCGGAAAAACAGGACGGCACGCCGATCAACGAGCTCTCGCTCATCGCCTTCCCGACCCGCGAGCTGTTCTCCCAGAAGATCGACGAGTTCGACCTCATCATCTTCGACCGCTACGCCCGTCAGGGCATCCTGCCGATCGTCTATTTCGACAACATCGCGCGCTATGTGCGCGACGGCGGCGCGGTTCTGGTCGCGGGCGGCCCGGATTACTCGGAGCCGGGCTCGCTCTACGAGACTCCGCTCTCCGCGGTGCTCCCGGCAGAGCCCATGGGCGGCGTGGTGGAGCGCCAGTTCAAGGCGGCGCTCTCCGAGGTCGGCCGCAAGCATCCGGTGACGCGGGGGCTTCCGGGCTCCGAGCAAAACCCGCCCAGCTGGGCGCCCTGGTTCCGCATGGTCGACTCGCGCCTTCGCGAAGGCGATGCGGTGCTGCAGGGGCCGGAGGAGCGTCCGCTGCTCGTGCTCGCCCGCGAGGAGAAGGGCCGCGTCGCCCTGCTGCTGTCCGACCACGCCTGGCTCTGGGCCCGTGGCTTCGACGGCGGCGGCCCGCATGTCGACCTGCTGCGCCGGCTGTCGCACTGGCTCATGAAGGAGCCGGACCTCGAGGAAGAGGCGCTGCGCGCGAAAGCGACTGGCAGGACCGTCACCTTCGAACGCCAGACCCTGAAGGACGAGGCCGCGCCCGTGACGGTGACGCTGCCGAACGGCCAGTCGCGCGAGATCGCGCTTGCGCAGGAGGAGCCCGGCCTCTGGCGCGCGACCTTCGAGACGCCCGAACTCGGCCTCCATCGCGTGACCGACGGCACGTTCTCGACGCTCGTGAACGTCGGCCCGCCGAACCCGCGCGAATTCACCGAAGTCGCGAGCACCGAGCGCCGGCTCGGCCCGCTTGCGTCGCAGACCGGCGGTTCGACCCGCCGGCTGGAGCCCGAGCCCGGCGCCGCGATCGACGTGCCGCGGATCGTGCCAGTCTCGGCCGGCGCGCGCGCCTCGGGAGCCGACTGGATCGGCGTCCGGCAGGCGGAGGCGAGCGTCGTCCGCGGCATCGGCATCCTGCCGATCTTCGCCGGGATCCTCGGCCTCATCCTGCTGCTCGGCGCCTTCGCCGCCACTTGGGCGCGCGAGGGGCGCTGAGGACGGTCGTCCCATAATTCGGGCTCGAACCTCGCCGTCATGCGCGGCCGAGCCGGACATCCACGGCTTCTTCGCAAGGCGCCGCACGAGCCGAAGTCTTGGATACCCGCGCGAAGGCGGAGGGCATGACGAAAGGTCATGAGAGAAGGCGGCGGCGTAGCGCCTTCCGCTCGAGAGGGGGTGGCGTTTCGCCCCCAAACCGTGGATATGCGGAGCGTTGACCCGGGGAACACGCGATGGGCTTCGCGCTCGACGTCTCGCAGCACTTTCTGCTCGCCGCCGCGGCGTTCTTCTCGATCATCAACCCGATCGGGGGCGCGCTGATCTTCGCGCAGGTGACCGCCGACCGGACCCATGAAGAGCGCAAGGCGCTCGCGCGCCGCATCGGATTCTACGCCGAGGGCGTGCTGCTCTGTTCGCTCTGGGTCGGGGCGTCGGTGCTCGCCTTCTTCGGCATCACTATCGCGGCGCTGAAGATCGCCGGCGGCCTCGTGGTGGCGGCTTCGGCCTGGCGCATGCTCACCGCGCCGGAAGCCCACGAAGACCGCAAGCAGAGCCAGGCGGACGACGCGATCGGCCAGCCCGACATCGCCTTTTATCCGCTGACAATGCCGCTCACGACGGGCCCGGGCACCATCGCGGTCGCGATCGCGCTCGGCGCGAACCGTCCGGCCGAGGGTGCGGCCTTCGCGGCTTTCGCCATCGGGGCGTCGCTCGCGGCGATCGCGAACGCGATCGCGATCTGGCTCGCTTACAGCTGGGCCGACTGGATCACGGGGCTTCTCGGCCCGGGCGGCGTGCGGGTCATCGGCCGGCTCGCGGCCTTCATCCTGCTCTGCGTCGGCGTGCAGATCACGCTGAACGGCGTCCTCGACGTCTTCCGGATGGCCGGAATCGGCTCGTCGGCTTGATTCGCACGGGCGATGTCCGATTAAACGACGGGAACCCGAGGAGTTTCCATGTCGTTCGCCCGCATGCGCGTCGCCCTGAACGCGCTCATATGCGCTCTGCTGCTCGCGACCCCCGGCCCGCTCGGCCTCACGACGCCGGCGTTCGCCCAAACGCCCGGCTACGGACACGCGCGCGGCTCGGCGCTTCCGCCAACGGCTCAGGAGAAGGAGGAATCCTGCGGCCGCGGCAAGGCCACGACCGACTTCGGCTGGCGGGTCGTCGGGTTCGGCGTCGACACGCTCAAATATCTGATCGGGCTTTTCATCATCCCGATCGGCCTGTTCCTCGTCGTCGTCGGCTGGCTGCTGCAGATGGTCGAGGCGGTGGTCTGCTGAGGCCTCAGAACGCTTTCCAGGCCCGCCCGCCGACGGTTTCGGCGGCGCCGGCCGCGAGCTCGCGCCACAGCATGCGGGCGGGATCGACCGGGCCCGGCATCGTCACCCGCCCCTCGGGGATCCGCGCGAACCCCATGCGCGCGTAATAGGGCTCGTCGCCGACCAGCATCACGAGCCGATGGCCGGCGGCGGCCGCAGCCTCGAGCGAGGCGTGGATCAGCGCGCGCCCTATGCCCCGGTTCATGAAGGCGGGATCGACGACGAGAGGTCCCAACAACTGGACGGAGGCCCCGCCGATGGTGATCGGCGTCATCCGGTTGGAGCCGACGAGCAGCGTGCCGACCTGGGCCGTAAAGGACAGCTGCGGATCGAAGGCCACGCCCTCGCGCAACCGATAGGCCGAGCGCGCATAGCGGCCGGGGCCGAAGGCGCGCTCCTGAAGACGTTCGATCGCAGGCCCGTCGGCGGGCTGCTCGTGCAGGATGGTCAGCGGAAGGGAGGTCATGTCGGCGCTCGCACGCGGATCTCGTTCGGTCCGGCCGTCCGAGCGCCCGGCGGGCGTGCGGTCAGCCGCGCGTATTCGGCACCTGAAGGCGCCGCGCGGAGCGTCGTCGGAGAAGGAGCGGCGTGACGTCGTGCATGACGGCCGGGCGCATATCATGCGGCGACCCGGAACGCCAGCGGGACCGGCGAGAACGGACGAGCCGCGCGCCGCTCGACGGCGCGCGGCCACGACAGGACGTCAGTTCGAGCGGCAGCTGCCGGTCTTCGTGGTCTCCTTGTCGCCGTCGTCATAGGCGATGCTGAGCCGTTCTCCCGAAAGCGCCGTGATCCTCCCGCGGTACCAGCCCTGGCCCTTCCAGTTGCACTCGACCTTCGAGCCGACCCGCCAGTCGTAGTCGCGGACCTGGTTCGACGGGCGCGTCTCGCGCGTGCCGTCATCGTAGGCCACGGTCACCTTTCCGCCGGACACGCTCTCCACCACGCCCGGAAACCAGTGTTCGCCGCCCTTCCACTGGGCCAGCACCCAATCCCCCTTCGAGAACGCGGCGGCGGGCGATGACGCCGCCAGACCAAGAGCGATCCCTGCAATCAGACCACGCATGTCGATTTTCCCCGATGGCGCGTGAGCGCGCCGCCGCAATCACGTGAAAATGCGTGAACGGGAGTCAATCGAGATCATCGGCGGAGGGGGAGCGGTCCGAGTGACTTTTTCGCGACGCGCCCTCGCATGCGAGCGCCCTATGTCGGCCCTGCACAGGGAGAGTTGAGCATGGGTCTGCTGGTCGACGGCAAGTGGCAGGACAAGTGGTACGACACGTCGAAATCCGGCGGCCGCTTCGAACGGCAGGCCTCGCAGTTCCGCAACTGGGTGACGTCCGACGGCGCCGCGGGCCTGAGCGGGGAGGCCGGCTTCAAGGCCGAGGCCGGGCGGTACGCGCTCTATGTCTCGCTCGCCTGCCCCTGGGCGCACCGCACGCTGATCTTCCGGAAGCTGAAGGGGCTCGAGAACCTCATCGACGTCTTCGTCGTCGACCCGCGCATGGGCGCGGAAGGCTGGACGTTCGGCGACTTTCCCGGCGCCTCGGCGCAGGGTGAGCATGGCGAGGCGCGGCTCTACGAGCTCTATCTCAGGGCCGCCCCCGACGCGACGACGCGCGTGACGGTGCCCGTGCTCTGGGATCGCGAGCGCAAGACGATCGTTTCGAACGAGAGCGCCGAGATCATCCGCATGTTCAACAGCGCCTTCGACGCGCTGACGGGGAACGATCGCGACCTCTACCCCGAGCCCCTGCGGGCCGGGATCGACGCGCTGAACGATCGCGTCTACGAGCGGGTCAACAACGGCGTCTATCGCGCGGGCTTCGCCACGAGCCAGGAAGCCTATGAGGAGGCCTTCGACGCGCTGTTCTCCGAACTCGACGCGCTCGACGAACGGCTGGCGGGCCAGCGCTATCTGATGGGTTCGGCTCTCACCGAGGCGGACGTGCGCCTCTTCACGACGCTCGCGCGCTTCGACGCCGTCTATGTCGGGCATTTCAAGTGCAACAAGCGCCGGATCGCCGACTACGCGAACCTCTCGGGCTATCTGCGCGACCTGTTCCAGGCCGCCGGCTTCGGAGAGACGGTCGACCTGGCGCATATCAAGACGCACTATTACTGGTCGCACACGACCATCAATCCGACGCGGGTGATCCCTAAGGGACCGAAGCTGGATTTTTCCGCGCCGCACGGACGGCAGGGTCTGGGGTAAGCGCCCCCGCTCTTGTCCCGGACTCGATCCGGGACCCAGAACCGAGACGGTTCAAGGAAGGAACGGCGCGCGGTTCGCAACTTTCGGAAACGGCGTCGGCTCTGGGTCCCGGATCGATTCCGGGACAAGACGAGTCCTCACCACCGCCCGTCGCTCTCCGCCTCGCCGTAAAGCTCCGCGAGCCGTCGGCGCGTCGCGGGCGTCGTGTCAGCCGGCAAAGCGTCGAGCGAAAACCAGCCCCGCTCGGCGATCTCGCGATTGGGCGCGGGCTCTGGCCCTCGCTCGAAACGATCGACCCGGAACAGCGCCACATGGTCCCGACCGCCGAACGCAGGGTTGAAGTAGAGCCCGGCGAGAACGAGCCGCTCCGCCCGAAGCCCCGTCTCTTCGATCAATTCCCGCGCAGCCGACGTCGCGGCCGTCTCTCCCACCTCGACGCCGCCGCCCGGCAGATGCCAGCCCGGCGCATAGCCGTGTCGGACGAGCATGACCCTGCCCTCCCCGTCGCGCGCCGCGACACGCACGCCGAGCGTCATGCCGCGCCGCGCGCGGCCCCAGCGGGCGACGACCGCGCGCACGAGCTTCGACTTGAACATGTTTGGGTCATCTCCCGCTCATCCCGCCGCGCAGGATATCATCGCGCCGGCGTGGAAAAGGCGTGGCGGGCGTGGCCGATCCCCCTATAACGGCGCGCGATGACCGTCATCGCCCACTTCTCCGATCCGCATCTCGGTCCGCTGCCGAGCTTTTCGCCCATCGACCTGCTGTCGAAGCGGGGTCTCGGCGCCATCAACTATCTGCGCCGGCGAAGGCGCTGGCACGACATGCGGGTGCTCGACCTGCTGGTCGCCGACGTCGTCGACGAGGCGCCGGACGCGGTCGCCGTCACGGGCGACCTCACCAATCTTGGCCTCGAGGGCGAGTTCCTGCCGGCGGCGCTGTTCCTCGGCCGGCTCGGCCCGCCCGAGAAGGTCGCGGCGATTCCCGGAAACCACGACGCCTATGTGCGCAACGTCGCGGGCGCGCCCGCGCGGGTGTGGGGCGCGCATATGTCGGGCGACGACGGGCGCGTGGGCTTTCCTTACGTGCGTCGCCACGGGCTCGTCGCCTTGATCGGGCTGTCGTCGGCGGTGCCCACCTATCCGCTCGCGGCCACCGGCGAGGTCGGCGCGATCCAGCGCGACGCGCTCGGTCCCCTGCTCAGGAGCCTGAAGGACGAGGGTTTTTTCCGCATCGTGCTGGTGCATCACCCGGTGGCGGAGGACGGCACGCCCTGGCTGCGGCGCCTGCGCGACGCCGCGGAGCTGCGCGAGATCATCGCCCGCGAAGGCGCCGAGCTCGTGCTGCACGGCCACAACCACGAGCCCGCGAGGGCCGCGATTCCGGGGCCCGACGGCGAGGTGCCGGTGATCGCGGTGCCGTCCTGCTCCACCGGATTGCTCAGCCACGAGCCGCTTGCGGCCTACAACCTCTACCAGGTCTCGGGCGAGGCCGGCCGCTGGGAGTGCGAATGCGTCACCCGCGGCTTCACCCGCGAGGGCGACATCAAGGAAACGGACCGGTTCAAGGTGGCGTGAGGCGCCCCTTGTCCCGGACTTGATCCGGGACCCAGAACCGACAGCGTCAGGAAATGGCTGCGAACGGCGGCGTCCTCTTTTGAGGCCCTGTCGGTTCTGGGTCCCGGATCAAGTCCGGGACAAGGGCGGCGGCGTTTCCCGCGCGCTACAGCGGCAGCATTCCCTTCGCGGACGCGATGATCAGCGCGCCGACCGCAAGCGCCCCGATCCCTGCTCCGAGACCGAACGCGAACAGGAACGCCACGACCCCGAGCAGGCGGCGGCGGCCGGACGGCGGCGCGGCGGTTTGCGCGGCGGATGCGGCGGCTTGTGTCTCGGCGGGCGCGGATGCCGTCATCGTGCGGGCGACCTCGATCGGTTGAGTTTCTTGGACTGCGCGCTCGTCGTCGACGAGCAGGCGCTCGCGTTCGACGAGGCGGCGGGCGACATAGGCCGTCACCGCCTCGACGATCGGCTCGACCTCGGCGCTTTCGGCGAGGCAGATCCGGCCGCGGCGTCCGTCCCGCATCACCCGATAAGTGCGCCGGTCGCGCCCCATCTCGACGAACGTCACCATGTCGACGAAGAGCCGCGGACGTTCGCCGGGCGCGAGCCCGACGTCGAAGATGTCGACGTCCTCGGGCGCGGCCGCAAACACCGGCTCGAGCGCCTCTTGAAGGATCTCCAGTCGCGCGATCTCGGCCTGGCGCAAGTCCATCACCACGTCGGTCTGCTCGGCGGCTTCGACGCGGGCGCGGCGGAGCGCGGCCTGAAGCGCGGACGAGGCCGCGCTCCTGGCGTCGGGCGGCCCATCCTCGCTCGGCGTGTCCAGCATCCCGGAAATCTAGCCGGTCTGAAGGCGTTCCGGGAGTCCGGCGTCACGCCTCTTCGACGATCGCCAGCAGGTCCTTCGCGTCGACCGGCGTGCCGGGCGAGACCAGCACCTCCTTGGCCACGCCGCCGCGCTCGGCGTGGAGCGCGGTCTCCATCTTCATCGCCTCGATCGAGCAGATGACGTCGCCCTGCGCGACGCTCTGCCCCTGCTTGACCGCGACGGTGGAGATGACGCCCGGCATGGGAGCCGCGACATGGGCGGGATTGCCTTCCTCGGCCTTCCGACGCGCCTCGCGCACGTTCGCGGCGGAGCGGTTCGGCACCTTGACGATGCGCGGCTGGCCGTTGAGCTCGAAGAAGACCTTCACCTGGCCCTCCTCGTCGGTCTCGCCGACGCCCAGGCACCGGATCACAAGCGTCTTTCCGCGCTCGATCTCGACCGAGATCTCCTCGCCTGAGGGGAGGCCGTAGAAGAAGGTCGGCGTCGGCAGACAAGAGACCGGGCCGTATTTCTTCTCCGCGAGCGCGAAGTCGACGAACACCTTCGGGTACATGAGGTACGAGGCGAGTTCGGCGTCGGAGATTTTCCGGTCGACCTTGCCCTCGGCCTCCGCGCGCACGGCGTCGAAGTCGGCCGGCGGCATCAGTTCGCCGGCGCGCACCGTGAGGGGCTTTTCGCCCTTCAGCACCTTCTTCTGGATCTTCTCCGGAAAGCCTCCGGGCGGCTGGCTGAGCTCGCCCTTCATCAGCTGCACGACGCTTTCGGGGAACGACACCTCGACGTCCGGGTTCTCGACGTCCTCTCGCGTCAGGCCCGCCGAGACCATCACCAGCGCCATGTCGCCCACCACCTTGGAGGTCGGCGTCACCTTCACAACGTCGCCGAACATGTCGTTGACGTCGCGATAGGTCTTGGCGACCTCCGACCAGCGGTTCTCGAGACCCATGGAGCGGGCCTGCTCCTTGAGGTTCGTGAACTGCCCGCCGGGCATCTCGTGCAGATAGACTTCCGATGCCGGCGCCAGCAGGTTGCTCTCGAAGGCCGCGTATTGCGCCCGCGCCGCCTCCCAGTAGAGCGAGATCGCCCGGATCGCCTCCATGTCGAGGCCGGTGTCGCGCTCGCCGCCTTTGAGCGTCGCCACCAGCGAGCCGATGCAGGGCTGCGAGGTCATGCCTGAAAGCGCGTCCATGGCGCTGTCGACGGCGTCGGCGCCCGCCTCGATCGCGACCAGCAGCGTCGCGGCCGAAAGGCCCGATGTGTCGTGCGTGTGGAGGTGCAGGGGCAGCGAGACCTCTTCGCGCAGCGCCTTGATCAGGATCCCGGCGGCCGAGGGCTTCAGCAGTCCGCCCATGTCCTTCACGCACAGAACATGCGCGCCGGCCCTCTCGAGCTCCTTGGCGAGCGTCACATAGTATTTGAGGTCGTATTTGGGACGGCTCGCATCCAGCAGGTCCGCCGTGTAGCAGATCGAGCCCTCGCAGAGTTTCCCGACCTCGTTCACCGCGTCGATCGTGACGCGCATGTTCTCGATCCAGTTGAGGCAGTCGAACACGCGGAAGACGTCCATCCCCTCCCGCGCCGACTGCTCGATGAACCGCTTCACGACATTGTCCGGATAGTTCGCGTAGCCGACGCCGTTCGAGCCGCGCACGAGGCACTGCAGCAGCAGGTTCGGCGCGCCCTCGCGGATCTTGGCGAGGCGCTCCCACGGGTCTTCGGTCAGGAAGCGCATCGCGACGTCGAAGGTCGCGCCGCCCCAGCATTCGAGGCTTAAGAGCTGCGGCATGCCCGAGGCGTAGGAGCCGGCGACCGCCGCGATGTCGGCGGTGCGCATGCGCGTCGCGAGCAGCGACTGATGCGCGTCGCGCATGGTGGTGTCGGTGATGAGGACGCGCTTCTGGTCGCGCATCCATTCGCCGAACTTCTTCGGCCCCAGCTTCTCAAACAGCTGGCGGGAGCCGGGCGGCACTTCGCCCGCCCCGCGGCCGACCTTGGCCGGAAGCTCGCTGCCGCCGGTGGGCGCGCCCGCGCCGAGATCGATCGGCGCGCCCTTGGCCTCGGCGAAGAGCGGCGGCACGGGCTTCGGCGCGCCGGACTTGGGCTTGGCGCGGTCCTTGGTTTCGGGATGGCCGTTCACCGTGACGTCGGCGACGTAGGTGAGAAGCCGTGTCGCGCGGTCCTGCCGCTTCTCGAAGGCGAACAGTTCTTTCGTGTCGTCGATGAAGCGCGTGGTCACTTCGCCGGCGAGGAAGATCGGGTGTTCGACCACATTCTCGAGGAAGGCGAGGTTTGTCGCGACCCCGCGGATGCGGTATTCGCGGATCGCGCGGCTCATGCGCTTGGCGGCCTCTTCGGCCGTCGGCGCCCAGGCGGTGACCTTTTCGAGCAGCGGATCGTAGAAGCGCGTGATGACCGCGCCCGAATAGGCGGTGCCGCCGTCGACGCGGATGCCAAAGCCCATGGCGCCGCGATAGGCCGAGATGCGGCCATAGTCCGGGATGAAGTTGTCTTCCGGGTTTTCGGTCGTGATGCGGCACTGGAGAGCGTGGCCGTTGAGCGCAAGCTCGGCCTGCACCGGCACGCCGCTTTCGGGCGTCCCGATGGCTGCGCCTTCCAGCACCTTGATCTGAGCCTTCACGATATCCACGCCGGTGACCACCTCGGTCACCGTGTGCTCGACCTGGATACGCGGATTGACCTCGATGAAGTAGAAGGCGCCCGTATCGGCGTCCATCAGGTACTCGACCGTGCCCGCGCCGACATAGTCGGTGGCCTTCGCGATCCGGAGCGCGCTGGCGCAGAGCTCCTCGCGGGTCTTCTCGTCGAGGTAAGGGGCCGGCGCGCGCTCCACGACCTTCTGGTGGCGGCGCTGCACCGAGCAGTCGCGCTCGAACAGGTGCACGGCGTTTCCGTGCCGGTCGCCGAGGATCTGCACCTCGACGTGGCGGGCCTTCTCGACCAGCTTCTCGAGATAGACGTCGTCCTTGCCGAAGGCGGACTTAGCCTCGCGCTTGGCGTTCTTCACTTCCTGGGGAAGCTTGTCGAGGTCGCGGATCACCCGCATGCCGCGCCCGCCGCCGCCCCATGAGGCCTTCAGCATCACGGGCAGGCCGATCTCCTGCGCCAGCCGCTTGATCTCGGCGTCGTCGTCGGGGAGCGGGTCAGTCGCGGGCATCACCGGCACGTCGACGCTGATCGCGAGGTTGCGGGCCGCCACCTTGTTGCCGAGCGCCTTCATGGTGGCCGGGCTCGGGCCGATGAAGGTGATGCCGGCCTCCGCGCAGGCCTCGGCGAATTCCGGGCTTTCCGACAGGAAGCCGTAGCCCGGATGGATCGCGTCGACGCCGGCGTCGGTGGCGACGCGGATCACCTCGGGGATCGAGAGATAGGCTTCGAGCGGCCCCATGCCGCGGCCGACCTGATAGGCCTCGTCGGACTTGAAGCGGTGAAGCGAAAGCTTGTCCTCCTCCGCGTAGATCGCGACCGTCCGGATCCCGAGCTCGGCGGCCGCGCGAAACACGCGGATCGCGATCTCGGAGCGGTTTGCGACGAGGAGCTTCGTGATCTTGGCCGGGACGACGGTCATGGAGCGCTCGCGATGGCTGGGACGGCGGACGCCGGCGCCGAAAACGCCGACGATCCGGCCAGTCTTCGCAATTGCGAAGAGACTCGCAAGTCCAGTGATACGCCCCTGGTCGAGTCTTATACAAGACTTGATGCAGGGGCGGGCTCAGCCAGACATTTTTCGGAAGGGCAGGCCCTTTCGGCCGTCAGCGGGCGGCGGCTTCCATGCGCTTGGCCATCGTCTCGGACGTCTCGCTGAACGCCACGCGATCCGCGATCACGCCGTTCGAGTCCACGAGGAAGAGCGCCGCGGTGTGCTCCATCGTGTAGCCGCCGCCGGGAAAGTCTCGGCGCGTCGCCGCCGCCCCGAAGGCGCGCGTCGCCTGCGCGATCGCGCCGCGGTCTCCGGTCAGGCCGACGATCCGGCGGTCGAAGGGCTCGAGATAGGCCTTCACGGCGTCCGGCGTGTCGCGCGCCTCGTCGACGGCGACGAAATAGACGCGGTAGCCGGCGCCGAGGCGCGTCGCCGTTTCGAGCGCCGTGGTGACCTCGGCGAGCGCCGTCGGGCAGACGTCCGGGCAATGGGTGAAGCCGAACATGAGCGCGTAGGGCGCGCCGTCGAGTTCGATCGAGTCGAGCGTGGTTCCGTCCGTGCGGGCGAGCTCGAAGGCGCCCGGCGTGGTCATCGCCGCGCCGCCCGCAGGCGCGCCCTCGGCCTGCAGGACGAGCAGAGCGAGCGCCGCCGTCGCGACCGCCGCATAGAGCGCGAAGCGCAGCGCGGCCTTCGTCCGCATCACTTCATCCTCACGACCTTGGCGACGCTCGGCACGCCGGCGGCGTCGATCGCGAACAGCATCCAGTCGCCGGCGATCAGGGTTCCGCGATCGTCCGGCAGCTTGAGGGCGTAGGTCAATCCCTCGACGCTCGCGATCGGCAGCGCGAGCCTGCGCTGGTCGTTGTTGACCGTGTGGGTCACCGCCGAGAGCCGCACGATGGCGAAGGAGGCGACCGGACGGTCGGTCGTCACCGAGATCGTATCGCCGAGCGCGCCCTTGGACGGCGCCTTGGCGATCGCCGGCCGGGCGGCCTCCCTGCCGTCGGCGTCGAGCAGATAGGGCGGCGTCAGGATCTCGGCGTCGGCGTGGTTGGCCCAGCAGCCTTCGCCGCACAGGCCCCCGCCGCCGACCCACACGCGCCCGTCGCGCATCAGCGTCGCGACGCTGTGGTAGTTCCGGGGCACGCTCATCGGCGCGAGCCGCCGAAACTCGCCGGTCTCCGGGGTCCAGATCTCCGGGATCATCACCGAGCGCTCGTCGGAGAACGCCTTGGCGTAGGCCTGGCCGCCGACGATCAGCACCTGCCCCGTCGGCAGCGCGACGCCGTTTGCGAAGGAGCGCGGAAACGCCATGGGCCGCTGCTTCGTCACCTTGACCGGCTTCGAGGGCCCCTTCGAGAAGTCGATGAGATAAGCGCCTTCCTTGGCCTTGGCGTCGGTGTAGGCCGGAGCGCCGCCGACCTTCAGCAGCTTGCCGACGTCGAAATAGACGACGTTCCCGTTCTGCGAATAGGCGTCGTCGGCCCGCAGGCCGGCGCTCTTCATCGATCCGTCGCCGCCGGTCGTGAGCCAGAACATCTCGGCGCCGGGGCCGGCGTGGAACACCTTGCCGCCCGCGATCCCGAACAGCCACATCTGATTGTCGCCGTAGAACAGGCCGCGCGGGTCGGGCCCGGCCATCTTCTCCGCGACGATGTTGGGCAGCGTGCGCCAGCCGCCCTCGACCGACCAGACCTCGCCGATCTTGCCGCCGACGCCCCCGCTCCAGGAGCCGCCGACGGTGAGCACGTCGCCGTTCGACAGCACCGTGTCGCCCTGATAGCCGCGCGGCACGTTCATGGCCGCGCCTTGCGTCCACTTGTTGGTCGCCGGGTCGTAGATCGAGGTCTTGGCGCTCGACGAGCCGCCGTTCACGAGGATGCGGCCGTCCGGCAAGGTCGCGGTGCCGGGGCAGAACATGTCGTGGCCGGTGTTCGACACCAGCCGCTCGCTCGCCTTTCCGGTGTCGGGATCGTAGAGCGTCGTGAAGGTCTTGCCCTGGTCCTGGCTCGAATAGTTGAAGCGGTCATAGGCCGACCAGGCGAGGATCTTGCCGTTGCGCAGCGTCGCGGCGGCCACCGGGATGATCGGGAGGTCGATCTTGGCCGACCACTTCGAGGGCGCGGCCGGCGGCGACAGCGTCCAGTCCTGGCTGGGCGCAGAGGCGCAGGCCTGCTGGACCAGCGCGCCGCCCTCGTCGATCGAACTCCCGTCGACGTCGAGGCACTTGCCTGAATGGCTCGCCTTCAGCCGATGCCAGTCGCCGTCGGCGACCGTCGCCCAGATCTGCTTCGACTTCCCCGAACAGGTGGCCTGAACGACGCCCGCGCCGTTCTTTTTCGATCCGCCCGAGACCTCGAGGCAGAGGCCGCTCGCGCGGTTGACGATCGCGTAGCCGCCGGCGGCCGACTGGAGCGCCCACTGCTGAGCGGTCTGGTCGAGGCACGCGCCCTGCGCGACCGGGGCGTCGGCCGCGGCGCCCGCGACCCCCATGCACATGCCGCTGTTCCGGTTGACAGCGAGGCCGGTCGGGGCCTGAGCGTTCGCGGCGACAGGGCAGAACGCCGCCGCGAGGGCCGCGGCTCCGGCGAGCAGGATCTCGACGCGCATTTCGTCCTCGAAGGCGCTCTCTTACGGAGCCCCAGCCTGCGGCGGCCGTGTCGAAGACTTCGTTTATGAGGGCGGCGAAATCGTCGATTAAACTTAATCGAGCGGAAATTCGGCCAAGAGCCTCATGGCGCGGCCGCGGTCGCGGGCTTGGCGCTTTCGGGACCGTCCTCGATCCTGACCGGCGCTCGCTTGGGCTCCGGAGCCGCCGAAGGCGCGCTCGGCGGCGCGCTTTTCTTCGTCTTGGTCGCCTTTCCGAGGGCGTCGGCCACGAAGGCGAGCCCCACCAGCACCCCCGCCATGCCGAGCGCGTAGACGATCTGAACCGGGATCGACCGGCCGAACCAGTCGAACACGCCGTGGCTCATCGCGGCGAAGACCGTCGAGATCACGAACAGCGGCAGGCTGCGCCGCCCGATCAGGATCATGGCCCGCCCGAACCGCGTCGCGCCGAGCCCGCTTTCGCGGCGCACGAGCCAGCAGGCGATGAGCGCGAGCGACAGGAAGTGGACGAGCCGGATCGGCGAGGCGTTGGCCTTGTCGGCGACGTCGGTGAGGATCCGGAGCGGGCGCCAGTCCAGCAGGCCGAGCGTCGCCCACGGGGCGGCCGCGATGAAGCCCACGATCACGATGGTGACGGCGAGCGCGAGCGTCGCGGGCGCGGCGACGACGCGCTTCAGCCACGGCTCGTCGCGCGCGAGGCAGGCGCAGAACCCCGCTAGGAACACGGCCTGCCAGGCGAAGGGATTGAAGGTCCAGAGCCGCGTGTCGGGATAGGACGAAAGCGTCGCCCCGGTGAAGAAGGCGAACAGCCAGACGACGACCGCAAAGCCTGCATAGAGCTTCCAGTTTCCGCGGAACACGGGAAACAGCAGGCCGAGCAGCAGCGTCAGCAGGATGTAGAGCGGCAGGATGTCGAGCAGCGGCGGCAGATAGGCGAGCGTCGCAAGCTTCGTGATCACGGTCTCGGTCGCGATGAAGAACGGCCGGATGAAGAGATCCCGCTCCATCACGCTCGAGCCCGCATAGGTGCGGTAGGCCGAGGCCAGCGTCGCGATCACCACGAAGGCGGTGATGTGATGGATGTAGAGCGTGAAGGCGCGTGTCACGGCATAGGGCGCGGCCATGAAGGGGCGCCTCAGGAACTTCGACAGGAACATCCCGCACATGGCGAAGCCCGACAGGAACACGAAGAGCTCGGCGGAATCCGACAGGCCGTAATATTTCGTCGTGAACCAGCTCATGACGTTGTCGACGGAGTGGTTCCAGAAGATGAAGACGATGGCGAGCCCGCGCCAGAAGTCGATGCGCCAGTCGCGCGAGGGCGCGGTGGCGGTCACGCCCGAGGCGTATTCGCCCTCGCCGTCGTCGGCGCGCGTCTTGGAGGACGGGGCGTCGGTCATCGGTCCTCCTTGGTTCTGCCCGGGGCCTAAGCGGCCTCAGACCGCCGCCGAAGCCAAAGTTGCGCGCGATCGATAAAAGTCGAGCGGCTCTCAGCGCGCCTTAGACAAAGGCGCCGCGACATCCTCGAGCGATTTGCCCTCGGCGTCGACGCCGTAAAACAGCGCGGCCGTGCCCGCGACGATCATCAGGACGGCGGCGCCGACATATCCCCAGAAGATCGGCCAGGGCTGCCCGCCGCCGATCAGCACGCCGAAGAGATAGGGGGCCGCCACCCCGCCGACGCCGGTGCCGATGGCGTAGAAGGCGGCGATCGCGAGCGCGCGCACCTCGAGCGGAAACACTTCGCTCGCGGTGAGATAGGCCGAGCTCGCGGCGGCGGAGGCGAAGAAGAAGATGACGCACCACGCGATCGTCTCGGTGGTGGCGTCGAGCGCGCCGATCGCGAAGAAATATCCGGTGATCGCGAGCAGGACGCCCGAGACGAGGTAGGTCGAGAAGATCATCTTCCGTCGCCCGACCGTGTCGAACAGGGGACCGAGCACGATCGGCCCGATCACGTTGCCGATCGCGAAGGGGACGAGATAGAGCCCGACATGCTGCTCGGAGACGCCGTGGAACTTGGTGAGGATCAGGCCGTAGCTGAAGAAGATCGCGTTGTAGAGGAAGGCCTGCGCGATCATCAGCAGCAGCACGAGCGCCGAACGGCCGCGATAGTCGGTGAGCATCGAAGCGAAGATCGGCCCTAGCCCGAAGGTCTTTTGCGGGTGGATCGCGATGCGTCCTGAAGCCGGCGGCAGCTTATCGCCGGTCTCGGCCTCGACCCTGCGCTCGATCTCGGCCGTCACGCGCTCGCCCTCCTCCACCCGGTCGTGGCAGGCGAGCCATCGGGGGCTTTCGGGCACGAAGCGACGGGTGAACAGGATCAGCAGCCCGAGCCCCGCGCCAATCGCGAAGCCGATGCGCCAGCCGAGATCGAGCGCGAACCAGGACGGATCGAGCAGGATCACCGAGGCGAACGAGCCGACCGCGGCCCCGGCCCAGAAGCTGCCGTTGACGATGAGCGCCACGCGGCCGCGCAGCCGCGCCGGCACGAGCTCGTCGATCGCCGAGTTGATGGCCGCGTATTCGCCGCCGATGCCGATCCCGGTGATCACCCGGAACAGAGCGAGGCTCCAGAAATCCCAGGCGAAGGCCGACAGCGCGACGCCGGCGACGTAAATCGCGAGCGTGGTGAAGAAGATGAGCTTCCGGCCGTAGCGGTCAGTCAGCCAGCCGAAGCCGAGCGCCCCCAGAACGGCCCCGACGAGATAGGCCGAGGCGAGCGCCCCGATGTCGGCGGGGCTGAGGCCGAGCGAGCCCGGATCCTGCAGCCGCGGCCCGAGCGCGCCGACGATCGTCACCTCGAGCCCGTCGAGCGCCCAGGTGACGCCGAGCGCGATCACGACGAGCCAATGGAAGCGCGACCACGGCAGCCGGTCCATCCGCGCCGGAATGTCGATCTCGACCGTGCGCTGCGGTGTGGGCGATGCGTTCAATGCGTCCCTCGATCCGGCGGGCCGACCATCTCGGCCGACGGCCCGCCTCCTTCCTTTTAGGTCGGAGCGCCGCCGGGTCGAGGACCGGACGCGCGCCCAAGCGATCCTTCGACAACCTTCGGACCGGGTCTCGTCGTCCGGTCGCGCGGGGTGTATCGTCCGCCGATGCGACCGACGCGGGAGACGTCGACGCAAGGGGGCCTGGTAAGCACATGAAGCGCCTCGTTCGAACGCTTGCGGGCGCGCTGGCGCTCATGGCCATCCATGCGCTCAGCCCGACCGGCGCATCCCCGGCGGCCGCGCAGCCGGCGCCCTCCGGCGACAGCTTCCAGGGCATCCTGACGACCGTCTGGGGCGACCCGCACCGCAACTCGGGAGCGGCCGGCGCGATCGCGTTCTCGCTGGTCTATCCGGACGGAACCCGGGTCCCGCTCGACATCGGGCCGGGCCTGCAGAACGAGGCGATCCGGCTCACCGGCAAGCGGGTGACGGTTCGCGGCGGGGCAAGCGGCGCGCCCGGGTCCCAGCGCATCGGCGCGACCGGCCTCGACGTCTCGGGGATCGAACCTCAGGCCGAGGCGATCGGCGAGCGCAAGGTCCTGTTCATCCTTCTGAAGTTCAAGGGCGACCCGCAGACCTCCCATCCGGTCAAGTACTTCACGAAGCTGACCAACCCGCTGAAGCCCTCCAAGGGCGTGCCGGCGACCATCAACGGCTTCTTCGACAAGGCGTCGTACGGCAAGCTGAAGTGGTCAGGAAAGATCGCGGGCGGCAAGTGGTATACCCTGCCGAAGGCGCGGACCGATTATGCGGATTGCGGCGCGAGTTCCGCCTGTTTCGCTTCCCATCTCAACGAACTCGGCGACGACGCGCTCGCGCTCGTGCGCAACGACGTCGACGTCAACGACTTCGACAACATCAACTTCGTCTTCAACAACGACCTCGACTGCTGCGCCTGGGGCGGCGGCTACAGCAACGGCGCGCGGTTCTGGGGCGCGACCTGGGAGCCGCCGTGGGGCCAGGAGGCCAGCACCTACGTCCACGAGATGGGCCACAGCCTCGGCCTGCCCCATTCCGGCTGGCGCTACTTCGCCTATGACAGCGGGCATGACGAGATGAGCGCCGGCAGCCGCGCCGCCACGATCCAGTGCGGCTCCTACGACTCGGTCAATTTCGGCGGCCCGAACACGCCGATCTTCTGCAACGAGCCGGGCGGCGGGTACATCATGGCCCACCAGGACCATCTCGGCTGGATCCCTGCAGCGCGAAAGGCGGTCGTCAGCGCCAAGGGAACGAAGACGTTCTCGATCGAGGCCAATGCGCTTCCGCTTGGCGGCAAGCTCAAGCTGGTGGTGGTGTGCCTTGCGGGCGAGCCGTGCGCGTCGAGCCAGTCCAACGGGCGGTTCCTCACCATCGAGGTGAAGACCCGGACCGCCAAGTTCGACGGCGGCGTGCCGAGCGAAGGCGTGGTGATCCACAACGTCCAGATGGACCGCGCGCCGGTGTCCGGGGCTTGCTACTTCAACGACCAGAGCGGCTGGGCGATGCCCTATGACGCGGTTCCGGGGGACTGGAACGCCTCGTCATGCAGCGGCGAGGGCCTCGTGAACCTCGCTTATGCGCCGGGCAAGACGTTCAACGACGCGGCGCTTGGCGTGAAGGTCGAAGTGCTGAGCCGGAAGGGCGACGTCTACAAGGTGCGCGTCACCAAATCGAAGTGACGCGCGCTCCCTGAGACAGAAAACGCCCGATCGTCCGGTCGGGCGTTTTTCGTTTCCGAAACCGGATCGCGCGCCGCTCAGCGCGCCGCGGTCTTCTCCGCGAGACGCTTCTCCCAGGCCAGCGCGTGCGCCACGATCGTGTCGAGGTCGGCGTGGTCGGGCGTCCAGCCCAGCACGCTGCGGGCCTTGGCGGGATTGGCGACGAGCGAGGCGGGGTCGCCGGCGCGCCGCGCCGCGGCCTCGACCGGGAAATCGATCCCGGAGACCCGCTTCACCGACTGGATGACCTCCTTCACCGAGGCCCCGGTCCCATAGCCGCAGTTTGCGACCAGGCTCTCGCCGCCCTTGGCGAGATGATCGAGCGCCAGGACGTGGGCCTTGGCGAGGTCGCTGACATGGATGTAGTCGCGCACGCAGGTTCCGTCGCGCGTCGGATAGTCCTCGCCGAACATCTGCAGCTTGTCGCGCTGCCCGACGGCGGCCTGCGACGCGACCTTGATGAGATGGGTGGCGCGCGCGCTCGACTGGCCGGCGCGGCCCTTGGGATCGGCGCCTGCGACGTTGAAATAGCGCAGCGCCGCGAAGCCGAGCCCATAGGCGGCCGAGGCGTCGGCGAGCATCCGCTCGGTCATGAGCTTCGAGGCGCCGTAGGGCGACACCGGATCGAGCGGCGCGCTCTCCGAGAGCGGCTCGGCCGAGGCCTCGCCGTAGACGGCCGCCGTCGACGAGAACACGAAGCGCTTCACGCCGCCTGCGACCGCCGCCGCGATGAGCGCGCGCGAGCGCACGGTGTTGTTGAGGTAATAGCCGAGCGGGTCGGTCACCGAGTCCGGCACCACGATAGAGCCTGCGAAATGCACGATCGCCTCGACGCCGTTCTCCGCGAGGATGCGGCCGACGAGCGCCTCGTCGCCGACGCAGCCCTCGTAGAACGGAACGCCCTCGGGCACGGCGGAGCGCATGCCCGTCGACAGGTCGTCGAGCACCACGACCGGGCGTCCGGCGTCGACGAGCGCGAGCACCATGTGCGAGCCGATGTAGCCGGCGCCTCCGGTGACCAATACGCTCATCTACGACCTCTCGTCGGGGCGAAGGGCGGGATGCGCCTCCTAAGCGCCGATCATTGGGCCGCGGGCGCGGCCGTCAAGCCCGTCAGATGATCGGACGGGGAACGAATTCCTCTTCGAAGTGCTGCGCGAAGCGGCTGAGCCCGCGCAGATTGCGCACCACGAGGCGCCCGCCCGAAATCGAGAACAGGCCGTCGGCCCTCAGGCGCGCCAGCGTCTTGTTGGTGTGCACGAGCGAGAGCCCGAGAGCGTCGGCGATGTGCTGCTGGGTGAGCGGCAGCTCGAACGAGCCGTCGACCACGAGACCGAGCGGCTCCGCGCGCTTGTAGAGCGAGCAGATGAGAGCCACGATCCGTTCGGCGGCCCCGCGGCGCCCGACATTGAGCAGATTTTCGTCGACGATCGCTTCCGAACGCGCGCCGAGCCACGTCACCTCATAGGCGACTTCCGGCACCCGCTCGAAGAGCCGCGCGAGCCTGCGGCGGGGAATGACGCACAGCTGGATGTCGGTCAGAGCGATCGCGCCATAGACCGACTTGCCGAACATCGTGCCCTGCAGGCCGAGAAGATCGCCCGGCAGCGAGAAGCTCAGGATCTGGCGCCGGCCGTCGCTCAGCTCCTTGTAGCGAAACGCCCATCCCGAAAACAGCGTGTAGAGTTCGGAGTCCGCCTGCTCGGGATGGATGAACTCGACGCCGGCCTCGACGGTCATGTGCTCGCTCTTGAGCGAGTCGATCAGCGCGACTTCCTCGTCGGACTTCTGGATGAAGGCCGGCTGGCGCCGGAGGACGCACTGGGTGCAGCGGACGTGCATTTCAGTCTCGCGATCCGGAAACGTGGGCCAGAGGCCTTCGGCGACATTTCCGACAGTTTGCTGCGCCCCGCTATGTCAAACCACATAGGTCGACCGCCCGATAGGCGATAAATCCCAATCCATGGACAGCGATCCGACCAAGCCGGCCGTGGCGGCCGACCGTGAGCAGACAGAGGCCGCGGCCGTGCGGCACCTGTTCCGGAACCAGATCCAGGCCATGACCAGCCTCGTCGGCCTGTTCGGCCGCAAGCTGCCCCCCGGCGAAGGACGCGATGCCTTCATGGACCTGCGCGCCCGCTTCGAGGCCGCGACCTTCGGTCCGGCCGACGACGCCCTTCCGGACCAGGACGGCCGCTTCGAGATCGACCTCGCCGAAGTGGCGCGCCGCGTCGCCGGCCATCTCGACCCGAATTTCCGGCACAGGCTCGCGATCGCCGGCTCGCTGATCTTGGCGGACCCCAAGCGGGCCTCGGCGCTCGCCCAGATCCTCGCCGAACTGGTCGTCGATCTCTTCCGCAACGGCTTCGCGGACGGGCGGACCGGCGCGGCCGAAATCGTGATCTCGGGCGCGGCCGACGGCTCTCTCATGATGCGCGCGGTCCAGACGGCGCCGGCCGACGCTTCCCCGCGCCGCGACCGGTCGGATCTCGGCGCTGCCATCGCCGACAGCCTCGCGCGCAGTCTCGGCGGATCGATCGCGCGGGCCGCCGACGGACCGTTGTCGAGCGAGGTCACGATCCCCGCGGAACGCGCCAGCCGTTGACTTCCTCGCCCGAGACTTGCTCATTGCACGCCGAGCGCCATCTTGCGCCGGACCTTCGCCCGACAGCGCGCGATCGCCCTTTCTGAGTTCAGACCGCCGGACACCGTCTTCATGGCTCTCGCCGACACGATCGCACCGCATCTTCCCTTCCTGCGCCGCTACGCCCGCGCGCTCACCGGCCGACAGGACAGCGGCGACGCCTATGTGGCGGCGGTGCTGAAGGCGCTGATCGCAGATCCCACGATCTTCCCGACCGACGCCGACCCCCGCGTCGGGCTCTACGGCATCTTCTCACGCATCTGGTCCTCGGTCGCGCTCAACGTCGAGACCGGCCTCGAAGCCGCGCAGTCGGAGCGCACCATCGAGGCGCTGACGCCGCGCTCGCGGCAGGTCTTCCTGCTGGTCTCGGTCGAAGGCTTCACCCCGGCCGAGGCCGGCCGCATCCTCGGCCTGTCCGAGAGCGAGGTGACGCAGGCGATCGACGACGCGGGCCGCGAGATCGCCGAGCAGGTCGCGACCGACGTCCTCATCATCGAGGACGAGCCGATCATCGCGATGGATCTCGCCAAGCTCGTCGAGGGTCTCGGCCACCGCGTGGTCGGCACGGCGCGCACCCATGCCGAAGCCGTGGCGCTCGCCGAGAAGCACCGGCCCGGCCTCGTGCTCGCCGACATCCAGCTCGCCGACGGCTCCTCGGGGCTCGAGGCCGTGCAGGAGATGCTGCCGAACCTCGAGGTTCCGGTGATCTTCATCACCGCCTATCCCGAGCGCCTGCTCTCGGGCGAGCGGCCCGAGCCTGTGTTCCTGGTGACCAAGCCGTTCCAGACGTCGACCGTGAAGGCGATCGTCAGCCAGGCGCTGTTCTTCGGGGCGAGGGCCAGGGCCGGGGACGTCCGCGCCCGCGGCTGACCCGGCGTTCGCCTAAGGCGGCGCGACCACGCGTTCAGCCCGCGCGCATCCGTACAAACACGTATCCGTCGACTCCGCTGCAACTTTTGGCGCAGAGCGACGTTGTCGGGATCGAAGCTCCATGAGGAGCGGCGAGCGGACCAACCGCTCGTACACGATGTCGATGACGGGTTTGTGCATGTCGAAAGCCGCCGCTGCTCTGAGCGCCTCCCCGCGCGTCGTTAAGCTGTCCACCGGCCTCAAGGACGCGGACCGCAAGCTCGTCGCGGAGATGCTGAGTGATGTGACGGTGCAGACCTACCGGACGCTGCTGCGTTCGCAGGTGGTGCACTGGAACGTCGTGGGTCCGCTGTTCCAGCCGATCCATGAACTGACCGAGCAGCATTATTCCGAACTCTTCGCCGCGATCGACACGCTGGCCGAGCGCATCCGCGCGCTGGGCTATCCGGTGCCGACCGGCAAGGCTGCGGCGGGCCTCGACAAGGCCTTGTCTATCGGCGGGCGCATGAGCGCGCTTGCGATGGTCGAGGAGCTGATCGAGGACCACGAGGCCCTGACGAGGCTGATCCGCGAAGCCGCGGGCGAGGCCGAGGAGCTCGAGGATTTCGTCACGCATGACCTTCTGACCGAACGCCTCGCCTTCCACGAGAAGGCGGTGTGGATGCTGAAGGCGATCGCGGCCGACTGACGTCGGCCGGGGGCATTTTCAAACAAGGAGCGGAAAATGGCGTATGTCGGCCACAGTCCCGTTCGTGAGTTCCAGTCTCTTCGCAACGCGTCCGCCGCGGCGACGTCGTACGGACCCACTTTCGTGAAGTCCGCGCTTCTCGCGCTCGCAGCCGCGGTCGCCATCCTAGCGCTGTCGGAAGGCGGCGGATCGGCGACCGAAACGAGCGTGGCCAAGGCCGATCGCATCGCGGCGCCTCGGGCCGCCGCGACGAGCGCCGCGGGCGTCACCGTCGACGCCCAGGCCCGCACCACCACGATCGAGCGGGGCGCGACCGCGCCGCTCAGCCCGGACTCGCCGTTCCTCGGCGGGCGATGACGTCAAACGAATGTCGCAAAACTTCTTCCTGCGACGATCTGTCCTTTACGGTTTGGACGCCCAATAACGTTAGCGGTGCGTCAACCGGCGCGCGCGATGTTTAAGAGCGCGATCTTCGTCGGGCGAACTGGTGTGAATTGAATGGGGTCGCGGCTCGTCGACGGGCGACGATGCCGTGGAAAAGGGTTCTGAATGACGCAGCGTAAGGGCGACGCCTCCCAGCTCGACACGGATGTGCAGGCGCATATCGGCCGCCAATTGCGCGCCGGTTACGTCGACATTCTGAACCAGCCGGTTCCGGACAGGTTTCTCGAGCTCCTCGCCGAGCTTGACCGCCGGCAGGATCCCGGCGACCGCGACGAGGACGTTCGGCAGAACCGCTCACGATGACAGCCGCCCCGCAGTCGCCGCGGGACGAGTTGCTCGTCCATATTCCAAGCCTGCGCGCCTTCGCCGTCTCGCTGTCCGGTCAGATCGACCGGGCCGACGATCTCGTGCAGGAGACGCTCGTCAAAGCCTGGCGCAACCTCGGAAGCTTCACCGAGGGCACGAACATGCGCGCCTGGCTCTTCACGATCCTGCGCAACGTCTACATCTCCGACATCCGCCGGCGCCGCCGCGAGGTGCAGGACACCGACGGCGTGTTCGCCGAGGGGGTCGCCGTGGCCCCCGCGCAGAACGGCCATATGGATCTCGCGGACTTCCGCAACGCGCTGACCGAGCTTCCCGAGGAGCAGCGCGAGGCGCTGATCCTCATCGGCGCGGCGGAGTTCTCGTATGAAGAGGCCGCCGAGATCGCCGGCTGCGCCGTCGGCACGGTGAAGAGCCGCGTGAACCGCGCGCGGAACGCGCTCGCCAAGCGCCTCAACCTCGACGTCGGCGAGATCGGCCTCGATCCGGAGCTCCGCGCGGCGCTCGGGGGAATGCCCGCGAGGTCCGGGAGCGGCTGAGGCCGCCCCGGAGCCGCCATGGCCTTCTCCGCCTTCAAGACGCTCCGCGGTCGCATCGCGCTGCTGCTGGTGGCCGCCAATCTTCCGGTGATGGCGCTCGCGGTCGCGATCGGCGTCAACCAGTCGAAGATGTCGGATCTCGCCGACCGCGACCGTCTCGTCCAGGCCGCTTCGCTGGTCGCCGCGCGCGCGATGAACGTCGGCGACGCCACGATCGCCGGGGCCGCGCGCGATTCCGTGTTCCGCGACCGCAGCTCGCGGTCGGAGATCGCGGCCGCGATCGTGCGTCCGGACGGCGCGGTGCTGGCGCAGGACGTCGAGGTCGCGCCCTTTGGCGAAAAGTGGCTGCCGCAGGACGGGCTTCCCACCACCTCGATCAACCGCGACGGACGCATCCTGAAGGCGCGCGGCGCCGACGGCCGCGCCTATCGCTACGCGGTGGCGCCGGTGAAGTCCGGCGACGCGCTCGCGATCGTGGCCTCGCCCTTCGATCTCCTCGCCCGTTCGAAGACCCAGTGGCTGCTGCTCGCCCTCGCTTTGCCGGCCCTGATGATCCTGCTCTGCGTCGGCCTCGTGCTGTTCGGCATCGAGCGGTTCGTGCTGCGCTGGATCCGCGCGTTGCGGGCTGCGGCCGCGGCGTCCGACGGCGGGGCGCTGCAGCCCTCGACGGGGGCGCTGAAAGGCGCGCCGGACGAGTTGATGGAGCTCGGCGACGCGCTCGGCGCGATGTCCTCGCGCGTCGAGGAGCGCTCGCGCGCGCTGACCTCGGCGGTCGAGGAGCGCGACAAGCTGCTGCGCGAGCTGCATCACCGCGTGAAGAACAATTTCCAGATGATCGCGAGCCTGCTGGCGCTCCAGCGGCAGGAGGCGCCCGAGACGCTGAGCGCGATCTTGCGCCCGCCCGAGGACCGCGTGCGCGCCATGGCCGCGGCCTACAAGGTCTCCTATTCGTCCGGGGAGATCGGCCATGTCGACGTCGCGGCGCTCGTGCGCGACGTCGCGAGCCAGGCGCGGCAGGCCGGCGGATCTCGCCATTTCGAGGTTTCGGCCCAGTTCGGAAAGGACGCCGGCGAGATCGATCTCGACCGCGCGGTTTCGCTCGCGCTGCTCGTGATGGAGCTGCTGACCGCCGCCGCCAGCGCCACCCAAGCCGCGACCGTCGTCGGCGCGAAAGGCGAGAACGGCAAGCTCCCGCTGGTGATCTCCGGGCCGTCCGCGGGGTGGCTTCCCGAAACCGGCCTCTCGCAGCGGCTGATCCGCGCCTATGCCGATCAGCTCGGGACTTCGGTCGACGAGCTCGAGGACGGCTCGGTGCGCATCTTCGCGCCGCTCGCCTCCGACAAGCCGACGATCGGCATGAACCCGCGCGGCGCGAAAGTCGGGTAAGCCCGCCGTCGACGCCACGGGCGCGCAGCATCCCGCTTGCCGCTGGGCGCCTGGCCGCATTACATCCGCGGCCATGGCTCCTCCCCCTCTGCTGCTCCTCAAAGACATCCGCCTGACCTTCGGCGGCCGCCCGCTGCTCGACGGGGCCGAGATCTCGGTCTCGCCCGGCGAACGGCTGGGGCTCGTCGGCCGCAACGGCTCGGGCAAGTCGACGCTGCTCAAGATCGCCGCCGGCGCGATCGAGCCGGACGACGGCACGCGCTTCCTGCAGCCGGGCTCGACCATCCGCTACCTCGCGCAGGAGCCAGACTTCTCGGGCTTCTCGACCGCGCTTTCCTATGTCGAGGCGGGGCTCGCGCCCGGCGACGACTCCCATCGCGGCGTCTATCTGCTCGACTCGCTCGGCGTGGCGGCGGACCGCGACCCCACGAAGCTTTCGGGCGGCGAGGCCCGCCGCGTCGCGCTCGCCCGCACGCTCGCGCCCGAGCCCGACGTGCTGCTGCTCGACGAGCCCACCAACCATCTCGACCTCCCCGCCATCGAATGGCTGGAGGAGGAGCTGCGCGCGTCTCGCTCGGCGCTGGTGCTGATCAGCCACGACCGGCGCTTCCTCGAGACGCTGACGCGGGCGACGCTGTGGCTCGACCGCGGCCGCACGCGAAAGCTCGGCCAGGGCTTCGCCGCCTTCGAGGCCTGGCGCGACGACACGCTCGCGCAGGAGGAGGTCGAGCGGCACAAGCTCGACCGCCGCATCGAGATGGAGAAGGACTGGCTGCGCTACGGCGTCACCGGCCGGCGCAAGCGCAACATGGGCCGCATGCGCCGCCTCGACGACATGCGCGAGGAGCGCCGCACCGCCGTCAAGGCGACGGGGACAGTGACGCTCACCACCACCGAGGCCCAGAGCTCCGGCGCGCTGGTGGTCGAGGCGATCTCGGTCTCGAAGGCCTATGGCGACCGGCCGATCGTCAAGGAGTTCTCGACCCGCATCGCCCGCGGCAACCGCATCGGGCTCGTCGGCGCCAACGGCGCCGGCAAGACGACGCTGATCAACCTGCTGACCGGCGCGCTTGAGCCCGACCAGGGCAAGGTCAAGATCGGCGCGAGCGTCGAGATCGCGTCGATCGACCAGCGCCGCGCGAGCCTCGACCCGAACATGAGCCTCAAGGACGCGCTGACGGGCGGCGGCGGCGACACGGTGGACGTGGGCGGCGGCACGAAGCACGTCGTGAGCTACATGAAGGACTTTCTGTTCGGCCCCGAGCAGGCCGGCTCGCCCGTCCATGCGCTGTCGGGCGGCGAGCGCGGCCGCCTGCTGCTGGCGCGCGCGTTGGCGAAGCCCGCCAACCTCCTGGTGCTCGACGAGCCCACCAACGATCTCGACCTCGAGACGCTCGACCTCCTTCAGGAGATGATCGCCGACCATCCCGGCACCGTAATCCTCGTCAGCCATGATCGCGACTTCCTCGACCGCACCGTGGAGGCGGTGATCGTCTCGGAGGGCGAGGGACGCTGGGTGGAGTACGCCGGCGGCTATTCGGACATGGTCTCCCAGCGCGGCCGGGGGGTCGACGCCAAGCAGGCGGCGAGCGCGGCCGCGAAAAAGGAGCGCGACGACGCGCCGAAGCAGGCCGCGGCCCCGCAGGCGAAGAAAAAGCTGTCGTTCAAGGATCAGCACGCGCTCGACACGCTGCCCGGCGTGATCGCGAAGCTGGAGACGGAAATCGCGAAACTCGAAAAGACGCTCGCGGACCCCGCGCTCTATTCGCGCGACCCGAAGGCGTTCGAGACCGCGACCGCGACGCTCGGGGCCAAGGCCAAGGAGCGATCCGAGGCCGAGGACCGCTGGCTGGAGCTCGAAATGATGCGCGAGGAGCTCGCCGGATGAGGCGGGACGCCCGCCCTTCCCCTCTCGCGCTTGCGGGAGAGAGTAAGGGAGAGGGTCAGTCCTTGACCCTGCCTGCTCTCGACGCCCCCTCATCCTCACCTTCTCCCGCAAGCGGGAGAAGGGCGCATCGACGTCGCGCCACTTCAGGCTGAGACATCGCCCTGCCCGCCCCCCTTCCCATCCACGACCCCGACGATCCGCGCATCGCGCCTTACCGCGCCGTCCGCGAGCGCGACGTCGTGGGGCGCGGCGAGCGTTTCGTCGGCGAAGGCGAGGTTGTGCTGCGCCTGCTGCTCGCGCCGGACTGCCGGCATGAGGTCGAGAGCGTGTTGGTGTCCGAGCGGCGCATCGAGGGGCTTGGCGACCTGCTGGCGCCGCTTCCGCCCGAAACGCCGCTCTATGTCGCCGACCAGGCGGTGATGGACGCCGTCGTCGGCTTCCACATCCACCGCGGCGTGCTGGCGATCGGCCGCCGCGCGCCGGCGCTGGGCGCCGCGGAGCTTCTGGCGAGCCTGCCCGAACGCGCGCTGGTCGTGGCGCTTGTCGGCGTCTCGAACCACGACAATGTCGGCGCGATCTTCCGCAACGCGGCCGCCTTCGGGGCCGACGCCGTGCTGCTCGACGCATCGAGCTGCGATCCGCTCTACCGCAAGGCCATCCGCGTTTCGGTCGGCGCGAGCCTCATCACGCCCTTCGCCCGCGGCGGAACAGGCTCCGAAATGCTCGACGCGCTCGAGGCGGCGGGCTTCGAGACGCTGGCGCTCAGCCCTGCGGGCGCGGTGCGGCTCGGGGACGTGGAACGGGCTCCCCGCGCCGCGCTGATGCTCGGAGCCGAGGGTCCAGGGCTGCCCGAGAGCTTGATGGCGCGAGCCAAGACCGTGCGGATCGACATGGCGGCGGGCTTCGACAGCCTCAACGTCGCGACCACGGGCGCGGTCGCGCTCTATGCGCTGACGCGAGGGTGAGACGCCGCCGTCATACCGGGCCGAAGCCGGGCATGACGGAGAACTCGTCGGCTTAAATCAAGCCGGCTCAGCTTCTGCGGGCGCGCGACACCATCGTACGGAAGGAGCGCGACTCCGGATCGAGCACGGCCATGAACACGGTCGAGTTGCAGAGGTTCTTGCGCCGCACGATCGCGATCACGATGCCCCAGAGGCCGCCCGACGAGATCACCGGGCCGCCGCTGTCGCCGCGGCAGATCGAGCCGCCCGCGGCGCCGAGCGCCACCGCGGTCGGGCCCTTGGTGACGACCTCGGCCGAGACCCGCGCCATGCGCAGCTGCCCGCCCGAGGCCTCGTCGGCCGGCACCCGCAGGCCGGCGCCCGCCAGGATCGACTTCGCCTTGGCGGCCTCGACGGAGTTGCGCGACAGCGCGATCGGCTGGCGGTCCTTGGGGGCGGGCTCGGCGAGCCTGAGCACCGCAAGGTCGGCGCCCAGAAGCTCCGGGCTCGGGTTCTCGGCGGAGGCGCGGCCGGCGTAGTCGGGATGGAGCGCGCCGGAGGCCACCTGGATCGTGGCCGCGACCTTGTTCGACTTGTCGAAGAACTGCGCCACCACGAGGCTCGGGCCGCCGAGATCGGACAGGCAATGGCCGGCCGTCAGCACCAACTGGCGCTCGATCAGCACGCCGGTGCAGTTGCCGACCTGCGCCTTGTTGCGGCCCGACGGGGTGAGGCTCGTGATGAACACGGTCGCGCGGGTCAGTCGGTCGCCGGCGCGCGCGGGCGATCCCCCCGAAAGCGCCATGGCGGGGCTCGCGACGGTGACGACAAGGCTCAGAGCGGCGAGGAGCCGCCAGGCGGACAAACGCATACCGGAATCCCGTACGAGGCCGCGGCGACGCGCGGCGACCCATCCTGTTACGGCCACCTTGGCACGTCCCTCCGGCGCGGCGCGAACACGAATTGGCGCTCCGGCCATACGGGCGCCGTCCTGTGTCCGTCGCGCGACAACGAGCCGTCGTCAGGGACGACCGACCGCCGCGCGCATGGCGCGAAAGCCCTCATGGTCGGGATCGACGGGGGTGATCGCGATCCGCGTCCCGCAGCCGCCCTTGGGCTTCAGAACGGCCGAGACCACGCCCCAGAGCGCCGGTGATCCGTCCGCCGCGACCGCGACCGCAGGTCCCCCGCTGTCGCCGCCGCACACCGTCTTCGAGGCGGTCGCGAACACCACATGGGCGCCCGATCCCGTCGAGGCGCGCACGGACGAAAGCGTCGCGCTCTTCATCACGCCGGACCGGCCGCCCGGCGCCGTCGCCCCCGCGCCCGAGATCGCGCCGCCGATGCTCCGCCCGAGAACGAGCGGACGCACGGCCGCGACCGGCTCGGCGAGACGGATCAGCGCCATGTCCGCGGCGATTTCGCGCTGGCGCGTCTCCGGGTCGCCGTCCTTGTCCTTCCAGCCGGGGACATGGCCCGGAAAGCGCGCGATCGCCCGGGCGAGCAGCGGCTTCGGAACGGGCTTGCCGTCACGATAGGCGAAGACCGCGACGCGGGCCGGACCCGCGGCTCCGTCGAGGCAGTGCCCGGAGGTCAGCACGAGGTCGGGCGCGATGAAGGCGCCGCTGCATTCAGCGACCCTGGCGCGGCCGTCGGCGGTAGGCTCGACCGCCTGCACCGAAACCGTCGAGGACACGGGCGAGCCCTCGGTTTGCGCGGCGGCGGGCGCGGAAATCAGCACCGCGAGAGCGAGGGCGGCGAGCGGGCGCAAAACGTCGCGCATCTGCAACAGAGAGCCTCCGGTAACGCTGTCTTAACCTTGACGAGCGATGAACGAGCCTAGCCCTGCGGGATCGGGTCGCAGTTTCAACACATTGACGCGCCAAAGGCGCGGACGCTCCGAGCCTCAAGGTCGATCGACGCGGCGGCCACGGTCCCTGAAGGACCGCGGCGCCCGGGTCGCGGCGCTTGCGGCCCCCGGCCGCGAGGACTGGAGACGACGAAGACGATGCCGACCCCCGACATGTCGCTGTGGGGCCTGTTCCTCCAGGCCGCTCTGATCGTCAAGCTTGTTATGCTCGGCCTGCTCGCCGCGTCCGTGTGGTGCTGGGCGATCGTGATCGACAAGCAGCTGCTGTTCTCGCGCAACAAGCGCAACATGGATAAGTTCGAGACCATCTTCTGGTCCGGCCAGAGCCTCGAGGACCTCTACCGCTCGCTGCTGAACCGTCCGAACTCCGGCATGGCGGCCCTGTTCGTGGCCGCGATGCGCGAATGGAAGCGCTCCTACGAGAGCGGCTCGCGCTCGGTCGCCGGCCTTCAGCAGCGCATCGACAAGGTTCTGGACGTCACCATCGCCCGCGAGGTCGAGCGGCTGGAGTCGAAGCTTCTCGTGCTCGCGACCGTCGGTTCGGCCGGCCCGTTCATCGGCCTCTTCGGCACGGTGTGGGGCATCATGACCTCGTTCCAGTCGATCGCGGCCTCGAAGAACACCTCGCTCGCGGTCGTGGCGCCCGGCATCGCGGAGGCGCTGTTCGCCACCGCCATCGGCCTGATCGCCGCCATTCCGGCGGTCATTTTCTACAACAAGTTCTCCAACCAGGTGACGCGCCAGGCGTCGCGGATGGAAGGCTTCGCCGACGAGTTCTCGGCGATCCTGTCCCGCCAGATCGACGAGCGGGGCTGATCCCATGGGCATGAGCGGAGGCGGAGGATCGGCAGGCGCCCACGGCGCGCGGCGGCGACGCCGCAGCCAGGTCATGGCCGAGATCAACATGACGCCGATGGTCGACGTCATGCTGGTGCTGCTCATCATCTTCATGGTGTCGGCGCCGCTGCTGACCGTCGGCGTGCCGGTCGACCTGCCGCAGACCTCGGCCAATCCTCTCAACGAAGAGAAGGAGCCGCTGACGATCTCGGTGAACACCCAGGGCGAAGTCTTCCTGCAGGAGACTCCCGTCACGGTCGAAGAGCTCGCGCCGCGCCTCATTGCAATCACGAATTCCGGCTACGACGAGCGCATCTACGTCCGGGGCGACCGCAACGTGAACTACGGCCAGGTGATGAAGGTGATGGGCACGCTCTCCGGAGCGGGCTTCAAGCGCGTCGCGCTCGTCACCGAGCTGGAGCAGGGGAGCTGACGCCGTGAAGGTGCGTCCCGGGCTCATCTTCTCCTCGACCGCTCACGCCGCGCTGCTCGCCTATGCGATCGTCGGCCTGAGCAGCGCGAAGCCGTTCGAGACCGGGCCGACAGAGGCGCTTCCGATCGAGATCCTGACCCCGCAGGAATTCGACGCCATGACCAAGGGCTCGAAGACCTCGACGAAGATCGACGCGCCGAAGCAGAAGGCCGAGACGGTCGAGGCCGCCGAGAGCGAGCCGGCGTCCGACGACCTCAAGATCGCCAAGGAAGACGTCAAGGCCCCGCCGCCTCCGCCGCAGCCCGAGGCGAGCGACGCGCCGCCGGTTCCCGATCCCGCCAAGGTCGCTGCCGAGAAAGCCGCCGAAAAGGCCAAGGCTGCGGAAGCCGAGAAGGCCGAAAAGGCGGAGAAGGCTGAAAAGGCCGCCAAGGCCGCGCAGGAGAAGGCCGTGGCCGAGAAGGCCGCCGCGGCCAAGGCCGCGCAGGAAAAGGCCGCCGCCGCCGAGAAGGCCGAGAAGCTCGCCCAGGCCGAGGCCGCGGAGCTGCGCGCCAAGGAAAAGGCCGAGGCCGAAAAGGCCGCGCAGGAAAAGGTCGCGGCCGAGAAGGCCGCCAAGGAGAAGGCCGAGGCGCAGGCCAAGGCCGACGCCGAGAAGGCGGCGAAGGAAAAGGCCGAGAAGCTCGCCAAGGCGGAGGCCGAAAAGGCCGCCAAGGCGAAGGCGGACGCCGAAAAACAGGCCAAGGCCGAGAAGGAGGCCAAGGAGAAGGCCGCCGCCGCCAAGGCCGCCGAGCGCAAGTTCGACCCGACCAAGATCGCGAGCTTGCTGGGCGACAAGCCGTCGTCGAGCGAGAGCGCCATGAAGGACGTCCGCGACCCGAGCCGCAAGGCGTCCTCGGCGCGCGAGGCCGCGCCCGAGACGACCGCCGGCACCAGCCGCGGCACGGCGACCAAGCTCTCGATGTCGGCCCGCACCGGCATCGACAACGCCGTGCGCGAGCAGGTCATGCAGTGCTGGAACCCGCCGGTCGGCGCCTCCAACGACGGAAGCCTTGCGGTCAAGGTCTCGTTCACGCTCAACTCCGACGGCACGCTCGCCGACGGGCCGACCGTCACCAACTCCTCGTCGAACCCCGCCTTCCGGGCGGCCGCAGGCGCCGCCACCCGCGCGGTGCAGCGCTGCGCGCCGCTCAAGCTGCCGGCCGAGGCCTACGACTACTGGCGGCAGGTCACCATCAACTTCGATCCGCGGGACATGATGGGCGGATGAGCCGGCTGGTTCGCGCCGTCATGCTCTCGCCGTCATGCCCGGCGATGCCGGAACTTCACGACGCAGAAGCCGCGGAGGCCCGCATGCGCGGGCCGGGCGGCTTCGGCGCTCAGTCCCTTCTAGCGCCGTCCCGCGCCGACACCGGAACCGCTCGATGACGACCCTCGCCGACCGCATGTTCAAGACCGCCGCGTGGATCGCCGCCCTCGCGGCGCTGGCCGCGGCCTTCGCGATGGTCGCGGCCCCGGCGCGCGCCCAGGTGTCGATCGACATCAACCAGGGCAACGTCCAGCCGCTGCCGATCGCGATCCCGGACTTCCTGGCCAACGGCTCGGACCCGCAGCTCGCGCGCGACATCGCCGGCGTCATCGCCGCCGACCTGAAGCGCTCTGGGCTCTTCGCGCCGATCGACCACAAGGCCTTCATCGAGAAGATCTCGTCCTTCGACGCGCCCCCGCGCTTCGGCGACTGGCGCATCATCAACGCGCAAGCGCTGGTGACCGGCCAGGTGGTCCGCCAGGGCGACGGCCGCGTCTCGACCCAGTTCCGGCTGTGGGACGTGTTCGCGGGCAACCAGCTCGAGGGCCAGCAGTTCCTCACCGACAAGAACTGGCGGCGCGTGGCGCATCTCATCGCCGACATGATCTACGAGCGCCTGACCGGCGAGAAGGGCTACTTCGACACCCGCGTGGTCTACGTCTCCGAGACCGGTCCGAAGGACAAGCGCGTGAAGCGCCTCGCCATCATGGACCAGGACGGCTTCAACAACCGCTTCATCACGGCCGGCGGCGAGCTGGTGCTGACCCCGCGCTTCAGCCCGACCAGCCAGGAAATCACCTACATGTCGTTCGGCAACGCGGACCCGCGGGTCTACCTGCTGAACCTCGAGACCGGCCAGCGCGAGCAGGTCGGCAATTTCCCCGGCATGACGTTCGCGCCGCGCTTCTCGCCCGACGGCCAGAAGGTCGCGATGAGCCTCGAGCAGGGCGGCAACTCGTCGATCTACGCGATGGACCTGCGCTCGCGCGCCACCACCAAGCTCACCGACTCCGGCGCGATCGACACTTCGCCGTCCTACTCGCCGGACGGGAACCAGATCGTGTTCGAGAGCGACCGCGGCGGCAACCAGCAGATCTACGTGATGTCGGCCGGCGGCGGCGGCGCGCAGCGCATCTCCTTCGGCCAGGGCCGCTACTCGACCCCGGTGTGGAGCCCGCGCGGCGACCTCATCGCCTTCACCAAGCAGTCCGGCGGCAAGTTCGCGATCGGCGTGATGCGTCCCGACGGATCGGGCGAGCGCGTCCTTACCGAGGGCTTCCACAACGAAGGCCCGACCTGGGCCCCGAACGGCCGCGTGCTGATGTTCTTCCGCGACCAGGGCGCGGGCCCGAAGATCTTCTCGATCGACGTCACCGGCCGCAACGAGCAGGCGATCCCGACGCAAGGATTCGCCTCCGACCCGGCCTGGTCGCCCCCGCTGAACTGAGCCCCGAACGCGTCATCCCGGACGGCCCATAAGGGCCGATCCGGGATCGTCTTCCGAGTTGGACGAACAAACCTCGTCATGCCCCGGCTTGTCCGGGGCATCCACGCTTCCGAAGCGCAGCGTTCTGTGACGAAGCGTGGATCCCCCGGACAAGCCGGGGGATGACGACTGAGGTCTTCCCTCTCGACTCGTCGCCCTTCGGCTACCGCTTCTTCGCCGCGTTGAGCTCGGCCGCCGCGTTCACCAGCGCCGCCAGCACGTCCTCGTCGATCGCCTCGCCCTCGCGGATGTCGATCGCGCGCCGCACATTTCCGTCAAGGCTCGCGTTAAACAGACCCGCCGGGTCATCGAGCGCCGCTCCCTTGGCGAAGGTCAGTTTCACGACCGCCTTGTAGGTCTCGCCGGTGCAGATGATCCCGCGGCACTCCCAGACCGGAACGCCCCGCCACTTCCACTCCTCGACGACGTCGGGCATCGCGCGCCGGATGACGGCGCGCACACGCGCCAGCGTCTCGCCGCGCCAATCGGCTAGGTCGGCGACCCTCTGGTCGATCAGTTGAGACGGAGTCGGTTCCACCGCTTCGCCCATTCTGCGCCTCCAATGGCTTCCGCCGTCAGCTTCCCACCAGCGTGTCCTTGAAGCGATCGGGAACGCTTTTCATCTGCTCGTCGAGATCCCAGTCGGTCGGCTTTTCTTTTGGTTGAAACCAGGTCGCGCCTTTGGCGAGCCATTCCGCACGGTACGCTTTCACGCCCTCAACCGTGCAGTCCTCGTAGCCAAACTCAACGCCGCAACAGGAGCAGATGTCGTACGTCGGCTCCGTGCCATCCGGCCCCCACGGCTCGTGTTGGTTGAAGCCGCAGACGCGGCAATGATTGAGCTCTTTCCGATCCATCCCTCCCCCCTGTGTCCTTCCGGACTCACCTGTGAGGAGTTCCCCTCCCCGCCCCATCGCGGCCACGTTCGCGCCGCCTTCGGCGGGCGTTTTCGAGCTCCGCGGTTCCACTGTCGCAAGGGCGAAATCAACCTTTGCTTAATCCTAACGGAACCTTCGGTTAACGGGGAGAATGCTATGGATTGCGCAACCGACAGCCACAAGGAGTCATCGGGTATGTTGCGTACCATGCGTATCGGCCGTAGCGCCAAGATCGCCGTCGCGCTGTGCGCGGCGCTCGCCCTCGGCGCGTGCGCCAAGAAGCCCGGCGAAGGAATGGACGGCGCGAACGGCTACGGCGCCGGCGGCGGCCGCGGAGGCCCTCCCGGAAGCCAGCAGGACTTCGTCGTGAACGTCGGCGACCGCGTGTTCTTCGAGACCGACTCGACCGAACTCACCTCGACGGCCCGCGCGACGCTCGACAAGCAGGCCTCGTGGCTCAGCCGCTATCCGCGCTACTCGATCCTCGTCGAAGGCCACGCCGACGAGCGCGGCACCCGCGAATACAACTTCGCGCTCGGCGCCCGCCGTTCGCAGGTGAGCCGCGACTACCTCGCGGCCCGCGGCGTCTCCTCGAGCCGCATGCGCACCACCTCCTACGGCAAGGAACGTCCGGTCGCGGTGTGCGACGACATCTCCTGCTGGTCGCAGAACCGCCGCGCGGTCACCGCGCTCTCGGGCGGCGCCGGCTCCTGACGAACTTCGGTCCCGGGACCCCGCGTCGCTTGACGCGCGGTCCCGGGACCGGCCCTAATTCGGCCGAAGTGAAAGCGTAACAGGCGAAAATCGCCTCGCTCACCGGCCGGGACCTCTTCCGAACATGTTCGATTCGACGCGCTCCAAGATCGCCAGGCGGCTCGCGCTCGGCGCCGCTTTCGCCTGCCTGACGGCCTCCGCCGCCGTGGCCCAGGCGGCCGGCGAGGGAGCGGCTCCAAACTGGCTCGAGCAGCGCGTGCAGGGGCTCGAGAAGGGCCTCGCCTTCTTCGGCGGCCGCGACGAGCGCCCCGCCGCGCCGAGCGTCGTGCAGCCGGCCCAGTCCTCGATGGCCGACATCGCCGTCCGTCTCGATCGGCTCGAGAACCAGATCCGGCAGCTCAACGGCCGCATCGAGGAGATGCAGTTCCAGACCCGCAAGAACGACGAGAACCTGCGCAAGATGCAGGGCGACGTGGATTTCCGCCTGCAGGATCTCGAAAGCGGCAAGGGCGGAGGCGGTGGCTCGTCGAAGCCTGCCCCGAACCGTCGCGGCGACGCCGGCGACTACGGCGGCTCCTCCGGGTCCTCGACCGCCTCGACGGGCCGCAACGACGGCCTCGGCGCGCCCCCCTCCAGCCTCGGGCAGACGCGCTCGAGCGGCGGATCGGGCGACGCCATCGGCGGCCTTCTCGACGACGACCCCAACGCCCCGATGAGCATCCGTCCGCCGGGCGTCGGCGGCGGCTCGCAGTCGGTCGGCGCGAGCGGCCTGCCGGACCGCAACGCCGGCGGAGACCGCATGGCCTCTCGCGATTCGGGCGGGATCACCGCGGGCTCCGGCTCGCCCAACGACCAGTTCGCGCTCGGCGTCGGCTTCGTGCAGCGGCGCGACTACGCCGAGGCCGAGGCGACGTTCCGCGACTTCCTGCGGTCGAACCCGAACGATCCGAAGGCCGCGGAAGCGCGCTACTGGCTCGGCGAGAGCCTCTATCAGCGCAAGAAGTATCCGGACGCGGTCGAGACCTTCCTCGGCATCTATCGCGACAACCCGCAGTCGGCGAAGGCGCCCGAAAGCATGCTGAAGCTCGGCATGGCGCTGAACGGCATGGGCGAGAAGGAGCAGGCCTGCGCGACGCTCGACGCGGCCGGCAAGAAATACACCCGGATCAAGGCCCAGTCCGACCGCGAGTACAAGCGGATCGCCTGCTGAGGTCCGAGGGCGAGAGGCGGTCAGGTCGATGAACGACGCGGCTCCGCCCTCGAAAGACCCCAAGCGACGCGCGTCCACCGCCCGCCGCGGCGTCAGGACCGCCGACCTTCCCCCGGCCGACCCGATCGGCGGCGTGGAGAGCGTCAAGCTGTTCGAGCGGGCGTTCGCAGGCCGCAAGTCGGCGCTGCTCGCCGTGTCGGGCGGCGCGGACTCCACGGCGCTCCTGGTCCTGGCCGGCGAATGGTTCCAGACGGGCGGCGCGCCCAAGATCGCGGTCGCGACCGTCGATCACGGCCTGCGCGAGGAGGCCCGCGCCGAGGCCGACGCCGTCGAGGCGCTCGCCGGACGCTTCGGGCTGCCGTTCGCGCGGCTCGACGGACGCACCGCGCCGCGCGACACCCGGATCGAGGAGACCGCGCGGGTCTCGCGCTACGGCGCGCTGCTGGCGCACGCGCGGTCCATCGGGGCGGATGCGGTCGCCACCGCCCATACGCTCGACGATCAGGCCGAGACGGTGCTGATGCGGCTGTCGGCTGGCAGCGGCCCGATGGGGCTCGCGGCCATGCGCCACGCCGTGCGGCGCGACGGGATCGAACTGCTGAGGCCGTTCCTCGTGGTGCCGAAGGCGCGGCTCGTCGCGACGCTGAAGGCGCGCAATCTCGGCTGGGCCGAAGACCCCATGAACGTCGACCCGCGCTTCGCCCGCGCGCGGCTGCGCTCGGCGCGCGGCGCGCTCGAACGCGAGGGCATGACCGCCGAGCGGCTCGGCGTGCTCGCGTTCCGGATGGCCCGGGTCAACGCCGCGATCGAGGCGGCGATCGATCAGGCGGCCGCGCTCCATGTCGCGCGCAAGAACGGCGTCTCCGTCATCGGGGCGAGCGCCGCCACGCTGCCGGACGAGATCAAGCTGCGCCTGCTCGGCCGCGTCATCGCCGAGATCGGCGGCGTGCGCGTCAAGCTCGAGCGGCTGGAGCGGCTCGCCGATCACATCGTCACCAAGTCGTCGGGAGCCAACACGCTCGCCGGGGCGCGCATCGCTTGGGATTCCGAGGGCGCCATCAAGGTCTCGTCCGCGCCGCCGCGCCGGGAGCGCCGTTAGGTCGCCCGCGGCTCCGCGGCCGCAAAGACCGTGGCGAAGCGCCTGGTCCCGTTCTAAGAAGGCTACCCGCAAAGCAGCGTCGGCCCGGTCGGCCGCGCCCGCCACAGCCGGAGTTCCGTTCCCAATGCCGAAGCTGCTTCCGCTGCGCCTCGCCGCGCCTTTCGCCGCTCTCCTCTTCGCGCTTTCCGCCGGGGCGGCGAGCGCGCACGAATACACGGTCGGCAAGCTGATGATCGGCCATCCCTGGTCGCGCGCCACCGTTCCGGGCGTGAAGGTCGCCGGCGGCTACTTCACCATCATGAACCACGGCGACAAGCCGGACCGCCTCGTCGCCGTGTCGGTTCCGTTCGCCGAACGCGCCGAGATGCACGAGAGCTCGGTCGAGGACGGCGTCGCGAAGATGCGTGAGATCGAGGGCGGCGTCGAAGTCAAGCCCGGCGAGACCGTATCGTTCGCGCCCGGCGGCAAGCACCTGATGTTCGTCGGCCTCAAGACGGCCCTGACCAAGGGCGAGAAGGTCAAGGGCGAGCTCACCTTCGAGACCGCCGGCAAGGTCGAGGTGGAGTTCGCGGTCGAGGCTCCCGGAGCCGCGCCGGCGCCGAAGTCCGGCGACATGAAGGGCATGGACCACTCGGGCCATTGAGCCCGGCGCCTGCTCGCGCCCGCGCGGAGAATCTCCTAGACCTCCGCGCGAGCCGATGACCGCGATGCCAAATCCCTTCGCCCTGCCGCCCGAGCTCGAAGCCGAGAAGTACCGGGTCCTCAAGACCGCTTTCGGCTTCGACGCGTTCCGCCCCGGCCAGGAGCCGGTGATCGACGCGCTGCTGTCGGGCCGCGACGTGCTCGCGGTGATGCCGACGGGGGCCGGAAAATCGCTCTGCTATCAGGCGCCGGCGCTGGTGATGGGCGGGCTCGCGGTGGTGGTCTCGCCGCTGATCGCGCTGATGGAGGATCAGGTCGCGGGGCTCCGGCTCGACGGGGTGCGGGCCGAGGCGATCCATTCGGGCCGTTCGCGCGAGGACAACGTCGCGTCGTGGCGGCGGGTGGCGTCCGGCGAGGCGCGGCTGCTCTACCTCGCGCCCGAGCGCCTGATGACCGAGCGCATGCTCGCCGCGCTCGGCAAGCTCCCGGTCTCGCTGGTCGCGATCGACGAGGCGCACTGCGTCTCGCAGTGGGGCCATTCGTTTCGCTCCGAATATCTCCTGCTCGGACAGGCGCGCGCCGCGCTGCCGAAGGCCCGGATGATCGCGCTGACCGCGACCGCCGACCAGTCGACCCGCGACGACATCCTGCAGAAGCTCTTCGAGGGCTCGGCCGAGACCTATGTGGCCGGCTTCGACCGGCCCAATATCCAGATCGCGGTCTCCGAGAAGCGCGACGCCATGACGGCGATCGAGCGCTATGTGGACGCCCGCAAGGGCCTCAGCGGCGTCGTCTACCGCATCTCGCGCAAGAAGGTGGAGGAGACCGCGGCCCGGCTGCAGGGCGCCGGCGTCAACGCGCTCGCCTATCACGCCGGAATGGAGGCCCAGGCCCGCGCCGCCGCGCAGGAGACGTTCCTGGCCGAGCGCGGGGTCGTCATGGTGGCGACGGTCGCGTTCGGCATGGGCATCGACAAGTCGGACGTGCGCTACGTCGTCCATGGCGACGCGCCCGGCAGCCTCGAGGCCTATTACCAGGAGATCGGTCGCGCCGGCCGCGACGGCGAGCCGGCCGAGGCCCTGATGCTTTACGGGCTCGAGGACATCCGCACGCGCCGCCGCTTCATCGACGAGCAGGACTCAGCGCCCGAGCGCAAGCGCGTGGAGAGCCGGCGGCTCGACGCGCTGGTGGGCTTTTGCGAGACGACCGCCTGCCGGCGACAGGCGCTGCTCGCCTATTTCGGCGAGACCAACCCGCCCTGCGGCAACTGCGACGTCTGCCTCGACCCGCCGGAGGTGATCGACGGCACGCAGGAGGCGCGGCTGCTGCTCGGCCTCGTGCGCGACACCGGGCAGCGCTTCGGCGCGGCCCACATCGTGGCGCTCGCGGTCGGCCACGAAAGCGAGACGGTGACGGCGCGCGGCCACGAGAAGCTCGCGGGCTTCGGCCGCGGGGCCGACCGGCCGGCGCAGGACTGGCGCGGGATCGTGCGCCAGCTCGTCGCCGTGCATGCGCTCGAGGTCGAGACCGGAGCCTATGGCGGGCTGGTCATGACCGCCAAGGGCGAGCGCGTTCTCGCGGGCGAAGAGCGCGTCTCGATCGCCAAGCCGAAGCCCAGGACGCGCGAGCGCCGCGGCCGCATGGTGGCGGAGGCCGCGCATCTCTCCGGCGCCGACGAAGAGCTGCTGACGAAGCTGAAGGCGTTGCGGCGCGAGCTCGCGGTGGCGCGCGCCGCGCCCGCCTACGTCATTTTCGCCGACAGCACCCTGATCGAGATGGCCTCGGCGCGGCCCCGCACCATGGACCAGCTCGCGCGCGTGAAGGGCGTCGGAGCGGCCAAGCTGGAAGCGTTCGGCGACGTGTTCTTGCGGGCGATCGCCGAGGCGTAACCCATTTCACCTACGTAGAACCCCGGATGGCGGAAGATCCTGCGGGCGAGGTATTCAGATGAATATCTGTTCCGCGCACGCTCAGAGCATCCGATCATGTCCGCCATTACGCTGGTCACCAAGAAGAGCTTTTCCTACGACGATTTCATGAACGACCTCCGGGGTGACGTGTTCTCGCCGACGACGGAGATCAAGTACTTCAAGGACAAGATCGTGATGACCGGCGAGAACGGCGTCTCGGTCGAGTTCTACGGCGACGACCTGCGTCCGAAGGACAATACGGGCCACATCACGAGCGGCGTGCTCAAGATCAACGGCGTCGTCGTCGCGGAGATCTCGGACGTCGACCTCGACATCTCGTCGAGCGAGTTCATCGCCGCGGTCGCCTTCGTGGGCAGCACGCTTCCGCTGCGCCTCGTGCTTGGGCTCAACTACGAGGGGCCCGACGACGAATTCACCTTCTTCGGCGGCAAGGGCAGCGACACGATCTCGGGCGAGAGCGACGCCGGCAACTTCCTGTTCGGCGGCGCCGGGCACGACGTGTTCCTCGCCCATGACGCCGAGACCTATTTCGACGGCGGACAGGGCTTCGACAAGGTGAACTACTACGCGGCCGGCGAAGGCGTGACGGTCAACCTCGCCGATCCGAGCAAGAACACGGGCATCGCGGAAGGACACACCTACTCGTCGATCGAGGACGTCACCGGCGGCTATTTCGACGACAAGCTCGTCGGAAACGAGGAGGCCAACGTTCTCGACGGCTCGCTCGGCGACGACACGCTCGTCGGCGGCGGCGGGCGCGACACGCTGAACGGCGGCGACGACGACAAAGGCTCCTTCGACTTCGCCTCCTTCGAGGGGATCCGCGAGACTGGCGGCATCGGCGTCTACGCGTCGCTCAAGGACGGGGTCGCGAACGCCGAAGGCGTCGTCGGCATCAAGCTCAAGAACATCGAGGGCCTGATCGGCTCCTCGTTCCGCGACCGGCTGATCGGCGACAACGGCGACAACATCCTCTACGGCGAGGACGGCTCCGACACGCTGCAGGGCGGCAAGGGCGCCGACACCCTGCGCGGCGACGAGGAGGCGTTCGGCTTCTCGGACGGCGACGAGTTCTACTACGCCAACGTCAAGGAAGGCGGCGACCTGATCCTCGACTACGACATCTACGACATGATCGGGATCAGCCGCAGCGGCTTCAAGCTCGCGGGCGACTACGCCGTCATCGACGGCGTGACCTTCATCAAGGGACCCGGCGCGAAGGCCGTCACCGACGAGGGCACGTTCCTGTTCAACACCAAGACCGGGAAACTGTTCTTCGACGCCGACGGGACGGGGTCGGGCAAGGCGAAGCTGATTGCCGAAATCCAGTTCGACAATCCGGACTCGATCGACGCCGGCGACTTCGTCCTGCGGTTCTGACCGCCGGCGGGCGAGCGGCCCGCCCGAGTTCTACTCCGTCCGCATCATCTCGCGCCGCATGCGATCGGGCATGCGGGCCGGGCGGCCGTCGCGCAGATAGGCGCATTGCGCGGTCGCCGCGACCAGCACGTCGTCGTCGCGCGTCACGGTCTGGCGCAGCACGAGCGAGGCCGCCTTCACGTCCTCGGCCGTCGTCGTCACCGCGATGACGTCGTCCATCATGGCCGGCCGCAGATAGTCGATCGTCATGCGGCGCACGACGAAGCCCTCGCGCTTTTCGTCCCAGAGCCGCCGGTGGTCGAACTCGATCGCCCGCAGGATCTCGGTGCGCGCGCGCTCCATGAAGCGCAGATAGCTCGCGTGATAGACGAAGCCGGAGAAATCCGTGTCCTCGTAATAGACCCGCAGCGTCAGGATGTGGCGCACGCCTTCCATCCGCCCGCCGAGGCCGTCGGTCACCTTTGCGATCACTCTGTCGGGCCCCCTTCCCCTTCGAAAAGAGGCATCTGGGCCGCGGCGGCCGGCGCCGCAAGGCCGAGATGGCGATAGGCGGTCTGCGTCAAAACGCGGCCCCTGGGCGTGCGCTGAAGAAAGCCCTGCTGCAGCAGGTAGGGCTCGATGATCTCCTCGATGGCGTCGCGCGGCTCCGAGAGCGCGGCCGCCATGGTCTCCACTCCGACCGGCCCGCCGCCATAGTGCTCGGCGATCGCGGTGAGATAGCGGCGGTCCATGGCGTCGAGACCGAGATCGTCGACGTCGAGCAGCCGGAGCGCCCGGTCGGCCGAGGCCGCCGTCACCTCCGGTTCGCCCGACACCGAGGCGAAGTCGCGCACGCGGCGCAGCAGGCGGCCGGCGATGCGCGGCGTGCCGCGCGCGCGCCGCGCGATCTCGCGCGCGCCCTCGCGCCGCATCGGAAGGCCAAGCACCCGGGCGCCGCGCGCGACGATCAGCTCGAGCTCGTCGACGTCGTAGAAATTGAGCCGCACCGGAATGCCGAAGCGATCACGGAGGGGCGTAGTGAGCAGCCCCGCGCGCGTCGTGGCGCCGACGAGGGTGAACTTCGACAGGTCGATCCGCACCGAGCGCGCCGCCGGGCCCTCGCCGATGATGAGGTCGAGCTGGAAGTCCTCCATGGCCGGATAGAGGATTTCCTCGACCGCCGGATTGAGCCGGTGGATCTCGTCGATGAAGAGCACGTCGCGCTCTTCGAGGTTCGTCAGCAGCGCCGCGAGGTCGCCGGCCTTGGCGATGACCGGACCCGAGGTCGCGCGAAATCCCACGCCGAGCTCGCGCGCGACGATCTGGGCGAGCGTGGTCTTGCCGAGGCCGGGGGGGCCGGCGAGCAGGACATGGTCGAGCGCCTCGCCGCGGGTCTTGGCGGCCTGGATGAACACCGAGAGGTTCTCGCGGGCTTGGCGTTGCCCCGTGAAGTCGGCGAGCGTCTGCGGACGGATCGAGGCGTCGAGCTCGTCGTCGCGACTGTCAGGGTCTCGGATGGGGCTCGTGGTCATCGGCCGAGGTGTCGCACGCGCGCCGGCGCGCGGCCATAGCCTGCGCGCAGGACCTCACCCCGCAAGCTGACGGCCGAACGCTCCCTCACCCCTTGGCGAGCTCCTTCAGGCCGGCGCGGATGAGGCGCTCGGTGGTGGCGTCGTCACCGAGCGACTGCTTCGCGGCCGCGACCGCCGCGCTCGCCTGCGGCGCGGCGTAGCCGAGATTGACGAGCGCCGAGACCGCGTCGCGCACCGGGGTCGCGGCGCCCCTCGCCTCGGCGACTTCGCCGGCGACGCGCGCCAGCCCCGGATCGACGTCGGCGAAGAGCGGCGCCTTGTCCTTGAGCTCGGCCGCGACGCGCGCCGCGACCTTTGGGCCGACGCCCGGCGCGCGCGAGATCGCGGCGACGTCGCGCAAGGCGATCGCGGTGGCGAGATCCGGCGCGTCGAGGGTCGACAACACGGCGAGCGCGACCTTCGTGCCGATGCCCGGCACGGTGTTGAGCAGTCGGAACCACTCGCGCTCGAGATCGGCCATGAAGCCGAACAGCTGGATGCGGTCCTCGCGCACATGGGTCTCGATCGAGAGCCGCGCGGTCTCGCCGGCCTTCGGCAGGCGCGAGAGCGTCTTGGTCGAGCAATAGACCACATAGCCGACGCCGCCGACGTCGAGGATGACCCAGTCAGGGCCGACCGAGTCGACGGTTCCGGTGAGCTTTCCGATCATGCTCGGGCGTTCCAGTGGAGGCGGCGACGTCTCCCCTCCCCCTTGCGGGGAGGGGCCGGGGATGGGGGTGGCTCCGAAAGAAGCGCCGACGGAGACGCAGCTCTACGCCCGGCGACGGAGGTCAATTCTGAACCACCCCCACCCTTACCCCCGCGAGGAGGAGGGAGGCGGAGACGACCCGATCTTGCGAAAACCGCCGTCACGCCGGAACCTTCAGGGCCGCGAGGCGGGCCGCGGCGCCGCGGTGCTGGGCGTGGCAGATCGCGACCGCGAGCGCGTCGGCGGCGTCCGGGCTCGTCACCAGCGCCTTCGGCAGCAGCACCGAGATCATCGCCTGGATCTGGCGCTTGTCGGCGTGGCCTGCGCCCACCACGGTCTTCTTGATAAGGTTCGGCGCGTACTCGGCGACGCCGAGCCCCGCGAGCGCCGGGACCAGCAGCGCCACCCCCCTGGCCTGCCCGAGCTTCAACGTCGAATGCGGGTTGGAGTTGACGAAGGTCTCCTCCACGGCGGCCTCGTGGGGGCCATGCGCTTCGAGCACCGCGACCAGCCCATGGTGAAGCTCGGCGAGGCGGGCGGCGAGCGAGGCGGTCTCGTCGGAACGCACGACGCCCGCCGCGACGAAGGAAAGGCGCGAGCCCTCGGCCGAAATCACCCCCCAGCCGGTGCGGCGGAGGCCGGGGTCGACGCCAAGGATGCGAATCGGCGCGGGGCTCATGACCGCGAGACTAGCGGCCAATCGTTATCAGAACACAAGCGGAACAGGATTGTCGTCGACAGGCCTCAGCCGTAGCGGCGCGCGGCCTCGATGGTGAGGCCGGTTCCGACCGCGCCGAAGATGTCGCCCTCGACCACGCGCGCGGCCGGAACCTCGCCGAGGATGGCGGCACGCACATGCGGCACGCGGGTCGAGCCGCCGGTGAGGAACACGGCGTCGATGCTCTCCGGCTTCAGTCCTGCGGCGGCGAGGCAGCGGCGGATGCGCTCCGCGATCTTCTCGCCGAGCGCCGCGGTGTGGCGCTCGAACGCCGCGCGGCGGATGGGGGCGACGAGGCCCTGTTCGGCGTAGCCGAGCGCGACTTCGGTCTCCTCGCCGTCCGACAGGCGGATCTTGGCGGCCTCGACGGCGGCCGCGAGCCCGTGGCCGCGCTCGTCCTCGACCACTCGGATCAGGCGGTCGATGAGCTCGGGCCTCGCCGCCTCGCGGCGCACCTCGCGGATCTGCCGCAGCGCGCGCCCGTCATAGAGGCGGTTGATGCTCGACCAGGTGGCGAGGTCGTGGAAATAGACCGAGGGCGCCTCGAGCTCGCGCCGCTTCATCGGCGAGCCCAGCCCCAGCAGCGGCATCACCGAGCCGAGTGATAGACGCCGGTCGAAGTCGACGCCGCCGACCCGCACGCCCTCATTGGCGAGGATGTCGCCCTTTCGGTCCTCGCGCCCGCTGCGGTCGGGACCGAGCCGGATGACGGAAAAGTCCGAGGTGCCGCCGCCGATGTCGGCGATGAGCGCAAGCTCCTCGCCGGAGACCTCGCGCTCGTAGTCGAGCGCGGCGGCCACCGGCTCGAACTGGAACGACACCTCGCGGAAGCCGACCGAAAGCGCGATCTCGCGCAACGTGTCCTCGGCGCGCTGGTCGGCCGCTTCGTCGCCGTCGACGAAATGCACGGGGCGGCCATGCGCGACCGCGTCGATCTCGCGGCCGGCCTCGGCTTCGGCCCGGCGTTTCACGATCGCCAGGTACCGGGCGATGACGTCGCGGAACTTCACGCGCTCGCGCCCGACCTGCGTCGCCTCGTCGATGAGCCCGGTGCCGAGCACGGACTTGAGGCTGCGCATCAGCCGGCCGGCCTCGCCGTCGAGATAGGCCGACATCGCGGCGCGCCCGACCTTGGCGGCCGCCGACGGCGCGAAGAAGATCGCGCTCGGGATCGTGCGCTCCTCGCCCTCGAGGCGGACAAGCGCGGGCCTGCCGCCCTCGACGACGCCGAGCGTGGTGTTGGACGTGCCGAAGTCGAGGCCGCAGGCGGTCATGGGCGTTGTCGCAGGCGCTTTGGAGGGCGGCTCTCCTACCGCGCCTTGGCCGCGTCCGTCCAGTCGTCGCGCGCTTTCTCCCGCGTCCGCGGAGCGCCCCGGTCGGGCGGCCGGCGCCCGAACCTTGACCCGTCATCCCGGGCTTGACCCGGGATCCAGACGCGGCGGCGGCGCAGGGCTGGAGCCGCGCGACGGTTCTGGATCCCGGCTCTTCGGCCGGGATGATGGCGGCAGATCGAGCGCCCTCTCTGCGTCCACGGAACGCGCCGGGCGGGCGGCCTGCGCCCGAACCCCGACCCGTCATCCCGGGCCTGACCCGGGATCCAGACCCGCCGGCGGCGAAGGACTGGAGCCGCGCGACGGTTCTGGATCCCGGCTCTTCGGCCGGGATGATGGCGGCAGATCGAGCGCCCTCTCTGCGTCCACGGAACGCCCCCGGGCGGGCGGCCTGCGCCCGAACCTCGGCCCGTCATCCCGGGCTTGACCCGGGATCCAGACGCGGCGGCGGCGCAGGGCTGGAGCCGCGCGACGGTTCTGGATCCCGGCTCTTCGGCCGGGATGACGGCGGTGGAAGGCGCGCCCTCTCTGCGTCCACGGAACACGGCGGGCGGGCGGCCTGCGCCCGAACCCCGACCCGTCATCCCGGGCCTGACCCGGGATCCAGACCCGCCGGCGGCGAAGGACTGGAGCCGCG
>NZ_JBHRXS010000016.1:194321-323519 GCF_042648545.1 Chenggangzhangella methanolivorans
TGATGGCGGCAGATCGAGCGCCCTCTCTGCGTCCACGGAACGCCCCCGGGCGGGCGGCCTGCGCCCGAACCTCGGCCCGTCATCCCGGGCCTGACCCGGGATCCAGACGCGGCGGCGGCGCAGGGCTGGAGCCGACGAGATGGTTCTGGATCCCGGCTCTCCGGCCGGGATGACGGCGGCGGATGGCGCGCCCTCTCTGCGTCCGCGGAGCGCGCCGGGCGGGCGGCCTGCGCCCGAACCTCGACCCGTCATCCCGGGCTTGACCCGGGATCCAGACGCGGCGGCGGCGCAGGGCTGGGGCCGACGAGATGGTTCTGGATCCCGGCTCTTCGGCCGGGATGACGCCGACGGATCGAGCCTTTCGAGCTGCATCGTCTCCCCGCCCCTTGACACCGCCCGTCATTTCAGTAATTTCAGTGTTGACTGAAATAACGGAAATTACAGATGACGCCGCTGATGGAACGCTTCGTCCTGCATTGGGGAGAGATGGGCGCGCGCTGGGGCGTGAACCGCTCGGTCGCGCAGATCCACGGCTATCTGTTCATCGTCGGCCGCCCGGTGGACGCCGACGAGCTGACCAGGGAGCTCGCGATCTCGCGCTCCAACGTCTCGGGCAGCCTCAAGGAGCTCCAGCAGCTCGGTCTCGCCCGCCTCGTCCACCGGGTCGGCGACCGCAAGGATCACTTCGAGACGCTGGGCGACCCGTGGGAGATGGCGATGCAGGTCGCCGAAGCCCGCCGCCAGCGGGAGATCCAGCCGACGCTCGACGCGCTGAAGGCGCTCTCGGAAGAGGCGAGCGGCGACAAGGAGACGCCGGAGATCACGAGGCGGCGCATCGTGGAGCTCTCGGCCTTCGGGCAGGAGCTCGACGTCTGGTACCGCGAAATCAAGCGCCTCCCCATCGGCACCCTCAGGGGCCTGATGCGGATGGGCGCGAAGATCGCCCGGTTCATCCCGGGCGCCCGGGCCGATGACCGGCCCAAGCCCAAGACCGATGGAGAGCAGTCATGACCTTCGCGACCGTCAATTATCTCGCCTACATCGCCATCAGCGCGGCGCTGACGATCTGGGTCGCGCACACGCTCTCGACCCGCGGCCGAGTGTTCCTGGTCGAGTTCCTGCGCGGCAACGAGACGCTCGCGGACTCGATCAACCATCTGCTGGTGGTGGGCTTCTATCTCGTGAACCTCGGCTACGCGATGCTGGCCATGAGCTACGGCGAGAAGCCCGAGACGGTCGATGGCGTGCTGGAGGCGCTGTCGTTCAAGGTGGGTCTCGTGATGCTGGTGCTCGGCGCGACCCACTTCTTCAACATGTCGATGATCGCGCAGTTGGGTAAGAAGCTCGACCGCTTCTTCCAGATGCAGCGGGGCGAAGGGGGCGCTCAGGCCGCGCCCGCAAAGTAAGCGGCGTCAGCCGGGCCCGGAGCGCAGGCTTCGGGCCCGGCTTCCTTACCGCGGCGCGCGCGGACGTGATCGCGGCCGCCGCCTTGGCGCTTGCATCTCTCGAAGGTCAGCGGGCAAGCCGAACGCCAAAGCCGCAGGGCGAAGGAGGCGAACCTTGGCGAGAGTGCCCCGCGTCACAAGCCACGACGCCCTGTCCGAAGAAGCCGCGCCAACGGCGCGGCAAACGCCGCCTGCGCGCAAGACCATGTGGGTCGCCTATGCGCTGCAGATCATGGGCGGGGGCGGCTTTCTGGGGCTCCACCGCTTCTATCTCGGCTACAAGCAATCCGGCTACGCGCAACTCGCGCTCGGCGTGACGACGCTCTTCCTGCCGCTCATCATAGGCGGCAACGACTTTCAGTATCTGCTGATCCCGCTCGCGCTCATCTGGTATCTCGTCGACCTCTTCCTGATCCCGGGCATGGTGCGCAGGGCGAACGGCGCGGAAAGCTGAAGCCCACTGGCGCATCGGAAGGCGAGCCACGATCATCAGCCGATGATCGAGGCTCTCGTCCGTTTCGTCGCCGGCGTGCTGTGGGAGTTCATCCTCTACGGCACGGGACGCCTCGCCCTCGCAGCCCTCAGCTTCGGCCGCGCGTGGGCCGAGGCGATGCAAGGGGAACGGACCGAGTTTCCGTGGCATGGCTTTGGCCGCGACGCCTCCGGCTTGCTCGTGATGTCGCAGACCTGGACCGGGCTTATTGGCGGCTCCGTCTGGATGTCGGCCCTCTTCGCGCTGCTCGTAGCGCTCGGCCGCATCTAGACCTGGGACGACGACTCCCTTCGTCAGCGCCCCCTCCACGAGAACAAACCGGCGCCTCACGATTCGTTCTCCCGTGACCGAACGGGGAACGGCGGGGCGACGCCCAAGTCCTAAGAAAATCTGAACATTTTGGCCGAGCGACGGAACGCTCGGCCACGGCGCGCAGCCCGGCCCGTCAGCCGAGCTTGGCCATCACCTCTTCGGAGATCTCGTAGTTCCCGTGCACGTTCTGCACGTCGTCGTCCTCGTCGAGGCTGTCCAGCAGCTTCATCAGGCTCGTCGCCTTCTCCTCGTCGAGCGCGGTCGTGACGTTCGGGCGGAACACCGCCTTCACGCTTTCGGGCTCGCCGAGCGAGGCCTCGAGCGCCTTCGACACCTCGTTGAGATCTTCGAACGCGCAGGTGACGACGTGGCTCTCTTCCGAGGACTCGCAGTCTTCCGCCCCGGCCTCGATCGCGGCCTCCAGCACCTTGTCGGCTGAGCCGGCCTTCGCCGGATAGACGATCTCGCCGACGCGGTTGAACATGAAGCCGACCGAGCCGGTTTCGCCGAGCGCGCCGCCGGACTTGGTGAAGTAGGAGCGCACGGCCGACGCCGTGCGGTTGCGGTTGTCGGTCAGCGCCTCGACGATGATGGCGACGCCGCCCGGGCCATACCCCTCGTAGCGCACCTCTTCGTAGTTCTCGGTGTCGCCGCCAGCCGCCTTGTTGATGGCGCGCTGGATGTTGTCCTTAGGCATCGACTGGGCCTTGGCGGCGGCCACCGCGAGGCGCAGGCGCGGATTCATGTCGGGATCGGGCAAGCCGGCCTTCGCCGCCACCGTGATCTCGCGGCCGAGCTTTGAGAAGAGCTTGGCGCGGACCGCGTCCTGGCGGCCCTTGCGGTGCATGATGTTCTTGAACTGCGAATGCCCGGCCAAGGGAGTCTCCGGCGGTTCGCGGACGCTCCGGGGCGCCGGTCGGGCGCGCGCGGCGGGCGGCCGCAGATTTTCAGGATGCGGGCTTATAGAGGCGCGCGGGCCCGAAAGGAAGCCGGGCGCGCGGACGACGGCCGGGAAGCCTTCCCAACGCGCCATGCGCCCGGCGCGGATGTGCCATGCTGCTACGCAACACAGGCGATCTCTTTTTCGTCGTGAGCCGATCGCGGGCGACATCGCCCCGCAGCCCCAGCGCCAAGAGATTGATCAGATCTGACAATCGACTTGGGTTGTGACGAGTTCCAGCCAGCGGGATTGAAAGGCGTCGCCGATCAAACCATCGACCGTGCGGATAATAGAAAATTATTGTTGAGTTAGGTGGTTGCACTTAGCTTCCGACCGCACGAAGCCAGCGGTCGAGCCGCTTGATTGATAGACGTTTCAAATGACAGACGCTGCTCCCGCACTGAAGAAATCGAAGGCAGCCGGCGGTTGGGGAGCCCTTCGCAGTTGCGGTAAGCATCTGCTCGCGAGCGGCTCCGCGCTCGCTGGCGCGAAGGCCATGCTGAAGGCCAACCAGCCCGACGGTTTTGATTGTCCCGGCTGCGCCTGGGGCGACCCGGAGCACGGCTCGTCGTTCGAATTCTGCGAGAACGGCGTGAAGGCGGTCGCCTGGGAATCGACCGAGCGGCGTGCGACGCCGGCGTTCTTCGCCAGGCACACGGTGAGCGAGCTCCGCGGCTGGAGCGACTACGACCTCGAAAATGTCGGCCGCCTCACCCATCCCATGCGCTACGACGCCGCGACCGACCGCTACGTCGCGGTCGACTGGGCGGACGCCTTCGCCGAGATCGGCGCCGAACTGCGCAAGCTGAACTCCCCGAACGAGGCCGAGTTCTACACCTCGGGCCGCGCCTCCAACGAGGCCGCGTTCCTCTACCAGCTGTTCGCGCGAAGCTTCGGCACCAACAATTTCCCCGACTGCTCCAACATGTGCCACGAGGCGAGCGGCGTCGGACTGATCGCCTCCATCGGCATCGGCAAGGGCACGGTGCTGCTTGAGGACTTCCACCACGCCGACGCCATCTTCGTGATCGGGCAGAACCCGGCCACCAACCATCCCCGCATGCTCGGCGACCTGCGCAAGGCCTCGATGCGCGGCGCGCGCGTGGCGGTGCTGAACCCGATCCGCGAGCGCGGACTCGAGAAGTTCGCCGACCCGCAGGACAAGATCGAGATGCTGCGCGGCGGCGCGACCTCGATCGCGACCCACTACTTCCAGCCCAAGCTCGGCGGCGACATGGCGGCGATCCGCGGCGTCGCCAAGATCGTGTTCGCGCGCGACGACCTCGAAAAGGCCGCCGGCCGCCCGAGCCTGCTGGACGAAGAGTTCATCGCCCGGCACACGCACGGCATCGAAACCTGGCGCGCCGAGGTGATCGCCACTCCCTGGGGCCACATCGAGGATCAGTCGGGTCTCACCTACGACGAGATCGAGACGCTCGCCGACGTCTATCTCGGGGCCGAGCGCGTCATCGCCACCTGGGCGATGGGCGTGACCCAGCACAAGCATTCCGTCGCCACCGTCCGCGAGATCGCCAACCTCCTGTTCCTGCGCGGCCATGTGGGGCGCGAGGGCGCGGGCCTCTGCCCCGTGCGCGGCCACTCCAACGTGCAGGGCGACCGTACGGTCGGCATCAACGAGAACGCGCCAGGCTGGTTCCTGGACAATCTCGACAAGGAGTTCGGCATCGCCTCGCCGCGGACGCCGGGCCACAACGTGCTGCACGCGATCCACGCGATGGTGGAGGGTCGGTCCAAGGCCTTCATCGGGCTTGGCGGCAACTTCGCCCGCGCGACGCCCGACACGCCGGTCGTCGAGGCGGCGCTGCGCGCCTGCAGGCTCACCGTCCAGATCGCCACCAAGCCGAACCTCGGCCACATGGCGGTGGGCGAGGTCGCCTATCTGCTCCCCTGCCTCGGACGCACCGAGATCGAGCGCAATTCCAAGGGCAAGGTCCAGATCGTCACCGTCGAGGATTCGATGTCGATGGTCCACGGCTCGGGCGGCATCAACAAGCCCGCGTCGCCGCATCTCAAATCCGAGGTCGCGATCATCGCTGGCATGGCGGCCGAGGCCGTCGGCTCGCAGGTCATCGACTGGGCCGCGATGGCGGACGACAACGATCTCATCCGCGATCGCCTGTCGCGCGTCATTCCGGGCTTCGAGGACTACAACGTCCGCGTCCGCAAGCCGCGCGGCTTCTGGCTGCGCAACTCGGCGACCGAGCGCGAATGGCGGACGCCGTCCGGCCGGGCGGAGTTTTCCGCCGCGCCGCTCCCCGTCGAGGTGGAGCACCAGAGCGCCCGCAAGACCGAGGGCCAGTTCGTGCTGCAGACCTTCCGCAGCCACGACCAGTACAACACCACGGTCTATGGCCTCGACGACCGCTATCGCGGCGTCTACGGCGAGCGCCGTGTCGTGTTCATCAATCCGCAGGACATCGCCGCGATGGGCGCCGAGCCGAACGCGCGCGTCGACGTTCTGGGGTCCTCCGAAGACGGCCGCGCGCGTGTCGCCGAAGACTTCCGCATCGTGGCCTACGACATCCCCAGGGGCTGCGTAGCCGGCTACTATCCGGAGCTGAACGCCGTCGTGCCGTTCAACAAGGCCGGCGAGGGATCGGACACCCCGCTCTCGAAGTCGACGCTCGTGACCTTCCGCCAGCGGAGCGGCGCATGAGCGAGGCCGACGCTTTCCTCGCCCGCGTCGAGGCGATCGCCGAGAGCCAGAACCTTCAGCCGCTCGAGGCCGCTCTGGTGGTCTCCGTCGGCGAAGGCGTCGCGCGCGACACGATGAGTTTCGGGCGCGTCTTCGGCGTCGGCCATGCGCTGGCGCTGCGCGCCGCCGCAGCGCTCGAGGGCGGGCTGCTGCGCGCCACCTCGACCAGCGCGAAAAGCCGCCGCATGCGGCTGGAGCTCACCGAGGCCGGCGCCGCGCTGTTCGGCGGGACCGCGCAGGCGGCCTGAACCGCCGCTTAGCGCGGACAGGCGTTCTCGCGCTCCTGCCTCTGGATATCGGCGACGTCGGCGCGCTGGCGGGCCGACAGCGGCACGTCCGCAATGTCGTCATATTGGCAGCCGGCGTTCCCAAAAGCCTTGATCGCCTTGGCCGTCTTGAAGCAGTAGCCCGCGTCCTTGTAGATCGCGTTGCGCTCGCCCCAGAGCTCGTCGCAGGGGAACCGGGCAAAAGCCGGCGTCGCGAACAGGACGAAGCCGAAACAGGCGGCTGCGGCGATCTTCATGTCGTCTTCCCCCGAAAATGGTCGCCCGCAGGCTACGATGCGGCGCGCAGACGCGACAGCCCTTAGATTTCCCAGAACTCCGGGCGGGCCTCGCTGAGGCAGCCGCCGATCCGCACGGGCGCGACCCTGGTCGCGAGCCCGCGTCCGTCGAGCTCCACCGCGATGCCCGACAGCGTCCCCTCGCCCTCCGCCGGCTCGAAGCGCCCGGACGGAAGCTTGCGCAGGAAACGGTGCACCGGCTCGTCCTTTTTCATGCCCAGAACGCTGTCATAGTCGCCGCACATGCCGGCGTCCGACATGTAGGCGGTGCCGCCCGGAAGGATGCGGTGGTCCGAGGTCGGCGTGTGGGTGTGGGTGCCGACCACGAGGCTCGCGCGGCCGTCGGCGAAATGTCCGAACCCCTGTTTCTCGCTCGTCGCCTCGGCGTGGAAGTCGACGATCACGGCGTCCGCCCCCTCGCCGAGCGGACAGGCGGCGAGCTCGGCCTCGACGGCCCGGAACGGATCGTCGAGCGCCGGCGCCATGAACACCTGCCCCATGACGTTGACGACGAGCACGCGCGCCCCGTTCCTCGCCTCCACGAGCGCCGCGCCGCGGCCGGGCGTGCCCTTCGGGAAGTTCACCGGGCGGATCAAGCGCTCGGCGCGCTCGATGAAGACCAGCGCCTCGCGCTGGTCGAAGGAATGGTTGCCGAGCGTGACGGCGTCGCAGCCGGCGGCCAGAAGATCCTCGTAGATCGCCTCGGTGATGCCGAAGCCGCCGGCGGCGTTCTCGCCGTTGATCACCACAAGGTCGAGCGACCAGCGCTCGCGCAAGGCCGGCAGGCGCTCCGCCACCACGGCCCGGCCGGGACGCCCGACGACGTCGCCGAGGAAGAGAAGTCGCATGACGAGATCCTGAAACGAAAACGCGCCGCCGCCTTCAGGCGACGACGCGTTTCCTAAACGAGGCGCGCAGCCTCGTCATGATCTGATTGCGGCGAGGTCTTTTCGCCTCAGCGGCCGGTCGCGGCCCGCCCGGTCGCCGCGACGTCGTTGCGCACGCCGCGCACTGTGTTGGCGCAAGCCGAAAGCGCGACGGTCGTAAGGATGAGCGAGGAGACGATGAAGAGGCGGGTCATGGCGCAGTTTCCCGATTTCGACCGCGCGGGCGCGCGGCATGTGACGTCAGCGTGAAACAACGCTCGAACGCCGGCTTGGTTCGCGGTCAGCGTCCCAAAATACCGTTCTCGGTGAGCACGAAATCGATCCGCTGGTCATGTTCGGCCACAGGAACGTCTTCGACCTCTTGCGCTGCGAACGCGACGCCGATCGCGAGCGCCGCTCCCTTGGCCCTCAGTTTTTCGAGCGTCCGGTCATAGAAGCCGCCGCCATAGCCGATACGCCCGCCCTGCCGGTCGAAAGCGGAGAGCGGGGCGAACAGCAGGTCGGGCTCGACCTCGGCCGCGCTGTCCGGAGGCTCCTTCAGGCCGAACGGCCTGTCTTCGAGAACGTCGCCCGGCCGCCAGCGGCGGAAGACGAGCGGCTCGCCCTTGGCGACGATCACCGGAAGGCAGAGCGGCACGCCGGCGGCGCTCAGCTTCCTCGCCAGCGGCAGCATGTCGATCTCGCCCTTCACGGGGAAGAACAGCGAGACGCAGGCCGGTCGTTCGTCCGCGACGATCTCGCCGCCGAGCGCCGCGATCGCCCGTCCCGCGGCCGCCCGCTCGGCCTCGCCGATCGCGGCCCGCGCGGCGAGCGCGGCCTTGCGCACCACGGCCTTCCGGGCGGCGACGTCGTCAGGCTGTTGCGGGGCTTCAATCATGTCGGAAGGAAAAGCGCGGAGCCACGATGGCCGTTGGACGGTAAGATCCCGGGACACCTACAGAGTAGGTGGGCGCCGTAAATGGCCAAGACCACGGTCGAGGCCAGGGACAGCTCCCGTTCGGAATCGTAAGGGCCCGGGGATTCAAGTTGTCCTGACGCACCCCGCAGCACCGCCGGACAAAGATAGGCGAGCCGGATGCGCCGCGCTAGTGGCGACGTCGACCCTTGATGAGGTCAAGTCATCGGCCGCGTCAGTCGACGTCGCAGCCCTCGGCCATCTGGCGCCTCAGCGGCGCGCAATTCTTCGCAAGCTGCGCGATCGCCCGGCTCGCGCCCGCGAGGGGAACCTCTGTCGGGCTGTCGAGCCTTGCAAGATCGCCGGCGGTCTCGACGACCAGGGGACCGCCGGCGCCATCGAGCGCCAGGCGCGTGACGCCGTCATCGGATGACAGCGAGCGCATCGGCTCCTTCAGGAGCAGGAGCGTTCCGGACGACCTGATCCGTGCAATGTCAGAACCGCAGTAGTCGCTCTCGATTTCGAACAGGTCCCCGGCCGCCGGATAGGGACCGCCGCCGCCGACCGCAAAGGGCGCGTTCCAGATGGACACGAACCATCCGGGCCCTGCGCGCGAGGGCGACAGCCCTCGGGTGAAGCGCGTCGCGACCGCATAGCCGTGCGGCTCGCCATTCGCCCGCGGCGCCGGACAAGCGAGCCCGAAAGCCTCGCTCCCGACCTCGACATAGGCCGAGAGCCCGAGCCTCCGATGCTCCCCGTAGGTCCAACGGCCGGGCTCGGGCGCCTCCGAGCGACGCTCAGGCTTCGCGCGCTGCTTGCGCTCCGGCTTTCCGGAGCAGCGACGCTCGGCGCAGCGCATATAGGCGGGATCGTCAGCGCCCTTCGAGTCCGCGAGGCATCGCCAGATGCAGCGCTGGGCCTCCATCGGATAGTCCTCGGCCGCCGCCGGCCAGACCACCACCATCAGCCCAAACGCGATCATCGCCGCGAAACCCGCTTTCATCGCCGCCCCCTCAGCGCCTTCGCCTCCAACAAGGCCGAGGAGATGCTAAGGGGAGAGGCGTCGGCGAGAGATCACAAGGTTGTGCGAAAACGATGCGGCAACCGACATCACTCCCCACCAGAGAAAGCGCCACAACCGGAGCGAAACAGGTTTGTTGAGGGAGCGACGGCTCGGCGATCGGTCAAGCGGCGCGCACGGCTGGCTATAGGCTCGTCGGCCGTCCGATCTCAGTCCCGCCGTGCGCCCTCGCCGAGTTCGTTCGCCAGCCGCTCCAGCCGTTCGGCTGCGGCGGCGAGCTGCTCGGCGACGTCGGCGTGGCGCGCGTCGAACTGCTTGGCGACGTCGTCGCCCGCAAGCCTCAGGCTCGCGATCTCGGTCTCGAGCGCCTCGTGGCGGCGCTTCGCCTCGGAAAGCTCGTCCGCCATCATGATGGCGGTCATCACGGAAAGGCGGATGTCGCCCACCTCGCCGAACTGGCCGCGCAGCTGGCCGAAACGCTCGTCGACCATGCGGCCGAGCGAGAGCAGGTGCTCCTCCTCGCCCTCGCCGCAGGCCATCTTGTAGTCGCGCCCGCCGATCTGGACCGTCACCTGCGCCATCGCTTCAGGCTCCGGCTTCGGAGAGGACGCTCTCGACGGCCCCGATCGCCGCGTCGAGACGACGGCCGACCTCCTGCTCGAGCGTGCGATGCCTGGCTTCGGAGGCTTCGGCCTTGGCGGCCGACAGGTCGAGCAGATCGGCGAGGCGCTGACGGTCGTCGGCGAAGGCCTGCAGCTCCTCCTCGCGGGCGCGGGCGGCGTCGACCGTGTCGAGCGCGCGCGTCGCCGCGGCCTCCGCGGCCTCCAGCGCCGCGTTGAGCCGCCTCAGCGCCTGGTCGAGATCGCCCACTCTGTCCGATGTCCCCGTGGCCGGCGGCCGAAAACACTTACGGCCGCAACGTCTTGCCGCGCGACTTTAGGGGGCCGCGCCAAAAGCCGTCAATCGCCGGCTGCGCTCCGTCCACCGGCGAACGGCGCCGGCGCAGCCGGGGGAACGAAGTCTGACTTTCGCGCCTTGCACGGTTGATAGGGGCGTCGCGCGAGTTGACTCGCGGCGCCGCCGTCCTAAACGTCCCGCGCGACATCGACGGGGCGCACGCCCCACCCTACGACCTACCGGGCGCAGCCTCTTAGCGCCTCGAACCGATCGGACCAGCCCCATGAGCGACGCCGCGACCCAACGCCGGATGGCGAACGCGATCCGCTTCCTTTCGATGGACGCAGTCGAGAAGGCCAATTCCGGCCATCCCGGAATGCCCATGGGCATGGCGGACGTGGCGACCGTGCTCTTCACCAAGATCCTGAAATATGACGCGACCGACCCGTATTGGGTCGACCGCGACCGGTTCGTGCTCTCGGCCGGCCACGGCTCGATGCTGCTCTATTCGCTGCTCCACCTGACGGGCTCGAAGGAGATGACCATCGAGCAGCTCAAGAACTTCCGGCAGGTCGGCTCCAAGACCCCCGGGCACCCTGAGCGCGGCCACACCGAGAGCGTCGAGACCACCACGGGCCCGCTCGGCGCCGGCATCTCGAACGCCGTCGGCATGGCGCTCGCGGAACGCATCCTCGCGGCCGAATACCCGACCGTGTTCGGCCACCGCACCTTCGCCTTGTGTTCCGACGGCGACCTGATGGAGGGCATCTCCCAGGAGGCGATCGCGATCGCGGGGCACTACCGGCTGTCGAAGCTCGTCTTCCTCTATGACGACAACGGCATCTCGATCGACGGCCACACCTCGCTCTCGGACTCGGTCGACCAGGTCGCCCGCTTCAAGGCCTGCGGCTGGAACGCCGTCCATGTCGACGGCCACGACGCCGACGCCGTCGAGGCGGCGATCAAGGCGACGGAAGGCTCCGACAAGCCGACGCTGATCGCCTGCAAGACCGTCATCGGCTTCGGCGCGCCCAACAAGGGCGGCACCGAGAAGGTCCACGGCTCCGCGCTCGGCGCCGACGAGATCGCGGCGGCCCGCAAGCATCTCGGCTGGGACTACGAGCCCTTCGTGGTGCCCGACGACCTGAAGTCGCTCTGGCTCGAGGCCGGCAAGCGCGGCCAGGGCGCCCGCAAGGAGTGGGAGAAGCGCTTCGAGGCGCTCGAGACGGGCGTCCGCAACGATCTCGAACGCCGCCTCCACGGCGACCTGCCGGAGACCTTCGCCAAGGCGATGGCCGACTACAAGGCCAAGCTCTACGCCGAGCCGAAGGAGCTCGCGACCCGCAAGGCCGGCGAAGCCGCGCTCACCGTGGTGAAGGGCGAACTGCCGGAGCTCGTTTCGGGCTCGGCCGACCTCACCCCGTCCAACAACACGCTCACCAAGAACATGACGGTGATCTCGCCCGAAGGCGGCGGCGGCTCCTTCATGCATTGGGGCATCCGCGAGCACGGCATGGCGGGCGCGGTGAACGGCATGGCGATCCATGGCGGCATCCTGCCGGTCGGATCGACCTTCCTGGTGTTCTCCGACTACTGCCGCCCGTCGCTGCGGCTTGCGGCGCTGATGGGCATCCGCGTCGTGCAGGTCTTCACTCATGACTCGATCGGCGTCGGCGAGGACGGCCCGACCCACCAGCCGGTCGAGCATGTCGCGGCGCTGCGCGCGATCCCGAACCTCAACGTCTTCCGCCCCTGCGACGGCATCGAGACGGCGGAGGCCTGGGAAGTGGCGGTCGCCTCGAAGACGCGGCCGAGCATCTTCGCGCTCACCCGCCAGAACCTGCCGCAGCTCCGCCTGAAAGACGCCGGAGAGAACCTCACGGCCAAGGGCGCGTATGAGCTGCAGGCCGCCGAGGGCGCGCCGATGGTCAGCCTGTTCGCCTCGGGCTCGGAAGTCAGCCTCGCGGCCGAGGCCAAGATCGCGCTCGACGCCGCCGGCGTCCCGACCCGCGTGGTGTCGGTGCCTTGCATGGACCTCTTCAACGACCAGAGCGGCGCCTATCGCGCGGAAGTGATCGGCACGGCGCCGGTCAAGATCGCGATCGAGGCGGCGATCCGGATGGGCTGGGACTCGATCGTCGGCTCGGACGGCGGCTTCGTCGGAATGTCGAGCTTCGGCGAAAGCGGGCCGTACAAGGAGGTCTACAAAAAGTTCGGCATCACGACCGAGGCGGTCGTGGCGCTCGCAAAGGACATGAGCGCTTCAGCGGCGTGAATGGCCTTCACGACGAAAAGTCATAGCGCTTCTACGGCTTTTCGCTCTATAGGACGGCCAGCCGGCTGTCATGCCCGAGCTTGTCTCGGGTATCCACGACTTGATCGTAGGGCGTCGCGCCGAACGAAGTCGTGGATACCCGGCTTTGCCGGGCATGACGCCGCGGATGAGTCTTGCGGCCGGCCGACGGATGGATAAGTGCGCCGAACAGGCGCCGACGAGAGGATGGGACGAAAATGACGGTGAAGGTCGCGATCAACGGTTTCGGGCGCATCGGCCGACTGGTGCTCCGGGCGATCGTGGAGTCCGGGCGCAAGGACATCCAGGTCGTGGCCATCAACGACCTCGGCCCGGTCGAGACCAACGCCCACCTTCTGCGCTACGACAGCGTCCACGGCCGCTTCCCGGCCGAAGTCACCGTCAACGGCGACGTCATCACGGTGGCGGGCCACGGCGACATCAAGGCGACCGCGATCCGCAACCCGGCGGAGCTGCCGCATGGCGAGCTCGGCGTCGACATCGCGCTCGAATGTACCGGCCTCTTCACCGCCAAGGACAAGGCTGCGGCGCATCTGACCGCCGGCGCCAAGCGCGTGATCGTCTCGGCCCCGGGCGACGGCGTGGATCTCACCGTCGTGTTCGGCGTGAACCAGGACAAGCTCACCAAGGACCACCTGATCGTCTCGAACGCCTCCTGCACGACCAACTGCCTCGCGCCGGTCGCCAAGGTGCTGAACGACGCGATCGGCATCGACCATGGCTTCATGACGACGATCCACTCCTACACGGGCGACCAGCCGACGCTCGACACCATGCACAAGGATCTCTATCGCGGCCGCGCCGCCGCGCTTTCGATGATCCCGACCTCGACCGGCGCCGCCAAGGCCGTCGGCCTCGTGCTGCCGGAGCTCAAGGGCAAGCTTGACGGCACCGCGATCCGCGTGCCGACCCCGAACGTCTCGGTGGTGGACTTCAAGTTCGTGGCCAAGCGTCCGACCTCGGTGCAGGAAGTCAACGACGCCATCAAGGCGGCGGCGGCGGGCCCGATGAAGGGAATCCTCGACGTCGTGGACGCGCCGCTCGTCTCCAGCGACTTCAACCACAACCCGCATTCCTCGTCCTTCGCGCTCGACCAGACCAAGGTGCTCGAAGGAAACTTCGTGCGCGTGCTGAGCTGGTACGACAACGAGTGGGGCTTCTCGTCCCGCATGTCCGACACCGCGGTGGCGATGGCGAAGCTCATCTGACGGACAATGCGTGCTTCGAGACGCGCGTCTTGCGACGCGCTCCTCGAGCCATGAGGAGCGTTGAGGCAAACCTCGACCTCCCTCATGCCGAGGAGGCCGCGCCAGCGGCCGTCTCGAAGCGCGCAGTTCGTTCCCGCCGCCCATGACCTCCTTTCCCCCTCCCCGCCCCATCACCGCCCGCTGGCGCTCGCTCGACTGCGGCGGGCTCGACCATGCGGTGATCGCGCCCGAGGAGGGCCGCATCGTCGTGCGCGGCACGATCGTGGGCGCGCGCGGCGGGGCGGCTCCTTACGGCGTCTACTACCGGCTCGACCTCGACGAGGCCTGGCGCGTGCGCGAGCTCGCGCTTGGCACGGCGGACGGGCGCGGCCTGCACCTGCTCTCCGACGGCGCAGGCCATTGGGCGAACGGCACGGGCGAGCATCTCCCCCACTTCGACGGCTGCCACGACGTCGATCTCGCGGGCACGGCCCTCACCAACACGCTGCCGATCCGCCGCCGCCCGTGGGAAGCGGGCATGCGATCGGAGCTCAAGATGGTCTATGTGCCGTTCGACAGTTTCGAACCGGTCGTCGACCTTCAAATCTACACATGCGTTGAGGCCGGCCGCCGCTTCCTCTACGAAGCCGCGGACCGCAGCTTCTCGGCCGAACTGTCGATCGACGCGGACGGTCTCGTGACTGACTATCCCAGCCTCTTTGAACGGGTGCTCTGATGGCCGCCTTCAAGACCCTCGACGACGTCGACGTCGCCGGCAAGCGCGTGCTCGTGCGCGTGGACCTCAACGTGCCGATGGACGGCGACCGGGTCACCGACGACACGCGCCTGCGCGCCATCGAGCCCACGCTTCGCGAGCTCGCGCAGAAGGGCGCCCGGACCATCCTGCTCGCCCATTTCGGCCGCCCGAAGGGCAAGCGCGACGAGAGCCAATCGCTGAAGGTGGTGGTGCCGGCGCTCGAAAAGACGCTGATGCAGGACGTCCAGTTCGCCGACGATTGCGTGGGCGAAGCAGCCGAGGCCGCGGTCGCGAAGCTCGCGCCCGGCGACGTGCTGCTGCTCGAGAACACCCGTTTTCATGCCGGCGAGGAGAAGAACGAGCCGGACTTCGCCGCCTCGATCGCCAAGCTCGGAGACATCTATGTCAACGACGCCTTCTCGGCCGCGCACCGCGCCCACGCCTCGACCGAAGGCGTCGCCAGGCTCCTGCCGTCCTATGCCGGCCGCGCCATGCAGGCCGAACTCGAGGCCCTCGCCAAGGCGCTATCGTCTCCTGAGCGCCCCGTGGTGGCGGTCGTCGGCGGCGCGAAGGTCTCGACCAAGCTCGACCTCCTCGGCAACCTCGTGTCGAAGGTCGACTATCTCGTCATCGGCGGCGGCATGGCCAACACGTTTCTGGCGGCTCATGGCGTCGACGTCGGCAAGTCGCTCTGCGAGAAGGATCTGGTCGGCACCGCGCTGGAGATCGAGCAGAAGGCCAAGGCCGCCGGCTGCACGATCGTGCTGCCGAGCGACGGCCGGCTCGCCAAGGAGTTCAAGGCCAACGCCGAGAACCGCGTCGCCCCAGTGACCGAAGTCGGCGCCGACGAGATGATCCTCGACGTCGGCCCGAAGGCTTCGGCGGAGGTCGGCGAGGTGTTCGCCAAGGCCAAGACGCTCGTGTGGAACGGCCCGTTCGGCGCCTTCGAGATCGAGCCCTTCGACGCGGGCACCAACGCGGCGGCGCAAAAGGCGGCGGAGCTCACCGAAGCCGGAAAGCTGCTGTCGGTCGCGGGCGGCGGCGACACCGTCGCGGCGCTCAACCATGCGGGCGTCGCGGACAAGTTTTCCTATGTGTCGACCGCCGGCGGCGCCTTCCTCGAATGGCTCGAGGGCAAGGAGCTCCCGGGCGTCGCGGCCCTCAGCCGGGGCTGAGAGCGCGGGACGTGTGTCCAGCCGTCATGCCCGGCGAAGCCGGCCATCACGACTTCGGTCGACATCGCGCTTTACGATAAAGTCGTGGATGCCCGCGCAAAAGCGCGGGAATGACGATGTCGTCGCCTCTTCACGAACCGCCGCTTACGTAATTTTACCGACTGGCCGCTTGGCGGACGCCGGCTTATCGTCGCTCGATTAGCGACCCGCCGTCTCGGGGATTGTCGGCGATGCGTGTCTTGCGTCCGCTCGGACGGGCTCTTGTGATCGCGGCGGCGCTCGCCGCGGCGCCGGGCGTCCATGCGCAGCAGGGGCCGCGGCAGAAGCCCACCGCCAAAGCTCCCGAGACCAAGGCGCCTGAACCCGGCTCCATCAAAGGCTTCTGGAAGTTCGGCTCGACGGTGATCGCGGTCGCCGAAAAGCCCGATCCTGCGCTCGGCTCCTGCTATGTCGGCATGCCGGTCGGGGCTTCTTATGTCGATTTCGACGACGAGGGGCGGCTCGCGATCCAGTTCACCTCCGAGATGATCGCCCAGCGCAACGGGGCCCCGACCGAGCTCGGCAAGGCGAGTTTTTCGGGCGCGGCGCTGCTGCGTTACGGGCCGAACGGCGAGGGCCGCCTCGAATTCGTGGCCAAGGGCGCAGGGTTTTCGGGCGGCGCCGAACACTTCTTCGACAGCGCCTTTCCGGTGAAGGATTTTTCCGCGACGCTCAACGGCGGCCTGCTGAACGTCCAGTTCAAGTTCGCGGTCGACGCCTTCCCGGGCCGCTGTGTTTTCAGCGTCACCGGCGTTTACTACAAGGGCGTGTATCGCTAGTCGTCCGTCCTGACGCGCCGCGTCGCCCGCGACAAGCGCGCCGACGCGCCCTATAAAGGCCGCGCGACATCTGGAACCGTTTGAAGAGCTTCCGAGAGGACGATGAACGTCTCGACCCCGATCACCGGCGGAACCCGCCTCGCCATCACGCCGCGCGTCCGCGAGATCCTGTCCTGGTACGAAAGCGACAATCCCGGGACGAAGGGAAACCTCGTCCGCCTGCTGATGACCGGCAAGCTGGCCGGCACCGGCAAGCTCGTCATCCTGCCGGTCGACCAGGGCTTTGAGCACGGCCCGGCGCGCTCGTTCTCCGTGAACCCGGCGGCCTACGACCCGCACTACCACTTCCAGCTCGCGATCGACGCAGGTCTCAACGCCTACGCCGCGCCTCTCGGCATGCTGGAGGCCGGCGCCGACACCTTCGCGGGCCAGATCCCGACCATCCTGAAGATGAACAGCGCCAACTCGCTGTCGCGTCTCAACGAGGACGCCGACCAGGCGGTGACGGCGTCGGTGGCGGATGCTGTCCGCCTTGGCTGCTCGGCCATCGGCTTCACCATCTATCCGGGCTCCGACCAGGCCTATGACCAGATGGAGGAGATCCGCGAGCTGGCGGCGGAGGCCAAGTCCGTGGGCCTTGCGGTCGTGGTGTGGTCCTACGCGCGCGGCGGCGAGCTCGACAAGGCCGGCGAGACCTCGGCCGACGTCATCGCCTACGCCGCCCACATCGCGGCGCTACTCGGCGCGCACATCATCAAGGTGAAGCCGCCGACCGAGAAGATCGCGCTCGCCCCGGCCCAGAAGGCCTACGAGAAGGGCAAGATCCCGCTCGGCACGCTGGAGGACCGCATCCGCGACGTCGTGAAGAGCTGCTTCAACGGCCGCCGCATCGTGATCTTCTCCGGCGGCGAGGCCAAGGCCGACGCCAACGCCGTGCTCGACGAGATCCGCCAGATCGCCGCCGGCGGCGCCTTCGGCTCGATCATGGGCCGCAACGCCTTCCAGCGCCCGCGCGAGGAAGCCATCAAGCTGCTCGACGACATCATGGACATCTACGCCAAGGCGGGATGAGCCGATCGAACTGCGTCATCCCGGGCGGCCCGTTTGGCGTTGTCCGGGATCGCTTTCCTGAATGAACGCCGGCTTTGCCGTCATGCCCGCGCGGCCGCGCGGGCATCCACGACTTTCTGGGATCGTAGAGCCCGACGCCGAAGTCGTGGATACCCGAGCAAAGCGCGGGCATGACGGGAGTGTTTCTCACGCTCCGTCTGCTGGGTCTGCAGACCGGCGTCGATACGACCTTCCGCCCCGCTTTCGCCATTTCCCGGCGTGACACAGCGCGTCCCGGACCGCTATTGATCGCGCCCATGACCGACGCGCCCGCTCCCCGCCTTCTGCTGATCACGCCCGTGCTCGCCGAGATCGACGCCTTCGAGGCGACGCTCGAAAGCGCGGTGCTGGCCGGCGACGTGGCCGCCGTCGTCATCCGCCTCGCGCCGGCCGACGAACGCACCCTTCTCGCCCGCGCCAAGGCGCTGGTCTCCGCCGTGCAATCGGAGGGCGCCGCGGCCCTGCTCGCGGGCGACGGCGTCGAGGAGATCGTGGGCCGCTCCGGCGCCGACGGCGTCCATGTCGCGACCGCCGTCGAGGCGATCGAGGCGATCGAGCGTTTCGCGCCCGAGAAGATCGTGGGATGCGGGCCGCTGGTCTCGCGCGACGAAGCGATGTCGGTCGGAGAGGCGGGCGCGGACTATGTGCTGTTCGGCGCCGACGACGCCGATTTCGAGCAGACGCTCGAGCGCGTCGGCTGGTGGGTCCCGATCTTCCAGACGCCCTGCGTCGGCGTCGCTGCGACCATCGACGACGTGTCGGCGCTCGCGCGGGAAAACGTCGAGTTCGTCGGGCTCGGCGACGCCGTCTGGCGCAACGAGGCGGGCCCCGCCGCCGCGGTCGCCGCCGCCGAGGCCATGCTGTCGCTCGCGCGGGCTCCCGGCTCGTGAGGCCGCTCGGCGCGAGGAGGATCGGCGCGACGCTGCTCGCCCTGCTCGCGGCCTCGCCGGCGCTCGCCGCGGAGCCGGCGAAGCGGCCGGCGCCGCCGCGCGAGAAGGCCCAGGCCGCCGCCCCCGAAATCGTCAGTCCCGAGCTGCCGATCCCGAGCTTCCGCGAGATGATGCAGCTGACGCCCGGCCCGAGCGCGCCGCAGGCCCAGCCGGCGCCCGAAGGACCGGTCGACCCCAACGCCGACGTCGCCTTCGGCGCCTATCAGCGCGGCTTCTATCGCCAGGCCTTCGAGGAGGCGACCCGCCGCGCCGCCGCCAACCCGCCCGACCCCGCCGCCATGACGCTGCTCGGCGAGCTCTACGCCAACGGCTACTTCGTGCCGCGCGCGCCCAAGCTCTCGCTCGACTGGTACGGCCGCGCGGCGCAGGCCGGCGACCCCAAGGCGATGACGGCGCTCGCGCTCGCCCATCTCCAGGGGAACGGCGGCGCGAAAGACGAGACCGCCGCGATGGCGCTGTTTGAGCGCGCGAGCGAGAAGAACGAGCCCGAGGCGCTCTACAACCTCGCGGTGCTGCGGCTGGAGCGCGGCGGCTCGCCCCAGCAGACCGCCGCCGCCGCGCGGCTGATGAAGCGCGCGGCTGAACTCGGCGAGGCGGCGGCGCAATACGCCTACGCCGCGCTGCTGAAGGAAGGGCGCGGCGTCGAGCGCGACCAGTCGGCCGCGGCCGAATGGATGCGCCGCGCCGCCGAGCAGGACGACGTGGCGGCGCTCGTCGAGTACGGGATCATGGTGTTCAACGGCGCCGGCGTCGTGAAGAACGAGGCGGAGGCGGCGCGCCTCTTCCGCCGCGCCGCAGACCAGGGCAACCCGATCGGCCAGAACCGGCTCGCGCGGCTCTACGCCTATGGCCGCGGCGTCGAGCGCGACGCGGCCAAGGCCGCCGCCTGGCACAAACTCGCGAGTCGACAGGGCCTTCGCGACCCCTGGCTCGAAGGCTTCGCCGAGACCTTGCAGCCGGAGGATCGGGCCGCGGCCGACGCGCTCGTCGAGCGTTGGAGCGAGGGTTTCGGACCGGTGGCGCGGGTGGCGGCGGCTCCCGCGGCCTCCGCCGCCACGTCGCCTCAACCGACCGCCGCGCAGGCGCCGACCTCCGCCAAGCCTTGACGCGGGCGCCTCGCGCGGGCAAACGACGCCCGACCGCGCGGGTTGAAACGCGCGCGGGCCCCAATCGAGCGCCCGAAAGCCAAGTCCCATGAAGATCAACGGCAACCAGATCACGCCCGGCATGGTCATCCAGCACGACGGCGGCCTCTGGGCCGCGGTCAAGACCAACGCCGTCAAGCCCGGCAAGGGCGGCGCCTTCAACCAGGTCGAGCTCAAGAACCTGATCGACGGCCGCAAGCTCAACGAGCGCTTCCGGGCCGACGAGACCGTCGAGCGCGTCCGCCTCGAGCAGAAGGACTTCCAGTTCCTCTACGCCGAGGGCGACGACCTCGTCTTCATGGACACCGCCACCTACGACCAGATCACGATCGCGACCGACTTCATCGGCGAGCGCGCGGCCTTCCTGCAGGACGGCATGACGGTCACGGTCGAGATGCACGAGGAGCGCCCGATCGGCGTCAAGCTACCCGATCATGTCGTCCTCGAGATCGTCGAGGCCGACCCCGTCGTGAAGGGCCAGACCGCGGCCTCCTCCTACAAGCCCGCCAAGCTCGAGAACGGCCTGCGCGTGATGGTGCCGCCCTTCATCGGCACCGGCGAGCGCATCGTGGTCGACACCAACGAAGTCACCTATCTGCGCCGCGCCGACTGACCCACGAGCGCGACGTCTCCACGCCCCTCCCCACTTGCGGGAGAGCGCAAGGGTGATGGGCGCCGGCGGCGCCGGTTCCGGAAGAGGCGTCGCCCACGCCCCTCATCCGACCTCCGCCTTCGGCTCCGGCCGCCTTCTCCCGCAAGGGGAGAAGGACGAAAGAAGGAGACGGCATGTCCCTCACCCTCCCCGTCCTCTACGGCTCGGTCCGCAGCGAGCGGCAGGGGATCACGCTCGCCCGCCACGTGACGGAGGCGCTGCGCGCGCGCGGCCATGACGCGCCGCTGATCGACCCGATCGAATTCCGCCTGCCGCTGCTCGACAAGATGTACAAGGAGTACAAAGGCGACGCGCCGCCCGTGCTCGCGGAGCTCGCCGGGATCTACGCCAGGGCCGACGGCTTCGTGATCGTCTCGGGCGAGTACAATCACGGCGTTCCGCCGGCGCTGAAGAACCTGCTCGACCACTTCCTCGAGGAGTATTTCTGGCGTCCGTCGGCGATCGTGAGCTATTCGGCCGGAAGCTTCGGCGGCGTCCGCGCCGCGATGCAGCTGCGAATGACGCTCGGCGAACTCGGGATGCCCTCCATCCCCTCGACCTTTCCGGTGCCGGCGATCGGCAAGGCGTTCGGCGAGGACGGCAAGCCCGCCGACGAGAAATTCGAACGGCGCTTCGACAAGTTCGCCCGCGAGCTCGAATGGTACGCCGAAGCGCTGAAAGCCAAGCGCGCCGAGGGCGTGCCGTACTAAGGGGATTGCTCTCCGACGAACTGCGTGCTTCGAGACGCGCCTTCGGCGCTCCTCAGCATGAGGGGCGTTGGTGGAACGCGAAATGACCCTTCATGGCTGAAGGAGGCCCGGCAGGGCCGTCTCGAAGCACCCAGTTCGCTGATCCAACGCCTCAAGATCGAAAGTCCCAAATGCCCCGCTCCCCCGTCATGCAGGTCATGGTCCAGGCCGTCACCAAGGCCGGCCGCGCGCTCCGCCGCGATTTCGGCGAAGTCGAGCAGCTCCAGGTCTCGATGAAGGGGCCGGGCGACTTCGTCTCGGCCGCCGACCGCAAGACCGAAGAGCTGCTGCGCGCCGAGCTCACGCGCGCCCGGCCCGGCTACGGCTTCCTGATGGAGGAGAGCGGAACGATCGCGGGCACCGACCCCGACCACCGCTGGATCGTCGACCCGCTCGACGGCACCACCAACTTCCTCCACGGCATCCCGGTGTTCTCGATCTCGGTGGCGCTGGAACGCTCCGGCGTGCTGGTGGCGGGCGTGGTGTTCAATCCCGTCACCGACGAACTCTACACCGCCGAGCGCGGCGCCGGCGCCTTCCTCAACGACCGTCGCATCCGCGTCGCCGCACGCCGCGACTTCACCGACGCGGTGATCGCGACCGGCATCCCCCATCTCGGCAAGCCCGCGCATGACCGCTTCCGCGAGGAGCTCGCGCTCGTTCAGTCGAAGGTTTCGGGCGTCCGTCGCTTCGGCTCGGCGGCGCTCGATCTCGCCATGGTGGCGGCCGGCCGGTTCGACGGCTTCTGGGAGCGCCACCTGCAGGCCTGGGACGTGGCGGCGGGAATCGTGCTCGTGCGCGAGGCCGGCGGCTTCGTCACCGACGCCGACGGCTTCGACAACATGCTGGCGCGGGGCACGATCGTCGCCGGCAACGAGACGATGCACGACTCGCTGCTGAAGCTCGTGAAGCAGTAACGGACACGCGGCCCGCCCGCGTCCGCCGACAGGAGCGGACGCAGCCGAAACCTCCTGCGGACCGTGTCCTGCGCGCGCTATCGTGCGCGCCCAAACCGTGTTCTATGGGCGGTGGTATCCTTGGGGCCGCCCGCGCACGATGTCCTTTTCCGACCTCGATCCCTACAAGCTGTCGTCGCCTCGGGTGTTCCTGCTGCGGATGGTGATCTTCCTCGCTCTGGCGGGGTTCGTCGCGCTCATCCTGAACCAGCAGATCTCCAAGGCGTTCCTCGCCAATCCCGGGCTGAACGGGCTGATCTTCGCCGTGCTCGTCATCGGCGTGCTGCTCACCTTCCGGCAGGTCATCCGCCTCTTCCCCGAGGTGCGCTGGGTCAACGACTTCCGCATGTCCGAGCCGGGGCTGGCGCTGCGCGAGCAGCCGAAGCTGCTCGCCCCGATGGCCTCGCTGCTCGGCGACCGGATCTCGAGCGGCGCCCCGATCGGCGCGCCGCTGATGCGCTCGATCCTCGACTCGATCGGCACCCGCCTCGACGAGGCGCGCGAGATCGGCCGCTACCTCACGGGCCTGCTCGTCTTCCTCGGCCTGCTCGGCACCTTCTGGGGCCTGCTCGAGACCGTCGGGTCGATCTCGGGCGTGATCTCCTCGCTCGGCGGCGGCGGCACGCAGGACACCGGCGTCCTGTTCGAGGAGCTGAAGTCCGGCCTCGCGGGGCCGCTCGCCGGCATGGGGACCTCGTTCTCGGCCTCGCTCTTCGGCCTCGCGGGCTCGCTGATCCTCGGCTTCCTCGACCTCCAGGCCGGCCAGGCGCAGAACCGCTTCCACAACGAGCTCGAGGACTGGCTCGCGGCCGCCGTTTCGGCCGCCGACGCGGACGCGCGCGACGCGACGGCGTTCGCGCCCGCCAAGTCCGCCGGGGCCTCGCCCGAGATCGCCGCGGCGCTCGAAAAGCTCAACAAGAGCCTCGCCGAGGGCGGCTCCTCCAAGGCTGCGAGCCAGGCGACCGCGCATCTCGCGGAAGGCATCCAGGGCCTCGTCAAGCACATGCGCTCCGAGCAGCAGATGATCCGCGACTGGGTGGAGGCGCAGTCGACCCAGCAGCAGGACATCAAGGCCCTGCTGGAGCGCCTCCTCGCCGAGCGCGAGAGGGCGGCGGAGTGAGACGCGGGAGCGACGGGCCTGCGTGCTTCGAGACGCCGATCTATGACCGGCGGCCGCTCCTATGGCGCTGAGCTCGCGCCGGCGCTACCGGCCGGTCGACTACTGGCCGGGCTTCGTCGACGCGCTGTCGACGCTGCTGCTCGTCATCATCTTCCTGCTCACCGTGTTCATGGTCGCGCAGTTCCTGCTCGGCCGGGAAGTGACGGGCAAGGACACCGCGCTCCAGCGCCTCAACGCCCAGATCGCCGAGCTCACCGAACTGCTCGCGCTTGAGCGCTCTGGCGCGCGCACCGCCAAGGACGACCTCTCCAGCATGCAGGCGAGCCTCGCGGCGATCGAGGCCGAGCGCGACCGGCTGAAGGCCGACGCGGCGAGCGGCGCCGACCGCGCGAAGACCGAAGGCGGCCGGGCGAACGAGCTTTCGGGCGCGCTCGACAAGGAGCGCGAGCTGTCGGCGCAGGCGCGCAGCCAGGTCGACCTGCTCAACCAGCAGATCTCGGCGCTCCGCCGCCAGATCGCCGCGCTCGAGGACGCGCTCAACGCCTCCGAAAGCCGCGACCGCGAGAGCCAGGCCAAGATCGCCGACCTCGGCTCGCGCTTGAACGTGGCGCTCGCCCAGCGGGTCCAGGAGCTCAACCGCTACCGCTCCGACTTCTTCGGGCGGCTGCGCCAGATCCTCGCCGATCGCCCGGGCGTGACGATCGTCGGCGACCGCTTCGTGTTCCAGTCCGAGCTCTTGTTCGACACCGGGCAGGCCGAACTCAGCGACGCCGCCAAGCCCGAGCTCGACAAGCTCGCGACGGCGCTTCTGGAGCTCACCAAGGACATTCCGCCGGACATCAACTGGGTGATGCGCGTCGACGGCCACACCGACGTGCGCCCGACGCGCGGCGCGTTCCCGTCGAACTGGGCGCTGTCGTCGGCGCGCGCGATCGCGGTGGTGCAGTATCTCGTCTCGAAGGGCGTGCCGCCGCAGCGCCTCGTCGCCGCAGGCTTCGGCGAGTTCCAGCCGCTCGACACCGCCGAGAACGAAGACGCCTACCGCAAGAACCGCAGGATCGAGCTGAAGCTCACGGAGCGGTAAGGCCGCGTCGTCAAATGCTTGGCGGCCATTCCCGCGCGCCGTGCTGCACGAAGAGCAGTTCGACACGCTCCTCCGTCACACGGTACGCCACGATGTAGGGCGCGCCCGAAACGACCAACTCGCGCGTGCCTGGAATTTCGCCGATACGGCCGACGAACGGATTTCGTGACAGCAGTCGCGCGGCCGAGCCGTCGATGTCATTGACGATGCGGAATGCAGCCCGCGGACTCTGCTCGGCGAGATAGTCTCCGATCGCCGCCAATTCCATCAGATATCGGCGTGTCCGGAAGACCCGCACCCGATCAGCGGGACGCGTGCCGGTTCAGGACTGCAGCAAGCTCCTCGTCGGACGCGAACGCCCCATCCTCGGCGTCCTTGAGCCCTGCCTCGACCCCCGAAATCCAGCGCTCCTGCCACGCCAACGAACGACCGTGGGAGAGCGCGTCTTCGATGATCTGCTCGCGCGTCAGCGAAGAGCGCTCCGACAAAGCGTCGATGCGCCGGCTGAGATCGTCTGGAAGCGCGTCTTTCTCCATGCGGACAGCCTCTCACGGCCGCGGCGATCGCGCCAGTCACAGCGCCTTCTTCAGGAAATATCGCGTCTCGCCCGGGGGCATGCCCGGAAGCGCGCCGAAGACCTCGTAGCCGCAGCGGACATAGACGTCGCGGTTCACCTGCCCGAAGCAATCGATCCAGGCGTTCGTCGCCCCGCGCTCCGCCGCCGCGCGTTCGGCCTCGGCCAGAAGCCGCGCGCCCAGCCCTCGCCCTCTTAGACCTTCGGGCACGAACAGCAGTTCGACATAGAGCCAGCCATAGGTCGTGCGCCCCCACAGGCCCCCGATGGTCTCGCCGGCCTCGTCGCGCAGCAGCACGGCGAGCGGGCGGATGTCGGACGGCCCGAACCGTTCGTCGTTGAAGGCCACCAGCCCGCGCAGGATGGCGGCGCGGTCATCGGGGGACGGATCGTCGACGAGAGCGACCTCGGCCGCCACCGCCCTACTCCGCCGCGGCCTCGGCCCGGCGGAGGTCGCCGGCGCCGAACTGGAGCTCGGCGAGACGCGCATAGAGCCCGCGGCGGGCCACGAGCTCGGCGTGGCTGCCCTGCTCGACGATGCGGCCGGCGTCCATCACCACGATGCGGTCGGCGGCGAGAACGGTCGCGAGGCGGTGGGCGATGACGACCGTGGCGCGACCCTGCCGCGTGGCGCCGAGCGCCTCCTGCACCAGCGTCTCGCTTTCCGCGTCGAGCGCGGAGGTGGCCTCGTCGAGCAGAAGGACGGGAGCGTCCTTCAACAGCGCGCGGGCGAGCGCCACGCGCTGGCGCTGGCCGCCCGACAGCGTCACGCCGCGCTCGCCGATCTGGGCGTCGTAGCCGCCCGGCAGGTCCGCCACAAAACGGTCGGCGCCGGCGAGCCGCGCCGCGGCCTCGACCTCGGCGTCGCTCGCCCCGGCGCGGCCGAGGCGGATGTTCTCGCGCAGGCTGGTGGCGAACACCACGGGATCCTGCGGCACGAGCGCGAGACGGTCGCGGACCTCTTCGAGCCGGGCCTCGCGCAGGTCCACGCCGTCGATCGTCACGCGGCCGGCGGCGGGGTCGTAGAAACGCAGCGCGAGATGGAACAGCGTCGACTTGCCCGCGCCCGACGGACCGACGATCGCCACGGTTTCGCCGGGCGCGACGCCGAGCGAGAATCCTTTGAGCGCAGGCGCCTCGGCGCCCGGATAGGAAAAGTCCACCGCCTCGAAGGCGAGCGCGCCGCGCGCAGGCGCCGGCAGCGGACGCGGGTTTTTCGGGTCGCGCACCTCGGGTTCGGTCGCGAGCAGCTCGCCGAGCCGCTCGGCGGAGCCTGCGGCTTGCGTGGCCTCGCCCCAGACGTTGGAGAGCTCGCCGATCGCGCCGGCGGCAAACACGGCGTAGAGCACGAACTGGCCGAGCGCGCCGGCCGACATCTGGCCTGCGAGCACCAGCGTCGCGCCGTACCACAGCACGCCGAGCACGCTGACGAAGACGAGGAAGATGCCGACGCCGGTCAAGAGCGCGCGCGCCGTGGTGGCGCTCTGGGCGGCGTAATAGGCGTCCTCGACGGCGAGCGAGAAGCGGTCGATGAGCCGCCGCTCGGCGTTGTAGGCCTGCACGCCCCGCATCGCGCCGATGGCCTCGCCTGCGACCGCGGAGGCGTCGGCGAGGCGGTCCTGCGCGGCGCGCGAGCGGCGGCGCACCGAGCGCCCGAAGGCCGCGAGCGGCAGCACGATGATCGGGATCGCGCCGAGCACCAGCGCGGAGAGCCACGGGCTCGTCACCACCATCATGACGGCGGCGCCCAGGAACAGGAACAGGTTACGCAGCGCCTGGCTCGCGGTCGCGCCGAACGCCGACTTGATCTGCGTGGTGTCGGCGGTGAGCCGCGAGATGATCTCGCCGGAGCGCTGGCGGTCGTAGAACGCAGGGGTGAGCCGCGTCAGGCGCTCGAACACTGCGGCGCGCACGTCCGACACCACACGCTCGCCGAGCGTCGTCACGAACCAGTAGCGGGCGGCCGACGCCACCGCGAGAACGGCCACCACCGCGAGCATCGCGCCGAAATACTGGTCCACCATGCCTGGATGGTCGGACGAGAAGCCGTGGTCGATCAGCCGCCGGACCGCCACGGGGATCGCAAGCGTCGCGCCGGCCGAGGCGACGAGCGCGACGAAGGCCCCGAGGATGCGACCCTTGTGCGCGGTCGCGAAGGGCATGATGGCGGCGAGCGGCTTCAGCGACCGCGAGGGGGCTGCGGGGTTTGCGGTCGTCTCTGCGGCCTTGCGGCGGGCCATTGCGGTCCCTTGCTTAAACACGTTCCAAAGGCGGGAGGGTTATGGAGCGGAGGGCGCGAGAAGCACAACCCCGACTTACGCGGCCGAAGGGCGCGGAAGCGCGGCCTCGCCCGGTTGTCGCTCGCCCGCGTTTGCGTTATAGGGGTGCCACCTCACGTCATTCTCGAAATGCTCGCGGGCGCCCTGAGCGGCCGCGCATCGCCGAACGGAACATCGCCATGAAGGCCGACATCCACCCGAACTACCACACGATCAAGGTCGTCATGACGGACGGCACCGAGTACGAGACCCGCTCCACCTGGGGCAAGGAGGGCGACACCCTCCAGCTCGACATCGACCCGAACACCCATCCGGCCTGGACCGGTGGCGCGGCGCAGCTGACCGACCGCGGCGGCCGTCTCTCGCGCTTCAACAAGAAGTTCGCGAACTTCGGCGTCGCCACCAAGACGTGACCCGCGGCGCCTCTTTCGCGCCCTTATGACCCCGGTCCTTGCGGCCGGGGTTTTGTTTTGTGCGGACGGTGAAGCGACGTGACGGCGCAGCGCATTCTTCTCGGCGTTCTGGCGGTGGCGGCGATCGCGCTCGGGGTCGCGATCTGGCGGTTCAACATGGCGGGCGAGGCCGGCGCGCCGCTTGCGGGCCAGACGCGCGCGGACTTCGTGCGCTCGGCCGTCGAGGCCTGCACGGCGCGCCAGAAGGCCGCGCCGGTCGATCCCGACGTGACGCCGGAGACGATCGGCAGGTTCTGCGACTGCTACGGCGAGACGCTGGCGCGACGCGTCACCACCGCAGACCTCGCGCGGCTCACCGGCCGGCCGGCGGCCGAGATCCAGGCGACGATGCGCGAGAAAACGCAGGACATCGACGCGGTGTGCCTCGCGCGGCTGGATGAGCCGGCTGGGCGGTAGCGCTACGCTGCTTGCTGATCGTGGAGCGCCAGAACCTCGGTCCGTCATCCTGGCCGAAAAGCCTGCATGACGCCTGCGCCAGTCAGCGCATGTCCTTGGGCCGTCCTGAGCCTGCTCAGCGACGTCCGCCGAAGGCCTGGCGCAGCAGCTCCATCTGGCCCTCGAGCGGGTTGCCGGAGCGGTCTTCCGGCGTCGCGCGGCCGTCGAGCTGGGCGTCGAGCACCTGCACGCGCTCCTGCAGCCGCGCGGTGCGGGTGACGAGGTCGCGAAGGCGCTCGGGCAGCCGGTCGAACACCTCGGGGGCGAGCGTGGAGGAGATCGGCGTCAGCTTCACCTTGCGCTTCTCGTCGAGCGCCTGGTCGGGCGACATCTCGCCTTCGTTGACGGCGCGCTGGACCAGCAGCCAGGAGGCGACCTGCATCAGCCGCGTGGTGAGCCGCATGCTTTCGGTCGCGTAGGCGATCGATTCGGGCCGTCCGAGCTTGCGCGATTCGGAGCGTCCGTCGCCGTCGAGATAGGCCGCGGTCTCCTCGACCAGCGCCATGCCCTCGCGGAACAGCGCCCCGAATCCGGCCGAGCCCACGAGCTTCGCGCCGAACGAGACCGTCGCGACCTTCTCCGAGCGTCCGAAACCATCCGTCATCCAACGCCTCTCCGACCGGGCCATAGCCTCGTGAGCGACATACATAGACGCCCCAGCATCGCATCAACCAAGGCGTCAGGGCAATCGGCGGACCAGAGCGCAGGTTTTCCCCAGGCGGCCCGGCGCGATGGTTAACGCAAAGCGTAAAAAAACGGCCGCACGAGGCGGCCGAGAAAGTCGATGACAGGGAGGCGTCAAACAGAGTGGACAGGAACCACTCGCAATCCAGAAACTGGACCGACTTCGGGTATAATCTGGAAAGGTTAACGCCAAGTTACCGCCATGGTGTCGCACAGCGAAAACACCTGCGAACCTCAGCGCTTGAAGAACAGGTCGGCGGCGTCGCGCTGCGCGGCCTTCGCGGTCGCGGCGGCCTCGATGCGCGCGATCTCCTCCTTCAGGAGCGCAACGCGGGCCTGAAGCTCGTCGACGGACAGCCGCGACAGATCCTCGCCCATCACATGTTCTGCCTTGCGCGCAGGCGGCGCGCCCGGTTCGTCGTCGAAAACCGCCATCGGCTCCTCCTCGCTTCCCGCCGCTCAAACCGTTCGCCGTCGTGCCGCGTCGGGACGGCGCGGGGCAAGCCGTCCGTCCCGCGGCGGGACAGGCGGCCGGATCCGCCTTCGCGTTGCGCCTTGGCGGCGAAAGGCCTATATCGGACGCCAACCCCAGTCATCGAGATATCGGTCAGGGCCCCGCCGCTTCCACCGGCGGCGGGAGCGAGAGGAGATTTGCACCATGTCGAACGCGCCGCTGATGCCGAAGGCGACCGCGGTCTGGCTCGTGGAGAACACCGCGCTGTCGTTCGCGCAGATCGCCGACTTCTGCAAGCTGCACGAGCTCGAGGTGAAGGCGGTGGCGGACGGCGACGCGGCGCAGGGCATCCGCGGCCTCGACCCGATCACCAACGGGCAGCTGACCCGCGAGGAGATCGAGAAGGGCCAGAAGAACCCGGACTACCGGCTCCAGCTCTCCGTCTCCAAGGTCCGCCTGCCCCCGATGAAGCCCCGCAAGGGCCCGCGCTACACGCCCGTCTCGCGCCGCCAGGACCGGCCGAACGCGATCCTCTGGCTGGTGCGCAACCATCCGGAGCTTCGCGACGCGCAGATCATGCGTCTCGTCGGCACCACCAAGACGACGCTCGCGGCCATCCGCGACCGCACGCACTGGAACTCGCAGAATCTGAGCCCGATGGATCCGGTGACGCTCGGCCTCTGCTCGCAGATCGACCTCGACTTCGAGACCGCCAAGGCGGCCAAGGAGAACCCGGACGCGGTGCTGCGCAAGGAGGCTCCGGAGCCCGAGGAGACCCTGCTGTCCGCCGAGGTCACGACCGCGCGCGACGGCGACGGCGAGCTCGACGTCCAGAGCGTCTTCGCCAAGCTCAAGCAGCTGAAGCGCGACGAGACCGAGGAAGACGACGAGGACGACTACCGCCGGCGCTGAGTCGATGGGACGAACGCGTCATCCCGGCCAGGCGAAACGGCGGCCGGGATGACGTCTATCCGAGACGCGCCTTCAGCGCCTCGCCGATCTCGTCGAGCGCGACCGGATCCTCGATGGTCGCGGGCATCGCCCACTCCTCGCCGTCGGCGATCTTCTGGATCGTGCCTCGCAGGATCTTGCCCGACCGGGTCTTCGGCAGCCGCTTCACCGCAAGCGCGGTCTTGAAGGCCGCCACCGGCCCGACCTTGTCGCGCACCCTGGCCACGATCTCGCGCTCGATGTCGGCGAGATCCCGCTCGACGCCGGCTTTCAGCACCACGAAGCCGACCGGCGCCTGGCCTTTCAGCGCGTCCGCCATGCCCACCACCGCGCATTCGGCGACGTCCGGGTGGCTGGCGATGGCCTCCTCCATGCTGCCGGTGGAGAGCCGGTGGCCCGCGACGTTGATGATGTCGTCGGTGCGGGACATGAAGAACACGTAGCCGTCCTCGTCTACGAAGCCGGCGTCCGCGGTGCGGTAATAGCCCGGGAAGGTCGTGAGATAGGCCTCGCGGAAGCGCTTCTCGTCATTCCAGAGCGTCGGCAGGCATCCCGGGGGCAGCGGCAGCCTCAGCACGATGTTGCCGAGCTTGCCAACCGGCGCCTCGGCGCCCTCGTCGTCCAGCACCTTCAGGTCGTAGCCCGGCATCGGCACGGTCGGCGAGCCGTGCTTGATCGGCAGCCTCTCCACCCCGATCGGGTTGCCGACGATCGCCCAGCCGGTCTCGGTCTGCCAGCAATTGTCGATCACCGGAACGCCGAGCTTCTCCTCCGCCCACTGGATCGTCGCCGGATCGGCGCGCTCGCCCGCGAGATAGAGCGCCCGGAAGCCGGAAAGGTCGTAGCCGGCGAGCAGCTTTGCGTCCGGATCCTCCTTGCGGATGGCGCGGAAGGCGGTCGGCGCTGTGAACAGCGCGACGACCTTGTGCTCCTCGATCACACGCCAGAACGCGCCGGCGTCGGGCGTGCCCACGGGCTTGCCCTCATAGAGCACCGTGGTCGCGCCGATGCTGAGCGGCGCATAGACGATGTAGGAGTGGCCGACGACCCAGCCGATGTCGGAGGCGCAGAAGAAGGTCTCGCCGGGCTCGGTTCCGTAGAGCCCGCCCATGCTCCAGGCGAGCGCGACCAGATAGCCGCCGCAGTCGCGCACCACGCCCTTGGGAACGCCGGTCGTGCCGGAGGTGTAAAGGATGTAGAGCGGGTCGGTCGCGGCCATGCGCGCGCATTCGCTGACCCTGCCGGAAGCCGCGTCGCGGAGCGCCTCCCAGTCGTGGTCGCGGCCCTCCGTCATCTCGGCGGCGAGCTCCGGACGCTGGAGCAGGATGACGCTTTCGGGCGCATGCGCCGACAGCCGGATGGCCTCGTCCAGGAGCGGCTTGTACGCGACCTTGCGGGTCGGTTCGACACCGCAGGAGGCGGTGAGAATCACCTTGGGCTTGGCGTCGTCGATGCGCTTGGCGAGCTCGCCGGCCGAAAATCCGCCGAACACCACGGAGTGGATCGCGCCGAGCCGCGCGCAGGCCAGCATCCCGACGACGGCCTCGGGGACCATCGGCATATAGATGATGACGCGGTCGCCCTTGCCGACGCCGAAGTCTTCGAGCACGGCGCCGAAGCGCGAGACCTGTTCGGTGAGATCCCCATAGCTGTAGGTGCGCTTCACGCCGGTGACGGGGCTGTCATAGATCAGCGCCGTCTGTTCGCCGCGGCCGCCCGCCACGTGACGGTCGAGCAGGTTGTGGCAGACGTTGAGGATCCCGTCCGGGAACCAGCGGCCATAGACGCCAAGCGATGGATCGAAGGCTTTGCTGGGTTTCTCGATCCAGTCGATCGCTTCCGCGGCCTCGAGCCAGAACCCATCCGGATCGGCGAGCGAGCGGGCGTGGAGATCGGCGTAGGACGTCATCGGGGCTCCCGGAGCGGACGGTTCTGGGCGTCTCTTCGTTCGCTCGGGATTTTAGCGGTAGGCTGCCACTCGCGCCATGTCTCTGCAGAGCGAACGGGCCTAGGGTTCCTCCGCGTAGAGCCTAAACCCATGACAAAGGCGGCGTGACAATGTTTTTCCCGTCCGAGATATTCGAACACTGAAAGAGCTATCACGACCAAATAGATGGGAGGCCACAGTCATTACGAATGCCGAAATCATCGACAGAATCCTTGCGGTGATCGACCGGTACCGCCAAGGTCAAGGTTCGCTTTCACATATCGAGTCGGCGCTTGATATTTACGAACCACTCCTTGAAAACGTTGACTACCACAAGCGGTCTGAGCTCCGCAGATACATGCCCAGAATATATATAGAAGACCTCACTCCGATTGAGGAAGAACAATTGGGGTGGAAATCCAGCCAAAACGCGCTTGATGCGCTCGTAGAAGCCTTGAAAGCCTTTAGAACGTAGCAAAAAAGACGGAGGGGCCGCGGCCCTCCCGGGCGGCGACCCCTCCCATTGCAGATCGCGGCTATCGATGAACCGTCGACCCGTCCTGATCGGTGAAGATCAGGCGAGACCCCCGCACCGGGAGATCCAGGTCGCAGCCCTCATCGAGCGCTGATCGTGACAATGAGACACTGGATCACCTCCTTTCATAGGCCCGTCCACGTCGGGCGGTTGATGCTTTGGCTTCGCCGACCTGCCGGTCGTGTCGCCGCGCGGCTCGTGGCAGCGCAACGGCGACAGCGGGCCGACAGATGAAAACATGGGTCGCATCGCGCTGCGTCGCAACCTTCGCGCTCGGGCGCAGCGAAATTGTCCACACGCGAAACGCTTTCGCGGCTTGCAAAATCTCTTCGGCTTGAAGGCGCCCGCGCGCGCCCGATGATCTCTCTGATGCGCGCGCTCGCCGACCTCAGCCTCGAACATGTCGCCCGCGGCGGGCTCGCGGCGCGGGGCCTCGTCTACATGATGGTGGGCGGGCTCGCGGTGCTGGCCGCGATCGGCTCGGGCGGCGGCGTCGGAGGCGGCGGCAGCGCGCTGCGCTGGCTGCTCGGCCAGCCGCTCGGCGTCTTGCCGCTGGCGCTCATCGGCGTCGGGCTGGCGTGCTTCTCGGGCTGGCGTCTCGTCAGCGCCGCGCTCGACCCCGACCGCCACGGCGCCTCGCCCAAGGGATTGGGGACGCGGGCCGTTCACGCCCTGTCGGGAATCGTGAACGGCGGCCTCGCGCTGACGGCCTTCGGCCTTGCGGCGGGCGCGGGATCGGGCGGCGGCGACGACGCCGCGGCGCAGGATTGGACCGCCTGGCTCCTGACCCAGCCGTTCGGGCGATGGCTCGTCGCGGCGGTCGGCGTCGGAGTGATCGGCGCCGGCGCGTTCCATCTCTGGAAGGCGTGGCGCGGCGACATGCTGAAACGCCTCTCGGTCCCGGCCGACAAGCGCAAGGCGGCACTCGCGCTCGGCCGTCTCGGCTATGCGGCCCGCGGCGTGGTGTTCGGCGTCATCGGCGCCTTCCTCGTCGTCGCCGCGCTCCACAGCGACTCCGACGAGGCCAAGGGTCTCGGCGGCGCGCTGGAGACGTTGCGCGAACAGCCCTTCGGCTGGGCGCTGCTCGCCTTCGTGGCCGCGGGGCTTGCGGCCTTCGGCGCCTTCGGCCTGGCGCAGGCCCGCTGGCGGCGCATCGAGGCGCCCGATCTTTCCGGGGCGAAGTCAGCGATCGACGCGCTCGCGCGGAAGGCGGGGGCTTAGCGGGCCGACGCCCGCCCCGGCATCGCAACCGTTCGCCCGCCTGCTATGCTCGCCGCCATGCGCCTCCCCTCCCCCTCCCCCGCCGACGACGCCCGTCTCCTGCTTGACGCCCTCGGGGTTTCCGATGACCGGCTTCACGGCGGCCTTTTCGCCCGCTCGCCAATTGACGGCGCGGAGATCGCGCGCGTCGCCGAAACCTCCCCCGCAGACGTCGCCTTGATGATCGAGGCGGCGCACTCGGCCTTCCTCGATTGGCGCTCCGTCCCGGCGCCTCGCCGCGGCGAGCTCGTGCGGCTGTTCGGCGAGGAGCTGCGCGCCGCCAAGGACGCGCTCGGGCGCCTCGTGACCATCGAGGCCGGCAAGGTGCTCTCCGAAGGCCTCGGCGAGGTCCAGGAGATGATCGACGTCTGCGACTTCGCGGTCGGTCTCTCGCGTCAGCTGCACGGGCTCGACATCGCCAGCGAGCGCCCGGACCACCGCATGGCCGAGCTCTGGCGGCCGCTCGGCGTGGTCGGGATCATTTCGGCGTTCAACTTCCCAGTCGCGGTCTGGGCCTGGAACGCGGCGCTGGCGCTCGTCTGCGGAAACCCGGTGGTCTGGAAGCCGTCGGAAAAGACGCCGCTCACCGCGCTCGCGGCCCAGGCCCTGTTCGAGCGGGCCGTCGCGCGCTTCCGGAACGCCGGCGGAAAGGCGCCCGACGGGCTGTCGCAGGTCGCGCCCGGCGGCGCGGACGTCGGCGAGGCGCTGGTCGACAGCCCGCTCGTCGCCCTGGTGTCCGCCACCGGCTCCACCGCCATGGGCCGGCGGGTCGCGCCGCGCCTCGCCGCCCGCTTCGCCCGCGCGCTGCTGGAGCTCGGCGGCAACAACGCCGCGATCGTGCGCCCCTCGGCCGACCTCGAGCTGACCCTTCGCGCCGTCGCCTTCTCGGCCATGGGAACCGCTGGCCAGCGCTGCACGACGTTGCGCCGCCTCATCGTCCATGACGACGTCTATGACGCGCTGATCCCACGGCTGAAACAGGCGTTCGCGAACGCCGCGGTCGGCGATCCGCGACGCGACGGCGTGCTGGTCGGCCCGCTGATCGACGCTCGAGCCTGCGACGCCATGATGGCGGCGCTCGACGCCGCCCGCGCGCTGGGCGCAAGGGTTTCTGGCGGGGAGGCGGTCGACGTCCCGGGACTCGACGGCGGCGTCTATGTCCGCCCGGCGCTGGTCGAGATGCCGGCGCAGCGGGGCCCGATGCTCGCCGAGACCTTCGCGCCGATCCTCTATGTGGCGCGCGAATCCGATCTCGGCGCCGCGATCGGGCTGAACAACGCCGTCGCGCAGGGGCTGTCGTCCTCGATCTTCACCAACGACCTTCGCGAGGCCGAGGCCTTCGCGTCGGCCCGCGGCTCCGACTGCGGGATCGCCAACGTCAACATCGGCCCCTCGGGCGCCGAGATCGGCGGCGCGTTCGGCGGCGAGAAGGAGACCGGCGGCGGCCGGGAGTCCGGCTCCGACAGCTGGAAGGCCTATATGCGCCGCGTCACGCAAACCGTGAATTACGGGGCGGACCTGCCGCTCTCCCAAGGCGTGAAATTCGATCTTTCCTGAGTGACGCGAAGAGTTTCCGGCCGTCTTGCGCCGGCAAAACTTTCTCTCGCCATCTTGCCGGCAAGATATATTTCGCCTCAATTGTCATCTGATCATTAAATCTTCGCCCTACCCCTTCGGATCTCGACGAGGGACCTGAGGGAGCGAAGCATGGGCCTCAATCTCAATCCGCTCGACATGGCGAAAGGCGCGGCCGACGCCGTCGGCGACGTCGCCTCGGGCGGCGCGGACGCGTTCGGCGAGGCGCTCAACGCCGCGCGGACGGCAGCGGCCGGGATGTCGGCCGCCGACATCGGCCATCTCGTCCTCGACGGCGCCGGCATGGTTCCGGTGGTGGGCGAGGTCGCGGATCTCGCCAACGGCGCCTGGTGTGCGGCCGAAGGCGATTGGGCGAACGCCGCGCTGTCGGCCGGCGCCGCCATTCCGTTTGCGGGCAACGTCGCCACCGGCGCCAAATGGGTGAAGCGCGGCGTGGACGTCGCCGACACGCTTTCGGACGGCGCGAGGGCCGCCGACAAGGCCGCGGACGGGGCCAAGCTCGCCAAGGCCGCGAACGACGGAAAGATCCCCGGAGACGGGAAGGTTCCCGGAGACGGCAAGGCGCCGGGATACGGCAAGATCCCGGCCGACGCCAAAATCTCGGCCGACGCCAGGACCTCGAAGGTCGCGCCGAACGCCACGGTCAGCCGCACCGAAGGCAAGAACGAGTTTACCTGGACCACAGACTCGGAAGGCCGCTTCGCCTCCGGCGAGGCCAGGCTCAAGGAGGACTTCGGCGGCGGCAAGCGGCCGAAGTCGGAGACCGACGCCCAGAAGGACGCCGCCGCCAAGGGCAAGGACGGCGATCAGGGCGGGCACATGTTCGCCTACCGCTTCACCAAGGGCCAGGGCGAGATCAACCTCGTGCCCCAGGACGCCAACCTCAATGTCGGCGCCTGGAAGAAGATGGAGAACGAGTTCGCCGACTGGGTGAACAACGGCAAGGAGGTCAATGTCGAGGTCGTGGCCAAGCGCTCGTCCGGCGACCGGCCCGACACGTTCCGCGCGAGCTACGAGGTGACCGATCCTTCGAGCGGCAAGGTCATCTACGAGAACTCCAAGCGCTTCGAAAACGCGCCCGGCGAGACGTTTGACCGGGTGTCATCGAAGGATATTAAGAACTGGGGCGACGCGGGATGACGACGGGAGAGCTCGTGACCAAGGACGACCGCATCGTCGAGATCGCCAAGGGCCTCGGCGCCATGCCGCGGCTTGATCCCGCCTGGCGTTCGCTCGCCATGGTGTTCACCTTCGACGGCAAATATCCGTCGAATTTCGGCTACTGCTTCACGGGCGACGGCGCGGACGACTGGAAGCCGGTGTCGAACCGCGAGGATGAGCTCGACGACGAGGTGACGGGCCTGCGCGAGACGCTCGCGGAAGAGACCGGCTCGGCCTTCTCGCAGGTACTGTTTCGCCTCGAGCGCGAGACCGGCAGAATCGCCTTCGACTTCGCCTATGAGGGCAAGCGCTGGGAGGTGACGCCGCGCAACGTCGCCGAGGTGATCGCGGCGATCCGGCCCTAAAGGGCTTCAGAGCTCCGGCGCGACCGAAAGGTTCGCGCCGTCGGCGGCCGTGACCTTCACGCGCGTACCCGAGGGCATGTCGGGGCCCTGCACGCGCCAGATCGTGTCGTCGATGCGGATGCGGCCCTCGCCGTTGAGGATCGGCGCTTCGAGCGTAAAGACGCGGCCGACATGGCGCTCGGCCCGGCGGTTCAGCATCGGTCGATCGGTCGAGGCGGCGTTGTCGGGACGGCCGAGGAACCACCAGCCGACCGCCGCCGCGAGCCCGAGCATGGCGAAGCCCACGACCTCGATCTGCCAGCCCGGATCGAACAGAAGCGCAAGTCCACCCACCACGATCGCCGCCATGCCGAGCCAGAGCAGCAGCGTGCCCGGCGCGATGAGCTCGAGGGCGAGCAGCACGAGGCCGAGCACGACCCACCGCCAGGCGCCGAGCGCGATCACGAAGCTCTCGATCATGGAAGGCTCCTGACGAGCCGATCGGAACTGCGCGTCATCAGGCCCCTCCGCCGGGAGGCGTCTGCTGGCCGGTGAAGACCACGCCGCCGCTCGGCGGAACGCTCGTCGTCCGCGGAGCGGTGGAGCGGGCTGCCGGCGTCGCGGCCGCGGCGCCGCCGAAGGAGTCGCGCGCGATCTCCGCGACGCCCGCAAGCGAGCCCAGCAGCGCCGTCGCCTCGTAGGGCAGCACCATGGTCTTCTGGTTGGGCGAGGTCGCCATCGCCTTGAGCGCCTCGACGTATTTCTGCGCGATGAAGTAGTTGAGCGCCGCCATGTCGCCGCGCGAGACCGCCTCGCTCACCATCGTGGTCGCGCTCGCCTCGGCCTGCGCGGAGCGCTCGCGCGCCTCGGCGTCGCGATAGGCGGCCTCCTTGCGGCCTTCGGCCTCCAGGATCTGCGCCTGCTTGGCGCCTTCGGCGACGAGGATCGACGCGCGCTTCTCGCGCTCGGCCTTCATCTGCCGGCCCATCGCGGTGACGATGTCGGAGGGCGGGGTGATGTCCTTGATCTCGATGCGCGTGACCTTGACGCCCCAGGGCGAGGCCGCGGCGTCCACCACATGGAGCAGGCGCGAGTTGATCTCGTCACGCTGGCTCAGCATGTGGTCGAGGTCCATGGAGCCCAGAACCGAGCGGATGTTGGTCATGGTGAGCGCGAGGATGGCGCGTTCGAGGTTCGTCACCTCGTAGGACGCCTGGGCCGCGTCGATCACCTGGAAGAACGCCACGCCGTCGACCTGCACGATGGCGTTGTCCTTGGAGATCACGTCCTGCCGCGGGATCTCGAGCACCTGCTCCATCATGTTCATCTTCCGCCCGATCTGGTCGATGAACGGCACGATGAGGGTGAGGCCCGGATGCAGCGTGCGGGTGTATTTCTGGAAGCGCTCGACCGTGTAGTTATAGCCTTGCGGCACGGTCTTCACGCCGGCGAAGATCACGAAGATGACCAGCGCCGCGACGACCAGCGCCGCGATGTCGAAGCCAGAAAGATCGCCCGAAAACATGTCGCCCCCTACCGCGCGTTGACGCGCATTGGGCCCGACCGGGCGGCGGAAGGCAACCGCCGCGTCAGACCCAGCCCATCAGTTCGCGCCGCGCGACGTGCTCGATCACGCGCATGCCCTCGACGCTGTCGTTGAGGCAGGGGATCGCCGCGAACTTCTCGCCGCCGTTGTGATGGAAGATCTCTGCGTTCTCGCCCGCGATCTCCTCGAGCGTCTCCAGACAGTCGGCGGTGAAGCCCGGCATGCAGATCGCGAGGCGCTTCACGCCCTGCTTCGCCAGCGCCTCGACGGTCTTGTCGGTGTAGGGCTGGAGCCACTCCTCCGGCCCGAAACGCGACTGGAAGGTGATGCGGAACCGCTCCTCGTCGAGCCCGAGCGCCTCGCGCATCAACCGCGCGGTCTTCTGGCACTCGCAATGATAGGGGTCGCCCTTGGCGAGATAGGACTGCGGCACGCCGTGGAACGAGGCCAGGATCACCTCAGGCTCGAAGTCGAGCTTCGCAAGCTCGCCCCTGAGCGAGGTCGTCAGCGCCTCGATGTAGACCGGATCGTCGGCCCAGGCCGGCGCGACGCGCAGCGCCGGCTGCCAGCGCATCGTCTTCAGCGCGTCGAAGGCCTTGTCGCAGACCGTCGCCGAGGTCGCGGCGGCGTATTGCGGGTAGAGCGGGACCAGCAGAATGCGGTCGCAGCCCTGCGCCTGCAGCGCCTCGATCCGCGAGGCGATCGACGGATTGCCGTAGCGCATGGCCCAGTCGACCACGACGGTCGGGGCCTTGTCGGCGAGGCAGGCGGCGAGCTTCTCGGACTGGCTGCGCGTGATGGTCCTGAGCGGGCTCTCGTCCCGCTCCTTGTTCCAGATCGACGCGTAGTCCTTGCCCTTGCGGCCCGGCCGCGTCGACAGGATCACGAGATTGAGCAGCGGCCACCAGATGAGGCGCGGCGTCTCGATGACCCTGCGGTCTGAAAGAAACTCCTTCAGATAGCGGCGCATCGACCAGTAGTCGATGCCGTCGGGCGTGCCGAGATTGACCAGCAGCACGCCGACGCGCCCGCTGCGGACTTGCGGGTGGCCGGCCGGAAGGCGGGAGGCCTCGACGTCCGCCGGTGAGAAAGGCGCGTTCATATGCTCAGGCTGCGCTCCGCTGTCGTCGGACCGCCTAGATAGAGAGGCGACGCGGCGAAGTCATCCCGCGACGCCCTCGGCCGACGCGGCCGGCCGGCGACGCCATGGCTTAACGTTTTGGAAATAAGTTAACGCGGCCTTAACTTTTCGATCCGAGTCTCCACCCGTGGAGGTTACGCGGAGCCGGACTCTCAACCCCATGGTGGACGGTCTCGATGCCCTACTACCGCGTCTACCACGTCAACGAGGCGGACCGCGTCCGCTCCGTCGACGACGCCGAGTGCCGGGACGATCGCGAAGCGATCGCGTTCGCGCGCGAACGACTGAAGGGCATGCCGGTGGAGCTGTGGAACCTCGCCCGCCGGGTGGCCCGGCTGGACGCGCAGGGCGTCGAGCGGGCGTTCCAGGGCGCTCCCGAAGGGCTGGCGCGCTGAGCTATCCGTGGAGCGCGACCGCGTCCTCCGGGGCCTCGCCGCGCTCGAACATGCCGTAGTCGCGGACGACGCTCGCGACCCTCAGCCGATAGTCCGCGAACACCCCGCCGCGCCCTGCCTTCTGCATCGTCTGGTGCCGGCCGTGTTTGCGCCAGTTCAGCAGCGCCGCCTCGTCGCGCCAGAACGACAGCGACACGAACTTGCCCGGCTGCGTCACGCTCTCGAACCGCTCGACCGAGATGAAGCCGTCCGCCTGTTCGACGTCGGCCTTGAGCTGCATCGCCATCGAGAAGTAGTCCGCCGCGCGGCCCTCCGCCGGCTCGACCTCGAAGATGACGGCGATCATGGCGCAGCTCCCGTGTCTGGAACGATTCTTGTTCCGTCCATGGTCGGGCGCGGCGCGCAAAATGCAAGGCCGGCTCCTGGCTGCGGTCAGCCAGCGCAACCCGTCCCAGACGCCAGCAATCCTGCGAGAAGCAGCGCGCCGAGCCCGACGATGAGCGCCGCGGCCAGAGCCTCGAGCCCGGCGACGACCGCGGACCCGATCCCCGGACGCGCCGAGGCGATGCGCAAGGCTGTCGCCTTGGCGCCGACGGCGAGCGCCGCGATCGCCGCGACGGTCGCGGCGGTGCCGATCGCCATCGCGAAGGTCGCGGCGACGCCGGCCCAGAAGATCCCCTGCCCGAGCGCGAACACCAGCGTCACGATCGCGCCGGTGCAGGGCCGAAGTCCGATCGCGAGCACCGCGCCGCCGGCCTGGCGCCAGTCGATGCGCCCCTCGGCGATCTGCGGATCGACGCCATGGCCGTGGGCGCAGTCCGGTCCGTGGACATGGGCCGGCTCGCCGCGCAGCACGCGCAGGAAACCTCCGCCCTTGCGCCAGAGCAGCATGAGCCCAACGACGAGCACCGCGGCGTAGCTTCCGGCCTCCAGCCACCATGTCGCGCCGGCCATCGCCATGCTGGTGGCTTTGAGCGCGATCGCGAACAGGCCGACAAGCGCGATCGCCGCGACCGCCTGCGCGAGAGCAGCCACCGCCGACAGCGCGACGCCGCGTCGGAACCCGTCGCCGGTCGCGACCAGATAGGACGAGATCACCGCCTTGCCGTGGCCCGGCCCCGCGGCGTGAAAGACGCCATAGGCGACCGACAGCCCGCAGAGCAGCCAGAGTCCCGACCAGTCCTGCTTCACCGCCCGGATCGCCCCGGAAAGCTGAAGGTAGAAGCCGGACTGAAACGCCGAGATCCAGCCGAGCAGACCGCCCGCGCCGCAGGACGGCGGCGCGTCCGGCCGCCCGACGCCGAACGGCCCCGCCGGCGCGAGCTGCGCGACGGCGTCCGCGCCGAGCCAGAGCGTCGCGGCGACGGCGCACAGAACGAAAAAGATTCGAGGCGTCGCTCGCCGGTTCACGCGCAAGCTCACTTGCAGGCGACGAGCAGCGTGTTCGAGAATTGCGCGCCGAAATTCGCGCCGGGCGACAGCCCTGAGAAGAACGACTCCGAAAGCCGCTTCTGCTGGCCGGCGTCCGGCTCCGGCGGCCGCTCCAGCTCCACGCCGCAGCCGGCGGGCGCCTGCACCAGTCTGGCCGGATCGTCCTTGGCGAACTCGAACGCGACGAAATAGGTCGGATCATAGACCTCGACGCGGAAGGGCGCGCCCCTTTCCGCCGCGCCGTCCTTCACCGGCAAGGTGAAGTTCAGCACCAGCCGCCCGTCGGGCAACCGGTCGAGCCAGTAGTCGCGCGGCTTGTCGAACGTCACGCGCTTGTCCCCGACCTTGCCGAAGGTGAAGAACTTGAACTCGTCGAGCGACGTCACGTTGATCTCGGCGAGCGGCGCGAGCTCTTCGCGCGAATACTGGCCGTCGCCGTTGGCGTCGAGGCCCTGAACGGCCATCGAGGAGAACATGTCGTCGAAGGTCCAGGCGTGCCGCACCGCGGCCATCCGCCCGTCGGAGCCGTAGACGATCTCGCTTTTCGCCGTGACGAACACGTGGGGATGGGCGGACGCCGGCGACGCCGCCAGACATGCGGCGAGCGCGCCGCAGATCAGCGAGGCGCGACGTCTCGGGGCAGCGGGCCGGACGGACATGATGTCACCTGCTGGAAAACACGCGACGCTTGTCGCGAGCGATCGCGGCCGAAACGGGGCGGGAGGCCGGCGTTCCAATCACACTTCCTGAGCGTCCTCGTAGACTTCCTGGCGCCCAGCGTGACGGCGGAAGATGCGCTCTCCGGTGAGCCCGATCAGCAGACAGCAGATCGTCACCACGAAGGCGTAGCTGAGATCGAGCGACCGGCACTCGTAGCCCGCGTAGAACCCCATCCGGATCCACTCGATGAAATGAACGAGAGGGTTCCACAGCACGATCTGCTTTGTGGCGAGCGGCATGCGGTCCACGACGAAGGCGAAGCCGGACGTAAAAAACATCACCATGTAGAACATGCCGATGAAGTGCTGGAGCCCGGGCGCGAGAATGAGAACGACACCGACCGTAAGTCCAAAAGCAATGCCAAAGGCCGTGATCGCCAAAAACGCGATCACGAAATGGAGGATATCTCCGGGCACCGCATGGAAGCCAAAGACCTGAAGAATGAACAAGGCGATGATCATCACGACGAAGCCCGTGATCGCCTCGAGAACTCCGTTGGCGTAGCATAGATCAAGACGCAGCAATCCAGGAAGCCGCGCCGACCGCCCCGAGTTCATGACTGAGGATACGCCTTGGGCGATCATCCGCCACATGCGCGCAGGGATGACGCCGACAGCGAAGAAGACCTCGTAGCTGTCGCCGACCGGCGGCAGCTGGTCGCCGTTGTGCCGGATCGCCATCTTGAGCACGAACACCCAGGCGAGCGGCTCCACGATCGCCCAGACATAGCCGGCGCGCGAGCCGATGTAGCGCGCGCGCATGCGGCTCACGAGCAGCGCGACGATCGAGCGGGCCTGAAGCTTGGCCGAGGCGCTGAGGTTCATGTCGCACTCGCTGGTGACGCGGACATTCGCTTCGTCGGCGCGACGCTAGCGCGGCGCGCGCCCGAAGTCGACGAGGCTGGAAGGGCGCGCCCGCTCAGGCCGCGGCTGCGACGCTCGGCGCGCCGCCATGGACCTGGATGCTTGAAAGCCCCGAGCCGTCGGCGGTGAGCAGCGTCCAGCGCAGGCCCGGATTGCGGTTCGCCGCGAGCTCCATCTGGAGGCGCCACCATTCCGGCGGAAGCGGCGCCGCGCCGCCCGTCATGCGGGCCGCGTCGATCGCCACGGCGACGTAGACGAAGCGGCGCGCGGCGCCAAACAGTTCGTCGAGCGCCCAGGGAACGTCCTCCTCGGGCACGCCCGAAAGCGCGTCGATCGCCGCGACGCCGTCGAAGGAGCCAGAGACCGGCTTGGCGAAAAGCGCGCCCGCGGGGCGCGCCGACGTTTCGGCGCCCCGGAAGCTGCGCGCCGCCCCGTCGGGCGCGACGGCGGAATAGTCCAGAACGGTCTTGGCGCCGGTCCCGGCGATGAGCTTTGCGACCTCCGACTGATGCCGCCGTTCCGACCCGGCGGCCGCCGGCGCGCCGTTCGACGCCCGCGCGATGGCGGCGGCGAAACCGGAGCCGGGACGCTCGCGCGTGAAGCTGTTGAACCGCGCCGCGTCCGCCTCGCGCTCCAGCGCATACCAGACCTCGCCATCGGGGTGCGGCTCGTAACGCAACTGGTCGCGGAACGGCTGCCACGGCTGCGTGCGCAAGGTGGTGAAGTGGAAGCACTTCGAGCGATCGGCCGTGAACTCGTTGTCGCGGGAGTTCCATTCGGGGCCCATCAGCCCCAGAAGTCCGCGGCCGTTCATGATCTCGAGGAAGAAGTCGCGCTTCATGCCGCCCTGGGCGTCCTGAACGCGCCAGTGCGGGGCCATTCTAGGCGCGTCGATCAGCGCCACCGAGGTCTCGCCGGGCTCGATGCACAGAACCGAGGCGTCCCCCATGTCGAGGTCGAAGAGTTCGGACGGGTCGGCGAGATAGATCTGGTCGACGTCGTTGTAGATGCCGCGCCCCTTCGAATGGGCGAGCGCGGGAATCGCGAAACGATAGTTGGTGAAGCCCGTCGTCCAGCCGGTGCGGTCGAAGCCGATGAGATCCTTCATGAGGTGGATCTCATAGGCGCGCGCGGGATCGCGATGCTTGCGCACCGACCACACGAAGACGCGCTCGGCGCGGGCCTGAAGCGGCTCGGTTCCGAGGAAGATGCGGACCGGCGGCTTGTCCGAGGGCGTGACGCCGGGCTCGGGATCGAGACGGACCACCTCGGGCGCGCTGCGATGGCCGGCCGGACGCACCCGATCTTTGCGGAACCAGTATTTCGGATGCCGATGGTACCACCGGGTCTTGAACTTCTTGCGTGTGTCAGCAGGCTTGCCCACGGCGTCCACGCTCTACTTTAGAGCGCCTCTCGTTTGTCTATGGCGTCGCGCCCGGCGCGGCGCGCGGACCCTACGCCGCGTCGTCGCCGGAGGGCAAGCGGCCCAGGCGTCCGCCCCGCGCCTCGAAGGCGGCCCGCAGCGTGTCGCCGACGATTACGAGCTCGCCCGCATAGCTCTCGAGACGCTGCAGCAGGAACTCTCGCTCGGTCTCCGCGTCATGGGCGGGCGCGAAGGCGTTCGGCGTCGCGGCGTCTCCGGGATAGGCCCCGTCGGGATGGCTGTACATGTCGATGCCGGCGACGATGAGGCGTTTCGGCGCAAGCGCCACCGACACCGCCAGCATCGCCGCGCCGTTGGTCGGACGGAACGCGCCCCAGTCGTAGTCGACGAGCGCCGGCGCGATCAGATCGGCGCGCGCGAACGCCGAGCGCCCGCGGCGGGGGTCGAAGGCGCGGGTGCGCATCAGCCGCACCTCCGAGGCGTGCGAGCGCACGCCGAAGACGGCTCCCTCGGTCGCGACCATCACAGACTGCCGCGCCGTGAACACCATGTCGGGCTTGGTGAAGTGGCTGCGCCCCGCCCATTTGCGGTTCACGCGGAAGAGCACGTCATAGGCCATGGTCCGCAGGATCGGATCCTCGGAGGACGGCCCGGTGCCGAGGCAGAACACCGTTTCGGGACGGCCGAGTTCGGCGAACAGCTCCTGCGGCGTGACGAGCCGCTTCAGCCGCCAGTCCACAAGCGCCCGCGATTTCGCCCCCGTGGCGGCCGCAAGCGCCAGCGCCGAGGGCGTAAAGCGGCGACGGTCGGTCGCCCGCAGCAGCTTGTGGTCGCGCGCGATCGCCTTGCCGAGTTCGGCCACGGCTTCGTCCATGGAGCCGCGCGACAGGTCGAGCTTCAGCAGCGCCTCCCCGGCGATGTCCGGCTTCGCCGCGGCGGCGCCGGGGCTCGTCCGGAGCGACACGAGCGCGAGGCCGTATCCCAGCACGCCCGACAGGGTCGCGGCCGGCACGTCGACGTCGTCGAGCGCGATCACGCAGCGCATGCGCGTGGCGGCGAGGAAGCGGCGGACGAGAAGCCCGAAGGCCGGCGGCGCGTCGCGCACGACGTAGCGCGGGAAGCGACGCGTTAGCGCCTCCGCGGCGGCCTTCGGCCCGGTGACATAGATCTTGAGCCGCGGCTGCGCGACGAGCGCAGCCTCGATCAGCGGGGCGGCCGCCTCGAACGCTTCGGCCGAGCCTCCCAGCACCCAGACGCCGTAGTCGCGCACGAAGGGCTTCGGCGCCGCGTCGGCGCGCGAAGGCAGCAATTTGCTCAGGAGCCCGGTCACGCGGCTTTCTCCGAAACGGGCGTCGCGAACAGCGCCTCGGTGCGCTCGCGAACGAGACTGTCCTCCTCGCGCGGAGCCGGCGGGTCAAGATTGAGCCGGCCGTCGAAGACGCGGCCCCAGCCGCGCGACACGATCACCGCGTGGAGGTCGGCGAGCGATCGGCGCGGCGAGACCCAGCCGTCGCGCATGGCGCGCGCGCAGACCCTCGCCACGGGACCGGACCCTTGCGCGGCGGCGGCGATCCGGTCGCGCAGGCGCTGTTTCCAGCCCGCCGGCTTTTCGCGCAGCGGAACGATGGTGAGCGGCTTTCCGGCCGCCGCCGCCTCGGCGAGCATCGATTCGCTCTCTCCGGTGACGACCAGCAGGTCGGCGAAAGCGAGCAGCGCCGCCACCGGATCGGGGCCGCCGCCGGGACGCCATTCGCGGATGTCAGCCGTGGGCGCGTTTCGGCGCATCTCGGCGATCGCGGAAGGTGGCGTGCGGCGGCTGGTCACCATCGCGAGCGAAGCCCCCGCGGCGGTCGCGGCTGCGGCGAGTTCCTGCGCCATGCGCCCGGCGAATGCGTCGGAGAACAGATGCCGGCCCGTCGGTCCGCCGACGAGCGCCACAGCGCGCGGATGCGGCAGACCGTCCAGCGGATCGGGGCCCGTCGCCGCGGCGGCGAGCGCGGCGGCGTCGATCTTGGTCGGCGGCAGCGAGAGTTCGAGCAGCGTCGGGTCCGGCGCCTGGCGGAAGTAGGAGCAGCGGATCGTCAGGTCGGCGAAGCCGCCGGGCGCGCGCCGCCCGACCAGAACCACCTTGGCGCGGCCCCCGCTCCGCTCCTTCACATAGCGGGCGATGGGCGCGACGCGGCGGCCGGCGCCCATCACGAGATCCGGCCAGGGCGGCGCGATCGACGCCTGCGAGACATCGTCCAGCGTCTCGAGCGTCGCGCCGAGGCGCGGCGTCGCGCGCTTGGCCTTTTCGTTGAACGCGAGGCGCTTCTCCTCGAACGGCCGGCCGAGCGCGCGCGCAGCGCCGATCGCCTGGCTGCGGTTGCCGGGCCGGTCGTCGGTCAGGAGCCAGACGGTGGGTCCGGCGGCGCCCTCGGGCTCGCTCATGGCAGATGGGTTCTGGATCGCGCGACGCTTAAAATCCGCGCGTTCATGGGCGCTTTGAAGGCCGTCCGTCAACGTCGCCGAGGGCGCTGAGCGGCCGCACATCGCGCGACGCGCCGCCCAGCCTTGCGCCCGTGCGCTTGAGGCGGCGTCCGATTGCCCTTAGAAAGCCGCCCTCACGCAAGGCGCCGCGCGGACCGCGCCGCGTTCGCTCGCCTCGCGCCGAAACCGAAGAGCCTCATGGCCCCGCAGCCTTCAGACCCCGTTTTGGCCGCCGCTCAGTCGACCGCGCCCCGCAAGTCGACGCTGATGCGCATCGCGACCGTGATCCCGCTTCGCCGCACGATGGGGACCATGTGCCTGCTCGCGCTGGCGGGCGTCGCCGAAGGCCTCGGCATCGCGAGCCTGCTGCCGCTCGCCGCGCTCATGAGCCCCCAGGGCGCGGAGGCCGGCAAGGGCCTCAGCGGCAAGATCGCCGAGACCATCCGCGACATCGGGCTCGAACCCTCGCTCGGCCTGTTCGTCTTCATCCTGATCGCCGGCATGACGCTCAAGGCCGCGCTGACGATCGTCGCCATGAACCGCGTCGGGCGCGCCGGCGCGGACGTCCAGACCAAGCTGCGGCTAGACCTCATCGACGCGCTGCTCGCGGCGCGCTGGTCCTATTACGTCCGCCAGCCGGTCGGGCGGTTCTCGGCCTCGCTTTCGGTCGAGGCCATCCAGGCGGGCGAGGCCTACAACGCGCTCGCGAAGTTCCTCGCCGAGCTCATCCAGGTCGTCACCTATTCGCTGGTGGTGTTCCTGTTCTCGTGGAAGCTCGGCCTGCTGTCGCTCGGCGTCGGCCTGCTGATGATCCTGACGCTCAACCGCTTCATCACCTCGGGCAAGCGCGCCGCGCGCAAGCAGAAGAAGCGCATCAGCGCGATGGTAGGCGGGCTCACCGACCTTCTCGTCGGCATCAAGCCCATGAAGGCGATGGGTCGGCACGCGCGCTTCCAGGCGCTGTTCGAGCGAGACGCGGAGAAAATCCGGCAGGCGCAGCAGAAGCAGTCGTTCGCGCGCGAGACCAACAAGGCGCTGCAGGAGCCGATCCTCGCGATCTGCCTTGCGGGCGGCCTCTATTTCTCGATCGGCGTGATGCAGCAGTCGCCCGGCCAGGTGGTGGTGATGGCGCTGCTGCTCGCCCGCACCGTCTCGACCATCGGCAAGGCCCAGCAGGCGTTCCAGAACGTGCGGCTGACCCAGTCCGGCTTCAACGCCATCTACAATTCGGTCGAGCTCGCCCGGTCGATGCGCGAGCCCTCGCATGGCGGCGAAACGCCGACCTTCGAGATGGGCGTGGAGTTCCGCGAGGTGAACTTCGCCTTCGGAGCGATCCCGGTGATCCGCGGCGCGAGCTTCCAGGCGCCCAAGGGCTGGGTCACGACGATCACCGGCTCGTCCGGCGCAGGCAAGACCACCATGGTGGACCTGCTGCTCGGCCTACACGAGCCGACCGGCGGCCAGATCCTGATCGACGGCAAGCCCCTGCCCACGCTCGATCTCGGGGCGTGGCGGCGGATGACCGGCTACGTGCCGCAGGAGCTGATGCTGTTCCACGACACGCTGCGCGCCAACGTCACGCTCGGCCAGCCGGAATTCACCGACGCCGACGTGATGCTCGCGCTCGAGCAGGCCGGCGCCTCCCAGTTCGTGGCGGAGCTGCCCGAGGGTGTCGAGACCGTGGTCGGCGAGCGCGGCACGCGGCTTTCCGGCGGCCAGCGCCAGCGCATCTCGATCGCGCGCGCGCTCATCCAGCGGCCGAAGCTCCTGATCCTCGACGAGGCCACGACCGCGCTCGACCCCGGCACCGAGGCCGCGATCGTCGAGAACGTCGTCGAGCTCACCCGCTCGACCGGCCTCACCGTCATCGCGATCTCGCATCAGCCCGCCTGGGCGGCGGCCTCCGACGAGGTGGTGCGCCTTTCTGAGGGCCGCATCACCGGCATCGAGCGCCGCGAGGCCTCCGCCCCGCTCGCCGAGGCGCTGGGGCCGGCGGCGTGACCGAAGCGAACCCGACCATCCTTCACGCGCTCGAGGCCGCGGGGCGCGGCCCCGAGGGCTTCAACTTCCATTCCGGCAAGGGCGTCCTCGTCGAGACCGCGTCCTACGCCGGCCTGGCGCACGACGCGCGCGCGCTCGCCGCGAAGCTTCTCGGCGCGGGCGTCGCTCCCGGCGACCGCGTCGCGCTCATCGCCGACACCGAGGGCGACTTCGTCCGCCTGTTCTTCGCCTGCGCCTACGCCGGGGCCGTGCCCGCCCCGATGCCGCTCCCGATGGCGTTCGGCGGCCGCGAGACCTATCTCGCCCACACCCGAAAGATGATGGAGTGCGCCGACGCTTCCGCGGCCTTCGCCCCGGCCGCGATGAAGGACTGGCTGATCGAGGGCGCCGAAGGACTGCCGCTGCGGCTCGTCGGCGTGATCGGCGACCTCGAGGCGGTGGAGCCCGATCCGCGCCCGCTGCCGACGCCCGATCCTGACGCCCTCGCCTATCTGCAGTTCTCGTCGGGCTCCACGCGGTTCCCGAAGGGCGTCTCGGTCACCCACCGCGCGCTGATGGCGAACGCGACGGGGATCAGCCGCGACGGCCTCAAGACGCGCGCCGGCGACCGCTGCGTCTCCTGGCTGCCGTTCTACCACGACATGGGACTGGTCGGCTTCATGCTGTCGCCGATCGTCGCCGGGCTCTCGGTCGATTATCTCGCGACCCGCGACTTCGCCCGCCGTCCGCTGCTCTGGCTCGACATGATCGCCCGGGCCAGGGCCACGATCTCCTACAGCCCGAGCTTCGGCTTCGAGCTCGCGGCCCAGCGCGCGCAGACCGTCGATCTCGGAGCGCTCGACCTCTCCTCCTGGCGCTGCGCCGGCATCGGCGGCGACATGATCCGCCCGCATGTGCTGCGCCGCTTCGCCGAGCGCTTCAGGCCCAACGGCTTCGACGCCCGCGCCTATGTGGCGAGCTACGGCATGGCCGAGGCGACGCTTGCGCTCTCCTTCGCGCCGCTCGACCAGGGGCTGAAGACCGAGACCGTCGACCTCGACCGGCTGGAGAGCGAGAACCTCGCGGCCGCGCCCACGGCCGGGACGGAGCGCGAACGGGAGTTCGTGCTCTGCGGACCCGCCCTGCCCGACCACGAGATCGAGTGCCGCTCGCCGGACGGCGCCGCGCTTCCCGAACGCCGGGTCGGGCGCGTCTTCGCCAGGGGCCCGAGCCTGCTGCGCGACTATTTTCGCGAGCCCGAGGCGACCGCCGAGACGATCACGCCCGACGGCTGGCTCGACACCGGCGACCTCGGCTACCTGACCGGCGGCGAGCTCGTGATCACCGGCCGCGCCAAGGACCTGATCCTCGTCAACGGCCGCAACGTCTGGCCGCAAGACCTCGAATGGACCGTCGAGGCCGAGGTCGCGGGCATGCGCTCGGGCGACGTCGCGGTGTTCTCCGTCGACCGCGACGAAAACGAGGAGGTGGTGGCGCTCGTCCAGTGCCGCACCAAGGACGAAACCGCCCGCGATGCGCTCGCGGAGGAGATTTCGAAGGTGCTGCGGCTGAAGTTCGGGACGCCCGTGACGGTGCGCCTCGTCGGCGCCCACGCTCTGCCCGTCACCTCGTCGGGCAAGCTCAGCCGCGCCCGCGCCCGGGAAATGTATCTGGCGATGGTCTCGACGGCCGCCTGACGACTCGCGCGGCGGACGCCGCCCGGTTCACGAACCGTTACGGGCGGCGGCGACGAAACGGCCGCCCGGATCGCTCCCGCGCCCTCTGATCCGAGCCTGTTCGCCCCGTCGCGCCGTACACATTCGGCGCCGAATTATTTCAGTTCCGCCCGCTTTCGACCGCGTTCAGGACGTCGATCACGGGCCTGACGACGCGCAACGCGCTCTCAGGCCGCCAAGCGGACAGGAAAGACAGATGACCGAACCGTTCGGTCATCCCCCGCCAAAGCCTTGCAAGCGTTTGAAAATCCTCACTCCGGTCACGGCCGCGTCAGCGCGTCCGCCCTGGCCGCTGACCGATCGCGAGCCCGTCGGAACGGGTCGTCGGGCATTTGCGCAACACCCCGGATCGATCCGTCGGCGCCTGTCTATCGAAGGACCGTCGACTCGTGGTTTTTGAAGTGAACAGCGACGGTTACGACTGTGTAACAAGCTGCATTGATTAGTGTTTTCGATGCGTCTTCGCGAACTTTACAGGGTGGCGGCGGATACCTAGTTTCCCGTTCGACCAAAGTTTGCGTTGGCGTTTCGCCAAGGCGAAAAGATGAGTGAAGATCAAGCGGCGTTGCTTTCCGAAGTTTCGGAAGTCCTCGAGAGCGTGCTGAACCGGAAAGTCGAGCTGAAGCCTGAGATGAATATCGTTAATGATCTTGGCCTCGACTCGATCGCCGTGATGAATTTCACCATGGCGCTGGAAGACAAGTTCGACATCTCGATCCCGCTGCATGACATGGCCAGCGTCGTGACTGTTCAGGACCTGCTGAACACGCTCTCGGCGCTGCGGAGTGACGCGTAATGTCCATTCTTTCGAAGTTCTCGCCGCTCGCCGAGCGTTACGGCCGGATGCGCGACAGCGGCGCCGACCCGTTCTCGATCAAGTTCGACGACGTCCTGTCCTCGGTCGAAGCCGTGGTGAACGGCCGCAAGACCGTGCTGTTCGGCACCAACAACTATCTCGGCCTGACGTTCGATCCCCACTCGGTTGAGCGGTCCGTCGAGGCCATCCGCATGCACGGCACCGGCACCACCGGCTCGCGCATCGCGAACGGCTCGTACAAGGGCCATGAGGAGCTCGAGGCCGCGCTCGCCGACTTTTACGGCCGCAAGCACTGCATGGTGTTCTCGACGGGCTATCAGGCGAACCTCGCCATGATCTCGACGCTCGTCGGCCAGAACGACCACCTGTTCCTCGACGCCGACAGCCACGCCTCGATCTACGACGCCTCGCGGCTCGGCCACGCGCCGGTCGTGCGCTTCCGTCACAACAATCCCGACGACCTCGCCAAGCGCCTCAACCGGCTGAAGGACCAGCCGGGCGACAAGCTGATCGTGGTCGAGGGCATCTATTCGATGCTCGGCGACACCGCCCCACTGAAGGAGTTCGTCGACGTCAAGCGCGAGTTCGGCGCCTATCTGCTCGTCGACGAGGCGCATTCGATGGGCGTGCTCGGCGAAAAGGGCCGCGGCCTCGCCGAGCGCGAGGGCGTGGAGGACGACGTCGACTTCGTGGTCGGCACCTTCTCCAAGAGCCTTGCGAGCGTCGGCGGCTACTGCGTCTCGAGCCTCGATGGCTTCGAAATTCTGCGCATCGCCGCGCGCCCCTACATGTTCACGGCGTCGCTGCCGCCGGCGATCGTCGCCTCGACGACGGCCGCCCTCGAGACCCTGCGCGCCGAGCCGCAGCGCCGCGAGAAGCTGACGGCGAACGCCGAGCGCTTCTACACGGGGCTGAGGTCGGCCGGCTTCCAGGTCGGCCCCGAGGCCAACCCGATCGTCGCCGTCATCCTCGACAAGGTCGACGTCGCGGTCGCGTTCTGGAAGCGGCTCGTCGACGAGGGCATGTATCTCAACCTCGCGCTGCCGCCCGCGACGCCGAGCCACCAGGCGTTCCTGCGGTCCTCGGTGAGCGCCGCGCACACGTTCGAGCACATCGACTTCGCGGTCGAGCTGATGACCCGCGTCGGCCGCGAGTTCGGCCTTCTGCCCGACAACGTCACGCCGTTCCCGGCGCGGCCCGTCAGCGCAGAACGCCTTTCCGCCAGAGCCGCCACAAGACCGGCCCTGCGGCCAGCAGCGGATGTCGGCGCTGGAATGGCGTGACGACTTCCTTGTGGCCCGAATGCCGCTCGATCTTCCAGGCGATGTAATCCGCGCCGCCTGAGAAGGTGAAGGCGGCCTTGGCGAGCCGAAGCAGATTGAGGGGCTTGGCGAGGCGCTTGCGCGTCTTCCAGGCCCCTTCGGCTTTCTGGCGGTCATCCTCGGAGATCGCCGGCGCGAGCTCGTTCAGGTCTTCGCGGAACGCGAGGCCTTCGGCCGCCCAGCCGAGCCGCAGCGCCGCGCCGTAGCGCTCCGGCGCCGCCTCGACGATCGAGCCCGGCCGCGAGCCGCTCTCGACGCGCAGCTCCGACGAATAGGTGCGCGCGAACAGCGCGAGCCAGAAGTCGGCGGCGGAGCCGCGGGCAGGTCCGAGATGCGCCGCCCACCAGCTTGCGCCGCGGATCGCGATCGAGACCGCCTCGGCGACCCGCTCGGCCGCGAAGGCGTCGCGCGACCACACGAGCGCGCAGGGCTGCGCGAAGCGCGCCCAGATGGTGGTGTCGCGGCTCTCGTGGCGGGCGTGGCGGCGGAACTGGTCAAGCGTCATCACCGCCAGCTTCGAGCGCAGCGTCATGCCGGCCGCGGTGGTCTCGGCGTATTCCACGTTGGGCGGCAGCCGCGCGCCAGCCTTGGCGATCAGCGGGCGCGCCTCCCAGGCGTCGAACCGGTCGAGCAGCACGTAGAAGTCCAGCAGCCCGTCGGTCGCGCCGGTCCTGAGCGCCGACCCGTAGAACAGCACGCCCACGACCCCCTGCCCGCCTCGCGCCGCAAGCTCTGCCGCGAAGGTCGCGACGGCGGGCGGGACCGGCCGGGCGAGCTCCTCGGCGACGAAGCGGGTCAGGGCGGCTTGCGCGGCGGTCATCGGCTGAACTCGGCTGCGTGCGTCGAGACGCCGACGAACCGCCGGCTCTTCAGCATGAGGCCGGTTTCGGCGACCTCGCCAGCCCTCATGCCGAGGAGGCCCGCGGGGCCGTCGCGAAGCACGCGGCCGATCTCTGCTCGCCTCACAGCCGAACGAACCTGATCTGCGGCCCCGCGACGAGCTCCACGCGCCCGTCGGCGCCCGGCGCGAATGTGTCGCCGTCGAAAATGAAGGGCTCGGAAAGCGTCAGCGACACCCGCTCGGCGCGGAAGCTGCGATAGCCCGCCTCGTCGGCGAAGCTCGGCTTCCGCCGCGCCGCGATCGCCGCGAGACCGCGTGCGAGCCGGCGCGGCGGCGCGGAGATCTCGGTCATGCGGATCGCGCCATCGCCCTCGCCCCAGAACGGCCAGAGGCCGAGGATCAGCCGATCGAGCGAGGTCGCCAGAGCGACGAAGCTCGCGCCCTCGCGCGGCTGCCCGCCGTCGACCGCGATCGAGAGCGGGACGCCCTCGCGCCAGACCTCGCGGTCCTTGCCGAAGGCGGCGGCGACTGAGCCCACGACGCCGAGCGCGACGCCGAGCTGCTGGGCGAAGCCCTTCGAATGCACCCGCTCGTTCACGAGCCGGGTCGCGCGCTCATAGGCGCCGAGGCCGAACACGAAGCCGGCGCGAGTCCAGCCGTCGGTCGTGACGAGGATCGGCCGCCGGACATGGGTCTCGAGCGGAAGGCCGGCGTTCGCCCGACCCGCAAGCCGCGCGAGCGCGCCGGCGCCGCGGCCCACATGGCCGGCGTCGAGCGCGGCGACGTTCGTCTTCCCGCTCGGCATCAGCGCGATGGCGGGGAGCCTGTCGCCATAGGCGGCGGGCAACGCCGAGAGCACGTCGCGCAGCGTGCCGTCGCCGCCGTCGACCGCGAGCAGGTCGACGCCGGCCTCCGCGAACCCCTTGAGCACGCGCGGATAGTCGTCGAGCGTCTCCGGGATCGCGTGCAGGAAGTCGGCCGCGGGCTTTGTGCGGTCGGCCTCCGCCCTGTTGCGCCAACTCCGGGCGTTCGAAACGACGCCGAGGCGCAGGGTCATGCGGCGTCGAGCCAGGACACGAGCGTTCTCGACCGGCTCTCCACCGCGGCCTGCACGAGCTGAAAGAGATGGACGACGAGCGACAGCACGATCCAGGCGCAGACCAGGATCATGCCCCAGTCCGGCCGGCCGATCAGCGTGAAGGCGGTCAGGATCACGAGATTCGGGTTCCGCCGCGCGGTGATGAGGCGGAAGAACGAATCGAACGGCCGCCACACATGCATGTGGAAGCCCCAGAGCCGGATGAACGCGCCCTCGAACAGGCGCTGCACCACGTAGCCGCCGACAATGATCCAGACCAGCAGCTCGGGATGGGCGACCGGCATGCCGGCCTTCTCGAGGCCGATGATCCAGGCGATCCACCAGAACGGCGGGTGGATGAGGTCGATGCCGTGGTCGAGAATGTCGCCGAATTTCGACGAGGTCATCGTGACGCGCGCGAGCTTGCCGTCGACGGTGTCGAGGAAGGTCATGATCCAGGCCGGGATCAGGCCGAGCAGATACCAGCCTTCCCAGAACATGCCGAGCGCCACGAACATCAGCAACAGGCCGAGATAGGTGACCTGGTTGGGCGTGATGCGGCGCACCGCGCACCATTTGGTGACGGCCTTGGCCGGGGCCGGCCACCAGTATTTGGTGACGAAGTCGGTCACGCCCTTGTAGGAGCCGGCGAAGCTGCGGGCCTCGACGTCCTTCACGCTCTGGGAGTTGAGCGGAATGACGAAGGCGATCTCGCGCTTGCGGAGCTTGCGGTTGTAGGAGCCCGCCAGCCCCTCGGAGTCGAGGATCTCGGTTCCGACCGGCGCTTCGCCGCTTGCAAGGACGCCCGACGCGGCTTGCGCGTCGCGTCCGGCGACCGCGGAGGCGATCGCTACGCCGCCCGCGACGAGCGTCGCGCCGGGCCGGGTCGCGAGCGCGTCGATCAGGCGCTGGTCGTAGGCGAAATCAATCCGCAGGATCACCACGGAGCCGACGTTTTCGAGCCCTTCGGCCGAGACGCGCACGTCCTTCACGCCCGCTCGCGCAAGCTGCCGGGTGAGGCGCTCGGCGGAGCTCATGCCCCAGATCTGGACCGTCGACTGGCCGATCAGAACCGCCGTCGTCGCCTGCGCCGCCGCAGCGGCCGCGTTCGCATTCTCCGTCATTCCTCTTGCGCGTCTCCTGTCCCCGGGACTATCCGGGCCTGTCGTTTAGCCGCGAAATCCGTATGGTGCCAGCGCGCGCGCCATCCTTTCGGCGAATGGCTCGCCTTAAAGGATCGCAGTCCTTCCTCGTTCGATGACCCTTCCGATGACCAACGCCACGATGGAGAAGTTCGGCCATCCCCGCTCCGCGGTCGCGGAGATCGGGGCCTGGACCGTGCTCGTGCGGCCGAAGCAGCCGACGCTCGGTTCGCTCGTGCTCGTGTGCAGGGAGCAGGCGACGGCGTTCTCCGATCTCAGCCCGCAGGCCTTTGCGGACCTGCGCGAGGCGGTCGCCGGGATCGAGCGCGTGCTAAAGGGCTTCGTCGATTACGAGCGGATCAACTACCTGATGCTGATGATGGTCGATCCCGACGTCCACTTCCATGTCATCCCTCGCTATGAGGGGACGCGTTCGTTCGGCGGCGTCGAGGTCGCCGACGCCGGCTGGCCAGGGCCGCCCAACCTCGGCTCCGGCGCCGATCTCGACGACGCGGCGCTCGACGCGCTCGCGGCCGAGCTCAAAGCCCGCTGGGTCGCCGCCTGATGGCGTCGATCGGCCTGCCCAGGTTGCGGATTCTCGACCGCTACGTGCTGATGCTCACGCTGAAGCCGATGCTGCTGTGCCTCGGCGTCGTGCTGTCGGCGCTGCTGCTGGAGCGCATCCTGCGCCTCATCGACATTCTGGCGACCGCTGGCGCGCCGGTGTTCATCGCCTTCGCGCTCGCGGCCAATCTCGTGCCGCACTACATGGGCTTCGCGATGCCCGCGGGCTTCGCGCTCGGCATCTACTCGTCGATCTCAAAGCTCAGCATGGGCGCCGAGCTCGAGGCGGGCCTGGCCTCGGGCGTCTCGGTGCGCACGCTGGTGCGGCCGCTCATCATGCTCGGCGCGCTTCTGAGCATCCTCAGCATCGTGATCGTCGGCTACGCCGCTCCCTACTGCCGCTACTCCTACCGCGAGATCATCAACCAGTCGGTCTCCTACGCCTGGCGGGCGCATGCGCCGGCCGCGACCTTCATCAGCGTGAAGGACGGGCTGACGATCACCGCCGACGACGTCGACAAGACCGGCCGCAAGCTGCGCGGCGTGTTCATCCAGAACCGGGAGAACGACGTCGACGTGGTGACGAGCGCCGAGGGCGGCGAGCTCGAGCTCACGCCCGACAAGCTTCAGATCCAGCTCCGGCTGAAGAACGGCGCCGTGATCCGCGACTATGGCGCGGAGCGGCCCTCGACCCTGCGCTTCCAGGACTTTGTTCTCGACCGGAAATTCGACCTGACGGCGCCGCCGTTCCGGCCGCGCGGCGGCAGCGAGCGCGAGCTGACGTTGTCCGAGCTCTGGACCGAGATGGGCGAGCCCGCGCCGTCGGCGCCCTACAACCAGCTGTCGGCCGAGTTCCACTCCCGCATAGCGCGGTCGCTGTCGCTGATCTTCCTGCCGCTGCTGATCGTGCCGCTGTCGATGACCATGCGGCGCAACACCCGCATCGCCAACATGGTGACAGCCGCGGTCGCGACCGTGCTCTACCACAACTCGCTGCAGATCGGAGAGACGCTCGCCGACAAGGGCGTCGCGCCGGCCTGGATCACCTGCTGGACGCCCTTCGCGGCGTTCCTCGCGATGTCGGTCTGGCTGTTCACGACCTCGACCGACCGGCCGGGCGACACCGCGATCTCGCGGATGGTCGACGGGATCGAGGGCGCGATCACGAGGGCGTTCCGAGGCCTCAAGGGCCGCGTCCGGCCGGCGGAGGGCTGACATGCGGTTCGCGCGCTATCTCAGCCTGACGCTGTTCAAGCTCGCCGTCGTCGCGACGCTGATCCTCGCCTTCATCGCGCAGATCCTCGATCTCGTCGACAACGCCGGCGACATCCTCGACCAGGGCGACGGCGTCCCCGGCATCATCGAATATATCGGCCTGCGGCTGCCGACGCTGCTCGTCCATTCGCTGCCGCTCGGAACGCTCGTCGGCGCGCTGCTGACGCTCGCGCTGCTTGCGCGCAACAGCGAGATCGTCGCGATGCGGGCGGCGGGCAAGAGCACCTTCTCGATGTTCGTCGCCATGGCCCCGGGCGCCTTCGCGCTCGTGATCCTGCATTCGACGCTGATTGACGTCGTCGCGCCGCGCGCCGAGGCCAAGCTCGCGATCAAGGTCACGCAGCGCTTCGAGCGCGCCGAACAGCAGGGCAAGACCGCCAAGACCACCTGGCTGCGCGTCGGCGAGGCGGTGGTCTCGTTCGACCGCGTCAGCGACAAGGCCCGAAAGCTGAAGAACGTGCGGATCTACGACCGCAATCCAGACAAGATCGTCACCTCCCGGATCGTCGCCGAAGAGGCGCGCTACCGGAAAGGCGAGTGGACCCTCTCGGGCGCCGAGCGCGTCTCCTGGGAGCGCGCGACGCTCAACGAGCGGTCTTCCGCCGACGGCGTCTGGCGCACGACCATGACGCCCGACGACGTGCTGGCGGCGCTCATTCCGGAAAGCCGCATCTCGCTCACCGCGGCCCGCAAGGTCGTGGCGGGCGAGCAGACCCCGAACGCGCCGCTGCCCTTCTACGAGACGCTGATCGAACGCGTCTACGCTTCCCCCGTTGGACTGATCGTGATGGTGCTGCTTGCGATGCCCGCTTCGCTCCTCAACTGGCGCGACGTGCGCTCGACCCGCCACATGGCCTACGCGCTGCTCGGCGGCCTTGGCTTCCTGCTCATCGACGGCCTGCTGACGACGCTCGGCCTGACCGGCATCGTGCGCCCGGCGGTGGGCGCCTGGGCCGGCATCCTGCTGTTCACCGTCTTCGGCCTCTTCCGCATCTGGCGGATGGACGCCGGCTGGCGCCCGTCGCGCGTTCCGCGTCCGCCCAAGACCGTGCTGGCGGAGGCCCCGCGGTGAGCGCCCTCGAGATCCGTCCCGTCAGGGGCCGGCGGGAGATGACCCAGTTCATCAACCTGCCAAAGCGCCTGCACGCCAATGACCCGACCTACGTGTCGCCGCTCGACATCGAGCGTCATGACGCGCTGTCGAAGACCAAGAACCCGCTGTTCAAGCGCATCGACGCCGAGTTCTTCCTCGCCTGGCGCGGCGGACGGACGGTCGGGCGCATCACCGCGCAGGCCGACCCGAGGCTCGGCGTCGTCGGCCAGTTCGGCATGATCGCGGCCGAGGACGACCCGGAAATCTTCCACGCCCTGTTCCAGACCGTCGAGGACTGGCTGCGGGCGCGCGGCAAGACCTCGGTGCAGGGGCCGTTCAACCTCTCGATCAACGAGGAGACCGGCCTCCTGATCGACGGCTTCGACACGCCGCCGATGCTGCTGATGCCGCACGACCTTCCCTACGTCGCGCCCCGCGTCGAGGCGGAGGGCTACGGCAAGGAGATGGATCTCTTCGCCTATCTGCACGACACCGAAGTGCCGTTTCCGCGCGCGATCGAGCGCATCCTCGATCGTCCGCGCCCGCCCGAGATCACGGTGCGGCACCTCGACATGTCGCGTTACGAGGCGGAGCTCGCCACGGTGATCGACATCTTCAACGACGCCTGGTCGGAGAACTGGGGCTTCCTGCCCTTCGGCAAGGAGGAGCTCGATCATCTGGCCAAGTCGCTGAAGCTGCTGGTCGACGAGCGCCTGTTGTGGTTCGTCGAGGTGGACGGCAAGCCGGGGGCCTTCGGCCTCGCGCTTCCCAACCTCAACGAGATCACCACCGATCTTGACGGCAGCCTGCTGCCGTTCGGCTGGGCCAAGCTCGCTTGGCGGCTGAAGGTGAAGCGCTCCTACACCTCCGGGCGCGTGGTGCTGATGGGCGTGCGCAAGGAGCATCACCGGAGTTATCTCGGTAAGATCATGCCTCTCTACATTTTCGAGAAGTTTCGAGAAGAGGGGCGCGCCCGCAACGTAAGACGGGTAGAAATGTCCTGGGTGCTCGAAACCAACGCGCCGATGCGCCACATCGGCGAAGCGCTCGGCGGAGGGCGCGCCTACAAAACCTATCGCGTCTATTCGAAGGAGCTTCGCCCATGACCGCCGCCCTCATTCTCGCAGGCACACGGCGCGGCGGCGACAAGCTCGCCGAGGCCGAGGGCGTCAGCCACAAGACGCTGATCGAGGTCGGCGGCCGTCCGATGCTCGAGCGCGTCGTCGACGCCCTGCGCGCCTCCGGCCGCATCGACCGCATCCTGGTCTCGATCAACAAGCCCAAGCTCGTGAAGATCCCGGGCGTCGAGACCATCAAGTCGGCGAAGTCGCTCGCCGAGAGCGTGATCGAGGGCGTCAACGCCATCGGCGCGCCGGCCTTCGTGACGACCGGCGACCATGCGCTGCTGGAGCCCGAGTGGATCCGCTACTTCATCGACAACGCGCCTGACGTCGACCTCGCGCTCGGCATCGCGCGCGCCGAGGCCGTGAGCCGCGACGCGCCCGACACCGAGCGGACCTTCATCAAGCTCGCCGACGGCCAGTTCTCCGGCTGCAACATGTTCTATGTGCGCCACATCGAGGCGCTGAGGGGCGTCGAGGTCTGGCGCGAGTTCGAGCAGCTCCGCAAGCGGCCGTTCAAGATGCTGCAGAAGCTCGGCCCGAGCGCCATCTTCGCCTACGCCACCGGCCGCCTCACGACCGAGCGCGTCGCCAAGGAGGTCGGGCGCCTGACCGGCGGGCTGACCGCGGGCATCGTCGACATGCCGTTCGGCCGCTCGGCGATCGACGTCGACAAGCCCGCCGATCTCGAACTCGTCCGCCGGCTGCTGGAGCGCGAGGCCGCCTGAGGCGGCGTCCGCCTCAGCCCGCCGCCTCTTTCTGGGCGATCAGCGCCTCGAGGCTCTCCAGCCGATCGGCCTCTGCGGTCGGCTTGTCCCAACGGATGCGCGCGACGCGCGGGAACCGCATCGCGACGCCGGACTTGTGCCGCGCCGAGCGGGCGATCCCCTCGAAGGCGATCTCCAGCACCAGCCCCTGCTCGGCCGTGTGCGTCACCTCCCGCACCGGCCCGAAGCGGTTCGTGGTGTTCTTGCGCACGAAGCGGTCGAGCTCGGCAAGCTCCTCGTCGGTGAAGCCGAAATAGGCCTTGCCCACCGGCACCAGCCGCTCGCCGTCGGCGTCCGCGGTCCAGACCCCGAAGGTGTAGTCGGAATAGAAGCTCGAGCGCCTTCCATGGCCGCGCTGGGCGTACATCATCACGGCGTCGACCGTCATCGGGTCGTGCTTCCACTTGAACCACAGGCCCTTGGGACGCCCGACCACGTAAGCGCTGTCGCGGCGCTTCACCATCAGGCCCTCGACCGCCGCGGCGTCCTCGCCGGCGCCCGCCGACGCCGGATCGGCGCGCGCCGTCGCTAGGCCGTCCCAGTCCTCGAAGCCGACGAGCGGCGACAGGTCGACGCGCGGATTGTCCTCGCGGGCGATGAAGGCCTCGAGGCGCTTTCGACGCTCCTCGAAGGGCTGTTCGCGCAGGTCCTCGCCGCCATCGAACAGCAGGTCGTAGGCGCGGATATGGGCGGGAAACTCCGCGAGGAGCTTCGGCGTGACGCTCTTCCGGTTCAGCCGCTGCTGCAGCACGTTGAAGGTCTGGACGCGTCCCTCGCGCAGGATCAGCAGCTCGCCGTCGATCGCCCCGTCGAAGGTCAGCGCCTCCACGAGATCCGGGAACGCGCCCGAAACGTTCTCGCCCGAACGGCTCCAGAGCCGCGCGACGTGTTTTCCGTCGGTGCCCGTTCCGGCGGACGCCTGCACCCGAATGCCGTCCCACTTCCATTCGGCGACGAACTCCGCGGGGTCGAAGGCTCGAAAGTTCGAATCCTCCAGCGGATGGGCGAGCATCGGCGGCCGGAACGGCGCCGGGTCCTCGGCGAAGGGCTTGTCCCCCCGCCCCTCCACCCAGGCGAACAGGTCTTCGTAGGGCGGCTCCAGTCCCGGCCAGACGAGTTCGACGTCGTCCGGCTTGATCCCGTCTCCGAGCGTCGCGACCGCGGTCTTGGTCAGCCGCGCGGTGGCCCCCACGCGCAGCGAGCCGGTGATGAGCTTCAGCAGCGCCCAGCGCCCGGTCTCGTCGAGCGCGTCGAGCCAGCCCGCGAGGCGCTTCGGCAGATCGAGCTTGGCGGTCGTCGCCAGCCCTTCCACGATCTCCGAGAGCGGCGGCGTGCGGTTGGCGCGGGTCTCGCCCGGCCACATCAGCGCGACGGTCTCGGCGAGGTCGCCCACATAGTCGTAGGACATCGCGAACAGCTGCGGGTCGACCCGCTCCATGATCAGGCCGCGGATCAATCCGGCCTTGGCGTGCCGAAACGACAGCGCGCCGGTCAGCGCCGCGAGCGCGAAGCCGCGCTCGGGATCGGGCGTCTCGCGGAAATACTCCGCCATCAGCCGGATCTTGGCGTTTCGCCGCGGCTCGTAGGACAGACGATCGAGCAGAAAGGCGAAGCGGTTCATTTGAGCGCGTCCGGAACGCCCGCCATCGTCATGTCCCGGCTTGTCCGGGGCGGACACGCATCCGCTATGCTCGCGTTTCCAAGCCATCCCGCCAGGTCCGACGCCGACGGTGGATGCCCCGGACAAGCCGGGGCATGACGACTGAAGGGAGAGCGTTCTGAATGACAGTGGAGCGCCGTTTCTTCGTCTACATTCTGGCGAGTGATCGCAACGGCACGCTTTATGTCGGCATGACCAGCGATCTCACCCGGCGCGTCTGGCAGCATCGCGAACACGTCGTCGCCGGCTTCACCAAGCGATATGGCGTCGGGAAGCTGGTCTATTTCGAGATCCATGCGACGGCGGAAACCGCGATCCGCAGAGAAAAGCGGATCAAGCACTGGCCGAGAGACTGGAAGCTCAATCTGATCGAGCGCGACAATCCCGATTGGGACGACCTGTTCGACCGGATCGCCGTCTAGATCGACTGACGCCAGCGGAAGGTTCGTCATGCCCCGGCTTGTCCGGGGCATCCACCGGTCGTCGAGCCATCGCCCCATGACGAATGTTGCGTCCGGGTCTGGCTTGAACGCCCCGGACAAGCCGGGGCATGACGATGTTTTTTCTGAAGTCATGAGGATGGACCTTCGGCCGGGACGACAGGCTCTTCCTCGGCCTGGGTCTCCCCCTCCCCCTCGTCGCCATACCCCACCAGCCTCAGCGGCCGCGCCAGGAGCCCCTCGGTCCCGCACCAGTGGACGAGCGCGTCCTCCTCGCCATGGGTGACCCAGATCTCCTCGGCGCCGGTGTCCCGGATCGTCTGACGCAGTTCGTCCCAGTCGGCGTGGTCGGAGACGACGAGCGGCAGCTCCACGCCGCCCTGCTTCGCCCGCGCCCTCACCCGCAACCAGCCGGAGGCGGCCACCGCCACGGGATCCGGAAACTTCCGCGCCCAGAGCTCGCGCAGCGCCGAGGGCGGGCAGATCACGATCGCGCCGGCGAGCCCCTTGCGGTCCTCGGCCATCACCCGGATCGTCTCGCCGAGATCGACGCCGAGCGCCGCGTAGGTCTCCGTCACCCGCACCATCGCGCCGTGCATGTGGATCGGCTTGTCCCAGCCGGCCTCGCGCAGAAGCTTCATCAGCCGCTGGGCCTTGCCGAGCGAATAGGCCCCGACGAGATGCGCGCGTTCGGGAAACAGCTCCACCGAGTCGATCAGTTTCGCGACCTCGCGCTCGGGCGGCGGATGGCGGAAGACCGGCAACCCGAAGGTCGCCTCGGTGACGAAGAGATCGCAGGGCACGACCTCGAAGCCTTCCGCGGTCGGGTCGGGCGCGCGCTTGTAGTCGCCGGAGACGACCGCCCGAAACCCCTTCCATTCGAGCCGGATCTGCGCCGAGCCGAGCACATGGCCCGCCGGATGGAAGCTGACCGTCACGTCGCCGACCTTGGCGCGCGCGCCATAGGCGGCCGGTTGACGAGAGCGGCAGAAGTCTTCGCCGTAGCGCGCCGCCATGATCGCGAGCGTCTCGGGCGTCGCCATGACGGCGTCGTTGCCGGGCCGTGCGTGGTCGGCGTGGCCATGGGTGACGAGCGCGCGCTCCACCGGCCGCATTGGGTCGATATAGGCGTCGGCCGGCGGGCAGTAGAGCCCTTTCGGCGTGGGGAGCAGAAGGTCTTCGGGGCGCATGTTGGTGGGAAGATAAGGCTCAGCGACCGAAGAGGAAGGCGCGGTTCTCCCTCCCTCGCAGAGGGGAGGGTGGCGCGCCGCGGAGCGGCGTCACGGGTGGGGCTGGGGGTAGAGCGGCGCGTGAGACGAAATGTGACGACGGCGCCTCCCCTTTCTGAAGCCCACCCCACCCTGCCCTCCCCTGTCCCAGGGGAGGGAGACGCCCTCTTCGGCGAGGGCGCGCTTCAAGTCTCCCCTCCCCGCGCCGCCTCCCCGCGCCTATCTCCTCACCTGTGACCTCCCCCTCGCCCGGCCCCGCCACGCGCCTTCCCGACCGCTTCGTCCGCTGGTTCGCCGGGCGCGGCTGGACGCCTCGCGCGCACCAGCTCGATCTGCTGGCGCTCGCGCAACAGGACCGCGACGCGCTGCTCATCGCCCCGACCGGCGCCGGCAAGACGCTCGCCGGGTTTCTGCCGAGCCTCGTGGAGCTGGCGGAGAAGCCCGACGACGTCGACGGCCTCCACACCCTCTATGTCTCGCCGCTGAAGGCGCTCGCGGTCGACGTCGCGCGGAACCTCATGACGCCGGTGGCCGAGATGGGACTCTCGATCCGCGTCGAGGGCCGCACCGGCGACACGCCGCCCTCGCGCCGCAAGCGCCAGAAGGAGCGGCCGCCGGACCTGCTGCTCACCACCCCCGAACAGCTCGCGCTGCTGATCGGCGATCCCGGCGCGGGCCGCCTGTTCGAGACGGTGCGGCGGGTCGTGATCGACGAGCTTCACGCGCTCGCGCCGACCAAGCGCGGCGACCAGCTCGCGCTCGCGCTCGCGCGCGTCCGGGCGCTCGCGCCGAAGCTCTCGACCGTCGGGCTGTCGGCGACCGTGAAGAGCCCCGACGAGCTTCGCCGCTATCTCGTCGATCCGCGCCGCGGCCATGCCTTGGCCGATCTCGTCGAGATCCGCGGCGGGGCCGCGCCCGAGATCGCGATCCACGAGACCGACGAGCGCCTGCCGTGGTCCGGCCACGGCGGACGCCACGCGATGGCGGAGATCTACGAGGCGATCCGCGCCCACAACACCACGCTGATCTTCGCCAACACCCGCGCGCAGGCGGAGCTCACGTTTCAGGAGCTCTGGCGCATCAACGAGGAGACGCTCCCGATCGCGCTCCACCACGGGTCGCTCGACGTCGGCCAGCGCCGCAGGGTCGAGGCCGCGATGGCCGAGGGGCGGCTCAAGGCGATCGTGGCCACCTCGACGCTCGACCTCGGCATCGACTGGGGCGACGTCGACCTGGTGGTCCACATGGGAAGCCCCAAGGGCGCCTCGCGCCTGCTCCAGCGCACGGGGCGCGCCAATCACCGGCTCGACGAGCCCTCTCGCGCCATCATCGTGCCCGCGAACCGCTTCGAGGTGATCGAATGCGAGGCCGCGCGCGAGGCCGCGCTCGAGGGCGAGCAGGACGCAGAGTCGACCAAGCCCGGCGGGCTCGACGTGCTCGCCCAGCACGTGCTCGGCTGCGCCTGCGGCGCGCCCTTCGACGAGGACGAGCTCTACGCCGAAGTGACCTCCGCCGCGCCCTACGCCGAGCTCGACCGCGAAACCTTTTCGGACATCGTCCAGTTCGTCGCGACCGGCGGCTACGCGCTCAAAAGCTACGAGCGCTTCGCCAAGATCCGCAAGACCAGGGACGGGCTCTGGCGCGTGTCGAACCCCGCGACCGCCCAGCGCTGGCGCATGAACGTCGGCACCATCATCGAGGCCACGACGCTGAAAGTTAAGCTCGGCAAGGTGCGGCGCGCGGCCGGCGGCGCCGTCGGCCAGCAGGGCTTCGGCGGCAAGATGCTGGGCGAGATCGAGGAGTACTTCGTCGAGACCATGACGCCTGGCGACACCTTCATGTTCGCCGGCGAAATCCTGCGCTTCGACGCGCTGATCGACACCGACGTCATCGTCTCGCGCGCCAAATCCGAGGCCCCGAAGGTTCCGACCTATGTGGGCGGACGCATGCCGCTCACCACCGACGTCGCGGCGCGGGTGCGCGCGATGCTGGACGACCCGGGAAGCTGGGGACGGCTGCCGACCCAGACCCGCGAATGGCTCGGCTACCAGCAGCTCCGCTCGGTGATCCCGGAGCACGACAAGCTGCTGATCGAGACCTTTCCGCGGGCGGGCAAGCACTTCCTCATCGCCTATCCGTTCGAGGGGCGGCTCGCGCACCAGACGCTCGGCATGCTGCTGACGCGCCGCCTCGAGCGCGCCCACGCCCGCCCGCTCGGCTTCGTCGCGAGCGACTATTCGCTGGCGATCTGGGCGCTGGGCGACATCTCCCAGATGATCGGCGACGGCGAGATCTCGCTCGATCGCCTCTTCGACGAGGACATGCTCGGCGACGATCTCGAGGCCTGGATGGCCGAGAGCGCTCTGATGAAGCGCACGTTTCGGAACTGCGCCATCATCGCGGGGCTGATCGAGCGCAACGTCATCGGCGCGAACCGCAAGACCGGGCGCCAGGTCACCATGTCCACCGACCTGATCTACGACGTGCTCCGCCGCCACGAGCCCGGCCACGTGCTGCTGCGCGCGGCGCGGAGCGACGCGGCCCGGGGCCTCATCGATCTCTGGCGCGTGGCCGATTTCCTGAAGCGCGCCAAGGGCGCGATCGACTGGCGCCCGCTCGACCGCGTCTCCCCGCTTGCGGTGCCGATCCTGCTCGAGGTCGGCCGCGAGCCGGTCTACGGCGCGGCGCAGGACGCGCTCCTGAAGGAGGCTGCCGAGACGCTGGTGGCCGAAGCGATGGGCGAGGAGATGGCCAAGCGCGAGAGCGGCCCGCCGGCGTTCCTGAGGTCGCTTTAAGCCGCCTCGCCCCGGCCGGACGCGCGCTGGGATCGGCGTAGGAAAGCGCTTGCAAAAGGCTTCGGAGGGAGAAGCCGGACCGGACTGCGCGCTTCAAGACGCCCGCTTGCGCGGGCTCCCCCGGGATGACGGCGCGATCAAGTTCCTGCTACGTTCCAATCGATGATTCTCTCCGCCCTCCTTCGAGAAGACGAGATCGAGCCGACGCTCTCCGTCGCAGGCGTCGCGCTCGTCGCCGATCCGTCAGGCGCGCTCTACGAGCCGCGCTCCGGCGCGCTGATCGTCGCGGATCTCCATCTCGAAAAGGGTTCGAGCTTCGCGCGCCGCGGCCAGATGCTGCCGCCCTACGACACCGCGACCACGCTCGGCCGCCTCGCTCGCCTGGTCGAGAGGTTCCGGCCGCGCGCCGTGATCGCGCTCGGCGACTCGTTTCATGACCGCGACGCCGCCGCGCGCCTTCGCGACGCCGACCGGGAGACGGTCGCGGCTCTCCAGCGCGGCCGCGACTGGATCTGGATTTCTGGCAATCACGATCCGGAGCCCCCGGCGGGGCTTGCGGGCGAAACCTGCGCCGAGATGGCGCTCGGCGCGCTGACGCTGCGCCACGAGCCGAGAGTCGGCGCGGCGGCGGGCGAACTCGCCGGCCATCTCCACCCCGTGGCCAAGGTCGCGGTGCGCGGTCGCGGCGTGCGCCGCCGCTGCTTCGCCGGCGACGGGGCGCGCGTCGTCCTGCCGGCCTTCGGGGCCTATGCGGGCGGGCTCAACGTGCGCGACCGCGCCTTCGACGGCCTGTTCGCCGCGGGCGGCCTCACCGCCTGGATGCTGGGAGACGCCGGCGTCTACGCGATCGCCGGCTGGGGCCTGAGGCCGGACTGAGGTCTGGAGCGAATCGCCGGACGCTCGACGGTCATCCCGGGCTTGACCCGGGATCCAAAACCGATGTCGGCGGCAAGTTCACGCAGGGCCTCGGTTCTGGATCCCGGCTCTTCGGCCGGGATGACGCGGCGCCTGGATGACAGCCGCGGATCGCGCGCCTCAGGCGCGCCGCCTCACCAGCGGTAGCGCAGGCCGACCGTCTGGTACTGCGAGCCGCCGCCCGTGCCGTTGAAGATGCCGAGATTGCCGCCCGAGCGGTGATGGAAGCGGAACACCAGGTCGAGGTTCGGCTGGCTCGGCAGGCCGAAGGTGATTTCGGGCGAGAGATAATGCAGCACCTTGGACTGGTGCTTCTCGGACTTCTCGACCTCGATCCGCGAGACGTCGCTGGCGTAGTTCACGCCGGTCGACACCGCGATCGTGGTGCGCAGATAGTCGTTCCAGGGGAACGACTTCCAGCGGGCGTAGAGCGCGCCCCACACTTCCCATTCGTCCTGCGCGCCGAAGCGCTTGCCGGCGCCGATCTCGGTCTCGAAGGCGAAGAGGTCGCTGTAGGTCAGGATCTCGCGGTTGAACGCGCCGCTGACGAGGGTCGAGTCCTTCGTCTTCCAGTTCCACGGCGGCGTCTTGTACTTGATGAAGATGTCGGTCATCGGCGTGGAGATATAGCGGCCGACGAAGAGCGTCGCGGTGCAGTTCATCTCGCACGCCTCGAACGGCGAGATGAAGCGCCAGCCGTCGGTCGCCGCCGGGGCCTGGACGGCCGCGGGAGGCGGATCGTAGGGCACGTCGGCGGCGCGCGCGCCCGTGACAGGCGCGACGCCGAGCGCGATCAGAGCCGCCGCAGCGAGAGACGCGAAGCTCCGCGCGAGTTTCACACCGGCATGCACGATTAGGACGCCCCCAACTCTCGATCGTCACTGACAGCAAGCTGACGCTATCAGCTTAAGGCGCAAGAGACCAAACGGCCAGTCATCGAGTCAGGCCGCACAAACGCTTCGTATCACACCTGTTGCGACGCTACGACAACGGCGGCCGCCGCCGTCGCGACCGAAGCGAGCGCCGCGAGCAGCGCGCGCAGCCGCGGATACCATCTGGGAGCGGCGAACCGCGTGGACTTCAGCCCGTCGACCGCGCCCTGCGCGACGAGTCCCGCGGCCACGAGCCCAAGCCCGCCGGCTCCGCCGAGAAGCACGCCCGCGAGCGCCCATGCTGGAGAGATCGCCGCGCCGAGATAGAGGCCGGCGCGCAGCTCGCGCGCGGGATGGCGCAGCGCGAGACCCCAATGGGCGCCGCCGAAAAACGACAGGATGAGCGCGGCGTAAGCGAGGAGCGCGACCGACGCCGACGCCCCCGTCTCTCCGCCGGCGAGCGCGACCGTCAGCGCAAGGCCGATGAAGGGCGCGAGCCCCGCAAGACCCACGGCGAGCGGGATCGGCGGAATTTCGTGGTCGTCGCGGACGGGTTCGGAGGCGATCAAAGTCATGGCGGCACCGCACGACTGGCTCGTCGTGCGGGCAGAATACCGCGTCAGGCGCGGCCGTCACCCCCGGACTGGACCGCCCCCTCGAAAGCCGGTGGGGACAGTCTTCATCGAACCACGTTCAGCGCGGGGTCGAGGCGTCCCTGCGCTCGGCGACCCGGTCCCAGCCGCCGGGGGGCGAGGGAACTTCGTTCGCCGCAGGCTCGACGGCGCGCGGGCGGAACGCGTCGACAGCGACCTTGGCGGCGGCGAGCTGCGAGCCGAGCGCCTTGCCCACCTCGTCTCGCTTCTTGGCCGCGTCCTCGTCGCCCTGGACGGCGGCGAGCGAGAACCACTTGTAGGCGTCGACGAGGTTGCGCTTGCCCGACATGCCGCGCGCGTCGAGCACCGCGAGATTGTACTGGCTGTCGACGAGGCCGCGCTCGGCGGCCATGCGGAACCACACCGAGGCCGCGCTGTAGTCGGGCTTGCCGAGGCCGCCCTCGGCGTAGACCACGCCGAGATTGTGCATGGCGCGCACGTTGCCGGAGGCCGCGGCCTGCTCGTACCAGCGGCGCGCGGTCGTGACGTCGCGGGCGACGCCGCGGCCCTTCTCGTAGAGGCTGCCGAGGCGGTGCTGCGCCGGGGCGAGGCCCTGGGCGGCGGCCTTCTCGAGCCACACCGCGGCGGAGGCGGCGTCGGGCTCGACGTTGCGGCCGTCGAGCAGGCGGTCGGCGACCTCGAGCTGGGCCGACGGATCGCCGGCGGCGGCGCGCATGCGGAGCGTCGGGCCGCCGATGGTGTCGGGCAGTCCGCCGGGCGCGGTCCGGGCGATCGAGCCCGTGGTGACGGGTTCGCCGGCCTTCCATTCGACCGTGCGCGCCTTGGGCAGGGCGCCGGCGTCGGCGAAGGCGAAGTTCTGGGCGGCCGTGCGCGGCGCGGCGTTCGCCTCGGGCTTCGGCGCGGCGGCTGACGCGGCGGCGGAGGGCGCCGGAGCCGCGCCGGGCGGCGGAGGATCGAGCCCTTCCTGCGCGGCGGAGGACCCGTCGGCGGGTTCCGCCGCGGCGCGCGGGCCTTCGATCACGGTCGGCGCGGCGCCGGAGCCGTAGGGCGCGGGGGTCGGCTCGAGATCGGGCGCAAGGCGGCTCTGCGGGGCGGGATCGGCGGCCGGCTCGAACTGGGAGCCCGTCATGCCGTTCGCGACATAGAGCGCGGCGAACACGATCAGCGTCGCGGCGAGGCCGAGCAGGAACGGACGCTTGCGCGCCTTGAGCTTCGAGATCGCGCCCGACAGCCCCGAGCGCGCGGCCGGCTCGGCCGGGGCCTCGGGGGCCTCGGGCTCGACGTCGGGCTGCGGCTGGGCCGAGGCGCGGCGCGCGGCGGCGATGAAGGACGCGGCGCTCGGGCCCGAGGCCTCGACCTTGGGCGCGCCCGCGCCCGGCTCGATCGGATCGTCGCCGAGATCGGAGAACGCCTTGAAGCGCGGCTCGTCGGCGTAAGGCAGGCGCGGCGCCGGCGGCTCGTCGCCGGCCGCGATCTCGGCGAGCGCGCGGCGGGCGGCGGCGCGCGCGGCCTCGGCGGCGTCGGCGCGGGGCTCGGGCTCGCGGCGCGGCTCCGGATCGTAGCGCGTGTCCTCGACGGCGGCCGAGAACATCGGAGCCGAGCGGGCCGGGGCCGTCTCCATCTGCTCCATCCGGTCGAGCAGACGCTCGAGCGTGGCGCGAACGGCGTCGAGCGCGTCGGCGGCGCGGCGCTCGCTCTGGGCCGCGGAGGCGCGAAGCTCTGCGAGCGACCGGACGATCTCGCCCTCGAGCTCGTCGTCGCCGCGCACGCCCTGCGTCGCGGAGGTCTCCTGATAGCGCGCGCCGAGATCGGCGCAGCTGCGCTCGACGCGGGCGGCGAGGCCCGCGAAGGCGGCGTTGAGGTCGTCGAGGCGGCCGTCGTTGCGCTCGAGCCCGTCGACGAGGCGCGTGATCTCGGCCTCGACCGTCAAGGCGCCGTCGCGGGCGGTCTCGCGGGGGTTGAGAAGCTGCTCGGCGATGACGCGCACCGATTCCTCGATGCGGTCGAAGGCGGCGTCGCGCTCCACGGGCTCGGACGCGCGCGGCGCCCGCAGGCGCTCGGAGATCGAGCGGACCTCGCCCTCGATCCGGTCGAAGGCCGCGTCGCGGGCGCCGGTCGCCTGCGCGACCGACAGGAGCCGGTCGCCCAGCCCGTCGATCTTGCCCGACAGCGCCCTCACCTCGTCGTCGCCGCGGTCGTCGCGCTGGCTCGAAAGCTTGGCGGTCAGCGCCGCGATCTGGCGCTCCAGACCGTCGAGCGCCGGCGGACGCGCGGCGGCCGCGATCTCGTCGCGCATCGTGTCGGCGAGCCACTCGGCCTCGCCGGCCCGCACCTTGGCGATCGCCTCGATCTTGCCGTCGAGCGCCTCGACGCGGCCGCTGAGGCCCTCGACCGCCTTCAGCGCGGGGCCGATGGCGGAGCGGTTCTTGAGGCTCTCGGTCAGCGCGTCGATCTGGCGGCCGAGATCGGAGACGGCCTCGGCGCGCGGCAGGTTGTCGAGCTCGGCGCGGATCGAGGCGTTGGCGCGCTCGAAGGCGTCGTCGCGGGCCGAGACCGCCTGCGCCACATTGGCGATGCGGCCGTCGAGCGCCTCGACGCGGGTCGCGAGCCCGACCACCGCCTGGCGGGTCGGGGCGGCGGCGCGCTCGAAGGCGTCCTCGCGGTCGGCGACGGCCAGAGCGACATTGGCGATGCGGTCGTCGAGCGCCTCGACGCGGCTCGCAAGGCCGACGACGGCCTGACGCGTCGGGGCGGCGACGCGCTCCTGGTCGTCGAGGCGGCCGATCAGCGACTGGATCTCGGACGCGAGCGTGTCGACCGCCGAGGCGCGTGGGAACTGCGTGAGTTCGGCGCGGACCTCCTCGACGCGGCGCGCGACCGCGTCGATGGCGGTCGAGTTCGCGGGCCCGAGCGTTTCGAGACGGGCCGAGATCGCGTGGAGCTCCTCGGCGAGGTCGGCGATCATCTGCGGGCTGGCGGCGTCGCGGCGCATGCGGTCGACCTCGCCCACGAGCGCGTCGATCGCGCCGAGCGAAGCCGGGTCGAGCCGGGCGGGACGGTCCGCCGTGATTCGGCCGGCGAGCTGTCCCATCTCGCGCGACAGCGTGTCGACCTCCTGCCGGGTCGGCAGGTCGGAGACGGAGCGGCCGAGCCGGTCGATCTCGGTGCGGAGCTCGCGCACCATCGAGGCGGAGGCCGCCGCGTCGGTCTTCTGCCGCGACGGCAGGTCGGAAACGGCGCGGCCGATGTTGTCGATCTCGGCGCGCAGTTCGCGGACCATCGAGGCGGTCGCGACGTCCGGCTTCTGCGGCTCATAGGTGCGGCGCGGCTCGATGTCGGGCTGGCGGGCGACGTCCTGACGCCGCAGCGGCTCCGGCTGGCGCGCGGGCTCGGGACGCCGGGCGGGCGCGGCCGGACGGGACGGCTCCTGCGCGCGATAGGGCTCAGGGGCGCGATAGGGCTCGGGCGCGCGGTAAGGTTCGGGCCGCGGCTCGGGCTGGCGCGCGGCCGGGCGGCGCGCGGCGGCGTCGCGGGCGGCGGCGTCCTCGGAATCGAGCGTGCGCTGGCGCTCGGAGATTTCGGCGAGCGCCGCGCGCAGCGAGGCGATCGGCGGCGTGCGCTGGTCGGCGCGGCGCTGCGCGGGTGCGGGCTGGGCGCGGTCGGCGAGCGTGCTCGCGAATTCGACGAGGCGGGCCTCGATCTCGGCGGGGACGGGCTGGCGGCCGGGCTGGGACCGGCGCGGGGCCTGCTCCTCGCTCCCGCTCCAGCGCGCGAGGCCTTCGAGCGCCTGGGTGAGGCGCGCGCCAGGTTCGTAATCGCTCTGCGCGAGCAGGCTCACCAGCCGCTCGAGCTCTTCGGGCGCGGGCTCGCCGCGGCGGCGCGCCTCGGCCAGACGATCGGTAAGGTCGGCGAGCGGGCCGCGGCCGCCGCGGTCGTCCCGCTTCGGTTCGTCGGACCAGCCCCTCGGGTCGCGCACGCTCATGGCATCCATCCCGGAGCCCCGGCGCGTCAGCGCGGTCTGGGGCGATATGGCCGGAGACGACGCGACGCGCGCCCTTCCGCCACTCGCGACTTTTGCCGTTTAGGGTAAACAAGCGGTTAACCAGAGCGTTTTTGGTAACGAAGCCTTAGCCGAAGTTAATCGCCGCTCTGCGCCGTTTCGCCTGCTGGCGCGGCGGCCCGCGGCGGTCCAGACATCGTCGATGAACGCTTCGCCGCCCGCCCTGAAAAATCGCCTCAACGCCTTCAGGGTCTACAGGCGCACAATCGCGCTGCTGGGCGAGGAGAAGCGGCTCGCCGCATGGCTCGTCGGCGGCAACGTCGCGCTCGCAGGCGCGGCCTTCGCCGAGCCGGTGCTGTTCGGCGCCATCATCGACCGGTTAACGCGCGGCGGCGAACCGATCCTTGGGCTCGCCGCAATCTGGGCGGGAATCGCCTTGGCGGCGATCGCGGGCCGTGTGGTGGTGGGGCTCAACGCCGACCGCCTGTCGCATCGCCGGCGCCTGGCCGCCATGACCGAGGTGTTCGGCCACGCGCTGACCCTCTCGCTCAGCTGGCACCGGCGCACCCATTCGGGGCGGATCGTGAAGGCGCTGGTGGTCGGCGCGAACGCGCTCGCCGACGTCTGGCTCACCTTTTTCCGATCGGGCTGCGCCACGCTGATCGGGCTTGCGGCGCTTTTGCCGGCGAGCCTCGCGCTCAATCCCTGGCTCGGCGGGATCCTGATCGGACTGCTGGTGGTCTTCGGGATCGCGATCACGATCCTCACGCGCCAGACCCAGAACCGGCAGGAGGACGTCGAGGCCTACCATTCAGACGTCGCCCAGCAGGCCGCCGACGCCATCGCGCAGGTCGCCGTGGTGCAGAGTTTCGCGCGCGCCAAGGCCGAGACCAAGGCGCTCGGCGCGGTCATGCAGCGCCTGCTCGACGCGCAGATGCCGGTGCTCTCGTGGTGGGCCTACGCGGCCGCCGCGACGCCGGCCGCCGGCACGATCACGGTGCTCGGCGTGGTGCTGGCGGGCGCGGAGCTCAACTCCCGGGGGCTCGCGAGCGTCGGCGACATCGTCACCTTCGCGGCGCTCGCGACCCTGACGGTCGGCAAGCTCGGCGAGGCGGTGAGCCTCATCAACATGCTGCTGCTGAACGCCCCGCGCATCGCCGAGCTGCTCGACGTCGCGGACGCAGCCCCCGAAGTCGCCGAGCGCGAGGGCGCGCGCGATCCGGGCCGCGTCGCGGGCCATGTGGCGTTCGAGAACGTGTCCTTCGCCTATGAGGCCGGCCGGCCGACGCTGACCGACGTCTCGTTCGAGGCGCGGCCCGGCGAGACGGTCGCGCTCGTGGGCGCGACCGGCTCGGGCAAGTCGACGGCGCTCGCGCTGCTCCACCGCGCCTTCGATCCGGCCGGGGGCCGGGTGAGCGTCGACGGCGCCGACGTGCGCGACCTGACGCTCGAGGGGCTGCGCCGGAACGTCGGCGTCGTGTTCCAGGATCCGATGCTGTTCGCCCGCTCGATCGCCGACAATCTGCGCGTCGGCAAGTCCGACGCGACGATCGGGGAGCTCGAGGCCGCCTGCGCCAAGGCCGAGGTGCTCGACGTCATCGCCCGCCTGCCGCAGGGCTTCGACTCCGTGCTGGGCGAGCGCGGCGCCTCGCTCTCGGGCGGCGAGCGGCAACGGCTCGCGATCGCCCGCGCGCTCTTGAAGGATCCGCCCATCCTCGTGCTCGACGAAGCGACGAGCGCGCTCGACGCCGGCACCGAGGCGCGCGTCCAGGCGGCCCTCGACGCGGCGCGGAAAGGGCGCACGACGCTCGTCATCGCGCACCGGCTCGCGACGGTGCGGAGCGCCGATCTGGTGCTGGTGTTCGAGAAGGGCCGCATCGTCGAGCGCGGCGGCTTCGAGGAGTTGGCCAACGCCGGCGGAACCTTCGCGCGGCTCGTGGCGGCGCAGGAGCTGACGAAGCCGGCGGCGCCCGCGCAAGTCCGGGTCGAGGCCCCGTGAAGGCGCCGTGATTGGCAAGGACGGCCTCGCGCGGTATGACTGGAGCCCGTCCGGCAGGATGGTTTCGGGGCGTCGCGCCAAGCCTTCGCCGCGGCTTCGCGACGATCAAAGCACGGGTTTCGAGTTGCTGTTCACCACGAAGATCCGCCGCCGCTTCGCGGCCGCCGTCCTCGCGCTCGCCCTTCCGGCGGCGAGCCTCTCCTCCGCCTCCGCCGCGCCGCTTCTGGTCGCCGACGTCGCGAGCGGCGCGGTGATCGAGGCGCGCGAGGCCACCACGCCGTGGTTCCCGGCCTCGCTCACCAAGCTGATGACCACCTATGTGGTGCTGAACGCGGTGAGGGCCGGCAAGATCTCGCTCCAGACGCCGCTCACCTACAGCGAGCGCGCGCAGCAGGAGCCGCCGAGCAAGATGGGCTTCCAGGTCGGCCAGACGGTGACGGTCGACGACGCGCTCAAGATGCTGATGGTGCAGTCGGCCAACGACATCGCCTTTCTGCTCGCGGAGGGCGTCTCGGGCTCGGTCGAGAATTTCGTCGTCGAGATGAACCGCACCGCGCAGCTCATCGGCATGCGCTCCTCGAACTTCGTCAATCCGAACGGCCTTCCGGTTCGTCCCGGCCCCGATCTTCAGCGGACCACCGCGCGCGACATGGCGATCCTCGCGAGCGCGCTCTATCGCGACTTCCCGCAGATGGGCGGCCTGTTCGCGCTCGACGCCATCAAGATCGGCGACCGGACCCTGCGCAACCACAACGGCCTGATGGGCCGCTATCCCGGCACCGACGGGATGAAGACCGGCTATGTGTGCGGCTCCGGCTACAACGTGGTCGCGACCGCGACGCGCGGCGGACGGCGGCTCGTGACGGTGGTGCTCGGCGCCTATTCGCCGCTCGAGCGCTCGGAAGTCGCGGTCGACGCCTTCGAGCGGGGCTTCGCCGCCACCAAGGCCGTCGGCACGCTTGCGAGCCTGCCCGCCGTCACCGCCGCCTTCCCGGTGGACCTGCGCGAAGAGATGTGCGGCAAGGCCGGCGCGAAGACCCGCCAGGCGCGCCGCCTGATGCTCGACGGCCACCCCTGGGCCGAGACGCTGAAGGCCAAGACCGTGGTTTCGCCGGTGATGGTCTACGCCACCCCCGCGCCGAACGCGCCCGCCGTCGCCGCGGCCCCGAGCGGCGTCGACGAGGATTCGCCGACCGCCTTCGCGCCGACGCCCGGAACCACGCCCGCGATCGCCGGCCAGACGGTGAAGCCGGGCTCGGCCAAGGTGAAGCCGTTGCGGGCGACCAAGGAGAAGGCGGCGACGAAGGCCAAGCCGAAGCCCGCGGCGAAGTCGGCCAAGAGCGACGCCTCCAAAAGCGCCGCCTCCAAGCCCAAGACAGGCAAGCAGAAGATCGACCTCAAGCCCGCCGTCGACGCCAACGCCGCCGGCAACGGCGCGCAGCCGACCTCCGGAGCGATCTACCAGAACGCCGCGCCGGCGAACGGCAAGGCGTTCTGAGATTGACCGGACTGCGTGCTTCGAGACGCCTCGGCTGCGCCGAGGCTCCTCAGCATGAGGACCGCGGTGGAATTTTCCCGACAGAGACAATTCTCATGCTGAGGAGCCGTCCGCAGGACGGCGTCTCGAAGCACGCAGTCGGTTTCAGCCGCCCATGAGCGCCGCGCGCCCCGCCCCGATCCCGCTCACCGTGCTCACCGGCTTCCTCGGGGCCGGCAAGACCACGCTGCTGAACCGCCTGCTGCGCGACCCCGCGCTCGCCGACGCAGCCGTCGTGGTGAACGAAGCGGGCGAGATCGGCATCGACCACCTGCTCGTCGAGCATGTCGCCGAGGGCGTGGTGGCGCTTGCGGGCGGATGCCTGTGCTGCTCGCTGCGCGGCGACCTGATCGCGACGCTCGAGGATCTTCTGCGCGCCCGCGACAACAAGCGGATCCCGCCGTTCAACCGCCTCGTGCTGGAGACGAGCGGCCTCGCCGACCCCGCGCCCATCCTCCAAACGCTGACCCTCCACCCCTATCTCGCGATGCGCTACCGGCTCGCCGCCGTGGTGACGGTGGTCTCGGCCGTCGAAGGCCCGCAGGCGGCGGGCGAGCACCTCGACGCCGCGCGCCAGATCGCGATGGCGGACCGCATCGTTTTGTCGAAGCTCGACGTGGCTTCCGGGGACGAAGCCGCCGCGACCCGCGCGCTTCTCGCAAAATTGAACCCGGCGGCTCCGATCGAGGACGCCGGCGTCGTCACCGCCATGTCTCTCATCGCCGAAGCCCCGCCGACGGCGCGCGACCTCTCCGAAGCGCCCGCCGGCCATGGCGACATCCGCGCGATTTCGCTCGCGAGCGAGGCGCCGCTGACGCGCGAGGCCTATGACATGTTCGTCGAGCTGCTGCGCTCGGCCCATGCGCCGAAGCTGCTTCGCCTCAAGGGACTCATCAGGATCGTGGGCGAGCCCGACCGCCCGCTCGTGGTCCAGGGCGTGCGCCACGTCTTCGCCGAGCCGCGCTTCCTCGACGCCTGGCCGGACGATGACCGCCGCACCCGGCTCGTGGCCATCGGCGAAGGTTTGGAGCCGGACCTCATCGCCAAGCTCTACGCCGCCTTTGCGGGACAGGCCTCCGTCGATCGTCCCGACCGCGCGGCGCTTGTCGAAAGCCCGCTCAGCCCGAGATCCGGAGGATTGCTCGGCTGAGGCGCGCCGGCGGCACTGGACAGCCGGCCTGCGCATGAGCTTGATGGGCCGAACCAAAAGACGTCCCCGGCCTTCGGGCGAAAGCGGACGCGAGGGGGAGACGAGATGGCCGCAAGGTCGAGACTGGCCAAAGAGGCCGCGTATCTCGCCGGCATGCTGCGCGCGCTCAAGGCCACCACCCATATCGGCCGCAACCGCAACCGCGTCTTTCCGCACGTCATCGCCGAACTCGCCGACAAGCACCGCGGCCGCACCGCGCTGATCTCCGAGCGCGAGACCTTCACCTATGAGGAGCTGAACGGACGCGCCAACGCCTACGCCCGCTGGGCGCGGGCGAACGGCGTCGAGAAGGGCGACACGGTCGCTCTGATGATGGCCAACCGGCCCGATTATCTCGCCTTTTGGGTCGGAATCCTGCGGATCGGCGGCGCGGTGGCGCTGCTCAACACCAACCTTACCGGCCAGGCGCTCGCGCATTGCGTCTCGATCGTGAAGCCGAAGCACGTCGTGGTCGGGGCGGAGCTCGAGGCGGCCTACGCCTCCGCCCATCCCTTCGTCGCCTCGGACCCGGCCCCCAGGGTCTGGCGCCACGGCCCGGGCGAGGAAGGCTGGCCGCGGGTCGACGAGGCCGCGCTCGAACAGTCGCAGGATCCGATCCCGGCCGACGAACTTCCCACGCTCTCGATCGAGGACCGGGCGCTCTACATCTACACGAGCGGCACAACCGGCCTGCCGAAGGCCGCCAACATCAACCACTACCGGCTGATGGCGATTTCCCACGGCTTCTGCGGCGCGATGGGCATCCGGCCTGACGACCGCATGTACGAATGCCTGCCGATGTACCATACCGCCGGCGGCGTGATCGCGGCCGGCTCGCCGCTCATCGCCGGCGCCTCGGTGGTGATCCGCGAGAGGTTCCAGGCGAGCCGGTTCTGGGACGACGTCGTCGAGAGCGGCTGCACGCTCGCGCAGTATATCGGCGAGCTCTGCCGCTACCTCGTCCACACGCCCGAAACCGCCTCCGAGAAGCGCCACAAGCTGCGGCTCGTCTGCGGCAACGGGCTTCGGCCGGACGTGTGGCCGGAGTTCGAGCGGCGCTTCCGCATCCCGCTCGTGCTCGAATGGTACGCGGCGACGGAGGGCAACGTCGCGCTGTTCAATTTCGACGGCACGCAGGGCGCGGTCGGGCGCATCGCCTGGTATCTGAAGCGCAAGTTCCCCGTGAAGGTGGTGCGCTTCGACGTCGAGATCGGCGAGCCGGTGCGGGGCCCGGACGGCTTCTGCATCGAGTGCGGGCCGGAGGAGGCCGGCGAAGCCGTCGGGCTCATCCTCAACGACCCGTCGAAACCGTCGGCGCGGTTCGAGGGCTACGCCGATCCGGAAGCCACCAAGCGCAAGATCCTGACCGACGCCTTCGAGACCGGCGACCGCTGGTTCCGCACCGGCGACCTGATGCGGCGCGACGAGCGCGGCTATTTCTTCTTCGTCGACCGCATCGGCGACACCTTCCGCTGGAAGGGCGAGAACGTCGCGACGTCCGAGGTCTCCGAGGCCATTTCGGTGTTCCCCGGCGTCAAGGACGTCAATGTCTACGGCGTGGCGCTACCGGGCTATGACGGGCGCGCAGGCATGGCCATGGTGGTGCCGGAGGACGAGGGGATCGACCTCGAAGGCCTCCACGCCCATGTGGCCGCGCAGCTGCCGAGCTTCGCGCGGCCCGTCGTGATCCGGATCGCGCGCGAGCTCGACCTCACCGGCACGCTGAAGCAGCGCAAGGTCGATCTCGTGCGCGAGGGCTGCGACCCGCGGGTGGTCGCCGACCCGATGTTCCTCGCCCACCCTGCGAGCGGCCGCTACGCGCCGCTCGACGCCGAGCTCTATGACGAGGTCGCGACCAAGCGGCTGCGGGTGTAGTCGCGCGCTGGCCGCCCCTTCTCCCGTTTACGGGAGAAGGTAAGGATGAGGGGAAGTGGCGCAGCGGGTCCCAAAAAGAGGCGCGTCCGCTGCGGACGTGCTCATCTTTCAAACGCCGGCGCTGACGCCCCTCACCCTTACCCTCTCCCGCACGCGGGAGAGGGGGTCACGGACGTCGCGCCCTGTCTTGAAGCCCTCACCCCTGCGCGTCGTCGGTCCAGCGGCCGCGGCGGCCGTAGCCGCGATCGCGGCCGTAGCCCTCCGGCTCCACGTACTCGCCCTCGTAGGGCGCGGGCTCGCTGTAGGGCGCCCGCGCGATCGCCGGCTGGTCCTGCAGCACCACGACGCGCGACTCCTTCGGCACGCGGCCGTAGAGGTCGATGATGTCCTGGTTGAGCAGGCGGATGCAGCCCGAGGACACGGCCTTGCCGATCGACCAGGGCTCGGTGGTGCCGTGGATGCGGTAGAGCGTGTCGCGGTTTCCCTGGAAGAGGTAGAGCGCGCGGGGGCCGAGCGGATTGTCGAGGCCCGGCGCCATGCCGCCGGCCGCGGGGCCGTAGCGGTCCGGCTCGCGGGCGATCATGTCGGGCGTCGGCGTCCAGCGCGGCCATTCGGCCTTGCGGCCGACGCGCGCCTCGCCCTCGAACTCAAGCCCCGCCTTGCCGACGCCGATGCCGTAGCGCATCGCCGTTCCGCCGTCCTGAACGAGGTAGAGGTAGCGCGCGCGGGTGTCGACCACGAGCGTGCCGGGAGGCTCCGGCGTGTCGTAACGCACCTGCTGGCGCAGCCATCTGTCGTCGACCTTGGAGATGTCGGTGGCGGGCAGCGGGTAAAGCTCGTCGGGGCGCGCGCCGTACATGTCGACGGTCGCGGGCGAGTGACGCACCAGCATCGGGCCCGGCCCCTGCGTCGTGGAGCAGCCTGCAAGGCCGAGCGCGGCGAGGGAGAGCGACGCTGCGACGAAGCCGCGGCGGGTGGGACGGTTGCTTTCGAGCATTTCGATACTCTCGACACGGCTGCGCGAAGTCGCGCCACGCCAACATTCTCAGGCGTCATCGGTTCCGCCCGGATTCGGGCCGAGATCGGGCGCTCGCGAAGCAAAAGCGTGAACCAGCGACCGGTGATGCTTGCAGGCCACATGGTAAATGCCGGTTAAACGCGTTCCGCCGGGCGTTCACGGCTGCGTTGATCGCGCGGTTGTGAGCGCGCATGGCTGCTATGCTTTCGCCGAACTGCAACCCATGCGCGATCGACCATCGGCGACTTCACGCGCCATGGCCTCGCGCCTAGGCTCGCGCCTATGAGACACGCCGCCCCGCCCGACGCCCTCGCCGTCACGGCCTTCTGGCGCGCCGCCGGTTACGACCGCTGGTTCGCCAGATCCGACATGTTCGACGCCGCGATCCGCGCCCGGATGGAGCGGCTGCATGTGGCGGCCTTCGCGGGCGCGCTCGACCATTGGGACGAGACCCCGACAGGCGCGCTCGCGCTCGTCATCCTGCTCGATCAGGTCCCGCGCAATCTCCATCGTGGGACGGCGCGCGCCTTCGCAAGCGACGAGCGGGCGCTCGCCGTCGCGACCGCCGCGATCGCGCGCCGCTTCGACCGGCGCGTGACCCGGGAGATGCGCTCGTTCTTCTACCTGCCGTTCGAGCACGCCGAGGATTTCGGCGCGCAGGAGGTCTGCCTCGAACTGTTCCGGCGGCTCGGCGACGAGAACGGGCTCGAATACGCGAAACTCCACGCCGACATCATCCGCCGCTTCGGACGGTTCCCGCATCGCAACGGGGCGCTGGGGCGGGCCTCGACGGCCGCGGAGCGGAGGTTTTTGGCCGAGGGCGGGTTTGCTGGGTGAAGGTGCGCCGCCTTCTCCCCTCCCCTTTCGGGAAGGGCCGCGGCGATCGCGACGGCCAGCCGCCGCCGTCAGGCAGCGAGATGCGCTTCACCCCTCTGGGTCGAGATCGACCGAATAGAGCGTCGTCTCGTTGAGATCCCTCAGCGACACGGTGAGCACGCCGCTCTTCCCGTCGATCGCCGCATGGCCGAAGAACTGAAGGCCGTCGAGCGGCGACAGGTTGGCCTGCCCCTCCGGCGGCGCCTTCACGAACTTCACCTGCGGCCCGAACGTCATGTCGAGCGCGCTCGGGCCGAAGGTGCCGGAGTTGATCGGGCCGGCGACGAACTCCCAGAACGGCTTGAAGTCCTGGAACCTGGCGCGGTTCGGGTGATAGCGGTGCGCGGCCGTGTAGTGCACGTCGGCCGTGACCCACACCACGTTCTTCACGTCGCGGCGCTTGATGAAGCCCAGAATGTCGGCGATCTCGAGCTCGCGGCCCTTCGGCTTGCCGTCGTCGCCATTGGCGACTCCCAGTTCTCGCCGTCCGGCACTTCGAGGCCGATCGGCATATCGGAGGCGACGACCTTCCAGAGCGCCTTGCTCGCGGCGAGCTGCTTCTTCAGCCATTTGACCTGCGCCGAGCCGAGGATCGCGGCCTCGTCGGAGCGCGTGGTCTGCAGGTTCTTCGAGTTCGGCCCGCGATAGCTGCGCATGTCGAGGAAGAACACGTCGAGCAGCGGCCCGTAGCTCGCCGCGCGGTAGATGCGCTGCGGATCGCGCTGGTCGACGCGGATCGGCATGTACTCGAAGAACGCCTGCCGCGCCCGGGCGGCCAGCAACGCCACGCTCTTCACGTCGTAGTTTTCGAGGTCGAGGATTTCCTGCGGGTACCAGTTGTTGGTGGTCTCGTGGTCGTCCCACTGGGCGAACATCGGCACTTCGGCGTTCAGCCGCAGCACGTTCTCGTCCAGGAGATTGTAGGCGTGCTGGCCGCGATACTCCTTCAGCGTCTCGGCCACCTTGGACTTCTCCTCGGTCACGAGGTTCTTCCACTTGCGCCCGTCGGCCAGCGTCACCTCGGCCTCGAGCGGGCCGTCGGCATAGACCGTGTCGCCGGAGTGGATGAAGAAGTCGGGCCGCGTCCGGCGCATGGCCTCGTAGCCCTTCATGCCGCCGAAGTCCGGGTTGATGCCCCAGCCCTGCCCCGCGGTGTCGCCGGTCCAGACGAAACTTACGTCGCGCTTGTTGGACGGCGCGGTGCGGAAGCGGCCGACCACGGGCTCGCTCACCGCCGAGACGTCCTTCAGGTCCTCGAAGCTGATCCGGTAGAAGACGTCCTGCCCCGCCGGCAGCTTGCGCAGGTCGACCCGCGCGGTGAAGTCCGAGCCGCCGAGCGCGTCCGGGCCGACGACGCGGTTGGCGTCCTTGAAGCTTTCGGTCGTCGACCACTCGACCACCATGCGCGAGGGCCGGTCGGCCTTGCTCCAGACGATGGCGCGGTCGGCGCCGACGTCGCCCGACTGGACGCCCGAGGCGAGCTTCGGCCGGCGGCCGGCGAGCGAGAGCGCCGGGCGCGGAAAGGCCGAGGCGGCGGCGACCGACGCGGCGCCGGCGAGCACGAGCCGGCGGGACGGCCGCCACAGGGAACGGGAACCGCTCATCGAAAGACCTTTCGGCTGACATCGTCGGGGGCTCTCGGCCGGACGGCCGGTCTGGAACGGTTCTAGACGCCCCATGTGACAGACGTTTTTCAGCGATCGACCACTTGCTGAGCGGACGACATTCCAAAGTCGCGACGCCTGCCGCCCCTCCCCGCAAGGCGGAGGGGTGACCATCGCTTCCCCTCAATTTCGAACGATCCCGTTTACGCTGTTCCCGAACCCATCCTTAAGCGCGGCGGGCCTATGGTCCCCTCCTCCATGGGGACGAAGACGCCGGACATGCAGGCAGACGTGGGAGCGCGCTTGAACGCCGGCCGGACATCGTCGCGCCTCGCCGACCTCGTCGCGCGCGTCCGCGCGCTCATCGCCGACCGTTCGGACACGGCGATGGCCAAGAAGGTCGCGGGCTCCGCCTTCCTGATCCGGGTCGTCAACGCCGGCATCGCCTTCGCGTCGCAGATCCTGCTCGCGCGCTGGATGGGCCAGGGCGAATACGGCGTCTACGTCTATGTCTGGACCTGGGTGCTGCTGCTCGGCGGGCTGACGACCTTCGGCCTCGCCTCGAGCCCGCAGCGCTTCATTCCCGAATACGCCGAACGCGGCGAGGATGCGCTGCTGCGCGGCTTCCTCATCGGCAGCCGCGCGCTCGCGACCGCGATCTCGACCGTGATCGCAGGCCTCGGGCTGCTCGGCGTCTGGCTGTTCTCCGCCCATCTCGAGAACTGGGCGCTCGTCCCGCTTTATCTCGCGCTCGTCTGCGTGCCGATGTACGTGCTGACCGACGTGCAGGACGGGCTGGCGCGCACCTACAACTGGATCGACGTCGCGCTGGCGCCGGCCTATTTCGTGCGCCCGCTGCTGATCCTCGCGCTGCTCGGCGCGCTGTCGCAGTTCGACTTCGCCCCCACCGCCTCGACCGCCATGGCCGCGACCGTGGTCGCCACCTGGGCGACCGGCGTCGCGCAGCTCTGGATGCTGGAGCGGCGGCTCAAGCGCAAGGTGCCGGCCGGCCCGAGGACCTACGCGCCAGGCCTCTGGATGAAGGTCTCGCTCCCGATCTTCATGGTCGAGGGCTTCTACCTGTCGCTCGCCTATGTGGACGTGCTGATCCTCTCGGCCTTCCACGATCCGCACGAGACCGCGGTCTACTATGCGGCCGTCAAGGTGATGTCGCTCGTCGCCTTTGTGTCGTTCTCGGTCGCGGCCGCGGTCGCGCACCGCTTCTCCGAATATGCGGTCACGGGCGACCAGGCCCGCCTTTCCGCCATGGTGCGCGACGCCGCGCGCTGGACGTTCTGGCCCTCGCTCGCCGGCTGCGTCGCGCTGTTCGCGCTCGGCTGGCCGATCCTGTGGCTGTTCGGGCCGGAATTCACCGAGGGCTATCCGCTGCTGTTCGCGATCGCGGTGGGGCTCTTGGCCCGCGCGACCGTCGGCCCGCTCGAGCGCCTGCTCAACATGCTGAACGAGCAGAACCTCTGCGCCGCGATCTATGGCTCGGCCTTCGCGCTCAATGTCGTGCTCTGCCTCGCGTTCGTTCCGAAATGGGGCGCGATGGGCGCGGCGATCGCGACCTCGATCACGCTCGCGGTCGAATCCGTCGTGCTGTTCTGGGCGACGCGGCGCCGGCTCGGCCTCGGCGCGCTGCCCTGGGGCCGCGGGCCCGCCCCCGCCCCGACGCCCCGCGAGATGACCGGCGACGCCATCGCCGACGTGGTGGCGACGCCCTTCGTCGTGGACGAGCCCGTCGCCGCGCCGGCCGCGCCCGCGGGATCGCTCCGCTTCGAGATGCTGACGCCGGCCGAGCTCGGCCGCAGCCGCGCCGCCTGGGAGGCGCTCGCCGGGCGCGCGCTCGAACGCAACGTCTTCGCCGAAGCGGGCTTCGCCATCGCGGCCTCCGGTCTTTCCGGATCGCGCGACGTGCGGATGGCGGCGGTCTGGGACGAGGCCTCGGCCCATCCCCGCCTCGTCGCCGCCGTTCCGCTCGCGCCCCATCGCGCGCTGCCGCTCTCGGGCGGGCTGACGAGCGCGGACTGGGATCACTTCGGCCCGCTCGGCGCGCCGCTGCTCGACCGCGACGTCGCGGCGGAAGCCGCGGCCGCTCTCCTCGCCGGGCTTTCGGCCGAGGGCGCCTCGACGGTGCTGCTGCGCTTCCTGCCGGAAGGCCCGGCCGCGCGCGCGCTCATGGCGGCCGCCGCCGAGGCCGGCCGCGCGGTCGCCCGGGTCGACGGCCACGCCCGCGCCCTGTTGCGCGTCGGCGAGGACGAAGCCGGCCTTCCCGCCCGCAAGCTCAAGGAGCTGCGCCGCCAGTCCCGACGCCTCGCCGACCAAGGCCCCGTGGCCTTCCGCGCGGCCCGCGCCGAGGCCGACGTCGCGGCCGCCGCCGCGCGCTTCCTCGCGCTTGAGGCGAAAGGCTGGAAGGGCGCGGCCGGCACCGCCATGGCCGACGCGCCGGACCAGCGCGCCTTCTTCGAGACGCTTCTCGCCGACCTTGCCCGCTCGGGCGACGCGCTGGTGCTGGAGCTGTTCGCCGGCGAACGGCTCGCGGCCTCCGGCGTCGTGCTGATCGCCGGCGACCGCGGCTGGTTCTACAAGGTGGCCTATGACGAGACGCTCGCGCGGCTCTCGCCCGGCGTCCAGCTCACGCTCGAGCTGACCCGGCTCCTCGCCGAAGAGAAGCGGCTCGTCGAGGTCGACTCGACCGCCGTCGCCGACCACCCGATGATCGATCGCCTCTGGCGCGGGCGCCTTGCGCTCTCGGACGTGCTGGTCGCGCTCGATCCCGACGCCGCCGGCATGGTCGAGGGCGCGGCGAGCGCCGAGCGGCTGCGCCGGAACCTGCGCAGGCGCCTCCGCGACCTCTATCGCGGACTGAAGGGACAGGGCTCATGACGACGCTGCGCGCCGACCCGGCGGACCTTGCGGCCCGCTACCCGACGAAGCCGTTTCCGATCACGCATGATCTCGCCGGCCATCCGCTGCTGACGCTGCCGCGGCTCGCCGAACTCGTCCGCGAGCTGCCCCGCGACCGCATCGAGTACAATTCCGGCGCGGTCTCGGTGAACCAGCGGCCCGAGGACGTTCCGCTCGTCGACCTCGCGCCCGAGGAGGTCGTGCGCCAGATCGAGACCGCGGGCGCCTGGATGGTGCTGAAGCGCGTCGAGACCGTCCCGGCCTATCGCGCGCTGATCGAGGAGGCGCTGCTCTCGATCGGCCGCCAGCTCGGCCATGACAGCTTCGCGTCGATGAAGCTCGCCGACGTCGAGGGCTATGTCTTCGTCTCCTCCGCGAACTCGACCACGCCGTTCCATTGCGACAACGAGGACAACTTCTTCGTCCAGATCCACGGGCCGAAGTTTTTCCACCTGTTCGACAACGAGGACCGCGCGATCGTCTCCGAGGAGCTGCTGGAGAGCGCGCCCTCGAAGCACCGCAACCTGCCCTACGAGGAGCGCTTCGAGGAGCGCGCGACGGTCTACACGCTCGCGCCCGGCGAGGGCGTCTATGTCCCCTACCAGGTCCCCCACTGGGTGCGGACCGGCGACGGCTGGTCGATCTCGCTCGCCGTCACCTGGCGGTCGCAGGCTGTGGTCCGCCGCAACAAGCTGCTGTTCATGAACGCGTTTCTGCGCGACCGCGGCTTTCCGCAGGCGGCGCCCGGCCAGAAGCCGGCGCTCGACGGGCTGAAGGTTGCGGCCTACACCGCCGCGCGCGCCGCGATCGAGCCGCTGCGCAGGAGCGAGGGCATGCGGCGCCTGCTGAGGCGCGCCGTGTTCGGCGAACAGGCGAACTACGCCGACAAGGCGCACGAGGCGGGCAAGAAGGCGGCGTGATCGAGACGCCGCCCGGCGATCGACGTGAATGGAGGATGTCCGCATGAACGACGAGCACCCTTTCATGAAACGCGCGAAGTTCTACGCCGACGAGAGGCTGCTCAGTCTTCTCGTCTTCTTCATCTGCATGCTCAACGCGACCGGCGCCGACCGGAAGATCGTGACCGCCGCCGTCGCCACACTCGCGTTTCAGACGTTCTGGATCTGGCTCCGCATGCGGGGCGAGCGTCTCAGCGAGTCGAGCCCTACCCCCTCGACAGACGCTGGATGATTTTTCTGGTCGTCGTCAGCGGCGACACCGTCATGTGACCAAAGACCGTCATCCGGCCGAAGCGGCGCAGCCGCGAAGAGTCGGGATCGTGCTCCGAAAGAAGCGCCCTTTCCGGAGCACGATCCCGGACGGGTCTTCGCCCGCCCGGGATGACGCCTACCCCCGCTCCCTCAGCGCGCGGCGGATGATCTTGCCGGTGGTGGTCAGCGGCAGCTCGGCCACGAATTCGATCTCGCGCGGATATTCGTGGTGGCTGAGGCGCTCGCGTACGAAGAGCTTCAGCTCCTCGGCGAGCGCCTCGTCGCCCGAGACGCCGGACGTCAGCTGCACGAAGGCCTTCACGATCTCGGTGCGCATCTCGTCGGGCTTGCCGACCACCGCGGCGAGAGCGACCGCCGGGTGGCGGGAAAGACAATCCTCGATGTCGCTCGGGCCGATGCGGTAGCCCGCCGAGGTGATGACGTCGTCGTCGCGGCCGAGGAAGCGGAAATAGCCGTCGGCGTCCGTCACCGCCTGGTCGCCGGTCAGCAGCCAGTCGCCGGAAAACTTCTCCGCCGTCGCCTCGGGCTTGTCCCAGTATTCCAGGAACATGACGGGGTCGGGCCGGCGCACGCGGATCTCGCCCTGCTCGCCGGGCGCGCAGCGCGTCCCGTCTTGCCGGAACAGCGCGACCTCGTGGCCGGGCGTCGGCTTGCCCGTGAACCCGGCCTTCGAGACGCCGAGATGGGCGAAGGAGGCCAGCACGTAGTTGCACTCGGTCTGGCCGTAGACCTCGTTCACCGGCACGCCGAAGGCGCGGCGCGCCCAGTCGAACGAGGCCTCGCCGAGCCGCTCGCCGGCCGCCACCAGCGAGCGCAGCGCCATGCCGGGATGGCGCTCGCGCGGGTCGCCGCTCTGCGCCATGAGGCGCAGCGCCGTCGGCGGGATGAAGGCGTTGCGCACCCCCGCCTCCGCGATCAGAGCGAAGGCGGCCTCGGGATCGAACTTCACCACCGGCTGCGCCACCACCGGAACGCCGTCGTGGAGGCACGGCATCATGAGGTTGAGCAGGCCGCCGGCCCAGGCCCAGTCGGCCGGCGTCCAGCCGAGGTCGCCCGCCCGCGGAAAGCCGTCATGGGTGAGCCGGAAGCCCGGCACATGGCCGAGCAGCACCCGCCCGCCATGGAGCGCGCCCTTGGGCGGCCCGGTGGTGCCGGACGTGTAGATCATCAGCGCCGGATCGTCGGGCGTGGTGTCGGCGGGCGGAACCTCGCCGCCTCGCGCGAGAAGCGCGCGATAGTCGAGCGCGTCGCCGTCGGCTCCGTCGGTCGAGACCACGACGAGATCGGACGGCGGCTCCTCGACGGCGCGCAGCTTCGCCAGGCCCGCCGCGTTGGTGACGATCGCGCGGGCGCCGGAATCCGTGAGGCGGAACGACACCGCGTCCGGCCCGAAGGCGAGCGCGAGCGGCGTCGCCACCGCGGCGAGGCGGGAAACCGCAAGATGCGCGACCGCGGCCTCCGGCCCTTGCGGCAGCAGAACCGCGACGCGGTCTCCGCGCCCGACCCCGCGTTCGGCGAGGCCGGCTGCGAGCGCATGCGAGGCCGCGCGCAGCTCGCCATAGGTGGTCGGTTCGAGCGTCGCTCCCGGCCGCTTGGTCAGGATCGCGATCCGGTCCGGCTCGGGCTCCGCCCAGCGGTCGCAGATCGCCTCCGCGATGTTGAACTTTTCCGGGATCTCCCAGCGGAACGCGCCGCGCAGTCGCCCGAATGCGTCGTCCTGAGACATTCCCGTTTCAAACCCCGACCGTGCGGGCCGGCGCCTCGAGGGGCTAGCGGCTGCGAGGCATCGACGACGAACGCCGCGTGGCGGTCAAGTCGTCTTTCGCCGGGCGGCGTGATGAACCCCGCCCGGAATCGTTCTAGGGTCGGCCGGATTTCGACGCGCGACGAAGAGCGAGGACCACAGGCGATGCGCGAGTGCGGCGGATGCACCATGTGCTGCAAGCTTCTCGGCATCGCGGAGCTCGAGAAGCCGGCGGGGCGCTGGTGCCCGCATTGCGTGCCGGGCCGCGCCTGCAAGATCTACGAGGACCGGCCGAGCGAGTGCCGCACCTTCCACTGCCTCTGGATCCTGCGCGAGAGCTTCGGCCCCGAATGGCGGCCGGACCGCTGCAAGTTCGTCGTCTATGGCAGCCCCGACAAGGCCGCGCTCGTGGTCAATGTCGACGTGACCGCTCCCGACGCCTGGCGCAAGAACCCGTTCTACGACGCCTTCAAGCGCTGGGCCGCGGAGGCCGCGGCCGACAAGACCCATCTCGTCGTGATGGTGGGCGACAAGGCGACCGTGATCCTGCCCGACCGCGACGTGCCGCTCGGCCTCGTCGGCCCCGGCGACCGGATCGTGTCGAAGATGGTGACCGAGGGCGGGCGCCAGCGCGTCGAGCCGCGGGTCGAACGCGCGGAAGCCTGAGCGTCGGCGCTCTGACGCGCGCTCACGAAAAAGCCCGGCCCGTCCCCCGACGCGCCGGGCTTTTCTCTGTCCGAAGCGCGCTGGCGCTTCAGGCCGCCTGCGCCAGCCCCTCGCCCGCCGCGATCGCGATCCTGTCGCGGATGGCGGCCGGAACCTGACGCGGGCTCATGGCGCGCGGCTCGTCGCGCTCGGCGATCGCGTCGGCGGTCGCGCCGTAGAGCGCCTCGAACTCGGCGAAGTTGTCGAAGGCGCGCCGGGTGACGTTGTCCACGAAGGTTTCGGTCGCAGCGCCCTCGGCCAGGATGATCTCGTGACCCTTGGTCTCGATGTGGAAAACCGTGAGACCGTCGCGGATCACAGACTGGGAGAGCCGGGCGATGGTGGAGCCATTGACCAGCGCGCCGGCTTGCACCAGCACGCCGTCGAGCAGCATGGCGTGGTCGGAGGTGACGACGAGATCGCGCAGCGGCAGGCCGTCGCCGAGCGCGCCGGCGGAGATCCTCACCGGCTCGCGGCCCTCGGGCATGCCGGCCGCCCCGCCGATCGCCTGACGGCCGATCCACTTCACGGGAACGGCGCTCCCGTCGGCCGTCGTCACCAGATCGCCGACGCCGAGCGTCTCGACAGCGGTCTCTCCGGACGGCGTCGAGATCAGCGTGCCGGGCGCGAAGCAGAGGATGAAGAGGTCGTCTTCAGGCGATTGGGGGCGCTGAAGGCGGATTACGGAGGCCGGTCCGTCGCCCCTGCGCGGGAGGGCGTGCCGGCTAGCGCTTCGAAAACCGGTCGAACAGCCAGCGGACCGCCGAGCTCGCGGCGCGGTGCTTGACCTGGTTGACGGAAGTGGGCGGCAGGCGACGCGGCCCCTGGCCGGTGCGGGCGTGGCGGCGGGCGAGATACTGCCCGGCCGCAAGTTTCAGAACGGTCTTCAGCATGCGCCGAACTCCTCGCGCCCCAAGGCTGAACTCGCGGAGCCGTCGCGCGATCCATCACGTCGCCGTTATCGGGGCGCAAGTCCGCGCGTCCGGTCGAAGGCGTTCGGCGCCCGAAGAGCTCCCTTAACTTTCAGTCGGTTAGCATCCGGGCGACGCGAAGCGGCCCGCGACGGCCGCGCGGCTTGCGTCATGACGCCCGATACGCGGTGCCCAAGACGACGCGATGCCCAAACCGACCTGGCCCCTCAGCCTGATCTTCGGCTACCTCGTCGCCGCGGCGATCACCGTCTGGCTGACGCGGTTCAGCGGCGGCGTCGCCTTCGTGTGGACCGCGTCCGCGATCCTGACGAGCCATCTGGTGCTGAGCCCGCGCCGCGCCTGGGCGCCGGCGCTCGCCGGCTGCGCGGCCGCGAGCGCGGTCGCCACCGCCTTGCTCGGCCTCGGGCCGCTCGCCGCCGGGCCGCTCGCGCTCGTCAACGTGGCGGAAGCGGCGGTCGCGGCCGTGCTGCTCCGGCGCTGGATCGACCGCCCGGGCGAGTTCTCGTCGATCCGCGAAGTCTTGGGCTTCAGCCTCGTCGTCGGCGTCATCGCGCCGGCCGTCACGGCGCCGGCGGGCGCGGGCGTCGCGACGCTCGTCACCGGCACGCCCTTCGCGGCGAACGCCTTCAACTGGTTCATGGGCCACGGGCTCGGCGCGCTCACCGTGCTGCCGCTCGCGCTGCTCGTCGGCCGCGACCGGTTCGGCGAGTGGCGCCGCGCCGCCGACCGCCGCAAGATCGTAGAGGCGGCGGCGCTCTGCGCCTTCATGGTCGCGGTCACGGTCGGCGTGTTCGCGCAGTCGACGCTGCCGATCCTGTTCCTGCCGCTGCTGCCGGCGCTGTTCCTCACCTTCCGGCTCGGGCGGCTCGGCGCGGTGGTCAGCATCCTGACGCTGATCGCGATCGGCGCGCCGCTCACCTTCAAGGGCGTCGGGCCGATGGCGCTGATGGAGCAGTCGTCCGGCTTCCGCTCGCAGTTCTTCCAGTTCTACATCGCGATGGTGTGCCTCACGGTGCTGCCGGCCGCGGCCGAGCTGCAGCGCCGCATGGGCCTGTTCTCGGCGCTGCGCCAGAGCGAGAGCCGCTTCCGCCTGCTCGCGGAGAACACCACCGACATCATCGTGCTGTCCTCGCTCGACACCACGCGCCGCTACGTCTCGCCCGCCTGCAAGGCGCTGCTCGGCTACGAGCCCGAGGAGCTCGTGGGCACCAGGCCGCTCGATTTCGTCCATCCCGACGACCGCGAGGGCTACGCCGGGCTGCTGGCCTCGCTCTCGGCGAGCGAAGTCGAACGCGCGGTCACGCGCCAGCGCTACCGGCGCAAGGACGGGGCCTGGGTCTGGCTCGAAGTGTCGTTCAGCCTGACCCATGACGAGGCGAGCGGCGCGGCCACAGGCTATGTCGCGTCGCTGCGCGACGTGACGCTGCGCCGGAACGCCGAGGAGGCGCTGCGCGTCAGCGAGGAGCGCCTCGCGCTCGCGCTCGACAGCGGCAGCGACGGCATCTGGGATTGGGACCTCGAAAGCGGCGCGCTCGAGCTGTCCGACCACTGGTTTTCGACGCTCGGCTACGACCCGTCCGAGATGGAGCCGCGCATCGGCACCGTCGAGGAGATGATCCATCCCGACGACGTCGAGCGCGCGCGCCAGCTGCTGGGGAGCTGCCTCAAGGGCCAGACCCCGACGTTCCAGTGCGAGTACCGGCTGAAGACCAAGGCCGGCGGCTACGCCTGGGCGCTCGCGCGCGGCAAGGTGGTGTCGCGTTCGGCCGAAGGCCGCGCGCTGCGGATGGTCGGCACCCACATCGACATCACCCGTCGCAAGCAGGCCGAGCTCCAGATCGAGCACATGGCCCATCACGACGCGCTGACGGGCCTGCCGAACCGCACCCTGTTCCGCCAGAAGCTGCTGGCGGCCGCGGTCTCGGCCGACCGCGGCGGACGCCAGTTCGCGGTGCTCGCCTGCGACCTCGACCGGTTCAAGTCGGTCAACGACACGCGCGGCCACGCGGCCGGCGACGCGGTGCTGCGCGTCGTCGCCGAACGGCTGCGATCCGCGCTCGGCGAGCACGACGTCGCGGCGCGCCTCGGCGGCGACGAGTTCGCCGTGATCCTCGGCCGAATCGACCGCCCCCATGACGCCGCCGTGGTGGCGCAGCGCATCGTCGAGCTCGTCGGGCGGCCGATCGACGTCGACGGGCAGGTCGCGGCGGTCGGCGTCAGCGTCGGCGTCGCGCTCGGCCAGGGCGATCCCGGCGACCAGATCTTCCGGAACGCCGACACCGCGCTCTACCGCGCCAAGGCGGAGGGACGGAACGTCTACCGCTTCTTCGAGCCCGGCATGGACGCCGCGTTCATCGCCCGCAACCAGCTCGAGGCCGACCTTCAGGTCGCGGCCCGCGAACGCGGCTTCGCGCTCGCCTACCAGCCGATCGTCTCGCTCGAAACGGGCCGCGTCGGCGGCTTCGAGGCGCTGATGCGCTGGCCGCACCCGACCCGCGGAATGGTGTCTCCCGCCGAGTTCATCCCGCTCGCCGAGGAGACCGGCCTCATCGTGCAGATGGGCGACTGGGCGCTGCGCGAGGCCTGCGCGGAAGCCGCCGCCTGGCCGTCGGACCTGCGGCTTGCGGTCAACGTGTCGGCCGTGCAGTTCGAGCGCGCGGGGCTCGAACGCAGCGTGGTCGAGGCGCTCGAAAGCTCGGGCCTCGCCCCCTCCCGGCTCGAGCTGGAGATCACCGAAAGCGTGCTCATGCAGGACGCGGTCGGCGTCGTCTCGGCGCTGATGCGGCTGCGCGCGCTCGGCGTGCGGATCGCGCTCGACGACTTCGGCACGGGCTACTCCTCGCTCAGCTATCTGCGGCGGTTCCCGTTCAACAAGATCAAGATCGACCGCTCCTTCATCACCGAGATCGAGGATCCGGAGGTCGCCGAGATCGTCCGCGCGATCGTGGGGCTCGGCCAGCGCAGCGGCGCCTCGATCACGGCCGAGGGCGTCGAGACCGCGCGCCAGCTCGAGGCCGTGCGCGCGCTCGGCTGCACCGAGGTGCAGGGTTTTCATTTCAGCGGGCCGCTGGCGCCGGCCGCAGCACGCGACTTCATCGCGACCGACCTCGCGCTCCCCCGGCCGCGCCGCATCGGGCGGGCCTGAGGCCGCGCCTCACCTGCCGGCGCGCACCGCCTTGGCCGCGGCGCGGCCTGCAGCACGAAATTGCGCACGAGCTCGGAGCGTTCCTCCCGCAGCACCGCGACAGTGAGAGGCACTTTCGGGGCCGGCCGCTCCAGCGACCGGAACACGACGCCTGCGACGCTCAGCTGCCGCATCGAGGCGGGAAAGAGCGCGACGCCGAACTCGGCCGCCACGAGCGCGAGCAGCGTCGCGATCTGCGGCGCCGGCTGGCCGAAGCGCGGCTCGAAGCCCGCCTGCCGGCAGGCCTCCACCACCGTGTCGTAGAGCCCCGCGCCGATCTCGCGCGCGGTGATCACGAAGGTCTCGTTCGCAAGCGTGGCGAGCGCGAGCGGCCCGGTCTGCGCCGCAAGCTCATGGCCGGCCGGCAGCGCGGCCACGAGCGCATCCTCGGCGATGAGATGGAGCCTCAGATCGCGCGCGTCGGCCCGGTTCGGCCGGATCACCGCCGCGCCGAGCCGGCCCTCGCGCAGGCCCGCGGCGAGAACGGCGGAGCTCGACTCCTCGAGCCTCAGCTCGACGTCCGGATAGGCGCGGCGGAACCCGCGGATCGCGGTCGAGACGATCGGATTGACGGCCGCCGAGGCGATGCAGCCGAGGCCGAGCGACCCAAGCTCGCCGCGCGACGCCCGCCGCGCCAGACGGATGGCCTCCTCGGCCTGCCCCGGCATGGCGGCGACCGCGTCGCGGAACGCCCGCCCCGCCTCGGTGAGCTCTGCGCCATGCGGCAGGCGGTGGAACAGCAGCGCGCCGACCTCGGCCTCGAGATCCTTGATCTGGAGGCTGAGCGGGGGCTGGCCGATGCCGACCCGGGCGGCCGCCTTGGTGAAGCTGCCCTCCTCCGCGACAGCCAGAAAATAGCGGATGTGCCGCAGCTCCATGCCATATCCAAAACATATGCAGATCGACTGTCGCATATACTATGAGAATGCAGGCGTGACGGCTACCTCCTCTCCCGAGGAGTCGCCGAAATGCCCGCATCCGCCGCCGTCCAGACGTTTCCCGCACCCGCTTTGCCCTCCGCCGCGTCGCTCGCGCCGTCCTGGGTCACGCGCGGCACCGCCGCCTACGGGCGCACCTCCTGGGGCCTGTTCTTCGTCGGCTTCGCGACCTTCGCGCTGCTCTATTGCGTGCAGCCGGTGATGCCGGACTTCGTCCGGAGCTTCGGCGTGACGCCGGCCGAAAGCTCGCTCGCGCTGTCGCTCGCCACCGGCTTCCTCGCCTTCTCGATCATGGCCTCGGGCGTCGTCTCGCAGCGGATCGGCCGGCGGGGCGTGATCTGCGCCTCGATGACGCTCGGCGCCGCGCTCAACATCGCCGCCGGCCTGTCGCCGAGCTGGGGCGGGCTGCTCGCGGCGCGGGCGCTGGAAGGGCTCGCGCTCGGCGGCGTGCCGGCGGTCGCCATGGTCTATCTCGCCGAGGAGATCGAGCCCAGGAGCCTCGGGCGCGCCATGGGGCTCTACATCGCCGGCAGCGCCTTCGGCGGCCTGATGGGACGCGTCGGCATGGGGCTCATGACCGAGTTCGCCTCCTGGCGGGTCGCGATGGTCGCGCTCGGGCTCCTGTGCCTGATCGCCGCCGCGCTCGCCTACCGGCTGCTGCCGCAGTCGCGGAACTTCCGGGCGAGCGCCGGCCTCGACCTGACGCGCGACCTGCGCTTCTGGGGCGGGCATCTCGCCAACCCTGCGCTGCTGCCGCTGTTCGCGGTCGGCTTCGTGCTCACCGGCGTCTATGTGACGATCTACAACTACGCGGGCTTCAGGCTCGCGGAAGCGCCGTTCAGCCTCGGCGGCGCGGCGATCAGCATGATCTTCCTGTGCGTCGTGTTCGGCATCGTGGCCTCGTCGGTCTCCGGCGCGCTCGTCGAGCGGCTCGGCGGCCGGGCGACGCTGATCTGCGGCTTCCTCTCGATGCTGGGCGGCGTGGGGCTGACCGCGCTCGCCTTTCTTCCGGCCGTCGTCGCCGGCATCGCGCTCGTGACGGTCGGCTTCTTCGTCGTCCACTCGGCGACGAGCTCGATGATCGGCCCGCGCGCCGGGGCCGCGAGGGGCCACGCCGCCTCGCTCTACCTGCTGTTCTATTATGTCGGCTCGAGCGTCGTCGGCTCGGTCGGCGGCTGGTTCTGGCAGCATGGCGGCTGGTCCGCCGTGGCGGCGGGCGCGGGAGCGCTCACGAGCGTGGGTCTGATCGCGGCCCTGCTCGCCACGGCGAAGACCCGCACGGCCTGACCCTGAGGCCCGCTCCAGCGGGCCTTCTCTTTTAGACGCCAGATCCGGGAAGATTATCCCGAATAGTATTGGGATGTATTTCTAAACAGATTTGTGATGACGTCGTTACTATAAATCATTCTAAACCTCGCCAGATATGACAACACGCTGACGTATCGCTTGCGATCCAAGAGAAATCTTGGGCGGCCCGACAGATAAGCGTCGCCTCAGCGTGCGCCTGGGAGGAAACATAATGAAAAAATCAGTTCGCGCCGCGCTTGCGGCCGCGCTCTTCTGCGCGACTGCGGTGTCGGGCGCACACGCGCAGCAGACCTTCAACAACGCCGTCACCGGCGAGACGCTGAACCTCGACGACGCGATGCCGGAGGGAAGGGACACCCAAGCGGTCAAGACCTTCATCGAGTCCGGCGAGAACGTCTATCTCGGCGACAAGAACTGTCTCGCCAAAGGCGAGCAGGCGTTCCTCGCAATGTGCTCCGGCTGCCATGGCCAGAAGGCCGAGGGCAAGCTCGGGCCCGGCCTCAACGACACCCACTGGACCTATCCGCAGGGCCGCACCGACAAGGGCCTGTTCGAGATCATCTTCGGCGGCGCGCAGGGCATGATGGGCCCGATGCACGGCGCCATGACGCTCGACGAGATGCTGCTGGCGATGGCCTGGGTGCGCCACCTCTACAAGGACGATCCCGCGGAAGCCGGCGAATGGTTGACGGCCGATCTCGCCAAGGACTTCAAGCCCTACAAGGGCGAGCCCGCGCCCCAGCCCGGCGCCGACGCGCCCGAAAGCTGCAAGATCGGCGGCTAGCCTCGCGCGAGCCCGGCCGCCCCGGATGGGCGGCGGCCGGGCTTTCGGGGCTTCAGCGGGCGTAGCGCCGCGCGCCCGCCACGCAGGCCACCACCGCGACGGTCGCCGCGATCATCGCCGGGCTCACCGCCTCGTGCAGCAGGACGGCGGCGATCACGAGCCCGAAGAACGGCTGCAGCAGCTGGAGCTGTCCGACCGCCGCGATGCCGCCGAGCGCAAGGCCGCGATACCAGAACACGAAGCCGATCAGCATCGAGAACAGCGAGACATAGGCGAGCCCGGCCCAGGCCGCGCCGCCGACGCCCGAAAACGACGCGGGCATGACCGCATAGGCGATCGCGAGCGAGACCGGCAGCGAGACCACGAGCGCCCAGGAGATCACCTGCCAGCCGCCGAGCCGCCGCGAGAGCGTCGCGCCCTCCGCATAGCCGAGGCCGCAGACCACGACGGCCGCGATCATCAGGAGCTCGCCGCTCCATGACGCCTCGCCGCCCTGAAGGCCGGCGAAACCCGCCGCTACGCCCGCGCCAAGGAGCGAGAACAGCCAGAACGCCGGCCGCGGCCGCTCCCCGCCGCGGATCGCGCCGAACACGGCGGTGGCGAGCGGCAGGAAGGCGATGAACACCACCGACCGCGCCGCGCTCATATGGAGGAGCGCGATGGCGGTCAGCAGCGGAAACCCGACCACCACGCCGAGCGCGACGACCACGAGCGACGGCAGATCGGCGCGCGCGGGGCGCTTGCGCCGGAACGCAGCGAGCAGGGCGCCGGCCACGAGCCCCGCGATCGAGGCCCGGGCGACGGTCAGGAACACCGGATCGAAATCCATCACGGCGACGCGCGTCGCAGGCAGCGACGCGCTGAAGATCAGCATGCCCAGGAAGCCGTAGCCCCACCCCTTCGACTGCCCGTCCATGCGCCGCGCTCCGCGAAACCGTCGCGTCGTATCGCCCGAAGACGGCTGGAGACGCCACGGACAGTCATATACAGTTCGCCAAAACTGTTATGGCGACGGAAGCAGTACGGATGGACCAACCCGAACCGACGGCCCCGCGCGGGACGCTGATCGACGGCGTGATCGAGACCGTGCGCCGGCGCATCGCCTCGCGCAGCCTGACGCCCGGCGCGAAGCTCCCGTCCGTGCGCGCCTTCGCGCGATCGGCGGGCGTCTCGACCTCGACCGTCGTGGAGGCCTATGAGCGGCTTGCGGCCGAGGGCGCGATCAGGTCGCGGCCGGGTTCGGGCTTCTATGTCGAGAGCGCGCTCGCGCCGCTGTCGCTGTCGGATCTCGGGCCGCGGCTCGACCGCGAGGTCGACCCGTTCTGGATCTCGCGCCAGTCGCTCGAGGCAGAGCCCGGCGTGCTGACGCCGGGCTGCGGATGGCTGCCGCCCTCATGGATGCCGGAAGCGGGGCTGAGGCGGGCGTTGCGCACGCTCGCGCGCGGCGAAGCGGAGTCGCTCACCGACTACGGCCCGCCGCTCGGCTTCGCGCCGCTCCGCCGCCTGCTGTCGCGCCGCTTCGCCGACCATGGCGTCGAGGCGCCGCCGGACCAGATCGTGCTGGCGGAGTCCGGCACGCAGGCCATCGACCTCCTCTGCCGCTTCCTGCTCGAGCCCGGCGACACGGTGCTGCTGGACGACCCCTGCTACTTCAACTTCCACGCTTTGCTGCGCGCCCATCGCGCCAAAATCGTCGGCGTGCCCTACGGGCCGAACGGGCCGGATCTCGAACGGTTCGCAGAGGCCTGCCGCGAGCATCGACCGCGCCTCTACATGACCAATTCGGCGATCCACAATCCGACGGGCGCGAGCCTGTCGCCGGTCGTCGCGCACCGGCTCCTGAAGATCGCCGAGGAGGCCGACCTCACCATCGTGGAGGACGACATCTTCGCCGATCTCGGGGATCCCTCCGCCCCGTGCCTAGCGGCTTTCGACGGCCTTTCCCGGGTCGTGCAGGTCGGCAGCTTCTCGAAGACCCTCTCGGCGTCGGTGCGCTGCGGCTACATCGCGGCGCCGGCCGACTGGATCGAAGACCTCGTGGACCTTCGGATCGCGACCTCGTTCGGCGGCGGACGGCTCTCGGCGGAGCTGCTCCACGCCCTGCTGAAGGACGGCGGCTACCGTCGTCATGTCGAGGCTCTTCGCGTCCGGCTCGCCGAGGCGACGGGCGAGACCGCGCGCCGGCTGAAGGCGGTCGGCGTCGTTCCCTGGATCGAGCCGCGCGCCGGCATGTTCCTGTGGTGCCGCCTGCCCGAGGGCGTCGACGCCTCCGAGACCGCCCGCCGCGCGCTCACCGAAGACGTGGTGCTCGCGCCCGGCGACGCCTTCAGCCTGTCGCGCACAGCCGGCGGCTTCATGCGCTTCAACGTCGCCCAGTCGGGCGACCCGCGGCTCTACGACGTGCTAGGACGAGCCATGCAGGCCGCCTGAGTCTTCGCAAGCCGAACGCGCGCATTGACCTTATGAATCATCGTTAGTTTTCAATTGAACACTTTAATGTCCCGTTTTGGATCAAGAAAATGACGTCCTGTTGTTTAGGTTAATTCGTACAACTCGTGTCAAAAATGCGGAAAGTCAGAGAGACTTAAGCGAGACCGGCTCTTAAGGCCGGCGAACGTCGCTGGCTGGGGAGCCGTAGCATGGCTGGGGGTCGGATCGTCGCGGGCGCGCTGGCGGCGCTGGCGTTGGCGTTTTCAGGGGTCTCGGCGAGCGCCCAGCAGCAGGGCCGCTGGGGCCCGCTGACGAGTCTGCCGCTCGTCCCCTCCTCCGGCGCGGTGCTCAAGAACGGCAAGGTGCTGCTCTGGGCCGCCGACGGCGAATTCGCCTTCGCGTCGAACGGACGGGTCTACGGCGCGCTCTACGATCCGGCGACCGGCGCGGTCGAACGGCGCTCGGCGCAGCTCGGCCACAACATGTTCTGCACCGGCACGACGCTGCTGACGGACGGCCGCGTGCTCGTCAACGGCGGCTCGAACGCCCCGGTCACCAGCATCTACGATCCGGCCGCCGACACCTTCACGCGCGCCCAGGACATGCGCATCCCGCGCGGCTACAACGCCAACACCATCCTGCAGGACGGCTCGGTCCTCACCATCGGCGGCTCGTGGTCGGGCAACGGCGCAGCGCGCAAGGACGGCGAGCTCTGGACGCCGGGCCAGGGCTGGCGCCTGCTGTCGGGCCTGTCGGTCGCGGGCATGCAGTCCACGACGCTGACCGATTTCGGCAAGGACAGCCATTTCGCGCTGATCCCGACCGGCAACGGCCGCGTGCTCTACGCCGCGCCCGGCCCGATGATGCAGTGGATCGACACCACCGGCACGGGCCGCGTGACTGAGGCCGGCCGGCGCGGCGACGACGTGTTCGCCTCGTCCGGCAACGCGCTGATGTACGACGCCGGCAAAATCCTGAAGACCGGCGGCTCGACCCAGTACACCGGCGCGGCCGCGAGCGCGGCGTCCTACGAGATCGACGTCTCGCGCGGCGGCGCGGTGACGACGAAGCTCACCTCGATGATCTATCCGCGCGTCTACCACAACTCGGTTGTGCTGCCGGACGGCCGGGTGCTGATCGTCGGCGGCCAGACCTTCGGCGCGAACTTCCAGGACTCCGACTCCGTCCTCGCGACCGAGATCTGGGACCCCCGCACCAAGCGCTTCACGCTCGCGCCCGCGGTCGCGGCGCCGCGCAACTATCACAGCATCGCGCTGCTGCTGCCGGACGGGCGGGTGCTGGCGGGCGGCGGGGGCCTCTGCGGCAACTGCTCCACCAACCATCCTGACTTCCAGCTCTACGAGCCGAGCTACCTGTTCGACGCGAGCGGAAACCGGCTCGCGCGGCCCGTGATCTCCTCGGCGCCGTCAGAGCTCGCGCTCGGCCGCGCCGCCGACGTCGTCACCAACCGCGAGGTGACGTCCTTCGCGCTGATCCGCATGGGCGCGACGACCCACACGGTGAACTCCGACCAGCGCCGCCTGACGGTGCCGTTCACCCGCACCGGGACCAACGCCTACCGGCTCGCGGTGCCGAGCAACGCCGGCAACCTGCTGCCCGGCTACTGGATGCTGTTCGCGCTCGACTCCGCGGGCACGCCGTCGGTCGCCAAGATCGTGAACGTCGCGCCCACCACGGTCGCGACGCTCGTCGCGCCCGATCCGGTGGCGCTCCAGCTCAATCGGGCCGGGACCGCTCAGCCGACCGTCGTTCCGCTCGGCGACGGCGTGCGCTACTCCGCGACGGGCCTGCCGGCCGGCCTTACGGTCGATCCGCTCACCGCGCGCGTCTCCGGCACGCCGACCGAAACCGGCGCGTTCACCGCCTCGCTGATCGCAACCCGCGGCGACGCCGTGGTCTCGACCGACATGTCGATCGTGGTCGACACCCGTCCGACCGTCGGCGAGGGCCTGCTCGGCGAGTATTTCGGCGGCGCGGCGCTCGCCGGGCCCGTGCTCGCGCAGCGGCGCGAGGCGCTCAACTTCACCTTCGCAGAAACCGGTCCGGGATCGGGCGTGCCGGGCGTCTTCTCCGCGCGCTGGCGCGGGTCGATCCGCCCGACGCGCGGCGGCGCGACGCGGTTCCGCGTCGAGTCCGACGACGGCGTCCGGGTGTGGATCGCCGGCAAGCTGATCGTTGACGACTGGACCCCGCACTCGCCCTCGACCCGCGAGGGCCAGGTCGATCTCGCGCAGGGCGTCGATCACCCGGTCTTCGTCGAATACTTCAACTCCGGCGGCGGCGGCGTGCTCCGCCTGACGCAGATGCGGCCGGGCGATAACGGCTTCGCGCCGGTGCCCGCGACCGAACTCTTCGCGGCGCGCGCGGGCTCGACCGCCAACCTCGCGGCCACGCGGCCAGCCACGATGTCGTCGGTCTCGAACGGCGGCCTCGCCTCGCGCGCGGTCGACGGCAACGTCAACGGCGCGATCTCCGCCAATTCGATCGCCCATAGCGGGCTGCAGAGCCAGCCCTGGTGGCAGGTCGACCTCGGCTCCTCGGTCCCGCTCGACTATGTCCGGATCTGGAAACGCACCGACTGCTGCGCGGACCGGGCCCAGGACCTCACCGTGTTCGTCGCGGGCTTCGACATGACGAGCCGCACCCACGCCTCGCTCGTCGCCGACCCGCTGGTCGCGACCCGCACCTTCGGCGCCTCGACGATCAACGACTTCATCGACGTGCCGGTCTCCGCCGCTGGCCGCTACGTGCGCGTCCAGAAGACCACGACGCCGACGTCCTATCTGAACCTCGCCGAGGTGCAGGTCTTCGGCCTCACCAGCGGCGCCCCGACGATCGCGACGCCCGCGGCCCAGTCGACGCGGACCGGAACCGCGGTCTCGCTCGCGCTGACGGCCGCCGACCCCGACAACGACCCGCTGGCGTTCCGCGCCACGGGCCTGCCGCCGGGCCTCGCCATCGACGCCTTCCGCGGCATGATCTCCGGCTCGCCGACGACCGCCGGATCCTACCGGCCGACCGTCACCGTCACCGATCCGATCGGGCTTGCGGCGAGCGCGAGCTTCAATTGGAGCGTGACCGGCGGCCAGCCCCGCGTCACCGCGCTCGAGGCGACGCCCGTGCAGGCCGGCGCGACCAAGTCCTATGCGCCGACGATCGCGGACGGCGCCGGCGCGACCTTCAGCTGGCGCTTCGGCGACGGCGCGGCCGACACGGCGTTCTCCGCCTCCTCCGCGACCTCGCACGTCTTCGCGCGGCCCGGCGTCTTCAGCGTCGTGCTGGTGATGCGCGCAAGCGACGGCGCGATCTCGACCTACGCCTTCGACCAGGCGGTGTTCGCGGTCGGCGCCGGAACGCCGGGCGGCACGTCCTCGGGCGGATCGGCCCACCAGCCGAGCGGCGCGGGCCTCGGCCGGCTCTGGGTCGTCAACCGCGACAACGACACCGTCTCGGTGATCGATCTCGACGGCCGAAGGCTGCTCGCGGAAGTCCCGGTCGGCCGCAAGCCGTGGTCGCTCGTCCTGACCGGCCGCAACCAGATCTGGGTCGCCAACCGCGAAAGCGCGTCGATCACCGTGGTGGACGGCGCGACCTATCAGGTGCTGCGCACCATCGCGCTGCCGGCGGGCTCGCGCCCCTCCGACGTCGCGACGGTCGGCCAGTGGGGCGACGTGGCGGTGACGCTGGAAGCGACCGGCCAGATCATGCTGCTCGGCCCGCTCGGGGAGAATTACGGCGTCGGCGACGCCGGCCCCGGGCCGCGGCGCATCGCGGTGAACGCCGCGCGCGACAAGGCCTACATCTCGCGCTTCATCACCCCGCCGATCCGCGGCGAGTCGACCGCGGCCCCGAGCGCCGAGGCCAAGCCGACGAAGAAGAAAAAGAAGAAGAACAAGAAGGGCGACGACAAGCTCGCCAAGTCCGCCGCGCCTTCGCCCGCAGCGGCCTTCGGCGGCGAGATCCGGGTGATCGGCCTGTCGGGCATGGTCGAGCGAACCATCGTGCTCGGCCCCTCGGACGCGGTCGACACCGAGGTGAGCGGCCGCGGCGTCCCGAACTATCTCGGCGCCATGGCGATCTCGCCCGACGGCAAGACCGGCTGGGTCCCGTCCAAGATGGACAACGTCTATCGCGGCATGCTGCGGGACGGCCAGCCGCTCAACTTCCAGAACACGGTGCGGGCGATCGTCTCGCGGGTCGACCTGACGACCGGGCTCGAGGATCTTTCCTCGCGCATCGACGTCGACAACGCCGGCGTGGTGAGCGCCGTCGCGATCCATCCGAACGGGGCCTATCTCTTCGCCGCGCTCGAGACGACCCGCACGGTCGCGGTGCTCGACCCCGTCGGCAAGCGCGAACTCATGCGCGTCCCCGTCGGCCAGGCGCCCAACGCGCTGACGCTGCTGCCGGGCGGCCGCTGGCTCGTCGCCCACAACCTGATGGACCGCAGCGTCAGCATGATCGACCTGCAGCCGCTGCTGACGAACGGCGACCGGCGCCTCGCCGTCGCCTCGACCATCCGCACCATCGGGACCGAGAAGCTCACGGCCACCGTGCTGCGCGGCAAGCAGCTGTTCTACGACGCGGTCGACACGCGGCTCGCCCGCGACGGCTACATCAGCTGCGCCTCCTGTCATGACGACGGAGAGGGCGACGGCCGGGTTTGGGATCTCACCGGCTTCGGAGAAGGCCTGCGCAACACGATCTCGCTGCAGGGCCATGGCGGCATGGCGCAGGGCTTCCTGCACTGGACCGGCAATTTCGACGAGGTGCAGGACTTCGAGAAGCAGATCCGCGACCTTGCCGGCGGCACCGGCCTGATGACCGAGGCCGCCTATCTCGCCGGCACCCGGGCCCAGCCGCTCGGCGACAAGAAGGCGGGCCTCAGCGCCGACCTCGACGCGCTCGCGGCCTACGTCTCCTCGCTGACCGTCACGCCCCGCAGCCCCTATGCGGCGGCGAACGGCGGGCTGACTGCGGCCGGACAGGCGGGCCTTGCGGCCTTCAACCGCCTGCAATGCGGCACCTGCCACGCCGGCACGCCCTACACGATCAGCGCCGGCGCGACCGCGCTGCGGAGCGTCGGCACCATCAAGCCGGCGAGCGGCAAGCGGCTCGGCGAGACGCTGACGCGGCTCGACGTGCCGACGCTGCGCGGGGCCTGGGCGACCGCGCCCTATCTCCATGACGGCTCCGCCCCGACGCTGCAGGCCGCGATCAAGGCGCACACCACGCTCGCCGTGCCGGACGCCGACCTCGATTCGCTCGCAGCCTTCGTGCGCGAGCTCGGGCCGCAGTGAGGCCCTCGGCCGCGGCGTTCGGCGCCGAGGCGGCGTCCGCGCCGCGGCGCCGGTTCGCGGTCGCGGCGCTCGTCGTCGTCGCGCTCGCCGCGGCGGCGGTCTTGGCCTGGCGCTCGCCGATCGCGCGCGGCTACATGCTCTTTCACGGCCATGCGGCGCTCGAGGCGAAGATCTTCAGCGGCGTCGCTCTGCCGGTTTCGGCTTCGGCCTGCGTGAACTGCCACGAGGGCGCGGCGTCGGGCGGCCCGCGCGCGATCGCGCGGCTCGACCGGACGACCTTCTCGGCTCCCCGCACGCCGCGCGGCGGCGCGCCGGTCTCCTATGACGAGGCCTCGTTCTGCCGCCTGATGCGGGAGGGCGTCGACCCGGCCTCCGTGATGGTGAGCCGGCTGATGCCGCGCTTCGACGTCTCCGACGCCGACTGCGCCGCGCTGTTCGCCTATGTCAGCCGGCGGCCGTAAGATGAGCCCGACCATGCGCTCGCTCCTCCGCCGCCCTCTGGCGCTCGCCGCCGCCGCGATCGTTCTGCTCGCCGCAGGAGCCGCCGCCGCGATGCTCGCGGTCGAGCGCCCCCGGTCCGCGGCCCTGCCCGAACTGCCGGCCGAGGGAGCAGCGGGCGAGACCGAGACCCACGCCATGCCGTTCGGCCCGATCCGGCCGGCGCGTGCGTTGCCCGACGTCGCGCTCACGCGCCACGACGGGAAGGCGACGACGCTGTCGGCCGAAACTTCGGCGGGACGCTTCACGCTGGTGACGCTGTTCTTCGCCGGCTGCTCCACCACCTGCCCGGTGCAGGGCGCGATCTTCAAGGCCGCGCAGGAGCGCATCGCGGCCAGAAACCTGCCGGCCGACCTCCTTTCGCTCAGCGTCGACGCGCTCGGCGACGACCCGGCGCGACTGACCTCCTGGCTCGAGGCGCAGGGCGCGGCCCCCGGCTGGCGCGCCGCCACGCCGACGCTCGAGGGGGTCGGGCGCCTCGTCGACGCGCTCAAGGGGCGCGGCCGCGGCTACGACGTCCACGACGCCCGCATCTACCTCGTCGATCCGCGCGGGCGGCTCGTCTACGTCACCGAGGACATGCCCTCGCCCGACGCGCTCGCGACGCTCGTCGCCGAGGCCCAGGTGGTGATGGCGGAGAAGGGCGCGGCCGGCTTCGACTGAGGAGGGGCGGAAGCCGACTGCGTGCTTCGAGACGGCCCTTCGGGCCTCCTCAGCATGAGGACGGCCGGAGGTCCGAGAAAGCTAAGGTCTGGCAAGCAAGAACGGTCCTCATGCTGAGGAGCCGGCCGGCGGCCGGCGTCTCGAAGCACGCAGACGGCCCGATGCGGCGTTCCCTAACTCCGCCCCGCCACCGCCCCGTCGATCGCCTGTTCGAGGCGGTCGAGCGCGTCGGCCATCTCGTCGCGGGTCAGGGTCAGGGGCGGGGTGAGGGTCACGACGTTTCCCATCGTGGTCTTGAACGACAGGCCGAGATCAAGCGCTCGGTAGAGGACCTCCTCGGCGAGGTCGCCGTCGGGCGCGCCGTCCGGGGTCACGATGTCGAAGCCGATCAGCAGTCCCCGGCCCCGGACGTCGCGCACGACGTCGAGGCGATCCGCCAGCTCCGACAGGCGCTCGAGCGCGTAAGCGCCGACCGCGGCGGCGTTCTCCACCAGACCCTCGTCCTCGATGATCTCGATCGTGGTGAGCGCCGCGCGGGTCGTCACCGGGTTCTTCTCGTGGGTGTAGTGCCCGAACGCCCAGTCCTGCGCGACGTCGAGCTCGGGCCGCGCCACGACGGCCGCGATCGGCAGGATGCCGCCGCCGAGCGCCTTGCCGAGCACGATGATGTCGGGGACGACGCCGTCATGCTCGCAGGAGAACATTTTTCCGGTCTTGCCGAGCCCGGTCGGGATCTCGTCGAAGATCAGCTTCACGCCGTGGCGGTCACAGATCCCGCGCGCCTGCGCCCAGAAACCCGGCGGCGCGACGTAAGGAACCGCGCGCGTCGGCTCGGCGACGAGCGCCGCGACGTCCGGGTCGCGCGAGAGCACATAGTCGATCATCCGCGCGCAGGCCGCGCCGCTCTCCTCCGGCGTCCGGCCGCCGTAGGGGCAGCGCGAACCGCCGCCGAAGGGCGCGACATGGAGCGCGCCCGCCACCATGGGCGCGGCGGGCCCCGACCGGAACAGCGCCTCGCCCGACATCGCGCCGGCGCCGACGCCCGCGCCGTGGAAGGCGTCCCAGAACGACAGCGTCTTGGTGCGGCCGGTCGCGGCGCGCGCGATCTTGACCGCAAGCTCCACCGCGTCCGAGCCGCCGGTGGTGAACAGCACCTTCGACAATGTCCCCGGCGTGATCTGGCCGAGCTTTTCGGCGAGCATCGCCGCGGGTTCGCAGGCGTAGCGGCGCGGCGCGAACGGCAGCGCGTCCATCTGCGCCGCGATCGCGGCCTTCAGCCTCGGATGGCCGTATCCGATGTGGTGGACGTTGTTGCCGTGGAAATCCATGTAGCGGCGCCCGGCGACGTCCTCGATCCAGATCCCTTCGGCCTTGGCGATCGCGTTGAGGCAGGGCGTCGAGACCGACTGGCGCAGGAAGCCGCGTTCGTCGCGGGCGAGCAGCGCGCGGGTCTCGCCGTCGAGCGCGCTCGCCTGCCAGGCGGCGCGGCGGTCCGTGAGGTTGGTGTCGCTCTCGGATTCGGCGACGAGCCGCGCCTTCGCGCTCACCGCTCGCGCCATTTCTGCAGGCGTCCGAACACGAGCCACGTCAGGACGACGTGGAGGATCTTCACGCCGATGGCGGTCGCCATGATCACGGTCGCCATCGCGGCGGCGGAGGCCACGGCGCCGGCCTCGTCCATGTGCACGATCGCGATCGAGGCGAGCTTGGTGTCTGCGCCGTAGAGGAAGATCACGGCCGAGACCGTCGTCATGGCGTTGACGAAGAGATAGACCGCGATGTCGAGGATCGCCGGCATGCAGATCGGCGCGGTGACGCGGGAGAACGTGCGCCAGAACGGAACTTTCAGCGAGGCCGCCACCGCCTCGAACTCGGGATCGAGCTGCTTGAGGCTCGTCAGCGCCGTGATGTGCGCCACCGTGAAGTAATGCGCGACGGTGTTGATCACCAGAACGGTCAGCGTGCCGTAGAACACGTTGAGCGGGTTCCACGAGGCGTTGAAGAAGAACACGTAGCCGAGGCCGAGCACGAGGCCGGGCACCGCCATCGGCAGCATGGCGAGGAAATGCGCGAAGCCCCGCAGGCGCGGGAAGACGCGGATCTTCTCGATCAGATAGGCCCCGACGAAGACCAGCGGCGCGCCCACGAGCGCGGTGAGGCCGGCGAGTTTCAGCGAATTGAAGTAGCCGTCCCAGCCGGTCGGCTCGACATTGGCGAAGTCGTAATTGGCGAGCGTCAGCGACAGGTTGTAGGGCCAGTAGCGCACGAACGAGCCCCATGCCGCGACGCCGTAGGTCGCGACGATGAGGAGCGCGATCAGGCCCGCGAAAGCGAACAGGCCGAGGTCGCGGCGCCGGTCGGGCTTGGGACGGTAGGGCACGGCGCGTGCCGAGAGCAGCGCCGTCTGGCGCTTCTGCGCTCGGCGATCGACGAAGAACGCGGCGATCGCCGGAACGAGCAGGACGATGCCCACCACCGCGCCCATCGGAAAGTTCTGCTGGCCGACGACCTGCCGGTAGGCGTCGGTGGCGAGCACGTCGAACTGGCCGCCGATCACCTTCGGGATGCCGAAGTCGGTGATGACGAGCGTAAACACGACGAAGGCGGCCGAGATCAGTCCGTAGCGCGCGCCCGGCAGGGTGATGGTCCAGAAGATGCGGGCGCGGCTCGTGCCCATGGCGTCGGCCGCCTCGCGCAGGCGACCGTCGGACAGCGAGAGCGCGGTGGTGAGGATCAGCAGCGCGTGCGGGAAGGTGTAGAGCGCCTCCGCCATCACGATGCCGATCGGCCCGTAGAGCGAGCGGCCCATCATCCAGGACTTCAAAAGCCCCTGGTTGCCGAAGAGATAGATGAGCGAAAGGCCCGCGAGCAGCGAGGGCGCGAAGATCGGCAGAAGCGCGGCGGCGTAAAGCGCCCCCTTGAGCGGCGCGCAGGAGCGGGTCAGCGCATAGGCGAAGCCGAAGGCGAGCGGGATCACGATCGCGGTCGCGAGCCCCGAGACCCACACGCTGTTGACGAGCGACGCCATCAGCGTCGGGTTGCCGGCATAGGCCAGGAAGTTCGCGAGCCCGACGAACTGGCCGTCGGTGTTCTGCGCGCTCTTCGACAGAAGCGCCCAGAGCGGCAGCGCGATGATGAGGACGAGGACGCCGGCGATCGCCGCGATCATCAGACCCGCCGCCTGCCGCTCGCTGACGATCGGCGCCGCGCGCGGGGCCTTGGCCGGAGCGATGGCCGGCATCCGGGCGGCGATCTCGCTCACGACGGCGCGCCCGGGAACACCCGGAGGCTGTCGGGCGGGAACGCCACCGGCCGCACGTCGCCCTCGGCGAGGCCGAGGTCGCGCATGGCGTTGGCGGGCACGTCGGCCGAGATGACGAGGCCGCTGGAGCCGGTCGGCTCCAGCCGCGCGCGACAGAAGGAGCCGAGGAAAGCGAGTTCGCCGATCCGCGCCTCGAAGCGGTTGGGGGTGGCGTCGTCGAGCCCCTGCAGCCGCGCCGTCTCGGGCCGCAGCGCGAGCCGCACGGGCGCGCCGACCGAGCCTTGCGCGTCCTCGGCGACCGTGAACTCGATGCCGCCGACCCGCACCCGGCGCGGACCCGCGAGGACGCCGTCGAGGAACGTCATGTGGCCGACGAAGTCCGCCACGAAGGGGGTTCTGGGCGCGCCATAGATTTCGGACGGCGCGCCGACCTGCTCGATCACGCCGTGGTTCATCACCACGATGCGGTCGGCCATGGCGAGCGCCTCCTCCTGGTCGTGCGTCACCATGATGGTGGTGACGCCGAGCCGCTGCTGGAGATCGCGGATCTGGTCGCGCAGCCGCACGCGCACCTTGGCGTCGAGCGCCGAAAGCGGCTCGTCGAGCAGCAGCAGGCCGGGCGAGGTCGCGAGCGCCCGGGCGAGCGCGACGCGCTGCTGCTGGCCGCCGGAAAGCTGGCCCGGAAACTTCTCGCCCTGATCCGGCAGGCCGACCAGCGCCAGAAGCTCGGCGACGCGCTCGGCGATCTCCTTGCGCGGCCGGCTGCGATTGACGAGGCCGTAGCCGACGTTCTTCGCGACGGTCAGGTTCGGAAACAGCGCGTAGGACTGGAACACGATGCCGAAGTCGCGCTCGGACGGCGGCGCCTTCGAGACGTCGCGGCCCCCGATATGGATCGAGCCCTCGTCCTGCGGGTCGAGGCCGGCGATCGCGCGCAGCAGCGTGGTCTTTCCGCAGCCCGACGGCCCGAGGAAGGACACGAACTCGCCGCGCGCGACGTCGAGGTCGATGTTTTCGAGCGCCGTGAAGGCGCCGTAGCTCTTCCGCAGGCCGCGGACGCTCAGGAACGGATCTGCGATCGGCTGGGATGCGGTCATGGCTCGATCCTCTGTCGCGTCGCTGTCTCGAGGAACTGCGTGCTTCGAGACGCCTCGGCTTCGCCAAGGCTCCTCAGCATGAGGGAGGTGGGCGGATTTCCCACTCCAGAATGGCGTCCTCAACATTCCTCATGCTGAGGAGCCCGAAGGGCGTCTCGAAGCACGCGCAACGCCTGCTCCGAGACGCCTGAGCGCTTACTTCTTCGGCGCGGCCTTGGACTCGTAGCGCTTCGACCACTCGGCGAGCACGCGCTCTCGGTTGTCCGCCATCCAGCCGAGATCGTTCTTGATCATGGCCTTGTCGGCGCCGGCCGGATAGTTGGCGGGCGGGCTGTCGGCGCCCGGATAGGCCACCACGGCGTAGGTCTTGGCGAACAGCTTGTTGGCGTCCTCGGTCGCGACCCAGTCGGCGATCTTCCTGGCGGCCTCGGCGTTCTTGGTTCCCTTCACGATCGCCGCGGCCTCCATGTCCCAGCCGACGCCGCCTTCGGGGAAGATGACCTCGATCGGCGCGCCCTTGGTCTTCTCGGAGGCGCCGCGCATGTCGAGCGCGAGCCCGACGAGCTGCTCGCCGCGCGCGGCCTGGACGCAAGGCGCCGAGCCCGAGTGCAGATAGGCGGCGATGTTCTCGTGCAGCCCGTCCATGAACTGCCAGCCGGCGTCCTCGCCCATCGACTGGAGCCAACCCGCGACCATGAGATAGCCGGTGCCCGACGACGCCGGATGCGGCATCACGATCTTGCCCTTGAAGTCGGGCTTCAGCAGATCCTTCCAGGACTTCGGGGCCGCGACCCCGCCGGCTTCCGCCGTGTTGAAGCAGACCGCGCCGAGGAACGCGTCCATGCCGGTCCAGGCATAGGGCTCCTTGGAGTCGCGGAACTCGGGCTTCAGCTTGTCAACGCCGGCGGGCTTGTAGGGCTCGAGCAGGCCCGCCTTCTCGAACATCAGCAGCGAGGAGGCCGCGAGCCCGATCACCATGTCGGCGCGCGGATTGTCCTTCTCGGCGAGGAAGCGGGCGGTGATGACGCCGGTCGAGTCACGCACCCACACCACTTCGGCCTCGGGCACGGCCGTCTCGATCGCCGACTTGAAGGTCTTGAGCTGGTCGTTTTCGAGCGCCGTATAGACCGTCACCTTCGCCTTGTCGGCGAAAGCAACGTTTGGCGTCGAAAGCGCAAGAGCGGCCGTAATGCCGGCCAAGATCCACGTCTTCACCGTCGCATATCCCTGTGTTCGACGCCGCTAAGCGGCCAAATAAAAAGTAACGTCTTCTTATATTGGACCTCTGTGACACTTCATTGACAAGAAGTGTTTTTAGTCACTTCGCCTAAACTTACGCCGCCCAGGGCATCGACCAGGTTCGTACGTTTGTGAAGCTCTTCATCGCCTCCACGACGCCTTCCTTGTAGCCAAGGCCCGAATCCTTGATTCCGCCGAAGGGCGACATCTCGATCCGGTAGCCCGGGACTTCCCAGACATTGACCGTGCCAACCTCGAGCTCGGCCACGAAGCGCGACACGTAGTCGAGCCGATCGGTGCACACGCCCGAGGAGAGGCCGTAGTCCGTCGAGTTCGAGATGCGGATGACCTCCGCGATGTCGTCCGGGCAGCGCACGATCGGGATCACGGGCCCGAAGGTCTCCTCGTGCACGAGCTCGCAGTCGTAGGGCACGTTGTCCACGACCGTCGGGGCGAACAGCGCGCCCTTGCGCGGCGCGCCGTGCAGCACCTCCGCGCCCTTGGAGACGGCGTCGTTCACACGGTTCTCGAACAGGATCGCGGAGCGCTCGTTGATCACCGTGCCGACGTCGGTCGCGGGATCCATCGGGTCGCCGGACTTCAGCTTCTTCGCCTTCTCGACCACGAGCCGCGAAAACTCGTCGGCGACCGCGTTCACCACCAGGATGCGCTTCACCGCCGTGCAGCGCTGGCCGGAGTTCTTGGTCGCGCCCGTCACCGCAAGCTCGGCGGCCTTGTCGAGGTCGGCGTCCTCCATGACGATCAGCGGATCGTTGCCGCCGAGCTCGAGCACGATGCGCTTGTACCCGGCCGTGTTGGCGATGTGCTTGCCCACTCGCACCGAGCCCGTGAAGGTCACGAGGTCGGCGTCGGGGTCGGTGATCATGGCGTCGCCCATGGTGGACGGGTTGCCGGTCACGACCGACAGCATCTCGGGCGGCAGGCCCGCCTCGTAGAGCACGTCGGCGAGCGCGAGCGCGGTGAGCGGCGTGAGCTCGGTCGGCTTCAGCACCAGGCGGTTGTTGGTCGCGATCGCCGGCGCGAGCTTGTGGCTCACCATGTTGAGCGGGTGGTTGAACGGCGTGATGGCGGAGATGACGCCCAAGAGCGGCGTGCGCGTCGTGAAGATCTTGCGCGCCTTGCCGTTCGGGGAGATGTCGCAGGAATAGATCTCGCCGTCGTCCTTGATGGTGAGCTGCGCGGCGAACGACCAGACGTCGTAGGCGCGGCTCGCCTCGTAGAGCCCGTCCTTCCAGCAGAGCCCGGTCTCGGCGACGATGAGGCGGGCGAAGTCTTCCCGACGGTCGCGCAGGAGTTCGGCCGTGCGCTGCAGGATCTGCTGGCGCTCGTAGCGGGTCAGCTTCGGCTTGAAGGCGCGGGCTTTCTGGAAAGCCTCGCGCACATGCTCGGCGCGCGCCGCCGGCACGGTGCCGACGACCGAATTGTCGTAGGGGTTGAAGACCTCGACGATGTCGTCGGTCTGCACGAGCTTGCCCGCGATCCGCATGGCCTCGCGGCGGAAGGGCGGCTTGACGTTGGCGTTCATCGGCTCGCTTTCCGTGTCTCCGCCGTCATGCCCGGCGAAGCCGGGTATCCACGACTTGGTCGTGAAGCGTGGCGGTTCAGAAGTCGTGGATGCCCGCAAAAGCGGGCATGACGGTCGTGTTTCACCGCACCAGGTTCAGCGCGACGTCGAAGACGTCGAAGTTGCGAAGCGTGCGGCCCTCGGGGACCTCGATCGGCCGGTTCGCGATCATCGGCACGACCTGTTCGGTGAGCCCGCCATGGCTGCGCAGCGGCTCGGTGAGGCCCGAAAGGTCGTGGCGCGCGGCCGACGTACCGAGCACCTTATGGCGGTCGCACAGCACCACGACGTCGCCGATGCGGTCGGCCGGAAGCTCGAAGCGCTTGCACGCCTCGATGGCCGGGATCGCCACCGTGACGCCCTCGATGTTCCTGGCGATCTCGACCACCGCCTCGCGGTGCTTGGGATCGACATAGACGGTGGCGAAGGAGCCCAATGCGCCGTGATGCGCGACGTAAGGGTCGGTGATCGGCAGGATGACGCGCGTGACGCCCGCGCCGAGCTTCTCGTCGAGGATCTCCTGCAGATAGATGACGTCGGGCGAGCCGTCCGCGAGATGCTTGTCGTTCATGCCGTGGTCGGCGGTCATGACGAGCGTGCAGCCGGCCGCGTCGAGTTCGCCGACGTAACGGTCGAACATCGCATAGAAGCTGTTGGCGAACTCCGAGCCCGGCGCCGCCTTGTGCTGCACGTAGTCGGTGGTCGACAGATACATGACGTCCGGCCGGAAGCCGTTCAGCAGCTTCACGCCCGCGGCGAAGACGAATTCGGAGAGGTCGGCGCTGTAGACCTCGGGCAGCGGCTTGCCGACGAAGTCGAGCACGTCCTCGATCCCGTTCTCGGCCATGTTCGCGCGGTCGGCCTTCTCCGACGAGAAGGCGATCGCGGTCCCCTTCGAGAAATCGAGGCCCTTGCCGAGCAGCGTGCGCAGCTTGTCCTTGGCCGTCACCATCGCGACCTTCATGCCGGCCTTCTGGAGCTCGGCGAGGATGGTGGGCGCGCGCAGGAACTTCGCGTCGTTCATCATCACTTCTTCGTCCTTCTCGCGGTCGAAGAAGAAGTTGCCGGCGATGCCGTGCACCGAGGGTGGGCGGCCGGTGATGATCGAGAGGTTGTTGGGGTTGGTGAAGCTCGGGATCACCGAGAGCGCGGTGGTCGAGGCGCCGGTCTTCATCAGCCTGTCGAGGTTCGGCGCGAGGCCGGCCTCGATCGCGGCCTCGATGTAGCCGGGCTCGGAGCCGTCGACGCAGATGACGACGACGGGCTTTTCGGGCCGTCGATACGTGCGCCCGTTGGCGAGGACGTCGGAGCCGATGTTCACGTGCATGTTCATCCCGGAAGCTCCCGTTTCAAAAAGACCTGCATCGATCAACTGCGTCCTTCGAGACGGCTTCCTCCGGAAGCCTCCTCAGGATGAGGACCGTTGAACTGCTGCGCTCCCGGCGTCCTCAACATCCCTCATGCTGAGGAGGCCCGGAGGGCCGTCTCGAAGCACGCACTTCGCGCGCCCCAAGGCGTCGTTCACGCCGCCGTCTTGAGCCCCACGCCCATTTCGTCGAGCACTTCGGCCACCACGCCCACGAAGGCGCTCATGTCGGCCGCGTGGAGATCGCCGATGCAGCCGATGCGGAAGCTTTCCGCGACCGTCAGCTTGCCCGGATAGATCACGTAGCCGCGGTCCTTCAGCGCGTCGTAGAAGCGCTGGAACGCGAAGCGCTCGTCGGCCGGCATCCGGAACGTCACGATGATCGGGGCCTGGCGCGCCGCCGGCAGCAGCGTCTCGAAGCCGAGCCGCGCCATGCCGTCGATCAGGATGCGGGCGTTGTCGGCGTAGCGCTCGCCGCGGCCCGCGACCCCGCCCTCGGCCCAGAACTCCTGCAGCGCCTGATGAAACGCCACGATGACGTGGATCGGCGGCGTGAAGCGATACTGGCCGGTCTTGGAGATCGCCTGGTGCTGGTCGTGGAGGTCGAGCACCAGCGTGGTGGCGTTCCCCTTGGTCTCCTCGAGCGCGGAGGCCCGCGCCAGCACGAAGCCGAGGCCCGGCACCCCCTGGATGCACTTGTTCGACGAGGCCGCGACCGCGTCGAACGTCACCTCGCGGGCGTCGAGCGGCAGCGCGCCGAAGGCGCTCATGGCGTCGATGAGGAGGCGCCGTCCGTGGCGCTTCACGAGCGCGGCCACCGCCTCGACGGGATTGCGGATGCCGCTCGTGGTCTCGCAATGGACGACGAAGACGTGGGTGATCGCGGCGTCGGCCTCGAGGATCTGCTCGATCTCGGCGAGGTCCGGAGGGGTGTCTTCCGCGGTCTCATGCACGACGGCGGCGCGGCCCGCGATGTCCAGGATCTTCTTGGCGCGGAGCCCGTAGGCGCCGTTCACCAGCACGAGGCACTTAGCCGAACGCGGCACGAAGCTCGTCAGCATCGCCTCGACCGCGAAGGTGCCGGAGCCCTGCATCGGCACGGTGACGAAGTCGGCCTCGCCGTGGATGATCTTCGGCAGCCCCTCGAGCACCGCCGTGTTGATCGCGATGAAGGTCGCGTCGCGCGAGCCCCAGTCGTGGACCATGACCTCCTTGACCGACTTCGACGTGGTCAGGGGCCCCGGCGTCAGCAGCAGCGGATCGCCGGTGACGGACTGGGCGGGCGCCCTTGCGGGCGTCTTGGCGGAAGCGGTTCGGGCGGAAGACATCGGGCGTTTCCTGTCCTGAAGTCGTTGACCGTGAGAGCACGCTAGCCCGCGGGCTTCCGATAGGTCCAATATCGTGTTTCAATCTCATGCATAGATGGAGCCTATGCATTGGCGATCAGCGGAACGGGGCTCGCGGCGTTTCACGCGGTGGCGCAGGCCGGCGGCTTCACGAAAGCCGCGCGGGCCAGGAACGTCAGCCAGCCGACGCTGTCGGCGCAGGTGCGGGCGCTCGAAGAGGCCTATGGCGTGCGCCTGTTCGACCGCGTCGGCCGGAGCGTGAAGCTCACCCCGCTTGGCCAGAGCCTTCAGGTCATCACCGCGCGTCTGTTCGCCGCGGAGGACGAAGCCGAGGCGCTGCTCGCGGGCGTTCGCACCCTGTCGCGCGGGCATCTCAGGATCGCGGCCGACAGCGCCGCCCATGTGATGCCCGCGCTCGGGCGCATCCGGGAGAAGCATCCGGGGCTGACCTTTTCGCTTACGATCGGCAACTCGTCGGACGTGCTGACCGAGCTTCTGAACCATTCCGCCGACGTCGGCGTGACGGCGAAGCAGACGTCGGATCCGCGCATCCGCTCGGTGCGGCTGATGAGCGACCGGCTCGTCGGCTTCCTGCGCGACGACCACCCCTTCGCCAGGCGCGACACGACGCCGATCGAGGCCTTCGAGACGCAGGACGTCGTGCTGCGCGAGCGCGGCTCCATCACCCGCGAGGTGTTCGAGGCGCGGCTCGCGGAGGCGGGCGTGCGCCCCGGCCATTTGCTCGAGGTCCAGACCCGCGAAGCCGTGCGCGAAGCGGTCATGACGGGTTTCGGAATCGGGGTGATCTTCAGCTCGGAGTTCCGCGAGGGCGAGGGGCTGAAAAGCGTGGAGATCACCGGCGCGGACCTGAGCGTCGCCGAATACGCCGTGTGCCTGGAGGAGCGGCGCCGCATCCCGCTGGTCCGCAGCTTCATGGACGCGGTGCAGGCCGACTAGGGCGGGGACGCCGGCCGGTCCCCTCTCCCGCAAGCGGGAGAGGGAAGACCTACCCCATCCGCATCAGCACGAGGGCGCAGACGATGAGCGCGGCCGCGCCCGCCCGGCTCCATTGCAGCGGCTCCTTCAAGAGCACCACCGCGATGAGCGCCGCGAACAGCACGCTCGACTCCCGCACGGCCGCGACCAGCGGGATCGGCGCCACCGTCATGGCCCAGATCGCGATCCAGTATGAGCCGAGCGACATCGCTCCGCCCGCGAGCCCCTGGAGCAGATATGGGCGCATCGGCGCGAGGCCCGCCGCGCCGCGCCGCCAGAGCGCGTAGAGCACGAGCGGAAAGCCGTCGATCACGAACAGCGCCGAGGAATAAGCGTGCGGGTCGCCGGCGGTGCGCGCGCCGATCCCGTCGACCAGCGTGTAGCCGGAGATCATGAGCGCGGTGAGCCCGGCGAAGCCGAGCGCGACGGGGTCGAAGGCCTGGCCCTTCCGCCGCCCGAGAAGCGAGATCAGCATGACGCCGCAGCCGAGCGCCGCGATCCCCGCCCCCTGCACGGGCGAGATCGCCTCTCCGACGAGCGCGACGCTTGCAAAGGCGGTCACGAGCGGCGCCCCGCCGCGCGCGATCGGATAGATCTGGCTCATGTCGGCGCGGGCGTAGGCGGCGGTGAGCGCGAGATAATAGCCGAGGTGGAGCGCGATCGAGGCGATGAGCCACGGCCAGGCATCGAGCTTCGGGAAGCCGAACCAGACGAGGCCCGGAAGCCCGACGACGCCGGCGCCGGCGGTCACCAGCGCCATGGCGAGGAACGGCTCGATCCTGAGCTTCAGGAACGCGTTCCAGCCGGCGTGCATCGCGGCGGCCGCGAGCACCGCGAGGAAGACGTGCGGCTCCATGCCGGTCGTCATGACGAATAGGATCTGCGTGCTTTAAGGCGCGCCGCGCTCTTGTCCCGGACCTGATCCGGGACCCAGAACCGACGCCGCTCGCCGGAAAGAGCGCTGTCGCAGGATCGCGGCGTTTCTCTTTCAGAGGCGGTCGGTTCCGGGTCCCGGATCAGGTCCGGGACAAGGGGGGCGCGGTTCATGCGGTTTTCCTGCGCCGGTCAAGCGGCGCTTTGACCATCTTCGCCGCTTCCGCATCGCAGAACGGCGTCAGGCTCGCCGTCACGGCCATGAGTTCGCCCGCGACGTCGATCGCGAAACTGCGGGCGTCGAGCCAGCGCTGGTCGATCCGGCGATCCGCCCGGACCCAGGCGAGCGCCGCGATCCCGCCGAGCGTCGCGCAGAAGGCCGCCGACGTCACTTCCCCGACGGGCTCGCCGTCGGCCAGAAGGAGTTCGCCGCCCCAGACCATCTGCGCGCCGGGCTCAGGCCCCAGCAACGACACCAGCCGCCGCTTCGGCGTGACCCGCTCCTGGCGCGCGAGCGCCGAGCGGCCGATGAAGTCCGCGCCCTTGTCGAGCCGCACCACGCCTTCGAGCCCCGCCTCGTTGGGCGTGACGTCCGGCGAGGTCTCGCGCCCCCAGGCCCGGAACCCCTTCTCGATCCGCAACGCATCGAGCGCGTAGTGGCCGGCGTCTCTGAGGCCGAGATCCGCGCCCGCCTCGTGGAGAGCGTCGTGGACGCCGAGCGCGAACTCCGTCTGGACGAACAGCTCGTAGCCGTGCTCGCCGGCGTAGGAGCGCCGCATCACGAGCGCGGTCTCGAAACCGACGGCGATCTCGCGCGCCGTCCCCGGCGGAAAGGCGGCGTCGTCCAGCGGCTCGTCGGTCAGCCGGCTCAGGATCTCGCGCGAGCGCGGCCCGGCCAGACCCAGCACGGCGAAGGCCGAGGTGACGTCGGTCAGCGTCGCGCGCGTCTTCGCGCCGGCGTTGCGGCCGATCCAGTCGGCGTCGCGCACGCCTTGCCCGGAGCCCGAGACGATCAGGAACGCGTCCCCGGCGAGCCGCGCGACGACGACCTCCGACTCGATCCCGCCGCGCGGGTTCAGCATCGCCGTATGGACGCTCTCCCCGACGCCGATCGCGACGTCGCCGGCGCAGAGCTCCTGCAGCGCGGGCTCCGCGTCCGGTCCCTCGAAGCGGTGCTTGGCGAAGGAGGAGAGATCGAACAGCGCCGCGGCCGTGCGGGCCGCCCGTTGCTCGGCCGCGCAGGCGTCGAGCCAGTTCGGCCGGCCGAAGCCGTAGGCGATCTCGCGGTCGTGGGCGCCGGTGGAGAAATAGTTCGGGCGCTCCCAGCCCATCCTGGAGCCGAAGACCGCGCCCCTGGCGACGAGGCGCTCGTGGAAGGGCGAGCGGCGGAACGGCCGCGCGGTCTCCAGTTCGCGGTTCGGCCAGGGCATGGCGTAATGCAGGCTGAGCGTCTCCGTCACGCGCGCCTTCAGCCATCGGGGATTGGCGTTGAACGGGGCGAAGCGGCGGATGTCGACGGGCCAGAGATCCTGCTGGGCCGACCCCGCCGCCATCCATTCGGCGAGCGCCTTGCCGGCCCCGCCCGCCGACGCGATGCCGGCCGAGTTGAAGCCCGCGCCGACGAACAGGCCGCGCACCTCGGGCGTCTCGCCGAGCAGGAAGTTGTTGTCGGGCGTGAAGCTCTCCGGGCCGTTCACCGTGGCGCGGATCGGCGCGGTCTCGAGCGCGGGCACGCGTTCGAGCGCCTTCTCCATCAGGATCTCGAACTGCTCGTGGTCGTCGGGCAGCAGCTGGAACTCGAAATCGTCCGGGACGCCGCCCATGCCCCAGGGCTTGGCGTGCGGCTCGAAGCCGCCCATCACGAGGCCGCCGACCTCCTCCTTGAAATAGACGTAGCCGTCGGGGTCGCGCATCACCGGCAGGTCCGGCGTCACGCCCGCGATCGTCTCCGTGACGAGATAGAAGTGCTCGGCCGAGTGCAGCGGGATCGAGACGCCGCACATCTTTCCGAACTGGCGCGACCACTGGCCGGCGCAGATCGCGACCGTCTCGCAGGCGATGTCGCCGCGCGTGGTCGAGACGCCGCGGATCCGGCCCTCGCGGATGTCGACGCCGGTCACCCGCGTCTTCTCGAAGATCCTCGCGCCGCCCATGCGCGCGCCGCGGGCGAGCGACTGTGTGAGGTCGGTGGGATTGGCCTTGCCGTCGCCCGGCAGCCAGACGGCGCCGAGGAGATTGTCGGTCCGCATGACCGGCCATTTCTCGCCCGCCTCGCGCGCCGAAAACTCGTGGATCTCGACGCCTTGGGCGCGCGCCGAGGCGATGACGCGCTTCAAATGCGTCATGCGCTCCGGCGTGCGCGCCACGGTGATCGAGCCGCACCGCCGCCAGCCGGTGGCGAGGCCGGTCTCGGCCTCGAGTCCCGCATAGAGCTCGGTCGAGTCGCGGATCAGCCGCGTCATGGAGGCCTGCGCGCGCAATTGGCCCACGAGCCCGGCGGCGTGCCAGGTCGTGCCGCTCGACAGCCGTCCCTGCTCGAGCACCACGACGTCGCGCCGGCCGAGCTTGGTCAGGTGATAGGCGAGCGAGCAGCCGACGATCCCGCCGCCGATGACGACGACGGCCGCCTGGGAGGGAAACGAACCGGCGGATGGATGGGACATTCGGGAAGCCTCCAGCGTCGCCGCCGCTCCCTAGCCTAACCGCATCTCGCGTTCAATCAAAATACCACAAAAAACCACACTATAGCGCGTCGGCCACGATGCAGGCGACGCCGTGGGCGGCGAGCCCCGTCTGCATCCGCGCGGGTGGGGCCGCGTCGACCACGAGCGCTTCCGGCGCGCGCTTCGGCGCGATGCGCGCGACGCCCGCGCGGCCGAACTTCGAACTGTCGGCGACGTAGAAGCCGCGGGCGGCGCAGTCGAGCATCACGGCCCGCGTCTCGGCCGCCACGCGGCTGAACACGGTCACGTCGCCGTCCGGCGTCACCCCGCCGATGCCGACGAAGGCGAGATCGACGCGGTAGCGCGGTAGCGCCGCGATGACGTCGAGCCCGACCGTCGCCTCGTCGTCCGGATCGACCTCGCCGCCGAGCACGGTGACCTTCACGCCCGCCCGCGTGAGCGTCAGCGCGTCCCTCAGCGAGGTCGCGATCACCGTGACGTCGCTCGGCGGCGCCTTGGCGAGCGCGGCCGCGATCTCGTGGGTGGTCGACCCGGAGTCGAGCAGCACGACCATTCCGGGCTCGACCATCGCGGCGGCCGCGCGGCCGATCGCGGCCTTGCCGGCGGCGTTCTCCATAGCCCGCTCGGCGTAGGGCGGCTCCCCGACGCCGCGCTTCAGCGCGCCGCCATGGACGATGTCGAGCCGCCCCTGGGCCGCGAGCGCCTTGAGGTCTCGCCGGATGGTCTCGCGCGACACGCCGAACCGGTCGGCGAGCTCCTCCACGCTGACGCTTTTGGCCGTCTCGACGCTTTCGAGGATGTCGTGCAGGCGCCGTGCGGCGATCGGGCGGGGCATGGTGACGCGGAACTCCGGAAAACGCCCCAGCATGCGGAGCGGCCGCGCAGGTGGCAAGGAGACGAAAGCAGACGTGACAGGAGCTGCGTGCTTCGAGACGCCCGCATGCGCGGACTCCTCGGCATGAGGATCGGGGAGTTTCCTTCAGCCCTCCCGGTCCTCATGCTGAGGAGCGCCGAAGGCGCGTCCCGAAGCACGCCGTTCCTCCCAGTCTTTCTGAAGGCCCGACGCGACATGCCCCTGCCCTACCGCCCCAATGTCGGGATCGCGCTGTTTGACGCGCGCGGCCGCGTGCTGATCGCCCGGAGGCTCGACGACGACGGGCCGGAGGTGATCGGCCCGGGCTTTGAATGGCAAATGCCGCAAGGCGGGATCGACGCCGACGAGGACGCCGAGGCGGCCGCCTTCCGCGAGCTCGAGGAGGAGACCGGGGTGACGAGCGCCCGGCTGATCGGCGCCCATCCGGACTGGCTGACATACGAGTTTCCGCCCTATTCGGGCCCGCCGCACAAGCTCGGCGCGTTTCGCGGCCAGCGCCAGCGCTGGTTCGCGATGCGCTTCGAGGGCGAGGAGGCCGAGATCGACGTGACGCGCGCGACCGAAAGCGCGCCGCAGGAGTTCTCCGAGTGGCGGTGGGAACGGCTCGAGACCGCCATCGATCTCGTGGTCCCGTTCAAGCGCGAGGTCTATCGCAGCGTCGCGCGCGTCTTCGCAGGGCTTGCCGGCGCTTGAGCCGTCAGACGAAGAGCTTCACCAGCGCGAGGCTGAAGCCCGCCACGAACAGCGAGGCGGCGAGGCCGAGCGCGAGCGGCCGCCACCCCTTCGAGCGAAGCTTGGAGACGTCGGCCCCCATGCCCATCGCGGCGAGCGAGACGGTGAGCGTCGCGGTCGCGGCGATTCCGGCGGCGGCGGTGACATCGGCGGGGATCGACGCGACGCTGTTCAGCGCCACCATGGCGACGAAGCCCAGCACGAACAGCGGGAACGGCGCGCGCGCCGCGTCTCCGCCGCCCGCACGGCGCAGCGCTGCGAAGGAGAGCGCGGCGACGACGGGCGCCAGCATCATCACGCGCACGAGCTTGGCCACCACGCCGGATTCGCCGGCCTCCGGGCCATGCGTGAAGGCGGCGGCCACGACCTGCGCGACCTCGTGGATCGAGGCGCCGGTCCAGACGCCATAGGCCTGCGCGTCGAGGCCGAGCGGGCCGGCGAGCATCGGATAGGCGAACATCGCGATCGAGCCGAACGCGGTCACGCAGGCGACCGCATAGGCGACGTCCTCCTCGGGGGCGCGCGTCACGGCGTTGGCGGCGGCGACCGCGGAGGCGCCGCAGATCGAGGTGCCGGCGGCGATGAGCTGCGTCAGTCCGGGCGCGACGCCGAGCCGTCTCCCGGCCCAGCTCGTGAACAGGAAGGTCGCGACGAGCGTGGCGACGATGGCGGCGAGCCCGCCGGCGCCGACCTCCGCGGCCTGGCCGACCGTGAGCTGGAGGCCGAGCAGCACGATGGCGGCGCGCATCAGCGTACGGCCGGCGAAGGCGAGGCCCGGCCGCGCCCAGGCGGGAACGCCGAACAGGTTGCCGGCCGCCATGCCGATCACGATCGCAAGGATGACGGGGCTGACCGGGGGCGCGACCGGCGAGGCGCGCAGGCCGTAGGCGGCGGCCGCGACGCCGCCCGCGAGCGCAAGGCCCGGCGCGACCTTCGCGGCGCGACGCCCGAGAGCCGCAAGGCCGGGGAGCGCGCGCGCCGAAGACGTCCTGTCCGAAAGGTCGAGGTCGTCCTGAACCGCCGACATGGTGATCTCCGCTACGTCGCGAAGATCACCCGCCGTTTATAATCGGTCCAATTCATTGTTCAGCGCGATATGTTCGATTTTACCGAATACATCGGCTTTGTTCCGTCACCTCTCAGGCGAGGTCGTCGATCACGCCGGTGAGGATCGAGCCGATCTCGGCGATCTCCTCCGGCTCGACGATGAGCGGCGGCGACAGCGCGATGACGTCGCCGGTCACGCGAACCAGCAGGCCGCGCCGGAACGCCTCCGTGAAGGCGTCGTAGGCCCGCTCGCCCGGCGCGCCCTCGCGCGGCGCGAGCTCGATGCCGACCACGAGCCCGAAGCGGCGGACGTCGATGACGTTGCGCGCGCCCTTCAGCCCCTCCCAGGCCTTGGCCCAGGCCGTCTCGAGCGAGGCCGCGCGGGTCAACAGCCCCTCGCGCTCGTAGATGTCGAGCGTCGCGAGGCCGGCCGCGCAGGCGACCGGATGACCCGAATAGGTGTAGCCGTGGAACAGCTCGATCATGGCCTCGGGGCCGGTCATGAAGGCGTTGTGGACCTCGCGCGTCGCGAAAACCGCGCCCATCGGCATGACGCCGTTGGTGATGGCCTTGGCGGTGGTGACGATGTCGGGCCGCACGCCGAAGAGATCGGAGGCGAAAGGCGCGCCGAGGCGGCCGAAGCCGGAGATCACCTCGTCGAAGATCAGCAGGATGCCGTGCCGGGTCGCGATCTCGCGCAGGCGCTTGAGATAGCCCTTGGGCGGCAGCAGCACGCCGGTCGAGCCCGCCATCGGCTCGACGATGACGGCCGCGATGGTCTCGGCGCCGTGGAGCTGGACGAGACGCTCGAGATCGTCGGCGAGCTCCGCGCCGTGCTCCGGCAGGCCGTCCGAGAAGGCGTTCTTCGCGATGTCGTGGGTGTGCCGCAGATGGTCGACGCCGGGCAGCGTCGGGAACATGCGGCGGTTGTTGAGCATGCCGCCGACCGAGACGCCGCCGAAGTTCACCCCGTGATAGCCGCGCTCGCGCCCGATGACGCGGGTGCGGGTTCCCTGCCCGATCGCGCGCTGGTAGGCGAAGGCGATCTTGAGCGCGGTCTCGACCGATTCCGAGCCGGAATTGGTGAAGAACACCCGGTCGAGCTTCTCGCCGCCGCCCGAAGGCGCGATCTCGGCGAGGCGTTCGGCGAACTCGAAGGCGATCGGGTGGCAGACGTTGAAGGTCGGCGCGAAGTCGAGCGTGCGGAGCTGCCGCTCGACCGCCGTCGCGATCTCCTCGCGGCCGTGGCCGGCGTTGACGCACCAGAGGCCCGAGGTGCCGTCGAGCACGCTTTTCCCGTCGACCGTCTCGTAGCGCACGCCCTTGGCGCTCGCGAGCAGCCGGGGGTCGGCCTTGAAGCGCCGGTTGGGCGTGAAGGGCATCCAGAAGGCGTCGAGGCTCGGCGCGTTCGGGCGCTGCGGCAGGTCGGCGATCGTCATGGGAAGAAGGCTCCTCGGCGGCGCGTCCGGGGCGCCGCCTCCACGTCATCGAGCAGCCTTTGTGTCCGATCCGGCGCGCGGCCGCAAACCGCGCGCCGGAACTTTCCGGCCCGCTAGCCCGACACTTCCTCGAGCGACTTGCCCTTGGTTTCGACGCCGAGGGTCAGCACCGCGATCGCCGCCACCACGAAGGAGCCGGCCCCGAGCGCGAACACGCCGGCGTTGCCGAGCGTCGGCAGCACCACGCCGATGATCGACGGGCCGATCAGCGAGCCGATGCGCCCGACCGCCGAGGCGCAGCCGGCGCCGGTGGCGCGCGCCCGCGTCGGATAGAGCTCGGGCGTATAGGCGTAGAGACCCGACCACATGCCGAACATGAAGAACTGCATGATGAGGCCGAACACGATCAGCATCGCGAAGCTCGGCGCGTTGCCATAGGCGTAGGCCGAGACCGCCGCGCCCACGAGCATCAGCGCGAGCGTGCCCTTGCGGCCCCAGGCGTCGATCAGCCAGGCCGCCGTGATGAAGCCCGGCACGCCCGCAAGCGCGATCAGGATGACGTATTCGGTCGACTTGGTGTTGGTGAACCCTTGCGCCTGCAGCAGCGCGCCGAGCCAGGTGGTGAGGCCGTAGAAGCCGAGCAGCGCGAAGAACCAGGTGAGCCAGATCATCACGGTGCGGCTGGCGTAGACGCCGCGCCAGAGCTCCATGAAGGAGAAGCCCCGTTCGCCGCGCGCGACCGCGGGCGCAGGGGTAGGCTCGTCGAGCTGCGCGCCGGCGGGAAGCCGCGCGAGCACCTTGCGCTCGATCTCGCCCATGACCTTCTCGGCTTCTTGCGCGCGTCCCTGGTCGGCGAGCCAGCGCGGGCTCTCGGGCACGAAGAAGCGCACGACGAAGAGGAACAGCGCCGGGATCGCCTGGCACAGGAACATCTCGCGCCAGGTGAAGTGGGTGAGGAAGAACCAGCTGAGGAGCCCCGCGGCGATGAAGCCGAGCGGCCAGAACCCCTCGAGGATCGCGAGATAGCGGCCGCGCTTCTTGGTCGGCACGAACTCCGACACGATCGCCAGCGCGACCGGGAACTCCATGCCCATGCCGAAGCCGAGCAGCAGGCGGGCGTAGCCGAGCGTCGAGGCGTCGGGCGCGTAGTAGCACCACAGGCTTCCCAGCCCCCAGAACACCATCGAGATCTGGAACACGAGCTTGCGGCCGATCTTGTCGGCGGCCATGCCCGAAATCGCCGCGCCGAGGAACATTCCGAGGAAGCTCATCGACGACAGGAAGCCGGCCTGCGCGGTGGTGAGGCCGAACTCGGTCCGGATCGAGCCGAGCAGGAAGGTGAGCGAGCCGAGGTCGATGGAGTCGAAGAACCAGGCGGTCGCGATGATCGCGAAGATCATCTTCTGGTAGCCGGTCATCGGCAGGCGATCGAGCCGGGCCGCGATCATGACGTCGGAAGCGGTCGTCGCGGCGGGCGCGGCGGCGCCCGCGGCCGCCCCGCCGGGCGGCAACGTGATGTCGGTCATGCGGTTCCTCCCCGGATCCGTTGATGTCCGGCCCTGGCGGACCGGCGGCCCTTTCGGCTCTTGAGAGAAGGCTAGGCTTCGATTTATAGAAATTCAACTGACATATTAGTCGTCGGCAACAGAATGCCGCGCTTGGAGCGTTCGCCGGGGCCATGCTAGGCGTGGAGGTGGGCGGACGCCGTCGATTCCGCCCGGGAGCCGATCGACATGAGCGTGACCACCGCTTCGCAAAGCCGCCCCGCACGGCGCGCGCGGAGCCGTGCGGGCGGACGGGCCGTCGTGAAGGCCGCCGAAGGCCCGACGCTCACCGAGCGCGCCTATCTCGCGCTCGAGGAGCTCATCACGACGCTCCAGCTTCCGCCGGGCGCGTTCCTGTCGGAGATGGCGCTCGCCGATCGTCTCGGCTTCGGCCGCACGCCGATCCGCGAGGCGCTCCAGCGGCTCGCGCGCGACGGGCTGGTGGTGGTCGCGCCGCGCCGCGGGATCCTGGTCTCGGAGATCAACCTCAAGACCCAGCTTCGCCTGCTGGAGACCCGCCGCGTGCTTGAGGCGCTGCTGGCGCGTCTCGCGGCTGAGCGCTCCGACGCCGCCGAACGGGCGCGCTTCGCGGAGATCGCAGCCGAGATGCGGGCGGCGGCGGACGCCTCCGACGATCTCGCCTTCATGCGGCTCGACCGCGACTTCAACGAGCTGGTGTCGAAGGCCGCGCGCAACGAGTTCGCGACCCGCTCGATCGCCACCATGGCGGCGCTGTCGCGGCGGTTCTGGTACCAGCACTATCGCGAGGTCGGCGACCTCGGCCTGTCGGCCCGGCTTCACGCGGAGGTCGCGGAAGCGATCGCGACCCGCGACGGCGCGGCGGCCGCGACGGCCTCCGACAGCCTGATGGACTACATCGAGAACTTCGCGCGCAAGACGCTCGACCTCTGAGCCACGGCCACCCTGGCTAGCCGTCTTCGTCCTGTCCGCCCTCCTGTTCGGCGAGGACGCGCAGGACGTCTATGGCGACGTCGCCGGTCTGGTAGCTCGAGACCATGATGTACTTCTGACCCCTCTCGCGAAGGTCGGTCAGAAGCGACAGCGCCTCGGTCGCCGTTTCGCACGAAACGTTCAGCTCATCGTCGAGTGGACCATAGGTGAGAACATAGGTCATCCAATCAACGTGGTGGATGACGCTCCCAATACAATCCAAAATTTTGCGTAGTCCGATCGCCTCTATCTATGAGAGCGATTGTATACAAGAAGCTGGCGCGCCAAGAACACGCTCGCCGTCAGACTTGCTTCCGCTTTTCGACCAGGGTCGCGAACTTCTCGAACTCCTCGTCTTTCACCGAGTAGGAGTGGTCGTCGTCGGGAAACGCGCCGGTCTTCACTTCGCGCACATAAGCCTCGATGCCCGCCACAGCGACTTCGGTGAGCTTGGCGTAGCGCTTGGTGAACTTCGGCTTGAAATCGGTGAACACGCCGAGCAGATCGTGGCAGAGCAGGATCTGCCCGTCGGTTCCGACCCCCGCCCCGATGCCGATGGTGGGGATCGTCAGCTGCTCGGAGATCAGCTTCGCGATCCGCGCCGGCACCGCCTCGAACTCCAGCATGAAGCAGCCGGCGTCCTCGATCGCGAGCGCGTCCTCAAGGATCTTGAACGCCGCATCGGCGGTCTTGCCCTGGATCTTGAAGCCGCCGAAATTCGCGATCGTGTGCGGGGTCAGGCCGATGTGGGAGGCGGTCGGGATGCCGGCGTCGACGAGCGCCTTCAGGATATGCGCCTGCGACTTGCCGCCCTGCGGCTTCACCGCGTCGCAGCCGCCCGTCTGCATGAAGCGCGCGGCGTTGGTCAGCGCCCGGTCGACGGTGGCGTAGCTCTGATACGGCATACAGCCGAGCACGAAGGTCTCGGGCGCGCCGCGGCGCACCGCCTCGGCGTGCATCACCATCATGTCCATGGTGGCCGGGATGGTGTTCTTGTGGCCATGCGCGATCATCGCGAGGCTGTCGCCCACGACCGCGACGTCGACGCCCGCCATCTCGGCCCAGCGCGCCGAGGTGTAGTCGGGCACCGACATGTAGACCATCTTTTCGCCGGTGGTCTTGGAGTCGCGGATCTCCGCGATGGTGCGCTTCTGGCGCGGCTTCTGGGCGGGGGCGTCCATGGGATGGATCCGAACTGGAGAACGTGGAGGCGAACTGCGCGCTTCGAGACGCGCCTTCGGCGCTCCTCAGCATGAGGAAGGGGGTTGGCCCTCTCCGGCCCTCATGCCGAGGAGCCTGCGAAGCAGGCGTCTCGAAGCACGCAGCGCGGTCGTGAGCGTCAGGCTGCCTTAAGCGTCAGGCGGCCGCCGCGCCGTCGGAGGCGATCACGCTGTCGATGTCGGCCGACGTCATCTCCCACTCGTTCTGGAAGTTGGCCACCGCGTCCCGCATGAAGCGGGGGGTCAGCGCCGCGGCCTTGCCGGCGTCGCCCAGATGATCGAACAGCATCGCGAAGGCGAGCTGGCTCGGCGCGTCGCCCTCGTAGCTCCATTCGAAGTCGGCGCCGGCGAAGTCCTTCAGGTCGTCGCGCGCGGCGAGCGGCTGGCCGTCGACTGTGACCATGACGCCGTCGATGGTGCGGTCCCCGAAATAGGTCTTCATCGCGCCCTCCCCGCGGCGTCGCGGACGAGCGGCTTGCGGTCGGCCTTGGACTTCATCACCTCGGGGAAGATCCAGAGGCTGCCCATCGTGAAGGGCCCGAGGAACAGCAGCGCGATCTGCGGCCCGGTCTTGGCCAAGGCGCCCATGTAGAAAAAGCCGGCGATCGCCGCGAGGCCGACCACCACGGTCAGGCCCATCTTGATGTGGAACGGCATTTCGGTCCTCCCGGGGACAGTCTTGTTCTTGTCGGTTCAGGCGATGGCGCGCAGCGCGACGAGCGCGACGAGCGCCCCGGCGAGCGTCAGGGCGAGGCCCGCCGGCCCGTCGCGCCAGCGGCTCGGCCAGGCGTTGTAGAGGCCGGGCGCGAACAGCAGCGCGAGGCCCGCCACGATCACGAGGCTCGTCCAGCGCAGGTTCTCATAGCCGTAGAGGCCGGTCGCGATCGCGAGGCCCGCAAAGGCGAGCGCGGCTGCGAAAGCGAGCGCGAGCCGCGCCGGCCGCCCCGTCAGATCCGGCCGCGTGTCGAGCGGAAAGACGCCCGCGACCACGTAGAAGCCGAGGCTCGCGACGACGGAAAACAGCGCGAACCAGGCGAGCGCGACGACGTTCGGTTCGATCGTCTCCATGGACCTCTCCCTTGTGCTCGAACATGCGGGCGGCCCCGGCCGGCGCGGGCGACGCGCCGG
>NZ_JBHRXS010000016.1:323529-324468 GCF_042648545.1 Chenggangzhangella methanolivorans
CCCCGCTCACTCCGCCGGCTGGATCTGGCCGGCCGACGGCGCCGCGCGGCCGGGCGTGCGGGAGGTCTTCCGCATGTCGGTCTTCACGTGTTTGGTCGAATAGCCGTTGAGCAGCGTGCCGACGAGGCCGCGGTTGAGGTCCGACGTGCCGAACAGCCAGTCCATGATCGGGAACGTCAGGTTCATGTTGCGCTCCATCATGATCGACTGGTCGTGATGGGCGGTGTGGTGGCGCCGGTTGGTGTTGATGAACGGGCAGTTCCGCACGAACCAGTTCTCGTCGACATGGCAGCAAAAGTGCATGAACTCGTAGATCATGTAGATCGACGTCGTGGTCGTGATGAACAGCCAGCCGACATTTGCGGAAAACACCCAGCCGAGCGCGATCGCGCCGGGGATCGACATCAGCGTGAAGGTGGCGAGCGCGTAGGGCGGAAAGAACGTCACGCGGTAGTCGCGGTGGTCCGCGAAGCGCATCTCCGTCTCGGTGAAGAACTGGTGATGCTGCAGCGTGTGGCGGTTGTAGACCGCGCGCGCCACAGGGTTCTTTGACGGGCGGTGCATCACGTAGCGGTGCAGCCACCATTCGAAGAAGTTGCAGAACAGGAACGTCACCGGGACGGTGGCGATCTCCAGCCAGGTCGGCGCCTCGATGTTCGACAGATAGATATAGAGCGCCGTGAAGCCGATCACGTAGATGATCGCGATGTGCAGGAAGCCGTTGTACCAGCCGGCGACGCGCTGCCGGTAGTTCGCGCGATAGTCGCGCTGGCGCTGCGTCATCTCGGTGCGGGCGATCTCCATAAAGTCCTCCTCGTCTGCGCCTGCCGCGGCGTCTGCGGCCGCTTCGTCACGTTCTAATATATCAGTGACGTATCAGTTCGCCTAGCCCTTTATCGCAAGCGCCGCCCCTCGTCCGCGTGCGGACGCGCGGCCGAC
>NZ_JBHRXS010000016.1:324489-462459 GCF_042648545.1 Chenggangzhangella methanolivorans
GCGTCGCGCAGGGGCCGACGCTGCCCGCCGGTCGGCGTCATTGCGCCGCAACATGCCGCCCTCCGCCCAAGCCGTCCTGCTGCGGACGGCGCGGACAGTCTCTCGCGAAGTCGCTCCGCCTCCCGGAAGATGTGATGCGCGCAGTCCCAAGATCTGATCGAGACCGCGCAAGCATTCTTTGTGACGCACTTCTCTGCCGCCACGGTCTTCGGCGTCGGCTTGTACGACTATAGGTTTTGGGATACGCCCGCTGCCTGCGGGTTTTCTCCGCGCAGCGTCGCCGCCGAACGGGCGGCGAGACTGTCCGGCCAGACGGCCCGAACCGGGTCGCCGACGAAGGAGCGAAGGTCGACGATGGAGTTCATCGAGCACGAGATCTCCGGCGTGTTGGAGATTCGCCCGAGGAAGTTCGAGGACTCCAGGGGTTATTTCGCAGAGACCTACAAGCGCTCCGCGCTCAAGGAACGCGGCGTCGACCTCGAATTCGTGCAGGACAACAAGTCGCTGTCGCGCGAGGCCGGCACCATCCGCGGCCTGCATTTCCAGCTCCCGCCCTTCGAGCAGGCCAAGCTCGTCAGCGTGCTGCGCGGCTCGATCCTCGACGTCGCGGTCGACATCCGCCGCGCCTCGCCGACCTTCGGGCGCCACGTCGCCGTGACGCTGACCGCGAGCGACGGCAACCAGCTGCTCATCCCGGCGGGCTTCGCCCACGGCTTCTGCACGCTCGAGCCGGACTGCGAGATCGCCTACAAGGTGAGCAACCCCTATGCGCCCGCGCAAGACCGCGCGGTGCTGTGGAGCGACCCGGCGCTCGCCATCGCCTGGCCGATCGCGCTCGCGGAGGCCAAGCTGTCCGACAAGGACATGCGCGCGCCGCTCCTCGCAGACGCCCCCGACCTGTTCTGACCCCGCCCAGCCCGCAGATCGCCTTCGAGGTCCCGATGTCTTCCCGCTTCAAGGACGCGCGCATCATCGTCACGGGCGGCGCCGGCTTCATCGGCTCCGCGGTCGTGCGCCATCTGGTGCGCGACACCGAAGCCACGGTGATCAATCTCGACGCGCTCACCTACGCCGCCAACCTCTCCTCGCTCGACAGCGTCTCGAACTCGCCGCGCTACGTGTTCGAGAAGGCCGACATCCGCGATCCGGCGGCGCTGCGCGCCGTGTTCGAGCGCCACCAGCCGACCGCGGTCATGAACCTTGCGGCCGAAAGCCATGTCGACCGCTCGATCGACGCGCCGGGCGTCTTCGTCGAGACCAACGTGCTCGGCACGTTCAACGTGCTGCAGGAGGCGCTGCGCCATTGGCGCACGCTCGCCGGCGAGGCCAGGGACGCCTTCCGCATGCACCACATCTCGACCGACGAGGTGTTCGGCACGCTCGGCGACGAGGGCTTCTTCACCGAAGAGACCGCCTATCAGCCGAACTCGCCCTATTCGGCCTCCAAGGCCGGCTCCGACCATCTGGTCCGGGCCTGGCACGAGACCTTCGGGCTGCCGACGGTGCTGACCAACTGCTCGAACAATTACGGGCCGTTCCATTTCCCCGAGAAACTCATCCCGCTGATGATCCTGCGCGGCCTGTCGGGCGAGGATCTGCCGGTCTACGGCCAAGGCTCCAACATCCGCGACTGGCTCTATGTCGAGGACCACGCGCGCGCGCTCACGGTCGTGCTGGAGCGCGGCGTTCCGGGGCAGACCTACGCGATCGGCGGCAACAACGAGCGCAAGAACCTCGACGTGGTCGAGACCGTCTGCGAGCTGCTCGACAAGCTCGCGCCGGGCCCGACCAAGCGGCGCGACCAGATCCGCTTCGTGACGGACCGCCCGGGCCACGACCAGCGCTACGCGATCGACGCCTCGAAGATCAAGCGCGAGCTCGGCTGGGAGCCCCAGGAGACCTTCGAGAGCGGCATCGAGAAGACGGTGCGCTGGTATCTCGACAATCGCGCGTGGTGGGAGCCGCTCGTCGACGCCAAGTCCGGCGGCGGCGCGCTCCAGCGTCGGGGCCACGGATGAGGCGCATCCTCGTCACCGGCGGCGAAGGCCAGGTCGGCGGAGAGCTGGTCCGGCGCGCATGGCCGGACGACGTCGAGATCACTGCGCCCAAGCGCGCCGAGCTCGACCTGACCGACGCCTCCGCGATCGGAGCCTATGTGGCCGCCGGGGGCTTCGCGGCGATCGTCAATCCCGCCGCCTACACCGCGGTCGACAAGGCCGAGAGCGAGGTCGCGCAGGCCTTCGCGGTCAACGCGCTCGCCCCTGCGGCGCTCGCGGACGCGGCGCGCGCGGCCGACATCCCGCTGGTCCATGTCTCGACCGACTACGTGTTCCGCGGCGACGCGAGCGCGCCTTACGAGACCGACGCCGAGATCGACCCGATCGGGATCTACGGCGCGAGCAAGGCCGCGGGCGAGTTCGCCGTGCGGCTCGGGCACAAGCGCTCCGTCATCGTGCGCACCGCCTGGGTGGTGAGCGCGCGGCGCGCCAACTTCGTCAAGACGATGCTGCGCTACGGCGCCGAGCGCGACCTGATGCGCGTCGTCGCCGACCAGCACGGCGCCCCGACGTTTGCGGCCGATCTCGCCGAGGCGCTCGCGACGATCACGCTCAGGATGATCGACGACGCCCAAGCGCCCGCCGGCGTGTTCCACTTCTCGAACGCCGGGGCCACCACCTGGCACGGCTTCGCGCAGGCGATCTTCGAGGCCGCCGCCGCGCGCGGCGCGAAGACGCCGGCGACCCTCGAGGCGATCGCGACCGCGGATTTCCCCACGCCGGCGCGCCGTCCGGCCTATTCGGTGCTGTCGACCCGGCGGCTCGAGGACGCCTACGGGATCGCGCCGCGCCCCTGGCGCGACGGCCTTCCGGCGCTCGTCGCAGACATCATGGAGCAAGCGCAGTGAAGGGCATCATCCTCGCCGGCGGATCCGGCACGCGCCTGCATCCCGCGACGCTCGCGGTGAACAAGCAGCTGCTGCCGGTCTACGACAAGCCGATGATCTACTATCCGCTGTCGGTGCTGATGCTGGCCGGCATCCGCGAGATCCTGCTGATCTCCTCGCCCGAATATCTCGACAGCTACAAGCGCCTGCTGGGCGACGGCTCCGACTACGGGATCGAGCTCTCCTACGCGGTGCAGCCCAAGCCCGAAGGACTCGCGCAGGCCTTCATCATCGGGCGCGACTTCGTCGGAGACGACCAGGTGTCGCTCGTGCTCGGCGACAACATCTTCTTCAGCGCCAACCTCTCCGAGCAGCTCCGCGAGGTGGCGGCCCGCCGCGACGGCGCGACGGTGTTCGCCTATTACGTCGAGGACCCCGAGCGCTACGGCGTGGTCGAGATCGACGCCAGCGGACAGGCGATCGACATCGAGGAGAAGCCGACGCAGCCGCGCTCCAACTGGGCGGTGACGGGCCTCTATTTCTACGACAACGACGTGCTGGACATCGCCGCGGACCTCAAGCCCTCGGCGCGCGGCGAGCTCGAGATCACGGACGTCAACCGCGCCTATCTCGCCCGCGGAAAACTGTCGGTCGAGAAGCTCAGCCGCGGCGCAGCCTGGCTCGACACCGGCACCCATGACAGCCTGCTCGAAGCATCCGAGTTCGTGCGCACGCTCCAGCACCGGCAGGGCCTCGCGATCGCGTGCCTTGAAGAGATCGCCTATCAGAACGGCTTCATCACCTTGGAAGCGCTCAAAGTTCGCGGCGAGATGTTCAAGAAGACCTCGTATGGACGCCACCTGCTTCGCCTTGCCGAAACCGATGGCGTTATTTGACGCAACTGCCGCGCGGGCTGTTTCCGTAGGGTTGCGGATGGCGTAGGGTTCGGCTTCAAACGCCTGAACACATTCTCGGGCGCTGGTCGGCGGGCGGCGAGACCAGCGCGTCATCTGCGTCCAGGGGACGCGATTTGTTGGAGGCTCGTTGGCGATATGGACACCGCGAACAAGATTTTCGTCGGCTACGACAGCCGTGAGGACATCGCCTGGCAGGTGTGCCGCGGCTCGATCGAGCGCCACGCTTCGCAGGAGATCCCGGTCTATCCGCTCAAGCAGACCACGCTGCGCGAGCTCGGCCTCTACACCCGCCCCGCGGACAAGGGCGCCTCGACCGAATTCTCGCTGACGCGCTTCCTGACCCCCTATCTGGCCAACACCAGCGGCTGGTCGATCTTCGTCGACTGCGACTTCCTCTTCACGCGCGACGTCAACGAAGTCTTCCAGAACCTCGACCCGTCGAAGGCCGTCTACGTCGTCCAGCACGAATACACGCCCGCGATGGCGATCAAGATGGACGGCAAGTCGCAGTCGGTCTATCCGCGCAAGAACTGGTCGTCCTTCATCATCTTCAACGGCGCGAACGAGTACGTGAAGACGCTGACGCCCGACGTCGTCAACGCTTCCGGCCCGGCCCATCTCCACCGCTTCTCGTGGCTGCCGAGCGACGACCTGATCGGCTCGCTGCCGCTCGAGTGGAACTTCCTCGTCGGCGAATACGACAAGCCCGCGGCGACGCCGGCCGCGATCCACTACACCAATGGCGGCCCGTGGTTCGAGAACTGCGTCGACGTCGACTACGGCGACCTCTGGATCGCCGAGCGCGACAGCCTGCCGGCCCGCGCCGCGGCCGAGTAAGCGGCTCGACGCGCCACGAGCTGAAGAGCCGGACCCGTCAGCCGAGCGCGAGCAGGCGGGTCCACACGGCGGTCGCGTCGTCGAGACTGCGCGCCCGCGCGGCGGCCCCGCCCGCGGCCGCCAGCCGCCGCAGCCGCTTCGGCTGATCGGCGAGCGCGACGAGCGCCTTGCGCCAGGCGGGCGGGTCGTTCTCGAGCAGCAGGCCGTCGACGTCATGGCGGATCGCCTCGGCATAGGGCTCGACGCGCGAATAGACGCCTGCCGCCCCGAGCGAGGCGGCGTCCAGCATCTTGACCACGGACTTCGCGGCGTTGAACGGCGTCGCGAGCATCGGCGCGAGGCTGACATGGGCCGGCCGCGCCGCGGCGTAGGCCTTGTACTGCGCCCATTCCATCGGCTTGATCCGCTCGAAATTCGAAAGCTTCGCCAGCCGTCCCGGCGCCGGCAGGCCGCTGACGAGTTCGAGCCGGACCTGCGGGCGATCCTTCAAGAGCCGCTCGAGCGCCGGGACCAGGAAATCGAAGTCGTCCCGATGCACGTCGGTCGCATGATAGACGACGCGGATCTCCGACAGGTCGTCGAAATGCGCGAGCGACGGCGCGGGCCGGATGAAAGGCGGCTCCAGCAGCACGGTCTTGCGCGACGCGAAGGTCTCGGCGAGGCGTTTCGACGACGCCATCAGACGGTCGCAGCGGCGCAGGAGCGGCGCGAAGTCCGTCGCCGTGAGCTCGATCATCCGGCGCCGGTAGCGGTGCGGCACGCCTTCGGCGTCGATCGCGGCGAGCGGATCGTCGTCCATGAGGTAGACGACGAAGGGGCGCGGATCGGCGGCGAGACGCGCGACCCATCCGGCCCCCGCCCGTCGTGACACGACCACGACGGTCCTCTCGTCGAGCCTGGTCTCGCGCAGGGCCTCGGCCGCGCCCTCCGCCTCAAGCGAGACGATCTCGAGCGGGATCCCGCGCGCGGCGAGCTCGGGCGCGAGCGGCGCGAGAACATAGAGCTCGTCGGTCGCGAACGGCCCCGGCCGCACCAGCACCACGCGGTCGATCACGGCCGGCGGCGGCCTCAGCCGAAACGCCGGCAGAGCGACGCCGAAGGGCGCGAGATCGTCGCTCGCAAGCGTCTGGGCAGGCTCGGGGAAGCCCTGGAGATGGGTCTTCAGCGTCTCCCGGCCGGCTGCGTCCAGCGGTTCGAGCGGACTCCCGGACGCGCCGAACGTTTCGACGCCCGCGAGCGGCTCGGTGCGGAACCCGCCATTGTCCCGGATCGTCAGGCCCCAGTCGGCTCCGGCGGGCGTCAGCCGGTAGGCGGCCGCCTCCTCCCGGCTCCCGTCACGGCGCAGCAGCGACAGACGGCGCCCCGCCTCGAGCGCCGCGGTGAAGGTCTCGAGCGGCGCGAAGGACGGGTCGGCGCCGGGCGTCAGGTCCCGGCCGTCCTCGTCCAGCACGCCGAGCAGCGTCGGCGCGCGAGCCGGATCGGCGTGATGCGCCCAGAGCTCGACGGGGCCGACTGCGACCGCCTCGGCCTCGAAGACGCCGCCCTCGTCGAGCTCGACTTCGACGACGCGATCGCCGGATCGAAGCTCGATGCGCGTCAGCCCCTCGTCGGACCGCGCGACGCCGGAGACCGTCGCCCCCGTCCGCGCCGCCTCGACGCTCACCGGCGCGGCGCGTCGGACCGGCGGCCGCCACCCCGGCCGCCACGCCGCCGCCTCGCGAAGCGCCACCTCGCCGCCCTCGCGCACGGACGCGCGGATCACGATGCGAAGCCGGCAAGCAAGATGCGAAACGTTGATTTCCGCGCGGTAGCGCACGAGCGCGCCGTCGCGTTCGAGGGCCGCGTCGAGGCTCGCCTGCGCCACCGAAACGCGAACCGCCTCCGCCACCGCGCCGGCGTCGCGGAAAACGCCCTCGACGACCAGGATCGGGCCGTCGATCATCGCGCCCGGCCGCGGGGTAATCAGCTCATGATCGACGAACAGCATCGCACGCACACGGCACGGGACCTTGATTCTGTCAATGCGACCGCAAGGCTTCGCCGTCGCCAGACCGCGTCACAGACAATCGAATCAAGGATAAACGAACGCCGGGGGATCGGGAACGACACGAAAAAAGCGCCCGATTACAAAGCCTGTTCTGGCGCGACAACGTGGCTCACGCCTGCGTCATCTGTGACGCGCACGCTCGGCCATGCGCGCAAGACCGCTTGACGCCGACTTCCGTCGGATGGGATGACCTCATCTGACATTGCGTGACCCGGACCGTCGATGCCGTTCGCCTACCGACTCGCCGGACTGGACGATGAGCAGCCTCAGGCGCCTGACCGCCGCGCCACGCTCGTGATCTGCAATCTCGGCGAGAAACTGGCGGCCCAACGGGCGCTCAAGATCGCGTCCGAGCTCGGAACGACGAGCGGCCGCGACGTCGTCCTGCTGAGCGAGACCCGCGCCCAGAAGGGCGACGGGCTGCTGTCGACCATCGAGGCCGCGACGCTTGACCGCCTCGCCGCCTACGACGTTCTCATCGCCATCGACCGCAACGAGCGCGCGAGCCTTTCGGGCCGCATGATCAGCGTGATCTGCAGCCTCAAGGTCGTGAACATCCGGCGGATCAATCCGCGGGGCAAGACGCGGCAATATGTTCGCCCCCCGCGCGAAGGCGCCAAGCGGGCGCTGTTCGTGTTTCCGGGCGTTTTCGCGCCGCCGCGCATCGGTTCGCACCAGCGCGCCTTCTCGACCTGCCTCGACCTGATCGAGGCCGGCTTCGACGTCGACGTCGTGGTGAAGCGCCAGGGACTGAAGCGCATCGACCGGGTGCGGCACTATTTCCTGCTCTTCGCCAATCGGCTCGAGACCTACCAGGCGGAGGAGAGCGAGGCGGCGGCTGAGGCGGCAGGCGACGAGGAGGCCGCCGCGCCGGCGAAGCTCTCGGTCGCCACCTCGGCCTATTCGTTCGAGCGGCGCAGGGCCAACGACGTCAACGATCGCGCCAAGTCGCTGCTCGCCGCGATGGCGGCGGAGACCCGCTACGACGTGGTGGTGGTGTCGTTCCCCTGGATGCTGAGCGCCGTCGAGGACGTCGACCTCAACGGCGCGAAGCTCGTCTGCGACACCCATGACGTCATCTCGAACCGCCAGCGCCAGCTCGCCGACGCCGCCGAGGCGGCGCCCGAGGCCGAAGCCGCGCTCGAGCGCGACCTGCTCGCCCGCTGCGCCGCCGTGCTCGCGATCTCGCGCAGCGACGCCAAGATGTTCCGCGCCAAGCTCGGCCTCGACAACGTCGTGGTGCATCCGCTCAGCTACTATCCCACTGAGACGATCGCCCAGTGGCGCAGCATGGGCCGGCCGCTGGTGTTCGGCTTCATCGGCTCAGACATGGAGCCGAACCGCCGGGCGCTCCAGCATGTGATGTCGAATTGGTGGCCGGCCATCGAGGCGTTTTCGCCCGAAAGCCGCATCGTGATCGGCGGCGCGATCGCGCTGTCGCCGAGCCTGTCGCCCTACGTCCTCTTGCGCGAGAACGTCACTGTGGCGGGGCCCGTCGAGGAGGTCGGCCAGTTCTTCGACCAGATCGACGTCCTACTGTCGCCGACCGTCGTGCAGGGCGGCGTCAACGTGAAGAACGTCGAGGCGCTGCTGCGGCGCCGGCCCGTCATCGTCAACACGCTCGGCGCCCGGATGCTGCTGCCGCTGGTCGCGCCGACGCGCTGCGAGACCACCGACGGGCTGGTCGCCCTGCTGAAGAAGATCGATCGCGGCGATCCGGCCATGCTCGCGGCCATCGACCAGTTGTTCGAAGAGGCCGCAGCCTATCACGGCAAGCCGGGCCTGCTCGAATGGGCGTGAGCGCCGAAACCGGCGCAGGCGGACGCGCGCGCCCCGTCGTCGTGATCCAGTGCGGCGACGCGTTCGAGAACAGAACCCGGGTGCTGCCGCTCGCCGTCGCCTGCCGCGCGCAGGGCTGGGATCCGATCGTGATGGTGAACGACCGGGGCGCGGCTGCGCTGTTCGCGCTAGCAGGGCTCGCCTGCGTCGCCGTGAGCGAGGTCGCGCCCGCGCCGCGCTCGGAGGCGGACGTCGATCTCGACCTCGACCCCGACGACGTCTGCCCGCTGGAGCTGCGCATCCGCGCCCTTCAGGGTCGCGCTTTGTCGAGCACCGAATGGAGCGACATCCAGCGACGCACCCAGACGCTCTGGAGGCTGCTCGACACGCTCGCCCCCCAGGCCGTGTTCGTCTGGAACGGCTTCACGGGCCTCTGGGCGAACGCGCTGCGCGCCTACAAGGCCGAGCGCGAGCTGCCGGGCGGCTTCATGGAGCGCGGCCCGGCGCCCGGCGAATTGTTCGTCGACCCGTTCGGCGTCAACGGCGACGCCTCGCTCGCCCGTGAGAGCGCGGCGCTCGCCTATTCGGCTTCGCCGGTCGCCGCCGCGGCGCCGCCGCGCGAAAAGATCGTGTTCGTGCCGCTCCAGGTCCACACGGATTCGAACATCCTCCTGCACAGCCCTCGCGTGACGCGCATGCGCGACCTCGCGAATTTCGCGATCCGGTTCTGCGAGATCATCGGCGACGACTGGCGCGTCGTGGCGCGGCCGCATCCCGAGGAGGTTCCAGGCGCGCGTCTCAATCTTCCGATCGATCCGCGTTTCTCCGTCGACGCCGAGACGCCGCTCGAAACATGGCTCGACCGGGCCTCGATCTGCCTGACGGTCAACAGCAATGTCGGCCTGCTGGCGGCGCTGAAGGGGCTTGCGGTCGTCTGCCTCGGCGAAGGCCTCTATTGCCGCCGGGGGTTCGTCGTGGCGGGCCAGCGCTGCGAGCCGTCCAAGCTCGCCTCGACGGCGCTGGAGCGGCTCGGGCGCCGCGCCGAGATCGCGGCGGAGGCCGCGGCGTTCCGCGGCGAGCTCTACGCCCGGTCGCTGTTCTGGCCCGAGCAGCCGGCCGATCTTGCGGCCGCGAAGCTCTCGCGCCTCGGCCTGGCGCGCCTGGACGCGGGCGCGGACGCCGACACCGGCGGCGCGCCGGTCTACCGGCCCGGCGCCGCCTATCGCGCGATGCTGGAGCGGCTGAAGGCGCTGCGCGACGGCGACGGCCGCCTCGTCGCGAGCTTCGACTTCACCGTCGGCGACACACAGTTCCTGACCTATCGCCGCAACCGCGCGCCGCTGACGCGCGATCGCCTCGGGCTCGACCTCGAACGAACCTTCGGGCGCGGCGTGACGCTGAGCCCGGTCCATCGCGCGCTGGACGGGATCGGAGACGTCCTGCTCAGCCATTCCAAACGCGAGGCCGCGGACCCCGCTTCCTACGCGCTGGTGCTCGACGAGTTCGCGCTGCCGCACGCGCGGACCTATCTGCCCGCGCGCTGAGGTCTTCCGCCGCTACGACCGCGAAACGGCCGGCCCGGTCAGGCCGGCTTCAGCTCCGCGCCGCCCGGCTGCGGCGGCGTCCCGCCGCCCGCGGGGGACGCCCCCGCGGCCTCCCCGGCCTTGGCCGGAGTCTGGGCCGGCTCCTTGGCCGGCGCATGCGTAGCGCCGCCGCCTGAACCGCCATGAGGCGTGGTCGGACCCTTCGGGCCGTCCGGACCTTTCTTCTTGCCCGCCCGAAGAACGAGCTGGCGGATCGCCACATAGAACACCGGCGTCAGGAAAATGCCGAGGATCGTGACGCCCACCATGCCGGCGAGCACGGCGGTGCCGATCGCCTGCCGCAGTTCCGCCGCCGCGCCGGACGCGAAGGCGAGCGGAACCACGCCGAGCGAGAAGGCGAGGGACGTCATGATGATCGGACGCAGGCGGTCCCGACATGCGTCGATCGCGGCCTGGATCGGATCCTCGCCCTCGTCCTCGCGTTGGCGTGCGAATTCGACGATCAGGATCGCGTTCTTTGCCGCTAGGCCGATCAGCACGATGAAGCCGATCTGGGTCAGGATGTTGTTGTCCTGCCCCCTCGCCGCGACGCCGAGCAGCGCCGCGAGCACCGACAGCGGCGTGATCAGGATGATGGCGAGCGGCAGCGCCCAGCTTTCGTACTGCGCCGCGAGGAACAGGAACACGAACAGGATCGCAAGCGCGAACACGAAGATCGCCGTGTTGCCCGCGAGCTTCTCCTGATAGGCGAGATCGACCCATTCGAACTGGACGCCGGGAGGCGCGATCTCCTTGAACAGGTTCTCCATGTAGGCGATGGCCTGTCCGGTGGAGACGCCCGGCGCGGCGTTCCCCTGAAGCGCGATCGCGTTGTAGATGTTCAGGCGCTCGACCGTGTAGGGGCCGGTCTGGTTGCGGTCGGTGATCAGCGTCCCAAGCGGCACCAGCGCACCGGTCGTCGACCTGACCTTGAACTGGTAGACGTCCGACATCTTGTTGCGGAATTGCGCATCGGCTTGAGCGTTCACCTGAAACGTTCGCCCGAGCGCCGTGAAGTCGTTGACGTATGCCTGGCCGAGCAACGTCTGCAGCGCCGAGAAGACGCTCTCGATCGGAACGTTCAGCTGCTGCGCCTTGACCCGGTCGATGTCGAGAAAGACCTGCGGCGCGCGGGTGTTGAAGGCGGTGAAGGCGCCGGTCACCTGTCCACTGGCGTTGGCCTTGCCGATCATCTCGTTCACCGCGCTTTCAAGCGTGGGGAACCCGATGTTTGTGCGGTCCTGAATGTACATCTTGAAGCCGCCGCCCTGGCCAATGCCGCGCACGGTCGGCGGCAGGATGGCGAGCACGAAGGCTTCCTGGATGGCGAACAGGCGTTTCTGGGCTTCAGCAAGGATCGCCGGCGCCCGCTGCGACGCGCCGAACTCGTTCCGCTTCTCAAACGGATCGAAGATGATGAAGCTCGTGGCCGCGTTCGCCGCGGCCGAGAAGGTCGCGCCCGAGAAGCCCGCAATCGTCACTGCGTTCTTCACCCCCGGGACCGAGCGCGCAATCTCGCTCGCGCGCTTCGCCACCTCGTCGGTGCGCTGAAGGCTCGCGCCTTCTGGCAACTGCACGACGAGGATGGCGTAGCCCTGGTCGGCCTGCGGAATGAAGCCGCGCGGCACCGAGGTGAACATGTAGCCCGCGGCGCCGATCAGCACGGCGTAGATGATCAAGAAGATCGCCTTATGGCGCACCATCCAGCCGACCGAGCGGCTGTAGCCGTGCGCGCCGCGGTCGAAGTTGCGGTTGAACAGGTCAGCGGCGCGCTGGCCGAGGCCCCTCTTCTTGCCGTGGGCGTGCGCCTTCAGAAGGATCGCGCAAAGCGCCGGCGACAGCGTCAGCGACACAATCGCCGACAGGATCGTTGAGGCCGCGATGGTAAGCGCGAACTGTTGGTAGAAAATGCCCGAGATGCCCGGAATGAACGCGGTCGGTACGAACACCGCGCAGAGCACGAGCGCGATCGCGACGACCGCCGTGCCAACTTCGTCCATCGTGGCGTGGGCGGCTTCCTTCGGCGTCTTCCCGAGCGCGATGTTTCGCTCGACGTTCTCCACCACCACGATGGCGTCGTCGACCACGATGCCGATCGCGAGGATAAGGCCGAAGAGCGTCAGCATGTTCAGCGAGAAGCCGAAGGCCGACATGACCGCGAAGGTCGCGATCAGCGATACCGGGATCGCCGCTACCGGGATGATGGCCGCGCGCCACGACTGCAGGAAGATGAACACCACGAGAACGACGAGCGCGACCGCCTCGTAGATCGTGTGCTCGACCGCCACGATCGACTCGTTGATGAACTCGGTCGGGTTGTACTCGATGCGGTATTCAAGGTCCTGAGGGAACGCCGCCTTCAGCGTCTCCATCGTGGCCTTGATCTGCTCGGCGGCGTCGGTCGCGTTGGTGCCCGGGCGCTGGAACACGCCCATACCCACCGTCGGATCGGCACCAAGATAAGAGTTCGAAGAATACTGTCGCGCCGCGAGCTCAACGCGCGCGACGTCGCCGACGCGCAGCAGGCGCCCGTCCGAGGTCGCACGAACGATGATCTGCTTGAATTGCTCAGGGCTCTGGAAGCGCCCCTGCGTCGTCACGGTGATCTGGCTTACGGTTCCGGGCGGGGACGGCGGCGCACCGAGCGATCCGCCCGAGACCTGCACGTTCTGGGCCGAGATCGCGGACACGACGTCGCCTGACGCGAGCCCGTAGGCGGCGAGCCGATTGGGGTCGAGCCAGACGCGCAAGCTGAGCTCGCGCTCGCCGAAGATGCGGATGTCGCCGACGCCCTCGAGTCGCTTCAGCGCGTCGACGACGTTCACCGACGCGTAGTTCGACATGTAGACGGTGTCGAGCGTCTTCTTGGGCGAGATCAGGTTCACGACCATCAGGAAGTCCGACGACCGTTTGTTGACCTGCACGCCGTTGCGGCGCACCGCCTCGGGCAGGCGCGGCTCGGCCTGTCCGACGCGGTTCTGGACCTGGACCTGCGCGATGTCCTGATTGGTGCCCGGCGCGAAGGTCACGGTCAGCTGCAGCTGGCCGTCGCCGGTCGCCAGCGAGTTCATGTAGATCATGCCCTCGACGCCGTTGATCTGCTGCTCCAGGGGAGCGGCGACCGTTTCGGCGATCGTCTCGGCGTTGGCGCCGGGATATTGCGCCGTGACCGAAATGGTCGGCGGCGCGATCTCAGGATATTGAGCGATCGGCAGGTTCAGCAGCGCGACGCCGCCGATGATCATCAATACGATCGAGATGACCGACGCGAAAATCGGCCGGTCGACGAAGAAATGCCCGAAACCCATACTCGCGGCCCCTTACTTCTGAGGCGCGGCCGAAGCCTGCTTGTCGGCGGGTTTCAGGGGATCGACCATCTGGGGCTTCACCTGCGCGCCCGGGCGCGCGCGCATCAGGCCGTTGACGATCACCTTGTCTTCCGCCGTGAGGCCCGACTTGATGATGCGCAGCTGGCCCGTGGGGCCCTGGGCCTGGCCGAGCTCGACCACCTTCGGGATAACCTTGTCGTCCGGGCCAACCGTCATGACGACCTTACGGGTCTGGTCAGACATGACGGCCTCGTCCGGGATCAGCAGCGCCTCGAATTCCGGGCTTGACTGGATCCTCAAACGACCGAACACGCCCGACGTCAGGAAGCCGTCGTCGTTCGGGATGGTGGCGCGCAGGCGCAGCGTGCCGGTCTGCTGGTCAAGCTGGTTGTCGGCGAAGTCGATCCGCCCCTTGACCGAAAACTCTTTGGAGTTCGGCAGAGCGATCTCAACAGGTGCGCCGTTGTCCTCCTGCTTAAACTTGCCCTCGCGGACATAGCCCATGTAGCGGAGGTAGCTCTGCTCATCGACGTCGAAATAGAAGTAGATCGGCTTCACCTTCACGATGGTGGTGAGCACGTTCGAGGACGCGCCGGCGGCGATGAGGTTGCCTTCCGTCACCATCTTGCGGCCGATGCGGCCGTCGATCGGCGCGCGCACGTCGGTCCACTCCAGATTGAGCTTGGCGGTCAGAACCTGCGCCTCGGCCGACTTCAGCGTGGCGAGCGCCTCACCGTAAGCCTGCTGCCGCTGCTGGGCGACCTGGTCGGTGATGTTGCCGGTGCGCTGGAGGTCCTTTGCGCGGTCGACGTCAGACTTGGTGAGCGACACGCGGGTCTGCGCGGTGATGACCGAAGACTCGGCCTGCGTCAGCGCCGCCTCATAGGACCGAGGATCGATCTTGAAGAGCAGGTCGCCTTTCTTGACGTCGGCGCCGTCCTTGAAGGCGACCTGCACCAGCTGGCCGCTGACCTGAGCGCGGACCTCGACCAACTCGCTCGCCTCGAACCGCCCGGTGAACTCGGCGGTCTCCGTCACGTTGCGCTTGATCGGATTGGCGACCGAAACGGGAAGCGGCCCGGGAGCCGCGCCCTGCGCCGCGACCTCGCCGACGAGCGCAGCGCTCGCGAACACCGCCGCAGCGCCCGTCCGGAGCCACAGGGAGCGGCCAAACGCGACGTGTCCAAACATTCGAAATCACCTACACGGGAAAAGGCGCCCGCCGGACGCCGGCGCGCGCTGATCCAAAAGTCGATGTCCCCATCCGGGTGATAGGGTGCGATGCGGCATAGGGCAACCGGCGAAGGGGCGCGCCTGTCCGTTCAGTTAATCATCATCGCGTGTGCTTCCGCCACTCGCGGTTGCCGCCAGATCGGACAGCGCCCCCCGCCACCGAACGCGGCGCAGCCGGGCGGGCGCAGACAACCTACTGAAATATCGCTATAATCATTCCAGATCGCGCGTTCGAAGACAGTCTCTTCGCCTTCGTTTCGCGGCGCGTCCCCGGGGTCCGGCGCCGTTCTTGCGGGGCCGCAATGACGCGGCGCAAGCGACGCAACCGGGCGGGTCAGGGCTGAAGCCAGCATAACCGCCGGCGAATGCCCCCCTGGATCGGCATTAACACACGAGAACTTTGTAATACAATGAACTCTTGCATTTTGGGATGTGGAATATCATTGTCCCGGCAGATTGGAGCCCCTCCAGAATGGCCCGACTGACAGCATTTCCGGCCTTCTTCCGCGTGTCGCATAGGACCGTCGCCGTCGTCGGCGCGGGTCCGGCCGCGGCCGCGAAGCTGCGCCTGCTCGGCGAGACCGACGCGTCCTTGCGCGTGATCGCTTGTGAGCCGTCGGCCGAACTGCTCGCCGACGCCGCGCGTCTGAACGCCGAGATCGTGCGCGAGACGTTCGAGCCCCGCCACGTCGCCGGCGCGGCGCTCGTCTTCGCCGCGACTGAGATCGAGGCGCAGGACCGCGCCGTGGCCGAGGCCGCCCGCGCGGCTGGCGTTCCGGTCAACGTCGTCGACCGTCCCGAGCTTTGCGACTTCATCACCCCCGCCATCGTCAACCGCGCGCCGCTCGCCGTCGCGATCGGCACGGAGGGCGCGGCGCCCGTGCTCGCGCGACATGTGCGCGCCCGGATCGAGGCGATGCTCGCGCCCGAGACCGGGCGCCTCGCCTCGCTCGCCGAAAGCCTGCGCGGGGTCGTGGCGGACCTGCTGCCGGCCGCGGAATCCCGCCGCCGCTTCTGGGCCAAGCTGTTCGACGGCCCCGTGGCCGCCCGCGCGCTCGCCGGCGACGAGCCCGTCGCACGCGCGGAAGCCATGCGCATGATGGCGGCCGAGCCCGACGTCGCGGGCTTCGTCTGGCTCGTGGGAGCCGGCCCCGGCGCGACCGACCTCCTGACGCTGCGGGCCCAGCGCCTGCTCCAGGAAGCCGACGTCATCGTCCATGACGCGCTGGTGCCGCAGGAGGTCATCTCCATGGGCCGCCGCGACGCCGAGCGCGTCTCGGTCGGCAAGCGCAAGGGCGCGCATGAGGTGAGCCAGGCCGAGATCGGCGACATCCTCGTCCGCGAGGCGCGCGCCGGCCGCCGCGTCGTGCGGCTGAAGAGCGGCGACCCGCTGGTGTTCGGCCGCGCGGGCGAGGAAATGGCCGCGCTCGACGCCGCCGGCGTCTCCTACGAGATCGTCCCGGGCGTCACCGCCGCGTTCGCGTCGGCGGCCTCCGCCAAGGCCCCGCTGACGCTGCGCGGCGTCTCCTCGAGCCTCGTCTTCGCCACCGGCCACGACCTCGACGGCCGCACGCTTCCCGATTGGGCGGGCCTCGCGCTCGGCGGCGCGACGGTCGCGGTCTATATGGGCCGCTCGGTCGCGGGCGCGGTCGCCGAGCGCCTCGTCGAGGCCGGCCTCTCGCCTGACACGCCCGCCGCCGCGATCGAGAACGCCTCGCGCGCCGACGAGACCATCTTCATGGGCCGTCTTCGCGATCTGCCGGCGCTCGCCGAACGCGGCGACGTCACCGGCCCCGTCCTCATTCTCATCGGCCGCGCCCTTGGCGAGGCGGCCGAGCACGCCGGCGCCGAGCCGCTCGCCCCGCAAGACGGGCGCGCCATCGTCGCTGCCTGAAGGTTCGATCCATGACAGCCCCCATCCAGAAGTCGGCGGCCAAGACCAAGGCCGCCCAACAGGTCGTCACCGGCAACCGCCTGATCGACGGCGTCGTGGTGTATCTCGACGCCGCCGGCGGCTGGACCGAAAAGATTCAGGACGCCCGCGTGGCCGAGGGCGCGGACGACCTCGAGGACGCGGTCGCGACCGGCAAGGAAGGCGAGAAGAACCGGATCGTGGTCGAGGCCTATCCGATCGACGTGACGCGCGGCCCCGACGGCCTGCGCCCGGTCCGCATCCGCGAAAAGATCCGCGCCGAGGGTCCGACGGTCCGCATGGACCTCGCCCGCCCCGTCGGCGCGTGAAGGAGCCATCGATGTATCGTTACGACGAGTTCGACCATGACTTCGTCCAGGCCCGGACGGCGCAGTTCGCCGACCAGGTCGAGCGGCGCCTGTCGGGCGAACTGACCGAGGAGCAGTTCCGGCCCCTGCGGCTGATGAACGGCCTCTATCTCCAGCTTCACGCCTACATGCTTCGGATCGCGGTGCCCTACGGCACGCTGTCGTCCAAGCAGATGCGCATGCTCGCGCATGTCGGGCGCACCTACGACCGCAATTACGGCCACTTCACCACGCGCCAGAACCTGCAGTTCAACTGGCCGACGCTGAAAGACGTGCCGGCGATCCTGCGCGACCTCGCCTCGGTCGAGATGCACGCGCTGCAGACGTCCGGAAACTGCATCCGCAACGTCACCACCGATCATTTCGCCGGCGCCGCAGCCGACGAGGTGGCCGATCCCCGCCCCTATTGCGAGATCCTGCGGCAGTGGTCGTCGATCCACCCCGAGTTCTCGTATCTGCCGCGCAAGTTCAAGATCGCGGTGATCGCGTCTCCGAAGGACCGGGCCGCGATGCAGTTCCACGACATCGGCCTCGAGCTGAAGCGGAACGATGCGGGCGAGACCGGCTTCGCCGTCTTCGTCGGCGGCGGCCTCGGCCGCACCCCGATGATCGGTCATCGCGTGCGCGACTTCCTGCCGGAAGAGGATCTGCTCGCCTATGTCGAGGCGATCATGCGCGTCTACAATCTGCACGGACGGCGCGACAACAAGTACAAGGCGCGCATCAAGATCCTCGTGCACGAGACCGGCGCGGAGGAGATCGCCCGCCAGATCGAGGCAGAGTTCGCGGAGGTGCGGAAGACCGACCTCCTGCGGCTGCCCGAGGACGAGATCGCGCGCATCCAGGCCTATTTCCAGCCGCCGGCGCTGCCGGAGAAGCCGGCGCGGTCCTCCGCCTTCGAGGCCGCCAAGGCCGACAGCCGCGCCTTCGCGGCCTTCGCGCAGAACAACGTCTCGGCCCACAAGGCGGCGGGCTACGGCATCGTCACGGTCTCGCTGAAGCCCATCGGCGGCATTCCGGGCGACGCCACCGACGCGCAGATGGACGTCGTGGCCGACCTCGCGGACCGCTTCTCGCAGTCCGAGATCCGGGTGAGCCACGAGCAGAACCTCGTGCTGCCGCACGTGGCGCTCGACGACGTCCCGGCGCTCTACGCGGAGCTGAAGGCTCACGGCCTCGAAACCGGCAACGCCGGGCTCGTGACCGACATCATCGCCTGCCCCGGCCTCGATTATTGCGCGCTCGCCAACGCCCGCTCGATCAACATCGCGCAGGATCTTTCCAACCGCTTCGGCTCGGCCGAGAAACAGGCCGAGATCGGCGAGCTCAAGATCAAGATCTCGGGCTGCATCAACGCCTGCGGCCATCACCACGCCGGCCATATCGGCATTCTCGGCGTCGATAAGCGCGGCGAGGAGGTCTACCAGGTGACGCTCGGCGGCTCGGGCGACGAGACCGCCGCCGTCGGCGCGCTGGTCGGCCCGGGTTTCACCGGCGAGGAGATCGGCGGCGCGATCGAGACCGTGGTCGACACCTATCTGAAGCTGCGCGAGCGCCCGGACGAGACCTTCCTCGCCGCCGTCCGCCGCCTCGGCCAGAAACCATTCAAGGAGGCCCTCTATGGAGCGGCCTGATCTTCCGCTGCCGGAAGTCTCGAAGGCGCGCGCCGCAGAGCGCGCGACCTCGCTCGCGGCCCATCTTGACCGCCGCTTCCGCGGCGCAGGCGCCCATGAGGTGATCGAGGCCGCGGTCGAGACGCTGTTCCGCGGACGCGTGACCATGGTGTCGAGCTTCGGCGCCGACTCCGCCGTGCTGCTGCATCTCCTCTCCGAGGTCGACGCGTCGGTCCCCGTGACCTTCATCGACACCGGCCAGCTCTTCCAGGAGACGCTCGACTATCGCGACGCGCTCGTGGAGCGGCTGAAGCTTGCCGACGTGCGCACCGTGACGCCGGACGCCGAGCGCCTGAAGCGGCTCGATCCGGAGAACTTCCTCTGGCAGTCCGAGCCCAACCTTTGCTGCCGGATCCGCAAGGTCGCGCCGCTCGCCGAGGCGCTCGCCGACTTCCCGGCCTGGATCTCGGGCCGCAAGCGCTTCCAGAACGCGACGCGCGCCGAACTTCCGGTGTTCGAGGCCGACGGCGCGCGCATCAAGATCAATCCGCTGGCGGAGTGGTCCGCCAAGGACGTCAAGGACTACGCCACGGTCCACGGCCTGCCCGAGCATCCGCTCGTGCGCCACGGCTTCCTGTCGATCGGCTGCATGCCCTGCACCTCGCGGGTGAAGCCGGGCGAGGACGCCAGGGCCGGCCGCTGGCGCGGCCTTGAGAAGACCGAGTGCGGCATCCACACCGCCGCGCTCGAAAACGAGGGAAGCGGAATATGACCCCCCCGACCGCCGCCGCGCGCGTCGCGCGCACCGATGAGACCGCCGGCGAGATCCGGGTTCCGGAGGCCGCCCAGGTGACTTCTTCTCAGGCGAAGCCCGCCCAGGCGCCGCATCTGCGCGCCGTGCCCGAGGCCGACGCAGGCCCCGCGCTCTGGCGCGACGGCGCCTTCCAGGACGACGAGTGGACGCGCACCGGCGAGGACGAGGCCGTCGGCGAAGGCCCGGCGATCCTGCCGCTGAAGCGCTTCCTCGCCGAACGCGAGGCGCTCAGCCAGCGCAACTCCCCGCTCGGCGTGATCGTGGAGCCGGGCGAGAAGCTCGACGAGCTCGTGCCGCATCTGACGCGGGTGACGCTCGTCGTGCTGCCGTTCCCGAAATTCGCCGACGGCCGCTCGTCCTCGACCGCGCGTCTCCTGCGCGAGCGGCACGGCTTCGAGGGCGAGGTGCGCGCCGCCGGCGACGTGCTCATCGACCAGATGCCGCTGATGCGCCGCTGCGGCTTCGACGCGTTCGAGATCTCGGACCCGGTCACCCGCAAGCAGCTCGCGAACGGCCTGTGGCCCGACGTGCCGTTCTACATGCAGCCCGTCGGCTCCTCGCGGCAGCAGGAGGTTCCGGCCGGAACCCGCCCCTGGGCGCGCCGGCCGGCGTAACGGCTCACCCGCCCCAGACGCGCTCGAGCGCGCTGAGCCAGTTTCGCCAGGCGATCTTTTCGAGGATCGCCTGGTCGTAGCCGCGCTCGCTCAGGAACGCCAGAAGCCGCGGCATGCCGGCGACGTCGCCGATCCCGGCCGGCACGATCGCCCCGTCGAAATCCGAGCCGAAGCCGACGCGGTCCTCGCCCAGCCGGGCGATCAGCCGGTCGAGATGATGCGCGACCGCGTCGAGATCGGTGTCCGAGCGCATCCGGCCGTCCTCGCGCAAGAAACAGGTCGCGAGATTGAGCCCGACGAGGCCATCCCGCTCGGCGATCGCGTCGAGCTGGGCGTCGGTGAGATTGCGGGCGTGAGGCGTGATCGCGTGGACGTTGGAGTGCGTCGCGATCAGCGGCGCGCGGCTCGTCTTCGCCACGTCCCAGAAACCGGCCTCGTTGAGGTGGCTGAGATCGACCGCGATCCTCAGCGCGTCGCATTCGCGCACGAGCGCCTTGCCGGCCTCGGTGAGGCCGGGGCCGGTGTCGGGGCTTGCGGGAAAGCGGAACGGCGCGCCGTGGCCAAAGACGTTGGGACGGCTCCAGACCGGCCCGAGCGAGCGCAGCCCTGCGGCGTGAAGCGCGTGCAAGGCGTCGAGGTCCGGGCCGATCGCCTCCGCGCCCTCGATGTGGAGGACGCAGGCGAGCGCCCCACGGTCCTTCGCGGCGCGGATTTCGGCGACGCTTCGGCAGACCCCGACCGCCCCCGCCGAGGCGCGCTCGATGCGGAACAGCGTCGCGGCCATGCCGAGCGTCGCGGCCATCGCCTCGGAGACCGGCGGCGGCTCGGGGCACGGCACGTCGTAGGACGCCTCGCGCATCATCTTCATGTAGTCGACGCCAAGCTGGCGCGACGGCACGAAGATCGCGAACAGGCCGCCCATCATGGCGCCGGCGCGCGCCTTCGGCAGGTCGATGTGCCCCCCGACCCCGCCTTCGAGAAAGGCTTTCGCTCCGCCGTCCGCGTCGCGCCGCTGCCAGATGCGCAGCAGCGTGTCGTTGTGGCCGTCGAAGACGGGAATGGGCGTCATCAGGCGAAACCAGCGAAGACTGACATTGCGTTCTCGTCCCGGCTCAAGGCCGGGACACGAAAGGTTACGCCAGCCCCTTCTGCGCGACGAGATCCTTCAGGACCACCTGCGGGCGCGCGCCGACATGGGAGATGACTTCCGCGGCGCAGAGCGCGCCGATCTGGCCGGAGCGCTTGAGCTCGAAGCCGCGGGCGTGGCCGTAGAGGAAACCGGCGGCGAAGAGGTCGCCGGCGCCGGTCATATCGGTGAGCTTGCCCTCGATCGGCGCCGCCGGAACCTCGACCCGCTCCGATCCGCGCACGATCGCCGAGCCCCGGGCGCCGAGCGTCACCGCTGCGAGCTTGGCGTCGGCGGAGACCGCCTTCAGCGCCGCCTCGACGTCCGAGGTCTCGTAGAGCGACTTCAGCTCGCCTTCGTTGGCGAACAGGATGTCGACCTGGCCGGTGCGCACGAGCTCGAGGAACTCGGCGCGATAGCGGTCGACGCAGAAGGAGTCCGACAGCGACAGCGCGACCTGCCGGCCCGCGGCGTGCGCGATCTCGGCGGCTTTGCGGAACGCCTCCTTGGCGGCCGGCGGATCCCAGAGATAGCCCTCGAGATAGGTGACGCTCGCAGCTTTCACCGCGGCCTCGTCGACATCGGCGGGGGCGAGGCCCTGGCAGGCGCCGAGATAGGTCGACATCGTGCGCTCGCCGTCCGGCGTCACCAGGATGAAGCAGCGCGCGGTCGCGACGCCGTCGGTCGCGCCCGGAGTCGGGAAATCGACGCCGATCGCCGTGATGTCGTGGCGGAAGACGTCGCCCAGCAGATCCGCCTTGACCTTGCCGATGAAGGCCGCGCGGCCGCCGAGCGAGGCCAGGCCCGCGAGCGTGTTGGCGGCCGAGCCGCCCGAGGCCTCCACCGCCGGCCCCATCTTGCCGTAGAGCTCCTCGGCCCGCGCTTCGTCGATCAGCGCCATCGATCCCTTGGCGAGGCCTTCGCGGACGAGGAAGTCGTCGTCGGCGCTCGCGATCACGTCGACGATCGCATTGCCGATGCCGAGGACGTCGTACTTGGCTTCGCTCATCAGGGGCTGGCTCCGAAAGGCTGGTGGGGCGAGAGGCTCCGGACCCTTGCGCCGGCCCGACACGGACGCCATAACGCGCCGTCCTTCAGGGAGCAAACGGGTCCGATGGCGAACGCGCATGAGCGGGTGTTTTCCGGCGTCCAGCCGACCGGAAACCTGCATCTCGGCAATTATCTGGGCGCCATCAAGCGCTTCGTGGAGCTGCAGGACCGCTTCGAGTGCCTCTATTGCGTGGTCGACCTCCACGCCATCACCGTCTGGCAGGACCCGGCCGAGCTGAAGAAGTCGATCCGCGAGGTCGCGGCCGCGTTTCTTGCGGCCGGCGTCGACGGGACGAAGCACATCGTCTTCAACCAGTCCCAGGTCTCGGCCCACGCCGAGCTCGCCTGGATCTTCAACTGCGTGGCGCGGCTCGGCTGGCTGAACCGCATGACGCAGTTCAAGGAGAAGGCCGGCAAGGACCGCGAGAACGCGTCCGTCGGCCTCTACGCCTATCCGAACCTGATGGCGGCGGACATTCTCGCTTACCGCGCGACCCATGTGCCGGTCGGCGAGGACCAGAAGCAGCATCTCGAGCTCGCCCGCGACATCGCGCAGAAGTTCAACAACGACTTTTCGAAGTCGATCGCCGACCTCGGCCTCGCCGAGAAGTTCTTCCCGCAGCCCGAGCCCCTGATCGCGGGGCCGGCGACGCGCGTGATGAGCTTGCGGGACGGGGCGCGAAAGATGTCGAAGTCCGAGCCCTCGGACGCGAGCCGCATCAACCTGACCGACGACGCCGACCAGATCGCGGCCAAGATCCGCAAGGCCAAGACCGACCCGCTGCCGCTGCCCGAGACCGTCGAGGAGATGAAGACGCGGCCCGAGGCCGACAACCTCATCGGCATCTACGCAGCGCTCGCCGACAGCGACGCGGCCGCGGTGATCGCCCAGTTCGGCGGCCAGCAATTCTCGCAGTTCAAGCAGGCGCTCGTGGACCTCACCGTCTCGAAGCTCGCGCCGATCACCGCCGAGATGAAGCGGCTGGTGGCCGACCCGGGCCACATCGACCAGGTGCTGGGCTCGGGCGCCGAGCGCGCCGAGGCGATCGCCGGCGAGACGATGAACCACGTGAAGGACATCGTGGGGTTCGTGCGGCGCTGAGAGGAGCTGCGTGCTTCGAGACGCTTGGCTTTCGCCAAGCTCCTCAGCATGAGGGGCGGCTGAGTCTCTGCGACGCTCCTCATGCTGGGGAGCCCGCGGTCAGCGGGCGTCTCGAAGCGCGCAGTTCGTGTCCGCCACGATTGACCCCCGCTTCCAAAACCACCATCTCTCGGTGACTAGAGAGGTTTCCCGATGTTCATTCAGACCGAAGCGACCCCGAACCCCGCGACGCTGAAGTTCCTGCCCGGCCGCGACGTGCTGCCCGGCGGCGCGCTGGAGCTGAAATCGGCCGACGACGCAGCCCGCTCGCCGCTCGCCCAGAAACTGTTCGAGATCGACGGCGTCGCCGGCGTGTTTTACGGGGCCGACTTCGTCACCGTCACCAAGGCCGGCGGCGAGTGGCAGCACCTCAAGCCCGCCATCCTCGGCGCGATCATGGAGCACTACCTCTCGGGCGAGCCGCTGCTCACCGAGGCCGGCGCGCCGAAGCCGAACGACGACGGCGAGGAGTTCTTCGAGGAGAGCGACGCCGAGACCGTCGACACCATCAAGGAGCTGCTCGCGACGCGCGTTCGCCCCGCGGTCGCTATGGACGGCGGCGACATCACGTTCCGCGGCTTTCGCGAGGGCGTGGTCTATCTCAACATGAAGGGCTCGTGCGCGGGCTGCCCCTCCTCCACCGCGACGCTGAAGCAGGGCATCGAGAACCTGCTCCGCCACTTCGTGCCGGAGGTCGAGGAAGTCAGGCCGGTGGCCTGACTTCCGAGGTTTGGTCGAAACGCAGTCCTCATCCCCCGGCTTGTCCGGGGGATCCACGGTTCATCGTCGAACGCCGCGCCGCCGAAAGGTGGATGCCCCGGACAAGCCGGGGCATGACGAGGCGCTTCAGCCGCCCCTTACGCCCCCGCCATCTTCGACGTCAGCTCCACCATCGCGCCAACCAGCCGGTCGATGTCCTCGGTCGAGTGGAAGAGATGCGTGGAGATGCGCATCGGATGATGCGGCGCGGGCGAGCCGATCACCGGCACCGCCGTGTTGCGGATGACGATGCCGTACTCCTCCCGCATGCGCGTCACGAAGGTGGTCGACTGCGCCGTCTCGGCCTCGGACTGGCCGAGCCCCACCCGCGCGTTCGCCTTGTGGAACGGGCTGAAGGAGGTGAGCGCCGACAGGAGCTCCGGATCGTCCTTGGGCGAGTAGAGATACCCTGCGCCCCAGCGGTCGGCGATCTTGTTCTTGAGGTCGAGCGAGAGCGCCAGATCGTGCTTCTCGATGGCCCCGCGGCCGATCTCGTCCCAGAACGCGCAGGTGTCGGCGAAGGCCTTCAGCATCGGATAGTTCGGATTGCCGATGCTCTGCATCGCGGTGCCGACATTGTAGGTCGCGGCGTTGTCGTTGGTGCGCGGCCCGGTCAGCAGCGTGTTGTTGGTGTTGGTCGGCCAGAAGTTGAACAGCGGCAGCGGGTTGTGCTTGCTCACCCGGTTGCGGACGTAGATCACGCCGGTGCCGCCGGGGCCGCACTGCCACTTGTGGCCCGAGCAGCCCCAGAAATCGATGCCGGTTTTGTGGAAGTCGAGGTCGAACATGCCGGTCGCGTGCGCGCCGTCCACGATCGTCATGATCCCGTTCTTCTGGGCGAGCTTGGCGAGGCGCTTGTACGGCAGCATCACGCCGGTGAGGTAGGTCGGCGCCGAGAACACGAAGGCCTTCGTCTTCTTCGTCATGGCCTTGCGGAACAGGTCGACGTAGTCGCCCGCCTTCTGGTCGTTGCCGACCGGCAGCGCGACGCGAGTGATCTTCACGCCGTAGCGCTGGGCCAGGATGTTCATCGGGCCGTTGCCGCCCGGATGCTCATGATTGGTGGTGACGATCTCGTCGCCCTCGCGCAGCTCGACGCCGGCGAGGATTTTGTTCATGCCGTCTGTGGTGTTGTAGGAGATCACGAACTCTTCGAGCTCGGCCCCGAAGCCCGGCGCGATCGCCTCGCGGAACGGCGTGACGCCGCCGAAGGTCTCGAGCGGGTTGCGCGCCACCTCGCGATTGTCCTGGTTGAAGGACTTCAGCACGTGATTGGGCGTCGAGCCCGTGGTGCCGATGTTCATGTAGAGGACGTCGGGATCGAGGATAAAGCCGGGCTTCGGCTCGCCCAGCGTGAACTTCGGATCGGCCGCGAAGGCGCTCATCGGAACCAGCGGCAGCGTGGCCGCCGCCGCGGCGCCTGCGCCCGCAAGCTTGAACAGGTCTCGCCGGTTCGAACGGAACTCGAAATCGCTCATGAAACGTCTCCCCCGCCGGGTCGCTTGCGCGCGCGGCGGCCCGTTCGCCGCCGGGGGTCCGGCGGCGTCTCAAGCGCGCCGGAAACCGCCGGCGCCCGGAACGCCGGTCACTTGACCGCGATGGCGGAAATCTCGACGGCCACGTCGCGCGGCAGGCGGGCGACCTCGACGGTGGCGCGCGCCGGCGGCTTGTCCTTGAAATAGGTGGCGTAGACCTCGTTCATCTTCTTGAACTCGTTGAGGTCCTTCATGAACACGCTCGTCGAGACGACGTTGTCCATGGTCATGCCGGCGGCCGCCAGAACCGCCTTCAAGTTCTCGAGCACGAGCTTGGTCTGCTCCTCGATCGCGCCTTTGCTCAGTTCCTTGGTCTTCGGATCGATCGGGATCTGGCCCGCGAGATAGAGCGTGTCGCCGTGGCGGATCGCCTGGCTGTAGGGCCCGATCGCCTCGGGCGCGTCGGGGCTCGACACCACCTCCTTGCCGCTCTGGGCGAGCGTGGGCGTCGCGGCGGCGAAGCAGGTCGCGAGACAGAAGGCGAGCGTGGTCGCGAGTCGGCGGGCCATGGGACCTCGGCGGCTTCAGGGCGGCCGGAGGATCCGCCGCCACGATGTTTCAGGAAAAAGACAGACGCAACACGGCAGTTTCGGCCGAAATACATTCGGCCAAGCGGAAAACGCTTGGAACGCGGCGAAAGGTCGACGTCAGATCTGCGTCAGAATTTTAGATATTCTAGGCTTGGGGCCGGATTGATCACTGGCGTGTCACATGGATATCAGGCGGTCGTTTGATCAACAAGTCGCAAAACCGCCACAGAATACCGCTGTACACGGACTTGTGATTAAACGCTGTGCAGACCGCTTGTGATCCGCCAAATCGATCGCAAATGTCGACAGATGGCTGGCAAGCTTATTCATGGAACGCGGACATGCGCCAGCGTTCCATAAACAGTGTGATGGAAGTCTAGCGAACAGGCCGAAGTCGGCGCGTCAGCGGGGGAGCGCGATCATGCCCGGAGCGCCGAGGCGGAACGGCGGGATCTGCGATGCGATCCGCGCGCCGCTCGGCGGATCGGCCTGCGTCGCGCCCGGCGCAGGGGCCGCGACCTCGACCGGCGCCGCCGCGGGATTGGCGTAGGCGATCGGCCGCGGGTCGTTCGGGTCGGCCAGCACCATCGCCCAAAACACTTCGAAGCGCGATCCGGGCGCGTGCACGGCCGCGATGCCCATGCGCGAAGCGCCCGGCTGCATCATGTTCTTCATGTGCGGCGGCGAGGAGCGCCAGCCCGTGAAGGCGTCCGCCAGCGTGTCGTGGCCCGCGCCGACGTTCTCCCACACCCCGCCGTTGCGCGGATAGGAGCGTGCGATCCGGACCTTCAGCGGACCAGCGAGGCTGTCGTGGCTGATCTTGCCGACGCGCGACATCGCGAGCGCCTGCTCTTCGGCCATGCGGTTGAGCGCAGGATCGAGCATCACCGGCCCGAGTCCCCTGCCGCGGCGGAGCTCCGAGACCATCGAGGCCGCCGTCGCCTTGTCGAGGCTCGCGCCAGGCTTGCTCTGGCTCTGGTAGATGCCGCTTTCGACCGGCCGGGTCGGACGCTCGGCGGAGCAGCCTGCGAGAGCGAGCGCGGCGAGCGCCGCAAGGCCTGCGAATCGGCGGATCGGGAACGACATGGCGGCCTGCAGTCTAGCGTCTTGCGGATGGCGGGCGAAGGCCATTTCAGGCCCGCGCGCGGTTAAGGCCGGGTTTAGGGCCTGCGCACGTCAGGCGGGCTTCGGCGTCGCGGCGGCGCCCGGAGGCGCGTCGGAGGCGTCGTGCGGCTTCGGCGCGATCGCGGCCACGGCCCGGCCGCCGCCGCCCGACAGCGCTTCTGCGACCTGCGCGATTGCGACCGTGACGTCGGGGCCTGCGGGCCCCGCGAGCGCGACGCCTGCGTCCCCGAACGCCTTCACCAGCGCGAAATGCAGGTCGCTCTTGACGCTTGCGGCCTGCCGCGGGCTCGGCACGTTGCAGAACAGCGAAAAGCCGTAGTCGGCCTTGCCGAGCGAGGTGAAGAGCAGCTGCGGCTCCGGGAAGGCGAGCACGGAGCCGTGCGCCTTCGCGGTGTCGATCGCGATCCGCTTCACCTCCTGCGGATCGAGCGCGGAGGAGACCACGAGCTCGATCGCCACGCGCCCGTTCGGCGCGCCGTGCGTGACGTTCTTGACGCTCTTGGTGATGAAGTCCGAGTTCGGGACGATGAGCGTCGAGCGGTCGAACAGCTCGATCTCGGTGGAGCGCACGGAGATGCGCCGAACGTTGCCCTGGTCGGAGCCGATCACCACCCAGTCGCCGATCTTGATCGGGCGCTCGGCCAGCAGGATGACGCCCGAGACGAAGTTCGAGATCACCGCCTGCAGGCCGAAGCCGATGCCGACCGACAGCGCGCCGGCCACGATCGCGAGCCGGTCGAGGCTGAAGCCGAGATAGGCCAGCGCCAGCATGATCACCACGATCGAGCCGAGATAGCCGACGCCGGTGTTGATCGAGGCCTTGAGGCCGTCGTCCATGCGCGTCTTGGGAAGGAGATCGCGGTCGAGCCAGCGCTGCGCGCCGTGGGTCAGCGTGAAGCCGACGGCGACGAGCAGCACGGCGCTCAGAATGCCGGTGATCGAGATCGTGATGCCGCCGAGCTGGAAGCCCGTCACCGGCATCCGGAGCCAGCCGAACAGGTCGGTGGAGCCGACGCCCCAGGGGGCGGCGATCAAAAGCGCCGCGATCGCCAGGATGAACAGCCGCATGACGCCGGAAAGCAGCACGCCGACCTGCTCGAGCGTCGTGGTCCGGACGCCGAGCCCCTCGCTCAGATTGCGGCCGAAGCGGGTTTCGGCTGAGAGCGAGGAGGTGAAGAGGTCGTCGACCACCACGAGCAGGAGATAGGCCAGCCAGAGCACCGCGGTGATCCAGATGACCTGGTTGGCGAGGAACTGCGCCAGCGGCACGTAGCCGATCACCACCGAGACCACGACGACGGCGATCGCCGCAAGGCCGCAGAGACGCACCACGAACAGGATCGGGTTGCCTTCCTTCTCCGCGCCCGGCTCGTCGTTCGTCGCCTCGAGCTGCTGGGCGGTCCGCAGGCGCCGGACCGACAGCGCGAAGGTCGCCGCGTTGAGCGCCGCGAAAGTTCCCGAGGTCGCGATCGAGGCCGAGAGGCTCGCTCCGATCGTGGAGTTGAACACGTCGAGGATGCGGCCCAGCACGAACACCGAGGCGACGATCATCGGCTGGTTCTTGATCTGGGCGACGGCGGCGTCCGAGAGCTCGACGAGGCGCCAGGTCGGCCGTCCGGGCGCGAGCAGCGCCTTCATCATGCCGTGGGCGAAGCCAAGGAAGCCGGCCGAGCGCACCAGCACGAGCGCGAGCGGCTCCGCGCGCGCCGGCAGCCAGCCCACGGATTTCACCGCCAGAAAGACGCAGAGCGCCGCCAGCAAAGGCGCAAGCGTCGTGGCGACCAGCCGGAACAGCGCGGTGGCCGAACGCCGGAGGCGAGAACGCGGCGACTGATGGACGACCAGCCGCTCGCCGAAATTCGCAGTCCAGATCCGGATGGGGAAGAGCAAGAGGAGCGCCGCGGCCACCGCCGCCGCGACCGTCGCGATCGCGCCGGGCGTCAGGTTCCGCGACACCTGGCTGGCGATTTCGCCGCCGAGCGCGGCGACGCCCCCGACGTCCCGCGGCGCCTCTTCGGCGACGTCGAGCCACAGCGTCGGGTCGAGCAGCGAACGGGCGCGCTCGAACAGGCGGCTCGCAAGCAGGGAGCGGCGCAGCTCCGTGATCTGGTCGGCGACCTGGCTCGCCTCGACCTGAAGCAGCCGGCCGCGCTTGATCGCTTCGTCCACCTCCTGGCGCGCGGCGGTCTGGCTGTCGCGCTCCTTGGTGACGTCGGGGCTTTCGGCCGGCTCGCCGTCCGCGGGCTTGGCGCCGATCTGGGCGAGCCGCGCGTCGGCGGCCGCCAGCTTGGGCGCGAGCTGCGCGATCGCGGCCTCAAGCGAGGCCGACATCGGGTCGATCCGATCGCGCAGCCCCGCGAGCTCGTCGTCGCTGAGGTTGAGGTTCCGATCGCCGAGGCGGTTCTCGATGCGATCGAGCTCGGAGCGCGCAGAGTCGATGGCGGCGGTCGGATCCGGGGCCGGCGCCGCCTGCTGCGCCTGCGCCGCGGCCAGCGCGACGCCGAACACGATCGCCGTCATCAGGGCCTTCAGGAACAGGATCGCAGGTCGCATGAGGTTCAGCCGCATCGCTCAGTGGGTCGGGTCCCGATCGACGCCGGGCCGCCCCTCCTCATAGCGAGGAATGCGGCCATGCGCAGGCGAAGACGAAACTTCCTTCCGGTCGCGGTACCCAGATGGGCTTCTGCGCAGGACAAGGCGCAAAAGCGGTTGATTGATCGCCTCCCGCCCCTGTCGAAGCGCCCTCGCCGCCATAAACCGTCGCGGCGGAGACCGTGACGTGGCGCGAGCAGGCGCGGGACATTCGAGGATCGAAGCGCTGTTCAGAGGCGACGGGGAAATGGCTGCGCGCCTGCGCGCGTTCGACTGGCGGGGGCATGCGCTCGGCGAGCCCACGGCCTGGCCGGTCGAATTGCGGGTGGCGATCAGCCTCTGCATGCATTCGAGCCTGCCGACCGCGATCTATTGGGGACCGCAGCTCCGCCTGATCTACAACGACTCCTGGGCTCCAATCCCCGCCGAACGCCACCCCTGGGCGATCGGGCGTCCGGGCAAGGAGGTCTGGAGCGACATCTGGAACGTCGTCGGCCCCCAGTTCGAGGGCGTGGTCCGCATGGGCCGCGGCTTCTCGACGTTTCGCCAGCGCCTTCCCATGCGGCGCAACGGCGAGGTGATCGAAAGCTACTGGGACTACAGCTTCACGCCGATCTTCGGGGCCGAGGGCGAGGTCCTCGGCGTCATGAACCAGGGCCGCGAGGTCACCGACGAGGTTCTGGCGACCGAAGACCAGCGCTTTTTCCTCGAGATCGGAGATCGACTGCGCGATCTCGCGATCGAGAGCGCCGACGCCAGCAAGATCCTGAAAAGCGTGATGGAGCCGCTCGTCGCCCATCTCGGCCTTTCGCGGGCGGGCTACGCAGTGATCGAACCCGGCGAGGAGTTCTGCACGGCGCTCGGCGACTGGAGCATACCGGGCGAAATCTCGCTCGCGGGCGGCAGATACCGGCTGCCGGACTTCGGCGAGGACGTGCACCGCGCGGTGCGCGCCGGCCTCATGGTCTCGGTCGGATCGATCTCGCCGGACGACGGCCGGCACTCGGCGAAAGCCGCGGAAAGCTTCGCCGAGATTGGGGTGAAGTCCTACCTGCTCGCGCCGGTCGTGCGCGACGGCCGGGCGACCGCGGTCGTCTATCTCCACGACAACCGGCTGCGCCAATGGACCTCCCGGCAGGCCGAATTCGCCCGCGAGATCGCCGGCCGCGTCTGGCTGGCGCTGCGCAACGCGGACGCCTCGGTGCGGCTGAACGCCAGCGAACGGCGGTTCGCGGCGATCTTCGACAAGGCGGCGGTCGGCCTTTCGGAATCGGATTCCGCCGGCCGCTTCATCCGCTTCAACCCGACGATGGGGCGCCTGCTCGGCCGCCCGACCGAAAGCGCCCGCGAGCTGACGGTCGCGAGCGTCACCCATCCCGACGACATCGAGGAGACGCGCGCCCGCCTCGCGCAGGCGGCCGAGGCCGGCGGCTCGTTCGAAATCGAAAAACGCTATGTCCGTCCGGGCGGCGAGACGGTCTGGGCGGTGAGCAACGTCACGCGGCTGGTCGACGCCGACGGCGTGCCGAGCTTCTTCACGGTCACGGTCGACGTCACCGAACGCAAGGAGCAGGACCGCATCCGCGCCTGGCTGCTGGCGGAGCTGAACCATCGGGTGAAGAACAATCTTTCGACCGTCCAGGCGCTCGCGCACCAGTCGCTTGCTTCGACGTCGTCGCCGGAGGAGTTCCAGAAGACGTTCGACGCGCGGCTGATGGCGCTGTCGCGCGCTCACGACCTTCTGATGCGCGAGACCTGGACGTCGGCCGGCCTTGGCCAGCTGGTCGCCGAGACGCTCGCGCCCTTCAGCCTCGACGTGGACGGACGCATCGTGATAGGCGGGCCGGAGGTAAGATTGTCTCCGACCGCCGCCGTCACCATGACGCTGGCGTTTCACGAGCTCGCCACCAACGCCGCCCGCTTCGGCGCGCTGTCGCAGGCCGGCGGGCGCGTGACGGTGGAGTGGTCGGTGGACCAAAAGGGCGACGGCGACGTATTGGAACTGAGCTGGCGTGAAACCGGCGGGCCGGACGTGTCTCCGCCGGCGCGCCGCGGCTTCGGCTCGCGGCTGATCGAGCGCGGGGCGGCGCGCGAGCTTGGCGGCCGCGTGCGGCTGGACTTCGAACCGGAGGGCGTCGCCTGCGTCTTCCGCCTGCCCCTCTCGCAGAAAATCACCACCCCATGACGAATGAGAGCCTGAAGGGCCTGCGCATCCTCCTCGTCGAGGACGAAGCGATGATCGCCATGCTGGTCGAGGATATGCTGCTCGACGGCGGCGCCGAGGTCGTGGGTCCAGCGGGCGGCGTCAAGGCGGCTCTGGCGGTGATCGCCGAGACCGACGCCATCGACGGCGCGCTGCTCGACGTCAATCTCGGCGGCGAGCAGAGCTTCGAGGTCGCCGACGCGCTCGCCGCGCGCAACATCCCGTTCGTGTTCGTCACCGGCTATGGCGGCGCGGGCGTGCGCGACCGCTACCCGAACGCCCCCACGTTGCAGAAACCCTTCGTCACGAGCGACCTCGAACGCGCCATCGGGGCGCTCGCCGGGTCCGCCGGGCGGACCGGCGCGGCGACGAGCTGACCTCGCGCCGATGAGCGGCGCCGACGTTTCTCCGCCGCTCTCTCAGGCGTCTCTTCAATCTGCGGGGCCTAACGCCGACCACCGGGTCGGCGAGCGCGGACGCGCGCCCTATTTTTGGCGTCGGACGCTTGCGGCGCCGGTCGTCCGCAGCGATAGTGCATACACACAATAAGAACCGGGGGTGGATATGCCGAGCTACAAGGCGCCCGTCGCGGACACGCTTTTCCTGCTCTACGACGTGCTGGGCTTCGATCGGCACTCCAACCTTCCGGGCTTCGCCGACGCCGGCCGCGACACCGTCGAGACGATCCTCGAGGAAGGCGCCAAGCTCTGCGAAAAGAGCTTCCAGCCGCTCAATCGATCGGGCGACCTTCAGGGCTGCGTGCGGCTCGCCAACGGCGACGTGACGACGCCGAACGGCTTCAAGGAGGCGTTCAAGGCCTTCGCCGAGGGCGGCTGGATCGGTCTTGCGGCCGGTCCCGAATATGGCGGCCAGGGCCTTCCGCACACGGTCGCCGCCGCCATCAACGAGTACGCCTCAGCCGCCAACATGGCGCTCGCGATGTACGCCGGCCTGACGCAGGGCGCGATCGCGGCGCTCGTTCTGCACGGCTCGGACGAGCAGAAGAAGCTCTATCTGCCGAAGATGATCGAGGGCTCGTGGACCGGCACCATGAACCTCACCGAGCCGCATTGCGGCACGGATCTCGGCCTCATCAAGACCAAGGCCGTCCCGCAGGGCGACGGCTCCTACAAGATCACCGGCCAGAAGATCTTCATCTCGGCCGGCGAGCACGACATGACGGAGAACATCGTGCACCTCGTGCTCGCCCGCATCGAGGGCGCGCCGGAGGGAACGAAGGGCATCTCCCTGTTCGTCGCGCCGAAGGTTCTGCCGGGCGCCGACGGGTCGCTCGGGGAGCGCAACGCCGTCTCGTGCGGCGCGCTCGAGCACAAGATGGGCATCCACGGCAACTCGACCTGCGTCATGAATTATGACGGGGCGACCGCCTGGCTCGTGGGCGAGGAGAACCGCGGGCTCGCCGCCATGTTCACGATGATGAACGAGGCGCGGCTCGGCGTCGGCGTGCAGGGGCTCGCCCAATCCGACGTCGCCTACCAGAACGCCGCGGCCTACGCCAAGGACCGCCTGCAGGGCCGCTCGCTGACCGGCGCCAAGGAGGCGGCGAAGCCCGCCGACCCGATCATCGTGCATCCGGACGTCCGCCGCACGCTGCTCTCGATCAAGGCCTTCAACGAGGCCGCCCGCGCGCTCGTGCTCTGGACCGCGATCCGGGGCGACGTCGCGCATGTGTCGGAGGATCCGAAGGAACGCCAGGCCGGCGAGGACCACATGGGCCTCATGACGCCGATCATCAAAGGCGTCATCACCGACGTCGGCTTCGACAACGCCGTGAAGGCGCAGCAGATGTTCGGCGGCCACGGCTACATCGCCGAATGGGGCATGGAGCAGTTCGTCCGCGACGCCCGCATCGCCATGATCTACGAGGGCGCGAACGGGGTTCAGGCGATGGACCTCGTCGGCCGCAAGCTCCCGCGCGACGGCGGCCGCGCCATCATGGCGTTCTTCAAGGAGGTGGACGGCTTCCTAAAAGACAACGCCGAGACGCAAGGCCTCGAACCGTTCCTCAAGCCGCTGAAGAAGGCGCGCGAGGAGCTGCAGCAGGCGACGATGTGGTTCATGGCCAACGCCATGGGCAAGCCCGACAACGCCGGCGCCGGCGCGACCGATTACATGCACCTCTTCGGCCTCGTCGCGCTCGGCTACATGTGGGCGCGGATCGCCAAGACGGCGCTCGAGAAGCAGGCCGAGGGCGACGAGACGATGGCGACGAAGCTCGTCGCCGGACGCTTCTTCATGGAGCGGATGATCCCCGAGACCGCGACGCGCCTCGCCGCGATCACAGCCGGGGCCGAAGCCGTCATGGCGCTGCCGGCCGACGCGTTCTGAGCCGATGGCCGGCGACGCCCTCTCCTGCGGTCACGCCACGACGGGCGCGCGCCCTGATCGCTCCGCCTTCACGAAAAACGCCGCGCCCCCGAGGGACGCGGCGTTTCGAAAGGCGCGATCGGGCCGGGCTGCGCCGACGCTTAGCCGATCACTTCAGGACGACGTTCTGAAGCTCGTCCTTGTGGACGTCGAAGTAGTTGCCGTCGAGCGCGTCCCACCACAGGCCGTTGTCGTTGAGGCGCTTCTTCTCGGCCTCGTTCAGCGGCGTGTAGCCCTGCTTCAGCAGCGTGCGGTAGCTGTGGAAGCGGTGCGCGTGCGGGTTCCGCTCGGCGAACACGTAGGACAGCGTCAGCTTGTTCGAAGCGCGCTTGGAGAACTGCTCGGCGTTGAGGCCCTGGCCGCGATGGGTGGTGCGCAGGTCGAACATGACCGCGTCGCCCGGCTTGGGAATGAACTGCACCGGCTTCTCGATCTTGGAGAAGTCGGTCTTGGCGGCGTCCTCGACCGAGACGGTGAAGTAGTCGTCGAGGTCGTTGGCGAGCTTCTTGTGGTTGGTGCGCGGCTTGACGCAGAACGAGTAGTCGTCGCACTCGAGATAGATCATCAGCTTGTAGTTGCGGTACTTGTGCGCGGACTCATCCCAATCCTCGCCCTTGTTCAGGCCCTTGTTGGCGCAGTCGCGGTGCCAGTTGCCCTGAACGAACCCGTTGTGGATGTCGCAGGCCTGCAGGAACACGGGCTGCTTGTCGAACACGCGCTGATAGGCCTGGGTGACCGCGTCGTGATAGACGAAGTCGCGCACCGCCTGGATCTTGTTGAAGGCGTCGCCGAGACCGACCGCCTCGGGATTGTCGGTGACGGCGAGATCGGCCTTGATCTTTTCGGCCACGTCTTTGGCCACCGACGCGAATGCGCCCGGCAGCGGGTAGAAGCCTTGGGTCTCGAGCATTTGTGCTGGCGTCATCGCCGCAGCTCCTTTGAACTCTTCGAAGTTCCGAACTTCTTTGCGACACTCACTAGCATGAACGCCATGGTGAGAAAAAGGCGTTCGCGACCCCAGATTGTCGCCATCCCGACACAGCGCGGCGCCGCCGCAACGCCCGCCCGATTCCGCCGCCGCGACCTGAAAACGCCAAGGAGAGCCGTCAATGGCCGACGCCTATATCTATGACGCGGTCCGCACCCCTCGCGGGCGCGGAAAGCCGGACGGCGCGCTGCATGAGGTCTCGACGCTCCAGCTCGCCGTCACCGCGCTGAAGGCGCTGAGCGAGCGCAACGGCCTCGACCGGGCGACCGTCGACGACGTCGTGCTCGGCTGCGTCGATCCCGTGGGCGAGGCCGGCGGCGACGTCGCCCGCGCCGCGGCGCTTGCGGCCGACTACGGCGTCAAGGTCCCGGGCGTGCAGATCAACAGGTTCTGCGCCTCCGGGCTCGACGCGGTGAATTTCGCCGCCGCGCAGGTGATGTCCGGCCAGCACGACCTGGTGGTCGGCGGCGGCGTCGAATCGATGAGCCGCGTCGGGCTCGGCGCCTCGGGCGGCGCCTGGCCGATGGACCCGGCGATCGCGATCAAGTCCTACTTCATGCCCCAGGGCGTCTCTGCCGACCTTATCGCGACGAAATACGGTTTCACCCGCGACGACTGCGACGCCTATGCGGTGCAGAGCCAGCAGCGGGCCGGGGCCGCCTGGACCGAAGGCCGCTTCGGCAAGTCGGTCGTGCCGGTGCGCGACGTCAACGACATCATCCTGCTCGACCGTGACGAGCACATGCGCCCCGACGCCTCGATGCAGTCGCTCGGGAGCCTGAAGGCCTCGTTCGCCGAGATGGGCGAGATGGGCGGCTTCGACGCGGTGGCGACCTACGCTCATCCCGAGATCGAGCGCGTGAACCACGTGCACCACGCCGGCAACTCGTCCGGCATCGTGGACGGCGCGGCGGCCGTGCTCGTCGGCTCGAAGGAGGCCGGCGAGGCCTCGGGCCTCAAGCCCCGCGCGCGCATCAAGGCCTTCGCCAACATCGGCTCCGAGCCCGCGCTGATGCTGACCGGCCCGGTCGACGTGACCCGCAAGGTGCTGAAGCGCGCCGGGATGGAGATCGGCGACATCGACCTGTTCGAGGTCAACGAGGCCTTCGCCGCGGTCGTGCTGCGCTATCTGCAGGCCTTCGGGCTCGACGACGCGCGCGTCAACGTCAATGGCGGCGCGATCGCGCTCGGCCATCCGCTCGGCGCGACCGGCGCGATGATTCTCGGAGCCGCGATCGACGAGCTGGAGCGCTCCGGCAAGGAGACGGCGCTCGTGACGCTCTGCATCGGCGCCGGAATGGGCACCGCGACCATCATCGAGCGGGTGTGAGTTGAAGCAAGCCGCACCGAACCGCCTGCGTGCTTCGAGACGGCCCTCTGGGCCTCCTCAGCATGAGGGACGTTTGTTCGCTGCACCCACGTTCCTCATGCTGAGGAGCCTCGGCGTCAGCCGAGGCGTCTCGAAGCACGCACTCCCGGCGACCGGGGATGAAGGCTGAGACGACCATGACCGAGACCAACTTCAGGACCGACCTCGACGCCGACGGCGTGCTTTCGATCGTCTGGGACATGCCCGGCCGCTCGATGAACGTCCTCACCGAGGACGCCATCCGCGAACTCGCGAGCCTCGTCGAACGCGTCGCGAGCGACGAGGCTGTGAAGGGCGCAGTGATCTCGTCCGGCAAGCCCGGCTCGTTTTCGGGCGGCGCCGACCTCACCATGCTCGAAGGGCTGGCGCGCCTCTACGCGACCGAGATGGCGAAGAACGGCGAGGCCGCGGCCGCCAAGGCGCTGTTCGACGGCAGCCGCCAGCTCTCGCTGCTCTACCGCCGCATCGAGACCTGCGGGAAGCCCTGGGTCGCGGCGATCAACGGGGTCTGCCTCGGCGGCGCCTTCGAGCTCGCGCTCGCCTGCCACTGGCGCATCGCTTCGAACGATCCTTCGACCCGGGTCGGCTTGCCCGAGGTGAAGGTCGGCCTCTTCCCCGGCGCCGGCGGGACCCAGCGGGTCGCGCGGCTGCTGCCGCCCGGCGACGCGCTCCAGATGCTGATGAAGGGCGAGCAGATCCGCCCCGACAAGGCGCGCGGCATGCGGCTCGTCGACGAGGTCGCGCCCAAGGACGAGATGCTCGCCAAGGCCAAGGCCTGGATCGTCAACGGCGGCAAGGCCGTGAAGCCATGGGACGAGAAGGGCTTCAAGCTTCCTGGCGGCCCGGTCTGGTCGAAGCCCGGCTTCATGACCTTCCCGCCGGCCAACGCAATCTACCGCCGCGAGACGCAGGACAATTACCCGGCGATCCGCGCCATGCTGCAGAGCGTGTTCGACGGGCTGCAGCTGCCGATGGATCTCGCGCTCACCGTCGAGAGCCGGCAATTCGCCAAGGTGCTGCGCTCGCCCGAAGCCGCAGCGATGATCCGCACGCTGTTTGTTTCGATGCAGGAGCTCAACAAGGGCGCGCGGCGGCCGAAGTCGGTTCCGGAGACCAAGCTCACAAAGGTCGGCGTCGTCGGCGCAGGCTTCATGGGCGCGGGCGTGGCCTACGTCACCGCGCAGGCCGGGATCGAAGTCATTCTGGTCGATCGCGACCAGGACGCCGCCGACAAGGGCAAGGCCTTCGCCGAGAAGCTCATCTCGGGGCAGGTCGTGAAGGGCCGCGCGACCGGCGCCCAGCGCGACGCGCTTCTGTCCAAGATCACGCCGACGGCCGACTACGGCGCGCTCGCCGGCTGCGATCTCGTGGTCGAGGCGGTGTTCGAAGACCCGAAGGTCAAGGCCGAGGTGATCGCGAAGGTCGAGGCCGCCATCGGGCCCGACGCCATCTTCGCCTCCAACACCTCGACGCTGCCGATCTCGGGCCTCGCCAAGGCGAGCTCCAGGCCGGACCAGTTCGTCGGCATCCATTTCTTCTCGCCCGTCGAGAAGATGTTGCTGGTCGAGGTGATCGTTGGGGAAAAGACCGGCGACAAGGCGCTGGCGGTCGCGCTGGACTATGTCCGCGCCATCAAGAAGACGCCGATCGTGGTGCGGGATTCCCGCGGCTTCTACGCCAACCGCTGCGTCATCGCCTACATGCTGGAGGGCCACCTGATGCTCTCCGAGGGCGTGCCCGTGGCGATGATCGAGAACGTCGCCAAGCAGGCCGGCATGCCCGTCGGCCCGCTCTCGCTCAACGACGAGGTCGCGCTCGACCTCGGCCTCAAGATCATCGACGCCACGCGCGCGCAGCTCGGCGACGAGGCCGTCAATCCCGCGCAGGAGAAGCTTCTGCGCGCGCTCGTGGAGACCCACGGCCGGCTCGGGCGCAAGAACCGCAAGGGTTTTTACGATTATCCCGAGACCGGCAAGAAGAGCCTCTGGCCGGGCCTCGCTGACCTTCAGGACAAGAAACTTGATCCCGAGACGCTCGACGTGACGGAGCTGCGGCATCGTCTGCTCGTCGCGCAGGCGCTGGAGGCGGCGCGCACCGTCGAAGAGGGCGTCGTCACCGACATGCGCGAGGCCGACGTCGGCGCGATCCTGGGCTTCGGCTTCGCGCCCTATACCGGCGGCCCGCTAAGCTGGATCGACGGCATGGGCGCGAAGCGCTTCGTGAAGCTCGCGGCGGCGCTCGCCGAGATCCACGGACCGCGGTTCCGGCCCAACAAGCTGCTGCTCGACCTCGCGGAGAAAGGCGAGACGTTCTACGGCCGCTTCGGCGCGGGGGCGGAGGCGAAGGCGGCCTGACGCCACGGTCATCGCGCTCCTCATCCACATGCGGGAGAGGGGGCGACGGCGTCCGGCTCCGATGAAAGCCCTCTCGTCGCGCCTTCGTCACCCGGCGCCCGTTTGCGCCCGCCCCCATCCGCGGTAATCGTCTGACGCTTCTCATGTTCGTCGGACGATGACGCCGCTGCGGCTCACCAAGGCCCAACTGATCTCCGCCGCGCTCGCCGCCGTCCTTCTGGTCGCGGGCGTCGCGGCGACCGTGGCCGTGCGGCCCGACTGGCTCGCAGGATCCAAAGGGCTTCTCGCGAAGATGCGCGGCGCCGGGCTGAAACCGCTGCCCAAGCCCGGCCCTCCGCCCGCGCCAGACCCGCTCCATTTCCTGTCAGACAATCTCGTCGCCTGGCTCGTGGCGCCGCGTCCCGACGCGCCCTCGCCTTTCGTGCGGCTCACCCACGTCGAGCCGGAGCGCTTCTGCACCGCCTTGGCGAAGTCGGGCCTGCGCAACGCCGAGTTCCGGATGAGCGAGCCGCCCCTGCGCGGCTGGACCTGCGTCACCGATCTCGTGAAGCCGATCGAGGGCGACGAGTATGTCGTATCGAGCCTGTTCGTGGCCGCCCGCGGCCTCGAATCCGACCGCATCGACAACATCCGCATGAAGCTCAATCTGCTCGACGAGGCCACCTCCCCGGTCGCGCGGGCGATCGCGCGCGACACGCTGTTCCAGATCTGCCGGAGCCTCGGCTTCGAGCCGCCGCGCGAGGTCGTGGCCCAGCTCGACGAGTTGAAGGAGGGCCGGATCTTCGAGGGCGGCGTCTCCTGGGACCTGCGGCGGGAGTTCGGCCCGCAGGCCCGCTACAATCTCATCGCGATCTTCCCACGAACCCTCACGGCCGGAGGCGAAGATCGCTTCGTCACCGACATCCGCAGAAAGCCTGTGGCCCGCTAGCGAGCGGACTTCCAACCCGCTGACGCTCGACGCTGACCCGAAGCGGCTACGCCCAAAGGCGAGCCAAAAATGCATACATAATTATTGATCTTTGATCTTTGATGACGCAGTCTCGGCCTCAAGAACGGCGAAACGCCGGCTTGCTGGGGAGGCAAAACCGCATGAAGCTCCAAGGGACGATCGCGCTCGCCGCGATGTTTGCGACTGTCGCGCCGGTGTGGGCGCAGGAATTCAAACCGATCCGTCCGGTCGAGTTCGTCGTGGCGGCGGGCCCCGGCGGAGGCAGCGACACCTTCGCGCGCGTCGTCCAGGCGTCGCTCTCGAAGTCGGGCCTGCTCACGACCCCGATCATCGTGACCAACAAGGCCGGCGGCTCCGGCGCCGAGACCTTCATCTCCGCCAAGACGAGCCCCGGCGACCCCTACAAGCTCTATTTCGGCACCCAGGACGCCTACGTCCTGCCGCTCGCCAACAAGCTCTCCTACAGCCTCAACGACCTCACCCCGGTCGCCGCGATGGTGTTCGACCCCTTCCTGCTCTGGGTGAACCCGAAGGCGTCCGGCATCGAGGACGTGAAGGGCTTCATCGCCAAGGCCAAGGAGCAGCCGGGCGCGCTCAAGCTCGGCGGCGCCAAGGCCAAGGAGGCCGACGAGACGCTGATGACGCTGATCGAGCAGAAGGCCGGCGTCGACCTCACCTACGTGCCGTTCAAGAGCGGCAGCGAAGCCGCGATCCAGGTCGCCGGCGGCCACATCGCGGCCAACGTCAACAATCCGAGCGAAAGCGTCGAACAGTGGAAGGCGGGGCAGCAGAAGCCGCTCTGCGTGTTCGAGGAGACGCGGCTCGAGGACAAGACGGTGATCGCCGACGGCATGTCGTGGAACTCGATCCCGACCTGCGCCGAGGCCGGCATCGACGTGAAGAGCTTCGCCCAGCCGCGCACGGTGTGGATGTCGGCCAAGGCCCCGGCCGAGGCCGTCGCCTACTACACGCAGCTGCTGACGAAGGCCGCCGAAACCCCGGAGTTCACGGGCTACGTTCAGCGCGGCGCGCAGATCCCGCGCGTGCTGACCGGCGAGGCCCTGAAGGAGTTCGTCGACAAGCACAAGGCGACCTACACCGAGATGTACCGCACGAACGGCTGGCTCCGCGCCGAGAACTGACGCGCGCGCCGAGGGGCGTGGTCCGCCCGCGCCCCTCGCCTGTCCCTTCGGAGGCTTGTCCATGATCGTCTCGCGCAACGCCGCGGAGCTCGTCACCGCGTCCGCGACCGCCGCCGCCGGCGCCCTCGTCTGCTACGGCTCGCTCGAAAACGGCGTCTCCTGGGGCGCGTCGGGCCCAGAGCCTGGCTACTTCCCGTTCTATGTCGGCTGCCTGATCATCCTCGGCAGCGCCGGCGCCGCGGTTCAGGCGCTCTGGCGCGGCGGAACCGGCGAGATCTTCGCCGACGGCGAGAACATCCGCACCGTCGCGGCCTTTCTGCTGCCGCTCATCGCGCTCGCGGCGCTGTCGCAGTGGCTCGGCCTCTACATCGCGATGGCGCTCTACCTGTTCTTCGCCGTCTGGCTCGGCGCGAAGCGCACGGCGCTCAGCGCCTTCCTGATCGCCGCGATCACCACCGGCGTGAACTTCGTGATCTTCGAGATCCTCTTCACCGTGCCCCTGCTCAAGGGACCGGTGCTCGAATATTTCGGCATCTACTGAAGCGGCCGGGAGACAAGCCAAGATGGGCAATTTCGGCCAGTTGATGGACGGGTTCGCGGTCGCGCTGTCGACCCACCACGTCCTCATCATGATCATCGGCGTGCTGCTCGGCCTCGTGGTCGGCGTGCTGCCGGGCCTCGGCGCGCCGAACGGCGTGTCGCTGCTGCTGCCGCTGACCTTCGGGATGGATCCGATCTCGGCCATCATCCTGCTGACGTCGATGTATTGGGGCGCTCTGTTCGGCGGGTCGACGACCTCGATCCTGTTCAACATTCCGGGCGAACCATCTTCGGTGGCGACCACGTTCGACGGCTATCCGATGGCCCGGCAGGGCGAGGCGCTGCGCGCGCTCACCCTCGCCTTCGGCTCGGCCGGCATCGGCGCCATGACCGGCGTCGTGGTGATCACCCTGCTTTCCGGCTGGGTCGCCCAGTTCGCGCTCCGCTTCGGCGCGGCCGAATATTTCGCCGTCTACTTCATGGCGTTCGCGAGCTTCATCGGCATGTCGGGCGGCTCGCCCTTCAAGACGCTGGTCTCGATGATGCTGGGCTTCGCCTGCGCCACGATCGGCATGGACACGATCTCGGGCGAGAGCCGGCTGACCTTCGAGTGGGACGCCCTCATCGGCGGCGTCAGCTTCCTCATCGCGGTGATCGGCCTGTTCGGCCTCGGCGAGCTGCTGATCACCATGGAGGAAGGCGTCAAGTTCCAGGGCGTGAAGGCCAAGCTCAGCCTGTCGACGATCTTCCGCACCATCGCGGAGCTCCCGCGCTACTGGGCGACGCTGATCCGCAGCGCCCTGATCGGCTGCTGGATGGGCATCACGCCGGGCGGACCGACCGCCGCCTCCTTCATGAGCTACGCGCTCGGCCGCCGGTTCTCCAAGCGCGGCGCGAACTTCGGCAAGGGCGAGCCCGAGGGCGTCGTCGCGCCTGAGACCGCCGACCATTCGGCCGGCTCCTGCGCCCTGCTGCCGATGCTCGCGCTCGGCATCCCGGGCTCGGCGACCGCAGCCGTCATGATGGGCGGCCTGATGATCTGGGGCCTCTCGCCCGGACCGATGCTGTTCACGACGCGCCCGGACTTCGTCTGGGGTCTGATCGCCAGCATGTATCTCGGCAACGTCATCGCCGTGGTGCTGGTGCTCGCGACCGTGCCGCTGTTCGCCTATGTGCTGCGGGCGCCGTTCAAGGTCATCGGCCCGATCATCGCGGTGGTGTGCGTCATCGGCGCCTATACGGTGGCGAGCCACATGTTCGACGTCTGGCTCGCTCTCGCCTTCGGCGTCGTCGGCTACATGTTCAAGAAGCTCGGCTACCCGCTCGCGCCTTTCGTGCTCGCCATGGTGCTGGGCGACAAGGCCGAGGACGCCTTCCGGCAGGCGCTGCTGCTTTCGGACGGCTCGGCCTCGATCTTCTTCGCCAACGGCCTCGTGACCACGATGATGTGCCTCGGCCTGCTGCTGCTCTCGCTGCCGGCGATCTCTTTCGTCTACGGCAAGGTCACGGCCGGGAAGTCGAAGGGCGGGGCCGTTTCGGACGGCGCGTCCTCGCGCTACGATGGTCCTGACGCGCCCGCCGCCACCACAGGTCAGTGATGAAGCCCGAGAACCGGATCGTCCGCCACTCGCTCCACCAGTCGCTGGTCGCCCCGCTGCGTGAGATGATCATGCAGGGCGAGCTGCGGCCGGGCGAGAAGGTGCCCGAAGAGCAGCTCTGCGAACGCTTCGGCGTATCCCGCACGCCGATCCGCGAGGCGCTCAAAGTGCTGGCGGCCGAGGGCGCGCTCGAGATCCTGCCGCATCGCGGAGCGATCGTGGCGCGCATCACCGAGGAGCAGATCGCCGAGCTGTTCCCGATCATGGCCTCGCTCGAACGGCTCGCCGGCGCGCTCGCCTGCCGGCGCGCGGACGAGGCCGACGTCGCCCGCATCAAGGGCCTGCACGAGCAGATGATGGCGTGCTACCGGGCTGAAGACGAGCGCGGCTACCTGCGGTTCAACCGCCTGATTCACGAGACGTTTTTCGACATCGCAGGCAACGCCACGCTCGCGACGCTCTACCAGCAGATCCTCACCCGCATCAACGCGTGCCGCTTCGTGGTGCGCAAGAAGCCCGAGCACTGGCGCACCGCCGTCGCCGAGCACGAGGAGATGGTGCGCCTGCTCGAGGCGCGCGACGCGGACGCCCTGGCGGCGCTGCTCGAGCGCCACGTCACCGGAACCACTGTCGGGATCGCCCGGGATTTCGTCGCAGGAACGACGATCGGCTCCGACGCGCCGACAGAACCGAGAGCCGCCGCAGTGGCGTGACGACGGCCCCGACATGACGTCGGGGCATGCGCCGCCCGATCCGTAATTATTAATTTTCCGACGCCGCAGGCCAAGAAGGCGGCTCAGAGAAAAGGGAGACGACCCATATGAGCGACGTTCTGGAACAGGATCGCCCCGCCCCGGCGACCGAGCGCAAGTCCGAGACCGGCGCGGCCGCCCGCCCTCTTCCGCTCGCAGGCGTGCGCGTCCTCGACGTCAGCCAGGTCATGGCCGGTCCTTACGCCTGCATGCTGCTCGGCGATCTCGGCGCCGACGTCATCAAGATCGAACCCCCGGCCGGCGGAGACCAGACCCGCGGCGCCATGGGCTTCAAGATGAAGGGGCCCGACAGCATGGGCTTCCTGAACATGAACCGGAACAAGCGCAGCGTCGCCATCAACCTCAAGACCGACGCCGGCCGCGAAGTGCTCTACAAGCTCGTCGAGACCGCCGACATCCTGGTCGAGAACTACCGTCCGGGCGTCATGACCAAGCTCAAATGCGGCTACGACGTGCTGAGCAAGATCAACCCTAAGCTGGTCTACGCCTCGATTTCGGGCTTCGGCCAGACCGGCCCGTGGGCCGGCCGCCCCGGCTTCGACCTCATCGCGCAGGCGATGTCGGGCGTGATGAGCGTCACCGGCCATCCGGGCGGCGCGCCGGTGAAGGCGGGCGTTCCCGTCGCCGACATCGGCTGCGGCCTCTTCGCCACCTATGCGGCGCTCGCGGCCTATATCGGCGCCAAGCAGACCGGCCAGGGCCAGTACATCGACGCCTCGCTGTTCGAGGCCGCGCTCGCCTTCTCGATCTGGGACACCTCCGAATACTGGGGCACGGGCGTCGACCCGGTGCCGCTCGGCACCTCGAACCGCATGAGCGCGCCCTATCAGGCGGTCCGCTCCAGCGACGGCTATTTCGTGATGGGCGCCACCAACCAGAAGCTCTGGGCCAAGCTCTGCGAGACGCTTGACCGCAAGGAGCTGATGAGCGACGAGCGCTTCATCGACAATCCGGCGCGCCTCAGGAACCGTCTCGTGCTGATCGAAGAGCTTGAAAAGAGCTTCGTGGCGAAGACTTCGGAAGAGTGGGTCGAGGCGCTGCTCGCGGTCGGCATCCCGGCTGGTCCCATGCACACCTATCCGGAAGCCTTCGACAGCGAGCACAGCAAGCACCGGCAGATGCGGATGGAGATCGACCACCCGATCGAGGGGAAGGTGCCGAACATCGGTTTCCCCGTGAAGCTCTCGGGCACGCCGCAGCAGGTGCGGCTGCATCCGCCGCTGCTCGGCGAGCACACCGAGACGATCCTGAACGAGATCGGCCTCGACGCCGAAGCCCGCGGCGCGCTGGCCGAGCGGGGAGCATTCGCAGGATGAGCGTCGCCGAGGCTCCCGCCGCCGAGACCGCGCCGCCCCAGGGCGCGGTGCGGCTCACGGTCGACGGCGCGGTGGCGCGCGTCGTGTTCGACCGCCCCCATGCGCGCAACGCGATGACGTTCGCGATGTATGAGGAGCTTGCGGAGGCCTGCGGGCGGATCGCGGCGGACAGAAACGTGCGCGTCGCGGTCTTCCGCGGCGCCGGCGGCAAGGCGTTCGTCGCCGGCACCGACATCGAGCAGTTCCGCGCCTTCGCATCCGGAAAGGACGGCGTGGCCTACGAACACAAGGTCGACGGTTATGTCGGCGCGCTCGAGGCGCTTCCCGTTCCCTCGATAGCGGTGGTGGAGGGGTGGGCGGTGGGCGGCGGCATGGCGCTCGCCAACGCCTGCGACTTCCGGGTCGCCTCGCCTGGCGCGCGGTTCGGCGTGCCGATCGCCCGCACGCTCGGCAACTGCCTGTCGGTGGCGAGCCTTCGCCGCCTTTCCGACACGCTCGGGCCGGCGCTCGTGAAGCGGATGCTGCTGCTCGCCGAAATGCCGATCGCCGAAGACATGCCCGCCGGCTACGTGACGGTGGCCGAAGACGTCGACGCCGTGGTGGAGGCCATGACCGGCCGCCTCGTCGGCCACGCTCCGGTCACCATGCGGGCCACCAAGGAGCTGCTGCGCCGCCTCAGCCTCGACCCGAAGGCCGACGACGTCGACATCGTGTCCGAGGTCTACGGCAGCAACGACTTCCGCGAGGGCGTCGACGCGTTCCTGTCCAAGCGCCCGCCGCAGTGGTCCGGAAGCTGACCTGAAGAAAAGACGGCGGCCGGGCCGGTCTCGACCCGGCCGCCCTCGCCTTACTTCGCGAACAGCTTGCTCATGTCGGCGAAGGCCTTGAGCTCGATCGCGTTCTGGCTCGGATCGAGGAAGAACATGGTGGCCTGCTCGCCCGGCTGCCCGGCGAAGCGCACATAGGGCTCGATCACGAAGCCGACGCCCGCCGCCTTGAGCTTCTCGGCCATCGCCTTCCACTCCTCCATCGGCAGCACCGCGCCGAAATGACGGGTCGGCACGCCATGGCCGTCGACCTTGCTGGTCGCAGCGGAGCCGGTCTCCTCTGGCGAGAGATGCGCGACGATCTGGTGGCCGTAAAAGTTGAAGTCGATCCACTGGTCCGAGCTGCGGCCCTCCGGGCAGCCGAGCAGCTCGCCGTAGAACGCGCGGGCGAGCGCGAGGTCATGGACCGGAAAAGCGAGGTGGAAGGGCGGGATCGCGGCCTGCGGCTGGGACATCGTGGGTCTCCTTTGACGTCTCTCACCTATCAATCACGATCTGCGATGTTAAACTGAGATTGACGATGCTGAGCATCGCATTTCATTATTGATGTCATGATCGCAGAGCTGAGGACGCTTGTCGCCGTCGCACGCCATGGCACGTTCACCGGCGCGGGCGAGCGGATCGGCCTCACCCAGGCGGCGGTCAGCGGACACGTCAAGCGCCTCGAGGAGCGCCTCGGCTTCGAGCTCTTCGAGCGCACCGGCCGCTCGGCGCGCCTCAACGCCGCCGGGCTTCGAACGGTCGATCGCGCCCGCAGGATCATCGAGCTGGTGGACGGGCTTGGCGCGCCCGAAGGTTCGGAAGCCGAGGCCCGCCTGAGGGTGGGAGCGATCGCCTCCGTTCAGGCGACGCTGCTCGCGGCCGCGCTCGGCCGGTTTCGCGCGCTGCGGCCAAAAACCCATGTGCGCGTGGTGCCCGGGGTCTCGCTGCATCTGCTCGACCAGCTCGACGCAGGCGACCTCGACATGGCCGTGATCGTCCGACCGCCGTTTGATCTGCCGCCGCGCTTCGCCTGGCGCACGGCCGTGCGCGAACCCATCGCGCTGCTGGTCCCGCAAGCGGTGGAAGGGGATGACTGGCGCGCGCTGGTCCGGTCTCAGCCCTTCGTGCGCTACGATCGGACCTCCTTTGGCGGCCGTCAGGTCGACGCACTGCTCCGGGTCGAGGGGCTCGAACCGTCCGAAGCCGCGGAGCTCGACGAGCTGCCGGCCATCGCCGCCATGGTGGCGGTCGGCGTCGGGGTCGCGCTGGCGCCTGTCTCGCCCTTCGGTCCGCCGCCCCCGCCGGGCGTGCGCGTCGTCGCCGTCGGCCCTTCGCCCCGCCATCGCGAGCTCGGCGTCGTCTGCGACGCGCTGACGGACGGCGGGCCCGCCTCGACGCTCATCGAGCTGGTGGTCGAGGCGGCGGCGGACCGGGCGAGCGCGCCCGGCTAACGTCTCGCGCCGCCGCCTGGCGGCGCCGTCCCAGATCCGTTGCCCAGGACGGGCAGGGCTTTCAGGGCCGCGTCTTTCCCCGTCTGAGGGACGGGCGCCCGGGACCCGCTTTCGCGCCCGTCGACGAACTCAAGAAAGCGCAACGCCTCAGCGTGCCGCTCACTGGCGCGAAGCCCGGCGGTTTCGTCGTCGCGATCCTAAGCGACAAGCAGGTCCAGGCGGTCAACCTGCCGGACGGGTCGTCCGACGCCGGCCGATAGGGTCGGCGCGGCGCACGGCTGGGTCCCCGAAGCGCCAGCGCTCGCCGAAATTGTATCAAACTGTCGCGCCCGGCCCGCCTGATACAACTCGCGACGTTCGGGACGCTCTCCCGGGAGAGTCCTGCGACAGGCTTCGGCTAGACCAAGGACGTAGGCGCGCCGACGAGGGGCCGCTCCGCCGTCGATCGACGCCCGGCCCTCAGGCGTCGACGACATTGTGAGCGGCGCGGGCGGCGCAGCGCACTACCATGCTGCAATGCGGCAAAAACCGACGCCGCACGATGTAAGCCACGGTCGACGGGAGAAGCGCGACATGCGAGCCAGAGGCCCGATCGGCGTCTTCACAGCGGTCGCGCTCGTCGCGGGCGCCGGCGCGTTCTTCTACAGCCGCAACGTCGTCCCCTCCACCGCGCAGACGCCCGCCGCGCCGCCTCCGGCGGTGACGGTCGCGGCCCCGCTCGTGCAGAAGCTCGTCGACTACGACGAGTTCACCGGCCGGTTCGAGCCGACCGCGACCGTCGAGATCCGCCCGCGCGTCTCCGGCTACATCACCGAGATCAACTTCACCGACGGACAGGTGGTCGAGGCCGGCCAAACGCTGTTCGTCATCGACCAGCGGCCTTACGAGACGGCGCTCGCCCAGGCCGAGGCGACGCTCGCCGGCGCGCGGGCGCAGCTCACCTTCGCCGAAGCCGACGCCAAGCGCAGCCAGGAGCTCGTGCGCTCCTCCAACATCGCGGTCGCGACCCACGAACAGCGCGTGCAGCAGCGCCAGGCGGCGGACGCGAACCTGCGCGCCGCAGAGGCCGCGCTGAAGCGCGCCCGGCTCGACCTCGACTTCACCGAGGTGCGCTCGCCGCTGCGCGGGCGCGTCTCGAACCGCCGCATCGACCTCGGCAACCTCGTGACCGGCGACGGCGCCTCGACGGTGCTCACCAACGTCGTGGCGCAGGACAATCTCTACTTCACCTTCGACATCTCCGAGGGCGACCTCCGGGCGCGCCGCCGCGCGCCGGGCTCGGCGGCCCGCGACGGCCATGGCATGAAGGTCGACGCCCGCCAGGACGGCGAGGCCAGCTGGACGCAATCCGGCGTGCTCGACTTCCTCGACAACCGCCTGCGGCCCGGCTCCGGCACCATCCGGGCGCGCGCCACCTTCCCGAACCCCGACGGCGCGCTGACGCCCGGTCAGTTCGGCCGCATCCGCCTGCCGCGCGGCGACGCCTACGAGGCGGTGCTGATCCCCGAAAGCGCGGTGATGAACGACCAGTACAACAAGGTCGCGCTCGTGGTGGACGACGGCAACGTCGTGCGTCAGCGCCAGATCAAGCTCGGCCCCGCGCAGCGCGGCGGGCTGATCATCGTGCGCGAGGGCCTGAAGGCCAACGAGCGCGTCGTGATCAACGGGCTGATGCAGGCCAAGCCCAATCAGCCGGTCCGCCCGCAACCGGGATCGATCGAGCAAAACGACGTTCCGGCGAGCTGACGGGAGACATCCATGCGGCTCGCCCATTTCTGCATCGACCGGCCGATCTTCGCCGCGGTCATCTCGATCCTCATCACGCTGCTCGGAGCCGCGAGCTTCTTCTCGCTGCCGGTCGCGCAATATCCCGAGATCGTCCCGCCCACGGTGGTGATCCGCGCCAACTATCCCGGCGCTTCGGCGCAGGTGGTCAGCGACACGGTCGCGACGCCGATCGAACAGCAGATCAACGGCGTCGAGGACATGCTCTACATGTCCTCCCAGTCGACCGGCGACGGCCAGCTCACCACCACGGTCACGTTCCAGCTCGGGACCGACCTCGACAAGGCGCAGGTGCTGGTCCAGAACCGGCTCTCGCTCGCCCTGCCGCGGTTGCCGGAGAGCGTCTCCCGCCAGGGCGTGACGGTCCGCAAATCCTCGCCGGACCTGCTGCTCGCGGTGCATATGCGCTCGCCCGACAACAGCCGGGACCAGCTCTACATCTCGAACTACGTGAACCTCGCGATCCGCGACGTGCTCGCCCGCATCAACGGCGTCGGCGACGTGCGCATGCTCGGCGCGCAGGACCTTTCCATGGTGGTCTGGCTCGACCCCGACAAGGCGGCCGAGCGCAACCTCACGGCCGGCGAAATCGTCTCCGCGCTCAGGGCCCAGAACGTCCAGATCTCGGCCGGCGTCGTGAATCAGCCGCCGGTCGCCTCGAGCCGCGCCTTCCAGCTCAACGTCGAGGCGCTCGGACGTCTGACCGAGCCGCGTCAGTTCGAGGAGATCGTGCTCAAGACCGAAGAGGGCCGGGTGACGCGCGTGCGCGACATCGGCCGCGTCGAGGTCGCGAGCCAGACGGTCACCGACAAGACCTTCATCAACGAGTTCGCAGGCGTCGGCGTCGGCGTGTTCCAGCTGCCGGGCGGCAACGCGCTCGCCACCGCCGACGAGGTGCGCTCGACCATGGCGGAGCTCGCAAAGAGCTTCCCGCCGGGCGTCGAGCACCAGATCAACTTCGACCCGACCCGCTTCGTCGCCGCCTCGGTCAACGCGGTCTACACGACGATCATCGAGGCCGTGATCCTGGTCGCGCTGGTCGTCATCCTGTTCCTGCAGCGCTGGCGCGCCGCCATCGTGCCGATCGCCGCGATCCCGGTGTCGCTGGTCGGCACCTTCGCCGTGATGGCGATGCTCGGCTATTCGCTCAACACGCTGTCGCTGCTCGGCCTGGTGCTCGCGATCGGCATCGTGGTCGACGACGCCATCATCGTCGTGGAGAACGTCGAGCGGAACCTCGCCGAAGGCATGACGCCGCGCGAGGCCGCCCACGTCACCATGGACGAGGTCGGCGTCGCGCTGATCGCGATCGCGCTGGTGCTGATGGCGGTGTTCGTGCCGGCCGCGTTCCTGCCCGGCATTCCAGGGCGGTTCTTCGAGCAGTTCGCCGTGACGATCTCGGTCGCGACGCTGATCTCGGCCTTCGTGTCGCTGACGCTCAGTCCTGCGCTTTGCGCCATCCTGCTCAAGGCGCATGACCACCACGAAAAGCCCGCCCGGTTCTGGCCGATGCGCGCGCTCAACTGGTTCTTCGGCCTGTTCAACCGCGCCTTCGACCGGATGTCGGCGGCTTACGGCCGGATGACCGCCCGGATCCTGCGCGTCACGGGCCTCGCTTTGCTGGTCTATGTCGGGCTCGTGGGCCTTGCGGGCTTCCAGATCGCGCGCTCGCCCACCGGCTTCATCCCCGAGCAGGACCAGGCGCAGCTCGTCACGATCTTCCGCCTGCCGCCCGGCGCCTCGCTCGACCGCGCCGACGCCGTGGTGGCGCAGATCACCGAGAAGCTCAAAGGGGTCGAGGGCATCCAGGTGCTCGTCTCGTCGAGCGGCATCGACGGCGCGACCGGCACCAACGCCTCGAATGTCGGCCGCGTCTTCACCATCCTGAAGCCGCACGACCAGCGCGCCGGAAAGCCCGAGCAGTCGCTTCGGGCGATGGTCGAGACCGTGAACCAGCGCCTGTCGGAGATCCAGGACGCCCAGATCGTGACGGTGCTGCCGCCCTCGGTGCGCGGCATCGGCAACACCGGCGGCTTCAAGATGATGCTGACCAACCAGACGGGCGCGACTCCGGAAGAAATCGGCCGGGTCGCCAACCAGCTGGTCGCTGCGGCGAACCGCCAGCCCGAGCTTTCCCGCGTGTTCTCGCCCTTCAACACCGGCACGCCGAAGGTCTTCGCCGACATCGACCGCGTGAAGTCGGAGATGATCGGGGTGCCGGCCGACCGGGTGTTCGAGGCGCTCGAGGTCTATCTCGGTTCGGCCTACATCAACGACTTCAACATGCTCGGCCGCACCTACCGCGTCGCCGCGCAGGCCGACGGCCCCTACCGCCAGGACCTCGAGGCGATCGGCCGCTTCAAGACGCGCAGCGACTCCGGTGAAATGGTGCCGCTGTCCTCCGTCGCCTCGTTCCGCGAGATCACCGGCGCCTATCGCGTGCCGCGCTACAACCTCTTCCCCGCCGCCGAGATCCAGGGATCGGCCGCGGCCGGCGTCTCCTCCGGCCAGGCGATGGCGGCGATGGAGCGGGTCGCGGCCGAGACGCTTCCGCCCGGCTACGGCTTCCAGTGGACCGAGCTCAGCCTCCAGGAGAAGCTCGCGGGCAACGCCGGCATGCTGGTGTTCGGCGCCGCGGTTCTGCTCGTCTTCCTGCTGCTCGCCGGCCAGTATGAAAGCTGGACGCTGCCGCTCGCCATCATCCTGATCGTGCCGATGTGTCTGCTCGCGGCCGCCACAGGCCTGCAGATCCGCGGCATGCCGGTCGACATCCTGGCGCAGGCCGGCTTCGTGGCGCTGATCGGCCTTGCGGCCAAGAACGCGATCCTGATCGTCGAGTTCGCCAAGCAGAACGAGGAGCGCGGCCAGCCGCGCGCGCGGGCCGCCATCATGGCGGCCAAGCAGCGCCTTCGCCCGATCCTGATGACCTCGCTCGCCTTCATCCTCGGCGTGCTGCCGCTCGCCATCGCGACGGGCGCAGGCGCGGAGATGCGTCAGGCGCTCGGCACCTCGGTGTTCTACGGGATGATCGGGGTGACGTTCTTCGGCCTGATCTTCACGCCGGTGTTCTACGTCGTCTGCCGCCGGATGGCGGCGGGCAAGGAAGCGTCGAAGCCGGCCCCCGCGACCGGCGCGCTCGCCCCGGCGGAATGAGCCTTCGCGCGCGCCGGGACGGTCAGCGTCCCGCGCGCGCGATCGCGTCGCGATAGACCTCGTCGTAGCGTTCCGCGACGGCCGCCCAGGCGTAGCCCTGAGCCTCGGCCTGGAGCCTCGTCCTTAGAGCCTCATCGGCTTCGAGCGCGGCGTGGGCGGCCTCGATCGCGTCGGCGGCGGCTTCCGGATCGGCGAAATCGGCGAGGCGGATGTCGCGGTGGCGGCGGGCGAGCCCGGCGAAGGCGGCGTTCGGCTGGACGACCGGGGCGAGCCCCGCGCTCATCGCCTCCACGAGCGCGACGCCGAACCCCTCGAATTCCGAGGCGGATGCGAAGATCGAGGCGCCGCGCATCACCTCGGCGACCTGAACGTTCTCCAGGCCGACATGAATCGTGGCCGCCTCGCCAAGACCCGCGGCCTGCGCCATCCGGCGCACCTCTTCCTCCGACCAGTCGGAGGGCTGGCCGACGATGTCGAGCCGCCATCCGGCGTGGCGTTTTGCGAGGAGGCCCACCGCCGCCGCCAGCCGGTCGATTCGCTTGTTTTTCGAGAACCTTCCGAGCGTCACCACGCGGCGGACCGGCGCGGCGCTCGAGGCGGCGGCGAATTTCGCGACGTTCGCCCCGTTCTCCACCACGCTCGTCCGCGACGGCGCGATCGTGCGGAACGCCGCCGCGTCGCTTTCGCTGCAGGCCGCGATCGCGTCGTAGAGGTTCGCGGTCGCGCGCGTCGGCCCGTTGAACCACAGGCGCTTCAGCCCCGAAAAATCCGCCGTGTGGAAGAAGCCGCCATGGGTGGTGGCGACGAGCGGCAGCCGGTGGAGGGGCTTGGCCAACGCCAGCGCGTCGAAGAAGAAGTCGACGGCGTGGACATGGACGAGATCGGCGCCCGCGAGGTGGCGGAAGACGGCTGGCGCGAGCGGATAGCGCTTCGAGCCCCGCCAGGGAATGCGGCGGATCGGAATCCCGTCGAGCGCGTCGGTCTCGGGCAGCCGCGCGGCCGGATCGGAGAACAGCCGGTCGAGCGTCACGACCCGCGGGGCGTCTCCGCGGCGGATCTGCTCGCGGGCGAGGTTCGCCACGACGTCCTCGAGGCCGCCGCGGTTCGGGTGGAACTGCCGCACCACATGGACGATCGACAGCCGTTTCGCGCGCGCGTCCGCTTCGAAGCCGCCGGGACGGGGCGCGGCGTTCACGGCCGCCCCGCGAGGTCGCAGGCCGCGCCGTCGGCCAGCAGAGGTTTGAGCGCGGCCCATTGCGGCGCGTCGCCGGCGGCCGTCGGCTCGAGGTTGAACATGTAGTCGCGCGGCCACCAGGCGCCGGCGCTCCACGCGGTCCAGCCGATCCAGAGATCGGGCGCGTCGTTGAGCTTCTTGATCATGGTCTTGAACGCCGCGACGCATTGGGGCTGGGACGAAGCCGCGACCTCGCCCAGGAAGCCGCGCTTGCCGTTCGCCTTCAGCCAGGCGGAGACGTCGTCGATGGCGCGGATCGCGCGGTCGGCCGCGGGACAGTCGGGCGAGCGGCCGGAGAAGTCGGCGTCGAGATACTGGTGGAAATCGAAGGCGAAGCGGTCGAGCGGGTCGGAGACCGCCAGCATCTCGCGGTCGTTGCGGCCGGTCGCGAGGTCGCTCGCCCAGCTGTGGGCGCCGGTGTAGGCCGTGCCCGGCACGATCAGGAAATTGAGCGCGCCCGTCTTGCGGATCGCCTCGATGGCGGCGTTGGAGGCCTTGGCCCAGTCAGCCGCCGAAATGTCGTAGGGCTCGTTCATCAGCGAGAACACGACGGTCGGGCGCGTCTTGAAGCGGGCCGCGAGCCGCGCCCAGAAGTCGGCGAAGCCGGACACGCTCGCGCCCGACGTCCCGATCCGCGCCTTGTTGTAATAGGCGTAGTTGTGCGGATCGAGGATGACGATCAGGCCGACGCGACCGGCTGCGTCCACCGTTGCGGAAAGCCGCGCGAGCTCCGCCGTGTCGAAGGCGCGTCCGAGCTTCGGCTGCAGCCGCTCCCAGCGGAACGGCAGGCGGATCGCGGTCGCGCCGTCGGCGGCGATGCGCTTCAGCGCCTCTTCGGACGGATAGGCGTAGTCCTTGTCGGCCTTGCCCGGCAGATCCCCGAACTCGGCGCCCGCGACATTGACGCCGCGCAGGCACGGCTCGGCCGAAGCGACGCCGGCGGCGAGGCTCAGCGCCGCCGCCGCCGCGAGCGCCGAGAGCTTCGGGATCCTCACCTGACGAAGACGTCCGACAGCGTCTTGAACAGGCGCGCCCGCGCGCCCTTGTGGGTGAAGTTGTGGTCGGCGTCCTCGACCATCGCGCGCCGCACGTTCGGATAGCCGGCGAGCCGCCGGCCGCCGCGCCCGAAATGGGTGTCGAGCTCGATCAGGCCGAGATCGCCGACCGAATAGACGATCCAGACATTGGTCTTGCGGTCGGCGAGCGCCTGGAAGCGGCGATGCACCTCGCGATAGATCTTGGCCTCCGGCGTCAGCCCCCCGAGCACCGGGGCGAGCCGCACCGAGGCTTTGCGGATCATGCGCTGGATCACGTATTTGGCCGCCGGCACGACGCGGAGCTGGCCCTTCAGGAGCCGCGAGAGGCCGTTGCGCCGCCACAGCGTCGCGCCGAAGTCGCCGATCGAGCGGTGGGCGTAGCGCAGCGCCTCATGGATGTTCTCGCGCGGATCCCACACGAAGCGCTCGGTGTTGATCATCACTAGGTCAGTGACGCGCGCGTCGCGGCAGGCGGCGTGGAACACCGCATAGGCGCCGCTGCAGCGGCCGACGAGGCCGACCCGGTCGTAGCCCTGCCGCGCAAGCTCCTCGACGGCCGCCACCGTGTCGGTGACCTGCTCGTCGGAATAGAGGATCTCGTCGGAAAAGCCCGGCGTCGCCGGGCTGTCGCCGACGCCCGCGGTGTCGATGCGAAGCGAGGCGAGACCCATCCGCGCGAAGGCGCGGGCCTGGTCGATGGTCGTGCGCGCCCAGCCGACATGATAGTCGCGGCCGGCGTTGGCGAAGACGATCGCGGGTCCGGCGCGCGGCGTCTCGGGCTCGCACAGCACGCCGAACAACCGTCCGTCCGGGCCGAAGCGCAGCGGGCGTTCGCGGAAGCCGTCGCCCACAAGGGCGGTCGGAAGGAAGGCCACGGGCTCGGGCGTCGGCTCAGCCCCTGCGGCCGGCGCGAGCGAGGCGAGCCAGCCGGCGACCTTGGCCACGAGTTCGGGATGCGGACGCGCCTGGGTCGGATCGCTCGCGATGACCTCGTAGCCCTCATAGACCGTGCGCTCGACCGCGCAGCCGAGCGCTTCGAGGCGCTCCGCGAAGCGCTCGTCGCCGCCGTGGTTGGCGCGGCCGACCATCAGCGCGCGGGGCGCGGGCGCGGTTTCGAGCTTCTGGAGATCGACCGCCTTGAGGGCCGCAAGCCGGCCGGGCTCGATGGCGATCCCGCCGACCACGCAGCCGCCGGCATGGTCCGGGTCGGGGCCGATGCCGATCCGGTCGGTGAGCATCGCGCCCCAGAGCGAGAGCTCGCGCACGTAGATCTTGCCGCTCGTCACCGGCGCCATGAAGGCGACGCCCTCGACAGCCCCGAGATCGCGCGCGACGAGCGCCGCCAGCGCGCCGCCCATGCCCTGCCCCACCACCGCGATGCGCTCGCGGCCGGTAGCCGCGCGCAGGAACCGGGCCGCCTCGACGACCGCCGCCCGCCAGTCGTCCAGCCCTTGCGGATCGGCCGGTTCGAGCGCGTCGCCGACGCCCGGCAGGTCGAAGCGCAGGCACGGCGCGCCGGCGGCCGAGATCCCCTCCGCGAGCGCCCGCCAAGTGGTGCGCACGCACATCTCCTCATAGCCGACGGCGCCGACCATCAGCACCGCGACCGGAGCGCGCCCCGGATAGAGGAAGCCCATGGTGGAGCCGAACACGACCGGCTGGCCGTGGGCGGAGGCGTGCACGCCCGCCGCTTCATGGCCGACGCGCGCAAGCGCTGCGATCCGGGCGCGGGCCGAAGCCGCGGTGTCGGGCGGCGAAAGATCTGCGACTGCTGCTGCGGCGATCATCGTGAAGTCTCGCGTGAGGCGGCGGAAAAGCGGGTCATTCCGCAGGTTCCAGACGCGCGCGGAGCGTCGTCTGCCCGCCCGGACGGCCGCCGAGCAGGAAGGGGCGAAGGAAGGCGGTGGCCATGTTGTCGATGCCCCAGACCGAGGCGATCCAGCGGGCGGCGGCGTAGTTGGAGGCGATCGAGAAGATGAGCCCGGCGCCCGCGATCCCGATCAGCCCGAAGGCCTGGCCCATCACGTAGAGCAGCCCGAGATAGAGGACGAAGAGGACCAGCCGCGCGATCAGGAAGAAGCGTTCGCCGCCGCCGATCATCAGAAGCCAGGAGCCCGGGCCGAAGAACGCCTGGCTGACCGCGAGCGCGCACAGCACCGCGAGCACGTCGGCGTGGCGCGCGAACTCGGCGTTGAACAGCGTCAGCACGAAGGGCGCGAGCACCGCGAGGCAGAGCGCGCCGAACATCGAGATGCAGAAGGCGCCGAACGAGAGCTTGCCGATGAGCCGCTGCGCGCCGCTCTTGTCCTCGCGCTGGAAGCGCTCGGCGATGAGCGGGATGCCGACCGTGTCGATGGCGGTGACCGGCAGAGTGAGCAGCATCGCGATGCGCACGGCGACGAAATAGAACGCCGCCTTGTCGAGCCCCATCAGCGCGCCGATCACGATGGTCTCGAGATAGGCCTGCGCGGAGTTCAGCACGTTGTTGGCGATGAAATAGCCGGTCTCGGCGCGCCATTCGGCCGGCGCGGGCGACGGCTTGCGGAGCCAGTCGAGGCCTTCGTCGCGCAGGAAGTGGACCGCCTGATAGGCGGTCGCGGCGCCGAGCAGCACGGTCACGATCGCCATGGCGGCGACGCCGCCGGTCGGGACGCCGAGCAGGGCCGCGCCCGCAAGCCCCGCGGCCGAGGCGATCCGCCAGGCGATCTCGCGCGGAATGAGCGACAGGTTGATGCTGCCGTGGATGCGGAAGTAGCTCTGGAGATATTCGCTCACCGCGAAGGCGGCGCCGAACAGCAGCGCGACCCAGAGATAATCGTAAGGGTGCGGCAGCTCTGCGCGGAGGAGGAACAGCGCGAGCGCGGCGGTGAGGAGCGCGCCGCAGCCGAGCACGAGCCAGCGAGCGTTGAACAGCAGCATCGCGTCGTTCAGCGGATCGCCGGAGGCGGCGGCGCGGCGATAGTGCTTCACCACGAGGATCTGCTGGCCGAGCACGGCGATGAGCCCGAGCGCGCTGCCGATCGAGAACAGGAAGACGTAAAGGCCGTATTCCTCGATCGCGAGCAGGCGGCTCGCCACCAGCAGCACGAGGAAGCTGAGGAAGGTCGAGCCGAAGCGCGAGGTGAACGCCGAGGCGAAGCGGCGCAGCTCGAGAAAGCGGGGCGAGCGGAGAAGCGCGATCATGCCCGCGCCTCCGCGGCGTCGATGCGGCGCGCGGATGTCGGGGCGGGCCTCAGCGATGCGAAGACCGCGTCGAAGCGCGCCGCGATCGCCTCGGGACGATAGCGGGCGGCCGCGCGCAGGGCGCCGGCGGAGAGCCGCGCGATCTCGTCCCTGTCGTCGGCGAGGGCCGCGATCGCGCCCGCGAGGCCTTCGTCGTCGCCGGGCTCGACGATGGCGCCGCTGACGCCCTCCTCGATGCTTTCCGGAATGCCGCCCGAGCGCGCGCCGATCACCGGCGTCCCTTGCGCGAAGGCCTCCACCACGACGCGCCCGAAGGGCTCGCGGAACAGCGAGGGCACGACGAGGACGTCGATCTCGGGGAAGAAGTCCTCAGGACGCGTCCAGCCGAGGAAGCGCGTCCTGGCCGGGAAGGCGTCGCGCAGGCGCGCGGCGTAGTCCTGCGGGCCGGAGCCCGCGATCACGAACTCGACGTCGTCGCGCGCCTCGAGCCTGCGGGCGGCGGCAGCGAGCGTGTCCAGCCCCTTCACCGGATCATGCACGCCGATGAAGCCGAAGCGCACGGGCCGGCCCCGGGGCGCGGGCCGTGGCGCGGCGCCGTCGACCGGCCGCACCGCGCCGGGGACCACATGGGTCGAGGCGTTCGGAAAATAGCCGTGCTCGAGATGGCGGCCGACGATGAACGCGGTCTCGCCCACCACCGCGTCGACGAAGCGCGACGACAGCTTCTTGCCGACCGAGGACGCCTGGCAGGAGCCGCAGGCGCGCCCGCAATTGGCGTCGCCCTTGCGCATGCTCGCCTTCCAGCAGAGCAGGAATGCCGAGCGCAGGATGTGGACGGTCGGCAGCCCGCAGGACTTCGCCGCGGCCCATGTGGCGACGTTCACGTTCTCGATCGAATCCGTCAGCACCACGTCGGGCCGGAACCGCCGGATCTCGCGGCGCATGACGAGGAAGGCGCGCGGATTGAAGTTCTCGAGCGCGTGCCACAGCGCCTTCTTCCAGGCCGGCCGCGGCAGGCGGTAGTTCCAGTCGACGTTGAGGCTCTTGAGACGCCGCACCGGCACGCCGTCGAAGACCTCGCGCCTGTCCTCGCCCGAGACGTTGACGACCTCGACCTCGTGGCCGGCCGCGATCAGCAGCTTGGCCACGATCATGGCCGAGATCGGCCCGCCGCCGTCGATGAAAGGCGGAAACGCCGCGCAGGCCATCAGGATGCGCAGTCGTCCGTCTCGTATCGTCGAAGCGTCGGTCATGGTCGGGTCGGTGATCTCCGGTGGGGCCCCTTTCGGGGGGCGTCGACGTCAAGAAACGCGCAGGCGCCGCAGGTTCAGTTCTCGGGGCGCAGGCGCCGCTTGATCGACGACGGACGACGCCGCCTTGAGGTCTTCATCCAGAGCAGGCGCGCCAGGAACCGCACCACGTCGAGCGTGTAGCGGCGTCCGAGGCGACGCGGCTCCTGCAGCAGGCGGAACATCCATTCGGCGCGCGCGGCCCGAACGAACCGCGGCGCGCGGATGACGCGGCCGGCGACGAAATCGAACAGCGCCCCGACCATCAGGATGACCGGCGCCTCGATGTCGCGCGCATGGGTCGCGACGAACTGCTCCTGGCGCGGGTTGCCAAGCGCGACGAGCACCAGATCGGCCTTCGAGGCGTTGATCCGCGCGATCACGTCCGGCGCGTCGGCGTCCTCGAAATAGCCGTTGTGGACGCCCACGACCTTGTGCCGCGGATGGGCCTCGGCGAATTTCGAGGCGGCGTCCTCGGCGACGCCGGGCTTGCCGCCGAGCAGAAAGATCCGGAAGTCGTGCCGGCTCTCGCGCAGCAGCGCCGGCGTGAAGTCGGTGCCGTTGAGGTTTTCATCGAACCGGCGGCCGTTGAAGAGCCGCGAGCAGATGTCGATCCCGACGCCGTCGTTGAGGACCAGGAACGAGTTGAACGCGCGGGCGTACTCGGTCGAGGTCATCGCCTGCAGCATGGTGTTGGCGTTCGCGAACGCCACGCGGATCTGGCCCGCTCCTTCGAGCGACCGGTCGATCGCCGCGACCGCCCGGGCTCGGGAGACGTAAGGTATCTCAAGGCCCCCGACGCACAGGAACTGCTGCGTCACGCGCCGTTCGGGTCCGTCATAGGGGGGAGTTTGCGAAGCCACGTTCCAGCACCGCCCGAATGAGCCGTCCGCGGAGCGAACCGCGGCCAAGCGTTTGTCGTTTCAGCCCAAAATTTCCTGTACTTGTCTCAATATCGCTTACATGACCCATCTAAAATAAACTCTGAAACATATCGAAGAATTCGATCTTCCACCGACAATATTCGGTTAAGGTTAAACCTTACCCTCCGTTTATTGAAAATTAACCGTAACCAGAGACGTTGGCCCGGTCTCTCTGGCGCGTCCGGGCCTCGCGGGTGTTCGTCGACGGGAGCGTGACGGAGATCCGAGTGTCGCAGCCCCCGGCCAGCATGCGCGGCGTCGCGCCGCCGAGCGCGGAAGAAGCGATCGCAAGCGGCGTGGCCGATTTCGCGGGCCTTGCGCGCCGCGGCGTCGTGCTGATCGCCGCCTGCGCGATCGGCTGCGGCCTGCTCGCCGGCGCCTATCTCTCGATGCAGACGCCGCTTTTCCGCGCGACCGCCGAGATTCTCGTCGACCCGGCGGCCCTTCAGGTCGTCGGCAAGGACATCGTGCGCAGCGACACCGCGGCCTCGATCGACTTCGCCAACATCGACAGCCAGGCGCTGGTCATCGTGTCGAACTCGATCCTCGACCAGTTGGTCGACGAGCTGAAGCTCGACCAGGACCCGGTGTTCCGCGGCGGTCCCGGCCTGCTCGCGCGCCTGACCGGCGCGGACACAGGCGGCGGGCCGGTTCGCGCCACGATCCTCGAGAATCTGAGGCGTTCGATCGTGGTGCGGCGCGTCGACGCCTCGCTGGTGTTCGACGTCACGGTGTCGCATCCCAACGCCGAGAAGGCCGCCGCGATCGCGAACCGCCTCGTCTCGATCTATCTGCGGCAGGGCTCCGAAGGTCGCGGCTCGGCCGCGCGGCGGGCCAACGACACGCTGCTCGGGCAGCTCTCCAACCTCCGCCGGCAGCTCAGCGACGCCGAGACCGCGGTCGAAAAGTTCCGCAGCGACAACGGCTTGATCTCGACCGGCGAAGCCGGGCTGATCGTCAACCAGCAGCTCAAAGACCTCTACAGCGAGATCTCGACGGCCGAGACCGAGCTCGCCCGGGTCTCCGCCCGCAAGGACCAGCTCGCCAAGCTCGGCCCCGACGCGCTGCTGTCCGACCGCATCCCCGAGGCGATCAACTCCCCGTCGATCGTCGCGCTGCGGACGCAATACGCCGTCGCCGCCCGCGAGGCGGCGCGCATGGCCGAAACCCTGCTTCCGCGCCATCCGAGGCTGATGGAGGCGCGCGGCGAACTTTCGGCCGCCCGCAAGCTGCTCGCAGACGAACTCGACCGCGTCCGCGGCTCGGTGACACAGGAATTTGATCAGGCCAAAGCCAATCTCGGCAAGCTGCGGGAGCGCGCCGGCTCCCTCACCCGCTCGCAGGTCACGAGCAGCGAGGCCGAAATCCGGCTGCGCCAGCTCGAAAGCGAAGCCGCGGCGGTGCGCTCGGTCTATGAAGCCTCGCTCGGCCGCGCCAAGGAGCTCGAGCAGCAGGCCGCGATCGACACCAGCAATTCCCGGCTGATCTCGGCCGCGGCCGTCCCGGTGCGGCCGTCGCGCGCGCCGGCGCTCATCGTGCTGCCCGCGGCCCTCATCTTCGGCGCGTGTCTCGGGCTCGCGCTCGTCTTCCTCAAGGATCTCATCCGCGGCGCGGCTCCCAACGCCAAGGCGGTCGCCGACATGTTCGGCGTCGCGGGCTTCGCGGATCTGCGGCTCGGCCCGAACGGCCGCCTCGACGAGCGCGACCGCTCGCGGATGGCCGCGGTCGCGCGCCGCCTGCAGCGTCTGGCCGCTTCCAACGAGCCCGCCATCGTGATGGTGGCGGCGACGCCCGGCCTCGATCCGGTCGCCACGCGCGCCGTGACGACGGCGCTCGGCCGTGCGCTCGCCGATCTCGGCGACGGCGGCTGGATCTGCCGTCAGCAGGGGCCCGGCGCGCCGATGCATGTCGAGCGCATCGCCGCGCCGCTGGTCGAGCCGCAGCCGCGCCAGCAGGGCGCGGTGCTGGAGCGCGAGGCCGCGGGCGTTCTGCGCAGCCGCGAGGGCGGCGCGTCCGAGCGCTCGAACTACCTGATCTATTGCGACGACGACCCCGCCAACCTCGCGGTCTCGGCGCCTTCGGCAGACGCGATCCTGCTCGTCTTCGCCGCCGGCGCGACGCCCCGGCGGGCGCTGCGCGAGACCGTCGCGACGCTCGATCCGACGGCCGAGCGGATCATCGCCGCGCTCTCGATCCAGTCCCCCTCCGCCGCCTCCCGCTTCGCGCCGGGACGCGGACTTTTCGGGCGGAGCAAGGCTCGGACCGAGAAGGCCTGGGCGTGACCTTCGGGGCGGCCGGCTACGCGCCGCCGTCGCTGCGCGACCGCGCGCATCCGGCCGTCACGCTTTTCGTCCTGCTCGCGGCGCTGCTCTTCAACGCCGCGCTCTGCTTCGCCAACACCAACGTGTTCGCGGTCAACGAGACCCTGGTGATGGGCGCCGAGGGCGTGATCCTCGTCGTCGCGTTCTCGTTCGCGCTCGGCCGCTCGCTCGGCCTCTACGTGCTGCTCGCGGCATTCCTCTCCTACGCCGCGTTCCTGATGGCGCTGCGGCCGATGATCGACCCCAAGGCCGTGCGCGACATCATGATCCCGATCGCGTTCTACGCGCTTGGCCGGCGCATGCCCGATCCCCGCCTCGCCGACCGCGCGGCGTTGTGGTCGGGCGCGTTAGTGGTCGCCTTCGGGCTGTTCGAATTCCTCGCGCTCGACGCCTACACCTCGGTGTTCAACATCATCCGCTACTACGTCGCGCGCGGCACCGTCGCGCCGAGCGACGTGGGCGCCGACGCCGGCGCGCTGTTCCAGAGCGGCATGCGGCCGGACGCGCGCGCGCTGCTGCCGTTTCTCGGGCCGCACCGGGCCTCGTCGGTGTTTCTCGAGCCGGTCTCGACCGGCAATTTCGGCGCGATCCTGATCCTCTGGGCGCTCTACCGGAAGACCATGCGGTTCCGCCTGACGCTCGCGCTGATGGGCGCGACCGCGATCGTGCTCGCCGACGCCCGCTTCGGCGCCTCGGTGTCGGTCGCCGCGGCGATCGCCTTCCTGTTCTCGGGGCGGCTGCCCAAGGCCGTGTTCGTCGCGATGCCCCTGCTGATCCTGTCGGCGCTCGCGGTCTACGGGCTGACGACGGCGGAAAAGACGTGGTCAAACGATTTCGGCGGCCGCATCCTCTGGACCGCGATGCTGGTCACCTCGCTCAGCCCCGAGGCCGTGTTCGGCCTCTCGCCCGACAAGCCGTTCCTGTCGGATTCCGGCTACGCCTATTCGCTGAACCAGATCGGGCTCATCGGCTTCGCGGCGCTCTGGGCGCTGTTCGTGCTGCTGCCGGACGGATCCCGCCGCGCCTGGCGCTTCAAGGCGGCGGCGGCCACCTATGTGTGCCTGCTGCTGCTGATCTCGGACTCGGTCTACACCATCAAGACCGCGGCGCTGCTCTGGTTCATGCTGGGCGTGGCCGGCGGCGCGGCCGACCCCGAGCCGAGCGCGGCCGGCGCCCGCCCCTACCGGACCGCGACAGCCGCCGGCTGGGCCTGAAGCGCCCGCGCCTCGGCCGTCGGGGCCGTCTCCGGTCCCGCATGGATTTGCGCCGCCACCGACCAGCGCCGCCGCAGCCTCAGGATCGGCTTCTCGATCACGTTCCAGGAGAAGGCCGCCATCGCGAGGCTCGCCGCGACCGAGGCCGCGAAGAAGGTCGCCACGCTCCAGACGCCGGGGAACAGCTGGATCAGCGCCTGCTGCAGCGGGTAGCCGTAGAGATAGACCCCGTAGGAGTAGTCGCGGCCCTTAAGGATCCTGAACTCGAGCCGCCGCGACAGGCCGAGATAGACCACGACGTAGCCGAGCAGCGGCGCGGTCGCGGCGGAGAACAGCGGATTGGCGAGCCATTCGGGCGAGCCGAACTGCGACAGCGCCACATAGGCGAGCGCCGCAAGCGCCGCGATCTCGCCCTTGCACGGGATCTCGCGGCGGAAGCGGTAGATCAGCAGCCCGACCAGGAAGAGCGGAACCAGCCGCGCCGCGCCGCGGGTGACGAAGAGATAGGTCAGCGCGTCCTGGCCCGGCAAGCGAAGGCCGAGATGCGGCGCGAGATAAACGGCGATCGAGACCGCGAACAGCGCCACGGTCGCGGCGAGCAGCAGCCAGCGCCGACGATAGACCCCGCACAGCACGAGCGCGGTCAGCAGCGCGTAGCAGGTGAGCTCGTGCGGCACCGTCCACAGCGCGCCGTTCACGATGCCTGCCTGCGGGTTCGACAGGAACACGCCCGGCAGCTGGTAGTGGATCAGCCCGAGGATGTTGAGGAAGTACTTCAGGAAAGCCGGGTCGGAGAAATAGGCCCCGAGCGCGAAGCTCGTCAGCAGCGGCCCGAGGATCAGCGCCGACAGCGCGATCTCGACGCCGAGCGCGGGAAAGATGCGCAGCGCGCGGTTCGTGAGGAACTGGTTGAGCGGCAACCGCTCGACGCTGCCTGCGACCAGAAACCCCGACAGCGCGAAGAACAGCGGCAGCACGGCGAAGTCCAACGCCCATCTGGCGATCGGGGCGTAGGGGAAGAGCGGCAGCGCCTCGCGGGCGGGGTCCGGATCAAGCAGCGCGCAGTGGATGTAGAGGATCAGGAACGCGAGGCCGATCCGCACCGCGTCGAAGCCTGGCCCGACGCCGCCATGTTCTTCAAGCCGCTCACCAATGCTGCGCAAGTTGGAGCTCCTGGTCGGCGGAGCGGACGCGAAGCCGCGCTCACGGACAGATTATCTCGCCTTTTACTTGAATTGAACGAGCCCGGCGCGCCTCTGATCAGGCGCTTTTGGCGTCAAGGTAAACGGCGCCTTGCGCAGCGCACGGAAAAGAACGCCTGCCTGCGCTTTCCTGAGATGCGATAAAATACTGATTTTGATACATAATTTTGAGATTCGAGGGCGCACGATCGAGTTTGACGCCCCGAAATTCGCGCATCGGCGTTCACTGAAATTATACTATAAAGACACCCGCAAATTCTAATTAAAACTCAGTTGGAGCAACTCGGCGTTAAGTCTCCCCGCCTATGGTCGCCTCTCAGACAAGCGAGGCCGCGCGCCGCTGGAGGCTCTAGCTCTCCAACGGCGTCGCTGTCCGACGACGGGAGACCGAACCGATGAAAGACGCCATCCGCGACATCCTCGCAAAGCACGGCCGCCTTCCGGTCGCCGCCGACACCCTCGCCGACGACGCCGACCTCCACGCCGCGGGCCTCACCTCCTTCGGCTCGGTCGAGGTCATGATGGCGCTCGAGGAAGAGTTCGGCATCGAGTTCCCGGACCGCATGCTGAACCGGCGCAACTTCGCCTCGATCTCGGCGATCGCCGCCGCGGTCCAGATGGTCCAGACCGAGGCCGCCGCGTGACAACCGCCGCCGCCCGACGCGACGACCTCGCCGACGCGCTCTCGCTCGTCATTCCCGGCGCGGCCGCCCGAGCGGCGGAGAGCGAGCGCGCGCTCGTCAAGAAGGCGCGCGAGATCGCCAAGATCGCGGCCGCCCACGCCGAAGAGGTGGACGCCGACGCCCGCTTCCCGCGCGAGGCTTTCGACGCGCTCAAGCGCGAGCGGCTGCTCGGGATCATGATCCCGCGCGAACTCGGCGGCGAAGGCGCGAGCGTCGCCTGCGTGTCGGAGATCTGTTCGGTGCTGGCGCAGGGCTGCGCCTCGACCGGCATGATCTACTCCATGCACCAGATCAAGACGTCGAGCCTCACCGAGCATTGCCTCGACGACGAGTGGATGCGCGGCTTCATGCGCGCCTGCGCCGACGAGCAGCTCTTGCTCGCCTCCGCCACCACCGAGGGCGGCGGCGTCGGCGGCGACATGCGCCAGTCGATCTGCGGCGTCGAGCGCGACGGCGACGACTTCGCCCTCGTCAAGGAAGGCTGCCTGATCTCCTATGGCGCGCAGGCCGACGCGATCCTCATCACGTCCCGCCGCACGCCCGACGCCCCGGCTTCCGACCAGGTGATGGCCGTGATGCGCGCCGACCAGTACCGGCTCGAAAAGACCGGCGCCTGGAACACGATGGGCATGCGCGGCACCTGCTCGGACAACTTCACCTTCGAGGGCCGCGCGCCCGCCAGGCAGATCATCGCCACGCCCTTCGCCGAGATCTCGGCGCAGTCGATGTTGCCTTACGCGCATCTGCTCTGGGCTTCGGTCTGGCACGGCGTCGCCTCCGACGCGGTCGCGCGGTCGGAAGCCTTCGTGCGCGCCGAGGCCCGCAAGCGCCCGGGCGCCACGCCGCCGAGCGCGCTGCGCCTCGCCGAGCTTCTGACCAAGCAGCAGCAGATGAAGGCGCTCGTCGTCGCCGGCATCGACCGCTACGAGCGCGCCCGCTCGGACGCCGACGAGCTGACCTCGATCGGCTTCGGCGTCGCGATGAACGCGATCAAGCTGTCGGCCAGCCAAGGCGTCTGCGAGATCGTGCAGGCCGCCTTCCTGATCTGCGGCATCCTCGGATACCGCAACGACAGCCCCTACAGCCTCGCCCGCGCGATGCGCGACGCGCTGTCGTCGCCGATCATGATCAACAACGACCGCATCCTCGGAAACGTCTCCAACCTACTGGCCGTGTACAAGCACGACGCCAGCCTGCTGAGGTAACGCCCATGTGCGTCGTCTGCGCTGACGTCGAACCGACCACGCTGCTCGAGCAGCTCATCTCCCACGGCATCCTGATCGACACCGGGATCGACGGCATCTACGGCCGGTCGGGCGTCTTCGAGGACGTCATCGCCCGCTTCGAGGATCTGGTGACCCGCACCGGGGCCGAGGGCGCGAACCCGATGGCGCCGGAAGTCATGCGCTTCCCGCCGGCCATGAACCGCTTCCACTTCGAGCGGTCTGGCTACATGAAGTCGTTCCCGCAGCTCGCCGGCACGATCCACTCGTTCATGGGCGACGACCGCGGTCATTTCGACCTGCTGGAGAAGCTCCAGAACAACGAGGACTGGACCGGCCAGCAGAAGACCACCGGCGTCGTGCTGACGCCGGCCGCCTGCTACACGCTCTACCCGATCGTGGCCAAGCGCGGACCGCTGAAGTCCGACGGCGCGCTGTTCGACCTCCAGTCCTACTGCTTCCGCCACGAGCCCTCGAAGGATCCGGCGCGCATGCAGATGTTCCGGATGCGCGAGTTCGTGCGCTTCGGGAAGCCCAAGCAGGTGCAGACCTTCCGCGCCGCCTGGCTCGAGAAGGGCGAGGTCATGATGAAGAAGCTCGGCGTGCCGGTGCATGTCGACCTCGCCAACGACCCGTTCTTCGGGCGTTCGGGCCGCATGCTGAAGAACAACCAGCGCGACCAGGGCCTGAAGTTCGAGATGCTGATCCCGATCGAGAGCGAGGAGAAGCCGACCGCCTGCCTCTCGTTCAACTACCACCAGGATCATTTCGGCACGACCTGGGGCCTGATCGACGCCGACGGCGAGACCGCCCACACGGCCTGCGTCGGCTTCGGCCTCGAGCGCGTGGCGCTCGCGCTCTTCAAGCATCACGGCCTCGACGTCGACGCCTGGCCGAAGAGCGTGCGGAAGGCGCTCTGGGGATGATGGACTACGAAGGCATCGTGCGCTTCGCCGACCGGCGCGCGGCTCCGCGCGCCCACGGCGCCGGCGCGCTCAGCGTCGTCTCCGCGACGCCGTCGGCGGGCGGCGTCCAGCAGCAGCAACAACAGCAGCAGCAGGCCCAGCGGCCGGCGGCCGCGCCCGCGCCCGCGCAGCAGTTCGGCGGCGGCGCCTCCTATCCCGTCTCGATGGGCATGCAATGAGCGCCCGCGCCCTCCTTCGCGAGACGCCCGGAGCGGCCGCGCCGCGCGTGCTGCCGATCGACCCGATCGTCTGGACGAGCCATGCGATGCATGCGCCCGAACGCAACTGGCCGCAGACCAACTGCTACGCCGATCTCTGGATCGAGGTTCTGGGCGCGCTCGGGCTGGAGCCCGCGGCGGCCTTCGGCTTCGCGATCTCCCAGGACTTCGAGGGCGACCAGTTCACCTTCTTCAAGCCGCCGCTCGAGGATCTCGAGGCGCTCTACGGCCTGCGCGCCACCGAGCTTGCGCTCTACGACGACCTCGTCGGACATCTCGAGCTGCAGGCCGCGCGCGGCCGCCTCGTGCTGATCGAGCTCGACAGCCACTACCTGCCCGACACCCGCGGCGTCACCTATCGCGAGGCCCACGGCAAGACGACGGTCGCGATCAACCGGATCGACGCCCAAGCGCGCGAGCTCGACTACTTCCACAACGAGGGCTTCTTCCGCGCGAGCGGAGAGGATTTCGACGGTCTGTTTCGGCTGCTTCCGGGCCTTGCGCGCGAGGACCGGCAGTATCCTTACGCCGAGATGGTCGGCTTCCCGAAGCGCCTGCCGACGCGCGAGGAGACGGCGGCCGCGGCGCTGCCGATCTTCATCCGCCATGTTCGCCGGCGCCCCGAGCAGAATCCGGTCGCGGCGTTCCGCAAGGTGGTCGCGGCCCAGGCCGGCGCGCTCGCGGCCCGCGAGATCGAGGCCTTTCACCACTACGCCTTCAACACGCTGCGCCAGCTCGGCGCCAATTTCGAGCTCTACGCCGACCATCTCGGCTGGCTGCCGCTCGACGGGCTGTGCGAGGCGAGAGCCGCGAGCCTCGAGATCGCGGAGGGCGCGAAGGTCGCGCAGCTCCATCTCGCGCGCTCGGTGCGCCAGATGTCCTTCGCGAGGCTCGACGCCTCGCTCGCGGGCGTCGAGGCCGCGCATGACCGGCTGATCGCGGCGCTCGTGGCCCGGTTTCCGGACTGAGACGAACTGCGTGCTTCGAGACGCCGGCTGCGCCGGCTCCTCAGCATGAGGAACGGTGGCGTGTTGAGTTCTGTGTTCCACCTCCTGAAGCTTCCTCATGCTGAGGAGCCTCGCGCCAGCGAGGCGTCTCGAAGCACGCACTCGCTTTCCGCCGCGGCCCATTGACCTATGGCCTCGTTCCGCACCTCGCACCGCGCGCCTATCGACGGATGGAGCGTTCTCGCGACGGCCGCGGACGCGCACGCCTCGCCCGCCGACCTGCCTGACGCGGGCTGGGCGCCGTTCGAGGTCCCCGGAACGATCGCCGGCGCGCTGCGGGCGCAGAAGGCGCTGACCGACGCCTCGGCGCACGCGATCGACGCGAAAGACCACTGGCTCCGCACGCGACTCTCCGAGCCGCTTTCCGGCTCGCTCGTCTTCGACGGGCTCGCGATCGTCTCCGAGATCTGGATTGACGGAGAGAAGCGCGCCGAGAGCCGCTCGATGTTCGAGCCGGTGACCCTCGACGTCGACCTCGCGGCCGGGGCCGAGGTCGCGATCTGCTTCCGGGCGCTCGGGCCCAGACTCGCCGCCGCGCCAAAACGCTCGCGCTGGCGGCCGCAGATGATCCAGCCGAACGGGCTGCGCTTCTTCCGCACCACCGCGCTCGGCTCGACGCCCGGCTGGAGTCCTGCGGGCCGGCCGACCGGCCCGTGGCGCCCGATCTGGCGCGTCGAGGGCGCGATGCCGAAGATCGACGTGCGGACGGCTTACGAGGACGGCGTCGGTCGTCTCAAGGTCACGCTAAAACCTCGACCGTCATGCCCGGCGGCGGCCGGGCATCCACGACTTTCTGGGAGCGTCGAGCGCGACGACCAAGTCGTGGATACCCGAGCAAAGCTCGGGCATGACGGTGTGGTTCGGTGCGCCGGCCTCACCGCCCCCCTCGTTCAAGAGGAAAACGGCCGCCTCGTCGCCGACCTCGCCCTCCCCGGCGTCGCGCCGTGGTTCCCGCACACCCATGGCGAACCGGCGCTGCATGATCTCTCCGTCACCCTCGACGGCGAGACCTTCGACCTCGGCCGCGTCGGCTTCCGCTCGATCGCGGTCGACCGCGACGCGGACGGCGACGGTTTTGGGCTCGTGATCAACGGCGTCCCCGTCTTCGCCCGCGGCGCCTGCTGGTCGAGCGCGGACGCGGTCTCGCTTGCGGGCTCCCGCGAGGCTTACAAGCCGTGGCTCCGCCTCGCGCGCGAGGCCGGCATGAACATGATCCGCGTCCCCGGCGTCATGGCCTACGAGACCGACGACTTCTTCGCGCTCTGCGACGAGCTCGGGATCATGGTCTGGCAGGAGGCGATGCTCGCGAATTTCGACTACCCGCAGGCCGACGAGGCGTTTCGGGAGTCGGTCCGGCGCGAGGCCGAAAGCTTCCTCGACCGCACGCAGACCAACGCCTGCCTCGCCGTGTTCTGCGGCGGCTCGGAGGTGTTCCAGCAGGCCGCCATGCTCGGCGCGCCCGCCGACGCCTGGGGCGGGCCGGTGTTCGACGAGGCGCTGCCCGAAGCGCTGAAGGAGCTGCGGCCGGATGTTCCCTATGTCCCGAACTCGCCGTCCGGCGGCCACCTGCCCTTCATCGCCGACCAGGGCGTAACGCATTACTACGGCGTCGGGGCCTATCGCCGCCCGCTGGAGGACGCCCGCCGCGCGCGGGTGCGCTTCGCCTCCGAGAGCCTCGCCTTCTCCAACGTGCCGGAAGACGTCTCGCTCGCCCGCGCGAAGATTTCGCCCGTCACCCACACGCCCGACTGGAAGCGCGGCGTGCCGCGCGACATGGGCGCGGCTTGGGACTTCGAGGACGTGCGCGACCACTATGTCGAGCGCCTCTACGGCGTCTCGACGCTGGAGCTGAAGCGCGAGGATCCGGAGCGCTATTTCGCGCTGTCGCGCGCGGTCGTTCCGGACGTTCTGGAGGAGGCCTACGCCGAGTTCCGCCGCCCCGGCTCAGCCACCCGCGGCGCGCTGGTCTGGCTGCTGCAGGATCTCATGCCCGGCGCCGGCTGGGGCGTGATCGCCTCCGACGGCGAGCCGAAATCGGCCTGGCACGGGCTCAAGCGCGCGTTCCGGCCCGTCCAGCTCTCGATCACCGACGAGGGCGTCAACGGGATCGCGCTCCACGTGATCAACGAGCGCCCCGAACCGCTGGAGGCCGAGCTCTCGCTCACCTGCTGGCGCGACGGCGCGGCCCCGGTAGTCGCCGCCTCTCGCGCCGTCGCAGTCGCGAGCCGCGAGGCCCAGACGCTGTCGGCCTTCGAGCTGATCGGCCGGTTCTTCGACATCTCCTATGCGTACAAGTTCGGGCCTCCGAGCCACGACGTCACGAGCGCGGCGCTGACCTGCGCCAGGACCGGGGCAGTGCTCGCCGAGGCGTTCCACTTCCCGCTCGGCCGCGCGCGGCCGCGCGCCGCGCTCGGGCTTTCCGCGCGCGTCGAGGGCGAGCCGGACGCGCCGGAGCTCGTGCTGAAGAGCGAGCGTTTCGCGCAGTCGGTCCACATCTCCGACGAGGCGTGGCGGCCGGCGGAGAACTGGCTGCACCTCGCCCCGGGCCGGGAGAAGCGCATCGCGCTCGTGGCGCGGAAAGAAGGCACCGGCGCGCCGGGCGGCGTGGTTCGCGCGCTCAACAGCCTCGACGAAGCGACGTACTGACTTTCTTGTCCCGGACTTGATCCGGGACCCAGAACCGAGACGCTTCTCGATCAATGCGCGGACGCCGATCGCCTCGCCTTGAATCCGCATCGGTTCTGGGTCCCGGATCAAGTCCGGGACAAGGGGGGCGCACTCGACATCTCCTCCCGCGACCCGCTAAGTCGGTCGGACCCTCCCGAACCGGATCGCCCCCATGACCGCCTATTCCGACCTCGCGGCCCATTACGGCAAGATCTCCGCGCTTTCGAACGCGATGGGGATCCTGCACTGGGACAACGCCGCCATGATGCCCAAGGGCGCGGCGGACACGCGCGCGGAGAGCATGGCGGTGCTCGCGGTGCTCCAGCACGAGATGGCGACCGACGCGCGCCTCGGCGAGATGCTGCTGGCGGCTGAGGCCGAAGACGGGCTCGGCGACTGGGAGCGCGCCAACATCCGCGAGATCCGTCGGCTCTGGACGGTCGAGACCGCGCTGCCGCCGGAGCTCGTCGCGGCGTCGAGCAAGGCGGTCTCGGCCTGCGAGATGCGCTGGCGCACGGCGCGGCAGGAGTCGGACTTCGTCGGCCTGCTGCCGTTCCTCGCCGAAGTGCTGCGCCTCCAGCGCGAGGTCGGCGCGGCCAAGGGCCAGAAGCTCGGCCTCGGCGCCTACGACGCGCTGCTGAACGACTACGAGCCCGGCGGCCGCGCCGAAAAGATCGACGTGCTGTTCGACGATCTCGCGGGCTTCCTGCCGGGCTTCCTCGAGGAGGCGCTGGCCGCGCAAGGCAAGCGCCCCGCAGATCCCGCGCTCGAAGGACCGTTCGCCGTCGAGACGCAGCGCTCGCTCGGCCTGCGCTTCATGGCGGCGCTCGGCTACGATTTCGAGCGCGGCCGCCTCGACGTCTCCACCCATCCGTTCTGCGGCGGCGCCGACAACGACGTGCGCATCACCACGCGCTACGACGAGGCCGACTTCACCTCCTCGCTCATGGGCGTGCTGCACGAGACCGGCCATGCGCTCTACGAGCAGGGCCGCCCCGCCGGCTACATGAACCAGCCGGTCGGCCACGCCCGTGGCATGAGCGTGCATGAGAGCCAGTCGCTGCTGATCGAGATGCAGGCCTGCCGCTCCAAGGAGTTCATCGCCTTCGCCGGCCCGATCATGAAGGAGGCGTTCGGCGGAGAGGGGCCGGCGTGGACGAGCGACGCGCTGTGGCGGCGCTACACCCGGGTCGAGCGCGGCTTCATCCGGGTCGACGCCGACGAGGTCACCTATCCGGCCCACGTCATCCTGCGCTACCGGCTCGAACGCGCGATGATCGCCGGCGACCTCGCGCTCGCCGACCTTCCGGGGGCCTGGAACGACGGCATGAAGGAGCTCCTGGGCGTCACGCCGCCGAACGACCGCCTCGGCTGCCTGCAGGACATCCACTGGCCGAGCGGCGGCTGGGGCTATTTCCCGACCTATACGCTCGGCGCCATGACGGCCGCGCAGCTGTTCGACGCAGCCACGAAGGCCGATCCCGACATCCTGCCGGCGATCGGCCGCGGAGACTTCTCGCCGCTCGTCGCGTGGCTGCGCGCGAACGTCCACGGGCAGGGCTCGCTCTACGAGACCGACGAGCTGCTGACCCGCGCGACCGGAAGGCCGCTCGACGCCGGCGTGTTCAAGGCGCATCTGAAGCGCCGGTATCTCGGGGCGTGAGGGTTCGGCGCGTCTCGCGGCCGCCGCCCCTCTTGTCCCGGACTTGATCCGGGACCCAGAACCGATGTGGGTCCCCGACGAAGACGGCGCGGGATCGGCGTCATCCCGGGCCTGACCCGGGATCCAGAACCGACATGGGTTCCCGGAGAAGGCGGCGCGGTTCGGAGATCGCTTGAACAGCGGCGTCGGTTCTGGGTCCCGGATCAAGTCCGGGACAAGGACGGTCGCGTTTCCGCAGGACATGCTTCGGGCGCCGCGCTCGAGGTCGACGGCGGATGATGGTCCGGTCAAACTGGACCATGACGACGAGGCTGCTCGCAACGCCTCCATTGAGTGCGCTAGGCGTTCAGCGCGCCTTCTGAACGGGCGGCGTCTCGGGGCGTGAGGCGGCGCGTCTCGCGGCCGCCGCCCCCTCTTGTCCCGGGCCTGACCCGGGACCCAGAACCGATGCGGGTTCCCGACGAAGACGGCGCGGGATCGGCGTCATCCCGGGCCTGACCCGGGATCCAGAACCGACCTGGGTCCCGAGGAAGGCGGCTCGGTTCGGAGATCGCTTGAACAGCGGCGTCGGTTCTGGGTCCCGGATCAAGTCCGGGACAAGGACGGTCGCGGTTCCGCAGCACATGCTTCGGGCGCGGCGCTCGACGCCGACGGCGGATGATGGTCCGGTCAAGCCGGACCCATGACGACGAGGCTGCTCGCAACACCTCCACCGGCTGCGCCGGGCGTTCAGGGCGCCTTCTGGACGGGCGGCGTCTCGGGGCGTGAGGGTTCGGCGCGTCTTCCGGCCGCCGCCCCCTCTTGTCCCGGACTTGATCCGGGACCCAGAACCGATGCGGGCTCCGACGAAGGCGGCGCGGGATCGGCGTCATCCCGGGCCTGACCCGGGATCCAGAACCGACCTGGGTTCCCGAAGAAGGCGGCGCGGTTCGGAGATCGCTTGAACAGCGGCGTCGGTTCTGGGTCCCGGATCAAGTCCGGGACAAGGACGCAGCGCTCACCACACCTTCGTGACCGTGTAGCCCGCCCCGCGGAACAGCTCGACGAGCCCGTTCTTGCCCGGCAGGTGCAGCGCGCCGACGGCGATCAGCGTCGGGCCGGCGTCGACCAGCGGACGGCTCCGCTCCAGCATCAGCCGGTTGCGGCGGTCGACGATGTCCTCGAGGAAATCGGCGTGCGCCGAGACGTCAAACGCCACCCCGAAGGTGTCGCGCTTCATCTCGAAATACCAGCCGACATGGCGGGCGCGGTAGAGCGCGAGCGTCGTGGTCTGGAGGTCGTCGCCCGCCGAAACGTTGGCGACGGCGTCGCGGATCATGCGCTTGGCGCTCTCCTCCGACACGGCCGAAACGGCCTCGAGCTGCTCCGACACGGTCTCCAGCCCGACGACCTTCAGCCCCGCCGCCTTGGCCTCCTTCTCGACCACGGCGTCGATCGTCGGCTTGCCGTCGTTCATCTTCTTGAGCTCGCAGGACGAGACCTGCAGCGTCATGGCCAGGAACCAGGGTTTCAGCATCGGCGCGATCGAGGACGGCATGCCGGCCTGCTCGAGCCGTCGCTTGATCTCGGCGACCTGGGCGTCGTCGAGCCCCTCGAGGCCCTTGCCGGAAAAGTCGACGCCCTTCTTGGTGACGAAGGCGATCATCGCGGCCTGCGCGGCCGAGCCTTGCGCGTCGGCGAGCTCCACCGCGACCGAGCCGACCTCCTTCATCGCGGCGCGCAGCGGATCACTCAGCGCCACGAGATCGTCCTCGGTCGTGTGCATGGTGCCGAAGAGGAAGGAGGGCTTCGCCCCGTCCTTGCCCTCGATCCGCCAGAGCAGCCCCTCGGCGTTCGGGATCTTCTTCGCCGCCTCCTCGAAGGCGGCGTAGGCCTCCGGGCGCTCGGCCTTCGCCTTGGCGACGAGATCCTGCCCCTGGCATGTCGGCGAAGGCGACTGCGCGAAGGCGGGCGTCGCCAGCAGCGCGAAGGCCAAAGTCGCAAGGCGCACAGCGGGGCGTATCATGGGAGGCCGCTCCTGATGAGATCCGTCCCGATGATGGCCCCCGCGCCCAGACCAAACCGTTAAGCCGAAGCTCAACACGCGATCGTCGCGAGATGTCCTAATTCGCCGTAGGAGAGCAGCAGCCTGTCGCGAGTCATCAGCCGCGCGCCGAGATCGCGGGCGGTCGCCGCGATGATGCGATCGGCGGGATCGGACGGAGGATCGCCGGGGAGGTAGGACGACGCGATCAGCACGTTGGCGGACAGCGGCGCCAACTCGACCCCCGGCGAGGAAACAAATCTGGAAAACCAACGCTCGGGCGTAAGAGACAGGATCAGCCGGCCACGAGCGGCCAGCAGTCCGATCTCCCACGCCGTCATCGCCGACACCATGACGGGAACGCCGTCGTCAAGCGCCGCATCGAGCTCAGCGCGCGCTGTCTTGGCGATGGCGGCGTCCTCCGCGATCCAGATGACCGCGCAGGTGTCGAGCAGGATGGGCTGGCTCACTGCGCGGCTTGGCCCCAGTCGGCGTCAGCGGGCGTGGCGACGTCGACGCCGGCGGCGACCGTCGTTGTTCCCTTCAGGCAGCCGAAAAGCGGATGCGGCCGACCGGCCGCCGGAGAGGGCGGGGTGGGCGCATCGCTGATCTGCCGCCGGAAAACGAGCTTTTCGCCCGCCATGTCCACCTGCTCGGAGCGAAACCCCGCGGCGGTCCAAACCTTCGTCATGACATTGTTCGACGGATTGTTGCTCCACCAAGCGCGGGCGCTTTTGGCCACCGCCGGCAGAGAAAAGCCGATGATCTGCTCGATGTCCGAGAATGTCATCGGCACATGGGACGCCGGCTGCATCCGGAGAAACGAGCCAAGGGGATCATACTTCGACATCGCGCCCTCCACCAAAGAACACACGATATAAACACTGTGTAAGTTCAGTGTCAAACACAAGGCTTTGCCAGCGCCGCATGGGCGTCGTATGGCTGCGGCCATGGCGCTCTCATCCGAAGAAGTCGAACGCTACGCCCGGCACATCGTCCTGCGGGAGATCGGGGGGCCGGGCCAGCAGCGGCTTGCGAAGGCCCGCGTGCTCGTCGTCGGGGCCGGAGGGCTCGGCTCGCCGCTCGCGCTCTACCTCGCGGCCGCGGGCGTCGGGACGATCGGCATCGTGGACGACGACGTCGTCTCGCTCTCCAACCTGCAGCGCCAGGTGCTGCACGCGACGGACGACGTCGGCGTCAAGAAGACCGCCTCGGCGGTCTCGGCGCTCGCGAGGGTCAACCCGCATGTGGCGGTGGAGGCCCACGACACGCGGCTCGACGCCTCGAACGCCATGGACCTGATCTCGTCCTACGACATCGTGGCCGACGGCTCGGATTCCTTCGCGACCCGCTATCTCGTCGCCGACGCCTGCGTGCTGGCCAGGCGCCCGCTCGTCACCGCCTCGCTCGGAACCTTCGACGCGACGCTGACCACCATCCGCGCGCACGAAGCCCGCCCCGACGGGACGCCCAACCCGACCTGGCGCTGCCTCTTCCCGGAGCCGCCGCCGCCCGGGACCGTGCCGTCCTGCGCTGAGGCAGGCGTCCTCGGCGCGCTCGCCGGCATGATGGGTTCGATGATGGCGATCGAGGTCGTGCGCGAGATCGTCGGCTTCGGGCAGGGTCTGGTCGGCCGCCTGCTCGTGGTCGACGCGCTCGACATGCGCTTCGAGACGCTGACCTATGAGTGGGACCCGGAGAACCCGGTCACGGGAGCCGCGCCGACCATCACCGACCTATCGGCGCACGCGAAGTCCTAAGCGGCCAGCCGTCGCAGTCAGCGCGACACGGTCTCGGGGGTCGGAGAAGCGGCCGGCTCCTCGAACTGCGCGGACGCCGTCTTGGGAAGCTTCTGCGCGATGCCGTAGAGCCGCTCGCGCCTGTCCATCTCGGCGTAGACGTCCTCCGGCCTCACGTCGGAGGCCGACCACAGAACGACGAGATTGTAGATCAGGTCGGCGCTTTCGCGGATCAGCGCCTCGCGCGCGCCGGTCACCGCCTCGATCGCGACCTCGGCGGCCTCTTCGGCCACCTTCTTCGCCATCTTGTTGACGCCCTCGCGCCTCAACCGGGCCGTCCGCGACAGAGCGGGCCGCTCCTCGGCGGCCTCGCACACGGCGCGATAAAGACGATCGATCGAATCAACCATCGGGTGAGACTAGCCCTGCGATCTGTCCGGTTCATGACAGTCGGATTTACGAATCAACAACATAAGCGGACGGCGGCGTCCGCGGCATACGCAGTCCACCGTATACCAACAGAATTTAAAGGTATTTCGTTCCCTTGTCCGCAATTCGCCCGCGCGCCAACGCCGCGGACGCGGCGATGACGCTGCGCGATCAAGGCGCTATAGTGATCGCTTCCCGCGGGCCCCAGCCCCCGACCCCTTCGCGGACCATTCATGCCGATCGTCGACATCGCCGTTCTCCTGGGCCTCGTGGTCCTGAACGGTTTCTTCGCGCTGTCGGAGCTCGCGATCGTCTCGGCCCGCAGACCCCGCCTCAAGATGATGGCGGACGCGGGCGACCCTGGCGCGGCCCGCGCCATCAAGCTCGCCGACGATCCGTCGAGCTTCCTGTCCTCGGTCCAGATCGGCATCACGCTCATCGCGATCCTGACCGGCGTCGTCGGCGAATCCTCGCTCGCCGATCCCTTCGCCGAATTCCTGCGCGAGACCACGAGCCTCGGCGGCTACGCCGGCCCGGTGGCGAGCGCGGTCGTGGTGTTCGGCATCGGCTACATGTCGCTGATCCTCGGCGAGCTCGTGCCCAAGCGCGTGGCGCTCTCGAACCCCGAGCCGATCGCCGCATTCGTGTCCGGCCCCTTGCGCATCGTGGCGCTGATCGGCACCCCGATGGTGATCGTGCTGAACGCCTCGACCGCCGTGATGCTCCGGCTCCTCGGCGTGAAGGAGCAGGACGGCTCCAACGTCACGGAAGAAGAGGTGCGCTCGGTCATCGCCGAGGGCGTCGCCGCCGGATCGATCGAGCCGGTGGAGAAGCGCATGATCGAGGGCGTGCTGGGCCTCGCGGACCGGCCGGTGCGCTCCATCATGACGCCGCGCCGCGAGGTGTTCTGGATCGACACCTCCGACGATCTCGAAACGATCAAGACGGAGCTCGCCGAAAGCCCGTTCTCGCGCATCGTCGTCGGCAAGAACGGCTCGGTCGACGATCCGGTCGGCATCCTGCACAAGAAGGACGTGCTGGCGAAGCTGCTCGCGGGCCAGGACTTCGAGCTCGCCAGCCAGGTCAAGGACCCGCTCTACGTGCCCGAAGGCGCCTCGGCGCTGTCGCTGCTCGAGCTGTTCAAGTCGCAGCCGTCATCGACCGCCTTCGTGGTCGACGAGTTCGGCGGGTTCGAGGGCATCGTCACCTCGCACGACGTGCTGGGCGCGATCGCCGGCGTCCTTCCCGAGGAGCACGAGACCGCCGAGGACCAGGACATCCGCCGCCGCGAGGACGGCTCCTACATGGTGGACGGCCGCGCCGCGCTCGACACCGTCACCGAGGCCTTCGCGTTCAACATCCCGCAGTCCGCGCAGGGCGAATTCCACACCGCAGCCGGCCTCGTGATCGCCTCGCTCGGCCGCATCCCGAACGAGGGCGACACGCTCGACGTCGGCGGCTGGATCGTCGAGGTGATCGACATGGACGGCCCGCGCGTCGACAAGCTGATGTTCCGCCAGCGCGGAACCGAGGCGACCGCGCCGAAGGCCGACGCGGACGCCTGATCAGGGCGATGGGCGACGGTTCGGGGACGCCGTTCGAGAAAGGCTCGGCCTCGCCGCCCCCTGCCCCTCCCCGCACGGGAGAGGGGGTCGGATCGGCGGCTCCCACCGACGATGGCGATCTCGCCGCGGCCTTGGCGCGCCTGACCTCCCACGCGCTCGGCCATGCGGCGCGCGGCCCCGACGCCCCCGCCTTCTCGCGCGCCGAAACGCTCGACCTCGGCCCCGCCCTTCCCGACCGAGGCCGCCCGCTCGGCGAAGCGCTCGACGCGCTGCTCGCAGGCGCCCTGCCCTATGGCATGGACACCGGCCACCGGCGCTTCTTCGCCTTCATCCCGGCGCCGGCCTCGCCGGTCTCCTGGCTCGGCGAGCTTGCGGCGCAGATCCACAATCCGCATCTCGGCTCGGCGCTGCAGAGCGAGGGCGCGACCGCGATCGAGCGCGGACTGATCCGGCTGCTCTGCGACGCGGCGGGCTTTCCGGACGCCTCCGGCGGCCTGTTCGTCTCGGGCGGCTCCATGGCGAACCTCACCGCGCTCGTCGCCGCGCGCGACAGCCGGCTCACGGACGAAGAGCGCGGCCGCGCCGTGGCCTACGTCACCTCCGAAACCCATTCGTCGGTCGCGAAGTCGCTTCGGATAGCCGGCTTTCTATCGCGGCAGATTCGGGTCGTTCCGACCGACGCCGGGCGGCGCCTCGACGTCGCGGCTCTTGCCGGGGCCGTCGCGGACGACCGCGCCGCCGGCCAAAAACCCTTCGCGGTGGTCGCAAGCGCCGGCACGACCAACACCGGGGCGATCGATCCCCTTGCGGAGATCGCAGCTCTCTGCGCGCGCGAGGCGCTCTGGATGCATGTCGACGGCGCCTTCGGGGCCTCGGCGCTGTTGTCGCCCGCCCATCGCGGACTGCTGGCCGGGATCGAGCGCGCCGACAGCATCGCCTGGGACGCGCACAAATGGCTGTTCCAGACCTATGGCTGCGGCATGACGCTGGTGCGGGACGCGGCCGTGCTCGCGCCGAGTTTCGCGCTCGCCTCCGACTATCTGCGCGACGGCGCGGCCGAAGGGGCCGAGCCGAATTATTGGGACCTCGGCCCCGAGCTCACCCGCCCGGCGCGCGCGGTTCGCCTGTGGCTCACATTTCAGGCGATGGGGCGGGAGGGGCTCGGCGCCGCGATCGCGCACGGCTTCGCGCTGGCGGAGACGGCCGAGCGGCTGGTTCGGGCCATGGACGGCTGGCGCTTGGTTTCGCCCGCCCAGATGGCGATCACCGCCTTCCGTTACGCGCCCGAGGGGCTTGCGCCTGAAGCCGCCGACGCGGTGAACGCTTCCGCGGCGCGGCGGCTGATGGACGAAGGGTTCGCGGTCGTCGGCACCACGCGGCTCGACGGCCGGCTGACGATCCGCATGTGCACGATCAACCCCGCGACGAGCGAGGATGATCTCAAGGCGACGCTGGAGAGGCTCGACGGAGTGGCGCAGGAGATCGCGGCGTCCGGCTAAACAGCCGCTTGCGGCGCGGCGGCCTCGCCATAGTTTGGCGCCATGGACTATCCCGCGCTGTCGCCCGAACTGCGTGAGAAGCTGAGACGCCTGGCGTTCAGAGTGCGCGGGCGCGGCTACGCGACTGTCGCGGAGCTCAACTGGGTGCTTGGACCCCTTCAGCCGACGTCAGACGTTCTGGGAGACGCCCTCGCCTATCTCGGCACCGAGCACAGCGTCACCATCGAGGACGACGGCGGAATCTTCGTGGCGAAGCGATAGGGACGCCGACGACGCTACGCAGTTGCGCTGGATATGCCCGCCCCGTGTCCGACCTTGAGCCGGGACACAGAACCGATGCGTCTCGTGCTGAAGCTGAGCGCTTTTCGGATCCTCCCCTGCGCAGCGGGGGAGGGGGACCGCCGAAGGCGGTGGAGGGGGCCGGCGCTGCGGCTTCTCGCTGGTGAACGTCTGCGCCGCGCCTCCTCAACCATCGCGTTCGCGATGGTCCCCCTCCTCCGCTTTGCGGAGGAGGATCAAGAAGGCGTCAGCGTCTCGATTACGCGACGACCGCGCGGAATTCCTTGAGCTGGTCGACCTTCTCGCGGGCGCGGCGCTTGGACTCTTCGCCCTCGGCGTCGGCCAGATCCTCTTCGGCGTCCTTGATCGCGGCGTCGAGCTTGGCGACGTCGAACTCGGACATCGGCATCGCCTCGTCGGCGAGGATGGTCAGGCCCTTCGGGTTGACGTCGGCGAAGCCGCCCTTGACGAACAGGCGCTCGGGCTCGCCGCCCTCGGCCTTGAACACCTGGACGACGCCCGGGCGCAGCACCGAGAGCAGCGGCGCGTGATGGGCCAGCACGCCGAATTCGCCCTCGACGCCCGGCACGACCACGTGCTGGACCTCTTCGGAGATCAGCAGCTTTTCAGGCGACACGAGCTCGAACTGGAAGCTGTCCATCGTCTCTTCGTTTCCTAAACCGTTACCGGCGCCGGTCGGCCACGAAGCCGATCCCGAAGCCGAGAAGCGCGCCGACCGCCGCGAAGATCGCGACATGCTGGGTCTGGCCGGTGGTGAGCGAACCGCCGCTCGCCCCCGCCGCCTGGTCGCCCTGCACCTCGACCTTGAGGCCGAGCACATTGACCTCCGCGGCCTGCGGCCGGGTCAGCCAGCCGGCGAGGCCGCCGACCACGAGCCCGATGACGAGGAGAAGGATCTTCGCGTTCATCGGACCTCACGCCATGCCATTTCGGGCGGACCGCGACGGCTCGCGGCCCGCGTGACCAGTCAAGAAGCTCAGGCGCCTTCGGCGAGCTTCTTGCCCTTCTCGATCGCCTCTTCGATGGTGCCGACCATGTAGAAGGCGGCCTCCGGAAGCGCGTCGTGCTTGCCTTCCACCAGCTCCTTGAAGCCCTTGATGGTGTCGGCGAGGTCGACGAACTTGCCCGGCGAGCCGGTGAAGATTTCGGCGACGTGGAACGGCTGGCTGAGGAAGCGCTCGACCTTGCGGGCGCGCGACACCGTCAGCTTGTCCTCTTCGGAAAGCTCGTCCATGCCCAGGATCGCGATGATGTCCTGCAGCGACTTGTAGCGCTGCAGCGTCTCCTGCACGCGGCGGGCGGTCGCGTAGTGCTCCTCGCCGATGATCGCGGCGGAGAGAATGCGCGAGGTCGAGTCGAGCGGGTCGACCGCCGGGTAGATGCCCTTTTCCGCGATCGAGCGGTTGAGCACGGTCGTGGCGTCAAGATGGGCGAAGGAGGCGGCCGGGGCCGGGTCGGTCAGGTCGTCGGCCGGCACGTAGATCGCCTGCACGGACGTGATCGAGCCTTTGTTGGTGGTGGTGATGCGCTCCTGCAGCGCGCCCATGTCGGTCGCGAGCGTCGGCTGATAGCCCACCGCCGACGGGATGCGGCCGAGCAGCGCCGACACTTCCGAACCCGCCTGGGTGAAGCGGAAGATGTTGTCGACGAAGAACAGCACGTCCTGGCCCTTGTCGCGGAAGTGCTCGGCGATGGTGAGGCCGGTCAGCGCAACGCGGGCGCGGGCCCCGGGGGGCTCGTTCATCTGGCCGAACACGAGGGCGCATTTGGAGCCTTCGCCGCCGCCCTTCTGGTTGACGCCGGACTCGATGAACTCGTGATAGAGGTCGTTGCCCTCGCGGGTGCGCTCGCCGACGCCGGCGAACACCGAATAGCCGCCATGGGCCTTCGCGACGTTGTTGATGAGCTCCTGGATGAGCACCGTCTTGCCGACGCCCGCGCCGCCGAACAGGCCGACCTTGCCGCCCTTGGCGTAAGGCGCGAGCAGGTCGACGACCTTGATGCCGGTGACGAGGATCTCGGTCTCGGTGGCCTGCTCGGCGTAGGACGGGGCCGGGGCGTGGATCGGGCGCTTGCCCTCGCCCTGGACCGGCTGACCTTCGTCGATCGGCTCGCCGATGACGTTCAGGATGCGCCCGAGCGTGGCGTCGCCGACCGGAACCAGGATCGGTTCGCCGGTGTCGGAGACCTGCTGGCCGCGGGTGAGGCCTTCGGTGGAGTCCATCGCGATCGCGCGGACCGTCGACTCGCCGAGGTGCTGGGCGACTTCCAGCACCAGGCGCGAGTTGTTGTTGTTGGTCTCGAGCGCGTTCAGGATCTCGGGCAGATGGCCGTCGAACTGGACGTCGACGACGGCGCCGATGACCTGGGTGATGCGGCCGACATGTGCGGTCATTGGGTTGGTCCTCGTCGGAATGACGTCAGAGCGCCTCGGCGCCGGAGATGATCTCGATCAGCTCCTTGGTGATCTGCGCCTGGCGGGTTCGGTTATATTCGAGCGAAAGCCGCTTGATCATGTCGCCGGCGTTGCGGGTCGCGTTGTCCATCGCGGACATGCGCGCGCCCTGCTCCGAAGCGGCGTTCTCGAGCAGCGCCTTGAGGATCTGGATCGCGACGTTGCGCGGCAGCAGCTCCTCCAGGATCTCCTCTTCGGACGGCTCGTATTCGTAGACCGCGCCCTTCAGGAGGTCCGTGGTCTCGTCCTCTTCGGGAAGCTCCGCCGGGACGATCTGCTGGGCGGTCGGGATCTGGCTGACCACCGACTTGAACTTCGAATAGAACAGCGTCGCGACGTCGAACTTGTCCTCTTCGAACATCGAGAGGACGCGCTCGCCGATCATCGTGGCGGTGTCGAAGCCGACGCTCTTCACCTCGCGCAGCGAGATGACGTCGTCGATCTTGCCCGGGAACTGGCGCTTCAGGATGTCCGCGCCCTTGCGGCCGACGCACAGGAACTCGACCTGCTTGCCTTCCGCCAGAAGCCGGCGGGCGTGATCGCGCGCCAGACGCGAGATCGAGGAGTTGAAGCCGCCGCAGAGGCCGCGGTCGGCGGTGACGACGACGAGCAGGTGGCGCTTGTCGTCGCCCGTGCCGGCCATCAGCCTCGGCGCGAGCGGCGAGCCCTTCATGCCGGCCGCGAGGTTCGAGAGCACCCGCTCCATGCGCTCGGCGTAGGGACGCGCGGCCGCGGCCGCGGTCTCGGCGCGGCGCAGCTTCGCCGCGGCCACCATCTGCATGGCCTTGGTGATCTTCTGCGTCGCCTTGACCGAGGCGATACGGTTCCTGAGGTCCTTTAGGCTCGCCATGCGCGCGCTCGAACTCCGCTTGAGTGGCTAAAGGCTCAGTCGAACGACTTCGAGAAGGTGTCGAGAACCGACTTCACCTTCGCGATGGTCTCGTCCTTGAGCGCCTTGTCCTTGCGGATGGTCTCAAGCAGATCCTTCTCGCTCGAGTTCAGGTGCTCGAGGAGCTCGGCCTCGTACTTGCGGACCTTGTTGACGGGCAGCTTGTCCAGGTAGCCGTTGGTGCCGGCGTAGATCACCACGACCTGCTCCTCGACGCGCAGCGGCGAGAAGGCCGGCTGCTTAAGGAGCTCGGTGAGGCGCGCGCCGCGGTTCAGCAGGCGCTGGGTCGAGGCGTCGAGGTCGGAGCCGAACTGGGCGAAGGCCGCCATCTCGCGGTACTGCGCGAGCTCGCCCTTAATCTTGCCGGCCACCTGCTTCATGGCCTTGATCTGGGCCGAGGAGCCGACGCGCGACACCGAGAGGCCGACGTTCACCGCCGGACGGACGCCCTGGTAGAACAGGTCGGATTCGAGGAAGATCTGGCCGTCGGTGATCGAGATCACGTTGGTCGGGATGTAGGCCGACACGTCGTTGGCCTGCGTCTCGATGACCGGAAGCGCGGTCAGCGAACCGGCGCCCTGCTCGTCGTTGAGCTTGGCGGCGCGCTCCAGCAGACGCGAGTGGAGATAGAACACGTCGCCCGGATAGGCCTCGCGGCCGGGCGGACGGCGCAGCAGCAGCGACATCTGGCGATAGGCCACCGCCTGCTTGGACAGGTCGTCATAGACCATCAGCGCGTGCATGCCGTTGTCGCGGAAGTACTCGCCCATGGCGCAGCCGGAGAAGGGCGCCAGGAACTGCATCGGGGCGGGGTCGGACGCCGTCGCCGCGATGATGATCGAATATTCGAGCGCGCCGTTCTCTTCCAGCACCTTCACGAACTGCGCGACGGTGGAGCGCTTCTGGCCGACCGCGACGTAGACGCAATAGAGCTTGGCGCTCTCGTCGTCGCCCGCGTTGATCGACTTCTGGTTGAGGATGGTGTCGAGCGCGATCGTGGTCTTGCCGGTCTGGCGGTCGCCGATGATCAGCTCGCGCTGGCCGCGGCCGATCGGGATCAGCGCGTCGATCGACTTGATGCCCGTCTGCATCGGCTCGTGGACGGACTTGCGCGGGATGATGCCCGGCGCCTTCACGTCGACGCGGCGACGCTCGGTCGCCTCGATCGGGCCCTTGCCGTCGATCGGGTTGCCGAGCGCGTCGACCACGCGGCCGAGAAGGCCGCGGCCGACGGGAACGTCCACGATCGAGCCGGTGCGCTTGACGGTGTCGCCTTCCGACACGCCGCGGTCGGAGCCGAACACCACGACGCCGACATTGTCGGTCTCGAGGTTGAGCGCCATCCCGCGGATGCCGTCCTTGAACTCGACCATCTCGCCGTACTGGACGTTGTCGAGGCCGTAGACGCGCGCGATGCCGTCGCCGATCGACAGCACCTGACCGACCTCGGAGACCTCAGCCTCCTGGCCGAAGTTCTTGATCTGATCCTTGAGGATCGAGGTGATCTCGGCGGCGCGAATGTCCATCAGCCGACCTCTTTCATAGCGAGTTTGATCGAATTGAGCTTGGTCTTGAGCGAGGCGTCGACCATGCGGCTGCCGAGCCGCACGATGAGCCCGCCGAGAATCTTGGGATCGACCTTCACGTCGAAGTCGACCGTCTTGCCGGTGATCTCCTTCAGCGCGGACGCAAGTTCGTCGCGACGCTGGGAGGAGAGCTCTTCGGCGACCGTCACTTCGGCGGTGGTCGCGCCGCGGTCGGCGGCGGCGAGCGCGCGGAAGCCGCGGATCATGCTCTCGAGCGCGAAGAGGCGGCGGTTGGAGGCCACCAGCTTCACGAAATTGGCGGTGAGGCCCGAGACGCCGAGCTTGTCCAGCACCGCGCCCATGGCGCGGGCCTGCTCCTCGGCGGAGAACACCGGGCTCTTGATGAGGCGGCGCAGATCCTCGCTCTCGGCGAGGGCCGCCGTCACGACGTCGAGATCTTTGGAGACCGCGTCGAGCGCGCTCTGTTCCTTGGCCAGATCGAAAAGCGCGGACGCGTAGCGACCCGCCATTCCGGACACGATGGTGTCTTTACCTGCCACCCGAGCGTCTCTCGCTGGTTGGAGCCTGGGGCTGAAACCGGAGCGACAGCTCCGAACCTCCCGAACCCGTTGATTTTGGAAGCGGCGCGCGCCCCCGCCGCGGGGTTCTCCCCGCAAGCGCAGCGGTCACTATCATGCTGAGAAGCGGCGCGCAACATCATGGCGTAGCTGTGACGAAGACCGAAAAGCTTGAAATTAATCAATGCGTTGCGTGATCGCGCCCCCGGCCTTTCGGCTTCCTCGGACGAAGGGCCATGGCGATCGGGCGATGCGACCCGTGCGCGCGGGGGGCCTGGGGCGGCGCGCGGTCCCGCCGCCGCCGTTCCGGCGTTCGGTAAGTAGTAACACGAGGTTGGGCCTGAAACGACGCAATCCGATTGCCCGGACTCCGGAAATCGCAGAGCCTACCGCGGGTTGAATCGAGAGTTTTCGGGGAAAAGCGAATGTTTGGTCGGATTCGCGAGGTCGCGGTCGCGGCGGCGATCTTCTGCGCGGCCGCGCCCTGCGCGGCGCAGGCCCAGGCCCAGGCCCAGGCCCAGGCCGTGGACCTGCTGGCTCCGATCGCGCCCCATCAGGCGATCGCCGACGCCCGGCCCGTCCCGGGCGCGACGCGCGAGGCGCTCGTCTCGCTCGACCCCAACGCGCTGAGCTCGGGCAAGCCGGTGCGCATCAGGCTCTTCCCCGGCGCCGAGGCGACCTTCGCGCCATCCGGAACGGAGCCTGCGGTCGGCGGCGGGACGGTGTGGACGGGCACGTCGGGAGCAGACGCCGCGACCCTCGTGCTCGCCGACGGCGGCGTGGTCGGGGTGGTGCGGCTCGGAACCAAGACGTTCAGGATCGAGCAGGTGAAGGGCGCGGCCCACAAGGTCGCGGAGATCTCCGGCGCCAAGCTTCCGCCCGAGGGGCCGCTCACGCCCGCGCCGGGCGGCGTCGGGGCGAAGCCCGCCAAGAAGTCCGGAATCGAGCCTCAGGCCAAGGGCGACGTGAAGATCACGCTGCTGATGGCCTACACCGACCGGGCCGCGGCCGCCTCGAGCAACATCGTCTCGGATATCAACCTCGCGGTCAGCCTCGCCAACGAGGCCTACAAGGCGGGCGGCGTCGGCATCAAGCTGAAGCTCGTCGGGACCACGCGGGTCAGCGGCTACGACGAGCTGACCGGCGGCTTCGCGCAAGTGCTCTACGACGTCACCAACGACACGGCGCCGTTCCAGCCCGTCAATCAGCTGCGCAACCAGCTGAAGGCGGATCTCGTCGCGGTGATCCAGGAGGGGACGCAATATTGCGGCATCGCCTGGTACATCGACGAGCCTAGCGCCTCGACGGCGGGTTACGGCTACTCCACCACCGCCCGCGGCTGCATCACCGGCTACACCGTGACCCACGAGCTCGGCCACAATATGGGCCTGCGGCACGACCGCTACGTTTCGGAGCCGGCGCCGGACACCGAATACAACTTCGGTTACTCCAACCTCGCCAAGCAGAAGCGCAGCATCATGGCCTACTCGAACGAGTGCACGGATGCGGGCCTCTACTGCGAGCGTGTCAACTCCTTCTCGGATCCCGACAAGAAGGTCGCGGGCAAGAAGTTCGGGATCAAGCAGGGCAAGCCCGGCGCCGCCGACAACGCCCGCCGCCTGAACGAGACCCGGAAGGGTATCGCGGCCTATCGCTGAACCGCCCGGCTCGCCGTTTCCCGCTGAGGGCCGTCGTTCCCGACTCGAGCAGGGCACCGGCGCCTCACCCACTTGTGAAGTCGGCGCGGCCGGCGGGCCGTCGCCGCGCGCGCCGGCGGGCTGCGTCAGCGGCGGCTTTGGCCGTCTTTCGGGGCTTCGCCCAAGACGACGATCGATTACAGCGCGCGTTCGGAGCGCCGCGTCGGAACGGTCCCCCGGCGGCCAGGCAGGCGATCGCGAACCGCGAGCCCGCTCGCCCCATCAGAAAAAGCCTGCGCGGCGCGCTTCGTTAACCCTAACGGTTAAGCACTCTCGCGCGCTTGTCATTCCGCAAAAGCCCAAGCGTGCTAACGACTTCCGGCGACTTTGGCGCCAGCGCCGATCCGGGAGATGTTAACGATGTCGATCCTGTCGTCTCGCGGCGCCCGCCGCCTGACCCTGGCGGCGCTCGCCGCGCTTTGGGCCCCGGCCGCCTTCGGCGCCGACCTGTTCGCGACGCCGAAAGAGGCCGATTTCGCCGCCGCGGCCGCCGCCCGTCCCAAATCCACGGTCGTTCCGGCGGGCGTGTCGCGCATCCGCGCCGTCGCGGTCAACGCCGACGCGGTCGCCGAAGGCAAGGTCGCGAGCACGCTGACCATCGGCCTGTTCCCGGGCGTGTCGGCCGACTTCAAGGTGTCGGACGTCGAGCCGGCCGCGAACGGCGGTTCGGTGATCAACGCAAAGGTCGGCAAGGACGGCGACGAGGGCGACGCGACGCTCGTCGTCTCGAAGGGCAAGGTCACGGGCCGCGTCCGCTACAAGGGCCGGATCTACGCGATCCGCCCGCTCGGCGGCGTCCTCCACTCGGTCTCGGAAGCCGACCGCTCCAAGACCCCGTCCGCCGGGCCCGAGATCGTCGCGCCGCTCTCGGGCGGCGTGTCGCTCGACAAGGCGAAGAAGGGCAAGAAGTCCAAGAAGGACGTGCCCTACGACTGGACCGTCGCCAAGGTCGACGTGATGTTCGTCTACACCGCCAAGGCGGCGGCGGCTTCCGCCGACATCGGCGCCGAGATCGACCTCGCGGTCGCGATCACCAACGAGGCCTACCGGGCGAGCGGCGTGCGCATGACCATGCGCCTCGTCAAGACGACGCAGGCCGGCGATTACGACGAGGACGCGCGCGAGGACTACAACGCCCCGCTCTACGACATCACCGGCAACGGCGCGGACTCCGCCTCCTTCGCCGACGCCCGGCGGGTGCGCGACGAGGTCGGCGCCGACTTCGTGGTGCTGCTGCGCGAGGGCGGCGGCTATTGCGGCGTCGCCTGGGTCATCACCCAGGCCGAAGGCGCCGGCGACTGGACCTTCGCCCAGGTCTCGCGCGGCGCCTGCGTCGACGCCGACACGGTCGCCCACGAGGTCGGGCACAATATGGGCCTGCGCCACGACCGCTACGTCACCAAGGACGAGAACGGCGCCGAGTTCCCGAGCTGGCAGTACAATTTCGGCTATGTCAGCCTGCCGGCCCGCGCCATGGACCTGATGGCCTACGAGAACCAGTGCTGGGACGCCGGCGTCGCCTGCGAGTACAAGCGGGTGTTCTCCTCGCCCAGGCTCTGGGTGAACGGCCGCAAGTTCGGCGTTCCGGCCGGCCGCCCGGGCGCGGCCGACGCCGCGCGGTGGCTCGACGAGATCCGCTGGATCGCACAGGACGTGCGCCCGCGCGGCGGCACGCTCGGCGCCAAGAAGAAGCTCAAAAAGACCTCGAAGACGGCGTCCGCTTCGGCGGCGGACGAATAAGCTCGGCCCGCTCTCCGGTCTCAGCCGTCGCGCCTGAGAGGCGCGGCGGCCTCAGACGAAGCTCTGCGGGTCGACGTCCACGGCGACCCGCGCCCCGTTGCGGGGCGGCGGCGCGGCCGCCATCCAGTCGCGCATGAAGGCCGAGAGGTCGATCCCGCGCGGCGCCTGCGCCAGCAGGCGCATCCGGTGCCGGCCCCGCACCATGGCGAGCGGGGCTTCGGCCGGCCCCAGCACCCTCACCTCATCGGTCTTCGGCGCGGCGCGCGCGAGCGCCCGGGCGTGGCCCTCGGCGCCCTCACGGGTCGGCGCGGAGACGATGACCGCCGCGAGCCGGCCGAAGGGCGGCATCAGCGCGGCCTCGCGCGCCGCGGTCTCGACGGCGTAAAACCCTTCCCGGTCGTTCGACACCAGCGCGCGGATCGCCGGGTGGTCGGGCGCGAAGCTCTGCAGCAGCGCCCTGCCCGGCCGTTCGGCGCGGCCGGCGCGGCCCGTCACCTGCTGGAGCGTCTGGAACGTCCGCTCGGCCGCGCGCGGATCGGCGGCCCCGAGCGCGAAGTCGGAATCGACCGCCCCGACCAGCGTGAGCTTCGGAAAATGGTGGCCCTTGGTCGCCATCTGCGTGCCGATCACGATGTCGACCTCGCCCCGCTCGATGGCGTCGAGCTCGGCCGCGAGCTTTTCGCCGCCGCCCATCAGGTCGCTCGACAGGATCGAGACGCGCGCCTGCGGAAACCGCGCCGCCGCCTCGTCGCGGATGCGCTCCACTCCGGGGCCGAGCGCCACCAGCGCGTCCTCGGCCGCGCAGGCCGGGCAGTTTCTCGGCGTCGGGCCCGAATGGCCGCAATGATGGCAGACGAGGCAGCCGCGGAACCGGTGCTCGACGAGCCAGGCGGCGCAGTTCGGGCATTTCATGCGATGCCCGCAGCGCCGGCAGAGCGTCAGCGGCGCATAGCCCCGGCGATTGAGGAACAGCAGCGTCTGCTCGCCTGCGGCGAAGGTCTCGGCCATCGCCGAAACCAGCCGCGGCGCGAGCCATTGCCCCCGCTCCGGCCCGGCCTTGCGCATGTCGATCGCGGCGATCTCGGGAAGCGCCCTCCCCGAGAAGCGCGCTGGCAAGACGAGACGGGCGTAGCGGCCACGCTCGGCGTTGAGACGGGTCTCGAGCGAGGGCGTGGCGGATGCAAGGATGACGGCCGCGCGCTCGATCCGGCCGCGCACCACCGCCATGTCGCGGGCGTTGTAGGAGACGCCGTCCTCCTGCTTGTAGGCGCCGTCGTGCTCCTCGTCGACGACGATGACGCCGAGATCCTTGAAGGGCAGGAACAGCCCCGAGCGCGCCGCCACCACGGCCTTGACCGAGCCGTCGGCGACGCCGCGGCGCACCGCCTCGCGGCCTTTCTCGCCGACGCTCGCGTGCCAGACCGCGGGCCGCGCGCCGAAGCGCTTGGCGAAACGGTCGAGGAACGGGACGGTGAGCGCGATCTCGGGCGCGAGCACCAGCGCCTGGCGGCCGCGCCTCAGCGCCTCCGCCACCGCCTCGCAATAGACCTCGGTCTTGCCCGAGCCGGTGACGCCGTCGAGCAGCACCGCCCGGAACTGGCCGTCCGCCACCGCCCGGCGCAGCGCCTCGGCGGCGTGGGCCTGATGGGGCGACAGCGCCGGCCCCGGCCGGAACGGATCGGGCGCGGCCGGCCGCGGGGGCGGCGGCAAAGGCGCAAGCTCGAGCGCGCCGTCCGCCACCAGCCCGTCGATCACCGAGGACGAGACGCCCGCGGCCTCGGCGAGGCGGGGTTTTGCGAAGACCTCCCCGCCGCCTGCGGCGGCGAGCGCCTTTTCGCGCGCCGCCGTCGGGCGGGACGGCGCGGAGCCGGTGGCGCGCACGCCCATCTTCGGCTCGCGCGGCCCGTCTTCGGCCGCAAGGCCCCGGAGCGCCATGCGCAGCACCTGGCCCTTCGGGGCGAGCGTGTAGTCCGCCACCCAGTCGATGAAGCGGCGCATGGCCTCGGGCAGCGGCGCGACCTCGACCCGTCCCTTGAGCGCCTTCAGCCGGATGTCGGCGGAAACTTCGGACGCGCCGTCCCACACGACCCCGACCTCGGAGCGGTTTCCGAGCGGCGCGACCACGACGTCGCCGGGCTGAAGCTCGAGGCCGTCCGGCACCGCATAGGAGAGCGCCCGGTCGAGCCCGACCGGCAGCAGCACTTCGACGGACCGTGGGGCGGAGCTTGGAATCGGATCGGCCTTTCGCGCAGGCGAGAGCGCAGGGTGATCGGCGCATCGATGTGCGGGCGTCAAGCCGCCGCGAGACGGCGCCGCCCGCGCGGTGCTACTTGGCGACCGCCTGCCCGATTGCGCATCCCGCGGAGACGCCTCCATGAAAAGCCGACTCGCGTCGCTCAGGACCCTGATCGGGATCTGCCTGTTCTTCGGCCTCGTGGGCCTCGGCTTCATGTCCTGGATCTCGACATGGGCGCGCGACGGCGCGAATTTCGTCACGCCGCTGCTGCCCGGAGCCCGCTTCAAGCCAGAGATTTTGCCGCTGCTCGGCCAACTCGGCGGCGGCGCGATGGGGCTTGGCCTCGCGCTCCTGATCATCGAGCGCATCGGCGCGGCCCGCGAGAAGCGCATCGCCGCCATGCCCGAGGCCGAACGTCCCAGGCCGCCGCAGCAGACGCCGCTTCAAATGGGCGTCTCGGTCGGCCTCGCGCTGCTGATCGGCGGCGTCGGGTTCCTCGGCTACAAATGGTGGGCCTATGTCACCAACACGAAGAGCCCCTATGACGAGATCGGCATCGAGCTGAACTCGCGGGCGCCCGGCCCCGTCAACGAGTGGGGCTGCGCGCAGCTCAAGCTGCGTTTCGAGCGCATGATCCCGCCCTATGGCTGCGCCCGGCCCGAAGGCGGCTGGAAATAGGCTCAAACGAGCCGCTTTCGCCTTGCGGCCGCCGGGTCGCTGCGCCACTTGGTGGCGCGAGACCCCATCGAAAGTTTCACACGAGGCCCTTTCGCCATGAAGTTTTTCGTCGACACCGCCGACGTCAAGGAAATCCGGGAGCTCGCCGCGCTCGGCGTCCTCGACGGCGTCACCACCAATCCCTCGCTGGTGCTGAAGGCCAACCGGCCCTTCAAGGAGATCATCAAGGAGATCTGCGAGGTGGTCGAAGGCCCGGTCTCGGCCGAGGTCGCGGCGACCGACTACGAAGGCATGATGAAGCAGGCCGAAATCCTGCGGAAGATCGCCGACAACGTCACGGTCAAGGTGCCGCTCACCTGGGACGGGCTGAAGGCCTGCAAGGCGCTGACCGACGACGGCACGATGGTCAACGTCACGCTCTGCTTCTCGGCCCCTCAGGCGCTGCTCGCCGCCAAGGCCGGCGCGACCTTCGTGTCGCCCTTCATCGGCCGCCTCGACGACGCCGGGGTCGACGGCATGGAGCTCATCCAGGACATCCGCACGATCTACGATAACTATCCGGACTTCGCGACCGAGATCCTGGCGGCCTCGATCCGCACCGTGAACCACGTCAAGGACGCCGCGAAGGCCGGCGCCGACGTCTCGACCGTGCCGCCCGCGACGCTCAAGGGCCTGGTGAAGCACCCGCTGACCGACAAGGGCCTCGAGCAGTTCGTCGCCGACTGGGCCAAGACCGGCCAGACCATCGAGTGATTTTGGGGCCGCGCTCCGCGCGACTTTGTTTGAGCACGGCCCTCTCCACCGCGCCATACCCGCGCCTTCGCGGGGGTATGCACGACTTCGGCGTAGCGCTCGACGATCCCAGTAAGTCGTGGATGCCCGGCCGCCGCCGGTCATCACGGCGGTGGGTTGACGACGGGCCGCCCCCTCACGCCGGAACGTAGGTCAGCCGGATAGCCTCTCCGCCGACGCGCTCATGCGCGACGAGGCGCAGCCTCGGCCGCGGGCCGGCGAAGTAGGGCTTTCCGCTCCCCAGCACGACGGGGTGGACGTAGAGCCGGTACTCGTCCACGAGGCCGAGATCGGCGAGGCTCGCGGCGAGCTCCGGCCCGGACACCTCGATCACCCCGTCGATCCTGGCCTTCAGCGCCCGCGCCGCAGCCTCGAGGTCGCCCTCGAGCAGCGTCGCGTTCGGGCCGACCGAGGCGAGCGACCTCGACACGACCCATTTCGGCTGCGCCCGCCAGGCCGCCGCGTACTTCCGCTCCGCCTCGCCCCATTCGGCGCGCTCCTCGTCCCAGTAGCGCATCACCTCGTACATGCGCCGGCCATAGAGGCTGCCCGCAACGCTCCCGACGTCCTCGATGAAGTGGCGAAACAGCTCGGCATCGGGCGCAAACGCGTCGTGGTCCACATAGCCGTCGAGCGACTGGTTCAAAGCATAGACAAGTTTCGCCATGCGGGCCGTTCCCCTTGAGAGTCGAGAGGCTACGCGCAAGCGGGCCTGCTCGCCACGGGTCGGCTCGACTGCGGCCGCGAGCGCAAGAGCGGTTTCTTCAGTGCAGCGGCGCGCGTCCGAAGACCACTTCGATTTCCGCCGCGACGTCGCGCGGGCGATCGTCTTGGGAACTCTTGGTCCCGACCGGCGTTTGTCCGCGGGCGGCACAGGAGAACAGAGACGATGCGGGTCAGCTCTATTGCGCTTGCGGTCGCGCTCGGCGTTTCGGCGCCGGCGATGGCCATCGCTCAGGAAGGAACCGTGACGGGCGCCGCCGGCGGCGCCGTGACGGGAGCCGTGGTGGGAGGTCCGATCGGGGCCGCGGTCGGCGGCGTCGCCGGCGCGGTGATCGGCACGGCGGTGGCTCCGCCGAAGGAAGTCCGCACCTATGTGGTGCAGGAGCAGCGGCCCTCGATCCGCTACGAGGGCGACCTCGCGGTCGGCTCGGACGTGCCGGAAGGCGTCGAGGTCTACGCGGTTCCCGACAGCGACTACAGCTACACGATCGTCAACGAGAAGCGCTACATCGTGAGCCCCAAGCGCAAGGTCGTCGAAGTCGTTCAGTAACGCTGACGGATCTTCAAACGATTGGAAAAACCCCTTGCTTGCGCGAGGGGTTTTTTGTTGAGGAACCGCTGCAGGCGTCAGTACGGCACGAAGGTGACGGACATGGCGCCGCCGTTGATATTGCAGAAATTGTTGGCGTCGTCGTCGAATTTTCGCCAGTCGCGGATCGCGACGACACGGTGGGCGACTTCCGTCGCTTTTTTGATCTCGTAAGTCTTGACCAGAGTGACGGGCGTCGAAGACGTCCGGTTGAGGACCATCCCTGGCGGCGGCTCGTTTGCGAACAGCGAGAGATGAAATCTCTCGCCGACCGAGGCGCTGCCCGGCTCGTTGACCGAAAACGTGGTCGCTCCGGTCGTCAGGGCGAGATGAGCGTAATACTCGTAGTCGATGAACGTTTCTGCGAGTGGCGACGAGCTTAGAACTCCGCGCATGTCGCAGAAGACGCTTCCCTGCCACGTCACCGTGGCGACCCCCTTGCCGGGATATTTCACCGATTTCGCAGGGAGGAGCGTCGTGGCGTCTCCGGATGCGGTGACATTGGCGCAAATGTAGAGATCCGCCGCCGAGCCGCACGGCTTCAACGCCTTGATGAAGGGTTTCGCCTGCCCCGCCTTGTCGGCGGCCGCTTCCGAGCCTCGGATTTCAACCACGGCTGCTTCGTCCGGGGCGGCGTGGCTTTGACTGACGAGACATAAGAGCCCGACGGCGACGGCGACGATGCGGCAGGTCATGTCTCGAGATCTCCGCGGCGCCGGTCATCGGCCCATTTCGGTCCGAGAGTTCCACCTCAAGATGTCATCCGCCACCAGATTCATTCGCTTAACGGGCATTCTGCTGCGTCCGCCGGGCGACCGCCGGTGACGCCCGGTTAAGCGCCGGGGCGTTAGGATCGGCTCCATGACCGCAGGCCTCGCCGACGCTCTCCTTCCCGCAGCGGACGACGTCCGCGCGGCTTACGCCGACTGGCTGCAGCGGCTCGGCGCCGAGCGCAGGCTCTCGCCGAACACCGTCGAGGCCTATGGCCGCGACGTGCGCATTCTGCTCGGCTTCCTCACCAATCATCTCGGCGCGCCGCCCTCGCTCGCCGACGTCACGAGCCTCGCGCCGCGCGACGTGCGCGCCTTCATGGCGGCGCGGCGCGCGAACGACATCTCGAGCCGCTCGCTGATGCGCGGGCTCGCGGCCGCCCGCTCCTTCGCGCGCCATCTTGCGCGCACGGGACGCGGCGAGGTCTCGGCCTTTTCCGCCGTGCGCAGCCCCAAGATCGCGCGCAGCCTGCCCAAGCCCCTGCCGGTCGCCGCCGCCTGCCGCATCGTCGACGCCGACGAGCGCGCCGGCGAGGAGCGCCCGCAATGGGTGCTGGCGCGCGACGCCGCGGTGCTGTCGCTGCTCTATGGTTGCGGGCTTCGCATCTCCGAGGCGCTGTCGCTCACCCGCGCCAAGGCCCCGACCACGGGCGTCGACCGCATCGAGGTGACGGGCAAGGGCGGCAAGCGCCGGCAGCTTCCGGTGATCGCGACCGTGCAGGCGGCGGTGGCGGACTATCTCGCGCAATGCCCGCTGCATCTGCCGCCGAACGGTCCGCTGTTCGTCGGCGTGAAGGGCGGCCCGCTCAACGCGCGCATCGTGCAGGCGGCGGTCGCGCGGATGCGCGGCGGGCTCGGCCTGCCCGACAGCGCGACGCCGCATGCGCTGCGGCACTCCTTCGCCACCCATCTCCTGGGCCGAGGGGGCGATCTGAGGACCATCCAGGAGCTGCTCGGCCACGCCAGCCTCTCCACGACCCAGATCTACACCGAGGTCGACGCCGCCCGCCTCACCGCGATCCACGCCACCTTCCACCCCCGCGCGCGGGCGGGCGGCTGACGCCGGCGCCCAATCGCGCGGCGCCCGACGCTGCGCGGCGCGGCGCATCGGCGGACTTTCGACGCGTTTTTGAGGGCTTTGGCGTCGCGGGCATCTGGACCGCGGCTTGCTTCACGGTATTGAGAGTCTGCGCGCTGCGGACGGGAGAGACCGGGCATGCCCCTGAAGGCTGATCTTGGCGGCGAACGCCATGTGTTCGACGATCTGAAGCAGGCGCTGGCCTGCGCCTCGCCGCGCCGCTCGGGCGACGAGCTCGCGGGGCTTGCGGCCGAGACCGACGCCCGCCGCGTCGCCGCCCGCTACGCGCTCGCGGACCTGCCGCTCAAGCATTTCCTCGACGAGGCCGTGATCCCCTACGAGGACGACGAGGTCACCCGCCTCATCGTCGACACCCACGACGCGGAGGCCTTCGCGCCGGTCTCCCACCTCACCGTCGGGGGCTTCCGGGACTGGCTGCTGAGCCACGAGGCGGACTCCGCGGCGCTCGCCGCGCTCGCCCCAGGGCTGACGCCCGAGATGGTGGCGGCCGTCTCGAAGCTCATGCGCAACCAGGACCTCATCGCGGTCGCGCGCAAATGCCGGGTCGTCACCGCCTTCCGCACCACGCTCGGCCTCGAGGGGCGGCTCGCGACGCGCCTCCAGCCCAACCACCCGACCGACGATCCGCGCGGCGTCGCGGTCTCGGTGCTGGACGGCCTGCTCTACGGCGTCGGCGACGCCGTGATCGGCATCAACCCGGCGACCGACAACGTGCCGAACGCCATCGCGCTGATGCGGATGCTCGACGAACTCCGCCTGCACTACGACATCCCGGCGCAGACCTGCGTGCTGACCCATGTCACCAACGCCATCGAGATCATGCAGCGCGGCGCGCCGGTCGATCTCGTGTTCCAGTCGGTGGCGGGCTCGGAAGGCGCCAATCGCTCGTTCGGCGTCGACCTTGGCGTCCTCAAGGAGGCGCATCAGGCCGGTCTTGCGCTCAAGCGCGGCACGGTCGGCCAGAACGTCATGTATTTCGAGACCGGCCAGGGCTCCGCGCTTTCGGCCGACGCCCATCACGGCGTCGATCAGCAGACCATGGAGGTCCGCGCCTATGCGGTGGCGCGCGCCTACGATCCGCTCATCGTCAACACGGTCGTGGGCTTCATCGGTCCGGAATATCTCTATGACGGCAAGCAGATCGTGCGCGCCGGCCTCGAGGACCACTTCTGCGGCAAGCTGCTCGGCCTGCCGATGGGCTGCGACGTCTGCTACACCAACCACGCCGAGGCCGACCAGGACGACATGGACAACCTGATGACCCTCCTGACGGTCGCAGGCTGCACCTTCCTGATCGCGGTGCCGGGCTCCGACGACATCATGCTCAACTATCAGAGCCTGTCGTTCCACGACGTGCTGCACCTGCGCTCGACGCTCGGCGTGCGCCCCGCGCCGGAGTTCGAGGCGTGGCTCGCGCGGATGGACATGACGACGCCGGACGGCCGCATCCGCGAGCTCGGCCTCAAGGATCCGCGGGTCTCGCGGCTGCTCGACCATCCGAGCCTGGTGGCCTGACGCCGATGGACGATCTCCCCAACTCCCGCCCGACCGATCCTCGTCCCCAGGATCCCTGGAAAGCGCTGCGCGCGGCGACCGCGGCCCGCGTCGGGCTCGGGCGCAGCGGCGACGCGATGCCGCTTTCGGCCGTGCTCGAGTTTCAGCAGGCCCACGCCATGGCGCGCGACGCGGTGCACGCGCCGCTCGACATCGACGCGCTGGAGGCCGCGCTGAAGCCGCTCGAGTGCCTCCGCGTCACGAGCGAGGCCGCCGGCCGCGCCGAATATCTGCGCCGCCCGGATCTCGGCCGGAAACTCGACCGCGAGAGCGCCTCCGCGCTCGACGCCGCCGAAACCGGCGCCGACGTCGCCTTCGTGATCGCCGACGGCCTGTCGGCGACCGCGGTCCAGATGCACGCCGCGAACCTCGTCCACGCCTGCATGGAGCGGATCTCGGGCCTGAAAGTCGCGCCCGTGGTTCTGGCGAGCCAGGCACGCGTCGCGCTCGGCGACGACGTCGGCGAGCGGCTGGGGGCGAAGCTGGTGGCGGTGCTGATCGGCGAGCGGCCGGGGCTTTCGGTCGCCGAGAGCCTCGGCGTCTATCTCACCTTCGGCCCGAAGCGCGGGCGGCGCGACCACGAGCGCAACTGCATCTCGAACGTCCACGGCAAGGGCGGCCTCACCTATGCGCAGGCCGCCGACAAGCTGGCGTGGCTCGCGACCTCGGCGCTGAGGCTCGGCCTGACAGGCGTGAAGCTCAAGGACGACGTCGACGCGCTCGCCGCCCCGCCCAAAGAGGCGCTGCCGGGCGGCGGATAAAACTCAAATCAGCGCCGCCGTCATGCCCGGCGGCGGCCGGGCGTCCGCGACTTTCCGGGATCGTGGAGCGCGACGCCGAAGTCGTGGATACCCGGGCAAAGCTCGGGCATGACGGCTGCGGTTCCGGCGCCTCTCACGACGCCGGGATGGTCGAGGTTTCGGCGCCTCCAAACACGCTCCACGGCTAGGGTTCAGCCGCCCCTAACGACGCTCTCACTCGTCCTCGCGGCCGACGCCCCAGCGGTCGAGGCCGTAGAAGCCGCCATAGAGCGCGAAGGGACGGCGCAGGGCCGGCTCGTCGTCACGGAAATAGACCCGTTCCTCGACGCGGCGCGGCGGGTTCGACATCACGAAGGAGCGCGACATCGGCATGCCGTCGCCGTCTGTCACGCGCAGCTTCTGCCCGGCGCGCTTCTCGACGATCACGCCGCGCGGCGGCAGCGCGCGCTCGACCGTGACCTCGCCGGTCGCGTAATGCGCCTGGCCGAGCCGGCGCGGCGCGTCGGCCGCGAAGGCCGCAGCCGGAAGAAGGGTCATCAGAACGACGAGCGGAATGCGCATGCGTGGCCTCGTGAGGACGTGAGCCTAAAGTTCGCGCTGTCGAGCGCCGGGTCAAGGGCGGCTCACGCCGTCTCGAACACGATGAGCGCGACCGCCGCCAGCGACGAGACGAGGCCCGCGAGAAACACGCGGTCGGCCCAGCGCTCGAGCCCGTGCGCCGCGCCGTCGCGCCGGATCGCCGCGTAGGACAGCAGGCAGCTCGCGCCGAAGCAGAGCGCCGACACGCAGGCGATCTCGTCGGAGAACGTCTCCTTGCCGTGGCCCGAGACCCTCAGCCCCGTGACGATCACCAGCGAGATGCCGAGGAGGTTCGAGGCGGCGTTGAGGATGTGGTGGTGTCTGTCCATGGGCGCCGCTTTCACGAGAGGGAGGCGAGGGCCTCCCGCTCAGGACGCCGCCGGCCCTTCGCGCGTCGGGGCCGCGGGCGTCTCGGCGAAACCATATCCCGGCAGAGGCCGCCTCGCCCAGCGGCCGAGCGCCGCCGGGTCGCGCGCCATGACCAGCGTCGCCTTGGCGAAGTCCTCGCCGGGCTCGGCCCCGTCGTCCTCGATGACGAAGGACGAGCCTTCGCCCGCCGCTTCGACGGCGCGCGCGACCTCCGCGGCCGAAAGCGCCCAGGCGTTCGGGCCGATGCGCCGCGTCGCCGCCATGCGCTTGAAGTTGGCGCAGACCACGCCGCTTTCGCCCGCGATCCGCGCGAGATTGCCGACATAGACGCTCAGCTCCGCCGGGGGCACGTGCTGCATGACGGCGGTGGAGTAGACGAGGTCCGGCCGCAGGGCCTCGGCCTTGGCGAGCCCCTCGGGGCCGATGGTCGCGAAGCCCGGGCGCTTTTCGGCGATCGTCTCGGGCTCGATCAGGGTCAGGCCGTCCTTCCAGAACCGGTCGACGACGTCGAGGCCGAACCAGTTCCCGGCCGCAAGCCGCCGGATGAAGTGCTGGCCGACCCGCAGGCTCCCGCAGCCGTAGTCGACGCAGACCATGCTGGGCTCGACGCCGCGGGCGAAGAACCAGTCGCGATGCGACAGCCCCCGGCCGGCGAACTCCTCGGCCGCCCAGCGGCGCGCGTCCTCGCCCGCCTCGACGGGACGGGCCACGGCGCCGAGCGTGCGATGACGGCCGCCGCGGGCGAGCCGGGCCGAAAGCCGCGCGCCATAGTAGTCGCCGTAGTTTTTGCCGGGATTGGCCCGCGCCCAGGCCTTGTAGCGCATGTCCGCGATCACGCCCGCGACATGCGCGCCGACCCCATGCTCGCGCGAGAAGCCGAGGCGCTCGGCGAGCGAGCCCACGGGCCGCGAGGCCAGATGCAGGAAGCCGAGCTGGAGGGCGGCGGCCGAAAGGGCGGTCGACAACAGATAGGTCCAGGACAGCGCGGCGAGGCTCGGCGCCTCGGCGAACGAGCCTTCGTCGGCGATGTCGGCTCCAATGGCCGCGAGCTTCGAGACCGCGGCGACCGCAAGCAGCAGCGCCGCGGCGCGGGAGAGGCGTCGCCGACGCGACACGAACACGAGGGCGAGCGAGGCCGCGACCCACAGGCCGAGCGCGCTCCAGTCCTCGAGCGCCGTCTCGACGCGCCAGTAGATGATTTCATGCGCGACGATCGCGGCGAACACCGCGCCGACGGCGAGCAGCGGCGCGCGCGTCTCGAACGAGCCCCGGCCCGCAATGCCGACGCCGAGCGCGAACAGCGCGACGAAGATCTGGCTCGCGACCTCGTAGAGCCCGGCCGGCGAACTCTGGTCGTCGGCGGCGTAAACGAAATAGGCCTGCGCTGCGACCACCACCGCGGCCAATGCGAGCTGCGCGAGACCGAGGACGATCAGCAGCCGGCGATGGGAAGGGTCTTGGGCGAAAGCGGCAGGCGTCACGCGGGTCTCCATGTCCTTTGACATCTCGGGACATAGCCGAGTGAGCGGACGATGAGGAGAACGAATAGCCGAGATCCGTCAATGATTTGCGCCCACTGACGGCGGCCTGACAGGCTGGGGCCGGCGGGAAAAACTCAACCGACACGCGCAGCCGCGTCTTCGACGTTCGCAGCCTCGTCACCGAGCGCTGTTTGCACACCGCCGTCATGCCCGGCGGCAGCCGGGCATCCACGACTTGCTGAGATCGTCGAGCGCTACGCCGAAGTCGTGGATGCCCGCAAGGAACTCGGCTGTCGTCGAGTTCCTCACCAAAAATGGTTCAGATCGGCGACAGCCGACCTGAACGGGCGCGGGCATGACGGCTGCGGCTCGATTTGAACCGTCGCGCTTTAGTGCGCCTCCTCCCAGCTCGCCTCGGCCTTGGCCTCGACGAGCAGCGGCACGCGAAGCGCCTTGGCGGGCATGGGCGCCTCCGCCATCACCTTGGTGATGACCGGCAGCGTCTTCTCGACCTCGCCGTCCTCGACCTCGAAGATCAGCTCGTCATGGACCTGCAGCAGCATGCGGGCCGAAAGGCCTGCGGCTTCGAGCGCGCCGTCCATCCGGATCATCGCGCGGCGGATCACGTCGGCGGCGGACCCTTGAATCGGCGCGTTGATGGCGGCGCGCTCGTTGAAGGCGCGCTCGGCCGGGTTCGAGGCCTTGATCGACGGGTAGTGGCACTTGCGGCCGAAGATCGTGGTGACGTAGCCGTCGCGGCGGCAGGCCTCCTTGGTCTCCTCCATGTAGTCGCGGATGCCGGGGAAGCGCTCGAAGTAGGTCTTGATGTACTGCCCGGCCTCTTCGCGCCCGATGCCCAATTGGTTGGCGAGCCCGAAGGCCGAAATGCCGTAGATGATGCCGAAGTTGATCGCCTTGGCGCGGCGCCGCGTCTGCGGGTCCATGCCCTCGACCGGCACGCCGAACATTTCGGACGCCGTCATCGCGTGAATGTCCATGCCGTCCTCGAAGGCCTGGGCCAGCTGCGGGATGTCGGCCATGTGCGCCAGGATCCGGAGCTCGATCTGGCTGTAGTCGGCCGAGACGATCTTCTTGCCCTGCGGCGCCACGAAGGCCGCGCGGATCTTGCGGCCCTCTTCGGTGCGCACCGGAATGTTCTGCAGGTTGGGCTCGGTCGACGAGAGCCGTCCCGTCGTGGTGGCGGCGAGCTGGTAGGTGGTGTGGACGCGGCCGGTCTCCTTGTGGAGATAGGTCGGCAGCGCGTCGGCGTAGGTCGACTTCAACTTCGAGAGCTGGCGCCAGTCGAGAATGCGCGCCGGCAGCTCGTGGCCCTGCGCGGCGAGATCTTCCAGCACGCCCGCGGCCGTGCCCCAGGCGCCGGTCTTGGTCTTCTTCGCGCCCGGAAGCTGCATCTTGCCGAACAGGATGTCGCCGAGCTGCTTCGGGCTCCCGAGATTGAACGGCTCGCCGGCGAGTTCGTGGATCTCGCTTTCGAGCGCCCCCATGCGCTGGGCGAGCTCGCCCGAAAGCCGCGACAGCATCGAGCGCTCGATCGAGACGCCGCGCTGCTCCATGGCCGAGAGCACGGCCGGCAGCGGGCGCTCCAGCGTTTCGTAGACGCTCGTCATGCGCTCGGCGACGAGCCGCGCCTTGAACAGGCGCCAGAGCCGGATGGCGAGATCGGCGTCTTCGGCCGCGTAAGCCGTCGCCTTCTCGATCGAGACCTGCGCGAACCCGACCCGCGCACGCCCCGTGCCTGTCACCTCGTCATAGGTGATCGGCGCATGGCCGAGATGGCGGCGGGAGAGCTCGTCGAGCCCCTGCGCGCCGAGGCCGCTGTCGAGCGCATAGGACATCAGCATCGTGTCGTCATAGGGCGCGACCGAGATCCCGAGCCGGCTCATGATCGTGAGATCGAACTTGATCCCCTGCCCCACCTTGAGCACGGAGGCGTCCTCGAGCAGCTCCTTCAGCAGCGTCAGCGCTTCGGCCGCGGGGATCTGGCCCTCGACCAGCCCGCCGAGCCCCTGGCCCGGCTCCGACAGCAGGTCGCCAGCGGCCGAAAGATGGCCGAGCGGCACATAGGCCGCGAGCCCCGGCTCGATCGCGAGCGACACGCCGACGAGGTCGGCGGTCATCGGATCGATCCCGCTGGTCTCGGTGTCGAACGCCACCAGCCCATGGTCGCGCGCGGCCTCGATCCACTGCGCGAGGCGGCCGACGTCGGTGATGGTCTCGTAAGAGCTACGGTCGATCGCGGCCGAGGAGGCCTCGGCGCGGCGGGCCGCCGCGAGATCCTGCGGGGTCGCGCCTTCGATGCTCGCCCCGGCGCCGCCCTCGTGGGCGGTCGGGGCGACGTAATCCATGCCCTTGCGGGCGCGGCCCTCGGCGGGGCGATATTCGCGCGACTCCGCGGTCGCGGCCTTGGGCGCGCCTTCGCCTTCAGGCTCGGCGGCCGCCTGCCGCTTGCCCGACATCATCTCGGCGTCCGGCGTCACCGACGAGATCTCGACCCCGGTCGCCTCGGCGACGCGGCGGGTCAGCGTCGAAAACTCCATGGCCTTGAGGAAGGCGATGAGCCGCGACGGGTTCGGCTCGTCGACGCCGAGATCTTCGAGCGGCACGTCGAGCGGCACGTTTTGCTCGAGCGTGACGAGCCGCTTCGACACCCGCGCGAGATCGGCGTTGGCGATCAGGTTCTCGCGGCGTTTCGGCTGCTTGATCTCGGCGGCGCGCTCCAGCAGCGTCTCGAGGTCTCCGTATTCCTCCAGCAGCTGCGCCGCGGTCTTGGCGCCGATGCCCGGAACCCCCGGCACGTTGTCGACGCTGTCGCCGGCGAGCGCCTGCAGGTCGATCATCTTTTCCGGCCCGACGCCGAATTTCTCGAACACCTCGTCGGGGCCGATGCGCTTGTCCTTCACCGGATCGAGCATCGTCACGAGGCCGCCGACGAGCTGGAACAGATCCTTGTCAGAGCCGACGATCGTCACCTCCGCGCCGGCTTCGCTCGCCAGCCGCGCATAGGTCGCGATCAGGTCGTCGGCCTCGTAGCCGCCCTGTTCGAGGGCTGCGATCGAGAAGGCGCGCGTCGCGTGCCGGATCAGCGGGAACTGCGGGACGAGGTCTTCGGGCGGGTCCGAGCGGTTGGACTTGTACTCGGCGTAGAAGTCCTTGCGGAACGTGACCTCGGACTTGTCGAAGATCACGGCGAGATGCGTCGGGTCCACCCAGCCGGCGTCGCGCAGCAACTTCCACAGCATGTTGCAGAAGCCCGAGACCGCGCCGACGGGCAGCCCGTCGGAGGGGCGCGTCAGGGGCGGAAGCGCGTGAAACGCCCGGAAAATGTAGGACGAGCCGTCCACGAGGACGACGTGGTCGCCTTTGGCGACAGGGCGGCTTGGCATGCGGACGGGTCCCGGCGGGTCGGGCCGGGACTATAAGCGGCGGGGCCGCGAAGGGAAGGCTGCGCGTCGATCGCGCGTCTCCCCGCAGGGACGGGTCCGGCGCGGGCGCCTGCGCCCGTCGATCACCGGGCGACGATCGGGGGCGCCTCGGCCGCGACCGGGCCCTTGCCCGAGATCCAGAGGCTCGCCTGATCGGGCTCGTCGGCCGGATCGGCGACGCAGATCTCGCCTCGCATGGCGGCTGCGAACTCGTCGGCCTCCGGCAGGCGGGCGGCGCTCCGGGCGCGCTCGGGCCACCACGGCGGCGGCGCGTCCGAGCCGAGCATCCGGCCGAACATCCGCCAGGCGTCCTCCGCGGCGGTGCGGCGGGGCAGCACGCGGATGATCTGCATCATGCCGGCGTCCTCGTGGCCGACGATGTGGCAGTGGTAGACGAACTTGCCGACCATCACCGGATTGGTGAAGGGGATGATGACCGTCACCTCGCCCGGAACACCGTCCCTGGCGTAGGGGATGTTGATCACGTCCCGGAGGCCCGCGACGTCCTCCTGCTTGCCCACCGCCTTGTCGAGCACCAGGAACGCCGTCTGGTGCAGGTGGAAAACGTGCAGCTCGCCGGAGGTGTTGCGCAGCGTCCATTTCTCGACGTCGCCGACGCGCACGGTGGTGTCCACCACGTTCTCGTCGAACTGCTTGCCGTTGATGAAGAAGCTGTTTCCGTCCGCGGTCTCCGAGAAGGTGAAGACGCGCTCGCGCGTGATCGGAAGCTCGCGGATGTCCTTGGCCCGCGGGACGATCGTCTTCTTCGAGGCCGCGGGTTCGTCGCGAAGCCGCTCGCCGAGGCCGCGCGTCGGCTTCGGATCGCCCGCGACCATGAGCGTCCCGATCGTGACCTCGGGATTCGGATCGCCCTGCGGGCCAGTGTCGAGCGCGAGCGACCTCAGCGTGTAGGCGCCTGCGTCTCCGGCCTTCACCGCGACCGTCGTCCGCGCGCCGGGCGAAAGAAACAGCACCTTCTGCTTTTCGGCCCGCGGGAGCACGTTGCCGTCGCGTTCGATCGTCCAGAACTCGTGGCCGTGGAGCGCGACCTTGAAGAACCCGTCGGCCCCGAGATTGCCGATCTGCCAGACCTGCCACTCGCCCGGCCGCGCCTTGATGGGCGGGTTCGAGTAGCCGTTCAGCGTCTTGGTGATCGCGGAGCTCGGATCCTGCTCCGGCAGGTAGATGTCCTTGAACACCATCACGCGCCGCCGCAGCGGGGCGAGCTCCGGGTAATGGGCTTCGAGATAGCCGTCGACGATCAGCATGCCGGACATGCCCGACAGGATCTGCGGCTCGACCACCCCGTGGGCGTGCGGGTGATACCAGTGCAGCCCCTCGGGGTGGTCGGCCGGGAACGGCACCACGTAGTTGAAGCTCGTTCCGGACTTCACCTTCAGCAGCACGTCGTCGCCCGGCGCCTTCGGGCTCACGTCCGTGCCGTGGTAATGGACGTTGGTCCGCATCGTCTTCTTGATCGCGACGTCCGCGGGCCCGATCTCGTTGTTGATCTTGAGCCGCAGCGTGTCGCCGCGCCCGAGCACGAGCGTCGGCGGGATGTAGAGACCGTTATAGACATTGCTGCGGAACCGCTTGCCCGCGACGCGGATCCGGCTCGGCCGCGCGGTCAGCGTCGCCTCGAGCACGCCGTCGCTGGAGCGCAGCTCAGGCGGGTTCGGCAGGTCGTCGATCGCGTCGGGGTCCGCCGCCGTCCCCCGGATGTCGCCGAGGTCCACGACGGCTGCGGTCGGCGGCGTCTCGTCGGCGAGGACCGAGCCGCCAGACCCCAGCAGAAGAAGCAGCGTGACGACAAGTGGTCTCATGATAACCCCCGATCGCGCGAGGCCGATCGAAGTCTATCCCGAGTCGAGCGACCCGCAACAGCTTTGACATGCTTCGGCGGAGCGCCGGACGGAGTGCGCGGGATCCGCTGTCCTCAATGGCTCTCGCACCAGGCGACGACGCGGGAGAAGTCGCCGCGCGCGGCGTCGGCCTTCGGCGCGAGATAGATCATCGTCCCGAAGTCGCCGAAGTCGAAGCCGGCCTCGCCGCCTGAGGCGAGCTCCATCAGCGTGAACCAGGCGTCCGGCTCGGCGAGGTCGCTCCAGCCCGCCGTCTCCGCCTTCCCCGCCGCGAACCTCGCCGCGTCGGCGAAGCCGCCGGGCCAGTCGACGAGCCCGAACATGCGATGGCGCGGGCTAGGCGCCGCCGCCATGGCCTCGCGGACAGCGTCCTGGACAGCGTAGGGCTCCTCGTCGAGACCCGCCTCGGCATAGGCCTCCTCCTCGACCTGAAGGCCAAGCGAGGCGACCGGCCGCAGGCGGCGGATCGCGCGGGAAAAGTCGTCGGTGGAGGCGGCCACGACCACGGGCTCGCCGTTCCGCAGGAAGCCGATCCGGCCGTCCGGCTCGGTCACGGCTTCCAGCTCCTCGTCGCGCGGGGCGGCGACCACGAAACGCGGCGAGCGCCATTCGATCATGGCGTGGGCGCGGCTCGACAGGTCCTCAGCGTCTTGCGGAGAAGGCCTGCGCGTAAGCGGCGCGTCCGCGGGCGAAAAGACCACCGCCCCGTCGCCGAGATCGACGCCGACGAAGAAGGAAAGCAGCCCCGCCTCCGGAACCGGGCCGTGACGTTCGGAAAGGGCGGCGAGGTCGATCTGGGCGAGGAAGTTGAGATGCAGCCCGGAGGAATCGCGCGGCCAGTCGATCCCTTCGCCGAGATCGGGATCGCCGCTGATGCGGCTTTCGCCGATCGCGCCCGGCTCAGGCGCGCCGGCCTCGAACAGATCGACGCAAGGGCGCGCGAGCGCCCGCAGGGCGTCGCGGCGGGGCTCCTGCCGGCACGCCGCGATCGCCGCCGCGAACCGCGCCTCGACGTCCGGAACCTCGGCCCATGCGGCCTCTGCGGCGAGCCGCGCGGCCTCCTCGGCGGCTTTGTCCATCGCGGCGCCGGCCTTTCCCGCAAGGGCTGACAGAGCCGCGTCGCCCTCTGCGAGAGCCTGCGCCGCGCCGGGGGCCTCGACCGTGAACTCCAGGCTCCCGAGCATCGCGAGCAGCGCCGCCTCGACCCATGGCCCGTCGGCCTTGGCGTAGGAGGCTGTCGCGCCGAGGAAGACGTCCGGCTCCGGCGCGTGGAAGAGCGCCTGCCGACGGACCCAGCGCACCGGCTTGCGGGTTTCAGGGTCCTCGAGCCGGTCCTCCATCGCGACCGTGACGCCCGCCCGGCCGCCGGCCGCGATGGGGCCTCTCTCAAACGGCTTCTCGCCGTTGGTCAGCCGCGCGAGGCGGCGCTCGACGATCGCGACGCCCTTCTTGTCCCGGTCGCCGCGTCCGATCTCGAGAACGGACACGGCGAGACCGGGCGGAAAGCTCGCGTCGGATACGACGCGCGCGCTGAGATCGGTCCCGATCGTGACGACGCGCCCGAAGCGCTCGTCGATCTCGACCGAAAACGCCGTCGTCTCGACACGCGCCATTCTCTTACCCCCATCGCTCGACGGGCACGAGATAGGGCGGAGGCTCAAAAGAAAATCCCGGCCGCGCGGGATGCGCCGGCCGGGATCGAAGGCACGCGTGAGGCGCGGAAGACCCTTACTTCGGGAATTCGGCCTGGGCGTCCTTGGTGTAGGCGGTCTGGCCCGGCGTGAAGCCGTTGAGCGAGAGCACGAACGACATGATGGAGTCGAGCTGCTCGTCGGTCAGCGACTTCGGGGCCGTCTGCGGCATGTATTCGTAGGTGTAGCCGCGCAGCTCCGAAACCTGCTTGCCGCCCCACTTCGCCTTGAACTTGTCGCCCGCAAGCGCCGGTCCGAGCGCGCCCTTGCCGTTGGCGGCGTGGCAGGTGCGGCAGTGCGTGTTGTATTCCGATTTGCCCTTGTCGAGCTGCGCCTGGTTGAACGGCCCCTCGGCCGCAACCGCAGGCGCGACGCAGCCCAAGGCTCCGACCGCAAGGCCGGCAAGCATCGCCTGAATGCGCATTGTGCGTTTTCCTCCGTTGGATTTTTCGCAACGGGGGCAAGGCTTAGCGCGCCGGCCGCGGAGACGGAGGCTCCGGACGGCGCGACTTTGTGTCTAGTCTAATAAAAAAGGCCCGCCGACGTGATCGGCAGGCCTTGATTCATTTGAACAATTCCAGGAGCCGCTCACAGCCGACTCCCGTTCATGTGATCACTTCTCGATGTTGATCGCCTTGCCGCTGTCGGCGGTCAGCTCGGCCTGGCCGGGCGTGAAGCCGTTGAGCGAGAGAATGTAGGCCACGATCGGGTAGAGCTGCTCGTCCTTGAGCGAGCCCGGCGCCGTCTGCGGCATGTTCTGGTGGATCCAGGTCGCGACGTCCGTCACGGACTGACCGCCGAACCGACCCTTGAAAACGTCGCCCATCAGCGCGGGGCCGAGAGCGCCCTTGCCCTTGGCGGCGTGGCAGGTGCGGCAATGGGTGTTGTACTCCGACGAGCCCTTGTCGAGCTGCGCCTGAGTGAAGGGGCCTTCCGCGGCCAGCGCCGGCGAGGCGGCGAGGCCGGCGACCAGCAGGCCAGCGAAAGTCTTGTTCAGTTTCATTCGGCGTTCTCCCTTCATGGCTCGTGAGCCATCACGCAAACGTAACTAGCGCGCTCGCGGCGGTAACGAACCAGAGAGGAGCTGTTTTTTCTAATTAAAAGGGCGGATTGCGCCAACAGGTCGCGGGAAGAATGCCCAGGCCCCTATACTTATGGCTAAGTCATTCTGCCGGTTGAAGCTTTGGGCCGGCCGCGCGCGCGCCGTCGATCCGGAAAGCGGCCGGCCGCTCGAACAGGAAGCGTCCCTTTCCGGTGCGCGTCACAAGCCAGTGAAGCGCCAGCGGAACCGTGACGCCGGCGATCGTGACGATGAGCGACACCCAGCCCACATCCGGGATGACGCCGGTCTTCACGAGGATGACGCGGGTCGCGGCCATCGGCAGGAAGAAGGCGAGATAGACCGCGAGCGAGCGTTCGCCGGCGTAGCGCAGCGGCTCGCCGAGCGTCGTCCCGGCGACGAGCGCCGAGGCCGCGACGATCGCAAGCGCGCCCGCCGATCCGAGCAGCAGGCTCACGCCCGGTCGCTCAGAGTAGCCGAAGGCCACCGCCGCGCCGTTGGCGAGCGCCCACGCAGCGAGCGCGGCGACCGCAAGCGCGCGGTGGTCACGCGCAAGATCGGCGGCCGCGAACACGTAGCGGGCGGAGTACCAGCCGAGCATCACGTAGAACAGGCGCGCGCAGAACTCGTCGGGAACCATCCAGCCGGTCTGGACCCGGAGCGTCTCCAGAACGGCCGCGAAGGCGAGCACCAGCAGCGGGTGAACGGACTTCACCAGCTTTGCGAAGACGAAGAAGATCGGCAGCAGGTAGATGAACCAGAGCGTGCCGAAAGGATCGATCAGCGAGATCAGGAACGCGTGCGCGACCGCGCCGATCCCGTCCTCGAGCGCGAGGCCCGGCCATTTGAACGCGCCCTGGATCAGCAGCCAGAGCAGGTAGAAGTAGAGGAAGTGCACGACCTTTCGGTCGAGGTAGCGCCGCCAGGGCCGGTCGACGACCAGCGCGAGGAAGAGGCCCGAGATCAGGAAGAAGTCCGGCATCCGGAACGGCTTCGAGAAGGCGACGACGTGGTGCATGAAGCCCTCGCCGTTCATCGCGATGCCGACGCCGAGCGTCGAATGCATCATGACGACGAGCACGATGCAGACGCCCTTCGCCACGTCGACCCAGTCGACGCGGGGTTCTGCGGAAGCCGGTATTGCGCCTGCGTCAGTCATGGCCGCGCGCTCGTCATGGCGAAATGGAAGATCTGCAGGAACATCCTGCCAGATATTCATCGACTATTCGTCAACGAGCGCGTGACCGCGCGACCTTTCAACTCCTTCGGTTAATCGAAAGAATTCGTTCACTCTACGCAGTCGCCCCGACCGCGCGCCGGATCGCGCCCGCGATCACGGGCGCATGGGCGGAGGGCGGCGCGGCGAGCCGCCCGTAGATCCGGAAGATCGCGGGCTGCACCATCAGGCCGAGCGCCATGGCGGTCGTGAGCGCGAGGTCGGCGCGCGGGATTTCGCCCGCCGCCATCGCCTCGGCGAACACCCGGCCGATCGCCTCGACGGCGTTGTCGGGCGCGTCCGCGGCGAGCTCGCGCAGATGCTCGTGCTGGGAGACGAGCACATAGGCGAAGCCGTCCGGATCGGCGTCGAAGCTCTGCGCGAAGAACGCCACGATCTCGTCGAGCCGCCCGGAGAAATCCGTACGGCCCGCGCGGATCGCCTCCACGCCCTCGGCGAGCGCGCCGTAGCGCGACCGGAACAGCGCGCGGGCGAGCGCCTCCTTGGACGGGAAATGGCGGTAGAGCGCGCCCTCAGTGACCCCGACTTCGGCTGCGATGTCGCGCATTGCAGCGCCGTCGACGCCGCGATGCGCGAACAGCTTGAGCGCCGCCGCCTCGATCCGCGCGCGGGTGTCGCGGGGCGCGGGAGCGAGGGTCATCTGGGCCTCCTGGAGCGCGCACGTTCCGGGAGGCGAAGAGCCTCTTCTCCCCTCCCCCCTGCGGGGAGGGGCCGGGGGTGGGGGTGGCTCCGGACGAGGCTCAGAGGGCGACGACGCTCTACGCCGAACCACCGCCATCGGTCCTGAGCCGCCCCCACCCTCACCCTCCCCGCAAGGGGGAGGGAGGCGGACGCGTCGCGCCCGTCATCAGTCAGGCGGCCGCTCACTCCGCCGCCTCCGGCTCTTCCGGCTGAGGCTCGTCGACCTTCGACCCGCCGGCCGTTTTCGCCGCGAGCTCCTTCAGCCCGACATAGTCGGTCTTGCCCGAGCCCAGCAGCGGGATCTTCTCCACCACGACGATCTCGGCCGGGACCGAGAGGTCCGGCATGCCGGCCGCGCGGAACGCCGCCCGCAGGCCCGGCCGGTCGATCGAGCCGTCGGTCGTCACCAGCACGACGCGTTCGCCCTTGCGCGGGTCGGGCGCGGTGGTGGCGGCGCTCGCGGCTTCCGGCCAGCGCTTCTGGACGACGCCTTCGACCGCGCCGAGCGACACCATCTCGCCCGCGATCTTGGCGAAGCGCTTGGCCCGGCCCTTGATCGCCACGAAGCCCTGCTCGTCGATCGCCACGATGTCGCCGGTGTCGTGCCAGCCCTCGGCCGGCGGCTGGAGCACGCCCGGCTGATCGGCCTTGAGGTAGCCCGCCATGATGTTGGGCCCGCGGATGTGCAGCCGGCCGCCTTCCGTGACGCCGTCCACCGCCTCGAGACGGCTCTCGATCGCAGGCAGCAGGCGCCCGACGGTCCCGGAGCGGTTGAACGTCGGCGTGTTGACCGCGACCACTGGCGAGGCCTCGGTGATGCCGTAGCCTTCCAGGATCCGCAGCCCGAACTTCTCCGAATAGGTCTTCCGGGTCTCGGGCTTCACGGCCTCCGCGCCCGCCACCACGAAGCGCAGCGAGCGGAAGTCGTACGGATGCGCCGTGCGGGCGTAGCCCTGCAGGAAGGTGTCGGTGCCGAACAGCACGGTGGCGTTCGTGCCGTAAACGAGTTCCGGCACGATGCGGTAGTGCAGCGGCGACGGATACATGAAGGTCTTCACCGCCGAGACGAGCGGCAGCAACAGGCCGCCCGTGAGCCCGAAGGCGTGGAACACCGGCAGCACGTTGAACACGACGTCGGACGGGCCGAAGTCGATGCGGGCCGCCACCTGCGCGACGTTCGACAGCAGGTTGCGGTGGGTCAGCACGACGCCCTTGGGGGCGCCTTCCGAGCCCGAGGTGAACAGCACCGCGGCCGGCGCCTCCGGATCGCCCTTCGAGCGCGTTCCGCTCGCCATCAACGCCTTGATCCGGTCGAGCCCGCCGATCTGCTCGCGCACGTCCTCGAGATAGACGAGCCGGCAAGCCTGTCCGAGCGCCGTCTCCTCCTTCTGGAGACGGCCCTTCTCGATGAAGGCGCGCGAGGTCAACACGGTCTTCACTTCCGCCGCCTTGCAGGCGGAGACGAGGTTCGCGGCGCCGGCCGTGTAGTTCAGCATTGCAGGCACGCGGCCCGAGCGGTGGAGCGCGAGGATCGCCAGCACGACGCCGGCGGTGTTGGGCAGCAGCACCGCGACCTTCTCGCCGGGCGCGGTGAAGCCGTCGATCCGGGCGCCGAGCGCCGCGGCGCCCGCCAGCAGCCGGCGATAGGTGAGCTTCACGCCAAGCGCGTCCTCGACCGCGACCCGGTCGAAGCCTTCGGCGCGGGCGGCGTCCACCACCGCCTGATGCACGGTCTTGGCGGTGTCCGTCGTCTGGAAGTGCATGTCGGACATGACGTCCGTCAGCGCCATGCCGGCCGCCTGCCTCCGCTTGCGGCCCACGAGGCTCTGGTCGACCTCGAGCCGTCGCGCGGGCAGGATCGTGACCGTGACCTTCGGGAACAGATGCTTCCGGATCTGTCCGGCCTTCAGATACGAGAACGGCGAGCGGTCGAGCCCCTCGATCCTGACCGGCACCACCGGCGCCTCGGACTTGTCGGCGATCAGCCCCGCGCCGTCATAGACCTTCATCAGCGAGCCCGTGACGCTGATGCGCCCCTCGGGGAAGATCACCAGCCGGTTTCCTTCCTTCACGAGCTTGATCAGCGCGCGGGTCGCGAGCGGCTTGGTGGGGTCCATCGGGAAGGCGCGCACGAGCTTCAGGAACGGCTTCACCCACCAGCGCTCGGCGATCTGGGAATTGACCGCGAACACCGGCTCGTCGGCGAGCAGCGACATCACCAGCGGCGCGTCGAGCAGGCTCGTGTGGTTGACCGCGACGACCGCCTTCGGGCCGGCGTCGGTGAGGTTCTCCATGCCGCGCACCTCGACGCGGTAGACGAGCGACAGGATGAGGCTCGCCGAGTCCCGCAGCATCGAGCCCGGCAGCGCGAGGCCGAGCAGCGGCGCGCCGACGATCGACAGGACGCCGACGAGCAGGAATAGCGTCTGGGTCGATAGGCCCGCGGCCTGCAGCGCGAGCAGCAGCACCGAGCCGCCCACCATGAAGGCGGCGTTGAGCACGTTGTTGGCCGCGATCACGCGGGCGCGGCGGTCCTCGCCGGCCTCGGCCTGAAGGAAGGCGAAGATCGGCACCACGAACAGGCCGCCGGCGGCCGCCAGACCCACCATGTCGAGCGCGACGCGAACGTCCGTCCAGGACCGCAGGAAGTCCCGCCAGCCGACCAGCGGCTCGGCGGGCGTCATGTGCCAGGTCGCGATCGCGAGGTCGATGGCGAAGAGGCCCGTGATGATCCCGGCGATCGGGGTGAGCGCGAGGAGGATGCGCTGCTTGGAGAGCTTGGCGGCCAGCAGCGAGCCGGCCGCGATGCCGACCGTAAACGCCGCGAGGAACAGCGTGACGACGCTTTCCGAGCCGCCGATCACCTGCTTGACCAGCGTCGGCAGCAGCGCGAGCACGATCGCGCCCGTGAGCCAGAAGGCCGAGACCGCGATGGCGGCGATCCAGAGGCGGGGCTGGCGCTTCAGGTCCTTCAGCAGCGCCCAGGTCGAGCGCGCGACGTTCCTGTCGACATGCAAGTCGGGCGCGCGTTCGCCGGTCGGCGGGATCAGGGCCGCGAAGGCCCAGGCGATCACCGAGACCGCGATGGTGGTGGCGGCCACGACCCACGGGCTCGCCTCCGCCACCATGATGCCGCCGCCGACCGTGCCGGCGAGGATCGCGAGGAAGGTCGCGGTCTCGACCAGCGCGTTGCCGGCCACGAGTTCGTTGCGGGCGAGGTGGTCGGGCAGGATGCCGTATTTCACCGGCCCGAACAGGGCGGAGAGAATGCCTGTGAGGATGAGCGCCGCGAACAGCAGCCAGGCCGAGGGGATGATGAAGCCGACCGCGGCGATGACCGCGACGCCGATCTCGCCGAGCTTGAAGAGCTTGGCCATCCGCGCCTTGTCGTAGCGGTCGGCGAGTTCGCCGCCGAGGGCCGACAGGATGAAGTACGGCGCGATGAACAGCGCGCCCGCGAGCGTGACGAGCAGCGGGCCGTGGTCGCCGCCGATCTTGTAGAGCAGCAGGATCGCGAGCGCGTTCTTGACGAAATTGTCGTTGAAGGCTGCGAAGAACTGGCAGCCGAACAGCGGCGCGAAGCGCCGGGCGCGGAGCAGCGAGAACATCATGGTCAGGGTCTCGGCTTCTTGGACGTGAGTAAGTGTTTACTCACGTCACCGACAGATTGCAAGCGGGCTTGCTGAGCGACTGGTTCCGAGCGTTTGAGCGAAGGACGCGGCCCGAAGCGCGGAGACGCCCGGCGCATCCACCAGCGTCATGCCCGGCGCCTGCCGGGCATCCACGACTTTCTGGGATCGTGGAGCTCTACGCCGAAGTCGTGGATGCCCGCGCTGCCCGCGGGCATGACCCGCGCCGTGACGCCAAAGCAGCTCGCTCCGAAAATGCCTAGCGCTCAACCGGAAACAGCCGGCTTTCTCGCCCAGGCGCCGAACATCACGTCGCCGACATAGATAGCGTCGGTCGCCGTCCGCTCCGCGTCGAGCCGCGCCTGAAGCGTGTCGACGTCGACCTCCTCGGCGCTCGCGACGCCATGGGCCACGATCCGGGGCAGGCAGGCGCGCACGATGGCGCCGAGCGCGTAGGGCGCGGTCGGCGTCTGCACGATCGCCTCGGCGCGCACCTGCTCCACGCCGAGCCCGGCGCGCGTCAGGATCGCGTGCAGATGGAAGCCGATGTGGAGATCGGCGCCCTCGCGCTCGATCATGCGCTGCAGCCAGCCTTGCGCGCGGGCGTGCAGCGGGAACGCGGTCAGGCTCGCGGGGGTAAGCGTCGCGTCGTGCTCCTGAAAAATGATGATCCCGCCCGGCCGCAGACGCTCGGCGAGAACGCGGACGGCCTCGACGGCGTCCGCCTGGTACATGAGGACCCGCCGCCCCACGATCGCGTCGAAATCGTCGAGCGTCGCGGGTAGATCGGCGATGGCGGCCTGCGCGAAGGTCGGAACGGCGGAGCCAGCCGGGACGTCCCGGCCGCGCGCCCGTTCGAGGGCGGCGCCGTCGAGATCGACGCCGACCGCCGCTCCGGCCTCGCCGACGAGCGCGGCCGCGAGCAGCGTCACGTCGCCGAAGCCGCAGCCGACGTCCAGAACGCGCATCCCGGGCCGCAGCCCCGCGTCGACCAGCAGCCGGGCGGTGAAGTCGGGGGGTGCGGTCAAGACGCTGCGGCCTCTCGTTCAGGGCTACGGGCGGGATCGCCTGCGACGGCGACGCGCCGCGCACCCCTAACATGCCGCAGCGCCGCTTGACGGGGCCGGCGGATCGCGTCGCTTATCTCCTCGCCATGACCACGCAGCCCGCCCACGGCGCCGTCGCCGACGCGCTTCCCTCGAACTGGGTCGATCGCCGCGCGCCCGCGGCTTGGCGGCCCTATCTGCGTCTCGCGCGCGCCGACCGGCCGATCGGGGCGTGGCTGCTGTTCTGGCCCTGCGCGTGGAGCGCAGGGCTTGCGGCGGTCGCCTCTGGAGCGAGCTGGCCGAACTTCTGGCATCTGGCCCTCTTCGCGATCGGCTCCATCGCCATGCGGGGCGCGGGCTGCGCCTACAACGACCTCGTCGACCGCGACATCGACGCGCAAGTCGCGCGCACCCGCTCGCGCCCCCTGCCCTCGGGACAGATCACCGCGAAGCAGGCCGCGCTGTTCCTCGCGGCGCTCCTCGCCGTCGGGCTCGCGGTGCTTCTGGCGCTGCCGGCCTTCGCGATCCTGGTCGGCGTCTGCTCGGTGCTGCCGGTCGCGCTCTATCCGTTTATGAAGCGCATCACCTGGTGGCCCCAGGCGATGCTCGGCATCTGCTTCGGCTGGGGCGCGCTGATGGGCTGGGCCGCGACCTTCCACGAGCTCTCCGCCGCGCCGTTCGCGCTGCACGCCGCGGCGTTCCTATGGATCATCGGCTACGACACGATCTACGCCCATCAGGACAAGGAGGACGACGCGCTGGTCGGCGTCGGCTCCACGGCGCTGCTGTTCGGGGAGAAGACCCGGCCGATTCTCGCGGGCTTCTACGCCGGCGCGGTCGCGCTTCTGGCGCTCGCGGCCCATGCCGCGGGCGGCGGCGCGCTGGCGTTCGCCGGCGTCGCGGCCTTCGCGGCGCATCTTTGCTGGCAGACCGTCCGCCTCGACATCGACGACCCGGCGCTTTGCCTGAAGCTCTTCAAGTCGAACCGCGAGGCCGGCGCGCTCGTCTTCCTTGGTCTCGTGGCGGACGCCGCCCTTCGGTTCTAGGATCGCCCCATGAACGAGTCGCCGCCCGTGAAGGATCCCGTCACCCCGGAGCACAAGCGCTTCGTGCTCAGCCAGGCCTCGTTGCGGCTCTGGATCATGGCCGCGGCGATCGTCGCGCTCGGCGTGTGGCTGTTCGTGGAGCTCTGACGCCATGACCGGCGCGCGCGCCATGGCGCTGGCGATCGCCGCCGTCGCGGCCCTTTGGGCTCTCTACAACGTCTCGACGCTGATCGGCGACGGCGTGTTCTTCATGCCGGGCAACCGCATCGGCGGCGTCGGCCACTGGCAGGCGACGTCCGAGACCACCACGCTGGTGATCGCCTTCGTCATGGCGATCTATTGCGCCGCGCCGCTGTTCTTTCTCGCGCTCGCGCGGCGGCAGGCCAGATGACCCGACAGCCGCCCAAGATGACGAGGACCGTCTTCCAGACCCTCGGGGCGGCGCTCTATCTCTATTGCGTCTGGACGCTCTACACCGCCCTCACGAGCGGCCTGGTGTGGGGCCGACCGAAAATCGGCCCGAAAGACTGGTACGGCTACGCCGACCACCCAACGCAATACGTCCTGATCGTCGGCGTCAGCGCGCTGGTGGTCGCAGGGCCGGCGCTCGCATGGGGCGGATTGCGGCTGATCGAGGCTCTTGAGCGGCGAAAGCCCTCGCCCGCCGCCACGCCTGTCGCAGACCCGTCTCACACCCGCCCGGCCGATGAGCGCTAAGTCTCAGTTCCGCGCGATGATTTCGCGCTCGCCCTGATGGACCGGCGTCTCGGCGGTCAGCTTCCCCGTCCGGCGCTTGGCCTGGAAGCGGGTGCGGCGGCCCTTGAGCAGCCCTTTGCCGCGGCGCGGACGCGGGCGGCCGATCTCGAGCGCGCCGAGGCGGGCGGAGGGCGTGCGCCGCACCCCGTCGAGTTCCTCGATCAGCAGCGGCAGCGCGAGCGCGCGGCCCCAGGAGCGCCATTCGGCGATCGCGTCGCCGTCATGCGGCTCGACGGCGAGCGGCACGTCGAGCGCCCGATCGCGATGGGCGAGCACGACCTCGACGCGGTCGCATTCCGGCTTCTCGCCGGGGGCGAGCCGCATGGCGACGCCCGAGAAGGTCGAAAGCGGAACCGCGATGCGCATCGAAATACTCCCGATTGTCCTGTCCAAGACGACGCGCGCGCCTTCCAGCGTCACGCGTCGCTCTCCGCCGTCCGCCCCGGCGTCAGGCGCCGAGAAGCGGAGGGGGAGAGCCTTGGGATCGAGCCGGCCGGCCGACCCCGTTCCGGCGCGCGGTTTCGCGCCGGCTTCGGTCTGACGTCCCACTGTCCAGTCTCCCTGAAGGCCCATTTGTTTCGGGCTCTTCGCTTGTAGGGCGACTATGCATGGGGCTCCGGCGCTATCGGCTTAACAGGACTGGTGAATCCTTCCTGACCTGAGGGGTTTGGCGACCTCATCTTCTCTCATGCTGAAGACGACCTTGCCGAACAGGGTAAGAATGGGATGAACGGCCCATCGTCGCAGCCGGCCCGCGGCGGCCATCCGCGCTTGCGTCGCGCCGCTCCTGCCGACACTTATGGGGCCGGCCGCCCGTCTCTCCGCATCGCTCAAGGACCGCCCGACCATTGCCCTCGCCCGACGCGCCGATCGATCTCGAACGCCTTCTGCCTCGCATCGAGGCCATCGTGCGGGAGGCCGGCGACATCGCCCTCGGATTTTTCCGGGACGGAGCGCGCAACTGGACCAAGGCTGACGACAGCCCCGTCACCGAGGCCGACATCGCGGTCGACCGCTTTCTCGGCGCGGCCCTGCCCCCGCTCGTGGAAGGCTCGGGCTGGCTGTCGGAGGAGACCGCCGACGACGGCGAGCGGCTCGGCGCGCGCCGGGTCTGGATCGTCGACCCGATCGACGGCACGCGGGCCTTCGTCGAGAAGAAGCCCGAATGGGTGGTGTCGGTCGCCCTCGTCGAGGACGGCGCGCCGGTGGCGGGCGTCGTGCGCAACGCTTGCGTCGACGTGACCCATGCGGCGATCCGCGGAGGCGGCGCGCGTCTGAACGGCGCCATAGTGCGGGCCGAGGATTCAGAAGGGCTTTCGGGGCTGAGGGTCGGCGGCAGCAAATCGATGATCACGCCCTTGAAGCCGCATGGCGCGGACGAGGGACGCTGGCACTACGCGCTCGCCAACCGGTTGGTGCAGGTGGTGGGCGGAGATCTCGACGCCGCCGTCGCCCGGCCCAACGCCCATGACTGGGACATCGCCGCCGCGCACGTCATCCTCGAGGAGGCCGGCGCGACGCTGATCGGCCTCGACGGCGCGGCCCCGACCTACAACCGCGCCTCGACGCGCCATGGCGGCCTCATCGCCGCCGGCCCGCGCCGCGCGCAAGCGATCGCCGCCGCCCTTCAGGGCTGGCAGGCCTGACCGGAGAGGACCCGATGAGCGAGACGACCCCCAAGCAGCTCCTGCACCTCGTCTTCGGAGGCGAGCTCGAGAACGTCCAGGGCGTCGCGTTCAAGGACGTGCCGGGCCTCGACATCGTCGGCATCTTCCCCGACTACGCCTCGGCGCGCGCCGCCTGGAAGTCGAAGGCGCAGGCGACCGTCGACAACGCCCAGATGCGCTATTTCGTCGTGCATCTGCACCGCCTGCTGGAGCCGGAGACGGCGGCCTGAGGGTTTTGGCTTTATTCTGACGCACATCCCACCCTCACCCTCACCCTCACCCTCCCCTGCCCCGGGGGAGGGTGACGGCAGACGTTGAAGCCAAGGGGACGAGCACCCTTCTCCCTCCCTCGCAGAGGGGAGGGTGGCGCGCCGCGGCACGCGGCGTGACGGGTGGGGTGGCTTCCCGATAGGCAGCCGCACCCGTCACTCCCGCAACGGCCGGCTGTCCAGTTCTGCGAGGATCGTCTCGATCACGCCCTCGACGTTGCGATCGACATCGACGTTCCAGAACCGCAGCACCCGGTAGCCGAGCCGCTCCAGAGCCGCATCACGCGCCACGTCGGCCGACCCGCCATGCTGGCCGCCGTCGACCTCGACGATCAGCCTCCGCCTTCGAAACGAAAAGTCCGCGACGAAGCCGCCGATCGGATCCTGCCGCCGCGGATGATGGCCGAGCGGCCGAAGCTCGCGGAGCCGCGTCCAGAGCTTGGCCTCCTGCGGGGTCAGCGATCTTCGCAGCGCTCGGGCGCGTTCGACGGACATTTCGGCAGGTTAACCGGCGCCGGCGAGGCTGTCGTCAGCGTCAGCGCTCGATCCGGAAACCAACCCCACCCTCACCCTCCCCCTCCCCTGTCCCAGGGGAGGGTGGCTGTAAACCTTGAGGGTTAGGGGAAAAGCGCCCTGCTCCCTCCCTCGCGGAGGGGAGAAAAGCGGCAGCCGCTCAGCCCTTGCCCATCGCGCGGGTGAGGGCTGCCTCGGGGCCGGCGTAGGCCTCCTGGCGCTCGACGTTCCAGTAGCGGAGCTCTTCGAGCGGGATCGGCTGGCCGGTCACCGCGCAGCGCACGAACGAGCCCGGGCGCACGACGCGGAAATCCGAGTCGAGATAGCGGAGTTCCGCCTCGCCAGACGATTGCGGTCGCTCGTAGCGGTTCATTTCGGTCGCGGGCCCCAGCGGCGTCGGTCCGGGAGCATATAGTCCCGGCGGGCGGCCGGCGCAAAGGCCGGCCGGGACGCGGACGGAGCCTTCAGGAGAACAGAGCGTCGACGTCGTCCTGGTCGATCGCCACGCCCTTGTCCTGCGGCCCGTGCAGCAGCAGCTCGCGGGCGCGCTTTTCTTGCGCGGTCTCGACGCCGGACGGTTCGGCGTCGGTCCGCACCGCCGAGGCGAAGCGGCCGATGCGCTCCTCGATGTGCTCGAGCGTCGCGATCACCCGCGCGATGCGCTGGCCCGTGAGGTCCTGAAACGAGCAGGCCTCGAAGATCGCCATGACCTTGTCGTTGACGACCGCGCGCATGGTCGCCTCGTCCTCAGACGTCGCGGCCATCATGGCCTCGGCCGCCTCCATGATGGAGTTGGTGGCCTCCTCGGTCGCGAGCACGATGGCGCCGAGATCCTCGCCGGCCTTCGGCAGGCGGTCGGACCGGAGCTCGCCCGCGCGCAGATGCGCGATCTCGGTCCGCATGTTGAGGATGTAGTCCGAGATCTCCCGGAGCTCGCGATAGATCGACCGGTCGATCGTCGCGAAGAAGGCCTGCATCGACTCCGCGGTGATCTCGGCGAGCGCGACGACGTCGCCGAACGTGGCTTCGCCGCCGGCCTTCGCGCCGACATAGTCCCGCACCCGTTCGAAGGGCTGCTCAAGAGCGTCCTTGCGCGCCGCCGAGGCCATCAGCCGAACACCGCTTCGATCTTCGACTGCAGCGTCTGCGCGTTGAAGGGCTTCACGATGTAATTGTTCACGCCCGCCTTCTTGGCGAGAATCACGTTCTCGGTCTTGGCCTCGGCCGTGACCATGATGAAGGGCGTCCGGTTGAGGTTGTCGTCGGCGCGCACTTCCTTGAGGAGCTCGATGCCCGTCATCGGCTCCATGTTCCAGTCGGAAATGACGAGCCCGTATTTCTTGTCGCGCATCTTGGCGAGCGCGGCCGAGCCGTCGGTGGCCTCGTCGATATCCTGGAAACCGATCTGCTTCAGCAGATTGCGGATGATGCGCAGCATCGTGTTGTAGTCGTCCACGATCAGGACGGGCATGTTGTGGTCGAGCGCCATCAGCGAGGCTCCGGCAGGTCCGTTGCGAAGCGACCGCGCGACGTCGCCGGCGGTCCATGGGGCCACTTTCTCGCGCGGCGATTGAGATTTCGTTTCCCTTCATCCGTCCGACAAAAGGCGCGTTGCGCCGCAGCGAAGCGCGCAGCAGAGTGCCGGCGCGCCATTCCCTGAACGATCCCAGAGTTCCATGACCGCCGCTCTCCAGACGTCGGACGAAGACCCGCACCGCCACGGCCCTCAGATCGCCTTCGAGGATCTCGAGGTCGGCCAGCAGGCCGAAATCCGCCAGCTCGTCACCGAGGACACCGTCCGCAAGTTCGCGGCGCTCTCGGGCGACACCAATCCGGTGCATCTGTCGGAGGCCTATGCGGCCAACACCCGCTTCGGCGGGCGCATCGCCCATGGCCTGTTCACCGCGAGCCTGATCTCGGCCGTGTTCGGCACCAAGCTGCCGGGGCCCGGCGCGATCTATCTTTCGCAGACGCTGAAGTTCCGCGCGCCGGTGTTCATCGGCGACGAGGTCGTGGCGCAGGTCGAGATCACCGCGCTCGACCCGAGCCGCCAGCGCGCGACCTTCTTCTGCACCTGCATGGTGGGCGAGAAGACGGTGCTCGACGGCGAGGCCCAGATCATGGTGCCGACCCGCGACGAGATCGAGGCCGAACTCGCCTGAAACGCGGCCCGAACAGGCCGCACTTGACGGCCGGCCCGCCGGCGGGCCACCTCGCGGCGCAGCACGTCCTTTCCGCGCCGATGGCCGATCCCCTGATGCCTTCCCGCCTTCTCGTCGATCCTGCGACCCTTCCGCCGGAGCTCCGCGACGGCCACGTGATCGTCGGCAATTTCGACGGCGTCCATCGCGGCCACCAGTCGGTCGTGCGGCAGGCCTGCGAGGTCGCCCGGCCCGCCGGCCGGCCGGTCGTCGCGCTGACCTTCGAGCCGCATCCGCGCACGTTCTTCCGCCCCGACCAGCCGCTCTTCCGCCTGACCGACCGGGACGAGAAGGCGCGCCTGCTCGCCCGCGCCGGCTGCGACGCGACCGTGACGCTGACCTTCGACGCAGACCTCGCCGCGATGGAGGCCGAGGCCTTCGTGGCCGACGTTCTGGTCGACCGGCTGGGCGCGCACACGGTCGTGGTCGGCTGGGACTTCCATTTCGGCCGCGGCCGCGTGGGCTCGCCCGCCTTCCTCGCCGAGGCCGGGCCGCGCCACGGGCTCTATGTCGAGGTCGCGCCGCCCTATGGCGGGCAGACGCCGGTGTCCTCGAGCGCGATCCGCGATCTTCTGGCCGACGGCCAGCCGCTTCCCGCGGGGCGCCTGCTCGGACGGCTCTGGACCTTCGAGGGCGACGTCGCCCACGGCGACAAGCGCGGGCGCGAGCTCGGCTTTCCGACCGCCAACATCCGGCTAGCGCCGGAGACGCGTCTGGCCTTCGGGATCTACGCCGTCCGCGCGCTCGTCGACGGCGAGGTCCGAGAGGGCGTCGCGAGCTATGGCCGCCGCCCGCAGTTCGACGACGGCGCGCCGGTGTTCGAGATCTACCTGTTCGATTTTTCCGGCGATCTCTACGGCAAGCGCCTGCGGGTCGAGCTCGCGGCCTATCTGCGCGCGGAGGCGAAGTTCGAGAGCGTCGAGGCGCTCGTCGCGCAGATGAGCCGAGACTGCGAGGACGCGAAGGCCGCGCTGCGAGGCCCGCAGGATCCGCTCGCGCCGAGCGCGATCGTCTGAACCTTTGCGCCCCCGCCCGCCACTGTGATGCGGATGCGACGAAAGCGGCGCATCATGCAGGCCGATCTTCGGGGAAAGGCATTGTCATGCGCAGCATCGTCCACGCGGCGGCCCTTGCGGCCGCGCTCGTCTCCGCGCCGGCCCTCGCGGACGACGTGTCCGACGCGATTCTGGAAGCCAAGACCGCCTATGAGGGCGGCGACCTCTCGAAGACCAAGGAGTCGCTTGATCTCGCGGCCCAGCTCGTCGCCCAGAAGCAGGCGGACGGCCTTGCGAGGCTCCTTCCCGAGCCGCCCGCGGGCTGGACCGCGGAGGCGGTCGACACGAACGGCGGGATCGGCAGCTTCATCGGCGGCGGGCTGATCGTGAAGCGCGCCTACGCCAAGGGCGAGACCGACGTGACAGTGCAATACACGGCCAACTCCCCGCTGCTCGCCTCGCTCGCGCCGCTGTTTTCGAACGTCCAGCTGCTCGGCGGCATGGGCAAGGTGTTCCGCCAGAAGGGCCGCGTCGCGGTGCTGACCGGCGAAAACGAGATCCAGATGGTGCTGGGCAAGAGCTACGTGACGGTCACGGGCTCGGGCGCGGAAGCCGACAAGCGCGCGATCCTCGACCTGGTGGATCTCGCCGCGGTGGAGGCGTTCGCGAAGTAGGGGCGTTTGGGGCTCCTTCTCCCGCTTGCGGGAGAAGGAGAGGATGAGGGGAGACGGCGGCGCCCTCTTGAAAAGGGCCCTCACCCTTACCCTCTCCCGCTCAGCGGGCGGGGGGGCGGCCGGCGTCGCGCTTCAAGTCCCGCCCTTGCATGCACGCCCCGCCCTGCTACACCGGCGCCCGTGAAAAACCGGACGCCCGAAATGCCCGCCGACGCGACCACGACCCGCGATTACTCCGAGACCCTGTTCCTGCCGCAGACGGATTTTCCGATGCGCGCGGGGCTGCCCCAGCGCGAACCCGAGTTTCTCGAGCGCTGGGCGAAGATCGGGCTTTATGAAAAACTGCGGTCGAGTTCGGCGGGGCGCAAGAAATACGTCCTTCACGACGGGCCGCCCTACGCCAACGGCCATCTCCACATCGGCCACGCGCTCAACAAGGTGCTGAAGGACGTCGTCGTCCGCTCGCGCCAGATGGCGGGATTCGACAGCAACTACGTGCCCGGCTGGGACTGCCACGGCCTGCCGATCGAGTGGAAGGTCGAGGAGGGCTACCGCGCCAAGGGCCTCAACAAGGACGAGGTGCCGGTCAACGAGTTCCGCAAGGAGTGCCGCGACTACGCCGCCAACTGGATCTCGGTGCAGTCGGATGAGTTCCAGCGGCTCGGCGTGACGGGCGACTGGGCCGATCCCTACACCACGATGAAGTTCTCGGCCGAGGCGCAGATCGCCCGCGAGATCATGGCGTTCGCGCGCTCGGGCCAGCTCTATCGCGGGTCGAAGCCGGTGATGTGGTCGGTGGTCGAGAAGACCGCGCTCGCCGAGGCCGAGATCGAATACGCCGAGTTCCTGAGCGACACGGTGTTCGTGGCGTTCCCGATCGCAGCGCTCGGCGGCGCCTCGGTCGTGATCTGGACCACCACCCCCTGGACGCTGCCGGGCAACCGCGCCGTCGCCTATTCGCCGAAGATTTCTTATGGGCTCTACGAGGTCACCGAGGCTCCGGAAGACAACTGGGCCAAGGTCGGCGCGAAGTACCTGCTCGCCGACGCGCTCGCCGAGGGCGTGTTCAAGGCCGCCAAGGTCACGGGCTTCACGAAGGTTCAGTCAGTCGCGGCCGCCGAGCTCGAGGGGCTGACGGCGGCCCACCCCCTCGCCCATCTCGGCTACGACTTCCCCGTGCCCCTGCTCCCCGGCGACCACGTCACCGACGACGCCGGCACGGGCTTCGTCCACACCGCGCCGAGCCACGGCCGCGAAGACTTCGACCTCTGGATGGACCACAAGGCCGCGCTTGACGCCCGCGGGATCTCGAGCCGCATCCCATACACGGTCGACGCCGACGGCCGCTACACCAAGGACGCGCCGGGCTTCGAGGGCCGGGTGGTGATCACGGACAAAGGCGAGAAGGGCGACGCCAACGGCGCGGTCATCGAGGCGCTGGTCGCGGCCGGCCGTCTGGTGGCGCGCGGAAAGCTGCGCCACCAGTACCCGCATTCGTGGCGGTCCAAGAAGCCGGTGATCTTCCGTAACACGCCGCAGTGGTTCATCCACATGGACCACGACATCGCCGGCCCCGCGGACACGCTGCGCAACCGCGCGCTGAAGGCGATCGACGACACGACGTTCTTCCCGGCGCAAGGGCGCAACCGCATCCGGGGCATGATCGAGGGCCGGCCCGACTGGGTGGTGTCGCGCCAGCGCGCCTGGGGCGTGCCGATCTGCGTGTTCTTCCACAAGCAGACCGGCGAACTGCTCGCCGACGACCGCGTCGACGCCCGCATCGCCGAGGCATTCGAGGCCGACGGCGCCGACGCTTGGTTCGCCGACGACGGCCGCCGCTTCCTCGGCGACGACTTCTCGCTCGAGACTTACGAGAAGGTCGCCGACATCCTCGACGTCTGGTTCGATTCCGGCTCGACCCACGCCTATGTGCTCGACCGCCGGCCGGACCTCTCGCCGAAGCGCGTCGTCGACGGAGGCGAAGACCAGGTGCTCTATCTCGAGGGCTCCGACCAGCATCGCGGCTGGTTCCACTCCTCGCTGCTCGAAAGCTGCGGCACCCGCGGCCGCGCGCCCTACGACGCGATCCTGACCCACGGCTTCGTGCTCGACGAGCAGGGGCGGAAGATGTCGAAGTCGCTCGGCAACGTCGTCGCGCCGCAGGACATCATCAAGCAGTCGGGCGCCGACATCCTGCGGCTCTGGGTCGTGACGTCGGACTATGAGGACGACCTGCGCATCGGCCAGGAGATCCTGAAGACTGCCACCGACGCCTACCGCAAGCTCCGCAACACGCTGCGCTGGATGCTCGGCGCGCTCGCGCATTTCGACGGCCAGGCGGTCGACTACGACGACATGCCCGAGCTCGAGCGCTACATGCTGCACCGACTGGCGCAGGTCGACGCCGAGATCGGCCGCGCCTACGAGGTCTTCGACTTCAAGCGCGGCTTCGCCTCGCTGTTCACCTTCCTGACCAACGACCTCTCGGCCTTCTACTTCGACGTCCGCAAGGACGCGCTCTATTGCGACCCGGCGTCCTCGGTCACGCGGCGGGCCTGCCTCACCGTCGTCGACCGGCTGTTCCGCACGCTCGTGACGCGTCTCGCCCCGCTGCTCGCCTTCACGGCCGAGGAGACCTGGCTGTCGCGCTTCCCGTCGGAGGACGGCTCGGTCCATCTCGAGCCCTTCGCGCTCGCCGAGGGCGCGTGGCTCGACGAGGCGCTGGGCGAGAAGTGGGAGAAGGTCCGCCGCGTTCGCCGCGTCGTCACCGGGGCGCTCGAAGTCGAGCGGGCCGCCAAGCGCATCGGCTCCTCGCTCGAGGCCGCGCCGGTCGTCCATGTGAGCGACCCGGAGCTCCGCGCGACGCTTCAGGGCGTCGACCTCGCGGAGGTCGCGATCACGAGCGCGATCTCGGTCTCGCCCGACGAGCCCCCGGAGGACGCCTTCCGCCTGCCCGACGTCGCGGGCGTCGCCGTGGTTCCGGCGCGCGCGGAGGGTCAGAAATGCGCCCGCTCCTGGCGGGTGACGCCGGAAGTCGGCGCGGATCCGCAGTTCCCCGACATCACCCCGCGTGACGCAAAGGCCATGCGCGAATGGCTCGCGGCGCGCGGAGAGGCGACGTGAGGTTTCAGGCGCGACGTCTCCGCTCCCCTCTCCCCTTGTGGGAGAGGGTGAGGGATGGAAGATGACCCTCGCGCCGCCCGCCCGCACGTCGCTCCTCCTCGCCGCCGCGATCTTCGTGGTCGATCAGGCCATCAAGGTCTGGGCGCTGTTCGTGTTCGACCTCGCCTCGCAGGGGCGCGTGCCGGTGCTGCCCGTGTTCGACCTCGTGCTGATTTGGAACCGCGGCATCTCCTACGGGCTCCTCCAGCAGGACAGCGACTTCGGCCGCTGGGCGCTGGTCGTCGTCCATGTCGTCGCCTCGATCGCCATCACGATCTGGATAGCGCGCGAGAAGCAGACCGCCTCCTCGATCGGCCTCGCGCTCATCCTCGGCGGCGCGGTGGGCAACGGACTCGACCGGATTCTTTACGGCGCCGTCGTCGATTATGCGCTGCTGCACTGGGGCGACGTCACCTGGTACGTGTTCAACCTCGCCGACGCAGCCATCGTTGCGGGGGTGGCCCTGCTTCTGTATGGTGCGCTCCGCGGCTCTGGGAGCGCCACGGAGGCATCCGGATAGCGCTCGCGTCATCCGGGCCGCGACCGAGGAGCTTGAGACTCATGCGCCAGATCACGGCGCTCGTCGCGGGCGCGGCCATTACGGTCGGCGCGGCGAGCTATGCGGGCCCTGCTTTCGCCCAGCAGGACATCGGCTCGAACCCCATCACCGAGTTCTTCGACGGGCTCGGCATGGGCGACAAGGAAAAGCCGGACATCGACTATCAGGAGCGCGCGCCGCTGGTGCCGCCGTCGAACACCGGCGCGCTGCCCTCGCCGCAGGCCAAGGGCGCCAACCGCGACGCCACGCTGTGGCCGAACGATCCCGACGTGCAGGCCCGCAAGGAGCGCCGCGCCCGCAACGAGGTCGTGCCGACCGAGAGCTATTCGTACCGCATGGACCGCTCGCCGCGGATGGACCCGGACGAGCTCGGCGCCCGTCGCGTCCAGGGCGCGAGCGTGCCGCGCGGCGCGACCGCGACCGCGTCCGACAACCAGATCATGCGCGCCTCGCCGGACGAGCTCTCGGGCAGGCCGGTCGCGGAGGTCGCGCAGCCGGCCGGCGCGCGCCGCCTTACCGATCCGCCCCAGCAGTACATGCAGGGCAACGGCGTCACGGCGGCTCCGCAGCCGGAGAAGAAGTCCTGGCTCGGCGGCCTGTTCGGCGGCAAGTGACGCGCCTTACCGCGTCTTAATCCGCACGGGACTCGCGCGCAGCCTCGCGAGGCGCCATCTTACGCTTACAACCGACCCAGCGGGCGCGCCCGAAACGGCGCGCCCGTCTTCGTTTCGGGCCCCTTTCGCCCGGCGCTTCATCGAGGATTTCCGCACCCCATGGCGACAGCCACGTCCGCCGAAGCCCGTCCCGGCCTCAGCCCCGCGGCCCCGCAGGCCGACGCCGCCCGCAGCGGCGGACCGGACGTCTCCACCTTCACGCTCGACAACGGGCTTCAGGTCGTCGTCATCCCGGACCGCCGCGCGCCGGTCGTCACCCACATGATCTGGTACAAGGCGGGCTCGGCCGACGAGACGCCCGGCGTCTCCGGAATCGCGCACTTCCTCGAGCACCTGATGTTCAAGGGCACCGAGAAGCATCCTGCCGGCGAGTTCAGCCACCAGGTGGCCGAGCTCGGGGGGCAGGAGAACGCCTTCACGTCCTACGACTACACCTCGTATTTCCAGCGCGTCGCCCGCGAGCACCTGAAGACCGTGATGGCTTTCGAGGCCGACCGCATGACCGGCCTCGTGCTCACCGACGACGTGGTGGACCCCGAGCGCGACGTCGTTCTGGAGGAGCGCCGCTCACGCGTCGACGGCGACCCGTCGAGCCAGCTCGGCGAGGCGGTGGCGGCCTCGCTCTACATGAACCATCCCTACGGCACGCCGATCATCGGCTGGGAGCACGAGATCGAGAAGCTCGACCGCCACGACGCGATCGCCTTCTACGACCGGTTCTACACGCCCAACAACGCGATCCTGGTGGTGGCGGGCGACGTCTCCGGCGACGAGGTCCGCGAGGCCGCGCAGGAGACCTACGGCAAGGTCGCGCGCCGCGCCGATCCCGGCCGGCGTCAGCGCCCGCGCGAGCCCGAGCCGCGCGCCGCCCGCCGCGTGTCGCTGTCGGACCCGCGCGTGACCCAGCCCTCCGTCCAGCGCAGCTATCTCGCGCCGTCCTACGAGACCGGCGAGGGCGACCGCCCATACGCGCTCGACCTGCTCTCGCAGATTCTGGGCGGCGGCACGACGAGCCGGCTTTACAAGGCGCTGGTGGTGGAGAAGGCGATCGCGGCCAACGCCGGCTGCTGGTACCAGGGCGACGCGCTCGACGACGGGCGGTTCGCGGTCTACGCCGTGCCGCGCGGCGAGGCGAGCCTCGCCGAGCTCGAGGTCGCGATCGACCAGGAGATCGCCCGCATCGCGGCCGAAGGGCCGGACGCAGGCGAGCTCCAGCGCGCCAAGACGCGGCTCGTGGCCGACACCATCTACGCCCAGGACAGCCAGGCGACGCTTGCCCGCATCTACGGCTCGTCGCTCGCCACCGGCGGCACGATCGAGGACGTGGCCGCCTGGCCCGACCGCATCCGCGCCGTCACGGCCGAGGCGGTGCGCGACGCCGCCCGCGAGACGCTCGACCGCCGCCGCTCGGTGACGGGCGAGCTGCTGTTCGCGCCCGCTTAGGATCGGGCCGCCGGATCGGCTAAGGACGGGCCGACGCGCCCGATGCGGCGCCGTCATCCCAGGCCTGACCCGGGACGACGGTCCCGGTTCCACGCCGCCCTCGGCGACGGGCGGCCTTATGACATTCCAAGGCTCACGCGCTCCATGATCACCGCCGCACGCACCACCGACATCCAGCGCGTCGAGACGCCGAACGGGGCCGAGGCGTGGCTCGTGGAGGAGACCGCCGTGCCGGTCATCGCGGTCGAGATCGCGTTCCGCGGCGGCTCGGCGCAGGACCCGCAGGACCGGCCCGGCCTCGTCAACCTGATGACGGCCCTGCTCGACGAGGGCGCGGGCGACATGACGGCGGACGCCTTCCAGGAACGCCTGGAGGAGCTCGCGATCGAGCTGTCGTTCTCCTCCAACCGCGACACCGTCTCGGCGAGCCTCAGGACGCTGCCCGAAAACATCGACGAGGCGTTCCGGCTGCTCGGCCTCGCGCTGACGACCCCGCGTTTCGACGAGGACGCGGTCGAGCGCATGCGCGGGCAGCTCTCCGCCCAGATCCGCCGCAACGAGCTCGATCCGGACGACCTCGCGGGCCGCACCTTCTTCAAGGAGGCGTTTCCGGGCCATCCCTACGGCCGTCCGCCGCGCGGGACGCTCGAGAGCCTCAAGGCCTCGACCCGCGAGGACCTGCTGGCGATCCACCGCCGCGTCATCGCGCGCGACAACGTCGTCATCGGCGCGGTCGGAGCTGTCTCGGCGGAACGGCTCTCGGGCCTCGTCGACGCGCTGCTCGCCGACCTGCCCGCGACGGCCGGCCTCGAGACCGTCGAGACCGTCGCGCCGGCGGGCGCCGGGCGCATCGAGATCGTGACGCTCGACGTGCCGCAGAGTTCGATCATCTTCGGCCGCCCCGGCCCCTTGCGCGACGCCGACGACTTCATCCCGGCCTATGTGGTGAACCACATCCTCGGCGGCGGCTCGTTCTCCTCGCGCCTCTTCACCGAGGTGCGCGAGAAGCGCGGCCTGGCCTATTCGGTCTACAGCTATCTCTCGCCCTACGACCATTCCGGCATGCTGCTCGGCGGCGTCGCGACCCGCAACGACCGCGCCGGCCAGTCGATCGCGCTGATCCAGGACGAGATCCGACGCATCGCCGAGGAAGGGCCCACGGCGAAAGAGCTCGAGAGCGCCAAGAAGTTCCTGATCGGCTCCTATGCGCTCCGGTTCGACACCTCGACCAAGATCGCCAACCAGCTCGTGCAGCTGCAGCTCGATCATCTCGGGATCGACTACATCACCAAGCGCAACGCGCTGGTGGAGGCGGTGACGGACGAGCAGGTGAAGGCGGCCGCGAAGTCGCTGTTCGGCGACGGCGACCTGCTGGTGGTCGCCGTCGGCAAGCCGACGGGGCTCGAAGGCGCGAACACGCGGGACGCGGCGGCCGCCTGACGCTCAGGCCGGCGCAGGTCGGACCTTGCGGCCGGAACCTTACTCGCAGCGTTTGTATTCTGCGAAGTTCTGGTTCCAGCAGTGCCCGACCTCCTGCGCCTCGTTCTCGAACTTCGCAAGCTGGTCGCAGGCTTTGAGCCGGTCCTTGTCCGAGACCTTCTTGGTCTCGACCTCGCCATAGAGGCATGACGAGCGCACGTCCCACACCGCGTCGGCGGCGGGCGGACGCTTGGCGGACTTCTTCGCGCTCTGCGCCAGGACGAGGGGCGCCTCGGCCCGAGACGGCGCCTGAGCCTCGGCCGCGACCGGTCCGGCCGCGAGGATGAAGGCTCCCGCCAGTACGAGCACGCGCATTACGATCTCCGAGGCCCAAGCCAAACCGCACCCTCCCGGCGCGGCTGCGCCGGGTCAAGAAAAATCCAGTTTGGATCCGTGTTTTATCGGGAGCGCCGCGATCGCGCTCGCCTGCGTCGGCCCGGCCTATCGGCCGGCGGCTAGAAGACCACGAAGATCAGCGCCGCCATGGCGAAGCCCATCAGGCTGATGAGGGTCTCGAGCACCGTCCAGGTCTTGAGCGTGGTCTTGAGGTCCATCTCGTAGAACCGGCCGACCAGCCAGAATCCTGAATCGTTGACGTGGCTCGCGATCACCGAGCCCGCGGCGAGCGCGAGCACGATCGCCGCGCGGTCGGTCCCCTCATAGCCCGCGGCCGCGACCGCCGGCTGCACGAGGCCCGCCGCGGTGATGAGCGCCACCGTCGCTGAGCCCTGCGCGATCCGAAGCGCCGCCGCGATCACGAAGCCGGCGACGAAGACGTGCATGCCCAGGTCGTTCAGCGTCTGGGAGAGCGCGGCGCCGATGCCGCTCTCGCGCAGCACGCCGCCGAACATGCCGCCGGCGCCGGTGATCAGCGTGATGGCGCAGATCGGCCCGAGCGCGCCGTCGACCAGCTTTTCGAGTTCGGCGAGTCCCTTGCCGCGCCGGACGCCGAGCACGTAGGTGCCGACCAGCACCGCGACCAGCAGCGCGATCGGCGTCGAGCCGAGGCCGCGCGCGATCTGGAACCAGTGGGCCTTGCGGTCGAGCGTTCCGGCGGCCGCGAGGAAGTCGAGGCCCGTGTTCACGAAGATGATCACGAGCGGCAGCAGCAGCAGCAGGATGACGGTGGAGGACTTCGGTGGGTTTTCGACGGGACCGGCCTGCGGTCCGCCCGACAGGATGTCGGGCACCTTCACGTCGATGCGCTTGCCGATCCACAGGCCGAACAGATAGCTCGTCACGTACCAGGTCGGGATCGCGATCAGCAGGCCGAGGATCGTGACGAGGCCGATGTCGGACTTCAGCAGCTCGGTCGCGGCCACGGGGCCGGGATGCGGCGGCACGAAGACGTGCATGACCGAAAACGCGCCGGCCGCCGGAATGCCGTAGCGCAGCAGCCCGCCGCCGAGGCGCTTGGCGACCGAGAAGATGATCGGCAGCATCACCACGAGGCCGGCGTCGAAGAAGATCGGGAAGCCGAAAATCAGCGACGCGATCCCGAGCGCGAGCGGCGCGCGTTTCTCCCCGAAGAGCTTGATGAGGTCGTCGGCGAGCGACTGCGCGCCGCCCGAGACCTCGACCAGCCGTCCGAGCATCGCCCCGAGGCCGACCAGCAGCGCGACGGTGCCGAGCGTCTCGCCGAAGCCCTTGATCAGCACCTTGACCACGTTCTCGGGCGCGATGCCGGCCGCGAAGGCGGTGATGAGGCTGACCAGGATGAGCGCGAGGAACGCGTGCATCCTGAACCTCATGATCAGCACGAGCAGCGCGACGATCGCGGCTGCTGCGATCAGCAGCAGCGGGCCGGCGGAGAGCGCGGGGACGGCGGCGGCCTGTGGCGGCATCTTAAAGCCTCCTTGATGCGGAGATCTTGGTCGAGCGGAGCGGCTAGCGGGCCGCGGCGGCCTTGGGCGAAGTCGTCTCAGGCGAGGTCGTCTTGGGCGACGCGGCGGGCGCGTCGAGCTCCAGCGCCGCAAGGGCGTTGCGCACGATGGTCTCGGGATCGGCCCCGACGTCGACCTTCACGCCGTCCTCGTCGGCGTCGAGCTCCTCGAGCGCCTCGAACTGGCTGTCGAGCAGCGAGACCGGCATGTAGTGCCCCTTGCGCTTCGGGAGCCGCGTCATGATCAGCTCCTTGGTCGCCGTCAGCTCGAGGAAGCGCACGCGGGTCGGCGCCTCTCGCAGCAGGTCGCGGTAGCGGCGCTTGAGCGCCGAGCAGGTGATGACGGTGTCGCCGCCGGCGCCCGCCTGCTCGCCCATCCAGTCTCGGATGAGCCTGAGCCACGGCCAGCGGTCCTCGTCGTCGAGCGCGATGCCGGCCGCCATCTTGTCGATGTTGGCCTTGGGGTGGAACTCGTCGGCCTCGGCGAAGCGCCAGCCGAGCGCCTCGGCGATCATCTCGGCCACGGTGGTCTTGCCGACGCCCGAGGGCCCCATCACCACCACGCATTGCCGGGCGGCGAAGCGTTCCTGCGCCATGGGCGTGCACTCCCCTTGCGGCCGTTCGTCGCCGCTTGCTGAAAGGGCGCAACTAGGCCGCGCACGCCCCTTCGGCAACAGGCGGGGCGCCATCCAAGCTGGGGAGAAGCGCCCGAGCGCCGAAGTCGCGGGCTCCGCCCGTGCTAGGCTCTGCGCCCGATCCATCCATCGTCGCCGCCCCATGCCCGTCCGCCTGCTCTCAGACGTCGTCGCGAACCGGATCGCCGCCGGCGAGGTGGTGGAGCGCCCGGCCTCGGTGGTGAAGGAGCTCGCCGAAAACGCTTTGGACGCCGGCGCGGCCCGCATCGAGATCGTGCTCGAGGGCGGCGGCGCGCGGCTCATCCGCGTGGTCGACGACGGCTCGGGCATGGGCCCCGAGGATCTCGCGCTCGCCGTCGAACGCTTCGCGACCTCCAAGATCTCCTCCGACGAGGATCTCGTCGGCGTCGCCACCATGGGGTTTCGCGGCGAGGCCCTGCCCTCGATCGGCGCGATCGCGCGGCTTGCGATCGAGACCCGCACGGCTGAGGCCGGCCACGGCTGGCGCATCGCGGTCTCGGGCGGCGCGAAGTCGCCGGTCGAGCCCGCGGCGCTTCCGAAGGGAACGCGCATCGAGGTGCGGGATCTTTTCTTCGCGACGCCTGCGCGCGCAAAGTTCCTGAAGTCCGACCGCGCGGAGGCGCAGGCCGCCGGCGAGGTCGTGCGCCGGCTCGCGCTCGCGAACCCGCGGGTCGACTTCACCCTCGTGGTCGAGGAGCGCACGCTCCGCTTCCCGGCCGTCTCCGACGACGCGACGGGACGCGCCGAGCGGCTGGCGCAGGTTCTGGGCGCCGAGACCGCGGGCGCGGTGACCGAGATCGAGGCGGCTCGCGAACGCGCGTCGATCGCCGGCCATGTCGGCCTCGGGCACCTGCACCGCGCGACCGCGGGCGCGATCTATCTCTCGGTCAACGGCCGCCCGGTGCGCGACCGGCTGCTCGTGGGCGCGCTCAAGGCCGCCTATCAGGACGTGATGCCGCGCGACCGCCATCCGGTGGCGGCCCTCGACATCCGGGTCGGTCCCGGCGAGGTCGACGTCAACGTCCACCCGGCGAAGGCCGAGGTGCGGTTCCGCGACCCCGCCCTGATCCGCGCGCTCATCGTGTCGAGCGTCCGCGCCAAGCTCGCCGAGCAGGGGCCGCAGCCCTACGCCGCCGGCGGCGCCGAGATCGCGCGCTTCGCGGCCCGCGCGCCCTTCCCGCATGCGGGCGCCCACCGCCCGGCCGCGACCTACGCCGCGCCGGCGCGCTGGTCGCCCTCGAACGTCGTCCCGGCCCGCGGCTTGGCGGCGCCCGCACAGGCGGCCTTCGCCGCCGACCTCATCGATCTCGCGCCGCAGGCCCGCGCGCCCGAACGCGAGGCGGAGTTGGACGCGCTCGACCGGCCGCTCGGCGCGGCCAAGGCGCATCTCCACGCCACTTACGTGCTCGCCGAGACCCGCGACGGCGTCGTTCTGGTCGACGCCCACGCGGCCCATGAGCGCCTCACCTATGAGGAGCTGAAGCGCCTGCGCGGAAAGTCCGGCGTGCCGCGCCAGGAGCTGCTCGTGCCCGACGTCGTCGAGCTCGACCCGGCCGACGCCGAACGCGTGCTCGCGGCCGCCGACGAGCTCGCCGAATGGGGCCTTGGCGTCGAGCCCTTCGGATCGGGCGCGGTGCTGGTGCGCGCGACCCCCGCCCCGCTCGGGCCCTGCGACGCCTCCGCCCTCATCCGCGACCTCGCCGAGACGCTCGCCGAAGGCGCGGCCGAAAGCGCGCCCTTCGCGCGTAGGCTCGACCTCATTCTCGCGACCGTCGCCTGCCACGGCTCGGTGCGGGCCGGACGCAGGCTCAAGCCCGAGGAGATGAACGCGCTCTTGCGCCAAATCGAGGCCGAGCCCGCCGCCTCGACCTGCAATCACGGCCGCCCGACCTTCGTGCGGCTCTCGACCGCCGACCTCGAGAAGCTCTTCGGCCGGCGCTGACGCCGCGTCCCTCGATGGTGATCGACCTACCGCCGCACCGCCGCCGTGGCGACGAAATGTCAACCACTCGGCCGCTAACCATCGCAGACGACGGATCGGGCCCAGCGCGATCCCGCATCGACTGCGTGTTCGCGGAGTGCATACGGCGGTGAACGGCGACGGCCTCGACGCTTTCTTTTCTGGATCGCCGGCCGCCTATGTGGTGGGGGCGCTCGCGATCGTGCTGTTCGGCGCGATCGTCCTGAGAATCCTGCGTTGGCTCGCCTTCCTGGCCTTCGCCGCGATGCTGGTCGTCGGCCTGTCGGGCGCCTATGCGGTCGGGCTCGTGAAGTCGCCCTTCGGCGCGCCCACCCCCCATCCCCAGCGCAGCGCGATCGACGAGGAGATCGTCACCGGCTCGATTCCTCCCGCCGCGATCTCCGCGGCCTCGGTCTACATCCAGGCGCCCGACATGGACGCCCGCTTCGCCGCCGACGAGATGTGGAGGGCGCTCAAGGCGGCCGGGATCCCCTCGCCCGGCATCGAACTGGTGGGCGGCGGCGCGCCGGCGCGCCCCGAAGTGCGCTACTTCGACGACGCCGACCGCCCCCTCGCCGACCGCGTCGCCGCGATCGCGGCGCGCCAGGGGCTCGACGGCGCGACGGTGCTGCGCGCCTCGGCGCGCTATCAGGCGCCGCGAGGCCGGATCGAGCTCTGGTATCCGCGCTGAGCGACGCGCATTCCCGGCTTGCGGCGATCGACTGAAGACCTGCGCCAATTTCGCCGTTATCTAAGGGCCAATGAAGAGCGCCGACCGGCCCTCCCCGGGCGGCGAGCGAATGCGCAGCGTGAAGGACCGCCTTGCTTTATCGGCCTGAAATCGACGGTCTTCGCGCCGTCGCGGTGTTGTCGGTCCTGCTCTATCACGCCGCCGGTCTCGTGCCCGGCGGCTTCGTGGGCGTCGACGTCTTCTTCGTCATCTCCGGCTATGTGATCACCAAGACGATCGCGGCCGACCTAGCGGCCGGAAGCTTCGGCCTCTGGTCGTTCTACGAGCGGCGGATCCGGCGGATCGCGCCGGCGCTCGGCGTGACGATCCTCGCCACCGCCGCCGCCTCGGCCGCCATCCTGCTGCCGATCGACCTCGAGGCCATGGGAAAGAGCGCGATCGCCGCGGCGCTCATGGTCTCCAACATGCTGTTCTGGGGGCAGGCGGGCTATTTTGACGCCGCCGCGCAGGCCAAGCCCCTGCTGCACACCTGGTCGCTCGGCATCGAGGAACAGTTTTACCTTATTTTTCCGCTGCTTGTGGCGGGTCTCTGGCGCTTCGCGCGCCGCGCCGTCGTTCCCGTCCTCGCCGTGCTCGCCGCCGCCTCGTTCGCCGCCTCGATCTGGCATCTGCCGGTCGATCCCGACGACGTGTTCTACCTCGCGCCCTACCGCTTCTGGGAGCTGCTGATCGGCGCGCTCATCGCGCTGCGTCCGGCGCGCGCGCTCGAAGGCTCGGCCTTTGCGTTTCTTGGCCTCGGGCTGATCGCCGGCGCGGTTCTCCTCTACGACGACAAGACCCTGTTCCCGGGCCTTGCGGCGCTGGCGCCGACGCTCGGCGCGGCGCTCGCGATCAACGGCGCGCGCGAGGGCATGGCGGCGGCGCGCCTCCTCGCCGCCCGCCCCCTCGTCCTCGTCGGCAAGATCTCCTACTCGCTCTATCTCGTGCACTGGCCGCTGATCGTGCTCGTCGAATACCGGCAGGACGCCCGGCTCGACGCCACGGAAGCCTGGCTCGTCATCGCCGTCTCGCTCGTGCTCGCCTGGATCTCCTGGCACTTCGTCGAGCAGCCGTTTAGGGCCAAGGCCGCGCATCCGCCGCGGGCCGAGACGAGCGACCGCGCGAAACCCGTCACACGGCCGCAGCTCG
>NZ_JBHRXS010000016.1:462487-472596 GCF_042648545.1 Chenggangzhangella methanolivorans
CGCCGTCACCGCGCTTTGCTGCGCGGTCGGCGGCGTCTTCGCGCACAGCGAGGGCCTGCCGGAGCGCCTCTCTCCGGAGGTGCGCGCGGTCTACGGCATGATCCCGCCGGACCGCAGCCACGACCACTGCTTCGTCGACACCCGGGGCCGCACCGGCCCGACGCCCGACGACATTCGCGCCGGCCGCCTCTGCTCGCTCGGCGCGCCGCCCGAGGAAGGCCGACCGCGCTTCCTCGTATGGGGCGACAGCCACGCGGCGGCGCTTGCGCCTGGCATCTTCAAGGCCGGCGACGAGGCGGGCCTGAAAGGCCTGTTCGTCGGCGCAGGCTCCTGCCCGCCGCTCGAGGACTTCCGCACGCTCACCGCCCGCGACGACACCAACCAGCGCTGCCACGAGGTCAACGACGCGGTCTTCGATCTCCTCGCCAAGGAGAAGATCCCGCTGGTGTTCATGGTGGCGCGCTGGCCGCGCGCGGCGCTCGGAAACGGGTTCGGGGACGAGGGCATGTTCTTCGACCCCAAGAAGGTCGCGCCTCCCGTGCCGGGCGAAGCCGCCAAGTTCGCCGCAGCGATGGACGAGACGCTGGCCAAACTGCGGAGCGTGGGGGTGCGGCCCGTCGTGGTGCTCGGCGTGCCGGAAGCCGGCTACATCGTGCCCTACGCGCTCGCAAAAGCCATGATGGCGGGGCGCAAGGTGGAGCTCTCGCCGTCGGCCGAGGTCGTCGAGCGCCGGGATGGGCTGGCGTCGAAGATCATCCGCGAGGCGGCGGCCCGCCGAGGCGCGGACGTGATCGAGCCGGACTCCTACTTCTGCGACGCCAAGAAATGCGACGTCGTGCGCGACGGCGTCCCGCTCTATCGCGACGCCGACCATGTGACGCCCGCCGTCTCGCTCGCGCTCGCGCCGCTCTATTCGGCCGTGATGGAGAGCGAGGTGGCGCAAGGCCGCCCCGACGCGCCGACCCGCTGACAGAAGCCGTCAGGCGGCCTTGAGGAAGCTCATCGCCGTATCGGCGTAAACGCGTCGTTCGATGAGATCGAGGCCGGCGGGAATCGTCGTTTCGGCCTCGCTCGCTTCTTCCCACACGACGAGCGCGCCCTGGGCGAGCCAGCCGCCCTCGCGCGCCGAAGCGAGCGCCTGTTCGCCGAGCGCCTTGCCGTAGGGCGGGTCGCAGAACACGAGATCGAACGGCCCCTGGGCGATCGCGGGCCCCAGCTTGGTGGCGTCGCGCCGAAAGATCTTGGTCTGGCCGCCGAGGCCGAGCGTCTCGACATTGGCGCGCAGGCACGCGCGCGCCTCCGCGCCCTCGTCCACGAACACGCAGATCTTCGCGCCGCGCGACATCGCTTCGAGCCCGAGCGCGCCGGTGCCGGCGAACAGGTCAAGCGTCCGCGCGCCCTCGCACGGGTCGCCATAGGCGTGGGCGAGCACGTTGAACACGGCCTCGCGCAGCCGGTCGCTGGTCGGGCGGATGGCGCGCGAGTCCGGGGCCGGGCCCTTCAGCGCGCGGCCCTTGAACTTACCGCCGACGATCCGCACCGCCCGGCCGTCCCTTTCCGCCGCCCTTCGGGGCCCCGCCGCCCGGCCGCGGCCCCCTCGGGCCGCCGCTTCCGCCGCCCGGCTTCGGGCCGCGCGGGCCGCCGGACGGACGTCCGCCGCCGGGCCCGCCAGATCCTCCGCCCGGACGGCCGTCGCGCCTCGGGGGACGGGCGTCGCCTCGCGGCGGTCGGCCCTCGCCGCTCCGCGCCGGACGATCGCCGCGCGGGGGGCGATCGCCGAACGCCCGCTCGCCGCGGGGCTTGTCGCCGTCGCGCGGAGGCCGGTCGCCCTGCGGACGCGCAGCCCGGTCGCCCTGCGGGCGCGGGCCGCGGGGCCTGTCGCCCTCGGGCCGCGGACGCGGCGGGCGGTCGCCCCACGGACGATCGCCTTCGGCGCGCGGCGGACGGTCGCCGAATTTACGGTCGCCGAACTTGCGATCGCCTTGGGGCCTGTCGCCGTCGCGCGGAGGCCGGTCGCCCTGCGGACGCGAAGGCCTGTCGCCCTGCGGGCGCTGGCCGCGAGGGCGATCGCCCTCGGGCCGCCCGCGCTGCGGGCGGTCTTCTCGCTGCGGACGGTCTCCGCGCGGCGGACGCGGCCCGGACGGGCGCTCGCGCGCGGCCTCTCCCGAAGAGTCGTCGCGCCAGCGCGGCGTCGAGACGCGCGGACGGTCCGAGGGCGCGCGGGCGGGACGCTCCGCGGCGTCTTCGCGCGGACGCCGCTCGAACGCGTCGCGCCGCGGGCGCTCGCCCTCCGGCGCGCGGCGCGGCCTGTCGCCGTCGCCCCGGCTGAAGCGCTCGCCTGCGTCGCGGCCGCGCGGCGGGCGCGCTTGAGCGCCGTCGGCGCCGCCGAACCCACGTCCGGGACGGTCGCCGGCGCCGCGCGCAAATCCCTTGCCGCCGGCCTTGCCCGGCCCCTTACGCTCTTCGCGCTCCGGCCGCGGCGGGCGACCGGCGGCTCCGAAACGCTCGGCCGCGCCGGCGTCCTTCTTGCGGAACCGCTTCGGCGCCGCCTCGGGATCGGTCCGCGTGACCCGCTCGACCTTGACCTGCCTGCCGCGGCGATCGGCCACCGGGGCCGCGCGCTTGGTCCGGGTCTCGGGCGCTTGCGCATCCCCCGCCGACGTCGGCGCGGCCATGTCGCGCGGCCGCGCGATCGAGGCGCGGCGGCCGACGCGCTGCGAGGGATCCATCACGCGCCGGCGCTCGGGCTGCGCGTCTTCCTGGGAACGGCCCGCGCTGCCGCGGCCGCCGGTCTTGCGCGGCGCGTCCTCGCCGGAGCCGAAGACGGGCGCGTCGAAGTCGCAGCCCGCCTCTTCGGTGAGCCGCTTGCCGAGCTGGTCGATCAGCGTGCGGGTGCGCACCTCCTCGACGGCGCCTTCGGGCAGCTCGCCGAGCTGGAAGGGACCGAAGGAGATGCGGATCAGCCGGTTGACCGCAAGGCCAAGATGCTCGGCGACGCGCTTGACCTCGCGGTTCTTGCCCTCGCGCAGGCCGAAACGCAGCCAGACGTTGTCCTTCTGCTGCCGCTCGATCTCGGCGTCGATCGCGCCGTAGGCGAAGCCGTCAATCTCGACGCCCTCCTTCAGCTTTCCGAGCGCGTTCGCGTCGGTCTTGCCGAAGGCGCGCACGCGGTATCGGCGCAGCCAGCCGGTGTCCGGCAGCTCGAGGACGCGCGCGAGGCCGCCGTCGTTGGTCAGCAGCAGCAGGCCTTCGGTGTTGATGTCGAGCCGGCCGACCGTCATCACGCGCGGCATGCTCTCGGGCAGGATCGAGAACACGGTCTCGCGCCCTTCCGGATCATGCGTCGTCGTCACGTAGCCGCGCGGCTTGTGATAGAGCCAGAGCCGCGTCCGTTCGCGCTCGGGCAGCGGACGGCCGTCGACCTCGACCCGGTCGCCCGGCTCGACATTGTGGTTGGGGCTCGCGATGGTTTCGCCGTTGACGGCGACGCGGCCCTGTTCGATCCAGGCCTCGGCCTCGCGGCGCGAACCTAGTCCTGCGCGCGCGATCGCCTTGGCGAGGCGCTCGCCGGGGCGGCGTCGGTTCTCCTCGGCGTTCGCCTGAGCGTCGTCGGGCGCCGCGTCCTCGGTCGGGGCGGCGGGTGTATCGTCGGATCCGGTCATGACGGAGCGCGAGTAGCATGGCGGGATCACGTTGACGAGCGCCGAGACGCACAAGGCTGACAGGACGCCGATGGAGATCGCGCTCGAGGAGGCCCGCGCGGCGGCCGCGCGGGGCGAGGCGCCCATCGGCGCAGTGGTGACGAAGGACGGCGCGCTGATCGCCGCGGCCGGCAACCGCACGCGCGAAATGAACGACCCGACCGCGCACGCCGAGGTGCTCGTCATCCGCATGGCGTGCGAGGCGCTCGGCCAGGAGCGGCTTGTCGGCTGCGACCTTCACGTCACGCTGGAGCCCTGCCCGATGTGCGCCGGCGCGATCTCGTTCGCGCGCATCCGGCGGCTTTATTTCGGCGCCGAGGACGCGAAGGGCGGCGCCGTCACGTCCGGCGTTCGCCTCTACGACCAGCCGACCTGCCATCACGCGCCGGAGGTCTATCCCGGCTTCCTGGAGCGCGACTCCGCCGAACTTTTGCGCGCCTTCTTCCGCGAGCGACGGGACGTCCCCATATCCGGGGCGTGAACGAAAGCCTTCGCACGACGTTCACCGCCGGAGACGGCGCATGACCCGCGCCCGAAGGAGGCCTTCGCCGAATGACCGTCGTTCAGATCCTGCTCGCGCTGTTCCTGCCGCCGGTGGCGGTGTTCACACGGGTCGGCCTTGGACTCCATTTCTGGCTCAACATCATCCTCACCATCTGCGGGCTCGTGCCCGGTCAGATCCACGCCATTTGGGTGCTCCTGAGACGATGAACGCCACAGCAAGCGGCTTCGCAGGCCGCCTCCACGTCGACGACCGCGAGGCGACGCTCCAGCATCTGGAGCGGATCGCCGACATGCTCGACTCGCGCTGGCGCATCCCCGGAACCGGCTGGCGCTTCGGCCTCGACGCCGTCGCCTCCGTGGTTCCGGTCGCCGGCAGCCTGTCGACCGCGCTGATCTCGGCCTACATGATCAAGCGCGCGCACGAGCTCGGCGCGTCCAGGGGGACGCTCGTCCAGATGGTCGGCAACGTCGCGTTCGACGCGGTGGTGGGCTCGATCCCCGTGGTCGGGCCCGTGTTCGACCTCGCCGTGAAGGCCAACCGCCGCAACGTGCGGCTGCTGCGCCGGCACCTCGGCGGGCATACCCGGTACTGAGACGGCCCTGACCGCCAACGAAACCGCGCCGCTGCGAACCGGGACGCCACGCGTCCCGGTTGCTTGTCGACATGTCCGCCCCGTGTTGTGATCAGTCGATCACTCAAGCGGTCGAACCGGTCGGCCGCGTGACCATCGGGGAGTTTCAGATGAAGCGCGAACTCACGGCCGAAGAGCTCGACCTTGTCGGCGGAGGCGTCAGCGACGACGCGATCTACGGCGCGGCGCTCGGTTTCGCGGTGGCGGGCGTCGGGGCGCTGCTCGCCGTGCCGTCGATGGGAACCAGCACCGCGCTCGTCGTTTGGGGCTCATCGATCGCCTCGTCGGCGATCGCCTACGAGGTCGCGACCCAGTAAGGGCGCAGCTCGCCCCGCTTCGAAGGCCCGCCCTCCGGCGGGCCTTTTTGTTTCGCGGATCGAACTCTAGCCGAACAGGTCGTCCTGACGGGGCGGCTCCGTCTTTTGCGCCTCCGCCTTGCGCTTCGCCGGGCGCTGAGGCGGCGGAGCGGCGCCGTCGGTCGCGACCGCCTGCGCCTCGCCGTCGGCGAAGACCAGCGAGAGCGGCTGTCCGGCGTCGATCTCGGACGCGCGGCGCACGAGCGAGCCGTCGACGCCGCGCACCAGCGCGTAGCCGCGATCGAGCACCCGCTCGTAGCTGAGGCTTTCGGCGAACTTCCACAGCCCGTCGAGCTCGGCGCGGCGCTTGTCAAGCAGCGCGCGGCGGGCGCGCTCGGCGCGGGTCGCCAGAGCGTCGACGCGCTCGCGCGCCGCGGAGATCCGGCCCCGCAGCGTCACCGGCGACAGCCGCGCGCCAGCCGCCGCAAGCCGCGCCCGGTGGCGGCCTGCGTTGGTGGCGAGCGCGGGCCCGAGCCGGGCCGCCGCATGATCGAGCCGTTGCCGGGGAATCTGGACCAGCGCCTCCAGCGTCGGCAGGGCGCGAGAGGCCGATCGCAGCTCCACCCGACGCGCCTCGAGGCCGCGCAGGATGCCGGACTTCAGCCGCGCGCCGCGATCGGCGGTCGTCGCGAGAAGATCGGCGCGCACCGGCACCGCCATTTCGGCGGCCGCTGTCGGGGTCGGGGCGCGGCGGTCGGAGGCGAAGTCGATCAGCGTCGTGTCGGTCTCGTGGCCGACCGCGGAGATCAGCGGGATCGCGCTTTCGAACGCCGCCCGGACCACGATCTCCTCGTTGAAGCTCCACAGGTCCTCGAGGCTGCCGCCGCCGCGGGCGACGATCAGCACGTCGGGCCGAGGGATCGCGCCGCCGGGCGCCAGCGCGTTGAAGCCGCGGATCGCGGCGGCGACCTCCTCGGCCGCGGTCTCGCCCTGCACGCGAACCGGCCAGACCAGCACACGACGCGGAAATCGCTCGGCGAGGCGGTGGAGGATGTCGCGGATGACCGCGCCGGTCGGCGAGGTGACGACGCCGACGACTTCGGGAAGAAACGGCAAGGGCCTCTTGCGCTCGTCGGCGAACAGGCCCTCGGCGCCGAGGCGGCGGCGGCGTTCCTCGAGCTGCGCCAGGAGCGCGCCGACGCCCGCCGGCTCCAGCGCGTCGACCACGATCTGGTAGGCGGACTTGCCGGGATAGGTGGTGAGGCGGCCCGTCGCCACCACCTCCATGCCCTCCTCGGGCCGGAACTTCAGCTTCGAAAACGTGCCGCGCCAGCAGACCGCGTCGATCTTCGCGCCCTCGTCCTTCAGCGCGAAATAGGCGTGGCCCGAGGAATGCGGACCGCGATAGCCGGAGATCTCGCCGCGGACCCGCACATAGCCGAACGTGTCCTCAACCGTGCGCTTGAGCGACTGCGAGAGCTCGGAGACCGAGAGTTCGGGCGCGTTCGAAAGCGCGGTCGGCGACGTCGTCATGGGCGCGATTCCTCGATCACGCGCGGGAACTTAGCGGCGCCGGGGCGCGGGCGCGAGCCCATGGGGGAACGCCTCGCCGTCAAAAACGTTGAAAACAGAGCAAAAACCTTCCGAAAGGAGGCTCAGATGCGCATGCCAGCTCTCGCGGCGCTCCTCGTCGCGGCCCCGATCGCCGCCCAGGCGTCGCCGATCGAGATCATGAAAGGCCCGCCGCCCGCCGACGCGCCTGAAGTCAAGATCGAGGCGACCCAGTTCTCGACGCCGGAGGTCAAGGTGAAGGTCGGCCAGGCGGTCAAATGGGTGAACGCCGACGGCGCGACCCACAACGTCCATTTCCGCCGCGGCCCAGCGAAAGGCGCGGCCAACGCGCAAGGGCGCACGCTCAACGTAGGCGACGCCTATGTGGTGAGGTTCGCCCAGAGCGGCACGTATGAGTATATCGACACACTGCACTCGACCATGAAGGGCAAGGTCGTGGTCGAGTAAATCCGCCGAATTTTATACCGATTCCAAGTTTCAGTTCGAAATCATTCGAACTCGAACATCATCACTTCTTCGATGGAGAGCCGGCGGACGCTTGTTCGCCGGGTTTTTCGTATATATCCGACGCTTGTCGGTTCGATCGGCCGACGAAACCTAGAGATCGGATCCGTCCCGTTCCCGCGGAGCGCCGCTCATGCGGCGGTCGAACGCCGTCGTGCGCCCGCGGAGCCTCTCGGCCGGACCTCATCAAGAACAAGGAAGCGCCATGAGCACCGCCGACGCCCTGCCCGCCCTCGACCGGCGCATGTTTCTCGCGACCGCCGGCCTCGCCGCGGCCGCCGTGGTCATCGCCCCGAAAACCGCCCTCGCCCAGGAGACCCCGCCCGCGGAAGTCGTCGAAGGAGCCGGAGGCAAGGAGCAGGTGACCATCCAGAACATGGCCTTCGGCACGCCCGAGGTGAAGGTCAAGGTCGGCGAGAGCATCACCTGGACCAACAAGGACGACGGCATGGCGCACAACGTCCACTTCCGCAACGGGCCGATGAAGGGCAAGCCGGGCGCCCAGGGCAAGATGCTGAACCTGAACGACACCTACACGGTGAAGTTCAACCAGGCCGGCGAGTACAGCTACATCTGCACCCCGCACCCGATGATGAAGGGCAAGGTCATCGTCGAGGCGTAATCGCCGGCCGCCGGTTTCGTCCGGCGCGGAACGTCGATAGAAGGGCCCCGTCTCATTCGAGCCAGGGGCCCTTTTTCATATGATCGTCCTTCTCCTCGGCTCGGGCGGCCGCGAACATGCGCTCGCCGCCTCGCTCAAGAAGAGCCCGAAGCTCACGAGGCTGATCGCCGCGCCCGGCAATCCGGGCATCGCGGCGCTGGCCGAATGCTTTCCGGTCCAGGTCGACGACATCGACGGCATCGTGACGCTGGCGAAACACGAGGGCGTCGACCTCGTGGTGGTCGGCCCAGAGGCGCCGCTCGTCGCAGGCGTCGTGGACCGGCTCGACGAGGCCGGCATCCCGGCGTTCGGCCCTACCGCGGCGGCGGCGCAGCTCGAAGGCTCCAAGGCCTTCACCAAGGAGCTCTGCGCCCGAGAGAACATCCCGACCGCCGGCTTCCGGCGCTGCCGGACGGCCGAAGAGGGCCGCGCAGCGGTGGCGGCCTTCGGCGCGCCGGTGGTGGTGAAGGCCGACGGTCTCGCGGCCGGCAAGGGCGTGGTGGTGGCCGAAACGATCGACGAGGCGAACGCCGCCGTCGACGCGATCTTCTCCGACGGCGCGGGCGGCGAAGCCGTGGTCGAGGAGTTCATGGCCGGCGAGGAGGCGAGCCTGTTCGCGCTCGTCGACGGAACCACCGCCGTCGTGCTCGGCGACGCGCAGGACCACAAGCGCGCCTATGACGGCGACAAGGGCCCGAACACCGGCGGCATGGGGGCCTACAGCCCTGCGCCCGTGCTGAGCCCCGCTTTGGCCGAGCAGGCCATGGCCGAGATCGTCCGCCCGACCGTCGCCGCCATGGCCAAAAACGGCCAGCCCTTCGTCGGCTTCCTCTACGCCGGGCTGATGATCGGCCCGGACGGCCCGCGGCTCGTCGAATACAATGTGCGCTTCGGCGACCCGGAGGCCGAGGTCGTGCTGCCGCGGCTCGAGGACGATCTGCTGGAGCTTCTCCAGAAGGCCGTCGACGGCAAGCTCGCGGGCGTCGCGCCGCGCTTCCGCGACGAGACCGCGCTCACCGTGGTGCTCGCGGCGAACGGCTATCCGGGCGCTTACGAGAAGGGGTCGGAGATCCGCGGCCTCGAGGCGGCGGAGGCGCGCGACGACGTTTCGGTGTTCCACGCCGGCACCCGACGCGACGGCGACCGGCTGCTTGCGAATGGCGGCCGGGTTCTGGCCGTCACCGCGCTCGGCGCGGACGCCGCGGAGGCGCAGATGAACGCCTACGCCGCCGTCGACCTGATCGACTGGCCCGACGGCTTTTGCCGCCGCGACATCGGCTGGCGCGCGGCCGCGCAGGCCGAGGAAGGCTGAGGACGAGACCTTCGCCTCTCGGACTCAGGAACCGCCGCCGTCGCCCCGGCCGAAGAGCCGGGATCCATGAACACGACGGCGCAGATTTTTCGCGGCGCTTTGTGGTTCTGGATCCCGGGTCGAACCCGGGATGACGGGCCGAGGGTCGGGCGTCCAACGGGCGCCGCGAATTTTTTACGCCCCTGTCGGGATCGTCACGCTCCGATCGTCCTTCGGATGACACATCCGCGTCGAAGGAGACCCGACATGAAGCTCGAGCCCTACCTGTTCTTCAACGGCCGCGCCGAAGAGGCGATCGTTTTCTACGAAACCCATCTCGGCGCGACGCGCGAAATGCTGTTGCGCTTCAACGAGAGCCCGGACCCGGCGCCGCCCGGCGTGGTCCCCGAGGGGTTCGAGAGCAAGGTGATGCACGCCTCGCTGATCGTCGGCGGCAGCCGGTTGCTGATCTCCGACGGCTGCGATCCGACCCCCGCCAGCTTCTCGGGCTTCTCGCTCGCGCTCAACGTCGACGGCGTCGCCGCCGCCGAACGCGCCTTCAACGCGCTCGCCGAGGGCGGCTCGGTGCTGATGCCGCTGGGCAAGACCTTCTTCGCGGCGAGCTTCGGCATGGTGACGGACCGCTTCGGCGTCAGCTGGAGCGTGATCGCGGAATGCTGAGGCAGAACTGCCCGCCGCGACCTGAGCCCCCAACCTCGCGCCCTGCAGCGCCGACAACGCGGCGTTGCAGGGAATGCGCTTGGAATACCGCCAGAAATGCCTTATATCGCGCCCGTCAGGTGAATTGAGATATATCCACCTCTTTAGATGTGATTTATCCCGACGCAGCGGCCCGCCGTTCCGTCGACCGAGCGGGACGACCTCGCGAATGAGCAAATATCTCGAAGAGCGCGTGACGCATGTGCATCACTGGACCGAGACGCTGTT
>NZ_JBHRXS010000017.1:0-23860 GCF_042648545.1 Chenggangzhangella methanolivorans
GTCCTCCACATGGCCAAAAGCCATACATCAGGGAGGACCACTTCTCAGGGGGCAGACCATCTAGACTCGTGATTTCTGAAATTAGACTCGGGTATTTTGAAAAGTGAGCCCTCGAAATTTCAAAGGGTTAGATGCTGGTGCCGACTCGCCAATTTCGGGAAACTACAGCCTGAGGCAAGCCGATGTCCGAAAAGGTCGCCATCGTCACGGCGGGCGGCAGCGGCATGGGGGCCGCGGCCGCCCGCCGGCTCGCCGCCGACGGGTTTTCCGTCGCGGTGCTGTCGTCGTCCGGCAAGGGCGAGGCGCTGGCGGCCGAGCTCGGGGGCTTCGGGGTCACCGGCTCCAACCAGTCACCCGACGACCTCGCGCGCCTCGTCGACGGGACCATGGAGCGCTGGGGCCGGATCGACGCGCTCGTCAACAGCGCCGGCCATGGGCCTCGCGCGCCGCTGCTCGAAATCACGGACGAGCAATGGCATGCGGGGATGGACACCTACCTCATGAACGTGATCCGGCCCGTGCGGCTGGTCGCGCCGATCATGAAGGCGCAGGGCGGCGGCGCGATCGTCAACATCTCGACCGCATGGGCGTTCGAGCCGAGCGCCATGTTCCCGACCTCGGCCGTGTTCCGGGCGGGCCTCGCCGCCTATGCGAAGCTGTTCGCCGACGCCTTCGCGCCCGACAACGTGCGCATGAACAACGTGCTGCCGGGCTGGATCGACAGCCTGCCGGCGACCGAGGAGCGCCGCGGCGGCGTGCCGATGGGTCGCTACGGCCGCGCCGAGGAGATCGCGGCGACGATCGCGTTCCTCGTCTCCGAGGGCGCGGGCTACGTCACCGGCCAGAACCTGCGGGTCGACGGCGGACTGACGCGCTCGGTCTGAGCCTTATCGACGGCCGCTTCGCGCAATATATGCGGACGATCGATCGGGGCCGACCGATGAGGCCGCAATGTCCGTCTTCGCCATCGCTATCCGTTCAGGTCTGGCCGCCACGAGTCTTCTCGCCGGCTGCCTGTTCGCCGCCGCGCTCGCGCAGGCCGCGCCGAAGGCCGGCGGCTGCGAGGACGCCAAGGCGCTCACTCTGATCGGGAAGGACGCGCCCTCCGACGCGGACGCCCGGAGCCTCACCGGCGCCCGCATGATCCGCCGGGTCGCGCCGGGCGACGCGGCGACGCTCGATTTCCGTCCCGACCGCCTGACGATCGAGATCGACAAGGTCGTGGTCGTCTCGACCCGCTGCGGCTGAACCCCTGACGTCTCGGCGCTCGGCGGCGCGGTGCGTTCACGCGCACGCGATCCGCCGCCGCCGCTCGAGCAGTTGACGTAACTTTATAACATTACCTATTGTCCGCCCATCGGGGTGCGGCCGTGAACGGCCGCGACAGCGGGGTTCTTCGGACGTCATGACAATCCAGAACGGCACAGGCGTGAGGCTCCGGCTTCTCGCGACGGCGGCGCTCGCGCTGATGGGCGGCGAGGGGGCCCGGGCGCAGTCCGCCACCGACCTCGACGAGATCGTGGTCGAGACCGCGAGCCCCATCGTCGGCGAGGCCCAGGGGCCCGATCCCCAGCGCGACCGGCAGGGCGTCCTGCCCGTCGCGCCGCATGTGTTCGCGCCCGTCACGATCCTGCCGCGCGACGAGATCGCCCGCCGCGGCCCGACGACGCTCGGCGGCGCGCTCGCCGACAAGCCGGGCGTCGCGAGCACGGGCTTCGCGCCGGGCGCGGCCGACCGGCCGATCATCCGCGGGCTCGAGGGGCAGCGCGTCCGCATCCTGGAGAACGGCCTCGGCGTGCACGACGTTTCGGCGCTCGGCGAGGACCACGGCGTGCCGTTCAATCCGCTGTCGGCCGACCGCATCGAGGTGATCCGCGGCCCCGCGACGCTGCGCTATGGTTCGTCCGCCATCGGCGGAGTGGTGAACGCGGAAAACGACCGCATCCCGCGCTTCGCGCCGCCCGGCGGCTTTTCGGCGGAGGCGCTCGCCGGGCTGTCCTCGGTCGACCGCGGGCGCTCGATCGCGGCGGCGGTCAAGGCCGGCCACGGCGACATCCTGTTCCACGCCGACGGCTTCGCCACGAAGAACGGAAACTACGACACGCCCGACGGACAGCAGGCCAACTCCGCCGCCCGCTCCACCGGGGCCTCGGTCGGCATGTCGGCGGTGACCGACGAGGGCTTTCTCGGCGTCTCCTACAGCCACTACGACGCCTTCTACCACGTGCCGGGCGGGGAGGCGGCGGAGCTCGATACGAGGCTCGATCCGCGCCAGGACAAGGTCCAGCTCGAGGGCGAGCGGCGCTTCGACGGCGGGCCTTTCGAGGCCGTGCGCTTCTGGGCCAACGCCTCGAGCTATCGCCATCGCGAGATGGGCCTCGAGCACGAGGAGCACGACCACGGCGACCACGACCATCACGACGATCATGACCATGCGGGCGAGGACGTCGTCCACGGCGTGTTCCGCAACCGGGAGGCGGAGGCGCGGGTCGAGCTCCAGCATCGGCCGGTCGCGCTGTCGTTCGGCGCGCTGAAGGGCGCGTTCGGTATCCAGGCCGGGCAGGGCAGGCTGCGGACGACGGGCGAGGCCGAGACCCTCATCGCCCCGACCGACAGCCGAACCCTCGCGGCCTATGTGTTCGAGGAGGTCGACTTCGGCGCCGGCTGGCGCGTCCAGGGCGCGGGCCGCATCGAGCGCGCGCGCGTCGACGGGACCGAGACCATCTTCCCGGGCCTCGTCCCTGGCGGCGGAGATCCGGTGAGCCGCGGCCGGGTCCGCGACTTCACGCCCGTGAGCGGCAGCCTCGGCGTGCTGAAGGACCTGCCGCACGGCTTCGTCGCGAGCCTCACAGCGCAATATGTCGAGCGCGCGCCAAGCGGCCTCGAGCTGTTCTCGCGCGGCCCCCACCACGCCCAGGGGCTGTTCGAGATCGGCGACCCGAACCTCAAGATCGAGGCCGCGAAGTCGATCGAGTTCGGCCTGCGGCGCGCCGGGGGGCCGCTCCGGCTCGACGCCAGCGCCTACGCCACCCGCTTCGACGGCTTCATCTACCGGCGCCTCACCGGGATCGGCTGCGGCCACGAGTTCGAAAGCTGCGGCGAGGAGGACGAGTTCGACCAGAGCGTCTATTCGCAGCGGAAAGCGCGCTTCTACGGCGCCGAATTCGCGGCGCAGTTCGACGCGATCGAGGCCGGGCCGAACGTCTTCGGCGTCGAGGGCCAGTACGACTTCGTGCGGGCGAAGTTCACGAGTGGCGAGAACGCGCCGCGCATTCCGCCGCATCGGCTCGGCGGCGGCGTGTTCTGGCGCAGCCAGCACGGCTTCTTCGCGCGCGTCGGGCTGCTGCACGCCTTCGCGCAGGACAAGACCGGCGCGCTCGAGACGCGCACGCCCGGCTATGACGATCTGAGGGCGGAGGTGAGCTACACGCGCGAGTTCGACCGCGCGGCGACGCGGCTGAGCTCGGTGACGGTCGGGCTCGTCGGCCAGAACCTGCTCGACGAGCGCATCCGCAACGCCGCCTCCTTCAAGAAGGACGAGATCGTGGCGCCGGGCGCGAACGCCCGCGCCTTCGTGCGGGCGCGGTTCTGAACGGCCGGTCGCTGCGTAAGGCCGGACATCGGAAGGCGTATCGACCGCAGCCGGTCATCCCGGGCTTGCCCCGGGATCCAGAACCGACGCCCGTCGAGAGTTCGCGCGAAGCGTCTCGGTTCTGGATCCCGGCTCTTCGGCCGGGATGACGGCGGCGGTTCGGACGGCTCGCTGGATGGAGCGGCGGTGCAAGGCCGCGAGCGGGATCGGGTGAGGGACGGTTCGGGAAATAGCGACGGAAACTCCAGCCGGTCATCCCGGGCTTGTCCCGGGATCCAGAGCCGACGCCCGTCGAGAGTTCGCGGGAAACGCTTCGGTTCTGGATCCCGGCTCTTTGGCCGGGATGACGGGCGGAGGTTCGTGCGGCTCGCTGGAAGAGGCGGCGGCGCAAAGGCGCGAGCGGGATCGGGTGAGGGACGGTTCGGGAAATAGCGACGAAAACTCCAGCCGGTCATCCCGGGCTTGTCCCGGGATCCTGAGCCGACGCCCGTCGAGAGTTCGCGGGAAGCGCTTCGGTTCTGGATCCCGGCTCTTCGGCCGGGATGACGGGCGGAGGTTCGGGCGGCTTGCTGGACGGGGCGGCGGCGCAAAGGCGCGAGCGGGATTGGCTGACGGACAGTTCGTGAAAGAGCGGCGGAAACTCCAGCCGGTCATCCCGGGCTTGACCCGGGATCCAGAGCCGACGCCCGTCGAGAGTTCGCGGGAAGCGCTTCGGTTCTGGATCCCGGCTCTTTGGCCGGGATGACGGGCGGAGGTTCGGGCGGCTTGCTGGACGGGGCGGCGAAGGCCGCGAGCGGGATCGGGGGACGGGCAGGCCGTGAAAGAGCGCCGGGAACCCCAGCCGGTCATCCCGGGCTTGTCCCGGGATCCAGAGCCGACGCCCGTCGGGAGTTCGCGGGAAACGCCTCGGTTCTGGATCCCGGCTCTTCGGCCGGGATGACGGGCGGAGGTTCGTGCGGCTCGCTGGACGGGGCGGCGGCGAAGGCGCGAGCGGGATCGGGTGAGCGACAGTTCGTGAAAGAGCGCCGGGAACCCCAGCCGGTCATCCCGGGCTTGACCCGGGATCCAGAGCCGACGCCGCGGCGGGAGTCTGGAGAAACCGGATCGGTTCTGGATCCCGGCCCTTCGGCCGGGATGACGGCGGCGGTTCGGGCGGCTCGCTGGAAAGGCCGCGAAAGACAAAGGCCCGGAGCGTCGCCGCCCGGGCCTTTCGCCGTTCAGATTTCCGCGACGCTCATTCGAAGGCCGCGAAGGACGAGGTCACGCGCTGGTCGGGCTTCGGCGAGGCCTTGGTTCGGAACTGCTCGGGCAGGTTCGCGGAGCGGTCCTTGCGGGCGGGCGCGGCCGCGGGGGCCGGCGCGCTCACGGGCGTGACGGCGGACTCCGCCGCGGTCTCGGCCGGCTTCTGGCCGAACAAGCCGCCCATCCAGTTCATGATCTTGCCGCCCGCGCCCTCGGGGGCGGGGGAGGCCGCGGTCGCCATCACGGGCTGCTGCGGCGTGACCTCGCGCGGGGCCGGGACCGGAGCGGCCTTCGCGCCGTTCTGGGCGGCCTTGGCGCCGGTCGGGGCGGCCTTGGCGCCGTTTGAGGCGACCTGCGTCGGAACGGAGGCCGTCGACGCCGGGATCGGGGTCTCGGCCGCCGGCTCCTCGGAGCGGAACATGCGGGCGAACAGGCTGCCCTCGGCCTTCTGGGCCTGCGGGGCGGGCGCGGAGCCGTCGGTCGCGACCGGCGTCGTGAGCGCGACCTGCTGAGCGGCCTGCGGGGCCTGGCCGGGCTTGGCCGGCGCGACGGAGGCGAGCGCCATGCCGCCGCCGGCGGCCGGCGTCGCGGCGACGGGCGCGCCGGCGGCTTCGGGGGCCACCGCCGCCACCATTACGATCGGCTGGTCGAGCGTGCGGCGCATGCGGCCGTTCTGCGCGACGTATTCGGCCGCGATCGGCTCGCTCTTGGACAGCTGCGCGATCAGGATGTTGTCGGTCTTCTCCTTGGCGGCCACCGCGCGGGCGACCGAGGGCTCGACCTGATAGCTCGGGCAGCCGGCCGTGGGCTCGAAGCTCGAAAGCCCGGCGGTCGCGTTGAAGACGTACTTCTTGCCGCAGACGTCGACCTTCGGCTCGGCCTTGGTGACCTCGAAATGGTCGGAGCCCTGCTTGAGGTTCTTCCAGAACGCCATGTTCTTGTCGTTGCGCCGGCGCGCCATGTTCTGCGCCGTCATGCGGAACGGCAGCGCCTGGAACTGGAACGAGCGCTGGCCGCCGCGGAAGCTCTCGCGGGCCATGGCGTAGATCTCGCCCATCTGGTCGTCGGTCATGGCGTAGCAGCCGGCCGAGAGACAGTCGCCATGCATCATGACGTGCTGGCCGGTGCGGCCGAGCGAACGGTCATAGGCGTTGGGGAAGCCGATGTTGAACGACAGGTAGTAGGACGACTTCGGGTTCATCTGCGCGGGGCTGACCTGATAGAACCCCTCGGGCGCCTGCTTGTCGCCTTCCTTGATCTTCGGGCCGAGCTTTCCGGAGAAGCGGCAGATGTCGTAGGTCTTGAGCAGCGCGTAGCGGCCGTCGGTCCGGCGCTTCTTCCAGACCTCGGCCTTGGCCTCTTCCTTGAAGACGCGAACGAGCATCGGATCCGAGGGGCTCATGCCCTTCTCGGTCATCAGGGAGACGAGCTCGGGCTTCAGCGGCTGGGCCGATTTCGCGTTTGCGACGACGCTGGTCTCGCGGTCGGCGTTGCAGCCGGCGAGGGCCGTTGCGACGGCGAGCACGCTGACTGCCAGCGCGGCGCGAGCGACGGACATCGAAGGTCTCCCCCGAAATGCGGGTGTGGAACGACGTTCCTACCAACTAAAATAAATACCCTTACCCGCCCGTTACCGCAAGCGGACGACGGGCGCGCGACAGCCTCCCGGAGGAGCCTCGGATTCTAGAGGGTCCGGCCGATCCTGAGGAATTTCCGCCGGCGCTCGTCGCGGATCTGCTCGCCCGACAGGCTCGAGAAGCGCTGCAGCGCGTGGTCGATCGCCTCGCCGGCGGCGTCGATCGCCTTCTCGGCCGCGCGGTGGGCGCCGCCGAGCGGCTCCGGAACCACGCCGTCGATGACGCCGAGGCGCATCAGGTCGGCCGAGGTGATCTTCATGTTGGTGGCCGCGTCCTGGGCCTTGGCGGCGTCGCGCCACAGGATCGAGGCCGCGCCCTCGGGCGAGATCACGCTGTAGATCGCGTGTTCGAGCATCAGTACGGCGTTGGCCGTCGCGATCGCGATCGCGCCGCCCGAGCCGCCCTCGCCGATGACGACGGCGACGTTCGGCACCGAGAGGTTGAGGCAGGCTTCCGTCGAGCGCGCGATGGCCTCGGCCTGGCCGCGCTCCTCGGCCTCGACGCCCGGAAAGGCGCCGGCGGTGTCGACGAGCGCGATCACCGGCAGCGAGAACCGGTCGGCCATCTCCATCAGGCGGATCGCCTTGCGATAGCCCTCGGGCTTGGCCATGCCGAAGTTGTGGCGCAGGCGCGTCTCGGTGTCCGAGCCCTTCTCCTGGCCGATCACCATCACGGGGCGGCCGCGGAACCGGCCAGGACCGCCGAGGATCGCCTGGTCCTCGCCGAAGGCGCGGTCGCCGGCGAGCGGCGTGAAGTCCTCGATCAGCCGGCCGACGTAATCGACGAAATGCGGCCTGCTCGGATGGCGCGCGACGAGCGTCTTCTGCCACGGCGTGAGGCTGGCGTAGAGGTCGCGCATGGCGGCCTCGGACTTCGCCTGGAGGCGCTGCACTTCCTCTTCGATCGCGACGCTGTCGCCGTCCTCGCCGAGCGCGCGCAGTTCGGCGATCTTCGCCTGAAGCTCGGCGACCGGCTTTTCGAAATCGAGATAGCTTTTCATCTGCCCGGCTCCGCGCCGTGAGCGCCGGGGGGAAGGAGGCGTGGTCCTGCGGAGCGCCGGCACAGTTGTTCGCCGAAGGTTGAAAAGTCAACCTGCGCCGCCGCGATGGCGGCCGCCCGCATGACGTCGTCCCCGCTCATCTCCGTCCCTTGCGGCCGGCGCGGCGACGGCTTTCGGCGAGCGCTTCTGCCGCGGCGGCGCGCCGGGCGGCCCCCGCGGAGACCTTGGCGCGCTTCGCGCCGCCCGGCGTCTGCGCCTGCCGGTCCCTGAACCTCGCCTCCATGGAAAGCAGGTCGCGGGCGAGCAGCGCGGTCTCGTCGCCGCCCTGCGCGAGGCGGCGGAGCCTTGCGTCCCGGTCCGCCACGCCGCGCCGCAAGCGCAGAAGGCGAAACAGCGGAAGCCGGCGCTGCTGCGACCGGCGGCGGGCGAACTCCTCCGCGACGCGCCGCTCGACCGCTGTCGGATCGAGACGCAGGCCGACATACTCATAGAACGCGAAGGCCAGCGGCTCGTCCGAGAACCACCGGTCGAGCAGCCAGCCGGCGTCCGCCGGATCGAGCATCGGGACCGCGGCCTTGGCGGCCGTCTGGGCCTCGAGATCGCGCCAGCTCTGCGTGCGGGCGTGGCCGAAACGGCCGCCCGCCATGCCGTTCTCCGCGCGGAGCGCCCGTTCGACGAGCCAGGCCTTGTCGCGCCAGGCGCCGATCACGGCGATCGCCAGAACGCGCAGGCCCCACCATTTCGAGCCGAGCGCGGCCTCGACCTCGGCGCGGGCCTCGGACGTCTGCGGGAGCTCGCCGAGCGCGCGGATCCGCTCGGACATCTCGCGCAGCAGCGTCGGGGAGTTGGGCGGCCCGGTCATCGCCTGCGAATATAGGCCTGCGCGACGGCGCGGCCTCAGGCGCTCTCGTCGCCGAGCGGGTGGAGGTCGCGCACCATGGCGCGGGCGCGCTCGTCGAGCACGTGGGTGTAGATCTGGGTGGTGGCGATGTCGGCGTGGCCGAGCATCTGCTGCACGGCGCGCAGGTCCGCGCCGTTCTGCACGAGGTGGCTGGCGAAGGCGTGGCGCAGCACGTGGGGGCTGACCTTGTCGGGCGAAAGCCCTGCGCGCGCGGCCGCCGCCTTGAGCTCGCGGGCGAACGCCTGCCGTGTGAGATGGCCGCTCTCCCCGCCCGCCGGGAAGAGCCATGGGCCCCCGGCGTCGCGGCCGGCGGCGTCGAGCGCGGCGAGATAGTCGGTCATGGCGGTCTTGGCGATCGGGGTCAGCGGCGCGAGGCGCTCGCGGCCGCCCTTGCCCTTGATCGCGATGACCGAGGCGCCGGGCCGGGCGGCCGAGCGCGGCAGGCCGACCAGCTCGGACACGCGAAGCCCCGCGCCATAGGCGAGCTCGAGCAGGCAGACCAGGCGGGCGGCGGCGAGCCTGGCGCGCGGCGTCGGCTCGGGGCCGGGATCGGCGGCGGCGGCGATCAGCGCGTCGAGGTCCTCGGGCCGCATCGTCTTCGGCAGCGGCCGCCCGCGCCGCGGCCCCTCGAGCGAGGCCGTCGGGTCGTCGCCGCGGATCGCGTCGGCGTAGAGGAACTTGTGGAGCTGGCGCACCGCCGAGAGCTTTCGCGCGGCCGAGGAGGCGGCGAAGCCCTGCGCCGAAAGATCCGCCAGATGCGCCCGGACGTCGTCGGCGTCCGCCGTCGCGGGCTCCCGGCCGCGCGCGGCCAGGAAGGCGGCGTAGTCCGAAAGGTCGCGCTCATAGGCGTCGAGCGTGTTCTTCGCGGCGCCGCGTTCGGCGCTCGCCATCTCGAGGAAAGCGTCGAGATGGCGTCGCGCCTGCGCCTTCACGGGGTCGCCGCCGCCCCGGCCGACGTCTCGGCGCCCGCCGTCTTCGGGTTCTTGGAGGCGGCCTCGACCGGCTGGGGCCGCAGCTTCTGCGCGGGAATCGTCACGCTCATGTCGCGGGCGCGCGGCGTGACGAAGGTCGCGAGCGCGTAGAGCGAGGCGTAGCCGAGAGCCGCGATGGTCGCGATCGCCGTCAGGAAACGCATGAGACTCGGCATGATGTCCGCCTGTGTGGACCGCCCAGCCTACCTAACCAGATAGGCGCGCCCGAGAACATAGCAGCATCGGCGGCGCGCCATTGTGTCGGGTCAAGCTTTAGGAATAGGTTGCGGCCCGCAAGCGCCCCCGCATGGCGCGTTTCGGTTCAACCTATGGCGGCGATGCAACAACTCGACGACGGACGCGCGCGACCCGACCTGCAGCATGGCGGCTCCGACGACCGCGACCTGACGCAGGTCCGCGAGGCGCTCGCCGGCCGATCGGTGGTGCTGATCGGCATGATGGGCTCGGGCAAGACCTCGGTCGGCCGGCGGCTCGCGGCGGCGCTCGACATGCCCTTCGTCGACGCCGACGCCGAGATCGAGCGCGTCGCCGACATGTCGATCCCCGAGATCTTCGAGCGCTACGGCGAGTCCTTCTTCCGCGACCGCGAGGCCAAGGTGGTGGCGCGCCTGCTGGAGGAGGGCCAGAAGGTGCTCGCGACCGGCGGCGGCGCCTGGATGAACCCTGACACGCGGGCGCGGATCGGCGAGGCCGGCGTCTCGGTCTGGCTCTCGGCCGAGTTCGACGTGCTGCTGCGGCGCGTGAGGAAGCGCGGCGGCCGGCCTCTGCTCGCGCGCCCCGACCCCGAGGGCACGCTGCGGCGCCTGGTCGACGAGCGCTACCCGACCTACGCGCTCGCCGACGTCACCATCCAGTCCCGCGACGCCCCTCATGAGCGCACCGTCGGCGACCTGATCGAGGCGCTTCGCAGCGCCCCGGCCCCGCGCGGGAGCGCCTCGTGAGCGCCGCGGCCCTGGCCGAACGGGTCGAGGTCGCGCTCGGCGAGCGCGCCTACGACATTCTCATCGGCCCCGGCGTCCTCGCGGAGACGGGCGAGCGGATCGCGGCGCTCGGCGCGCGCACGGTCGGGATCGTCACAGATTCGAACGTCGCCCCGCTCTATCTCGCGGGCATCGAGCGCTCGCTCGAAGCCGCGGGCCTCGCTCACGCGAGCGTCTTGGTCCCGGCCGGCGAGGCCTCGAAGCGGTTCTCCGAACTCGAGCGCGTCGTCGACGCGCTGATCGCCGCGCGGGTCGAGCGCGGCGACGTGGTGCTGGCGCTCGGCGGCGGCGTGGTGGGCGACCTCGCGGGCTTCGCGGGCGCGGTCGTGCGGCGCGGCGTGCGCGTGGTGCAGGCCCCGACCAGCCTCCTGGCGCAGGTGGACTCCTCGGTCGGCGGCAAGACCGGCATCAACTCGCCCCGCGGCAAGAACCTGATCGGCGCCTTCCACCAGCCGAGCCTCGTGCTCGCCGACACCGCGAGCCTCGACACGCTGCCCGAGCGCGAACTGCGCGCGGGCTACGCCGAGGTCGCCAAATACGGGCTGATCGACGACGAGCCGTTCTTCGCCTGGCTCGAGGCCAATCCGCGGGCCTGCTTCGTCGAAGGCCCGGACCGCATCCGCGCGATCGCGACGAGTTGCCGGGCCAAGGCCGCGGTGGTGGCGCGCGACGAGCGCGAGACCGGCGACCGCGCCTTGCTCAATCTCGGCCACACCTTCGGCCATGCGCTCGAGGCCGACGTCGCCTATGACGGCGCGCGGCTGATCCACGGCGAGGGCGTCGCCATCGGCATGGCGATGGCGTTCCGCTTCTCGGCCGCGCTCGGCCTTTGCGCCGCCGCCGAGGCGGAGCGCGTCGAACGCCACCTCAAGGCCGTGGGCCTGCCGACGCGCGCCGCCGAGATCCCGGGCGGGATCGGCGACGCCGCGACGCTGTTCGGCCACATGATGCAGGACAAGAAGGTCTCGCGCGGCAAGCTCACTTTCATTCTGGCGCGCGGCGTGGGACGGAGCTTCGTCGCGCGCGACGTCATGGCCGACGACGCGCTGGGATTCCTGAGAGGCGAGCTCGGCGAGGCGCGATAACCTGCGCGTGAAACGCCGCATTGCCTCCCGATTGCAAAATCCATTAAGTGCGGTTCGTCCCCCCGCACGCCTCTACGCCGATCGACTGACATCCCTGTCGGGCCACGAGAACGAAAGCCGCTGATGTCCTCAAACCTATCCGTGCATCTGAAGCGGCTCGAGGCGGAGTCGATCCACATCATCCGGGAGGTCGCGGCCGAATTCCGCAATCCCGTGATGCTCTATTCGATCGGCAAGGACAGTTCGGTGATGCTTCATCTCGCGATGAAGGCGTTCTACCCGTCCAAGCCGCCGTTCCCGCTGCTCCATGTCGACACGACGTGGAAGTTCCGCGAGATGATCCAGTTCCGCGACGAGACCGCCAAGCGCCTCGGGATCGACCTCATCGTCCACATCAACGAGGACGGCGTGAAGCGCGGCGTCTCGCCGATCGCCTCGGGCTCGAACGTCCACACCCAGGTGATGAAGACCGAGAGCCTCCGCCAGGCGCTCGACAAGCACGGCTTCGACGCGGCCTTCGGGGGCGCGCGGCGCGACGAGGAGAAGAGCCGCGCCAAGGAGCGCGTGTTCTCGTTCCGCACGGCCAACCACGCCTGGGACCCGCGCAACCAGCGCCCCGAGCTCTGGCGGCTCTACAACACGCGCGTGAAGCAGGGCGAATCGATCCGCGTGTTCCCGATCTCGAACTGGACCGAACTCGACGTCTGGCAGTACGTGCAGGCCGAGAACATCCCGGTGGTGCCGCTCTATTTCTCGGCGATGCGCCCGGTGGTGGAGCGCGGCGGCACGCTGATCATGCGTGACGACGAGCGCCTGCCGCTCGAGCCCGGCGAGACTCCGCAGGAGAAGCTGGTGCGTTTCCGCACGCTCGGCTGCTACCCGCTCACCGGCGCGATCGAGAGCACCGCGACGACGCTCGACGACATCATCGCCGAAATGCTGGCCTCGACCACGTCCGAGCGCCAGGGCCGCCTGATCGACAGCGACGAGGCCGGCTCGATGGAGAAAAAGAAGAAGGAGGGGTACTTCTGATGACGTCGCGCGACCGCCTCCATGATCGAACTGCGTGCTTCGAGACGCCCGCGAAGCGCGGGCTCCTCAGCATGAGGACCGGTCAGTTTTCGGATCTCCCCAACCATCCTCATGCTGAGGAGCCGATCGCAGGTCGGCGTCTCGAAGCACGCACTTCGCTTGTCCGTCTCGCTGTCGTGGAGCTGACCTCGTGATCCAGGCCGCTCCCGCCTCCACGACCGCGATCGCCGAATCGGCCTCCGCGAAGTCGCTGCTGCGCTTCATCACCTGCGGCTCCGTCGACGACGGCAAGTCGACGTTGATCGGGCGCCTGCTCTACGACACCAAGCTGATCTTCGACGACCAGCTCTCGGCGCTCGAGAAGGACTCGAAGAAGTACGGCACCACCGGCCCCGCGATCGACCTCGCGCTGCTCGTCGACGGCCTCGAGGCCGAGCGCGAGCAGGGCATCACGATCGACGTCGCCTACCGCTACTTCGCGACCGCCAACCGCACCTTCATCGTGGCCGACACGCCGGGCCACGAGCAGTTCACCCGCAACATGGCGACCGGCGCCTCGACGGCGGGCCTCGCCGTCATCCTGGTCGACGCCCGCAAGGGCGTGCTGACCCAGACGCGGCGCCACTCCTTCATCTGCTCGCTGCTCGGCATCCGCCATATCGTGGTGGCGATCAACAAGATCGACCTCGTGGACTACTCCCACGTAGCCTTCGCGGAGATCGAGGAGGAGTATCGCGACTTCGCCGAGCAGCTCGGCTTCGAGAGCATCACCCCGATCCCGATCTCGGCGCTGACCGGCGCCAACGTGTCGGAGCCCTCGGACCTGATGCCGTGGTATTCCGGCCCGACGCTGCTCGAGCATCTCGAGCAGGTCGACGTCGACACCGACCTCACCGAGCGCCCGTTCCGCTTCCCCGTGCAGTGGGTCAACCGGCCGAACCTCAACTTCCGCGGCTTCTCGGGCACGCTCGCGACCGGCCGGGTGAAGCCGGGCGACGAGGTCGTGGTGTCGTCCTCGGGCAAGACCTCGAAGGTCGTGAAGATCGTCACCATGGACGGCGACCTCGACGAGGCCGAGGCCGGCGACAGCGTGACGCTGACGCTCGCCGACGAGGTCGACATCGCCCGCGGCGACGTGCTCGCGCCGGTGGGCGACCGGCCGGACGTCGCCAACCAGTTCTCCGCCAAGCTGATCTGGATGGAGGAGGACCGGCTGTTCCCGGGCCGCTCCTACCTGCTCAAGCTCGCGACCAAGACGGTTCCGGCGACTGTCACGGCGCTCAAGCACAAGATCGACGTCAACACGCTCGAGGAGCTGGCGGCCAAGACGCTCGCGCTCAACGAGATCGCCGAGGTCAACATCGAGACCGGGACCGCGATCGCGTTCGACTCCTACGCCGAGAACCGCGACACCGGCGCCTTCATCCTGATCGACCGCGAGACCAACGCGACGGCCGGCGCCGGCATGATCATGCACGGCCTTCGCCGCGCGACGAACATCCATCGCCACGCCACCACGGTCGACCGCGCGGCGCGCTCCCGCATCAAGCGGCAGAAGCCCGCGATCCTCTGGTTCACGGGGCTGTCGGGCTCGGGCAAGTCCACCATCGCCGACCTCGTCGAGCAGAAGCTCGCGGTTCGCGGCCAGCACACCATGCTGCTCGACGGCGACAACGTCCGTCACGGCCTCAACAAGGACCTCGGCTTCACCGACGCCGACCGCGTGGAGAACATCCGCCGCGTGGGCGAGGTGGCCAAGCTCTTCGTCGAGGCGGGCACGCTCGTGATCTGCTGCTTCATCTCGCCGTTCGAGGCCGAGCGCGAGCTGGTGCGCAGCCTCGTGGGCGAGGGCGAGTTCCTCGAGATGTTCGTCGACACCCCGCTCGAGGTCTGCATCTCACGCGACCCGAAGGGGCTCTACAAGCGCGCGCTCGCCGGCGAGATCCCGAACTTCACGGGCGTCTCCTCGCCCTACGAGGCTCCGAAGGCGCCGACGCTTCACATCGTGACGGCCGAGGCCTCGCCCGAGGCGCTCGCCGACAGGGTGATCGAGGCGCTGATCGAGCGTGGCCTGATCGACCCGGCCTGAGCTCTCCGGTAACCCGACGTTCGCCATGCGGGCGGACGCGCGGGCCGCGTTAACCGGTCCGTGAGCGGGCCGGAACATCCTCTCTCCCCGACGCGTGGATCGCGGATCGGGGAGGCGTCGTCCTGTGATCAAGGTCGTACTTCTGGCGGCCGGCCTGTCGGTCGCCGCCGCCTGGCTCGCCGCGGACGGCATCCGCGCCGCGCTTCCGGGCGCGCCCTCCGCGCCGCTCGCGGCCCGCGCCACGCTCGAGGAGCCGCGCGCCGGAACCGCGACCCTGCGCGCCGACGCCGACGGCCATTTCCGCGTGGACGCCACCGTCGGCGGCAAGCGCGTGCCGATGCTCGTCGACACCGGCGCGACCGTGGTGGCGCTCTCCCACGAGATCGGCGAACAGCTCGGCCTCGTCTCTGGCCTCGACCGCTACGACGCGCGCGTCTCGACCGCCAACGGCTCGGTGGGCGCCAAGCGCGTCGTGCTGCGCGACGTCCGCGTCGGCTCGGTGAAGGTCGACGAGGTGGCGGCCGTGGTGCTGGCCCCCGGCGCCATGGACGGCGCGCTGCTCGGCATGAGCTTCCTCGGGCGCCTGCGCCGCCTCGAAACCTCGCGCGACCGGCTGACGATGGAGCGGTGAGGCGTAACGTCTCCGCCGCTTGAAATCCCAAGCGCCCCGGCCGAATTTGCTCCCGCGTTTCAGTGAGGAGCACCGCCCCGTGTCAGCCGACGTCAGCCCGCTCGCCGGAAAACCCATCGAGCCGGAGCGGCTCGTCGACGTGCCCGCGCTGATGACGGCCTATTTCACCGCCCGGCCCGACATGGAGGATCCCGCCCAGCGCGTCGCCTTCGGCACGTCCGGGCACCGCGGCTCCTCGTTCGGCGGCGTCTTCACCGAGAGCCACATCGCGGCCGTGACGCAGGCGGTCTGCGACCATCGCGCCAAGGCCGGGATCGACGGGCCGCTCTATCTCGGCAAGGACACGCACGCGCTTTCCGAGGCCGCCTTCGCCACCGCCCTCGAGGTGCTGGCCGCGAACGGCGTCGAGACCCGGATTTCGGACGGCGCGCGCTTTGCGCCGACGCCCGCGGTGAGCCACGCGATCCTGACCCACAATCGCGGCCGGACCTCGGGCCTGGCCGACGGCCTCGTCATCACGCCCTCGCACAATCCGCCGGACGACGGCGGCTTCAAGTACAATCCGCCGAACGGCGGCCCGGCGGGCGGCGAGATCACCTCGGTCATCGAAAAGGCGGCGAACGCGCTGATCGAGGGCGGGCTCAAGGACGTGAAGCGCACGCCCTTCTTCAGGGCGCTCAAGGCGTCGAACGTGAAGGGCCACGATTTCCGCGGGGCCTATGTGGCCGATCTCAGGAACGTCGTCGACATGGAGGCGATCCGCGCCGGGGGGGTGAGGATCGGCGTCGATCCGCTCGGCGGCTCGGGACTGGAATACTGGGAGCCGATCGCCGAGGCCTACGGGCTCGACCTCACGGTCACCAACGCCGCGATCGACCCGACCTTCGGCTTCATGACCGCGGACTGGGACGGCAAGGTCCGGATGGACTGCTCGAGCCCCTACGCCATGGCCAAGCTGATCGAGCTCAAGGACCGCTTCGACGTCGCCTTCGCCAACGACCCCGACGCCGACCGGCACGGCGTCGTCGCGCCCTCGGTCGGGCTGCTGAACCCCAACCACTATCTCGCGGCCGCGATCTCCTATCTCGCCAAGCACCGGCCCGACTGGTCGGGGTCGCCTGCGATCGGCAAGACGCTGGTGTCGTCGAGCGTGATCGACCGCCTCGCGGCGCGGCTCGGCGTCCGCCTCGTCGAGGTGCCGGTCGGGTTCAAGTGGTTCGTGGACGGGCTCGTCGACGGCTCGCTGTTCTTCGGCGGGGAGGAGAGCGCCGGCGCCTCGTTCCTGCGCCGCGACGGCACGGTCTGGACCACCGACAAGGACGGCCTGATCCTCGGCCTGCTCGCCGCCGAAATGACCGCGGTGACGGGCAAGGATCCGGGCGAGATCTACAAGGGCCTGACCGACGAGCTCGGCGCGCCGATCTATGAGCGCGTCGACGCCCCGGCGAGCCCGGAGCAGAAGGCCAAGCTCAAGAAGCTGTCGCCCGCCGACATTCCCGGCGACAGCCTCGCGGGCGAGCCGATCCGCGACCGCCTCACCAAGGCGCCGGGCAACGGCGAGGCCTTCGGCGGCGTCAAGGTGACGACCGAGAACGGCTGGTTCGCCGCGCGGCCCTCGGGCACCGAGAACGTCTACAAGATCTATGCGGAAAGCTTCCTCGGCGCCGACCACCTGAAGCGCATCCAGAGCGAAGCCCGCGAGATCGTCTCCAAGGCGCTTGCCGGATGAGCGATGTCGCGATCGCCGTCGGAATGACGGCGGGCGTGATCCTGGTTCTCTTCGGGCTTCTTATGGCGTTGCGCCAGCGGCTGGAGCGGCGCCGCGGCCGCCCGGCTCGGCGCCGGCGCGATTCGGGCGACGCGGAGTCGGGCTCTGACTCCGGAACGATCCGGGACTCCGGAAGCTCGCGAGGCGATTCCGGCGGAGCCTCGCGCGACGGTCCCGACGGCGGCGGCGGATCCTCCGGCGGGGGCGGAGCCTCGAGCGGCTGGAGCGGCGGCGGGGACAGCGGCGGCGGAGGTGACGGCGGGGGCGGAGGCGGCGGCGATTGAAGCCGCCATGAAAGGCCGAACCCCTCCGCCGTCACGCCCGCGTAGACGCGGGCCTGACGGTCGCCGCTCAGAACGCCGAAAAGCCCGTCTGTGCGCGTCCCAGGATCAGCGCGTGGACGTCGTGCGCGCCCTCGTAGGTGTTCACCGCCTCGAGGTTCTGCGCCACCCGCATCACGTCGTAGTCGTCCGAGATGCCGTTGCCCCCATGGATGTCGCGGGCCTCGCGGGCGATGGCGAGCGCCTTGCCGCAATTGTTGCGCTTGATGAGCGAGATCGCCTCGGGCGCAAGCTCGCCCTTGTCCATCAGGCGGCCGGCGCGAAGGCAGAGATGGAGGCCGAGCGCGATCTCGGTCTGCATGTCGGCGAGCTTCTTCTGGACGAGCTGGGTGGCTGCGAGCGGCCGGCCGAACTGCCGGCGCCCGAGCGCGTAGGTTCGCGCCGCATGCCAGCAGAACTCTGCCGCGCCCATCGCGCCCCAGGCGATGCCGTAGCGCGCGCGGTTGAGGCAGCCGAACGGGCCCTTGAGCCCGGAGACGTTCGGCAGAAGCGCGTCTTCGGAGACCTCCACCCCCTCCATCACGATCTCGCCCGTGGGCGAGGCGCGGAGCGAGAGCTTGCCCTCGATCGCAGGCGTGGAGAGGCCCTCGGCCCCGCGCTCCAGCAGAAAGCCGCGGATCTTGCCGCCATGCGCCTCGGACTTGGCCCAGACCAGCAGGAGGTCGGCGATCGGGGCGTTGGTGATCCAGGATTTCTGCCCCGTCAGCCGGTAGCCGCCGGCGGTCTTCTCGGCGCGGGTCCGCATGCCGGAAGGGTCGGAGCCGGCTTCGGGCTCGGTGAGGCCGAAGCAGCCGATCGTCTCGCCGCTCGCCAGCCGCGGCAGCCATTTGCGGCGCTGCGCCTCGTCCCCATAGGCGAACACCGGATACATCACGAGCGAGGACTGGACGCTCATGGCCGAGCGATAGCCGCTGTCCACGCGCTCGATCTCGCGCGCGGAGAGCCCGTAGGCCACGTAGCCGACGCCCGCGCCGCCATAGTCGGCCGGCAGCGTCGCGCCCAGAAGGCCGAGCGCGCCCATCTCGGCCATGATCGCGCGGTCGAAACGCTCGTGGCGATAGGCGTCGCGCACCTGCGGCGCGAGGCGCGTCTCGGCGAAGCCGCGCGCGGTGTCGCGGACGAGCCGCTCGTCCTCGGCGAGCTCGCCTTCGAGGTCGAACGGATCGCTCCACTCGAACTGGCGTCGTTCGTCGGTCTCGGCGCGGCGCTCGTTCATTCCGTCGCTCCTGTGATCGGGGCCCGGCGGCGCGCTCATTATCGGGTCCGGCGGCGCAGAGAAAACTCCCGCGGCCGGGCGCGCCCGTGGTAGTCGCGTTGAGACGCTCATCTCCGGAGACGCCACGCTTTTCCATGACCCGCACCGTCCTCGACGTCACGCGGCTGCTCACCCGGGCGGGCCATCCGGTCGCGACCGGCGTCGACCGGGTCGAGCTCGCTTATGCGCGCCGGGCGCTCGCGCAGGAGGCCGCGCGCGTCGGCTTCGCGGCGATCGTCGGCCGCAGGGCCGCGCCGCTTCCGCGCGAGGACGTCGCCGCCTTCGTCGCCGCGCTCGACGCCAAATGGAGACGCGGCCGCGCGGGCGGGACGGCGACGGGCCGCCTCGAGGCGCGGCTCGGCGCGACGTTTCCCGAAACCGCGGACGCGCCGCCCGCGCCCCCCGGCAAGGACGAGGCGCTGTCGCGCGCGCTGCGGCTGCGGCTCAAGGCCATGACGTCGCTGCGCAAGCCCGCGGTCGCGGCGGGCGAGCGCTATCTCCACGTCTCGCACATCCGGCTCGACCAGCCCGAGGTCTTCGAACGGATCGCAAGCGCGGGCGCGCGCCTGTCGATCCTCGTCCACGACCTCATTCCGATCCGCTTTCCCGAATATGGCCGGCCGGGCGAGGACGCCCGCCACCGCCGGCGCATGACGACCGCGATCCGGACCGCCTCCACGCTGATCGCGAATTCCGCCGAGACCGCCCGCGACCTCGCGGCCTTCGCGCAGGAGATCGGCGCGGCGTCTCCGCCGGCGGTCACGGGGCTGCTCGGGATCGAGGCGGGCTTTTCGGCCGGCGCGCCGGCGCTGGCGGCTGCAAAGCCCTACTTCGTCGCGCTCGGCACCATCGAGCCGCGCAAGAACCATCTGCTGCTGCTCCATCTCTGGCGACGGCTCGCGGAGCGGCTCGGGGCCGACGCGCCGACGCTCGTCGTCGTCGGGCGGCGCGGCTGGGAGAACGAGATGGTGGTGGACCTGCTCGAGCGCTCTCCCGCGATCCGCGCCCATGTGGTCGAGGCCAACGACCTGCCGGACGCCGCGCTCGCGGCGCTCGTGAAGGGAGCGCGCGCGCTGCTGTTTCCGAGCTTCGCGGAAGGCTACGGGCTGCCGCTCGCCGAAGCGCTCGCGCTCGGGGCGCCGGCGCTCGCGAGCGATCTGCCGGCCTTCCATGAAATCGCGAGCGAGCGCGTGGACTATCTCGACCCGCTCGACGGTCCCGCCTGGGAGCGCGCCGTGACTGAGCTGTTGGCCGCCGCCTCGCCGCGCCGCGAGGCGCTTGCGGCCCGCGCCCAAGGGTTCGTCGCCCCCGACTGGGACGCGCATTTCCGCGCCGTCGCGGACGCGACCGGCCTCGACTGAGCGCTGTCCGGAAACGAAAAAGGCGGGCCCTTCCGGGCCCGCCTTCGTCAGACGAGAGACGTGACGGCCTCAGGCCGTGTGGTCGCGGATGCCGTAGAAGATCAGGACGCCGATCGCCCAGGCGAGCGCCGAGCAGAGCAGCACCAGCAGCACCATCTGCAGCCGCGCCGGATAGAGCGAGTCCTCGGGCAGGTGCGGCTCGACATAGGTGGCGAGGTAGCGGGTCTGCTGTTCGGCGCGCATGCGGGCCGATTCGACCGCGGTGGCGGACGCCGTATAGGCGTTCGTCGCGAAGGTCTGTTCGGTCTGCAGCGCCTCGAACTCGGCGAGCGAAGCCGACATCACGCCCTTCTTCTTGAGATCGTCAAGCTGGGAGCCGATCTTGGCCTTCTCCTGCTCGATCTGGGAGCGAAGGGCGTCGGCGCTCTGGCGCAACACCCGCACCGACGGCGCGTCCTTGTTGAGGAACGCGGTGCGGCCGGCGATGTCGGCCTCCTGCGTGGCGAGCTGCTGCTCGAGGCCCGCGATCAGCGTGCTGCGCGCGGTGGCCGCCGTGGTGGGATCGGTCTGGCCCATGCGGTCGCGATAGTCCTGCACGGCCTTGCGGGCGAACTTCAGGCGCAGCTCCGCGCGCGACAGCTCCTGCTTGGCGAGCGAGATCGCGTCCTCGCGCGAGCGCTCGGAGAGCTTGTTGACGAGCTTCTCGCTCTCGCGGACCGTCTCGCGCGCGATCTTGAGCGCCTCCTCCGGTGTGAAGGCGCGCACGGTGAGCGTGATGGTGCTGGAGACCGGCTCGAAATAGACCCAGGTGCTCGAATTCCAGTAGTTCGTCAGGTGCTCGATCGTGTCTTCGAAATCGTAGGGCCGATACTTGGCGATGAAGTCGGCCTTGTCGTTCGTGTAGACCGCGCGCAGGTCGAGCGAGCGCTGCAGGTTCCCGACGAGCTGGGTGCTCTCGATGAACTGCGAGACGATGTAGCTGTCGCTGATCGTGCCCGCGTCTCCCGTGGAGCCGAGGCCCGTCAGCATGCTGAGCGCGTCGGTGGCGCTCGGGGCGGCGTCCGGGCCGCGCACGGCGAAGCGGGCTTCGGCGACATATTGCGGAGCCGCGATCAGGCCGTAGTAGATCGTGGCGAGCGCCGTCGGCAGCGCGATCGCCAGCATGGCCGAGATCTTGATGTAGTTCTTCTTGCCTGCGGCCACGCCGATCTGCGCGGCGGGCGGCGGCGGCGCGATCTCGCGGTCAGGATCGATCCGCGCAGGCGGATCGCGGCGCGGGAGCGCCACGACGGTGCTGGTGGTGGTGGGGCGCAGTCCGCGTTCGGGCTCGACGGGACGCGCCTGGTCGGCTGACGCGGCGGCGGCCGCGGCGGCGCGCTGCATCCGGCGGGCGGCGCGCGCTCCAAGGCCGTCGCCGCGTCCGCCGCGGGAAGGCTCCTCGGGCGCGACGGGCGCAGGCGCGGCGGCCTCGACGCGAGCAGACGCCGGCTCGACGCGCTCCGCCGGCGCGGCGGCCTGGGCTTGACCCCGCGCGGCGCCAGCCTCAGCGAGCGTCTTGAGTATCGACCTCGCCCGCGCGCCGAGCGGCACGTCTACGGCGACCGGCTTTGCGAGATTTTCTGTCATTCTGCCCGACGACCTTGGTTTCGTTCGCCCGCAGGAAAGCCTCGGTCGCTTCCCCGTAATTACCATAAAACGTCAGCGATCCTTGGTCGAGGACCAATCCCGCGTCGCAAAAACCTTCAAGCGTCTCGGGTTTGGTCGTCGCCCAGATCACCGAGGCGTGCGACAGCCGGTCCCGAATCGCCGCGTCGACGTCGGCCGCAGTGTTTTCCGGCGCGCGCGGCAGCCTTTCGTCGACGAAGTACCAGTCGAACTGGAACGCGAGCGTCAATCCGAGGGCGAGCGATCGCCGGTCCGGACCGAGATACTGGTTCATCGGCTTGCCGCGCACCACCTTGACGCCGCTGAGGCGCGCGGTGATGCGCATCACCTCGACCGGATCGACGCCATAGACCTGTGCGAGGAAGTTCGCGTTCTGGTTGACCGTCGCCTTGGGCTCGATGAAGTTCGTGTAATCGAGCGGCCAGCAGGTGGTTCCGACCCGGCGGATCGCGCCCTTGTCGGGGTCGTCGACGCCCGAGAGGATCTTGAGCACGGCGCTGTTCTTGGCGCTGTCGGGACCGATGAGCCCGATGCGGTGGCCGGCGGGAAACGTCGTCGCGGCGCCCGCGAGCGTCCACTGGTCGCGCGAGGTCGCCTTCTTCTCGCCCTTCCAGACGTCGTGCAGCTCAAACATCGGGCGTTCTCCCGCCCGAGTTCCGCCGATCAGGCGCCGCCATGCGCGGAAGGTCGTTCATGCGGGTCAAAGACGGGCTCGCCTCCGAAACGTCGACGTGGGCTGCGTGAAGGTCGCGTACAAACCCCAACCGGCGGGCGAAATCATGACCCGTTCGGCGCAGACCTATCGATGCGAAGTCCCCGGACCTGATCATGGGCCATATTGCGCTGCGGTCAATCGGGGCGAGCACTTATGCGCTGAGACGCGTTTCTTCGGCGGCCGAGAGCGCTTCCGCGACCGCAGCGCGGATCTGGGCGAGCGAGAACGGCTTGGTGACGACGTCGTGGATCAGCGCGTCGAGCCCGGCGGCGCGCTCGCGCTGGTCGGCGTAGCCGGTCATCAGCAGGATCGTGAGATCGGGATAGTCGCGCGCCGCCGACAACGCGAGCGCGATGCCGTCCATCATCGGCATCCGGATGTCGGTCAGCAGAAGGTCGAAGGCGCCGCGCTCGGCGGTCAGCCTGTCGAACCCGTCCGCGCCGTCGATCGCCAGGACGACCTCATGGCCGTCCATCTCGATCGCGCGCTTCACGAAGGCGCGCACCGCGTCCTCGTCGTCGCACAGCAGGATGCGCGCCATGGCTCAGCCTCCCTGATCCGGTTTCGTTTCGCCGTCGTCGCCGACGTCCACCACGCCCACGAAGGGCAGTTCGCGATAGGCGTGGGCGACGTCCATGCCGTAGCCCACCACGAAGAGGTCCGGGCAGCGGAAGCCGACGAGATCGGCGTCGACCCGCACCGCCCGCTTGTTGGGCTTTTCGAGCAGCACGCAGGTCAGCACCTTGCGGGCGCCGCGCGCGGCCATGAGGTCCTTGGCGAAAGCGAGCGTGCGCCCGGACTCGAGGATGTCGTCGACGAGCAGCACGTCGCGGCCGGCGACGTCGCTGTCGATGTCGTGGACGATCCGCACCGCGCCGCTCGACACCGTGCCGTCGCGATAGCTCGACAGCGAGATGAACTCGACCTCGGGCGCGAGCCCTGCGGAGTGCAGCGAGCGGATGAGGTCGGCGGCGAACACGAACGATCCCTTCAGGACCGCGACCACGAGCAGCCGCTCGGTGTTCAGCGCCGCGATCTCGGCCGCGAGCTCGGTGTTGCGCGCGCCGATCGTGTCGGCGGAGAAGAGGACGTTGACGCGGTGGCCCATGGGGTCTCCTTGCGGCGTCAATGGCCGAGCGAGGCCATCAGGTCGTGGCGCGCGAGAAAGCGCACCGCGATCGCCTGGCCTTCCGCGGGCGGCGAGGCGAGGCGAGCGCGGAAGGTCGCGGTCTCGCCGGGCTGCAGCTTGGGGCGGGCCGCCACCGTCGTCCAGGCGTAGAGCTCGCGCTCGCCGCCCGCCGTGACGGCGAGCCGCAGCCGCGGCACGTCGAGCTCTCCGGCGGAGACGTTCTCGACGAGGCCGGTGACGAGCAACACGGGGCTGCCGTCGACGAGCTCTTCGGCCGAACGGACGTCCCGGATGGCCAGGCCGCGCACGTTCACTTGCAGTCCGAACGCCTCGTAGAGCGAGGCGAGCGACGGCGCAAGCCGCACGATCTCGACCCGCGCGCCGGCGAGCGCGCCAAGGGCGACGACGCCGATCGCGACCGCGACGGCGCTGAGGCGCGGACGAC
>NZ_JBHRXS010000017.1:23882-169644 GCF_042648545.1 Chenggangzhangella methanolivorans
GCCCGCCGCGCTCGTCCGGCGACGACGGGCGAGATACCCGCCGACGCCCCGCGGAGCGCCGCGCGCCGGCTTCGGCGCGGCCCCGTCGATCCGCTCGGGGCGTTCGATCACCTCGATCTCGCTCGCTTCTTCGAGGCTGAGAATGGGTTCAGGCGCCGTCACGACGACGACCGGCGCCTCCAAGGGCTGCGCGACGACGGCCGGAGCCTCGGTTTCGATCTCGGCCTCCGCCGCGGCTTCCGGGGCGTCGACCGGCGCCGTCTCGTGGTCCGGCGTCGCGTACCATTCGTCGCGGCAACGCTGGCAGCGCACCTTGCGGCCGGCGCCAAGCCTGTCGGCCGGAACCCGGTAGCTCGCCTCGCAGGAAGGACAGGTGATCGACGTCAGCATCGGCGGTTTCGTCGGTCTCGGAAGCGGACACTGGGCGAAGATCGGCGCGGACGCATGTCGCCACGCGCGCTCGAGCCGTCGACGACCACGCCACTTTATCGTTAATGGCTCGTTAAAATCTCCGCGCCACAACGGTCGGAGCCGGTTTCGCCGGAGGCCAAGGACGCGTCACATGCTGCGTTTCGAGAATGTCGGTCTGCGCTACGGGCTGGGGCCCGAGGTCCTGCGCGACCTGACCTTCTCCATCGAGCCGAACTCGTTCCAGTTCCTGACGGGCCCGTCGGGCGCTGGAAAGACGTCGCTGCTGCGCCTGATGTTCCTCGCATTGAAGCCGACGCGCGGCCTCGTGAAGGTGTTCGGGCGAGACATCGTCACCCTGCCGCCCCGGGATCTTCCCTCCCTGCGCCGCCGCGTCGGCGTCGTGTTCCAGGATTTCCGCCTGCTCGACCACATGACGACTTACGAGAACGTCGCGCTTCCCCTGCGCGTCTCCGGCCGCGAGGAGGCGAGCTACCGCGCCGAGGTGACCGAGCTGCTCGGCTGGGTCGGGCTCGGCGACAAGCTCGACGCGCTGCCGCTGGTTCTGTCGGGCGGCGAGAAGCAGCGCGCGGCGATCGCCCGCGCGCTTGTCGGACAGCCCGAGCTGCTGCTCGCCGACGAGCCGACCGGCAACGTCGATCCGCAGCTCGCGCGCCGGATCCTCCGGCTGTTCGTCGAGCTGCACAAATCCGGCACGTCGGTCGTGATCGCGACCCACGACATCGCCCTCATGGACCTCGTCGACGCGCGGCGCCTCGTGCTGCATGACGGCCGGCTGCACGTCTACGAATGAGCGCCTCCCCCACGTCCTCGAAGGCGTCACCCGCCGCCCGGCCGGCCGGCAAGCCCGCGTCGCGGCAGAACCGCAGGCTCGGGCCGATCGTGCCGTCGTCTTCGGTCTCGGGCCGCACGCTGCTGATCGTCATCGCGATCATGACCTACCTCGCCTCGCTGACGCTCGGGGCCGTCGACCTCACGCTCGGGGCGGCGGACGCCTGGGAGCGCGACGTCGTGCGCGAGACCACTGTGCAGATCCGGCCGGCGGAGGGCCGCGACCTCGACGTCGAGGCCGCGACCGTCGAGCGGCTGGCGCGCGCGACGCGCGGCGTCTCGGAGGTGCGGACCTATTCGAAGGACGAGACCGCGCGCCTGCTCGAGCCCTGGCTCGGCTCGGGCCTTGCGCTCGACGACCTGCCGATCCCGCGCCTGGTGGTGCTCAAGCTCTCGGCCGAACAGGCGTTCGACGCCGACGGGCTGAAGCAGGCGCTCGCCCAGGAGGCGCCGGGCGCGACGCTCGACGACCATCGCCGCTTCCTCGACCGGCTGGTGGCGATGGCCCGGGCCGTCGTGTGGCTCGGCATCGGCATTCTCGCGCTGATGCTGGTCGCGACCGCGCTTTCGGTGGTGTTCGCGACGCGCGGCGCGATGGCGTCGAACCGCGACATCGTGCAGGTGCTGCATTTCGTAGGCGCGCGCGACAGCTACATCGCCGGACAGTTCCAGAACCGCTTCCTGCGGCTCGGGCTCCGGGGCGCGCTCGTCGGCGGCGGCGCTGCGATCGCGACCTTCTTCGCCGCCGGCATGACGGCGTCCCAGGGGGTCGGCAGCGCGACCGTCGACCAGATGGACGCGCTCTTCGGCTCGTTCGAGATCGGCCTGTCGGCCTATCTCGGCGTCGCCGTCCTCGCATTCGTGGTCGCAGGCCTCACCGCCGCGACGTCCCGGCTCACGGTCTACAAGACCTTGCGCGCCATGGACTGAACCTGCATCTCGTCGGCGGCGACTGGACGCCGCGTCCGGCGAGGCGCACTCTGGAGGCTCGAAGCGACATCGCGACGATGGCGACCCGGTCTGACAGCATACCGACGGAGCCGGCCCGCGGGCCGGACGCCTCGCCCTTCCGCAGGGCGCTGGCGACGCTCGCCGTGATCACGGGCGGCTGCGCGGCGCTGATGTTCGCCGGCTTCCTGCATTTCGTGCAGCTGGTGCCGGGCGCCGAACAGTCGACGCCGGCCGCCGGCGACGGCATCGTGGCGCTGACGGGCGGCGCGGAGCGGCTGTCGGACGCGCTGCGCCTGCTGGCGTCGGGCCGCGGCAAGCGGCTGCTGATCTCCGGCGTCCATCCCGAAACCACCGAGCGGGAGCTCGCCCGCGCCCAGCCGGATTACGCCGCTTTCGCGCGCTGCTGCGTCGATCTCGGCCGGCGCGCGCTCAACACCGCGGGGAACGCGGTCGAGACCCGCCGCTGGGCGGTGGGCCACGGCTTCCGCTCGCTCATCGTGGTGACTTCGGGCTATCACATGCCCCGCACGATGATGGAGCTCGCGCGTGAAATGCCGAACGTCGAACTGATCCCCTATGCGGTCGTCACCGACCGCCTCAAGGGCGAGCACTGGTGGCGGGACCTGGACACCGCGCGCCTGCTCGCCGGCGAATATGTGAAGTATGTGGCGGCGCTCGTCAGGGTCCGGCTCGCGCCGCGCCTCGCCAAGGCGCCTGTCGGGGCGGAGACCGTGCAGGGACCGGCTGAGCCGGCCGCCCGCTCCTGAGCGCGATCCTTCCCGCAGAGCCCGACGCCGCCGTCGAGCCTTACGCCCCCGGCGCGCCCCGCGCCGGCAAGACCGTGCGCAAGCGCGTCGTCGTCTTCAACGTCGCGATGGCGGCGCTCGTCTGCGCGGTCGCGCTCGTGACGGGACCGTTCGTGCTGATCCTGCCGCGCGGCGTCGCGATCTCGGTCGCCGACTGGTGGTGCCGCGCCAATCTCAAGCTGCTGCGCGCGCTGGTCGGCATCGACCTCGAGATCCGCGGCGTCGAGAACATCCCGAAGGGCGCGGCGCTCGTCGCGGCCAAGCACCATTCCGCGCTCGAGACCTTCGGCCTGATGCCGTCGCTCAGCGACCCCGCCTTCGTGCTGAAGCGCGAACTCACCTGGCTGCCGTTCTTCGGCTGGTTCCTGCTCCGCATGAAGATGATCGCGATCGACCGGAAGGCCGGGAGCGAGGCGCTCGTCCAGATCATCGAGCAGGCCAAGGTGGCGGCCGCCGACGGCCGGCAGATCGTGATCTATCCGGAGGGCACGCGCCGCAAGGTCGGCGAGGCGCCGCGCTACAAGCTGGGCGTCGGCCATCTCTACGAGCGGCTCGGCCTGCCCTGCCATCCGGTCGCGATCGACGCGGGCGTGTTCTGGCCCAAGGGCACGATCGCGCGCCGCCAGGGACGGGCCGTGATCGAATTTCTCGATCCTATCCCCGCAGGTCTCGACCGCGTGGCGTTTCAGGAAATGGTGCGCCAGAGGATCGAAACCGCGACTGAGGCGTTGGTGGCGGAAGCAAGGTACGGAAAGCGCAATTGAATCGCGCATTTGTATTCTATCGATAATTTGACTTTCGACAATTATAGTGTCCCTACTTGAGTAGGGTTGCCGTGAAGGTGATTCGTATGATCGAGGGCAAGTCCGAAGAAGGTCAGATCGACGCGCTCGCCGCCGCTTCGCCGGAGGCCGTGTCGCCGGAAGACGACGGCCTTGCGCTTGTGGCCCGGGAAGGCGGTTTCGAGGATCGCTACCGCATCTGGCGCGGGCGCTCGGGCCGCCGCTATCTCGTTACCGTCATGCCGCTCGGCGACGCGATGCGCGTCGAAGGCGCCATCGTCCTGCTCGTCGCGATCGAGCCCGGCGGCGGCCGCGAGATCGTCTGGGCCGGCCAGAGCGGAGACCTGCTCCCGGGACTCATGCTCTCGCCCGCCGCGCAGCTCGAAGCCCATGTCCACCTGCTCGCGGCCAATCCCCAGCGCCGCAAGGAGGCGCTCGAGGATCTCGTCAGCGGCACGCAGGCCTATTCCTCTGTGCTGACCGTCAACGCCGCCGCGAGCCAAGACAAGGTCGGATCGCCGACGCCGAGCCGGTCGAGCTCCCGAGCGGTGTTCACGACGTAATCGGGGTTTGGGCCTGCGAGCCCGACGCTCCCCGCGACGCGCTCCAGCGTCTCCTCCGGCGACAGCAGCCCGACATATTGCGGATGGTCGCGGTCTACCACATAGGCGACCGCTTCGACCGTGCGCCCGTCCTGCAGCTTCGCCGGCAGCATCGTTTCGAGATAGACCCGCGTCACGAGTTCGCGCTCGCGCAGATAAGCGAGCGTGTCGGCGACGCGCGCCGCCTCGACGCGAAACGCCACCCCGCAGCACGAACCGCCCTCGTCGAGCCCGAGCACGAGGCCGGGACGCTCGGGCGTGCCGCGATGGCGATGGGATTCGATGCAGAGCGCGCGATGATAGCCGTCGACGGTGGCGCAGGAGCGCTCGGCCGCCTCGAAGCCTGGCCGCCACATCAGCGAGCCATAGGCGAACACCCAGAGATCGATGTCTGTCGGTATTCCGCTGTCGGTCATCGGTCGCTCAACCGGCGCGAATCGGCGGGCGCTTGACGGCGGCCGACCCGCATGTCTCGGGTACCAGCCCCGCGCGGGTCCGGCAAGGTCGGCGCCGCGCCGCAGCATCGAGGTCCACCACGCGATGACGGACGCCGCCCCATCACCCGGCCCGCGCCGCGGGCGCTGGCGCCTCTTCGCGCCCACCCTGCTGCTGCTCGTCGGCTGCGCGGCGTGGACGGGCTTCTGGTTCTGGGCCGCGGGCCGCGCCGGCGAGGCGATCGACGTCTGGCTCGCCCGCGAGGCGAAGCTCGGCCGGACCTACGCCTGCGGCGGCCGCGACATTCAGGGCTTCCCGTTCCGGATCGAGGTCGACTGCCGCGACGTCAGCGTCCGGCTCGCGGCCGAGGGCGGTGAGATCGCCGCGACCGCCCCGCGATTCGTCGCGCTGGCGCAGGTCTATGATCCCAAGCGCCTGATCGGAATTCTCCACGGCCCGGTGGCCGGAACCGCGCCGGACGGGACGCGGATCGACCTGTCGTTCTCCGACGCGCGCGGAAGCGCGCGGGTCGAGGGAAGGACGGTCGAGCAGGCGTCGCTGCGCGTCGAGACCCCGCGCCTGACGATGGGCGGCGAAGAGGTCGGGACGGCGAAGGCGCTCGAGGCGCATCTGCGCCGCGCGCCCGACGCGGAGCGCGGCACCTACGACCTCGCCGCGGCGCTCGAGGAGGCGGTCTCGCCGTTCTTCGACGCGGCGCCGGTCGGCTCCGGACCCGTCGCCGCCGAACTCCAGATCCGCGCGAGCGGCCTCGAGGATCTGCATCCGGGATCGCTCCCCGACCGTCTGCGCCGCTTCGCCGAGGCCGGCGGACGGGCGCGCGTCGACCTGCTGAAGATCTCGCGCGGCGACGTCGCCGCCGAGGCCAAGGGCGAGGCGCAGCTCGACGTCGAGGGTCGGGCGAACGGCCGCTTCGACGTCACCGCGCGCGGCGTCGACAGTCTCGTCCAGTCCTTCGCGGGCGAGGAGAAGGGCGGGCTGTCGTCGCTGTTCGGGGTCGGCGCGAAGCTGCTGGGCAAGCCCGCCGAGCTCGACGGCAAGCCCGCCACCACCTACCGGCTGAAGCTCGACAAGGGGCGGCTGTCGCTCGGCCCCATCCGCCTGACGCGACTGCCTCCGGCGTTTTGAGCGGGCGGCGGCGCCCGTCATCCCGGCCGAAGAGCCGGGATCCGGAACCGGAACGGTGGATTGAGAATCCCGGAGCGCGTCGGTTCTGGATCCTGGGACAGGCCCGGGATGACCGGCGGGGGCTCGAGCGCCTCTGCGGCGTTGCGGCCTTACTTACTCTGCGGCCATCGCCTGGTAGCGGCGCGGCAGGTCGAGCTTCGACCACACCGCGTCGAGCGCGTCCGCGAGATCGCGCACCAGCGCGTCGTCGTGGAGCGGCGAGGGCGAGATGCGCAGCCGCTCGGTGCCGCGCGGCACCGTCGGGTAGTTGATCGGCTGGATGTAGATCCCATGGTCGGCGAGCAGCATGTCGGAGGCGGCCTTGGCCTTCTCCGGGCAGCCAACCAGCACCGGCACGATGTGGGTCTCGGACGCCATCACCGGCAGGCCGCGGCCCGCGAGCGCGAGCTTGGTCTGGTTGGCCTGGCGCTGGTGACGGTCGCGCTCGGCCTGGCTGCTCTTGAGATGCGCCACCGAGGCGCGCGCCGCGGCCGCGATCGCCGGCGGCATGGCGGTGGTGAAGATGAAGCCCGGCGCATAGCCGCGGATCGCGTCGACCACCGGCTGCGAGGCCGTGACGTAGCCGCCGATCACACCATAGGCCTTGGCGAGCGTGCCCTCGATGACGTCGACGCGGTGCATCACCCCGTCGCGCTCGGCGATGCCGGCGCCGCGCGGACCGTACATGCCGACCGCGTGGACCTCGTCGAGATAGGTCATGGCGTTGTGTTCTTCGGCGAGGTCGCAGATCGCGCCGATCGGCGCGACGTCGCCGTCCATCGAATAGACGCTCTCGAAGGCGATCAGCTTCGGCCGGTCGCGGCCGGCTTCCTTCAGCAGGCGCTCGAGGTCATAGAGATCGTTGTGCTGGAAAATCTTGCGCGCGCAGCCCGAGCCGCGCATGCCGGCGATCATCGAGGCGTGGTTCAGCGCGTCCGACAGGATCAGGCAGTCGGGCATCAGCCGCGCGATGGTCGAGATCGAGGCTTCGTTCGACACGTAGCCGGAAGAGAAGACGAGGCCCGCCTCCTTGCCGTGGAGGTCGGCGAGCTCCTGCTCGAGCAGGACGAGCGGATGGTTGGTGCCCGCGATGTTGCGCGTGCCGCCGGCGCCTGCGCCCACCTTCTCGGCGGTCTCGGTCATCGCCGAGATCACGCTCGGATGCTGGCCCATGCCGAGATAGTCGTTGGAGCACCACACCACGACCTCGCGCGGCCCCTCGGGCGCATGCCAGGTGGCGCGCGGAAAGTCGCCTGCTCGTCGCTCGAGGTCGGCGAACACGCGATAGCGCTTCTCGGTGTGCAGCTGTTCGACCGCACGGCGGAAAACGTCGTTGTAACTCATCGAACGTCCCATCCTGGGCGAGTTCATAATCATTCTAGGCCGAAATGTCGTCATCAGAAGGGATGACGGCGACAGATGGCCGCGCAGAATGGTTACGCAGGTTCCGGCGCGGCTGCTTGTGCGGGACCGGCCGCCGCGTGCGCCACCGCCGCGCGTCCGCTCGCCTTGGCGATGAGCGCCACGGGCGCCAGACCCACGATCACGATCGCGAGCGCCGCCACCGCGCCGCTCTCGTAGGACCCGCGCGCCGCCTCGCCATAGACATGGGTCGCGAGCGTCTCGAAATTGAGCGGTCGCAGCAGCAGCGTCGCGGGCAGCTCCTTCATGCAGTCGACGAAGACCAAGAGCGCCGCGGCCCCGATCGCGGGCGCGGCCAGCGGGGCGTGGATGCGCCACGCGACGCCCGTCGGGGTCTGGCCGAGGCTGCGCGCCGTGTCGTCGAGGCTCGTCGGTATGCGCGCCAGCCCCGCCTCGATCGCGCCCGCGGGGATCGCGAGGAAACGCACCACATAGGCGTAGATCAGCGCCGCGCCCGAGCCCGACAGCAGCAGGCCGGTGGAGACGCCGAGCCACTCGCGCGCCAAGCCGTCGACGGCGTTGTCGAAGGCCGCGAGCGGCGTCAGCAGGCCGACCGCCACCACGACGCCCGGCATCGCGTAGCCGACGCCTGCGGCCCGCAGCGCCGGCCGGGCCGGCGCGCCGCAGACGCGGACCGCATAGGCCGCCGCGAAGCCGAGCGCGACGGCTGCGGCGGTGGCGAGGCTTGCGAAGGCGAAGCTGTTGGCGGCTTCCCGGAAGAGTTCCGGCGGCATGCCGAAGGCGCGGACGCGGGCGAAGGCCTCGCCGGCGAGATGAAGCGCAGGCGCTCCGAAGCCGACCAGCACCGGCGCCGCGCAGATCGCGACGCAGAGCGCCTGGCCCAGAGGCCCGAGCTCGCGGGGGCTCGCGCGGCGGCCCTGCCGGGCGGAGCTCATCGAGCGCTGCTTTCGCCGCGCCCAGCGTTCGAGCGCGACGAGCGCGACGACGAGCGCCAGCATCATCAGCGCGATCTGCGCCGCGCCTTCGACGGAGGAGCGGTTCACCCAGGTGGAGTAGACCGAGACGGTGAGCGTCCGCACGCCGAGGAACTCCGCCGCGCCGACGTCGTTCAGCGCTTCCATCAGCGCAAGCGCCGCGCCGACCGCGATGGCGGGACGGGCGAGCGGCAGCGCCACGGTGAAGAAGGCGCGCAGCGGGCCGGCGCCGAGCGTGCGCGGAACCTCGAGCACCGCCGCGGACTGCATCGCGAAGGTCGCGCGGGCGGTGAGGTAGACGTAAGGGTAGAGGGTCGCGCCGAGCAGCAGGACGCAGCCGCCCATCGAGCGGATGTCGGGCAGGCGGAATTCGCGGGGGCTCGAAAAGCCGAGCAGCCATCGCAGCCCCGATTGCACGGGGCCGAGCGGATGCAGCAGGTCGGCGTAGGCGAAGGCCGCCACATAGGCCGGCATGGCGAGCGGCAGCAGCAGCGCCCATTCGAAGAGGCCGCGGCCCGGAAACCGGAAGGCCGCGACCGTCCATGCGGTCCCGACGCCGACGATCGAGACCACGAGGCCGACGCCGAGGAGAAGCGTCGTGGTCTCCTTCGCGGCCTGGGGCAGAACGAAGGACCAGAGATGCGGCCAGAGCTCGCCCGAGCCCTGCGCCGCCAGTCCCGCGAGCCCCAGGACCGGCGCGAGCGCGAGCGCGGCCGCGCCGAAACCTGCGATCAGCCAGCCCCGCGTCATCGAAGCCAAAGCTCCACCGTCATGCCCGCGTCTTCGCGGGTATCCACGACTTGCTCGTAAAGCGCGGTGGGCGCCCAAGTCGTGGATACCCGGCTCCGCCGGGCATGACGGCGTCCGAGCGACCTGAGCCCCACCAGCCGGACAAGGTCAGCTGTCGAAGCCGACCTCGTCGATCAGCGCGGCGGCGTCCTTGCGGTTCTTCGAGATGTCGACCAACGGGGTCTCGTCGATCTTGAGCGCGCCGAAGGCCGCCAGGATCGGGTCGACCGGGGCGCCGGCCTTCACGGGGTATTCGTAGTTCGCCTTGGCGTAGATGCCCTGAGCTTCGTCGGAGACGAGATATTCGAGCAGCTTCACCGCCTCGTCCTTGTTCGGGGCGTTCTTGGCGACCGCCGCGCCCGAGACGTTGGCGTGGGTGCCGCCGTTCTTGAAGGTCGGGAGCACGACCTCGATGGCGTCGGCCCATTTCTGCTGCTCGGGGCCGCTTTTGCCCGAGCGCATCAGCCCGACATAGTAGGAGTTCCCGATCGCGACCGAGCAGGTGCCCGCGGCGATGTCCTTGGCGCCGTCGCGGTCGCCGCCGGCGGGCTTGCGGGCGAGGTTCGCCTTCACGCCCTGCAGCCACGCCTTGGTGGCGTCGCGCCCGTCGCGGGCGATCATCGCGGCGATGAGCGAGGTGTTGTAGGGGTGCTGGCCCGAGCGGATGCAGACCTTGCCCTTCCACTTCGGGTCGGCGAGGTTCTCATAGGTGAGGCCCTTGGCGGCCGCGGCGTCCTCCTTGGCCACATAGGCGACGCGGGTGCGCATCGAGAGGCCGTACCACTGGCCGCCCGGATCGCGGAACGCGGCGGGGATCGCGCCGTCGAGCGTCGAGGACGAGACCTTCTGGCCAAGACCCTTGTCCACGAGGTCGATCAGGTTGCCGAAGTCGACCGTCATCAGGATGTCGGCCGGCGAATTCGCGCCTTCGGCGGCGACGCGCTCGGCCAGCCCCTTCTCGACGAAGACGGTGTTGACCTTGGTCCCGGTCTTTTCCGCATAGGCGTCGAGCAGCGGCTTGATCAGGCCGGGCTCGCGGGTGGTGTAGACGTTGACCTCCGCGGCGAAGGCCGGGGCGGCGAGGGCGCTGGCGAGAAGCGCGGCGGCGCCGGCGAGAAGACGTGCGGTCATCGGGTGTGGCCTTGGGTCCGCGCCTCCCCACGCCGCGCGCGGTTGCGGACCTTTGAGGCCACACGAGGCGTGATTTCCTTGACGCTCGGCCGAGGCGGAATCAATCGGCGCTCGGAAAGTTCAACGGTTTCGAATGAGAATGATTCAAATCAACAGGGGCGGCGGGCCTGCGCGCGACCAGCCTTCCTTCCTTCCTTCCTTCCTTCCTCCCTCCCTCGGAGAGGGGAGGGTGGCGCGCCGCGGAGCGGCGTGACGGGTGGGGTCGCAGGGCCTAGTGCGCCGCCGTCCTGCTCGATGACGCGGCGACTGCGCCCCTTCCTGAAGCGCACCCCACCCTAACGCTCCCCTGTCCCAGGGGAGGGAGACCCGGAGCCCGCTCCTCTTCTCTCGCTCCACGACCCATCCCCCTGCTATGAGGGCGCGCCACGCCGCGAAGTACGGAGCCAGTCGCCATGCCCATGCGCCTTGTCGTCGCCGGAGCCGCCGGCCGGATGGGCCGCGCGCTGATCCGCGCGATCGCGGAGACCGAGGGAGCCGAGCTGTCCGGGGCCTTCGAGCGCGCGGGCTCGGACGCCATCGGCAAGGATGCGGGCGAACTCGCCGGCGTGGGGCCGCTCGGCGTCGCGGTGACCGACGATCCGCTGCCGCTGGTCGCAGCCGCCGAGGGCGTCATCGACTTCACGGTCCCGGACGCGACAGTCGCGCTCTCCGAGCTCGCCGCGCAGGCCCGCATCGTCCATGTCATCGGCACCACGGGCATGTCGGAGACGAACCTGCAGCGCCTCGACGCCGCCGCGCGCCACGCTGTCGTGATCCGCTCCGGAAACATGAGCCTCGGCGTCAACCTTCTGGCCGGCCTCGCCCGGCAGGCGGCGCGCGCGCTCGGGCCGGAGTGGGACGTCGAGATCGTCGAGATGCACCACCGCATGAAGGTCGACGCGCCCTCGGGCACCGCCCTGCTGCTCGGCGAGGCGGTGGCCAAGGGCCGGGAAGTCGCCCTCGCCGAACAGTCCGTGCGGGTCCGCGACGGCCATACCGGCGCGCGGGTCGAGGGGACGATCGGCTTCGCGACGCTGCGCGGCGGCACCGTGGTGGGCGACCACATGGTGATCCTCGCCGGGCCCGGCGAGCGGGTCGAGCTCGGCCACCGCGCCGAGGACCGGATGATCTTCGCCCGCGGCGCGGTGAAGGCCGCGCTCTGGGGCAAGGGCGCCAAGCCCGGCCATTACGGCATGGCGGACGTGCTCGGTCTCGACCGGAGCTGACGTCGAGCGACGTCGCATTCTCTTCGCACTTGCGCTAAGGGAGCGGACAGCGCCCGCCCGCGCCTTCCCCGGCCTTTGCCCCTGGAGCTTCTCGATGCAGCGTCGCCTCGTCCTCGTCCGTCACGGCCAGAGCGAGTGGAATCTGAAGAACCTCTTCACTGGCTGGAAGGACCCGGACCTTACGGAGCGGGGCGTCGAGGAAGCCAAGGCGGCCGGCGAGCTGCTGAAGACCGAGGGTCTCGTCTTCGACGTCGCCTTCACGTCGAAGCTCAAGCGCGCCCAGCGCACCTGCCAGCTGATGCTCGACGCGCTCGGCCAGAAGGGCCTCGAGACCATCGAGGACAAGGCGCTGAACGAGCGCGACTACGGCGAGCTCACCGGCCTCAACAAGGACGACGCCCGCAAGACCTGGGGCGAGCAGAAGGTGCTGATGTGGCGCCGCTCCTACGAGGTGCCGCCGCCCGGGGGCGAGAGCCTGCGCGATACGGTCGCGCGGTCGCTTCCCTATTTCGTGCGCGAGATCCTGCCGCGCGTGTTGAACGGCGAGACCGTGCTGGTGGCCGCCCACGGCAACTCGCTGCGCGCGCTCATCATGACGCTCGAGCGTCTCACCCCCGACGAGCTTCTCAAGCGCGAGCTCAAGACCGGCGCGCCGATCATCTACGAGATGAACGCCGACTCGACCGTGGCCGGCTGGCGCGATCTCGGCGCGGCCGACGAAGAGGCCGCCTGAAGACCGTCGTCTCGACCTGACGATCGTCACGGGCCCAAGCGGTCCGTGGACGGGATCCTGCCCGTCCGAAATTCCGGTTGGCGAGCGGCGCGGCGCGGCGCATCATCCGCGCCGATGGCGGTTGCGACGGTCGAGCTCGACGGGGCCGGACGACGCCGGGCGCGCCGCACGACGCTCCTGGCGATCGCGCTCGCCTTGGCTTCCGCCGCTCCCGCGCTCGCGGGCGGACAGCAGCCCGCGGCTCCCGCGATGCAGGCCGGAAGCTGGCGCGAGACCGGCCCCTCGGCGGGCCCCGCCCCGAGCGATCAAACCCAGGCGCCGGTGCTGCGGGCGGCCGACTGCGTCGGCGTCGACCTCGTCAAATCCCTGCAGACGAGCGACGCCGCCGGCTTCGCCCGGTTCGAGAATTCGGCGCGCGCGGTCGCCAACGGCCAGGGGCTGCTGTGGCGCGTCGAAGGCCGGGGCTCGAAGCCCTCCTATCTCTTCGGCACGATGCATTCGAGCGAGGCGATCGCGAAGTCGTTCGACGAGCTTGTGCTCGCCGCGTTGCGCCGCTCTCGCATCGTGGCGACCGAGCTTCCGGGCGCGAGCACGCGCCGGGTCGCGGCGGAGCTGCGCCGGCTCGTGGCCAATCGCAGTTTCCGGCCGGGCGGCGACTCGCTCGGCGCGCTGTCGCCGGACCTGCGCGCGCAGGTCGAGGAGCGCATCGCGCGCGCCGGCATCCCCGCGCCGGTCGCCGAGCAGCTGCAGCCCTGGTATCTGGCGCTCGCTTTGTCGCGCTCGCGCTGCGGCCCGCCGCCGGCCGGCGTCGACACCGAGACGGCCGACGCGCGGATCGAGCGGCTCGCGGTCGAGCAGGGGGCGCGGTTGACGGGGCTCGAGACGCCGGCCGAGCAGGTCGAAGCGCTCGCCTCGATCCCCGACGAGGTCGCGCTCCGGATGATGCGCGAGGCGACCGAAAAGGGGCTGAAGCCGGAAGACGTCGAGAGCACCATCATGGGGCTCTATTCGACCCGCCGGATCGGCTATCTGCTGGCGATGCGCGGGCCCGACTGGGCGGGCGCCTTCGACGTCGACGGCTACGCCGAGTTCATCTCGTCCTTCATCACCCGCCGCAACGCCAGCATGCTGCAGCGGGCTCTGCCGCTGCTCGGCTCCGGGGAGGCCTTCATCGCTGTCGGCGCGCTGCACCTTCCCGGCGACCGAGGCCTCGTCCAGCTCATCCGGCAGGCGGGGTTCTCGGTGACGCGGATCTGGTGAGGCTCAGAGCGCCGCGAGGCGGTCCTGGGCTGGCGCGTCGCTCTGCTCGTGATCGGCGAGCGTGCGCAGCAGATCGAGCGCGAAGGCCCCGGTCTCGTGCATCGAGACCATGATGGCCTTCTCGCTGCGCTGGACGAGATCGGTCAGGATCGAGACCGCCTGCGTCGCCGTCTCGCAGGAGGCTTCCAGCTCATGGCCCAGAGGGCCGTATGTGATGACGTATGCCATGGCGCGGGACGCTGAGCCGAGTCGGCCTCCCGCACCATTACGTTTATGGCATACCAGTCATACACTCTCAGGTGGTCATTCGCTCTGGCCCGGCGCAACCGGCGGCGAGGCCTGCGCGGTCTGGCCGGAGAAGCTCGTGGGCGCCGGGCTCACCATCACGGCGCCGCCGGGCTGCACCTTGTAGACCGCGAGCCCGCGCTCGTTGCCGCCGTCAGACTTGAACCGGAACGCGCCGTCGACGCCTGAAAAGCCCGACGGATTGACGAAGGTGTCCGAGGTCAGCGCGCCCGCCCCTTGGGTCTTCACGAGCGCGGCCACGAGCGCGGTCGCGTCATAGGCGAGCGAGGCGGTGCGCACCGGCGAAGAGCCGTATTTCGCCCGGTAGCGCTCGGCGAAGTTCTTGTAGTTGCGGTCGTCGGGCGCTGCGTACCAGGCGCCAGAAAGGCTCTCGTCGCGCGCGATCGCCGGATCGTCCCAAAGCCCGGTGCCGAGCAGCTGGAGGCGCTTCAGGTTGACGCCGTTGGTCGCCAGCATGCCGACGACGGTCTGGACGTCCGAGGCCGAGTCGGGGATGAGGAGCGCGTCGGCCTGGGGCAGGGCGCTCGAGAGCCGGGCGATCGCCTCCGACATCTTGGTCTTGTCGGACGAGTAATGCTCGAGACCCACCACGCGCCCGCCGGCCTTGGCGACCGCCGTCTGGAACGCGGCCTCGACAACCGAGCCGTAGCCGGTCTCGGGCAGCAGCGCCGCGAAGGAGCGTTTCCCCTGCGCGACCGCGTAGGAGACGATCCGCTGGACGTCGGACTCCGGCATGAAACTCAGCAGGAAGACGCCGTTGGTCGCGACGTTCTGGTCGGTGGAGAAGGCGAGCATCGGCACGTTGCGCTGCTTGGCGACCTGGCCGGCGCTCGCGACCGAATGGGCGAACAGGGGCCCGAGCACGAGCTTGGCGCCCTCGTCGGTCGCCGCGGTCGCGGCCGCGCGCGCGCCTTGCGCGGTGCCGCCGTCGTCCTTCACCACGAGCTGGATGTCGGGCGTGTTGAATTCCGCGAGCGCGAGCTCGGCGGCGTTGCGCATCGACTGCGCGGCCGCGCCGGCGTTTCCGGCCGCGCTCTGCGGCAGCACGAGCGCGACCTTGACGGCTCCCTGGCCCACCACCGCGTCGAGCGGCTTGGACTCCACCTGCGGCGTCGGGGCGGCCTGGGGCATCGGGTCGAGCGCCGCCCGGTCCATGCCGCTGTCGGAGTCGCAGGCCGCGACGAACGCGCACAGGCCTGCGACGATCGCGCCGCGCCACATCGGTCGCCAGTTGAGAAACATTACCGCCACCGCCAGTTCGACCGGTCGCCGCCCCGATGGCGACCGGCGAAGACACCGCCCCGATGGTCAGTCCCGGGAGCCGCGCGGCCGGTTTGCGCCGCAGGCTTGGCCCGATAGACTTCGCCGTTGAGTACAAGACGAGCGCACCCATGCCAAGGCCCGCGAGCCCTCGCCCGGCTTCCGAAGACCCGTCCGATCGTCGACCTCCCGAAGCTCGCGGCTACGTCCTTGCGGGCTCGCGGGTGTCGCCGGGCGCGCTCGCTCCGGGCCTTCACGTCGTCGCGACCCCGATCGGCGCGCTCGCCGACATCACCATTCGGGCGCTCGAGACGCTGGCCGCCGCGGACCTCGTTCTGTGCGAGGACACCCGCGTCACCCGCAAGCTGACGAGTCATTACGGGATCTCGACGCAGCTTCAGCCCTATCACGAGCACAACGCCGCCGAGATGCGGCCGCGCGTGCTCGCCCGGCTCGCCGAGGGCGAGCGGATCGCGCTCGTCAGCGACGCCGGCACGCCGCTGATTTCGGACCCTGGCTACAAGCTCGTGAGGGACGCGATCGTCGGCGGCTTTCATGTCGTCGCCGCGCCCGGCGCCTCGGCGGCGCTGACCGCGCTGGTGGTCGCGGGGCTGCCGACCGACCGGTTCTTCTTCGAAGGCTTCTTGCCGCCCAAGCAGGGCGCGCGACAGGCGCGGATCGCGGAGCTCGTCCGCATTCCCGCGACGCTCGTGTTCTACGAGACCGGCCCGCGGGTCGCGGCCGCCATGGCCGATCTCGCGGACGGCCTCGGCCCCCGCGAGGCCGCGCTTGCGCGCGAGCTCACCAAGCGGTTCGAGGAGGTGCGGCGGGGAACGCTCGCCGAACTCGCGGCGCAGCTCGCCGAGGAGCCCGCGCCCAAGGGCGAGATCGTGCTGGTGGTCGGACCGCCCGGCGAGGAGGCGGCCCCGCAGGCGCAGGATCTCGACGCGGCGCTCGTCTCGGCGCTGAAGCGGGTCTCGCTCAAGGACGCGGTGGCGGAGGTCTCGGCCGCGACGGGCGTCAAGCGGCGGGAGGTCTACGCCCGCGCGCTCGACCTTGCGAAGTCCGACTGATCCGTGGCCGCGGCGCCCGAGCGCATCCGCGCCTTCCGGCTCGGCCTCTCGGCCGAATCGCGCGCCGTCTGGCTGCTGCGCCTCACCGGCTGGCGCATCGTCGCCCGGCGCTGGTCGGCGGGCGTGGGCGAGGTCGACGTCGTGGCCTTGCGCGGCCGCACGCTCGCTTTCGTCGAGGTCAAGGCGCGCTCGACGTTTCGAGACGCGGCCGAGGCGGTGACGCCGCGCCAGCAGGCCCGCATCCGCCGCGGCGCCGAAGCCTTCCTTGCGAAGCGGCCCGAATTCGCCAGATATGTCGTCAGCTTCGACGTCGTGCTGGTGGTTCCCGGCCGGCTTCCGCAGCGCGTGCCGAACGCCTTCGGCCTGTAAGAGATCCGGTCCCCATGAAGCTCCGCGTCGCCGTCCAGATGGATCCGATCGAACGGATCAACATCGCAGGCGACTCGACCTTCGCGCTGATGCTGGAGGCTCAGGCGCGCGGCCACGAACTCGCCGTCTACACGCCCGACCGCCTCAGCCAGACCGGCCAGCAGGTCCATGCGCGCGTCCGCCCCTGCGAGGTGCGCGATGTGGTCGGCGACCATGCCAGCCTCGGCGAGGAGACCCGCGTCGACGTCGCAAGCGAAATCGACGTCGTGCTGCTGCGGCAGGATCCGCCGGTCGACAACCTCTACGTCTCGACCACCTACATGCTGGAGCGCGTCCATCCGAACACGCTGGTGGTCAACGATCCCGTTCAGGTGCGGAACTCGCCCGAAAAGATCTTCGTGCTCGACTACGCGCACCTGATGCCGCCGACGCTCGTCACCCGCGACAAGGCCGAGGTCGCGGCCTTCCGCGAGGAGCACAAGGACATCGTCGTGAAGCCGCTGTTCGGCCATGGCGGCTCGGCGGTGTTTCGCCTCACGAGCGACGACCTCAATTACGGCTCGCTGCTGGATTTCTTCTCCACGAGCTTCCGAGAGCCCTGGATGGTCCAGAAGTTCCTGCCGAACGTGTCCAAGGGCGACAAGCGCATCCTGATGGTGGACGGCGAGTTCGCGGGCGCGGTCAACCGCGTTCCGGCGGCGGGCGACCTCCGCTCCAACATGATCCGCGGCGGAGCGGCGCACACCGCCGAATTGTCCTCGCGCGAACGCGAAATCTGCGAGACCATCGGACCCGAGCTCAAGCGGCGCGGGCTGATTTTCGTAGGCTTCGACGTGATCGACGGATTTCTGACCGAGATCAACGTGACCTCCCCGACCGGCATCCGCGCGGTGAAGCGTCTTGGAGGCCCGGACGCCGCGGCCGCGACCTGGGACGCGATCGAGCGTCGGGCGTCGGAGGCGCGCGGATGAGGCTGGTCGAGGCCGACTGCGTGCTTCGAGACGCCGCCCTGCGGGCGGCTCCTCAGCATGAGGGATGTCGAGGATGAAGTTTCTGCGTTTCGCGCAGCGCGCCGCGAATCCTCATGCTGAGGAGCCGCGAAGCGGCGTCTCGAAGCGCGCAGTTCGCCTGTGCGCCGCTTTCGCCCTGACGATGTCAGCGCCGGTCGCCGCGCAGGACATCACGCCGCCGGGCTATGCGGTGCCGGCGCTCAAATCCGTCGGACCCGGCACGCCTGCGAAAGAGCTGTTCGGCCGCGTCGAAAAACCGAGCCAGGGCCGCGAGGAGTCGATCGGCTTCTACTCGAACGGCTGCATGGCGGGGGCCAAGGCGCTGCCGCTCTCGGGCGCGACCTGGCAGGTGATGCGGCCCTCGCGAAACCGCTATTACGGCCGCACCAAGCTCGTCTCGTTCATCCAGCGCATCTCGAAGAAGGTGGCGGCCAACACGTCCTGGCCGGGCCTGCTCATCGGCGACATGTCGCAGCCGCGCGGCGGCCCGATGCTGAAGGGCCACGCCTCGCACCAGATCGGCCTCGACGTCGACGTGTGGCTGCGCCCGATGCCGACCGCCGAGATGAACATGCAGGCGCGCGAGCAGATCATGTCGACCAATCTCGTGGCCGAGAACCGCACCGACCTCAACGCCTACTACACGAAGAACACGCTGCAGATCATCAAGATCTTCGCCACCGACCCGGAGGTCGAGCGCGTGCTGATCAACCCGGCGATCAAGCGGCGGCTCTGCATGGACGCGGGGAACGACCGGGCCTGGCTGCAGAAGGTGCGGCCGGTCTGGGGCCACGACTACCACACCCACATCCGGCTCGGCTGCTCGGGCAGCGACGCCTCGTGCAAGAGCCAGGCGGACGTCGTGCCCGGCGACGGCTGCGGCAAGGCGCTCGACTGGTGGTTCACGCCCGGCCGCCTGTTCCCGCGCCCGCCCAAGGTTCCGCCGAAGCCCGCGCCGCCGCTCACGCTCGCCAAGATGCCGGCCGCCTGCGCCGCGGTGCTGAACGGGCCGTGACAGCGCCGCTGGCGCGCCGACACGTGGGTCCGCGCCTTCCATGATTGACAGGAACGCCCCCGGGCGCTTCACCCTTGGCGCCATGAACGAGGCGACCATCGAGCTTTCAACGAACGCCGCCGCCCGCCGCGAGGCGGACGCGCCGCATTCGCTCGTCGCCGAATTCGCGGCGCCGCTCACGCTCGAGTCGGGCCAAAGCCTGTCCGGCCTGCGCATCGCCTACCAGACCTATGGAACGCTGAACGCGGAGAAGTCGAACGCGATCCTGGTCTGCCACGCGCTGACCGGCGACCAGCACGTGGCGAACGTCAGTCCCGTCACGGGCAAGCCCGGCTGGTGGACCACCATGGTCGGGCCCGGCAAGCCGATCGACACCGACCGGTTCTTCATCATCTGCTCGAACGTGCTCGGCGGCTGCATGGGCACGACGGGACCGGCCAGCACCAATCCCGCGACCGGCGAGCCCTACGGCCTCGACCTGCCGCTCGTGACCATCCGCGACATGGTCGACGCGCAGGCGATGCTGATCGACCATCTCGGCATCGAGTCGCTGTTCTGCGTAGCCGGCGGCTCGATGGGCGGCATGCAGGTGCTGCAATGGGCGGCGCGCCATCCAGACCGCGTGTTCTGCGCGCTGCCGATCGCGACCGCGCACAAGCACTCGGCGCAGAACATCGCGTTCCACGAGGTCGGGCGCCAGGCCATCACCGCCGATCCCGACTGGCGGCAGGGCCGCTATCTCGTCGAGGGCTCGACGCCCCGCAAGGGCCTCGCGGTCGCGCGCATGGCGGCGCACATCACCTATCTGTCGGAGCCGGCGCTCCAGACCAAGTTCGGCCGCAACCTGCAGGACCGCGACGCGCGCACCTTCGGCTTCGACGCCGATTTCCAGATCGAGAGCTACCTGCGCCACCAGGGCGCGAGCTTCGTCGAGCGCTTCGACGCGAACTCCTATCTCTACGTCACCCGCGCGATGGACTATTTCGACCTCGCGGCCGACGGCACGCTCGCGGGCGCCTTCCAGGGCACGAAGACGCGGTTCTGCGTCGTCTCCTTCACCTCGGACTGGCTGTTCCCGACCGAAGGGTCTCGGCAGGTCGTGCATGCGCTCAACGCCGCGGCCGCCAACGTCTCCTTCGTCGAGATCGCGACCGACAAGGGCCACGACGCCTTCCTGCTCGAGGTGCCGGAGCTGTTCGCCACCACCAAGGGCTTCCTGGACTCCGCCGCGAAGGTGCGCGGGCTCTAAGCGACGTCCGACCATACGGAGCCGTCATGGAAGATCCGTTCCGCCGCCCGGCCTTGGCGAGCGCCGTGTTCTACGCGGATCCCGCCGCGGCGCTCGACTGGCTCGAAAAGGCCTTCGGCTTCGAGCGCGTGATGGTGATCCGCGACGAAGCCGGCGCGATCGTCCATTCCGAGATGCGCCATCGCGGCGGGCTGGTCTATGTCGGCTCCGAATGGGCCGACTTCACCGCAAGCCCGGCTTCCGTCGGCGGGCGCTGCACCCAGATCCTCCACGTCCATCTCGACGAGGACGTCGACGCCCACTGCGCGCGCTCGCGCGAGGCCGGCGCCGAGATCCTGATGGAGCCGTCCGACCAGTTCTACGGCGATCGCGTCTATCAGGCGCGCGACCCGCAGGGCCATGTCTGGACCTTCGCCGAGCCGAAGCGCCATGTGTCGCGCGAGGAGGCCGAGGCCGCGAGCGGCCTCAGGATCGAGGGCTGGCCGGGCTGAGCCCAGCCAGCCAGCATTCCGATCAGAGCGTGAAGTCGAGGCTCGTCTTCGCCGTCCCGCCTTCCGGCGGCATCGGGAGCGGCACCGCGGAGCGGGAGCTGCTGCGGTTGATCAGGCCGCTCGACTGGCCGGCGCCCCAGTAGATGCTGGCGTTGGCGTAGACGATCCCTGCGAGGTTCGCGTCCGGCCAGGCGAACGGGATGGTGAGGACGCAGGTCGCCGTCGCGCCCTTGCGGGTGCTGATCATCGTCGCGTTCTCCTGGAAGGAGACGTTGTTGCTGTTGTTGTGCAGCAGGTAGCCCGAGCAGGTCGGCTTGGCGTCGGCCGGGATGTCCGACCTGATGTTGATCTTCACGGTGATCTGGACCTGGGACACCTTCACGCCCGCGGCCGGCGTGAAGCGTTCCTTGACCGCGGTCTTCTCGGCCGACTGGGCGCGCAGGATGTCGACGAGCTGCTGGACGGATTCGTCGGCGCGCGACGGCGCGGCGGCCGAGAGAACCGCGGCGCAGGCCGCGAGAGTGAGAAGTCTTTTCATGTCGCCCCCCAAAGCGCCCCATGCGCGGGGCGCTTTGGAATGACGGGAACGTGATCCCGCCGCAGTTCGTGAAACTGCGTATGCGGCGTCCTGTCCTACGGCCGGAGGGTCACGTCGTCCTGCGCGGCGCCGCCGAGGCCTCGGGAAACAGCAACCGCGCGCCGACGCCGCGCGGGGGGAGCGGCGCGATCTCGAACCGCGCGTCGTGCATCGCCGCGATACGGCGCACGATCTCGAGGCCGACCCCGAGCCCGTCGCCGAGGCGGGCCTGGCCGGGGGCGGCGATCTCCTCCGCGGCCGGCGCGTCGCGGCCGTCGTCCTCGACCGAGAAGGCGGCGCCGGGCCCCGCCCGCACCGTCACGGCTACGCCCTTTCCGCCGTGCCTCACCGCATTCTCCACGAGATTGCGGGCCGCGTTGCGGATCAGGCGCTCGTCGCCGTTCACGGCGGCGGCCCCATCCTCGACGAGCGCGATGGTCGCGCCCTTGTCGAACACCCAGGGGGCGACGCCGGCGACGACCTCTCGCAGCGCCGCCGTCAGGTCGACCGGCGCCGTGACCGGCCGGTCGGCGGCCTCGATGCGGGCGAGCGCGGTGAGCTGCTCGACGAAGGCCACGAGCTCGTCGAGCTCCGCGGTCGCGCGACGGGCGCGGGGATGGTCGACGCGCTCGAGCTCGAGCCGAATCGCCGCGAGCGGCGTGCGGATCTCGTGGCTGATGGCGGCGGTGAACAGCCGTTGCGCGGCGACGAGCTCGCGCACCCGCCCATAGCTTCGGTTCACCGCGTCGACGAAGCGCGCGACCTCGAGCGGCATGCCTTCGGCGTCGAGCCGCACGATCGGCCCGAGCGGGTCGAGCCCCCCGGCCGCCCGGGCGGCTTCCGAGACGGGCGCGAGCGAGCGCCCGATCGAATAGAGCGAGGCGCCGATCGCAAACGCCAGCGCGACGCCCGTGGGCAGGAGCATCTCCTCGACGAGTTCGGCGATGATGACGTTGGCGACGACGCCGTCCGGATCCTCGTCGATCGCCGCCTCGACATAGACGCTCCGCCCGCCGACGAGAACCTCGTGGCCGCCCTTGACCGACAGCGGGTAGCCGCTGTCGTTGCGCCGCATCCACGAGGAGGCGAGCGGCTCGTCGATCGGAAACGCCTTGGCGATGCAGGCCTCGTCGCAGCTTCGCCACAGCGTCGCGCCGTCAGGCCCGCGCACCCTCGCCGCGTAGCCGGTCGCCGCGCCGCCATAGCGGCCCGCGAGCCCGGGCGGCAGCTCGAACGTCACCTGCCCGTCGCGCAGCTTGACGCCTTCCGACAGCGCGTCGACCTCCATGTCGACGAGATGGTCGGCCATATGGTCGGGGTCGCCGAGATAGCGCCACAGCATCCAGGCCGACTGCGCCACCATGGCGATGAGCGCGAACAGCACGATCCGCCGGGCGACGACGCGGCCGAGCGTCTCGGGCCGCGACGGCCTGGCGGTCACCCGACCTCGCGCAGCAGGTAGCCGACGCTCCGCACGGTCTCGATCGCGGCCCCGACGTCGAAGGGCGAGAGCTTGCGCCGAAGCCGCGACAGCACGAGCTCGACGGCGTTGCGGCTCGTCGTGCCCTCGAACTCCGACAGCGCCTCCTCGAGATGGCCGGAGGTGACGACGCGCCCGACGTTGCGCATCAGGATTTCGAGCAGGGCGCGTTCGCGCGGCGACAGCTTCACCGGCTCGTCGCCGCAGAAGGCGGAGCCGGCCGCGGGGTCGAAGCGCAGCCGGCCGGCCTCGAGCACCGGCTGCGCCGACAGCGGCGCGCGGCGCATCAAAGCGCGGACGCGCGCCAGCAGCTCGCGGCTGTTGAAGGGCTTGGCCAGATAGTCGTCGGCCCCGGCGTCGAGCCCGCCGATCCGGTCGTCGACGCCGGCGCGGGCCGAGAGCACGAGGATGGGGGTCTGGTCGCGCGCCGCGCGGCGGGCGCGGATCAGCTCGACCCCGTCGCCGTCCGGCAGGCCGAGGTCGAGCAGGAGCGCGTCGTACTGGGCGACCGCGGTCGCGGCCTCCGCTTCGGCCATGCTGCCGACCGCGTCGATCCGCCAGCCGGCCGCGCGGACCGCCTCGGTCACGAGCTCTCGCAGGCGCTCGCTGTCTTCTATGAGTAGGAGCCTCATCGGCGCTATCGAACTCCGGCGCGCAAACGGTCTACGCCCCAGCCCCAGACCGTCTTTACGGCCTCCCCCCGAAGAATTCCAGCCGCAGAAATCTCCGGCCCCCGACAGTCGGGCGACAGGATGGAGCGCTAAGGTCGCGCCGCGGTTCGGCCGGACGGCTTCCGGAACGGTCTCGCGTGGCTTCCCCCGCCCCGAAAGGGCGTCAAAGCGGATTCCCGCCCCTCTCCGCTGCGAAAGACGCGAGTCTGGCCCGGTCGCGGGGGAGCGGCCGGGCTATTCCGCCCGACGCGCGGCAGGCTTGCGCCGACGCCGCTGGCCGCCCCTGAGCGCGCGTGCTAGCGGCTCGGGACCATGTCGACGCCGCAGGCCCCAGCAACGCCCTCCGCCGCATCCGCGGACCCGGAAGCCGCGCGCCTGTCCGAGCCGGCGGCCGCGCCGCCTCCCGCGGCCGGCGCACCCTGGGCCGGATATGCGCTGGCGGCCGCGGGCGCGATCCTGTTCTCGGCCAAGGGCGTCATCATCAAGTTCGCCTATGCGGAGGGCGTCGACACCGAGACGCTGCTTGCGCTGCGCATGGGGCTCTCGGTCCCGGTCTATGTCGCGATCGGCTTCATGGCGGTGGCGCGCGAGGGAAGGCCCGCGGCGCTTGACGCGCGGATGTTCGTCGCCGTGCTGGGCGTCGGGCTGCTCGGCTACTGGTTCGCGTCCTACACGGACTTTCTGGGCCTCAACTACATCTCCGCGCCGTTCGAACGGCTGATCCTGTTCACCTATCCGCTGTTCACGGTGCTGCTCGGCGCGGCGTTCTTCGGACAGCCCTTTCGCCTTGAGGCGCTCGGCGCCTTCGCGCTGAGCTATGCCGGCCTCGCGCTCGTCTTCACCAAGGACATGACGGTTTCTGGCGCGGAAGCCACCCAGATCGGGGCTGCGCTCGTCCTGTGCTCGGCGGTCGCCTTCGCGCTCTACCAGCTGCTGGCCAAGCCCCGGATCGGCGCGCTCGGCCCGAAACTCTTCACCTGCATCGCGATGACGGGGGCGGCGATCGGCGCGATCGTGCAGTTCCTGATCCTGCGCGATCTGTCGGTGCTGTGGGAGCTCACGACCCGCGCGTGGGTCGTCGCCTTCGTGCTCGCCTTCGTCGGCACGCTGCTGCCGACCTTCCTGCTCTCGGCCGCCCTTCACAAGATCACCGCGCAGGCCAACGCCGTGATCGGCACGGTGAGCCCGATCGCGACGCTCGCGCTCGCGGCGGTTCTGCTGGCCGAGCCCGTGACGCTGATCGACTTCGCAGGCGCGGCGCTCGTGCTCGCGGGGGTGGGCTGGTTCACGCTGGCGGAGCGGAAGTAAGCGCGCACCCTCCCTCCCTCGAAGAGGGGAGGGCGGCCCCGGCGGAGCCGGGGTCGGGTGGGGTCGCTGGGCGTAGAGCTTAAGCAGTCCCGGATGTATCGGCGGCCATCGCCTCTTTCTGGCGCCCACCCCACCCTTACCCTCCCCTGTCCCAGGGAGGGAGGCGTCTCACGTCGAGAACCCATCACGAGCGGTTCAGGGAACGGGGCTCGCCCGACGGCCGTTGACCCCTCGCGGGACAACGACCTCCTCGAGGCTCATGCGGATTTCACTGGAAGGACAGGTGGCGCTCGTCACTGGCGCGAGCTCCGGGATCGGGCGCGCGACCGCCCAAGCCATGGGCGCGGCCGGCGCGAAGGTCGCGGTCAATTACCGCTCGCAAGAAGACGAAGCCAAGAACGTCGTCGCCGCGATCGAGAAGGCCGGCGGCGAGGCGATCGCCATCGGGGCCGACGTCTCCGACGAGGCTGACGTCGAGGCGATGTTCAAGGCGACGGCGAAACGCTTCGGCGCGGTCGACGTGGTGGTGGCGAACGCCGGCATGCAGAAGGACGCGGCCTCCGCCGAGATGAGCCTCGACGACTGGCGCAAGGTCATCGACGTCAATCTCACCGGCCAGTTCCTCTGCGCCCGCGCAGCGCTGCGCCGCTTTCGCGCGCAGGGCGACCGCGGGGTCTCGAAGGCGCGCGGAAAGCTGATCTGCATGTCGTCGGTGCACGACCTGATTCCCTGGGCAGGCCACGTCAATTACGCCGCCTCGAAGGGCGGGATCTCGATGATGATGAAGACGCTGGCGCAGGAATTCGCGCAGGAGCGCGTGCGCGTGAACGCGATCTCTCCCGGCGCGATCCGCACCGCGATCAATGAGGAGGAGACCGAAGGCGAGGCGGGGAAGGAGCTGCTGAAGCTCATCCCCTACGGCCGCATCGGCGCGGCCGAGGACGTGGCCAACGCCGCCGTGTGGCTGGCGTCGGACCTCGCCGACTACATGGTCGGCGCGACGCTTTATGTCGACGGCGGGATGACGCTCTATCCGGAGTTCCGCGGCAATGGCTGAGCGCAAGGGCAAGGCGGCCAAGCCGAACAAGGCGAAGCCGCAGGCCGCCTCGAAGGCGCAGGCCAAGCAAGGCGTGGCCGCGCCGGCGAAGAAGCCTGCGCCGGCGAGAAAGCCTGCGGTCGCCATCGAGGACCATGCGCTCATCGGCGACATGGCGACGGCCGCGCTCGTGTCGCGGCGCGGCTCCATCGACTTCATGTGCTGGCCGCGCTTCGACAGCCCGACGGTGTTCGCCGCGCTTCTCGACGAGGACAAAGGCGGCGAATTCTCGATCCAGCCGGAGCTCGCGGACGCCCGCACCCTGCAGATCTACCTGCCCGACACCAATGTCGCGCTGACCCGCTGGCTCTCGGAGGAGGGCAGCGCCGAGGTCACCGACTTCATGCGCCCCGCCCGCGGCCGCGACGGCGGCGAACCGCAGGTCTTTCGCCGCGTGGAGGCGACCCGTGGGAACGTCCGCTTCCGCGTCTGCTGCGCGCCGCGCATGGATTACGCCCGCGTCGAAGCGCGGCCCGAAAAGGTGCGGGACGGCGTGGCGTTTCTCGCCGGCAACGCGGTGCTGCGGCTGACCTCGACGGTCCTTCTCGAGGTCGACGGCCCGGACGCGGTCGCCGATTTTTCGCTCGGGAAGGGCGAGGTCGCCTGGTTCGCGCTCGACGGCGGCGGCGAGGCCGCGCCGCTCGGCGACGACGCCGAGGAGGCGCTCGCCGACGCCGTCGGGTTCTGGCGCTCCTGGGCCGCGCAATCGACCTATAAGGGCCGCTGGCGCGAGACGGTGCTGCGCTCGGCGCTCGCGCTGAAGCTGATGTGCTCGCGCGACCATGGCTCGATCATCGCCGCGCCGACCTTCGGTCTGCCGGAGGCTCCCGGCGGCGTGCGCAACTGGGACTATCGCGCCACCTGGATCCGCGACGCCTCCTTCACGGTCTACGCCTTCATGAGGCTCGGCTTTCGCGAGGAGGCGCTGAACTTCATGGCCTGGGCCCATTCGCGGCTGAAGGAGAGCGAGGAAGGCCTCCTCATCATGTATGCGCTCGACGGCTCGACCGATCTCGAGGAGATCGAGCTCGACCACCTCTCAGGCTATGGCGGCGCGCGGCCGGTGCGCGTCGGCAACGCCGCCGTCGACCAGATCCAGCTCGACATCTTCGGCGAGCTGCTCGACGCCGTTTACCTCAACGACAAGTACGGCCGCGCGCTGAGCCATGACGGCTGGAACAGCGTGATCGCGATCGTCGACCACGTCTGCGAGCACTGGAAGGATCCCGACGCCGGCATCTGGGAGATTCGCGCCGAACCGCGCGAGTTCCTGCATTCGCGGCTGATGTGCTGGGTGGCGATCGACCGCGCCATACGCCTCGCGCGCCAGCGCTCGTTCCCCTCGCCCGGCGTGCGCTGGTTCGAGACCCGCGACGAGATCCACCGCGACATCTGGAAGACGTTCTGGGACGACGAGCTCGGCCATTTCGTCGAGAGCAAGGGATCCAAGGAGGTCGACGGCGCGATGCTGCTGATGCCGCTCGTGCGCTTCTGTTCGGCCACCGACCCGCAATGGCTCGCGACGCTCGACGCCATCGGCAAGAAGCTCACCGACGACAGCCTCGTGTTCCGCTACCGGCAGGATGACGGGCTACCCGGCCAGGAAGGCGCCTTCACAGCCTGCAGCTTCTGGTTCGTGGAGTGCCTCGCGCGCGCCAACCGCGTCGACGAGGCCCGAGAGAGCTTCGAGAAGATCCTCGGCTACGGCAACCATCTCGGCCTGTTCGCCGAGGAAATCGGCATGGACGGCAGCCACCTCGGCAACTTCCCGCAGGCGCTGACCCATCTCGCGCTGATCTCGGCCGCGCATTACCTCGACCGCGAGCTTTCGGGCGAACGGGGGGCATGGCGGCCGTGAGCCGGCGCAGCCTCGGCCGTCATCCCGGCCGAGGAGCCGGGATCCAGGAACACGACCTTTCAAAAAATCTCTGCGCGGCCGGCGCGTCCGGATCCCGGGTCAAGCCCGGGATGACGGGCGTCGGCTCCAGCGCTCTGACGTGCGCCGCTCGTTCCGCTCAGAACACGTTCGGATAGAGGTAGAGCACGATCACGCGCTGGATCAGGAAGATCAGCAGCAGCACCACGATCGGCGACAGGTCGATGCCGCCCATATTGGGCAGCACGTTGCGGATCGGGCGCAGCACCGGCTCGGTGATCCGGTAGAGGAAGTCCCAGATCGTGGCCACCACCTGGTTGCGGGTGTTCACGACGTTGAAGGCGATGAGCCAGGACAGGATCGCCGAGACGATCAGGATCCAGACATAGAGGTTGAGCGCGAGCAGGATGACGTCGAGGATCGCTTTCATTCCTGGCGCAGTCCTTCATGTCCGGCTAGGGCGCGGCCGGGAGGCGGCCGCGGGGTCTCCCGTGATTTAGCGACCGCGGCGCAGCGCGGCAAGGCGGCCCGCGGTCACGAGGTCGGCGCGGACGGCGTCGCGGAGAGGCCTTCGCGCCACGCTTTGCGCATGGCCGCCGCGACGTCGCAGCGAAGCGTCTGTCGCGCCTTGACAGGGGTGGGGCCCGCCACCTAAATGGCGCGCCTTCGGGACGCGGGGCCGTAGCTCAGTTGGGAGAGCGCTGCAATCGCACTGCAGAGGTCAGGGGTTCGAATCCCCTCGGCTCCACCAGCCTCCCGAACCTCCGTCTGAAATCGCCAAGTCTGCAAGCGACGCGCGCCAGCCGCGACGGGCGTCTGCTTCAGCCTGCCTTGCGGAAGCGGCGGGCGAGATAGACCACGCCGCCCTTCTTCAGCTCCTTGTAAAGAATCGAGCCCTGCGCGCCCGAGAACTCGGTCATGAAGCGGCGCGCCACCGGCAGCTTGATCATGTTGGCGCGCTTGCGCGCCTCCGCCGCGTCGAGCGCCCGGACGACGCCGGCCGAGATGTTCTTCGCAAACACCTGTTCGAGCCCGGACGCGGCGAGCTTCTGGTCGAGATCGGCCGCCATCGATTTCGCGCGCATGTCCGCGAAGGTGAACCAGCCGCCGGGCGCGAGCACCCGCGCGGCCTCGCGCGCGAAGGCCGGCACGTCGGCGTAGCAGTGCGATGATTCGATGTTGACCACGATGTCGAAGGAGCCGTCCGGAAAGGGCAGGCGCTCGGCGTCGCCCTGCCGGAAGGTCAGGCCCGGCGTGTCGGCGTTGAGACGTTCCGCGCGGGCGACCGTGGCCGGCGAATAATCGAGCCCGACGACCGAGGCCGGCGCGAAGTAGCGCGCGACGTAGCGCGCCCCGCCGCCGCGGCCGGAGCCGATCTCGAGCACGCGCGCGCCCGCGATCGGGAGCCCGTCGACGGCCTGATGGTAGAGCCCGATGAAGACGCGCTCGGGCTCGTCCTCGGGATTGAGCGCAAACGGCGTCTCGGGCGCGTAGCCGTAGTTCATGAAGCGCCAGTCGCCGTCGCGCCAGAAGCGCGACAGCGTGTCGTAGAGCCCGCGCCAGGCCCATTTGCGGGTCCGCGGAAAGGCGTCGCGCTCGATCAGGCGCAGGACATGGGTGAAGACGCGGCTCGCCAATGTCGCGTCGCTCAGCCCGCCGCCGCGACGGCGCCGGACGGCGGCTCCGCTCGGCTGCGCGCGACAGGCCGGAACTCGCGGTCGAGCCACTCCCGTCCCCTGGCGATGAGCTTGGAGTCGTCGCCGTTTCGCGGGTCGAACCACGGCGTGTAGTAGCGCAGAAGCGGCGCCGCCGTGTGGCGCAGGAGGCCGGGCTTGCCGAAGTTCGCCCAGAAGAACTTCGCCCAGAAGCGGAAGCCGGGCTTGACCCCGTCGGCGCGCACGTAAATCCGCACGTTGCGCAGGAAGATGAGCAGGAAGGGCGCGAGCACGGCGTTCATGGCCCAGACCCGGAGCCAGTAGCGCTTGAAGCTCGAAATGTCCTTCGTCGCGGCGTTCAGGACGTCGAGCGCCACGGCCTTGTGCTCCAGCTCCTCGAGCGCGTGCCACATCCAGAGACGCCGATAGGCCGGGTGCGCGCCGTCCATGAGGTGGGGCCGGCGCAGCAGCGCGGACGAGAACGACGCCGTCAGATGCTCGATCGCGCAGGTCGCCGCCAGCCGATAGAGCGGGTTCTTGAGCAGGCCGAGCGCCTGGCCGATGGGGCGCTCCATCTCGGCCACGTCGTAGCCGAGCGAGGCGATGGCGCGGTTATAGTCTTCGTGCTCGCGCGTGTGGAACGCCTCCTGCACCGCGTAGCCGTTGATCTCCTTCGAGAGCGCCTTGTCCTTCAACTTGCCGGAATAGTGCTTCAGCGAGCGGATGAAGAACCGTTCGCCCTCCGGCAGGAAGATCGACATCGCGTCGATCATCGACGTCTTGGCGATGTCGCCCGCGAACCAGTTGCGCGTGGCGTTTCCGGGGATGTCGAAGCGGAAATCGCGTGGAATGATGTCGCGTTCGTCGTCGCCGATTTCTGCGCGCTTCGACTTCGTCGACTCTCCCATATGCCCTGCCATTCCGATCAACTCGCTCACTCGTTCCACGCCGCCGACAGGCGGCGGGTCGTTAACTCAAACGTTATCGCAAATCCGTGGATGCGGAAACGCGGGGGCGGGTTCGGCGACGCGGCGTGATCGCCGCTCTAATGTCCCGGAGAACTGATGGGCGCGGCCCTTGACCCGTTCGGCCCGGCGGCGAGATAGCTCGGCCCGCCAGGCGCAGACTTGCCCGGCGAAGATTTGGAAGAGGCGCGGGCGTCGCAGTCCGCGTATCGGTTCGGAAGGAGCATCGATGACGAAGACGCGCTTCAAACGGCGCCGCCTGGGCGGGCGCGGGGCGTGCGACGTGACGCATGCGGTTTGAGATCGAACGGAAGTTTCTGGTCGCCAATGACGGCTGGCGCGCGGCCGCGACCGGCGTGCGCCGCCTCACCGACGGGCTGATCGGTCAGGCCGCGCGCGGCAAGGCGCGCGTGCGCCTTGAGCAGGACCGGGCGTGGCTGACGGTGAAGGGCGTGCGCAGCGGCGGCATCGCGCGTCCGGAGTTCGAATACGAGATCCCGCGGGTCGACGCCGAGGCCATGCTGCGCAACGTCTGCACCGGCTGCCTCATCGAGAAGGCGCGCCACAGCGTGCCCTACGCCGGGCTGACCTGGGAGGTCGACGTCTTCGGCGGCGCGCTCGCCGGCATCGTGCTGGCCGAGGTCGAGCTCAAGGACGAGGCCCAGAGTTTCGCCGCGCCGGACTGGCTCGGCGAGGAGGTGACGGGCGATCCGCGCTTCCGCCTGTCCCGTCTCCTCAACCTCTGCAACGGGTTCGAGGGGCAGGTGACGATGGACGACGTGCTCGCCGCGGCGGTGTGAACGCGTCCTTGACGCGAGGCGGCGGTCGACCCGCCGCCTCGCGTCAAGGACGCTTGGCCCGACGGATCAGTCGATCCCGATCATCACGTCGGAGGCCTTCACCACGGCGTAGGCCTGCTGGCCGACCTCGAGCTTCAGCTCGTCGACCGCCGCGTTGGTGATGGCGGAGGTGACGATCGTGCCGTTCACGTCGAGCTTCACATGCGCCGTCGTCGCGCCCTTCTGGATTTCGACGACCTTGCCCTTGAGCACGTTGCGGGCGCTGATCTTCATGGGGCTGTTCCTTCGTTTCGCATCGACGGCGCGACGATGCGCCGTCCGAGTTCGGGGACGTAGACCACCGAAACCGCGACGCCGTAAAGACGCATCAGATTCGTCGGCGTGATGACGTCTTCGGGCGCGCCCAGCGCCACGATTCCTCCATCGGCCATAAGCGCGACGCGGTCGGCGGCGAAGAAGGCGTGGTCGGGATCGTGGGTCGAAAGCACCACGGACAGGCCCCGCCCCTTGAGCGCGCGAACCTGCTGCAGCACCTTCGTCTCGTTGCCGAGGTCGAGGCTCGCGGTCGGCTCGTCCATGACGAGGATCTGCGGCTCCTGCGCCAGCGCGCGGGCGATCAGGACGAGCTGTCGCTCGCCGCCCGAAAGCTCGGTGTAGCTGCGCTTCGCGAGGCGCCCGATCCCGAGGCTGTCAAGCGCCGCGATGGCCGCCGCCCGGTCCGCCTCGCCGGGCTGGTCGAACAGGCCGACGCGCGCCGCCCGGCCCATCAGCACGACGTCCCGGGCAAGAAACGGAAAGAAGGCGGCGTGCGCCTGCGGCACATAGGCGACTGTGCGCGCGAGCTTTTTGCGCGGCCAGCCCGCCATGTCCTCGCCGGCGAACGTCACGCGGCCGGCCCTTGCCGGGAGAAGGCCGAGCAGCGTCTTGAACAGGGTGGTCTTGCCGCAGCCGTTGGGACCCAGCAGGCAGAGCGCCTCGCCGGCCTTGAGCTCGAGATCGATGTTCTCGCCGACGAGCGCGCCGCCATAGCCGGTCGAGAGCTTTTCGGCCGCGAGGCTCATGACCAGCCACGCCTGGCGGTCGCGAGCAGCCACAGGAAGAACGGCGCGCCGAGCGCCGCCGTCAGCACGCCGAGCGGAACCTCGATGGTGGCGACCGAGCGGGCCACGAGATCGACCGCGACCAGAAAGCCGCCGCCCAGCATCAGCGAGGCGGGCAGCAGTTTTGAGAAGTCCGGCCCGACCAGCATCCGCGCGACATGCGGCACGATGAGGCCGACCCAGCCGATGACGCCCGTGATCGAGACCGCGGCGGCGGTCATCAGGGTCGCGGCCGCGATCAGGAGCGGGCGAAGCACTCTCGTCTCCACGCCGAGCGCTTGCGCCTCCTCCTCCCCAAGCGTCATCAGGTTCATGCGCCAGCGCAGCAGCGCGAGCGGCGCGAGGCCGATCAGGATCGCGGGGAGGACTGAACCGAGGTCGCCGCGTGTGACAGAGGCGAGGCTCCCAAGCAGCCAATAGGTGATGGCCGGGAGCTGGTTGTACGGGTCGGCGAGAATCTTGATGAGCGAGAGCGCCGATCCGAGCAGCGCCCCGACCGCGACGCCCGCCAGCACCAGCACGAGGACGGGATCGCGCGTGCGGATCGCCGAGCCCACCGCATAGACCGCCGCCACCGCGCCGAGCCCGCCGAGGAAGGCGAGCGTCTGGATCACCAGCACGTTGAGCGACAGAAAGATGCCGAGCGCGGCCCCGAGGCTCGCGCCGGCCGAGACGCCCAGAATGTCGGGGGAGACCAGCGGATTGCGGAACAGTCCCTGATAGGTCGCGCCGGCGGCCGCGAGCGCCGCGCCGACGGCGAGCCCCGCCAGCACCCGCGGCAGGCGCACCTGCCAGATCGCGGTCTCGGTCGCGATCGGAAGGCCGGAGGCGAGCCCGAAGGGTTTTGTGGCGAGCACGGTGAGGACGTCGCCCGGCGAAGCGGCGTATTTGCCGGTGAAGAGCGCGAGGATCACCACCGCGACCAGGAGGGCGGCGGGCGCGAAGCGGATGAGGCCGAGAGTTCGCGCCGCTGCGGCCGCCGTGGCCCGCGCCTCGCTCACTTGGCCCCGCTCGCCCCGGCCAGCAGCGCGTCGAGGCGAGCGTCATCGAGCTCGACGCCATAGAACAGCTTGTAGAAGCGCTTGGTCTCGGCCCTGAGGTCGCCCGGGATCTTGTCGCCATAGAGCGACTTCGCGAGCCAGCGCACGCCGATCAGCCGATTGATCGCCGGCGGCGCGTCGAGCCAGCCGAAGGGCAGCGACGGCGCGGCGTAGATCCGCCCGTCCTGCACCGCCTTCACGCCCGACCACACCGGATCGCTTTTTGCGCGCGCGGCGAAATTGGCGTCGATCGTCACGATCACGTCCGGGTTCCAGCCGAGCACCTGTTCGGGCGACGCCCGCGACAGGCCCTGACCGCCCTCCACGACATTGTTGGCCCCGACCGCGTCCAGCGTCTCGACCGTGATCGAGCCTTTGGGCGCGGTCTCGAGCCCATCGGGGCCGCGCGCGTAGAACACGCGCGGGCGATCCGAGGGGACGATCTGCGCGACGGCGAGCGACAGGGACTCGAGCGTCTCGGAGGCGTAGGCCGAGAGCTCGATGGCGCGGGTCTCGCGGTCCAGCACCGTGCCGAGCGTCCGCAGCGCGGTCGCCGACTGGTCGAACGCGCCGTCGATCAGGATGTAGGGGATGCCGGTCTGCTTCTGCACCCGATCGGCGAGCGAGGCGTAGGTCTGGTCGACCGAGCCGACGTCGATGATGAGGTCGGGCTTGGCGGCCAGCACCGCTTCGATGTTGGCCGTGCCGCCGCGCCCGGCGATGCGGCCATAGGCCTTCAGCTCGCGCACCGCAGGCAGGAGATAGGGCTTCTCGGCTTCGCTCGGCGCGCGCACCCAGCCCGCCATCAGGTCCGGCGCGACCGCATAGAGCGCGACGGCGGCCGGGGGGCCGGCAGGGAACACACGCTTCGGCTTCTCGGGGATCTCGACCCGTCTGCCGGCGGAGTCGACGAACTCCTTGGCGGCGGCGGGAAGCGGCGCGAGCAGCAGCAGCGCGAGGAGGAGGAGGCGGGCGATCATGGTTCTGGCATTCTGGCGCGTCGGCGGCGAAAAGCCATTGAGAAACGCGTCATGAAGCTCGCTTGATCAGATACCCATGAGGGGTATATAGAAAGCGGTGCAATACCCCTTGCAGGTATCCCGGAGGTCCGATGTTCTATCACGCGCATCACGGCCATGGCGGCCACGCCCATTCCCATGGCGGCGGATGCTGCGGCGGCGGCCACGGGGCCGCGCCCGAAAAGGCCGTCGACCCGGTCTGCGGCATGAGCGTCACGATCGAGGGCGCGCGCCACAGCTTCGAGCACAAGGGCGAGACGCGGTATTTCTGCTGCAACGGCTGCAAGACGAAGTTCGAGGCCGACCCCGACAAGTACCTTGCGCCCAAAGAGGCGCGGAAGCAGCCCGAGGCCCCCGCCGGGACGATCTATGTCTGCCCGATGGACCCGGAAGTCCGGCAGGTCGGACCGGGCGCCTGCCCGAAATGCGGCATGGCGCTCGAACCCGAGGTCTTCTCGGCCGAGGCCGGGCCCAACCACGAACTCGCCGACATGACGCGGCGGTTCTGGATCGGCCTCGCGCTGGCCGCGCCGGTGTTCCTGCTGGAGATGGGCGGGCATCTGATCCCCGCGCTCCATCATCTCATCCCGCCCGCGTGGTCGACATGGATCCAGTTCGCGCTCGCCACGCCGGTGGCGCTCTGGGCCGGCTGGCCGTTCTTCCAGCGCGGCTGGGCGTCGATCGTGACCAGAAACCTCAACATGTTCACGCTGATCGCGATCGGCGTCGGCGTCGCCTACGCCTACAGCGTCGTGGCGGTTCTGGCTCCCGGCCTCTTCCCCGAGACCTTCCGGGGCCCCGACGGGACCGTCGCGGTCTACTTTGAAGCAGCGTCCGTCATCACCGTGCTGGTGCTGCTCGGTCAGGTGCTGGAGCTGCGCGCCCGCGACCAGACGGCCGGGGCCATCCGCGCGTTGATGGGGCTGGCGCCCAAGACCGCGCGACGCCTCAAGGCCGACGGCTCGGACGAGGAGGTCTCGATCGACGACCTCAAGGTCGGCGACCTGTTCCGCGTGCGACCCGGAGAGAAGGTGGCGGTGGACGGCCTGGTGACCGAGGGGCGTTCGCTGATCGACGAGTCGCTCGTCACCGGCGAGCCCGCGCCGGTCGCCAAGGATGCAGGCGATCCGGTGACGGGCGGCACGGTCAACCAGTCGGGCGCTCTGGTGGTGAAGGCCCAGAGGGTCGGCGCCGAGACGACGCTGTCGCGCATCGTCCAGATGGTCGCGACCGCCCAGCGCACCCGCGCGCCGATCCAGCGCCTCGCCGACGCCGTCGCGGGATGGTTCGTGCCCGCGGTCGTCGCGGTCGCGGCCCTGGCTTTCTTGGCCTGGGGGCTCTTCGGACCCGAACCTAGGTTCGCCCATGGGCTGGTGGCGGCGGTGGCGGTGCTGATCATCGCGTGCCCCTGCGCGCTCGGACTCGCGACCCCGATGTCCATCATGGTCGGGGTTGGCAAGGGGGCGGGGCTCGGCGTGCTGGCGCGCGACGCGCAGGCGCTCGAAAGACTTGAAAAGGTTGACGTTCTCGTGGTCGACAAGACCGGGACGCTGACGCAAGGAAAGCCCTCCGTGACCGCGATCGTCCCGGCCGAGGGGGTCGGCGAGGCGGAGCTGCTACGGCTTGCGGCCGCGGTGGAGCGGCCCTCCGAGCATCCCCTCGGCGCGGCGGTCGTCGCGGCGGCAGAGGGGCGCGGACTTGCGATCCCGGGCGTCGAGAATTTCGAAGCGCCGAGCGGAAAAGGCGTATCGGGCCGCGTCGAGGGGCGGTCGGTCGCGCTCGGAAACGCCAAATTTCTCAAGACGTTGGGCGTCGACGTCGCGGGGCTCGACGCGCGCGCCGGGGAGCTGCGCGCAGGCGGCGCGACCGTGGCGTTCGTCGCGGTGGAGAGTGTGGCGGCGGGCCTCCTCGCAATATCCGACCCGCTGAAGCCCACGACGGCGGACGCGATCCGCGCGCTGAAGGCCCAGGGCTTGCGCATCGTCATGCTGACCGGCGACGCGCGCGCGACCGCGGAGGCGGTGGCCGCACGGCTCGGGATCGACGAGGTGGAGGCCGAGGCGCTGCCTGAGGACAAGCACGCGGCCGTCGTGCGGTTGAAGCGCGAGGGCCGGGTCGTCGCGGTCGCGGGCGATGGGGTCAACGACGCGCCGGCGCTCGCCGCCGCCGATGTCGGGATCGCGATGGGGACCGGCGCCGACGTCGCGATCGAGAGCGCCGGGATCACGCTTCCGGGCGGCGACCTCGCCGGGATCGTGAAGGCGCGCAAGCTTTCGAAGGCCGTCATGGCGAACATCCGCCAGAACCTCGCCTTCGCGTTTCTCTACAACGCCGCCGGCGTGCCGATCGCGGCCGGCGTCCTCTATCCGGCGTTCGGCCTGACGCTGTCGCCGGTGATCGCGGCCGCCGCGATGGCGCTGTCGTCGGTGAGCGTCATCGGTAATGCGCTGAGGTTGAGGGCGACGGCTATTTAGCGCCGCCGCCCTCGTCCCGGACTTGATCCGGGACCCAGAACCGATGAGTTTTCAAACAATGACGACGCGCGCCGGATTCTCTCCGGAACGCGCGTCGGTTTGGGTCCCGGATCAAGTCCGGGACGAGGGCGGTGGTTCGAGCGCCCCGTCATGCCCGGCTCCGCCGGGCAGCACGGCCTCACTTCGGCTTGTCGGCCTGATGCTCCTGGAACTCCTTGAGGAATTCCGGCTCCAGCGGCTTGCCGTCGGCCTTGGTGGTGATCGCCAGAAACTGGTCGGGCGCGACGCCGCCGTCGGTCGGATCCTTGATCACCGGGCAGATCGCGTAGCGCAGCGGGTCCTCGAGCGGGCGCATGGTCTTGGTGACGTAGCCCTTCTTGTAGAGGTCCTCGACGTCGCCGACCGAGGCGATGATCGGGGTGCCGTCGAGGTCGGTCCCGTTCTTCTTCGCGAGGTCGGACAGCGCCTTCTTGCCGGACGCCGTCGTCAGCGCCTTCGGCGTGTAGCTCACCCAGACATGGAGCCAGAGGCCGAGCTTGTTCTTGCTGAAATAGCCGTTGCGCATGTCGAGCAGCACCGACTGGCGGAGCGCGCCAAGACCGAGCGGATCCGTGCCCTGGCGGGGAAAGACGTATTCGGGGCTGGCGTCGGCGATCTGGCGGGCCTTCTGGCCGGCGGCGTTCTTGGTGAAGGCCCCGTCGCTGAGGCCGCCCAGCACGGTGAAGAACTCGACGTTGCCGCTGTGGTCGTAGGCCGGCAGCGTCAGCAAGGCGCGCACCGGGCGCTGGTAGGAGAAGTTCGGCCTGGTCTCGGCCGCGAGCGGGCCGACCTGCCGGCGGCCGTCGATCAGCGCGGGGTCGACGCCGTTCTGCGAATAATAGGCGTCGGTGAAGTCGTAGAGCCGGTCCTCGACGTCGGCCTTCGCCGCGGTCGAGAGCGCGGCGCCGAACGCCGCGAGGATGAGAAGCTTGGAGGCGGCGCGGGCGCGCATGGCGGTGTCCTTCCGAAGGCGAAGCCTCGCGGAAGGTAAATGAGGGCGCCCGAGCGGAAGCTGACGCGGCGCGTCAGCTTCCTGTCAGCTTGGCGTGAGCGCGGCTCACTGCGCCGTCCAGCCGCCGTCCATGGAGAAGTTCGCGCCGGTGACCTGGCTTGCGGCGTCCGAGCAGAGGAAGGCGGCGAGCGCGGCGACCTGCTCGACGGTCACGAACTCCTTGGTGGGCTGCGCGGCGAGCAGCACGTCGTTCATGACCTGCTCCTTCGTGAGGCCGCGGGCCTTCATCGTGTCGGGGATCTGCGCCTCGACGAGCGGCGTCCAGACATAGCCGGGCGAGATGCAGTTGACCGTGATCTTGTCCTTGGCGAGCTCCAGCGCCGCCGCCTTGCTGAGGCCGACGATCCCGTGCTTGGCCGCCACATAGGCCGACTTGAACGGCGAGGCGACGATCGAATGCGCCGAGGCCGTCTGGATGATGCGGCCCCAGCCGGCCTTCTTCATGTGGGGGATAGCGGCCTTCATCGCGTGGAACGCCGACGACAGGTTGATGGCGATGATCAGGTCCCACTTCTCGCGCGGGAACTCCTCCACCGGCGAGACGAACTGGACGCCGGCGTTGTTCACCAGAACGTCGACCGAGCCGAAGGTCTCGGCCGCGAGCGCGACCATTGCGTCGATCTCGTCGGGCCTGGTCATGTCGGCCGGCGAATGGATCGCCCTGACGCCGAACTCGCGCTCGATCGCCTCACGCGCCGCCTCGATGTCCTGCGACTTGCCGAACCCGTTCAGCACGACGTTCGCGCCGTCGCGCGCAAGGCCGCGCGCGACCGCGAGGCCGATGCCGCTGGTCGATCCGGTGACGACGGCGGTCTTGCCCTTGAGGCTCATCGGGACGGCTCCGTGCAGCGAGGGATGGCGGGCGCGCGACTGGGCGCCCGCCGCCCAACCTAGCGTCCGCGCTGCGATGCGGTAGAGGGCGCGTGGCCGCGCCCATGGGGCTTCGCCGCCGAGGCGTCAGCGCTTCGGGTCGAGCGTCTTGAACGCGGCCTCCATCTCGTTCCATGTCTCGAGCTTGGCGTCGGGCGACGTCTGAAAGTCCTCGAACTCGTAGACTCGCCGGATCTCGAGCTCGACCGGCCCGTCCTCCTTGGGCCAGCGCCGCGCCCAGTCGAGCGCCTCCTCGCGCGAGGCGACCTCGATCATGGTGAAGCCGGCCACCAGCTCCTTGGTTTCGGCGAAGGGGCCGTCGGTCACGATGGGCTTGGCGCCGTCGCGCGAGATCGCGACCCGGAAGCCCGTGGCGCTCGGCCAGAGGCCGTCGCCGCCGCGGAAGACGTCGGCCTTGATCATTTCGAGATTGTAGGCCGCCATCGCCTCCATCAGCTCGGCCGAGGGGGCGGCGTCGGTCTCGGATTCGCTCTCCGGCGTCGCCTTGCGGATGATCATGAAGCGCATCGGTGTGGGTCTCCGTCGGGCGCGCGCCGCGCCCCGCGTCTGAAAGACGGCCGCCGTCAGTCGTAGCCGACATGTGAATGGCGTTTTTTCGCGAAGCATGGGAGGCCGCTTCACGAAGGCGAGAGCCGGAGGAGACTGGCGATGGGACGTGCTTCGATCTGGCTTGCGGCTCTGGCCGGGGCCGCGTGCCTCGCGCAGCCTGTGTCCGCCGAGACCGTGCGCCGGACCTATCCGGCCTCCGACCTCGAGATCCGCAATCCCGAGCGCGGCTTCTGGGCGTTCGCGGCGGACGACTTCGCGAAGGTCACCAAGGGCGATCTCGGCTATCTCCGATCGAAGGGCCTGACGCTCGCCTACGGCGTCGTGCGGCTCGACAAGTTCCGCAAGACGCCGCTGTCGGACGAGCTCCTCGCCTCGCTCGATCGCGCCTTCGAACGCACGCGCGAGGCCAAGCTCAAGATCATCCTGCGCTTCGTCTACAACTACCCGCAGGACGAACACGAGTACCAGAACGCCAAGGACGCGCCGCTCGACGTGGTGCTCGGCCATATCGAGCAGCTGAAGCCTGCGCTCGCCAGGAACGCGGACGTCGTCGCAGTGATGCAGGCCGGGTTCATCGGCGCCTGGGGCGAGGGGCACACCTCGTCCAACAAGCTCACCTCGCCGAAGAACAAGGCGGCGATCCGCGACGCGCTGCTCGCCGCGCTTCCCGAGGGGCGGATGCTGCAGTGGCGCTATCCGGCCGACGTGATCGACTGGTCGCCGGAGCCGCCGCGGCCCGGCAAGCTCGCGACGCTCGGCGTCCACAACGACTGCTTCATGTCGTCCAACACCGACGTCGGCACCTACGCGTCGAACAGGAAGCAGCGCGAGGCCCAGCGCGACTACGTGGCCAAGCTCAGCCGCGCGACGTTCTTCAGCGGCGAGACCTGCAATGTCGGCTCGAAGTCCGAGCGGCTGACCTGCGACGACATCCGGGCCGAAGGCGCGCGCTTCCATGTGAGCGCGCTCAACGGCGAATACAGCCCGAAATTCATCAAGGCCTGGAAGGAGGGCGGCTGCTACGACGAGGTCAGCCGCTCGCTCGGCTACCGCCTCATGCTGAAGGAGGCCGAGGCGGGCGACCGGGCGAGGCCCGGCGAGCTCGTCGAGGCGCGGCTGCGCGTCGCGAACGACGGCTGGGCGCGGATCTCCAACCCGCGCCCCTTCAAGCTGGTGGCGACCCATCGCGACAGCGGTCGGAGCTTCGAGGCCGAGACGTCGGGCGACATCCGCTCTGTCGAGCCCGAAAAGGCCTCGCCCAAGGGCTTCCGCTTCGCCTTGACCGTGCCGGCCGACGCGCCGGCCGGCGTCTACGACCTGTCCGCGGCGCTGCCGGACGCCGCGGCCTCGCTTGCGGGCGACCCGGCCTATGCGGCGCGCTTCGCCAACGGGTCGGGGGCCGACTTCGGGTGGGACGCGGAGACGGGCGCCTACCGGCTCGGCCTGACGGTCACGGTCGGGCCGTAGAGCGAAAACCGATCGCCGACGTCATGCCCGGCGGCAGCCGGGCATCCACGACTTTCTGGGAACGCGGAGCGCGACGCCGAAGTCGTGGATACCCGAGCAAAGCTCGGGCATGACGCGGCGGGTCGACGTGAAATCGTGACGCTTCAGCGGCCGAGGCGTAGGCGCGCGCTGCGGAGCCGCCCTCGCCGCCCGAAACGAAAGAAGGCGGCCCCAGGGGCCGCCTTCTCGATTTTGTTCAGCCGTCGAAACGGGCGCTGAGGATCACTCGGCCGCTTCTTCGCGCTTGCGGCGCGGGCCGCGCTCGCGACGGCCGCCGCTGCTGCGCTCCTCGCCGCCCTCGGACGCATCGCCCGGCTGCTCGGAGCCCGCGATGTCCTCGCCGGTGGTCTGGTCGACGACCTTCATCGACAGGCGCGTCTTGCCGCGATCGTCGAAGCCCATGAGCTTCACCTTGACCTTGTCGCCCTCCTTGAGGACGTCCGAGACCTTGGCGACGCGCTCCTGGGAGATCTGGGAGACGTGCACGAGGCCGTCCTTGGCGCCGAAGAAGTTCACGAAGGCGCCGAACTCGACGACCTTCACGACGGTGCCGTCATAGACGACGCCGACTTCCGGGTCTGAGGCGATCGACTTGATCCAGTTGAGCGCGGCGGTGATCGCCTTGCCGTCGCTGGAGGCGACCTTGACCGTGCCGTCGTCCTCGACGTTCACCTTGGCGCCGGTCTTCTCCACGATCTCGCGGATGACCTTGCCGCCGGTGCCGATCACTTCGCGGATCTTGTCGGTCGGGATCTTGATGACCTCGATGCGCGGCGCGTATTCGCCGAGCTCGGTGCGGCCGGCCGAGATCGCCTTCGCCATCTCGCCGAGGATGTGGATGCGGCCGTCCTTCGCCTGCGCGAGGGCGACCTTCATGATCTCCTCGGTGATGCCGGCGATCTTGATGTCCATCTGGAGGGCGGTGACGCCTTCCTCGGTGCCCGCGACCTTGAAGTCCATGTCGCCGAGATGGTCCTCGTCGCCGAGGATGTCGGAGAGCACGGCGAACTTCTCGCCTTCCAGGATCAGGCCCATGGCGATGCCCGCCACCGGACGCTTCAGCGGGACGCCCGCGTCCATGGCCGCAAGCGAGGCGCCGCAGACCGACGCCATCGACGAGGAGCCGTTGGACTCGGTGATCTCCGACACGATGCGGATCGTGTAGGGGAACTCGTCCGCCTTCGGCAGCATCGGGTGGACGGCGCGCCAGGCGAGCTTGCCGTGGCCGACTTCACGACGGCCCGGAGCGCCCATGCGGCCGGTCTCGCCCACGGAGTAGGGCGGGAAGTTGTAATGGAGCAGGAAGCGCTCCTTGTAGGTGCCGCCGAGCGCGTCGATGAACTGCTCGTCCTCGCCGGTGCCGAGCGTCGCGACGACCAGCGCCTGCGTCTCGCCGCGGGTGAAGATCGCCGAGCCGTGGGTGCGCGGCAGGACGCCGACCTCGGGGAGGATCGGGCGGACGGTCGAGAGGTCGCGGCCGTCGATGCGGATCTTGTCGTCGAGGATGCCCCAGCGGACGATCTTGGCCTCGAGCTCCTTGAACACGCCGCCGAGCTTCTGCGGGTCGACCGGGTTCTCGACGCCCTCGCCGGAAAGCGCCTCGAGCGCCTTCTTCTTGGCGACGGAGACCGCGTCCTGGCGGTCCTGCTTCTTCTTGATCTTGTAGGCGGCGCGCAGGTCGTCCTCGACCAGGGCCTTCAGCTTCTCCTCGAGCTCCGAGGTGTCGGCCGGGGTGTGCTCGCGCGGCTCCTTGGCGGCCTTTTCGGCCAGGCGGATGATCGCGTCGATCACCGGCTGGAAGCCCTTGTGGCCGAACATCACGGCGCCGAGCATGGCCTCTTCGGAGAGCTCCTTGGCTTCCGACTCGACCATCAGCACCGCGTCCTGCGTGCCCGCGACCACGAGGTCGAGGTCGGAGGACGGCATCCGGTCGGCCACGGGGTTCAGCACGTAGTCGCCGTCGATGTAGCCGACGCGCGCGCCGCCGATCGGGCCCATGAAGGGCACGCCCGACAGCGTCAGCGCCGCCGAGGCCGCGATCATGCCGACGATGTCGGGATCGTTCTCGAGGTCATAGGAGAGGACGGTCAGCGTGACCTGGGTGTCGTTCTTGTAGCCGTCGGCGAACAGCGGACGGATCGGCCGGTCGATCAGGCGCGAGGTCAGCGTGTCCTTCTCGGTGGGGCCGCGCTCGCGCTTGAAGTAGCCGCCCGGTATGCGGCCGGCGGCGTAGTACTTCTCGGTGTAGTTCACCGTGAGCGGGAAGAAGTCGATGCCGGCCTTGGGCTGGCGCTGCGAGACGACCGCGCCGAGCACGGTGGTGTCGCCATAGGTGACGAGCACGGCGCCGTCGGCCTGACGGGCGACGTGGCCGGTTTCGAAGGTCAGCGTGCGGCCGGCCCATTCGATGGTTTCGCGATGAATTTCAAACATACGTCTTTGTCCTTGCGGTCTAAGGGACCGAAGGATGCCGTCGGGCTTTACGCTTGACGCCACGGGCAAGACGGCGGGGCGCTGTTGTGAGGGTCGGACGAGACGTCCGACGACAGCGCCCTGCGATCCTGCCCCATGACGTTCGGGCCCGATGGCGTCCCGGGTCCCTTCATCTGGTTCGACGCCGCCGCCCCATTGCGCCGGCGTCCTTCATGGGCAGTGCGCGCGGCGCGAAACGCGCGCCGCGAAAGCGGAAACGGCGGCCCTTGGGCCGCCGTTCAAAGCGTCAGCGGCGGATGCCGAGACGCTCGATCAGGGTCTGGTATCGCGCCTGGTCGTTGCGCTTGACGTAGTCGAGCAGCGAACGACGCTGGCTGACGAGCTTCAGCAGGCCGCGGCGCGAGTGGTTGTCCTTGGCGTGCGACTTGAAGTGCTGCGTGAGGTTGGTGATGCGCTCCGTGAGGATCGCGACCTGCACTTCGGGGGAGCCGGTGTCGCCCTCTTTGACGGCGTACTGGCTGACGAGTTCTTTTTTACGTTCCGGGGTGATCGACATCGTCTCTCTCGTTCGATCGGATTTTTGGGCCCGACCGGCTCAAGGCCGATCGAGATGGAAAATGCGTCGGGGATGAAGCTCGCCGCGATCGATCTCGCCGAGCGCGATCAACGCGCCGTCGGTCGTCACGGAGACCGGACCCCGATGCATCGGGGCGTCCCGTCCGCGCAGGAGCACCGGCTGTCCGTTGAGAAGCCGGGCGGCTTCCGCCCTGTCGACGGCGAGCGCCGGGATGTCGTCCAGCGCCGTCTCGACAGGAAGGAGAGCTTGGACGATGTCTTTAGACGTGGAAGGCTCCGCCCGCAAGCGTTCGAGCTCCTCCAGAGTCACCGCGTCGTCTTCGGTGAACGCGCCGACCGCCGTCCGGCGGAGCGCGACGACATGCGCGCGGGTGTCGAGCGCACGGCCGAGGTCGCGCGCGATGGCGCGCACATAGGTGCCCTTGCCGCACTCGCATTCGAACACGGCGCGGTCGGCCGAGGGCATGTCGACGAGCTCGAGCCGCGTGATCTCGACCGTTCGCGGCTCGAGCACGACCTCCTCTCCGTCGCGCGCGAGGTCGTAGGCGCGCTCGCCATTGATCTTGAGAGCGGAGAATTTCGGCGGCGTCTGGCTGATCGACCCGATAAAGGCCGGCAGCGCCGCCTCGATGGCCTCGCGGGCGGGGCGGTTCTCCGAGATTGCGACGGGCGCGCCTTCGGCGTCGTCGGAATCGGTCTCGACGCCCCAGAGCACCTCGAAGCGGTATTCCTTCTCGCCGTCCATGACGAAGGGCACAGTCTTGGTCGCCTCGCCGAAGGCGATCGGCAGGATGCCGGAGGCGAGCGGATCGAGCGTGCCGGCGTGGCCGGCCTTCTTGGCCTGATAGAGCCAGCGCGCCTTCGACACCGCATGCGTGGACGTGACCCCGACGGGCTTGTCGAGGATCAGCCAGCCGGAGATGTCGAGGCCTTTTTTACGGCGCGACATGGGCGGCCCTTTCGAGAATGAGCGCGACGTTGGCCGCTCCCCTCTCCCGCGTGCGGGAGAGGGTAAGGGTGAGGGCCATTTCAACAGGGCGCCGCCGTCCCCCCTCATCCCTACCTTCTCCCGCAAGCGGGAGAAGGGGGCCCTTGCGTCGCGCCAGATCGGAGAGGCGGCTCAACGCTGCGTCTCCCCGTCCCCGTCGTCGTCGCCTGCGAGATCGCGGGCGACTTCGGGCGAGCGCAACAGCTCGTCGATATGGGCGCCGCGGTCGAACGAGTCGTCGATGCGGAAGCGCAGATCGGGCGCGGACTTCAGCTCGAGACGCTTCACCACCATCATCCGCAGCTGCTTGCGGTTGGCTTCAAGCGCCTTCAGCACCTTGTCGCTGTCCTTGCCGCCGAGCGGCATGACGTAAGCCGTCGCGAGCTTGAGGTCCGGGGTCATGCGGACCTCCGGCACGGTGATCACGTGGGTCTCGAGCACGGGGTCCATGACCTCGCCGCGCTGGAGGACGTCGGCGAGCGCATGGCGGACGAGTTCGCCGACGCGGAGCATGCGTTGGGACGGGGCTTTCGACCCGGAATTGCGGGACATGGCGTCTCTTTAGGTCCGTGAGCGTTTTGAGGCGGATGGGTCGGCCGCGCGCCTGGCGGCGACCCGCAGGCCGAGCGCGCCGAGCAGCAGGAGGCCGCAGCCGGCCAGAAGATCGAGCGCGACCGCGGTGCGGCCGCAGCCCTCGGCCCAGGCGGCGGTCTCGACCGGGTGGCCGATCGCGAGTTCGTAGAGATCGGCGGCCGCGAGGAAAAACATCAGCCCGGCCGCGAGCAGCGCGGGCCAGAGCTTGCGGAAGGCGCTCGCCGCCAGGAACGCGACGGTCGCCATCAGCGCGACGAAAGCGAGCCACCCGGCGCGCGCCTCCTCGATCTTGTCGCAGACCTCGGCGGATGCGGGGCTGTTCGCAAGCGTCAGCGCTACGGCCGCCGCGGCGACCGCGCCGACGCGCGATCGGGCGCCTGGCCGAGGCGCGGAAAGGAACGGGCCGAACGGCCCGGCGAGGGAGATCATCAGCGTCCTTCTTCGCCTTCGCGGCCGCCCATCGGGGCTGAGCCGTCGGGACCGGGATCGGACCGGGACCGAGCGGATGGTTCAATCAAGAGCGGCGGAAAAGAAGCGCGTGCTTCGAGACGCGGCCTGACGGCCGCTCCTCAGCATGAGGGAGGAGTCTGGTTCCTCAACGGTCCTCATCCTGAGGAGGCCCGACAGGGCCGTCTCGAAGGACGCAGTCGCTTTCCGCAGCGAGCAAGCGGGCGCCTCAGAGCGTCCGCTTCACTTCCGTGACGCGGTAGCACTCGATGACGTCGCCGGCGCGCATGTCCTGGTAGTTCTCGAACGACATGCCGCACTCGGTGCCGGCGCGGATCTCCGGCGCGTCTTCCTTGAAGCGCTTGAGCGTCGCGAGCTTGCCCTCGTGGATGACGACGTTGTCGCGGATGAGACGGACGCCCGCGCCCTTCTGCACCACGCCGTCGGTGACGAGACAGCCGGCGATCTTGCCGACCTTCGAAACCGAGAAGATCTCGAGGATCTTGGCGTTGCCGAGGAACTCCTCGCGCCGCTCCGGCGACAGCATCCCCGACATGGTCGACTTAATGTCGTCCACGAGGTCGTAGATGATGTTGTAGTAGCGGATCTCGGTGCCGGTGCGGTCGGCGGCGTCGCGCGCCTCCTTCAGCGCGCGGACGTTGAAGCCGATCACGGCCGCCTTCGAGGCCGCGGCCAGGATCACGTCGCTCTCGGTGATGCCGCCTGCGCCGGAGAGCAGGATGCGGACGCCGACCTCGTCGTTTCCGACCTTCTCGAGCGACTGGACGATCGCCTCGACCGAGCCCTGGACGTCGCCCTTGATCACGAGCGGCAGCTCCTTGCGGCCCGCCGTCTTGATCTGCGACATCATCTCCTCGAGGCCGGACACGCGCACCGTGGCGCGCGCCGCCGCCTGCTCGCGCTTCTGGCGCTGGCGATAGTCGGCGATCTCGCGGGCGCGGGCCTCGTTCTCGACCACGGCGAAGCGGTCGCCCGCCTCCGGCGCGCCGTTGAAGCCGAGGATCTCGACCGGCGTCGAGGGCAGCGCCTCGGGAACCGTGCCGCCCTTGTCGTCGACCAGCATCCGGACCCGGCCCCATTCGGAGCCAGCGACCACGATGTCGCTCTGCTTGAGCGTGCCGCGCTGCACGAGGACGGTCGCCACCGGGCCGCGGCCGCGGTCGAGCTTGGCCTCGATCACGGTGCCTTCCGCGGTGCGGTCGGCGTTGGCCTTGAGATCGAGGATTTCGGCCTGCAGCTGGATGACCTCGAGCAGCTTGTCGAGGCCGTCGCCGGTCTTGGCCGACACCTCGACCTCGAGCGTCTCGCCGCCGAGCGACTCGACCTGGATCTCGTACTGGAGCAGGTCGGTGCGCACGCGCTGCGGGTTGGCGTCTTCCTTGTCGATCTTGTTGATCGCCACGATGATCGGCACGCCGGCGGCGCGGGCGTGGTTCACGGCCTCGGCCGTCTGCGGCATGACGCCGTCGTCGGCCGCGACCACCAGCACCACGATGTCGGTCGACTTCGCGCCGCGCTGGCGCATCGCCGTGAAGGCCGCGTGGCCCGGCGTGTCGATGAAGGTGATCAGGCCGCCGAGCGGCGAGGTCACCTGATAGGCGCCGATGTGCTGCGTGATGCCGCCGGCCTCGCCCTTCACCACCTTGGTGTGGCGGATGGCGTCGAGCAGCGACGTCTTGCCGTGGTCGACATGGCCCATGATGGTGACGACCGGCGGACGCGAGGTCTGCGCGCCCTCGGCGTCGGGGGCGTCGAACAGGCCTTCCTCGACGTCGGACTCGGCCACGCGGCGAACCGTGTGGCCGAGCTCCTCGGCGATCAGCTGGGCTGTGTCGGCGTCGATCAGCTCGTTGATCTTCTTCATGACGCCCTGCTTCATCAGCAGGCGCACGACGTCGACCGCGCGCTCCGACATGCGGTTCGCCAGTTCCTGAACGGTGATCGTCTCAGGCACCACCACTTCGCGGATCAGCTTCTCCTTGGGCTCCTGATGGCCCTTGCCGGACATGCGCTGCACGCGGCGGCGGTAGGACGCGACCGAGCGGGTGCGCTCCTCCGCGCCGCCGGTCGCGGCCGTGATGGTGAGGCGCGTGCGCTCCTTGGGAGCGCCCGCGGCGGCGCGGGCCGGAGCGCGCTGCTCGGGCTTGGCGGGCGTCGAGGGGCGCGAGGCACCGCCGCCGGGCCGGCGCACGGCGCGCATCGGCTCTTCGCTCTCGGGCGTGGTCGCAGGACGGCGGAAACCGCCGCCGGGACCGGCGGGCGCGCCGGCGGGACGCGGCGGACGGGCGCCGGCCGGGCCCGAAGGCCGGTCGCCGGGGCGCGCCGGACGGGCGTTGTCGGTGTGGCGGAACACCTGGGTCTCGGTCGGGCGGGCCGGCGCGGCAGGCCTCGGCGCGGCGTCGCGCTGGCGGTCGCGGGGCCGCTCCGGAGCGGCGGGGGCTGCGGCCGCCTCGGCGGGGGCGGTCTCCTCGCCAAGGCGACGGGAGGCCTCGACCTCCGCGCGGCGCTTGGCTTCCTCGTCGGCCGCGCGGCGAGCGTCTTCCTCGCGCTTGCGGGCTTCGGCCTGGAGACGCTCGCGCTCTTCGTTGGCCTCGCGGATGATCCGCGCGCGGGCGTCGGCCTCGGCGCGCTTGCGCTCGGCTTCGGCCTCGACCGCCTTGGCGCCTGCAAGCGCCTGGGCGCGGGCGCCCACCTCGTTGTTCGTCAGCGTGCGCAGCACGACGCCGGGGCTCGACGGCCGCTGGGGCGCGGGCTTCGGCGCGGCCGGAGCGGGGGGCGCCGCGGGGGCCTGCGGCTGGGGCGCGGGCGCGCTCGCCTGGCCCGCCGGCTTTTCGCCCGGGGACAGCACGCGCCGCTTCACCTTTTCGACGACCACGGCGTTCGTCCGCCCATGGCTGAAGCTCTGCTTCACCAGGCCGGACTCCGTCCGACCCTTCAGCGTCAGCGTCTTGGGGGAAGCCGTCAAAGTCTTGTCGCCGGTAGTCTTCGTATCCGTCATGCCCTGTCCGTTCTTACGGGCTCCCGCCCGAACCTCAGTTCGACGGCCGGGCGTGCGTCACGCCGGGCCAAGCCCATCGTTCATGCCTAGATAGCGCGCATATGCGTCGCATCGCGCGAGAAAGGCGGCGCTGACGGGGCCTGCGAGCAGCGCTGCATGTACCACATTCGACCGCCCCAACGCCAAGTCCAATTGCGGACCCTGGAACAGCCGCACGACCGGCGTGTCCGAAGACATGCCGAGCCGCCTCAAAACCTGTCCGAGCTTGCGAACGCCGTCTTCGCTGGCCTCGCTCGCCTCGATCAACGCGACGACGTTCTCTTTCGAGAGCGCCGCCTCGACTTTGGCGAAGCCCGTGATCACGAGCCCCGCCTTGTTCGCAAAGCCGAGCAGCCCGAGCGCGGAGCGCCCGATCAGCCCGGCCACCTGCTCGTCGATCGCGGGATCGACGGTCGCGGGCTCCTTGAAGCCGCGCGAAAAGGCCTTCTTCTTCACCGCGAGGCGAACGGCCTCTCGCGACGCCGTCACCCACACGCCCCGGCCGGGAAGCTCTCGCTTCAGGTCGGGGACCACCGTTCCGTCCGGCGCCCGGACGAAGCGGATAAGCTCGCCGACCGCCTTGACCTCCCGGGTCGCCACGCAGGTGCGCTCGGGCGCCCTGCGGTCGTCCTTCTCAGGCCCGGCGGGCCGAGCCGGCGCGTCGTCCTCGACCGCAGTCGGGTCCTCGTCCTCCATCGGCTGCCCCGCGGCCACGCATCACGCCTGCGCCGCCTCGGCCTCCGCTTCTTCGCCTTCCGGCGCGGGCGCAGGAGCAGGAGCGAGATCGGCCTCGGTGATCCAGCCCGCCTTGAGGCGCGCCTGCATGATCATGCTTTCGGCCTCGTCGCGCGAGACCTCGAAACCGTCGAGCGCGCCGGCCTCGCGGCGGGGCTCGGGACCCGAGCGGTCGATCCAGCCGACGAGGTCGTCAGTGGCGCAGCCCGCGAGGTCCTCGACGTTCTTGATGTCGTTCTCGCCGAAGGCCACCAGCATCGCGGTGGTGACGCCGGGAACCTCCTTGAGCTCGTCCTCGACGCCGAGCTCACGACGCTTCATGTCGTGCTCCGCCTCGATGCGGGCAAGATGGTCGACGGCGCGGTTCTGCACTTCCGCCGCCATGTCCTCGTCGAAACCTTCGATCGAGGCGAGCTCCATGATCTCGACATAAGCGAGATCCTCGATCGAGGTGAAGCCCTCGGCCGCGAGCAGCTGGCCGAGCGTCTCGTCGACGTCGAGCGCGTCCATGAAGAGCTGCGAGCGGGAGACGAACTCCTTCTGGCGGCGCTCGCTCTCCTCGGCCTCGGTCAGGATGTCGATGTCCCAGCCGGTGAGCTGCGAGGCCAGACGCACGTTCTGGCCGCGGCGGCCGATGGCGAGCGAGAGCTGGTCGTCGGGAACCACCACCTCGATCTTCTCGGAGTCCTCGTCGAGCACGACCTTGACGACCTGCGCCGGCTGCAGCGCGTTCACGATGAAGGTCGCGGCGTCGAGGTTCCACGGGATGATGTCGATCTTCTCGCCCTGGAGCTCCTGCACCACGGCCTGGACGCGCGAGCCGCGCATGCCGACGCAGGCGCCGACCGGATCGATCGAGCCGTCGCGCGAGATCACCGCGATCTTGGCGCGCGAGCCCGGGTCGCGGGCCACCGCCTTGATCTCGATCACGCCGTCATAGATCTCCGGCACTTCCTGGCCGAAGAGCTTGGCCATGAACTGCGGATGGGTGCGCGAAAGGAAGATCTGCGGCCCGCGCGGCTCGCGGCGCACGTCGTACACATAGGCGCGGACGCGGTCGCCGACGCGGAACAGCTCGCGCGGCAGCAGCTCGTCGCGGCGCACGATCGCCTCGCCGCGGCCAAGATCGACGATGACGTTGCCGTATTCGACGCGCTTGACGAGGCCGTTGACGATGTCGCCGATGCGGTCCTTGTACTCCTGGTACTGGCGGTCGCGCTCGGCGTCGCGGACCTTCTGCACGATCACCTGCTTGGCCGACTGCGCCGCGATGCGGCCGAAGTCGAAGGGCGGCAGGGTCTCGGCGATGTAGTCGCCGGTCTGCGCCGCCGGGTTCTTGCGGCGGGCGTCGTCGACCGAAATCTCGATGTTGTCGTTGTCGACCGCGTCGACGACGAGCATCAGGCGCGACAGGCGGATCTCGCCGGACTTCGGGTTGATCTCGGCGCGGATCTCGGTCTCCTGGCCGTAGCGCGATTTCGCGGCCTTCTGGATCGCGTCCTCCATCGCTTCGAGCACGATGGACTTGTCGATCACCTTGTCGCGGGCGACGGCTTCGGCGATCTGCAGAAGCTCGAGCCGGTTGGCGCTGACCATTGCGGTTATCTCCGTCCCTTTTCGGGTCCTTTGTCGGCCTTGGGGCCGTCGGTCTTCTGCGGCGCGTCGTCCGTTTCGGCGACGTCGTCGGCATCCTCGGGCGCGCGGCCGGCGGCCTTCGCGCGGCGCAGCGCCTCTCGGATCAGTTCGTCGGTGAGCACGAGGCGGGCTTCCGCGACGTCGCGGATCGGCAGCTTCACGCGCGCCGGCTCGTCCTTCTTGGCGTCGTCGCGGCGGAACAGGGCGAACTCGCCCTCCGCGCCCTCGATCACGCCCTTGAAGCGCTTCCGGCCCGCGACCGGAGCCTCCATCTCGATCTTGGCGATGTGGCCGGCCCAGCGGGCGAAATCCGTGACGCGCACGAGCGGCCGGTCGATGCCGGGCGACGACATCTCGAGATTGTAGGCGCGGTCGATCGGATCCTCGACGTCGAGCACCGGGGAGATCGCCTTCGAGGCGACCTCGCAGTCCTCGACCGTGAAGGTGCCGTCGGCGCGCTCGGCCATGATCTGCAGCGTGTAGCCGTCGCGGCCCGACGATTTGACGCGCACGAGCCTGAACCCGAGGTCCATCAGCGTCGGACCGACGATCGCGGCCACGCGCGCGTCGACCCCGCTCTCTGTCACGAGGCGGGGTTCGTCCAGGGGGCTGTCGACGTCGGCGGCGATGCCGGCTGCAACGAGATCCGAGATGGTCGGCTCCAAAGGGTAAAGCGCGTTTGGGGCGGGCCCTTCCGGACCCACCCTCGAAAGGCTCAACCGAGCCGATCGACGATGTCATTGAGTGAGGTCGATATACGCAAGGCGGGCGGGAATCGCAAGTCGGGGACACGCGCCGTCCCGGACCGCCGCAAGGCGGACCCGGGATCGCGACCCTGGAAAGGCGCCTCTTTCTGAAAGACGATCGGCCGGGATGACGCCCCTCGTCGCTTTGACGAGGCGCGTGGACGAGGCTAGCGGTGCGCCGTCATCATCAGGAGCTCTTCCCATGCCCGACGTCCGTTCGATCTGCGCCATTGGCCTGCGCGGCCAGATGGGGCTCAACGGCGTGCTGCCGTGGGAAGGCGAGCAGCATCCGGAGTTCATCGCCGACGTCGCGCGGTTCTTCGACATCACCCGCGGCCATGTGCTGATCGCGGGCGAGAAGACGATCACGGCGATCCCGGAGTTCGCGCGTCACGACCGGACGCTGTTCGTGATCCGCCGCTCGATGGATCCCGCGCAGGTGCTGGCGCAGTTTTCCGACCGCGTCGTCTATGTGGGCGGCGGGCCGGTGGCCTGGGGCGTCTACGCGCCCTTCATCCGCCACTGGGACATCAACCGGCTGCCCTACGACGGCGAGGCCGACCGCTGGTTCGACCCGCAGTGGCTCGTGGCGGGCGGCGCGGCGGCGGTGTGAAGCCTGCATCGGCGAATTGCGTGCTTCGAGACGCCCCGGCTTTTCGCCGAGGCTCCTCAGCATGAGGAACGTCGGGGCGCTGCAGAACTCTAACGGCCCTCATGCTGAGGAGCCCGCGCGAGCGGGCGTCTCGAAGCACGCAGTCGATCGATGAAGGGCTCTCTCTAGCCGATCGTCAGAACAGCTTCATGCCGGGAGGGATCGGGAGACCCGCGGTCAGCCCCTGCATCTTCTCCTGCATCGCGGCCTCGGCCTTGTTGCGGGCTTCGGTGTGGGCGGCCACGATCAGGTCCTCGACGATCTCGGCCTCGTCGGGCTTCAGCAGGCTCGGATCGAGCTTGATCCCGACGAGCTGTCCCTTGGCCGTCAGCCTGACGGTCACGAGGCCGCCGCCGGACGAGCCCTCGACCACCACCTGGTCGAGCTCGCTCTGGGCCTCCTGCATCTTCTGCTGGAGCTCCTTGGCCTTGGCCATCATGCCCATGAGGTCGCGCATCAAAGATCCTTCGTCAGAGGTCGTCGTCGTCTTCGACCGGAGGTAGGGCCTCGGCGCCGGCGGCGTCAACGGCGGCCGCTTCCGGCTCCTCGGCGCGCACGCGGATGTCGACGATCTTGGCGCCGGGCGCGCGCTCCAGAATGGCGCGGACATGCGGATGGGCCTGGACGCCGGCCATCAGCGCGGCCTCCTCGGCCTGTTCGCGCTCCTGGATGGTGGGCGCGCCTTCGCCCGAAACCACCGAGACCATCCAGCGCTGGCCGGTCCATTCCTGCGCCTTCTTCGCGATCGCGCCCGCGAGGTCGGGCGGAGCGTCGGCGGTCGGCTGGAATTCGAGCCGACCGTCCTCGAAGCGCACCACCCGCACGTGCCGCGACATCTGCGTCTGCAGGATGATGTCGCGGTGCTTGGTGGCGAGCGCGACGAGATCCTCGAAGCGCTGCAGGCGGATCCACGGCTCGGCCTCGGCGCGCGCCGCTGGCCGCGAATAGGCCTGCGGCGCCTGGGCGCTCTCCGGCGCGCGGGCGGCCGCGAAGGCGGGGCTCGCGCGGCCGGCTCCCGGGCCCATCGGCTCGGGGGCGGGATGGCCGCCCGAGGGGCCCGACGGCGGGCGGGGCGCGTCGTCGCCGCCCTGGCGTGCGAGCGCCCTCAGGGCCTCGTCGGGGGTCGGCAGGTCGGCGGCGTAGGCGAGGCGCACCAGAACCATGTCGGCGGCCTGCGCGGGCTTCACCGCGACCTGCGTCTCCGAAATGCCCTTCAGCAGCATCTGCCAGGCGCGCGAGAGCGCGCGCATCGACAGCTTGTCGGCGAACTCCTTGCCGCGCAGCCGCTCGCTTTCGGAGAGCGCCGGGTCGTCGGCGGCCTTCGGCGCGAGTTTTATCCGGGTGACGAGATGCACGGTCTCGGCGAGGTCGGCGAGCACGGCCGCGGGCTCGGCGCCGGCGTCGTGGCTCGCGCGGAAACCGTCGAGGGCGGCGGCCGCGTCGCCGCGCATCACGGCGTCGAAGAGGTCGAGAACGCCGCCGCGGTCCGCGAGGCCGAGCATCGCGCGCACGGCCTGCGCCTCGACGCGGCCCTGCCCATGGGCGATCGACTGGTCGAGCAGCGAGAGCGCGTCGCGCACCGAGCCCTCCGAGGCGCGGGCGATGACGGCGAGCGCCTCGTCCTCGATCGCGACCTCCTCGGCCGCGGAGATCTTTGCGAGATGCGCCGTCATCTCCTCGGCCTTCACGCGGCGGAGCGAGAAGCTCTGGCAGCGCGAGAGCACCGTCACCGGCACCTTGCGGAGTTCGGTCGTGGCGAACACGAACTTCACATGCGGCGGCGGCTCCTCGAGCGTCTTCAGGAACGCGTTGAAGGCGCTCGTGGAGAGCATGTGGACTTCGTCGATGATGAAGACCTTGTAGCGCGCCATCACGGGCGCGTAGTGCACGGTCTCCAGGATGTTGCGCACGTCCGCGACGCCGGTGTGGGAGGCGGCGTCCATCTCCACCACGTCGACGTGGCGCGACTCCATGATGGCGTCGCAGTGGACGCCCTTCTCCGAGAGGTCGACCGTCGGGCCGCCCTGTCCGCCTTCCGTCTCGTAGTTGAGCGCGCGCGCGAGGATGCGGGCCGTCGTGGTCTTGCCGACGCCGCGCACGCCCGTGAGGATCCAAGCCTGCGCGATGCGGCCGGAGGAGAAGGAGTTCCGGAGCGTGCGGACCATCGGCTCCTGGCCGATCAGGTCCTCGAAGCGCTGGGGGCGGTATTTTCGGGCGAGGACGCGGTAGGGGACGGGAGCGGTCATGCGCGGCGGACGCGAGCTGCGCGCGTCGGGACGCCCGCCGACGCGGGCTCCTCGGCTTGAGGAGCGGCGAGGGTCTCGGAAATCATCGCCCTGTCGGGACGGTTCGCCAGCAATCCAACGGTCCTCATGCTGAGGAGGCCCGAAGGGCCGTCTCGAAGCACGCAGGCCGTCGCCGCTTGCGGCAAGAGCCTCGCGATGGGCGAAAGGTGGGAGGCCGGTCGACGACCCGTGAAGGTCTCGTTAGGGCTGCTTCCTTTCGGACCTGACCCGGTTGGCGAGGAACACGCCCATCGCCAACCTCCCGGGCGCTATATGGCCCCGCGGCGGCCCCCCGCGCAAGGGCGGCGGCGGCGCCGATCAAGGGAACTTCGCATGAGCGACGAAACGCCCGAGCTCGGTTATGCGCGGATGCGCATGGACCGCATGGCGGAAAAGCGCGACGACGCCGCCTTCGTCGAAGCAGAGGCCGCGCGGGACGACGCGCGGTTTCTCGCCTTCGCCGGAGACGCGCTGGTGATGGCGGGCGAGGACGGCGGGCCCCTGCTCGACGCCGCCGCGCTGTCGGCGCTCGGGCCCTCGTCGCGCGCCGCCTATCTCGGCCGCCATCACGGCGCGCCGCGATTCGCCGCCAGCCTGACCGACGCGCCCGGCGACGACGACCTTCCGGCCTCGGACCTGCGCGCGCTCGCGGTCGAGGCACGGCTCGCCGGCGAGGCGCTCGCGCTCGGCGGCTACGCCAAGAGCATGGCGGCCTGGCACGCCCGCCACCGGTTCTGCGCCAATTGCGGCTCTGCGACCGACGCCGCGCCGGGCGGATGGCGGCGCGTCTGCGCCTCCTGCGGGGCGCTGCATTTTCCGCGCGTCGATCCGGTGGCGATCATGCTGGTGACGCGGGGCGACAGGTGCCTGCTCGGCCGGCAGGCGCGGTTTCCGCCCGGCATGTGGTCGTGCCTCGCGGGTTTCGTCGAGCCCGGCGAGACGGTGGAGGACGCGGCCCGCCGCGAGATCAAGGAAGAGGCGGGGCTCGACGTCGGCCCCGTGGCTTACGAGCTGTCGCAGCCCTGGCCGTTTCCCTCGCAGCTGATGCTGGGGGTGAGCTGCGAGGCGCTGTCGGACGAGATCACGCCGGACTTCGAGGAGCTCGAGGACGCCCGCTGGTTCGCCCGCGACGAGGCGGCCCTGATGCTGGCGCGCACGCATGGCGACGGGCTGTTCGCCCCGCCGCCGTCGGCGATCGCGCATCACCTGCTGAGGCGGTTCGTCCAGAGAGGCGGGTGAACCCACCCCTGTCCTTGTCCCGGACGTGATCCGGGACCCAGAACCGATGGGCGTTCCGAGAAGGGCGGCCCGGGTTCGGCGGTCGCTTCTGAAGCGGCGTCGGTTCTGGGTCCCGGATCACGTCCGGGACAAGGCGGCGGCCCCGCGCGGGCATGAGGGAAAGGGCGGGGTCGGCGCCCGTCACCGCCGAAGCGCGGCTTCCGTCTCCAGCGCCCGCGCGGCGATGCGGAACTCGTGGGCCTCGTAGACGCCCAGAATCGCGAGCTCGGAGGAGAAGAACTTCAGCTCGTCCAGCGCGCGCTTCAGGCCGGCGTCCTTCGGGTGCCCCTCGACGTCGGCGTAGAACTGCGTCGCGGTGAACTTGCCCTCGAGCTGGTAGCTCTCGAGCTTCGTCATGTTGACGCCGTTGGTCGCGAAACCGCCGAGCGCCTTGTAGAGCGCGGCCGGCAGGTTCTTCACCTTGAACACGAAGGTCGTCACCGTCAGCCCGCGGCCGGGCTTGGCCCAGTCCTTGGCGCGCGACAGCACCACGAAGCGGGTGGTGTTGTTGGCGAAGTCCTCGATGTCTCGGGCGAGGATCTCGAGCCCGTACTCCTGCGCCGCAAGCGTCGAGGCCAGCGCCGCGCGGGTCGGATCGCCCGCGTCGCGGATCTCGCGGGCGGAGCCGGCCGTGTCGGCGCCGATGAGCGGCGTCAGGCCGAGCTTCCTCAGCGTGCCGCGGCACTGGCCGAGCGCCTGCACGTGGCTCTGGACGGTTTTCACCGTGTCGAGCGTCGCGCCCTGCACCGCCATCAGCTGGTGATGGATCGGCATGAAGTACTCGCCGATGATGTGGAGGCCCGCGGACGGCATCAGGTGGTGGATGTCGGCCACACGGCCGTTCGCCGAGTTCTCGATCGGGATCATGCCGAGCGCGCAGTCGCCGGAGGCGACCGCCGCGAGCGCGTCCTCGAAGCTCGCGCAGGGGACGGGCTCCATGTCCGGATAGACGTTGACGCAGGCGAGATGCGAATTCGCCCCGGCTTCGCCCTGATAGGCGATGCGGCCGCTTACAGCGGTGCTCATGACCGGGCTCCCGGCGCGAGCATCTCGCGGGCGCGCTCCAGATCCTCGTGGGTGTCGACCCCGAGCGGCGTCACGTCGACCTTCACGGCGTCGATCCGCATGCCGGCCTCGAGCGCGCGGAGCTGCTCCAGCTTCTCGCGGATCTCGAGCGGGGAGGGCGGCAGCTTCACGAAGCGCTCCAGCGCCTCGCGGCGGTAGCCGTAGAGGCCGATATGATGGAAGAGCGGGCCGGGGCCCGTCGGCGCCGTGGCGCGCGTGAAGTAGAGGCAGCGGAAGCGGCCGGGCGAGGTCTCGGTCCCGACCATCTTCACGACGCTCGGGGCGGTCTTCTCCTCCTCGCGCGTGATCTCGGCGACGAGCGTCGCGATGTCGACCTCCGGATCGGCGAGCGGCGCGAGACAGGCGCGGATCGCCTCCGGCTCGATCGTCGGCAGGTCGCCCTGCACGTTCACGATTACGTTGAAATCGCGGTCCGGATCGAGCGCCTCGAGCGCCTCGTGGATGCGGTCGGAGCCTGACGGATGGTCCGGCCGGGTCATCACCGCCTGGCCCCCGGCCGCGACCACGGCCTCGGCGACTTCGTCGGAATCGGCCGCCACCACCACCGTCCCGACGCCGGCCTCGACGGCCCTGCGCCACACGTGGACCACCATGGGTTCGCCGTGGATGTCGGCGAGCGGCTTCCTCGGAAGGCGGGTCGCGGCGAGCCGCGCCGGAACAAGCACGAGAGGGCGCATCGGAGCGCGGACTGTAGGCATCCTAAATCCAGACAAGCGGTGATTTTCGAGCCGGGACCGAGGGTTGGGAAATCAAGCCCTCAGCATAAGGTAGCAATGTGTCGCGGTCATAGCTGAGTTGCGACGCCGGATCAAAAGCGGTTAGCGTGCCGCCCGCCTTAGCGGGCCTGCCTTCGGCTCGCCCGCGCCAATGAAAACAATCAGGGACGGGACGCGCCGGCGGCGACGACGCTGCGGTCGGCGGACAGCCGGAGCGGAAATGGACACGTTTAAACTGAACAAGATCGCGGGCGCGGTGCTCGGCACGCTGACCGTATTGCTCGGCGTCAACGTGCTCGTCGAAGAAGTCTTCCACCAGAAGAAGCCCGAAAAGCCCGGCTACGAGGTCGCGGAGAAGAAGGAAGGCGGCGAGGCCGCAGGCGGCGGCGCAGCCGCGCCCGCAGGCGCGCTGGCGCTCCTTGCTTCGGCCGATCCGGCCAAGGGCGAGCAGTCGTCCAAGAAGTGCGCGGCCTGCCACTCCTTCGGCAAGGGCGAGCCCGCCAAGGCCGGCCCGAATCTCTACGGCGTCATCGGTCTGAAGCACGCCCACATGGAGGGCTTCGGCTATTCGGACGCCATGAAGAAGACCGCGGACAAGACGTGGGACTTCGAGAACATGGACCACTGGCTGGAGAACCCGAAGGGCTACATCCAGGGCACCACGATGGCGTTCATGGGCGTGAAGGATCCGCAGGAGCGCGCGAACCTGCTCGCTTATCTCAACAAGAACTCCGACAAGCCGCTCGACCTGCCGAAGGTCGAGGCCAAGCCGGCGGCTGCCGGCGGCGCCCCGGCGGCGGGCGGCGGCTTCGCGGCCAAGGTCGCGGCGGCCGATCCGGCCAAGGGCGAGCAGGCGGCGAAGAAGTGCGCGGCCTGCCACTCCTTCGACAAGGGCGGCGCGGCCAAGGCCGGCCCGAACCTCTACGGCATCGTCGGCCTGAAGCACGCCCACATGGAGGGCTTCAGCTACTCCGACGCCATGCAGAAGACCAAGGACAAGACCTGGGACGTCGAGAATCTCGGCCACTGGCTCGAGAGCCCGAAGAACTACATCCCCGGCACCACCATGGCGTTCATGGGCGTCAAGAACGAGGACGAGCGCGCGGCGCTGGTCGCTTATCTCAACAAGAACTCTGACAAGCCGGCCGATCTCGGCGGCGCCGCGGCGCCTGCCGCCGGCGGCGAGAAGAAGACGGAAGCGCCGGCCGCCGCCCCGGCTCCCGCCGGGGAGCAGAAGGCCGCGGAAGCCAAGCCCGCCGAGCCGGCCAAGCCTGCCGAAACGGCCAAGCCCGCGGCTCCGGCCGAAGCCGCCAAGCCCGCCGAGCCGGCCAAACCCGCCGACCAGGCGGCGGCTCCTGCGGCTCCCGCTGCCAGCGGCGACGTCGTGAAGCTGCTCGCCTCGGCCGACGTCGAAGCCGGCAAGACCGCGACGGAGGCCCAGTGCGCGATGTGCCACAGCCTCAACAAGGGCGGCGAGACGATCGCGGGCCCGAACCTCTACGGAATCGTCGGCATGAAGCACGGCCACATCGCCGACTTCGAATATTCCGACGAGTTCAAGAAGCACGAGCAGGGCCCGTGGGACTTCGCGCTGCTGGACAAGTGGCTGGAAGACCCGGCGAAGGCCGTGCCCGGCACGATGATGGCGTTCCCGGGCGTGAAGGACGCGCAGGAGCGCGCCAACATCATCGCGTTCCTGAACAAGAACTCCGACAGCCCGGCCCCGATCCCCGGCAAGTGAGCCGATCGGCCTTGAGCTGACGATCTGACGGCCGGGCGGCGACGCCCGGCCGTTTTGCTTCTGGCCGCCTCACGATCGCGTCACGACGGCGCGCCGTCGCTCACACGTCTGGCGCGCCTCCTCTTTCGCGACATAATGCGGGACCAGACGGTTCTTCTCGTCGCGCCATCCGAGGACAAGCCCGCCCGCTCATGACGTTCCGCCTCGCCGCCGCCCTTCTCGCCGCCACGCTCGCGACCCTGCCCGCCGCGGCCCAGTCGCCCGGCGGGGCTCCGGGCGCAGGCGAATGGCGGCACGGGCTGTCGCTGCTCGGGGACGTGAAGTACCCGGCGGACTTCAAGCATTTCGACTATGTGAACCCGGACGCGCCCAAGGGCGGGACGGTCCGGCTCGGCGCGCTCGGCACCTTCGACAGCCTCAACGCCTTCGTGCCCAAGGGCAACGAGGCCGCCGGCCTCAACCTCCTCTACGACACGCTGATGACCGACGCGCTCGACGAGCCGGCGACCGAATACGGGCTGATCGCCGAAAGCGTGCGCTACCCGGCCGACTATTCCTCGGTCACCTATCGGCTGCGCCCCGAGGCGCGCTTCAACGACGGCTCGCCGGTGACGGCCGAGGACGTGGTCTGGTCGTTCGAGACGCTGAAGCGCATCGACCCCATGCGCTCCCGCTACTATCACGACGTCGCCAAGGCCGAGATCACGGGCGAGCGCGAGGTGACGTTCACCTTCGCAGGGCCCGGCAACCGCGAGCTGCCGCAGATCACCGGCCAGATCCCGATCCTGCCCAAGAAATTCTGGGAGGGGAGCGACGAGCAGGGCCGCAAGCGCAACATCGAGGAAGGCACGCTCGACAAGCCGCTCGGCTCCGGTCCCTATCGCGTGAAGGCCTTCGCGCCGGGCCGCTGGATCTCCTACGAGCGCTCTCCGGACTATTGGGCCGCCAAGCTTCCGGCGCGCGTCGGGATCTACAATTTCGACGAGATGCGCTTCGACTACTACCGCGACTCGACCGTGCTGGTGGAGGCCTTCAAGGGCGACCAGTTCGACTATCGCGAGGAGAACAGCGCCAAGAACTGGGCGACGGCCTACGCGTTCCCGGCGGTTCAGCAGAAGAAGGTGCTGCTGGAGAAGTTCGTCGACAGCCAGTCGGGCCGGATGCAGGGCTACGCCTTCAACATCCGCCGCGACAAGTTCAAGGACCCGCGGGTGCGCCGGGCCTTCAACCTGGCGTTCGACTTCGAGGAGATCAACAAGTCGATCATGTTCGGGCAGTACGTCCGGATCGACAGCTACTTCTACGGCACCGACCTCGCGTCGAAGGGCCTTCCGGAAGGCCGCGAGAAGGAGATCCTCGAAAGCGTCAGGGACAAGATCCCGGCCGAGGTCTTCACGAGCGCGTACAAGAACCCGGTGGGCGGCTCGCCCGAAAAGGCGCGCGAGAATCTGCGCGAGGCCGTGCGGCTGCTGAAGGAAGCGGGCTGGACCGTCTCGCGCGAGGGCGGCAAGGCGGCGCTCAAGAACGAGAAGGGCGAGGCGTTCAAGGTCGAGTTCATCTATGGCGACCCGACCGGCGAGCGGCTGCTCAGCTTCTACAAGCCGGCGCTCGAACGCCTCGGCGTCGAGGTGACGATGCGCCTGCTCGACGACAGCCAGTACATCAACCGCATCCGCAGCTTCGACTTCGACATGGTGACGGTCGGCTGGGGCCAGTCGCTGTCGCCCGGCAACGAGCAGCGCGACATGTGGGGAAGTTCTTCGGCCGACGTCTCGGGCTCGCAGAACTTCGTCGGAATTAAGGATCCGGGCGTCGACGCGCTGATCGACAAGATCATCTTCGCCAAGGACCGCGACGATCTCACCGCCGCGGCCCGCGCGCTCGACCGCGTGCTGCTCGCGCACAATTACGTGGTGCCGCAGTTCACGAGCATCGAGGACCGCACCGCCCGCTGGGACCGCTTCTCGCGCCCCGCCAAGCTTCCGCCGCGCGGCGCGATGTTCCCGACCGTCTGGTGGTGGGACGCCGAGAAGGCCAAGGCCGTCGGGGGCCGCTCATGAGCGGCCGAAACAGCGCCTCCTGTTCCCCTCCCCCTTGCGGGGAGGGGTTAGGGGTGGGGGTGGCTCAGAACGGAGCGCCGCCGGCGCCGCTCGACGCCGAACCCCTCGCCTCATCCGGAGCCACCCTCACCCTCCCCGCAAGGGGGAGGGGGGCGGAGACGTCGCGTCTGACGAGCACTCGCCGCGAAGCGCTGCTCTACGCCGGCGCGGCGGCGGCCTTCGGGCTCTTCCCCCGCGCCGCCCGCGCGCAAGCCGAGGGCGCTCCTGCCGCCCCTGCGGCCGCGGACGGCGACCCGAAGGCGTTCGGCCCCGAGCGCCACGGTCTCTCGGCCTTCGGCGAGCTGAAATACGCGCCCGACTTCACGCGGTTCGACTATGTGCGCGCCGACGCCCCCAAAGCGGGATCGTTCAGCACCTATCCGGCCACGACCTCGCTCAACCAGAGCCTCACCACCTTCAACACGCTGAACGCCTACATCCTCAAAGGCGACGGCGCTCAAGGGATGGGCCTCACCTTCGACACGCTGATGGCGCGCGCCAATGACGAGCCGGACGCGCTCTACGGGCTTGTCGCGAAGTCGGTCGCGGTCTCGGGCGACGGGCTCGCCTATCGCTTCGCGCTGCGCCCCGAGGCCCGCTTCCACGACGGCTCCAGGCTCACGGCCGAGGACGTGAAATGGTCGCTGGAGACGCTGAAGGCCAAGGGCCATCCACTGGTGGCGCAGGCGATCCGCGATCTCGAAACAGTGGAGGTCGAGGGCGAGCACGTGTGCGTGCTGCGGCTCTCTCCCAAGCGCACCCGCGACCTGCCGCTCCAGTTGGTCGCCCTCCCGATCTTTTCCAAAACCTACTACTCGAAGAAGTCGTTCGACGAGGCGACGCTCGAGCCGCCGCTTGGCTCCGGTCCCTACAAGGTCGGGCGCGTGGAGCAGGGGCGCCTGATCGAGTTCAACCGGGTCGCCGACTACTGGGCCAAGGATCTTCCTGTGAACGTCGGCCAGAACAATTTCGAGCGCGTCCGCTTCGAGTTCTATCGAGATCGCGACGTCGCCTTCGAGGCGTTCAAGGCCAAGGCCTATCTCTTCCGCGAGGAGTTCACGTCCCGCACCTGGGCGACCGGCTATGAGTTTCCCGGCGTGCGCGAAGGCAAGGTGAAGCGCGAAACCCTGCCCGACATTACCGCTTCGGGCGCTCAAGGGTGGTACTTCAACCTGCGGCGCAAGAAGTTCCAGGACGTTCGGGTGCGGAAGGCATTGAACCTCGCTCTCGACTTCGAATGGATGAACCGCAACCTGATGTTCAACGCCTACAAGCGCACGGTCTCGGTGTTCCAGGGCGCGCCCGAGATGATGGCGACGGGCAAGCCGGAAGGGCCTGAGCTCGCGCTGCTGGAGCCGTTCCGCGGCAAGGTGCCGGACGAGGTGTTCGGCGAGCCCATCGTCCCGGCGATCGCCGACGGCTCGGGGCAGGACCGGAAGCTGCTGCGTGAGGCGGCGGGGCTGCTGCGCGAAGCCGGCTACACGGTGAAGGACGGACAGGCGACCAACGCTGCGGGCGAGGCGCTGACCATCGAGTTTCTCGAGTTCGACAAGGGGCTCGACCCGCACGTCTCGAAGTTCATTTCGAACCTGAAGGTGCTGGGCGTCGCGGCCAACATTCGCCTTGTCGACGCCGCGCAATATCAGCAGCGCACCAACAATTTCGACTACGACGTCATCAGCCGGCGACTTACGATGTCGGACACCCCCGGTGAAGGCCTGAGGCAGATCTATGCGTCGGAGTCCGCGAGCCTCCCCGGTTCGCAGAACGCCTCCGGGATCGCCGATCCCGCCGTGGACGCGCTCGTGGAGAAGATCGTCGCGGCGACATCGCGCGAGAAGCTCAACCTCGCCTGCCGCGCGCTCGACCGGGTGCTGCGCTCGCTCGTCAGCTGGGTGCCGGCCTGGAACAAGGACACGCACACGCTCGCCTACTGGGACGCGTTTGGCCATCCGGCCGAGAAGCCGCGTTACGCGAGAGGCGCGCCGGAAACCTGGTGGTGGGACGAGCAGAAAGCCGCCGCCGCAGGGGTGAAGGCGTGAGCGGCGCGACGCCATCCCCCTCTCCCTTGCGGGGAGGGGTTAGGGGTGGGGGTGGCTCAGAATGAGGCGCGACGCCGAAGATGCGCGCCCTTGGGCGACGACGGCCGCCGCTCCTACACCGGTCATCACGCGACTTGCGCGCGCCCACAGAAGTCGGCCGACTGACGCTGAGAAGAAGCTCTGGCGTCTGCTGCGCGGCCTCGAACTCGAGGGCACGCACTTCCGGCGTCAGGTCGTCATCGGCGGTTACATCGCCGATTTCGCGTGCCGCCGCGCGAAGCTTGTCATCGAAGTCGATGGCGGCCAGCACTGCGAAAGCGTCACCGACGTCGCGCGCACGGCTGAGATGGAGGCGCTCGGCTGGCGCGTGCTACGGTTCTGGAACAATGAGGTTTTGCTCAATCCTCAAGGCGTTCGGGAATTGGTCGTCGAAGCCCTTCGATCGAACGTCGGCGCCTCTTTCGGGACCACCCCCACCCCCGACCCCTCCCCGCAAGGGGGAGGGGGGAACGGCGAGGCCGCTGCTGGCTCTTTCCGCGAGGCTCAGCTTTAAGTGCTCGCCTATGTCCTCCGCCGCATCGCGCTGATGATCCCGACGCTGCTCGGGATCATGCTCGTGTCCTTCGTCATCATCCAGTTCGCGCCCGGCGGACCGGTGGAGCGGGTGATCGCGCAGGTGACCGGGCAGGGCACGGACGCGACCGCCCGCGTCTCGGGCGGATCCGGCAACGACCTCCAACGCTCCGGCGACGTCCAGCGCGGCGGCTCGAACGACCCGATCAACTCGAAATATCGCGGCGCGCAGGGGCTCGACCCGGAATTCATCAAGCAGCTCGAAAAGCAGTTCGGCTTCGACAAGCCGGCGCCCGAGCGCTTCGCCAAGATGATCCGGGACTACGCCCGCTTCGACTTCGGGCGCTCCTATTTCCGCGACATCGACGTCGTCGACCTCATTCTCGAGAAGATGCCGGTGTCGATCTCGCTCGGCCTCTGGATGACGCTCATTTCCTACATGATCTCGGTGCCGCTCGGCGTCGCCAAGGCCGTGCGCGACGGCTCGCGCTTCGACGTCTGGACGTCGAGCGTCATCGTCATCGGCTACGCGATCCCGGGCTTCCTGTTCGCCATCCTGCTGATCGTGCTGTTCGCCGGCGGCACTTTCCTCGACTGGTTCCCGCTGAGAGGCCTGACCTCTGACAACTGGGACCAGCTCTCGCTCTGGGGGAAGGCGGTGGACTACGCCTGGCACATGGCGCTTCCGCTGACCGCGCTCGCGATCTCGGCCTTCGCCACCACGACGCTGCTAACGAAAAACTCGTTCCTGGACGAGATCCGCAAGCAGTATGTCCAGACCGCGCGCATGAAGGGCCTGACCGAGAACCAGGTGCTCTACGGCCATGTGTTCCGCAACGCGATGCTGATCCTGATCGCGGGCTTCCCGGGCGCCTTCATCGGCGCGTTCTTCTCCGGCGCGCTGCTGATCGAGACGATCTTCTCGCTCGACGGGCTGGGGCTCCTGGGCTTCGAGTCGATCGTCAACCGCGACTATGCGGTCGTGTTCGCCAATCTCTATATCTTCTCGCTGCTCGGCCTCGTGGTCGCGCTGATTTCGGACCTCTCCTACATGTGGGTCGATCCGCGGATCGACTTCGAGACGCGGGAGGTGTGATGCGGGTCCGGTCGCTCACCGCCGAACTGCGTGCTTCGAGACGCGGCCTTTCGGCCGCTCCTCAGCATGAGGGAGGGGTGTGGACCCTGAACGGTCCTCATGCTGAGGAGCCGTCCGCAGGACGGCGTCTCGAAGCACGCAATTTTCGGCAGGTGCGCCCATGAGCGGCGCCCCCTCCCTCCTTGTCCCGGACTTGATCCGGGACCCAGACGCGTCGAGGTCGAAGGATAAGACGCGGACGGTCGTGACTGCTGGAGTAACGCTGTCGGTTCTGGGTCCCGGATCAAGTCCGGGACGAGGGCTGCGCCCATGACCGACGCCATCGCATCTCCGCCGCCGACGCCCGGTTCCGCCCCGGTCCCGGCGCCCCGCGGAAAGCTCTCGCCCATCAACCGGCGGCGATTCGCGAATTTCCGCGCGAACGGCCGTGGCTGGCACTCGTTCTGGCTGTTCCTCGCGCTGTTCTTCGTCAGCCTGTTCGCGGAGTTCATCGCGAACGACAAGCCGTTCCTCGTGAAATATGACGGCGCCTTCTACACGCCCGCGCTGACCTCCTATTCGGAGACGACCTTCGGCGGCGACTTCGAGACCGAGGCCGACTATCGCGACCCCTATCTGCAGGATCTGATCAAGAAGTCGGGCGGCTGGATGGTGTGGCCGCCGGTGCGCTACTCCTACGACACGATCAACCTGAACCTGCCCACTCCTGCGCCCTCGCCGCCCACCTGGCTGCTCGACGACGCGACCTGCGCCAAGGCCGCGGCCGACCGCACGCCCGAGGGCGACGCCGCCAAGGCCGACGCCGCGGCGCCGCGGGCGAAATCCTGCGCCGACATCGAGTGGAACTGGCTCGGCACCGACGACCAGGGCCGCGACGTGTTCGCGCGCCTGCTTTACGGGTTCCGGCTCTCGGTGCTGTTCGGCCTCGCGCTCACCGTGCTGTCGTCGGTGATCGGCGTCGCGGCCGGCGCCGTGCAGGGCTATTTCGGCGGCTGGACCGACCTGTTGTTCCAGCGCTTCATCGAGATCTGGACCTCGGTTCCGACGCTCTACCTGCTCATCATCCTGTCCTCGGTGCTGGCGCCGAGCGTCTGGGTGCTGCTGTTCATCCTGCTGCTGTTCTCGTGGGTCGCGCTCGTCGGCGTGGTGCGGGCGGAGTTCCTGAGGGGCCGCAACTTCGAATATGTGCGCGCGGCGAAGGCGCTCGGCGTCTCGAACGGCGCGATCATGTTCCGCCATCTGCTGCCCAACGCGATGGTGGCGACGCTGACCTTCATGCCCTTCATCCTGTCGGGCTCGATCACGACGCTGACAGCGCTCGACTTCCTCGGCTTCGGCCTGCCGCCGGGCTTCCCCTCGCTCGGCGAGCTGCTGGCGCAGGGCAAGTCGAACCTCCAGGCGCCATGGCTCGGCGTGTCGGGCTTCATGGTCATCGCCGTGATGCTGTCGCTGCTGATCTTCGTCGGGGAGGCCGTGCGCGACGCCTTCGACCCGCGGAAGACGTTCCGGTGACCGCTCCCCTGCTCTCTGTCCGGGATCTCTCGGTCGACTTCGCCGTCGAGGGCGGGCGCTCGCTCGCGGTCGACCGGGTCTCGTTTGATCTCGCCAAGGGCGAGACGCTCGCGCTTGTGGGCGAAAGCGGGTCGGGCAAGTCCGTCACCGCGCTCTCGGTCGTGCGGCTCCTGGCCTATCCGGCCGCCGGCCACCCCTCGGGCGAGATCCTGTTCAACGGCGAGGATCTGCTGAAGGTCTCGGAGAAGGCGCTCCGCAAGGTGCGCGGGGCCGACATCTCCATGGTGTTCCAGGAGCCGATGACCTCGCTCAACCCGCTCCACACGATCGAGCGGCAGATCGGCGAGATCCTTTCGGTTCATCGCGGCTGGTCGAAGGAGAAGTGCCGGGCGCGCACGCTCGAGCTGCTCGCCCAGGTCGGCATCCCCGAGCCCGAGACGCGGCTCGGCTCGTTCCCGCACCAGCTGTCGGGCGGCCAGCGCCAGCGCGTGATGATCGCGATGGCGCTCGCCAACGAACCCGACCTGCTGATCGCCGACGAGCCCACCACCGCGCTCGACGTGACCGTGCAGGCGCAGATCCTGGCGCTGCTGAAGGAGCTGCAGGGCCGGCTCGGCATGGCGATGCTGTTCATCACCCACGACCTCGGCATCGTGCGCAAGATCGCCGACCGGGTCTGCGTGATGACGAAGGGCAGGATCGTGGAGCACGGCGAGACCGCGCGCGTCTTCTCCTCGCCCGAGCACGACTACACCAAGAAGCTGCTGGCCGCCGAGCCCAAGGGCCTGCCGCCGGCCGCCGACGCCGATGCGAAGGCGCTGGTCGAGGTCGCGGACCTCAAGGTCTGGTTCCCGATCAAGCGCGGCTTTCTGCGCCGGACCGTCGGCCATGTGAAGGCGGTGGACGGCGTCTCGCTGACGCTGCGCGAAGGCCAGACCGTCGGCGTGGTTGGCGAGTCCGGCTCGGGCAAGACGACGCTCGGCCTGGCGATCCTGCGGCTCATCTCGAGCGAAGGCCGCATCGCGTGGCTCGGGCAGGACATCTCCGGCTTCGGCTCGGCGGAGATGCGCCCGCTGCGCAAGAACATGCAGGTCGTCTTTCAGGATCCCTACGGCTCGCTCAGTCCCCGCATGACGGTGCTCGACATCGTGGCGGAGGGCCTCGGCGTGCAGGGCGCGCGGCTGAAGGCTGCGCAAAAGCGCGAGACGGTGGCGCGCGCGCTCGCCGACGTCGGGCTCGACCCGGCCTCCATGGACCGCTACCCGCACGAATTCTCCGGCGGCCAGCGCCAGCGCATCGCGATCGCCCGGGCGCTGGCGCTCGAGCCCTCGTTCATCGTGCTCGACGAGCCGACGAGCGCGCTCGACATGTCGGTGCAGGCGCAGATCGTCGACCTCCTGCGCGCGGTCCAGGCGCGGAGGAAGCTCGCCTTCCTGTTCATCAGCCACGATCTCAAGGTCGTGCGCGCGCTCGCCAACGAGGTGGTGGTGATGCGCAACGGCAAGGTGGTGGAGGCCGGCCCCGCGGCGCGGGTGCTGAAAAGCCCCGAGACCGACTACACCCGCGCGCTGCTCGCCGCCGCCTTCGACGTGGCGGCGGATCCGGGAAAGGCTGCGGCGCAATGAGCGACGAGGACCTCTTCGCCGCGCGACCCTCGCCCGCCGTGGTGGAGGGGCCAAGGCTCCTGTTCGACGGCTATCGCCGGCTCGAGGGCTGGCGCGCGAGGCTGCAGGCGGGCGAGCGCGGCGAGATCGTGCAGGAGCGCGAGGTGCTGCGCGGCGGCCCTTGCGTCGCCGTGATCCCGGTCGATCTCCGGCGGGGCGAACTCGTGCTGATTCGCCAGTTCCGCCTGCCGGCGCATCTGGCCACCGGCGCCGGCGACCTCGTCGAGGTGGTGGCGGGGCGCGTCGAGCCGGGCGAGGACCTCGAGGCGGCGGCGCGACGCGAGCTCATGGAGGAGACCGGCCTGTCGGCCGGCCGAATCACGCCGCTGTTCTCGTTCCTGCCGACGCCGGGCATCGTCGACGAGCACGCCATGGTGTTTCTTGCCGAAGTCTCGTCGGAAAACCTGCCGTCGGAGGCTGGAGCCGCCGACGAGCGCGAGCTCACCCGCCCCTTCGCCGCCCCGATCGCCGCCGCCGTCGCCGCGCTCGACGACCCGCGGCCGCGCAACGCCTATCTGCTGATCGCGCTGCAATGGCTCGCGCTCAATCACGAAAGACTCCCTGAGATCCTTGGGCGCGCGCGATAGCGCCCGGCGCTGGCGTCCCTCGACGCTTGCGCCGTTCTCTTTTCGTGCCATACTCGAACGTATGGAGAACATCGACGCCCAGTCGCTGATCGGAGAGGACGCGCGGACCGTGTCGGCGACGACGTCGCTCTCGGGCGTCGCGGCCTCTCTCGCCCGGGGCGTCTGCCGGTACTTCTCCGCCGCCGGCTTTGGCTGCCTACTGGAGACGCCGTTGCGGTCGGGCCGGCGCGCGGACGTCATGGCGCTCGGGCCGAAGGGCGAGATCGTCATCGTCGAGATCAAGTCCGGCCCGCAGGATTATCGCACCGACAAGAAATGGCGGGACTACGCCGAGTTTTGCGACCGGTTCTACTTCGCGGTGGGGCGCGACTTTCCGCAGGCGCTCATTCCGCAGGAGACAGGGCTCATCCTGGCCGACCGCTACGGCGCGGCGGCGATTCGCGACGGGCCGTCGCATCCGCTCGCCGGCGCGCGGCGCAAGGCCGTCACGCTGCGTTTCGCGCGGCTCTCGGCCCTGAGGCTTCAGGCGGTCTCGGATCCCGAGGCGATGAAGGTTTTGTGAAGGCCGGAAACCTCTTCGCCTTATTTCGCCGCCCGAATGTCTCAATTCGGCGCGGTCCGCCGCAAATGCTTGAGTCAACGGTGATTCGAAGCCGCGCGTCGTGACCAAAGACACGACGGCCCGCGACGAACGCTTTCCTTTTCTTTCGCGTCGCCTCGATCGAGGGGCGATGGAGCCATGGTCATGTCCAACGACGACGTCAATGCGGTGGTTCTTCGTCTCGCCGTCACGCTGCAGCGCTGCGGCGAGGATTCCGGCGCGGTCTTCACGGCGCTGATCGGCGCCGCGGCGACCGTCGCGGCCGATCTCGGGCTTGGCGACGAGACGCCGGACGAGCTGAAGCGCGCGATCGAATCCGTGATGGCGCATGGGGATCTCCGCGCCGTCCGCCGCGCGGCTCAGGAGGCCGGCGCGACCGTCATCCCCTTTCGACCCGCCCGCGTCGCCTGAGGGGGCCGGATCTGGCTGACAGGAGGGGCCGAGCAGGCGCTCGGCAGGGCGCCGGGCGGGCGCGGAGGGCCGCGGGCGACGCGCGCGGCCTCGGAGGGGCTTGCCCCGCGGACGTCGGTGGCTAGAGTGCGCGCTCCTTGAAGTCCCCCGCACCGGAACCGAAATGTCCGAAGTCAAGCGCGTGAAGAAGGTCGTGCTCGCCTATTCCGGCGGTCTCGACACCTCCGTCATCCTCAAATGGCTGCAGACCACCTATGGCTGCGAGGTGGTGACGTTCACCGCCGATCTCGGCCAGGGCGAGGAGCTGGAGCCCGCGCGCAAGAAGGCCGAGCTGCTCGGCATCAAGCCGGACAACATCTTCATCGACGATCTGCGCGAGGAGTTCGTCCGCGACTTCGTCTTCCCGATGTTCCGGGCGAACGCGGTCTATGAGGGCCAGTATCTGCTGGGCACCTCGATCGCGCGGCCGCTCATCGCCAAGCGCCAGATCGACATCCTGCGCGCCACCGGCGCGGACGCCGTCTGTCACGGCGCGACCGGCAAGGGCAACGACCAGGTCCGCTTCGAGCTCAGCTACTACGCGCTCGAGCCCGACGTGACGGTGATCGCGCCGTGGCGCGAGTGGGACCTCACCTCGCGCACGCGCCTCATCGAGTTCGCCGAGCAGCACCAGATCCCGATCTCGAAGGACAAGCGCGGCGAGGCGCCGTTCTCGGTCGACGCCAACCTGCTGCACTCCTCGTCCGAGGGGAAGGTGCTCGAGGATCCCGAGCTCGCCGCGCCCGAAGACGTCCACATGCGCACCATCTCGCCCGAGGACGCGCCCGACCAGCCGACGCTCGTTCAGATCGGCTTCGAGAAGGGCGACGCGGTCTCGATCGACGGCGAGGCCCTGTCGCCCGCGTCGCTGCTCACCCGCCTCAACGAACTCGGCAGGGCCAACGGCATCGGCCGCCTCGACCTCGTCGAGAACCGCTTCGTGGGCATGAAGTCGCGCGGCGTCTACGAGACGCCCGGCGGCACGATCCTTCTCGCGGCCCATCGCGCGATCGAGTCGATCACGCTTGACCGCGGCGCCGCGCACCTCAAGGATGAGCTAATGCCGCGCTATGCGGAGCTCATCTACAACGGCTTCTGGTTCTCGCCCGAGCGCGAGATGCTGCAGGCCGCGATCGACCACAGCCAGTCCGGGGTGACGGGAACGGTGCGGCTCAAGCTCTACAAGGGCAACGTCATCGTGCAGGGCCGGTCGAGCCCGAATTCGCTCTATGACCAGGAGCTGGTGACGTTCGAGGACGGGGCCGTGGCCTACGACCACCGCGACGCCGCCGGCTTCATCAAACTCAACGCGCTGCGGCTTCGCACCCTCGCCGCGCGCCGCAACCGCGAACGCTGATCGGAGTTCAGGCCGGACGGGCGCGGCGAGATCCGCGCCCCGGCGACGTCACGATGACAGAAAACACCTCTCAGCATCAGGGCGCGTCGGGCAGGGTCTGCTACCTGCACATCGGTCCGCACAAGACCGGCACCACGTCGATCCAGAACGCGCTGTTCACCCATGCGTTGCGTCTCGAGGCGATCGGGCTGAGCTATCCGACGCTGTCGGGCGACAAGCCCGGCCGCCAGCGCCGCAACCACACGCCGCTCGCCCGCCTCGGCGTCATGCGCGCCGAAGACCTCAAGAGCGCGCCGTTCTGGAGCGAGCTCAGCGAGAAGATCGCCGCGACGTCGCACTCCATCATCGTCTCGACGGAGCACTTCGCCGACGCGCTGCGCGACCCGGCCCGCTTCCGCAAAACGATCGACTTCTTCCACGATCACGGCTTCCGCATCGTGGTGGTGGCCTATTTCCGCGACCAGCCGGGCTGGCTGAACTCCTGGTACACCCAGGACCAGCGCAACTTCATGTCGCGCCAGAGCTTTCCGGAGTTCCTCGACAGGGCGTTCGAGACCGGCCTCGTCGACCCCTGGGCGATCCTGCGCCGCTTCATCGACGACGAGCGCATCGAGGTGCGGGTCGTCTCCTTCGAGCAGGCGATCAAGAAGGGTCTGGCCAAGAGCTTCCTCGACGCCATCGGCGCGCCGGCGGATTTCGAGATCCCGGAGCCGCAGGCCTCCAACCCCAATCTCGGGGTGAAGGGCGTCTACGCCGCGCAGGAGATCATGCGCCGCGTCGGCTTCCGCGTCCGCTCGATGCCGAACTATCCGGAGCTCTATGAGAGCTTCAAGGTGATGATGAAGGGGCGCGACTGGGAGAAGTCCGCCTATGTCGGCGTCTCCCCGGACGACGAGAGGCGCATCCGCGACCGCTACCGCGAATCCAACGACGCCTTCGCGCAGGAATGGTTCGGAGCCGACTGGGCGTCGGTCTGCCCGCCGCGCCCGATGACCCAGCGCGAGTTCGACTTCGAGACCGCCGGCGAGGACGACCAGAGCGACGTGCTCGAGGTCATCGAGACCATGGTGGCGCTGATCCAGGGCGCGCCCGGAGACCTGCCGGCCGGAAAGCTCAAAAAGGGGCCGAAGGGCGGAAAGGGCGGCGGAAAGAACAAGGGCGCGGCCGCCAAGCTCGCCGCGGGCGAGCCTGAAAAGACGGGGCCCGGCAAGTTGGGGGCCGGCAAAGCGGGCCCCGGCAAGAAGGGGCAGGGCAAGAAAGGTCCGGGCAAGCCGGGCGGCGGCCCGAAGGGCGAAGGCAAAAAACAGGGCCCCAAGAAACCCGCGACGCCTGTCGTCATCTAGCCGCGGCGTTAGCCTTTCCTCGTCTTCGCGCAGCCTTTCGGCGGGCTGCGCCTTGCCTTTCTGCGCGCGGCGCGGCATCTGTGGCGCCGCACAAATCCGAAGACCAGACGAGGACGTCCGCTTTGGCGCGGGCGGAAGGCTTACGTCCCCATGAAACTCCATAACGTCGCGATCATCGCGCACGTCGACCACGGCAAGACCACGCTCGTCGACAAGATGCTGTCCCAGTCCGGCTCGTTCCGGGAGAACCAGCGCGTCGCCGAACGCGTGATGGATTCGAACGACCTCGAGAAAGAGCGCGGCATCACGATCCTGGCCAAGGCGACCTCGATCGTCTGGAAGGACACCCGCATCAACATCGTGGACACGCCGGGCCACGCCGACTTCGGCGGCGAGGTGGAGCGCATCCTCTCGATGGTCGACGGCGTGATCGTGCTGGTGGACGCCGCCGAAGGCCCGATGCCGCAGACCAAGTTCGTGGTCTCGAAGGCGCTCAAGATCGGCCTCCGCCCGATCGTCGCGGTCAACAAGGTCGACCGGCCGGACGCGCGCGCCTCGGAAGTCATCAATGAGGTGTTCGACCTGTTCGCGGCGCTCGACGCCACCGACGAGCAGCTCGACTTCCCGATCCTCTACGGCTCGGGCCGCGACGGCTGGCTCGCAGCCTCGCCCGAAGGCCCGAAGGACGACGGCCTCGCGCCGCTGTTCGACCTGATCCTCGACCATGTGCCGGAAGCCAAGACCGAGCCCGGGCCGTTCCGCATGCTCGGCACGCTGCTCGAGGCCAACCAGTTCCTCGGCCGCATCATCACCGGCCGCATCATCTCCGGCACCGTGAAGCCGAACCAGACCGTCAAGGTGCTGTCGCGCGACGGGCAGGTGGTCGAGAACGGCCGCGTGTCCAAGATCCTCGCCTTCCGCGGCATCGAGCGCGCGCCGATCGACGTCGGCGAGGCGGGCGACATCGTGTCGATCGCGGGCCTCGTGAAGGCCTCGGTCGCCGACACGTTCTGCGATCCGCAGGTGACCGAGCCGATCCAGGCGCAGCCGATCGATCCGCCCACCGTGTCGATGACGTTCCTCGTCAACGACAGCCCGCTCGCGGGCACCGAGGGCGACAAGGTCACGAGCCGCGTCATCCGCGATCGCCTGCTGAAGGAGGCCGAGGGCAACGTCGCGCTGAAGGTGGAGGAGTCCAAGGACAAGGACTCGTTCATCGTCTCGGGCCGCGGCGAGCTTCAGCTCGCGATCCTGATCGAGACGATGCGCCGCGAAGGCTTTGAGCTCGGCGTCTCGCGTCCGCGCGTGGTGCTGCAGAAGAACGACGCCGGCGAGCTGGTCGAGCCGATCGAAGAGGTCGTGATCGACGTCGACGAGGAGCATTCGGGCGTCGTCGTGCAGAAGATGTCGGAGCGCAAGGCCGACATGCTGGAGATGCGTCCCTCGGGCGGCGATCGCCTTCGGCTGGTGTTCCACGCGCCCACCCGCGGCCTCATCGGCTATCAGGGCGAGCTGCTGACCGACACCAAGGGCACGGCGATCATGAACCGCCTCTTCCACGCCTACGGCCCCTACAAGGGCGAGATCGCGGGCCGCAACAACGGCGTGCTGATCTCCAACGAGTCGGGCGAGGCCGTGGCCTATGCGCTGTGGAACCTCGAGGACCGCGGCCCGATGATCATCGAGCCGGGCTGGAAGGTCTATCAGGGCATGCTGATCGGCATCCACAGCCGCGACAACGACCTCGAGGTCAACGTCCTCAAGGGCAAGAAGCTCACCAATATCCGCACCCAGTCGAAGGACGAGGCCGTGCGCCTCACCCCTCCGATCCGCATGACGCTGGAGCGCTCGCTCGCCTGGATCCAGGACGACGAGCTGGTCGAGGTGACGCCGAAGTCGATCCGCCTGCGCAAGCGCCTGCTCGACCCCAACGAGCGCAAGCGCGAGAGCCGCAAGGCCGAGAGCGAACTGGCGTAAGTCCGCCGCCTAAGGACGTCAGGTCTCGCGCGCCCGGACGCGCGCGAGACCTTTTGAACTCTCAGCTCCGGCGCGGCGCGCAGAAACGTAGCGGGCCGACCCAGCCGCCGCTGGTGAGGAAGTCGATCCGCAGCCCGTTCGGCGCGTCGCTCGCCACCACGGTCTCCTTGCGGTTCGCCGAGCCGTCGCTGCACGAGCCCTTCCAGATCACGTCGCGGCCTTCGCGGCGGACGCTGTCGAACATGCACATCAGCGTGTCGTTCGCGATTCCCTTGGGCATGATCTTGTAGGCGTAGGGCGTGCCGCAGTCGGACGCGCTCTCGGCCCATTCTCCGACGATGGTGGGCGCGGCGGAAGCGCCGCCGGCAAGCGCGAGGAAGACGAAAGCGGACGCGACGAGACGCATATTGGGGACCCCCGATTGGATAGGTCCCCATCATCACACCTCTGGATTGCCGCCGAATTTTCGAGATCGTGAGAATTCTAGCGATCGGGCGAAAATTGGCGCGAAAGGCAGGCCAAGCGTTCCGCCGCCCAACGCGCGGCGCGTCGCATGACGGTCAGAACTCGCCAGGGCGTCGCGCGCCGCCGCGCCGTCAGAACCCGCCGAACAGGTCCTTCAGAAAGCCGATCGGGCCGCCGTCGTCGCCGCGGCGTTCGCGATAGACGCGGCGCTCCTCGCGCGGGCGGTCGTCGTAATAGCCCTCGTCGACGCGCGCGCTCGAATAGGGCTCGCCCTCCTGCTCGCGGCCGGGGCCGGCCTGATAGACGTCGCCGGGCTGCTCGTGCTCGTCCATCGGCGGGATCCACTCGCCCGGCAGGCTGGCGACCTGAACGCCCTGATGCGCCTCGCCCATGTAGCGGCTCCAGATCGAGACCGGCAGGCCGCCGCCTGAGGCGTGCTTGGTGGGCGAGTTGTCGTCGTTGCCGAGCCAGACGGCGGTGATCATGTGGGCCGTGTAGCCGATGAACCAGGCGTCGCGGAAATCCTGGCTCGTGCCGGTCTTGCCGGCGGCGGGCCATCCGGCGAGCTGGGCCGAGCGCGCGGTGCCGGAGCGCAGCGTCTCGCGCAGCATGGCGTTCATCATGCCCACGCGCGACGTGTCGACGACCTGCTTGGGAGCCTCGGTCTTGCGCTTGTAGAGCGTCTCGCCCTGCGTCGTCTTCACCTGGCGCACGATGTAGGGCTTGGCCTCGAAGCCGCCATTGGCGAAGGGGGCATAGGCCGCCGTCATCTCGAGCGGCGTGACTTCCGACGTTCCGAGCGCGATCGAGGGGTTGGGCACGAGCGGCGAGGTGATGCCGAGCCGCTCGGCGGTGTGGACCACGTTCACCGGGCCGGCCTCGAGCCCGAGCCGGACCGCCACCGTGTTGACCGACTGCGACAGCGCATAGGTCAGCGACATCGGCCCGCCGTACTTGCGGGTGTAGTTCTCCGGCGTCCAGCCCTTCAGCTTGAGCGGCGCGTCGGTGCGGATCGAATCGGGGTCGAGGTTCTCGGCCTCGAGCGCCGCGAGATAGACGAACGGCTTGAAGGCCGAGCCCGGCTGGCGCTTGGCCGCCGTCGCGCGGTTGAACTGGCTCTCCGAATAGTTCTTGCCGCCGACGAGCGCCTTCACCGCGCCGTCGGGCGCGAGCGAGATGACGACGCCCTGGCTGACGCCGAGCTTGGCGCCGCGCTTGGCGATGCCGTCCTGCAGCGCCTTCTCGGCGGCGGTTTCGAGCTTCGGATCGAGCGTGGTTTCGACCACGAGGTCCTCGTCATAGACGCCGACGAGCCCGTCGAGCTGGTCCATCACCCAGTCGGCCGCGTAGCCGACGGCCCCTTGCGGCTTGGGGGCGGGGGAGGGCGGGTTCACCCGGAACGCCGTGTTGGCCTGCTCGCGGGTGATGTAGTTCTCGTCCGCCATCGCCTGCAGCACCACGTCGGCGCGGTTGCGGGCGGCTTCCGGATCGTGGCTCGGCGAGAGCCGCGAGGGCGCCTTCACCAGGCCCGCGAGCATCGCGGCCTCGGAGACGTTCACCTTGCGGATCGACTTGCCGAAATAGCGCTGGGCCGCGGCCTCCACGCCGTAGGCGCCCGCGCCGAAATAGACGCGGTTCAGGTACATTTCGAGGATCTTCTGTTTGCCGAACTTGCGTTCGAGCCAGAAGGCCAGAACCGCCTCCTGCACCTTGCGCTCCAGCGAGCGGGCGGGCGTCAGGAACAGGTTCTTGGCGAGCTGCTGGGTCAGCGTCGAGCCGCCCTGGGCGACGCCGCCGCGCTCGATGTTGGCCTTCACGGCGCGGGCGAGACCGAAGGCGTCGACGCCCCAGTGGTCGTAGAAGCGCCGGTCCTCGATCGCGATGAAGGCCTGCGGCACGAATTTCGGCATTTCGGCGAGCGGCACCGAGGCGCCGCCGGTCTCGCCGCGATTGGCGATCGGCTTGCCGTTCATGTCGGCGATGACGACGTTGGGCGGCCGCTTCGGGATCTCGAGATTCTCGAGCGGCGGCATGCGCGAGGCGTAATAGGCCACGACCCCGCCGCCGCCGATCGCGCCGAGGACGCCGAGCAGGATCATGAAGGTGATCGCGCGGCCGATCAGGCTGCGGCGCGGCCGTGACGGCGCGCGGCTGCGGGACGCCTTCGAGGCCTTCGGACGGCTGCGGCCCATCACCCAGGCCCAATAGGACAGTTTTGGCCGCTCACCCACGCCGTCCTCCTGCGCGGGGCCGAAGTTCGGCTCGCGGCGTCCAGGTTCGAACGAGGGTTCGGCGGAGAAATTCGGTTCGCGGCGACCGTCGGCCCGAGGCTCGGCGCGCGGTTCCTGCGGCCGGGAGGATCCGTCCGCGGAGCCCGCGCCCGTCGGCCGGTCGTCGGCCGTGAGGCGGATGTCCGTCGAGCCCGATCCGGCCCCGAAGGTCGGCTCGCGCCGTTCGTCCCGCCCGGACCCGCGTCCGATCGCCATTGCGCCACAACCCCGTCAAACCGCACGCGCGGGGCGCCCGTCATGGACGACCCCTCCCTGGTTTCATCGGGTGCACTTTGAATGCGGCGGGTTTAAGGGGCGTTACGGCTCGATGCGGCGTTCGGGCCCAGGCGCGCGCCTGAGCTTTCGGGCCTCGTCGGCCGCCACGCGCTTGTGCAGGTGGACGAAGAACGCCGTGGCGAAGAGCGGCGTCAGCAGGTTGGCGAAGGGCAGCACGGCGAGCGCCGCCGTCAGCACGCCGCCCGCAAACACCTTGAGGCGGTTGCGCCGGCGCATCGCGGTCGCGTCCTCCGCCTCGCGAAACCGCATCGCCGCGAGCGAGAAATACTCTCGGCTGAGCAGGTAGCCGTTCACCACGAGCCAGGCGAAGAGATTGACGCCGGGGATGAAGATCAGGACCAGCAGCAGGAGGTTTAGTCCCAGCACCAGCAGGAAGAAGCGCGCCGACAGCAGCAGGCCGCGGACGAGCGGCACCGGCGTTCCGGGCGGGTCGTCGGGATAGTGCGTGCGCTCGACGATCTCGGCGACGTCGTCGAGGAAGAGGCCCGCGACCGCCGCGGTGATCGGCGTCACCAGAAACAGCATCCCGAACGCCGTGCCGAGGCCCGCGACGATGTGGGCGATCTGGTTGAGCGTCGGGTTCTGGAGGACCAGCAGCCGGTCGGCGAGCGCCTGCAGGCCGAACCAGCCGACGACGAGCAGCAGGAGGGTGATCGCGAGCGACTTGAACAGCACCGCGCGGAACGGCGGCGAGAAGGTCTGGCGCGCGGCGAGGACGGCGGCGGACCACATCAGAGGCGAACCCCGGGTGGCGCGACGTCGCCGCTCCCCTCCCCCTTGCGGGGAGGGTGGGGGTGGGGGTGGTTCAGGATGGCGCAGAAAGCGTCGGCGTAGAGCGACGTCGCCCTTTGCGCTTCGGTCTGAGCCACCCCCACCCCCGACCCCTCCCCGCAAGGGGGAGGGGAGAAGGCGGCGGCGCTCTCCGAAATACTCACGCGTGCTCGCTTTGCTGGACCGGCTCGCCCGCCTCGATCGCCTTCGCCCGGGCGACGTCCTCGGCTTTGCGGCCGAGCAGGGCGTTGGTGGTGAGGCGGCGCACCTCGCGCTCGGCGACTGCGGCGAGGCGCTTGCGGTCGGTGCCGGCGTCGGCCCGCATGGTCTCGCCGAACGTCACGGTGGCGTCGATCGCGCCGTCGCGCAGGATCGACCAGAGGTGATGCGCGAAGGTCATCTCGCCGTACCAGGCGACGAAGGGGCGACCGAGTCGCCCGAGCGGCAGGCCGTTGCGATGGGTGTAGGCGACCGAGACCGGCTGGACCGCGATGCTGGCGCCGCCCGAGGCCGCGATCGCCGCCCGCGCGGCGCCGAGCAGCGAGGTGCGGAAGGCCAGCACCCGGTTTCCGTCGCTGGAGGTGCCTTCGGCGAACAGCACGACGGGCGAGCCCGCGATCATGCGCGCGGCCATCTCGTCATTGACCTGCGCGGTCGCGGTGCGGCGGGCGCGGTCGACGAAGATGGTGCGCTGAAGCCGCGCGAGCTGCCCGAACACCGGCCAGCCGGCGATCTCGGACTTCGCCACGAACGACATGCGGCAGACCGAGCCGAGAACCGGAATGTCGAGCCAGGAGGCGTGGTTCGAGGCGATCAGCAGCGGGCGTTCCGACGAGGGTTCGCCGATCACCTTCACGCGCACGCCCACCACCGCCATGGCGAAGCGATGGAACTTCATCGGCAGCGTCTGGGCGTGCGGCGAGTTCATCCGCATCAGCGCGAGCTGGATCGGGGCGAGCACGATGACGGTCGGCACGAGGACCAGCGCCGAGGCGATCGCGCGCAAGGGGCGGCGGACCATGTCGCGGTCAGTCCTTGTCGTCGATCGGCACGGCGTAGAGCTCGAGCCGGTGGTCGACGAGCCGATAGCCGAGCCGCTCGGCGATGGCGGCTTGCAGCGCCTCGATCTCCTCGTCGCGGAACTCGATGATCTTGCCCGAGCGTAGGTCGATCAGATGGTCGTGATGCTCGTCGGGCTGCGGCTCGTAGCGCGAGCGGCCGTCACGGAAGTCGAGCCGCGCGATGATGCCGGCGTCCTCGAACAGCTTCACCGTGCGGTAGACGGTCGAGATCGAGATGCGCGGATCGACCGCCGAGGCGCGGCGATAGAGCTCCTCGACGTCGGGATGATCGTCGGCGTCGGCGACCACGCGCGCGATGACGCGGCGCTGCTCGGTCATCCGCATGCCCTTCTGGGCGCAGATCGCTTCGATCTGGTCTGAAGAATGCGTGGACAATTGCGGGCGCCGTCCCGTCGAATTCCAGTTCCTGGGTCGCTCGTCGTCCCGGATCGGGAGCTTATAGGATCGCGCGGAGCCGGCGTAAACCGGTCGGAGGCCAAGCGGCCATCACGCCATTTCGAGCGCCATGACGCGGGCCGAGCCGCGCTTGCCGTCGGCGCGGGCGTAATAGGCCTTGCGGCGGCCGACCTGTTCGAAGCCGAAGGCGCGATAGAGCGCGAGCGCGGGCTCGTTGTCCTCGTCGACCTCGAGCACGACGCGGCGCACGCCCTGGCCCGCGAGCCGCCCGAGATGGCGGCCGAGCAGCGCCTTGCCGCCGCCCGCGCCGCGACGCTCGGCCGCGACCGCGATCGAGAGCACCTCGGCCTCGTCTTCGGCGACCCGCGAGAGCGCGAAACCGAGCACCTGCCGGCGCCCCTCGCGCCTCAGCGCGCAGGCGACCACGGACCGGTCGCGCAAGAGCTGCTCCATCTCGTCGATGCTCCAGCCGCGCGCGAAGGCGCCCGCATGGATGTGCGCGAGCTCGTCCGCGTCGCCGGCGTCGGCGATCTCCACCGCCCAGGATTCGGGCCGCGCGAAATACGCGTCCCAGAACCAAAGCCACAGCATCGCGCCCCCGCGCCTTCGTGGTCCCGCCCCTGCCTTACCCGCTCAGCGTCGGGCGATTCGCCCCTGCGTCTGCGGATGCGCGTCGGCCGCCTTGAGGTAGAGCGGCTTCGGCGCGGATGTCGGAGCATCGCACGCCGCGCCGAGCCGCGCGACCCAGAGCGGGTCCGGCGCGTCGCCCGCGACCATTCGCGCAGACGGCGGCGCATGGGCCGCCACGAGCGCCGCGCCGGAGCCGACGAGGATCGCGGCGCCGTCGCCGAGCGCGCGGGCGGCGTCGCGGGCCTCGATCAGCCGCGCGGTGACGAGCGGGCGACCGTCCGCGGAGAAAGCCTGGAAGAAGACGCGCTCGTGCCGGGCGTCGATCGCGACCGCGACCGGGGTGGCGCCGTCGCCGAGCGCGAGCCAGGGCGCGGCGAGCGCAGAGAGCGTCGTGACCCCGACCACGGGGATCTTCGCCCCGAGCCCGATGGCGCGCGCGCAGGCGAGCCCGACCCGGAGTCCCGTGAAGCTGCCCGGGCCGACCGTGACCGCGACGCGCTCGATCCCTTCGAGGCCGCCGGCCGCCTCGAGCACGCGCGCGACCTCCGGCATCAGCGCCTCGGCGTGGCCGCGCGCCATCGCGATGGAGGAGACATGCGCGAGCGCGTCCGCCTCCGCCGTCTCGACGACGGCGACCGAGCAGGCCGAAAGAGCGGTGTCGACGGCGAGGACGCGCATCGCCGGTCAGTAGCAGGTTTTCGCGCGGAAAGTCCGCGCCTCGCGAGCGGCGCCGGCGCCGGCTATCGTCGCGCGCATGCGCAAGACGCCCGCCGCCGAAACCCCGGACGCCTATCTGGCCGCGCTCGACGGCTGGCGGCGGGAGCTCGTTAGCGCGTTGCGCGCGAGCGTGCTCGCCGCGGGGCGGCTCGAAGAGCGGATCAAGTGGGGCCACCTCGTCTATGTCTCGAACGGCCCCGTCCTGCTGATCCGCGCCGAAGAAGCGAGGGTGCTGTTCGGCTTCTGGCGCGGAAAGCGGCTGACCGGCGTCGATCCCGCCCTGAAGCCGAGCGGCAAGTACGAGCTCGCCACGCGAACGTTTCTCGAGGGCGACGGGGTCTCGCCCGAGCTCGTCGCCCGTCTCGTCGCCGAGGCCGTCGCGCTGAACCGCGATCTCGGCGATCCCACCGACCTGAAGCGGTGACCGCGGTTCAGCCCGCGAGCTTCAGGCCAGCGATGCCGATCACGATGACGCCCGCAAAGCAGATGCGGACCGGATCGAGCGCCTCGCCGAGGAAGGCGACGCCGACGGCGAGCGCGCCGACCGCGCCGACGCCGGTCCAGACCGCATAGGCCGGGCCGCGCGGGAGAACCTGCAGCGCTTTCGCCAGCATCGCGATGAAGGCCGCGAGCAAGACGAGCGAGACGACGCTCCAGAGCGGCTCGGTGAAGCCGTTGGAGCGCTTGGTCGCGAACGCCCAGGCGACGTCCGTCAGTCCCGAGGCGACGAGAAGGGCCCAGCCCCACGCCGCGCTCATCGGCCCGCTCCGGAGAAGGTCCGCGCCAGCGCTGCGAGCCGGTCGCGCGCGGCCGCGACTCCGGCCGCGACGTGATCCGGCGGCCCGGCGGTCGGCTGCACGGGCGCGACGACGGCGCCGGTGAGCCCGATGAAGCCAAGCGCCGCGCGCAGATAGTCGCTCGCGAAATCGGCGCGGCCGAAGCTCCGCCCGCTCGAGAAGTCGCCGGCGCTGGCGAGGATCGCGACGGTCGGGCGGGGCCGCAGCAGCGGCGCGTAGCCCGAGGCGGGATCGAAGCTGAAGCTCAGCCCCGGCTGGGTGACGAGGTCGATCCAGTGCTTCAGCCGGTAGGGGAGGCTGAGGTTCCACATCGGCGTCGAGATCAGCACCGCGTCCGCTGCGTCGAGCCGCTCGACGAGCCCTGCGACGCCGTCCCACGCGGCCTGCTGGGCGGGGGTCAGCGGCGTCCCGGCGAGGCGGGCGTATTTCGCCGCGAGCGCGTCGCCGTCGAGTTCGGGCAGGGGCTCGTCCCACAGGCCGAGACGGTCGATCTCGGCGTCGGCGGCCGACGTCGCGACCTCTGCGAGGAAGGCGGCCGCGGCCTCGCTCGATCGCGACGCCTCGCGCCGGGGCGAGGCTTCGACATGAAGGATACGGATCATCGGCGGGCTCCGCTTGCCGTGATGGGAGCCGCCAACGTAATTTGCGTCCATGAGACGTCATTGCCGTCAGATGCGAAGAGAGTTCGCATGAGCGCGAATACGTCGATCTCCCATGACGACGTCCGGCTCGTCGCGTCGATCGCCCGGGCGACGAGCATGCGCCGGGCGCAGGCCGCCGGCGGCGGGCATCTCGCGACGCTCTACCGGCGGCTGCGCGATCTCGAAGCGCGCATCGGCGGGCCGCTGTTCGAGCGGCGCGGCGAGCGGCTCGTGCCGACCGCGCGCGCCGAGCCCTTCCTCGACGTCGCGGCGGCGATCGAGGATCGGCTGGCCGAGGTCGAACGCCGCGTCGCCGCGCTCGACGACCGGCTGGTCGGACCGCTGACGGTGACGACGGCCGACACGCTGGCGCCGCGCGTCTGCGCCTGCCTGAAGGCGTTCGGCGAACGGCATCCGCAGGCGCGGATCGCGCTCGACGTCGGCGCGCCGATGCTCGATCTCGCCCGACGAGAGGCCGACGTCGCGATTCGTCCGACCACGAGCCCGCCCGAGACCCTGATGGGCCGTCGCGCCGGCTCGTTCGATTACGCGGCCTATCGGGCGAAGGGCGGCGCGGCGCCGGACCGGTGGATCGGCTATCACGGCGACGTCGCGGCGGCGCCGGCCGCGCGCTGGCTCGCCGAACACGCCTCGGAGGACGAGGTGGGCCTGCGGGTCAACAGCCTCTCGGCCGCCGCCGCCGCAGCCGCGCAGGGCTGGGGCCGCGCCTTGCTGCCGGACTACATGGCCGACGACAGGCTGGAGCGCGTCGGCGAGCCGATCGCCGCATTGAGGTCGGAGCTCTGGGTGCTGTTCCACCCGGACCTGCGGGCCAATCCGCGGGTGAGGATCTTCGCCGAGTTCGCCGCCGCGTGGTTCAGGAAGGCGCTGGCGTGACGGCGGCGGCGAGGTCGAGCGGAGCCGCCCTACGGCCGCACCAGGATCTTCCCCTTCGCCTCGCGACGCTTGATTCGGGCGATCGCCTCGGCGGTCTCCGCAAGCGGCAGCACCGAGTCGACAGGGGCGGAGATCTCGCCGTCGGCCGCCCAGTCGAAGATGCGGGCGAGTTCGGCGCGATGCGCCGCGGGCTCGCGCTCGGCATGGGCGCTCCAGAACACGCCGCGCACGTCCGCGCCCTTCAGCATCGGCAGATTGAGCGGAAGCTTCGGGATGTCGCCGGCCGCGAAGCCGATGACGAGATGCCGGCCGCGCCAGGCGAGCGCGCGCACGCTCGCCTCCGTGGCCTCGCCCCCGACCGGATCGTAGACGACGTCGACGCCGCAGCCGTCCGTCAGCTCCTTTAGCCGGCTCTTGAGGTCCTCCGTCGTGTAGTCGATGAGCTCGTCGGCCCCGCGCTCCTTGGCGAAGGCGAGCTTATCGGCCGAGGAGGCGCAGGCGATGACGCGGGCGCCGAGCAGCTTGCCGATCTCGACCGCCGCGATCCCGACGCCGCCGCTCGCGCCGAGCACGGCGAGCGTCTCGCCGGCTTTCAGCGCGCCGCGGTCGGCGAGCGCGTGCAGCGTCGTGCCATAGGTGATGATGAGGCCGGCGGCCTTGTCGAGCGGAAGCTCCTCGGGCACGAGCGTCAGCTGTTCGGCCTTGACCGCGACCTTGCCGCGCGCCGCGCCGTAGCCGAGATAGCCCGCCACCCGGTCGCCCTCGGCGAGGCCCTCGACGCGCGCGCCGACCGCGGAGACGACGCCCGCCATCTCGCCGCCGGGCGAGAACGGCAGGTCGGGCTTGGTCTGGTAGCGGCCCGCGATGATGAGCGTGTCGAAGAAGTTGAGCGCCGCATAGGCGACGTCGACCACGACCTCGTCGTCGGCCGGAACGGGATCGTCGAGATCGACGAGCTTCAGCGCCTCGGGCCCGCCGAGTTCGACGCAGAGAACGGCTTTCAAGGGATCTGGGCTCTCAGTTGGCGTCCGCGAGGCCGTCCGCCTCGAGGCTGCGGCGCAGCCGCCCGAAGGCGAGCCGGATGCGGGATTTCACCGTGCCGAGCGGAAGGCCCGTGGCGTCCGCGATCTCGCTGTGGGAGCGCTCTTCGAAGAAGGCGAGGCGCACGAGGCGAAGCTGTTCGGCGGGCAGGCCCCGCATGGCGCGGGCGACGAGCGTTTCGCGCTGATGCGCCGCCAGCGCCTCGTCGGGCGTCGGCGCGTCGTCGACGGGCATCGCCGTCTCCTCGAGCTCGACCGACCCGCCGTGGGCGCGGCGCAGGAGATCGATGCGCCGGTTGCGGGCGATGCGGTAGAGCCAGGCGCCGACCGAAGCCTTGGCGGGGTCGAACTGGTCGGCCTTGCGCCAGAGCGCCACCATGGCGTCCTGCGTGATCTCCTCGGCGAGGGCCGGCTCGCAGCCGAGCCGCGCCAGATAGGCGCACAAGCGCGGCGCGTAATGATCGAACAGCTGCTCGAAGGCCTCCCGGTCGCGCCGCGAAGCGACGCGCGCCACGAGCGCCGCCATGACGGCGGCGGGGCGCTCCTCGCGCTGGGCGTCGGTCTCGGCCTTGGGCGTCGTCACGATCGGCTCGGCCCTTCCCTGGCGATGCGGGACGGCCCTCGTTCGGCGGGGCCGATCCGGCGTTTCGCGGCGAGTTAAGCACGCTTGCCGGCCCTCGCCTACGGCTCTTGCGTCGCATGGCCGTTTTCTAAACATTTACCATGATTTGATAGGACCAAGGTCCCGAAACCCGGGCTGCGCCGCCGTTGTGGGGCTTGGCGCCGGGCGCGAAGCGTCGTTTGAATGCGCCCGCCGTCCCGCGGCGCCGTTAAGAGACGAAAGCTGTTCCATGATCGACCGCGCACCGCTCCTCTTCGCCGCCGCCGCCGGAGCGGTCATCGCCGGGCTGTGGGTTTCCCCTTCGAGCGCCCAGGCGCCGGCCGGCGTGCAGCCGACGCAGATCGGCGAGTTCAAGGACTGGAACGCCTACGCGGCGCCGGTGAAGGGCGGAAAAGTCTGCTACGCGCTCGCCACGCCCCAGAAGTCGCGCCGCCGTTCCGCGCAGGCGCCCGAGGGGGCCTATTTCTTCATCTCGAACCGCCCGCAGGACGGGGTGAACAACGAGGTGAGCGTGATGCCGGGCTTCCAGCTGAAGGCCGGCAGCGAGGTCGAGCTCACGGTCGACGGCGCGACCTTCAAGCTGTTCACCCGCGGCGACGGCGCCTTCATGGGCAACAACGAGGACCAGGCGGCGCTCGTCGAGGCGATGCGCGGCGGCCGGCGCGACATGAGCGTCGAGGCGACGCCCTCCCGCGGCCGCAAGTCGACCCAGAGCTATTCGCTCTCGGGCCTTTCGGCTGCGCTCGACAAGATCAATCAGGAATGCCGGGCCGCGGCGCCGCGGGCGCGGTGAACTCCGTGTCCCGGACGTGATCCGGGACGAGAGCCGTCAGCTTCCCGGGCGGTCGGGCCCCGTCGCCCGCGTCCACGACGTTCCGGACGGCGGCGCCTTTCGGACGTCTCGTCACGTCCGTGACGACAGGGTCACGCCGTCACCAGCCTCAGCGTCTTCTTCTCGAGCACCGCGAGAACGCGGGCGAGGTCGGGGCCGCGCTTCAGGATGAGGCCGCCGGCCGCCACCACCGCATAGGCGCCCTGGCGGCGCGCGAGCCGCGGCGTCTTCTCGATCCGGTAGAGCGGGGCTTCGCTCGTGCGGCGGAACACTGAAAACACCGCCTGGTCGCGCAGGAAGTCGATGGCGTAGTCGCGCCACTCGCCGGCCGCGACCATCCGTCCGTAGAGGGTCAGGAGATCCTGGAGCTCGCGGCGGTCGAACGAGACCTGCGAGACGGCCGCGGAAGACTGCAGCGGAGGAGAGTCCTGCGCGCTTGCGGCGGCGCGGGGGATCAGTCGTATAGGCTCGGAATCGCTCATCGCGCCTCCCTCATCGAGCCGTCATGATCCTCCTCGCGGGGGCGCTTCGCAAGGCGTCCGCGGCGTCAGGGCGCAGTCTTGGCGGGCGAGGCCGAGAGCGCCTTGAGAAGGGCGGCGTCGAACTCCTCCGGCGCCTCGACATGGGGCGAGTGGCCCCGGCCTGGAAACTCGACCAGCGTCGCGCCAGGGATCGCCTTGGCGGCCGCCTTGCCGAGCGCGGCGTAGTCGCCGAGGGTCGCGGCGACCTCCTTGGGCGCGCGGTTCGCGCCCGGGGCGGTGCGATCGGTCTGGCCGATCATCAGCGTGGTCGGAACCTTGAGCTCCGGGAATTCGTAGACCACAGGCTGCGTGTAGATCATCTCGTGGGTCAACGCGCCGATCCACGCCACCTGCCTCGCGCCTGCGCCCTTGTACATGCCGGCGTTCATCTCGACCCAGCGGTCGTATTCGGGCTTCCACTGGCCGTCGTAATAGAACTTGAGCTGGTAGGCCTTCACGCTCTCGAACGTGGTCTTCAGCTCGGTTTCGTTGAGCTTGTCGATGGTGGCGTAGGGCACGCCCTTCGCCTTCCAGTCCTCGAGGCCGAGCGGGTTCACCATCACGAGCCGTTCGGTCGCGGCCGGGAACATCAGCGCGTAGCGGGCCGCCAGCATGCCGCCCATCGAGTGGCCGAGCACCACCGCCTTGTCGACGCCGAGCGAGGCCAGCAGCGCATGGGTGTTCTGGGCGAGCTGCTGGAACGAGAACTGGTAGCCGTCGGGCTTCGTCGACTTGCAGAAGCCGATCTGGTCGATCGCGACCACGCGGAAGCCCGCCTCCGACAGCACGCGAATCTGCCGCTCGAAGGTCGCGGCGCAGAAATTCTTGCCGTGGAGCAGCGCGACCGTGCGCCCGTTCGGGGTCGCGTCTCCCGAGGCCCTGGGCGCGACGTCCATATAGGCCATCGACATCGTCCGCCCCTGCGAGACGAACTCGAAGCGCTTCACCTCATGGGGATAGTCGAAGCCCTCGAGCTCGAGCCCGTAGGCCGGATGCTCGGCGGCCTTGGCCGCCATGGGCGCGGCGAGCGCCGCGAAAGCGAGGCCGATGCAGACGATGCGCATGCGAAAAAACTCAGTAGGGGTCGCCGAGCAGCCGCGACGTGGTGGTGGCGGCGGGCTGCGGCTGGGCCGCGACGGCCTTCGCCGCGCCGAGGATCGCGCCCGGCTTGCCGCCGTTGCCGGCCTGGACCAGCACCGCGACGCCGTCCGACTGGGCGTCGTCGCCCAGAACCTCGTCGGCCGCGATCTCGAAGCGCGCGGGGCCGCCGTCCCAGACGCCGAGACGGGTCATGTGGCGCACGACGTTGGCGTAGACGACCTTGCGGCCGGCGTTCTCGCCGCGGCCGATCTCGACCTCCTGGGCGCGGCGGAGCGCGAAGGCCCAGACCTCGCCATGGCCTTCGGCGAGCGCGCGGCGTGGACCCGACACCGCGACCTCGATGCGGCCGTCCTCGACCTCGAGTTCGACAGGCAGGGCGAGATCGCTCTTGCCCTGCGCGCGCGAGATCGCGGCCTCGACGGCGCGATGGTCGCCGCCCACCACGCTTTCGCGACCGTTGACCACGACCTGCGGGGTGAAGACCTTACGGTCGCCGCGCGACATGGCGTAGGCGCGCTGGCGCGCGGAGTTCGCCGGGCTCGCCAGCGTGTCCTTCCAGCCGAGATAGTCCCAGTAGTCGACCGCGAGCGTGAGGACGAGCGCGTCGCCCTTCTCCGCGAGATCGGCCGCCAGGCGGTCGGCGGGCGGACAGGACGAGCAGCCCTGGCTGGTGAACAGCTCGACGACGCTGGTCGGAGAGCCGGCGCCCGCAGCCCCGACGCCGCGCGGCGTCTCCTGAGCCGCGACGGGCGCGGCCAGAAAACATCCGAAGGCGAAAACGAGGCTTGCTGCGCGCATGGGTCCGGCTGCTCCTCGGCGGGTGAATCGGGGCGGAGACGTCACAGTTTTATGGCGTCGCCGGGGCCGTCATTCCACTCACAGCACGGCGAGGCGCCGACTCGTGATCGGGAAAACGCCCTGCGGACCCAGGGAGCCACGCCCGGTCCTGACGATCCCGGACGGCGGCCTGGGGCCGCCGTCCGGAATGTCGAGCGATCGTCTTACGCCGCAAGGCTCCGCAGCACGTAGTGCAGGATGCCGCCGTTCTTGAAGTAGTCGAGCTCGTCCAGCGTATCGATCCGGCAGAGCAGCGGCACGACCTGCGTCTCGCCGTTCGCCGAGGTGATCTCGGCGTTCAGCGTGACGCGCGGCTTCAGCCCTTCGGCCAGGCCCTTGATCGTGACCGTCTCGTCGCCCTTGAGGCCGAGCGTCTGCCACGACTGGCCCTCCTGGAAGGTGAGCGGCACGACGCCCATGCCCACGAGGTTCGAGCGGTGGATGCGCTCGAACGACTGCGCGATCACGGCGCGCACGCCCAGAAGGTTGGTGCCCTTCGCGGCCCAGTCGCGCGACGAGCCGGTCCCGTATTCCTTGCCGGCGAACACCACGAGCGGCGTCCCTTCCGCCTTGTACTTCATGGCGGCGTCGTAGATCGGCATCTGCTCCCCGTCGGGGAAATGCTTGGTGACGCCGCCTTCGACGCCCTCCAGCATCTGGTTCTTGATGCGAATGTTGGCGAAGGTGCCGCGCATCATGACCTGATGGTTGCCGCGCCGCGTGCCGTACTGGTTGAAGTCCTGCGGGCGGACCTGATGGTCGCGCAGATATTCGCCGGCCGGAGACGCCTGCTTGATCGAGCCCGCCGGCGAGATGTGGTCGGTGGTGATCGAGTCGAGGAACAGGCCGAGGACGCGCGCGTCGTCGATGTCGGTGATCGCCTCGGGCTCGCGCTCCATGCCCTCGAAATAGGGCGGGTTCTGAACGTAGGTCGAGGTGTCGACCCAGGCGTAGGTCTCGCCCTTCGGGGCGTCGATCTTGCGCCAGTTGTCGTCGCCCTTGAACACGTCGGCGTACTTCTCCTGGAACATCGCCTTGGTGACGCTCTCGCGGATCGTCGCCTGGACGTCGGCGGTCGAGGGCCAGATGTCCTTGAGGTAGACCGGCTGGCCGTCCGAGCCTTCGCCCAGCGGCTCGGTCGTGAGGTCGATCTGCAGCGAGCCCGCGAGCGCGTAAGCGACGACGAGCGGCGGTGAGGCGAGGTAGTTGGCCTTCACGTCCGGATTGACGCGGCCCTCGAAGTTGCGGTTGCCGGAGATGACGGCGCCGGCGATCAGGTCGGCGGCGTTGATCGCCTCGGAGATCGCCTCGGGCAGCGGGCCGGAATTGCCGATGCAGGTGGTGCAGCCGAAGCCGACGAGATTGAAGCCGAGCGCGTCGAGGTCCTTCTGGAGGTCGGCCTTGGCGAGATAGCCCTCGACCACCTGGCTGCCCGGCGCGAGCGAGGTCTTCACCCAGGGCTTGGACTTCAGGCCCTTGGCGACCGCGTTGCGGGCGAGCAGGCCCGCGGCGATCAGCACGCTCGGGTTCGAGGTGTTGGTGCAGGAGGTGATGGCCGCGATCGTCACGTCGCCATGGCCGAGGTCGTAGTCGGCGCCTGCGACCGGCACGCGCTTGGCGGCCTCGCCCGGCTTCTTGAACTCGCCCTCGAGCGCGGCGAGGAAGCCCTGCTTGGTCTCACGCAGCAGCACGCGGTCCTGCGGGCGCTTGGGGCCGGCGAGCGAGGGCTCGACCGAGGAGATGTCGAGCTCGAGCACGTCGGTGAACACCGGATCGGGCGTCGAGGCGTCGCGCCACATGCCTTGCGCCTTCGAATAGGCCTCGACGAGCGCGATGCGGTCGGGGTCGCGGCCGGTTTCGTCGAGATACGCGATCGTCTCGGCGTCCACGGGGAAGAAGCCGCAGGTCGCGCCGTATTCCGGGGCCATGTTGGCGATGGTGGCGCGGTCGGCGAGCGAGAGATGGTCGAGCCCGTCGCCGAAGAACTCGACGAACTTGCCCACCACGCCCTTCTTGCGAAGCATCTGCGTGACGGTGAGCACGAGGTCGGTGGCGGTGATACCCTCCTTGAGCTCGCCCGTGAGCCTGAAGCCGATCACCTCGGGGATGAGCATCGACACCGGCTGGCCGAGCATCGCGGCTTCGGCCTCGATGCCGCCGACGCCCCAGCCGAGCACGCCGAGGCCGTTCACCATCGTGGTGTGGCTGTCGGTGCCGACGCAGGTGTCCGGGTAAGCGACGGTCTCGCCGCCGAGCTCGCGCGTCCAGACCGTCTGGGCGAGATATTCGAGGTTCACCTGGTGGCAGATGCCGGTGCCGGGCGGCACGACGCGGAAGTTTTCGAAGGCCGACTGGCCCCATTTCAGGAAGCGGTAGCGCTCCTGGTTCTGGCGATACTCCTCCTCGACGTTCTTGCCGAAGGCGGCGTCGTTGCCGAAGAAGTTCACGATCACCGAATGGTCGATGACGAGGTCGACCGGGACCAGCGGGTTGATCTTCGAGGGCGAGCCGCCGAGCGCCACCATCGCGTCGCGCATCGCCGCGAGGTCGACGACGGCCGGAACGCCGGTGAAGTCCTGCATCAGGACGCGCGACGGGCGGTAGGCGATCTCGTACTCGCCCTTGCCGCGGTTCTCGAGCCAATCCTTGACGGCCGCGATGTCTTCCTTCTTGACCGTGCGGCCGTCTTCGAAGCGCAGCAGGTTCTCGAGCAGCACCTTCATGGAGAACGGCAGGCGCGCGACGCCCTCAAGCCCGTTTTTTTCCGCGTCCGGGATGCTGTAGTAGCGATAGCTCTTCGAGCCGGCCGACAGGGTTTTGGACGAACGGTAGCTGTCGGGATGGGACACGTGAGCACGCTCCTGATGTTGGCTGCGCAAGATCGCGAGGACGGACCCGTCACGCGTGCGCTGCACAAGATGGCTGTAGGGGCCGTTATAGGAGATGTTCGCCCGCGGTTGAAGCGGCTTGACGCCGTGACCGCCATGCGGTTTCGGCGCACTTTTCGACGCGTTCCAGAGCGGCTTTCGCCCGGTTTCCCGCCGAGTTGCGTCCATCTCCGCGACGCCCGGCCGGACGGCGACGCAAAAGACACGGCTTCAATTTTTTCTGAAACCAGATCGCTAGTTTTTCTGAATATGGGCGCGAGGGCGTCAGTCGCAATGGTCGCGGGGCGCTCATGAGGCTCGTTGCGAGCGACCTTGTCGTCACGCGCGGCGGACGCCCGGTGCTGTCGGGCGTCGGCTTCGCGGTTCCCGCCGGCGGCGCGCTCGCCGTCGTCGGGCCGAACGGGGCCGGCAAGTCGACGCTGCTGCGGACGATCGCGGGCCTGCTGAAGCCGCTTTCGGGCGAGGTGAGGCTCGAAGGCGAGGACGAGTTCGAGCCGCGCGAACGGATGCATCTGCTCGGCCATCAGGACGCGGTGAAGCCGGGACTGTCGGTCGTCCGCAATCTTCGCTTCGCTCGCGATCTGCTGGGCGGGGAGGGCGATCTGACGGCCGCGCTCGCCCGGGTCGGGCTTGGGGCGATCGCCGAGCTTCCCGGATCGACGCTGTCGGCCGGCCAGAAGCGGCGCCTCGCGATCGCCCGCCTGCTCGCCGCGCCCCGTCCCGTCTGGTTGCTCGACGAACCGACCGCGGCGCTCGACGCCGCAGGCCAGCGACTGCTGGGCGAACTCGTCGCCGAGCACCGCGCCAAAGGCGGCATGGTGGTGGCCGCCACCCATCTCGCGCTCGGTTTCGAGGCCGAGACGCTGGAGTTGGGGACGGTCGTGACTGTTCCCGCGGAGTAAGGCCGCGGTTCTCCCTCCCCTGTCACCAAGGGAGGGAGGCGGCTGACGGGAGCGTCCGGAAATCAGTCCGGAGTCGCCTTGCCCATCGCGTCGACCTTGACGTCCTTGTCGCCGTCAGCGGTCGCGACGTCGATCTCATAGGCGACCGCCTCGCCGTCGCGCTCGACCTCCGCGGAGGTCGCCTTGCCCTTGACCATGGCTTCGGCGGCCGCGATCGCGTCCTTGAGCTGGACCTGCGCCTTCTGGAAGTTCTCGGGCTTCAGCATCACGAAGTACTTCTCAAAGGTCTGCTCTTCCTGGCCCGTCACCTGCCCGGAATTCGGGTCGACATGGAACTCGGTGAGCTTGTTCCCGCCCTCGGCCAGAACCTTGACCTCCCAGCGGCCGCCGCCGTCGTCGTCGAAATCGGCCTCCGTGGCCTTGCCCATGCCGGCCTTCTCCGCCGCCTCGATCGCCTGCGCGATCCCGACCTTGGCGTTCTGCGCCGCAGAACTGTCGGCGAGCGCGGGGGAAGCGAAGACCCCGCCAAGGCCTGCGGCGAGCGCGAGACCGGCGAGGAACGGGATGCGTACGGCGGACATGACAGGAGTCTCCCTAGGGGCTATGCCGCTCTCGGGCGGCTTGAGATGAAACGCCGTCGCCGAGCACTCGTTCACAGGCCCAGTTCACGCTCATGCGTTCACCCGTCGCGGCCGTGCTGACGCGCGACCTCGCGCTCGCCCGCGGCGGCGGGGCGGGGCTCGGCGTCGTGTTCTTCCTGATCGTCGTCACGCTGACCCCCTTCGCCATCGGCCCCGACCTCGCGCTGCTGCGGCGGATCGGTCCGGCGATCCTGTGGCTCGGCGCGCTGCTCGCGACGTTGCTCGGCCTCGACCGCCTGCTGCAGGCCGATCACGAGGACGGCGGCCTCGATCTCCTCCATCTCGCGCCCGCCTCGCTCGGGACGCTGGTGGCGGCCAAGATTTTTGCGCATTGGCTGACCACGGGCCTGCCGCTGGTGCTCGCCGCGCCGCTCTTCGGCGTGATGCTGGACATCGCTTCGCAAGGGCTCGGCCGGGTGACGATCGCGCTGCTCGTCGGCACGCCCGCGCTCGCCTGCCTCGGCGCCGTCGGGGCGGCGCTGACGGTCGGCTTGAGGCGCGGCGGGCTGCTGGTGCCGGTGCTGATCCTGCCGCTGTCGATCCCGGTGCTGATCTTCGGCGTCGCGGCGAGCGGCGACGGGCCGGAGGCCTCCGGCGCGCTGATGGCGCTCGCCGGGCTCGCGCTCGGCTATGCGGCGCTCGGGCCGTTCGCCGCCGCAGGCGCGCTGAAGGCGCTCAGGGACTGAGGACCGCGCGTCCCGTCATGCCCTGCGAAGCGAGCCGAAATCGCGGATACCTGGCCTTCGGCCGAGCATAACTGCGGTGGTTCAAGCGATTGCGACGGAAGGACCGTTTCATCGCGCGCCAAGGCGTCCTAATTAGACGCGGAACAAACGGCGTCGTCCCGGCCGAAGCGAAGCGGAGAGCCGGGACCGTGCTCCGGAGAGGGCGCCTCAACCTGATGACGATCCCGGCCCGTCGGCTCGCGCCGCCGTGCGGGATGACGAGCGCTTCGCCAATGGGCCTGATCTCAGCCGTCTCCTCGCTCGCGAACCCTGCGCGCTTCAACGCCTTCGCGAGCCGCGCCACGCCCTGGCTCGTCGGCGCGACCGCGCTCGTGCTCGGGGCCGGGCTCTATCAGGGCCTGTTCGTCGCGCCCGCCGACTACCAGCAGGGCGAAACGGTGCGGATCATGTTCCTGCACGTGCCCTCGGCGTGGCTCGGCATGATGGGCTTCGTCATCATGGCGATCGCGAGCGTCGGGGTGCTCGTCTGGAAGCACCCGCTGGCCGACGTCTCCGCCAAGGCCGCGGCCCCGATCGGCGCGGCCTTCACCTTCCTCGCGCTCGCCACCGGCTCGCTCTGGGGCAAGCCGATGTGGGGAACCTGGTGGGTGTGGGACGCGCGGCTCACCTCGTTCCTGATCCTCTTCCTGATGTATCTCGGCCTGATGGCGTTGCGCTCGGCCATCGAGGAGCCCTCGCGCGCCGCCAAGGCCTGCGCGATCCTCACGCTCGTCGGCTCGATCAACATCCCGATCATCAAGTTCTCGGTCGACTGGTGGAACACGCTGCACCAGCCGGCCTCGGTGATCCGGGCGGGCAAGCCCGCGATGGACTCCTCGATCCTCATCCCGCTGCTCGTCTGCGCGCTCGGCTTCACGCTGCTGTTCCTGACGCTGCATCTCGTGGCGATGCGCACGGAGCTCATCCGCCGACGCCTGCGCACGCTGCGCATCACCACGGCGGCCGCCGCCTTCGTCCCGGAGCCCGCGGAATGACCGGCCCCCATTTCGGCTTCATCGCCGCCTCCTACGGCATCGGCTTCGTGGTCGTGGCGGGCCTCATCCTCTGGACATGGGTCGACCACCGCGTCCAGACCCGCGCCCTGAAGGCGCTCGAGGCCGCGAACCCGCGCCGCAGGTCCGCCCGATGAGCGAGATCCGGACGGGCGACGCGCCCCGGACGACGTCGGGCCGGCGCCGCTATCTCCTCATTCCGCTCGTGATCTTCGCCGCGCTCGCGGCGCTGCTCTACGGGCGGCTCTACAGCGGCGACCCCGCGGCGCTCCCTTCCGCCCTCATCGGCCGTCCCGCGCCCGACATGACGCTGCCCGCCCTCGAGGGCCTGACCCGCGACGGCGCGGCCGTGCCGGGCTTCTCGCGCGCCGACCTCGCGGCTGGCGAGGTCACGCTCGTCAACGTCTTTGCCTCCTGGTGCGGTCCCTGCCGCGACGAGCATCCCATGCTGATGCGCCTGAAGGATCAGGGCCTGCCGATCGTCGGACTGAACTACAAGGATTCGCCCGAGAACGCCCGGCGCTTCCTCGGCGGCCTCGGCAACCCCTACGGCAAGGTGGGCGTGGACGCCGCCGGCCGCGCCTCGATCGAGTGGGGCGTCTATGGCGTGCCCGAGACCTTCGTGGTCGACGGGCAGGGGCGGATCGCGTTCAAGTTCGTGGGGCCGCTCTCGGAAGAGGCGGTGCGCGTGAAGCTGATGCCCGCAATCGAAAAGGCGAAGGCCGGCGCGGGGAAATAGGCGACTGAACCTCAGCCCGTCATCCCGGGCCTGACCCGGGATCCAGAGCCGACGCGCTTCGTGAGCCTGGCTGGCCGGTTCGGTTCTGGATCCCGGCTCTTCGGCCGGGATGACGGCTGAGGTTTAGTCGCCCTTGGGTTTGCCTTCGCGGATTTCGTCCAGCGTCTTCGTCGCCGAGATGGCGTCGGGGTGGATGCGGACATGCACCACCGCGGGCCGGCCTTCGAGCGCGGCGGCCCGCGCGAGCCCGAAGGCGTCCGCGAACTCTCCCGCCTTCGTGACCGAAAACCCTTCCGCGCCGAAGGCCCGCGCATAGTCGGCGAAGTCCGGGTTCCGAAGCGCGGTCGCGAACGGCCGGTCGGGGAATTCGCGCTCCTGATGCATGCGGATCGTCCCGAGCTGGCCGTTGTCGAACACCAGCGCGACGACGCCGAGCCCGTACTGGACCGCCGTCGCGAGCTCCTGCCCGGTCATCAGGAAGCAGCCGTCGCCCGCAAGCGCCACCACCTCGCGCTCGGGATTGAGGCGCTTGGCCGCGATCGCGCCGGGCAGGCCGTAACCCATCGAGCCAGAGGTCGGCGCGGCCTGGCTTCCGTAGCGCGTGACGCGGTGGAAGCGGTGGAACCAGCCCGAATAATTGCCCGCGCCGTTGGTGACGATCGCGTCCGGCGGCAGCGTCGCGAAGGCCGCCATCACCTCGCGCATCTGGACTTCGCCGGGATGGGCCGGAACCTCGCGGGTCCAGTCGAGATAGTCGGCGCGGGCGGCTTCGGTCTCAGCCCGCCAGCCGATCTCCTGCGGCGGCTGGACGGCCTCGAGCGCCGCCGCGAAGGCCGTCGGCGAGGCGTTGATCGCGAGCGCCGGCTGGTAGACCCGGCCGAGCTCCTCCGGGTCCGGATGGACGTGGACGAGTTTTTGGCGCGGCGCGGGAACGGAGAGGACCTCGTAGCCCTGGCTCGGCATTTCGCCGAGCCGCCCGCCGATCAGCAGCACGAGGTCGGCGTTCTCGACCCGCTTGCGCAGTTTCGGATTGGGCGCGATGCCGAGATCGCCGGCGTAGCAGGCGTGGTCGGCCGGAAACAGCATCTGGCGTCGGAAGGTGGCGGCCACAGGCAGCGCGAACCGCTCCGCGAAGCGCTTGAGGCGGCCGACCGCGGTCTCCGACCAGCGAGATCCGCCGACGAGCGCGATCGGGCGCTCGGCGGCCCACAGCAGCTTCTGGAGCGCCGCCATGTCGGTGAGGCCGGGCCACGTCTCTGCCGCGACGACGGGCGGCGCGTCGGCGACCTCGGCGGCCTCGTCCAGCATGTCCTCGGGCATGGCCATGATCACGGGTCCCGGCCGGCCTTGCGTCGCCACGCGGATCGCGCGGGAGACGAGTTCGGGAATGCGCGCGGCGTCGTCGATCTCGACCGCCCATTTGGCGACGGACCCGAACACGGCGCGGTGGTCGAGCTCCTGAAACGCCTCGCGGTGGCGGAAGCCGCGCGCGATCTGGCCGACGAACAGGATCATCGGGGTCGAATCCTGCGCCGCCACATGCACGCCTGCGAAGGCGTTGGCGGCGCCGGGGCCGCGCGTCGCGAAGCAGAGGCCCGGCCGGCCCGTGAGCTTGCCGGCGGCGTCCGCCATCATCGCGGCCCCGCCTTCCTGCCGGCAGGTGAGGAAGTCGAAGCCCTTGGCCCGCATCGCCTCGAGCACGGCGAGATAGCTCTCGCCCGGAACCCCGAAGCCGAGCCTCAGCCCGTTGGCGAGCAGCGCGTCGACGAGAATCTCGGCGCCGGTGCGGGCCGCCACCGCCTCAACCCTTCGCGTCAGGCGCGATCTCGACCGGCACGCGCGCGAGGAACATGCGCCGCACGAAGCGCGGCAGCGCGCGGCCGGCCCGGATCGCCGCCACGATCTGCCAGGGGAAGGCGATGACCGGCGCGCCGCGCTCGATCTTGCGGCGGATGAGCTTTGCCGCAGCTTCCGCCGACATCTCCCAGGGCTTCGGCCCGAGATAGCGTTGGCTCATGTCGCTGGTGACGAAGCCCGGGCAGATGACGCTGACCGAAATTCCCTCAGGCGCGAGGAAGTCGCCGAGCGCCTCGCCCCAGGCCAGCACGCCGGCCTTGGAGGCGGAGTAGGCCGGCGTGTCGCCGACCGGCTGAAGCGCCGCGAGCGAGCTCATCACCGCGATGCGGCCGCGCTTGCGCGCGCGCATCGGCTCGATCAGCGGGGTCACGGTCGCGACCATGCCCTCGAGGTTGATGCGGAGCTGCCGCTGGGCGGTCGCGAAGGTCTCGGCGCGGCGGCCCGGTTCGAGGCCGCCCGACACGCCGGCGTTCGCGATCACGACATCGACCGGATGGGCGGCGTCGAAGGCGAGGATGGAGGCCGCGAGCGCGTCGGAGTCGACCACGTCCACGGACGCCGTCTCGACCGTCGCGCCCTTGGCCCGGCAATCGGCCGCGACCTCTTCGAGGCGGCCGGCGTCGCGGCCGATCAGCAGCATCGCGGCGCCCTCGGCGGCGTATTCGCGCGCGAGCGCCGCGCCGATCCCGCGACCGGCGCCTGTCAGGACGATCGAACTCGAAATGCGGTTGGTCACTCGCCCGGAACGACCGAGGCTGCGGCCGGCGGGTAGCCGCTCGTCCACTCGATCGCGGCCGGGCGCGCATGACCGACAGGGGCCATCTCGGCGAGCCGGGCGACCGAGTTCTCGACCGCGATGCTGATCGCCTCGCGCGAGTAGAAGCCGCCATTGAGCTGGGTGCGGGCCGCCACGACCTTGCGGAAGGCGGCCACGCGCTCCGGCTGCGGCGCGATCGGCGCGGTCCAGAAGCCCTCGAGCGTGCCCTGATGGGTCATGCCCTCGATGTCGTAGATCGCCTGACCGATGGCGATGGTGGGCACGCCGCGCTCGAGCGCCATGGTGCCCATGGTGCTGTTGACCACAACGACGCCGGCCGCGTTCTGGACGAGCTGGTCGCCGTCGCCGCCGTCGAGATAGACCAGGCGGTCGCCGAGGCCGGTGCGGTGGGCGGCGATCTGCGTCGCCTTGCGGCGGTTCACGAGGCCGTTATCGAGCGGATGCAGCTTCACCACGAGCTTGGCGTTGGCCGGCGCATGGGCCGCGAAGGAGCGGGCGACGAACTCCACCACCTCGGTCATCGCGCTGAACGGCGAATGCAGGCGGATCTGGTAGTCGCTGTCGAGCTGGAGCGGCAGCAGGAAGTAAGGCGCCTTGCCCCGGCGCAGCATGCGCTCCACCGCTTCGGCGCGGCGCGCCTCGGCCTTCTTGCGCACCATGCGGCCGAGCCAGCCGCCATACTCCACCAGGCAGTGGTTCGGGCGGTAGCGGCGATAGCGCGGGAAGAAGTAGGGGAAGAACACCTGGCTGAGATTGTAGAGCACGTCCCAGAAGGTGCGGGCGCGCATGTCGCCGGCGATCGGCGTCGGCTCGGTCGTCTCGGCGAGCTCGGAGGCGACGCGGTCGATCGTCTCGGGATCGCGCGGCAGGCCCGAGAAGCCGTTGACGCCGCCTTCCTCGAGCGTGATCCAGTTCGGCCGGAAGTAGCCTTCCTCGAACACGTGGACGCGCACGCCGCGGAGCTGGGCCGTGGCGATGGCGACGCGGTGATAGGGGCGCCCGTCGCCGAACAGGACGAGGTCGGTCACGCCGCGCTCGTCCATGAAGCGCGAGAGGAAGCCGCGCCAGTCCTCGAACGCGCCGCGATAGTCGACGGCGCCCGGGATGTTCCAGAACAGTCGATCGCCGAGGTTAAGATTGACGCGCGCGACGCCGTAGCCGCGCTCCTTGAGCGCGTGGCCGAGCCGCACGAAAAACGGAGACGCGAGGCCTTGCAGGAACAGGAACGTGCGGCCTGGCCGCCCCCCGGTCTGGTCTGCGCCTTCGGTCATAAAACCTGCCCGCGAACGAGCCCCGCTCGAACGCGGCCCCCGTCCTCTCGATGCCCCCGTCCGTCCGGTTGTTGCGATTGCGAACAATCGCTTCCGGATTCGGCCAGCCAAGCGTTGCATCCTCGGCCCTGCGCGGCTAGCGCTGGACCGTCGATCGCATAGACAAGCCTCGGACCAGCCATTTGAACCACAGCGTCGGGGAAGTCGCAATCATTTCCAGCCGGTTGCAGGAGAAGTCCGCGGAAGCCGAGGCGATCGCGGCGCGTCCGGTCACACGACATTTTGGTAGTCGTTCGATGATTACCGCAGTGTTAACGACCGCCGGAGACGATCGCGAAGCCGAAGCGCGCGATGTTGCGACTGCGAAAAAGGCCGCGCTGATAACGCTGTCCGTAAACCCCATAAGAATAGTCGAATTAGATCGGCGGAAACGGTCGCTGGGCTATCGGGCCGTCGGCGCGCCGCCCGGGCCTCCGCCCGGCTTGACCGCCGACGAGGCCGCCGAGGCTGTGGCGCGTCTAATCGCCACAACCGGGCCGGGTGAGTTGCTCATCGAGAGCGGCGCGGACCTGCTCGATCCCGGCCTCGTCTGGCTCGACCCCTACGACCGCCGCCGGATCCCGCTGTCGCGCGCGCTCGACGTCGCGCAGGACATTCTCGAGGCGCGGGCGCGGCTCGCCCGGCGCTCCTATGCGGTGGGGATCACGCGGTGGAAGCGCCCGTTCCTGCAGGGCTTCCTCGCCGGCCCCAACGGCGCGCCGGTGTTCGCGGCGTCGGCGCAGGCGGCGGCGCGGGACGCGGCCGGCGGCCATGGGCGGGTCGTCGCATGGGCGTCGCGGCCGACCGAGAAGGTCGAGGCGGCGGCGCGGGAGGCCGGCGCTCCGTTCGCGCGGCTGGAGGACGGTTTTCTGCGCTCCGTCGGCCTCGGCTCGGCCTTCGTCGGCCCGCTCTCGCTCGTGCTCGACGAACGCGGCGTCTACTACGACCCCTCGCGGCCGAGCGACCTCGAGGTCCTGCTGGCCGAGGCCGAGATCGGGCCGCGCCTCGTCGCTCGCGCGGCGGAGCTCCGGGCGCGGCTCGTGGCCGAGGCGGTCACGAAATACAATGTCGGCGAGGCCGCCGGCGCGGTGGTGCCCGAGGGGCGGTTCGGCGTGCTCGTGCCGGGCCAGGTCGAGGACGACGCCTCGATCCTCAAGGGCGCGGGCGCGACGCGCACCAATCTCGCGCTGCTCGAAGCCGCGCGGGCGCGGCGGCCCGAGGCCTTCATCGTCTACAAGCCCCATCCCGACGTCGTCGCCGGTTACCGGCGCGGCGCGGTGGCGGCCTCCGACCTCGCCCGCCTCGCCGACGCGGTGGTGGTCGAAGGCTCGATCGCCGCGCTCTATCCGCAATTCCGCGCGGTCGAGACCATGACGTCGCTGAGCGGCTTCGAGGCGCTGCTGAGGGGGCTTGAGGTGACGACCCACGGCCAGCCGTTCTACGCCGGCTGGGGCCTGACCGAGGATCTCGCCCCCCATCCCCGCCGCGGCCGGCGCCGCAGCCTCGACGAACTCGTGGCGGCGACGCTGATTCTCTATCCGCTTTACCGCGACCCGGTCTCGGGCCTGCCCTGCGGCCCCGAAACCGCGCTCGACCGGCTCGCCGAGGCGCGCGCGAAGGCCGATACGCCGAAGGGGCGGCTCCTGGCGCGGGGGCGCCACGCCTACGCGCTCGCGCGCCATCGCGTTCTCGGACCGATCGGGCGGCTTCTGCGGTGACCGCTCTCCTCGTCGCCTTCGCGCTCTCCTTCTTGGTCTCGCTGACGCTCGAGAGCCAGCCGCCGTCGCTTGGCGGGCTGCGCGCGCCGCGGCGGGCGCTCGCGATTCGCCTGGCGCTTCATCTTGCGCTGTTCGCCGGCGCCTTCGCGCTGTCCTGGCGTCCGTTTCACGCCGCCTTCGTCACGGTCGCGATCGCGTTCCTGTTCGGGGCGGGCAGCGCCATGAAGGCCCGCATCCTCGGCGAGCCGGTCGTGTTCTCGGACTTCGCGCTGGTGAAGCTCGCGATCCGTCATCCGCGGCTCTATTACGCCGAGAAGCTCGCGGAGCCGCGCGCGCTCGCCGTGTTCGCCGGGGTCGCGCTCGCCACGGTGGTCTGGTTCGCGCTGGAGCCGTCGATCCTGCCGCCGGGCGGCTGGGCGCTTCTGCCGGCCCCGGTTCTCGTCTGCGCGGCCGCGGTTCTGGCGCTCCGATCAAAAACCGCGTCGGACGTCGCGCGGGGGCTCGTCGGCGCCCGGCCGGACCTCGACGCGGACGTCGCGCGCTTCGGCCTCGGCGCCGCCATGACGCTGCACTGGCTGGTCTGGCGACGGCAGGAGCGTCCCTCGCCCGAGGCCCGGGCCGCGATCGCCTCGGCCCCCGTCCTCCGCGCAGGACAGGGGCCCGACGTCGTGATCGCGATCCAGTGCGAGAGCTTCGTCGACGTGGCGGCGCGCGGCGAGGCGGGGCCGGAGCTCGCCGCCTATCGCGCGCTGTCCAGGGAGGCGCTCGCCTGGGGGCGCTGTCGGGTTCCGGCGGAGGGCGCCTACACCATGCGCGCCGAGTTCGGATTCCTCACCGCGATCCCGCTCGGCTCGGTCGGCTTCGACGTGTTCGACCCCTATCTGGTGGCGGAGGATTACGCGGAGGCCTCGATCGGCCGCCGCATGAAGGCGGCGGGGCGGCGGACCGTCTTCCTCCACCCCTATGACCGCCGCTTCTTCGCCCGAGACGAGCTCATGCCGAAGCTCGGCTTCGACCGGTTCGTGGATCAGAGCGCGTTCTCCGAAAGCGATCGGTTCGGCCCCTATGTCGGGGACGCGGCCGTCGCGGAGGCGATTCTCGGCGAGGTGGAGGCGGCGGAGGGGCCGCTCTTCATCTTCGCCGTGACGATCGAGAACCACGGGCCCTGGGGGCCGGGGCGCCTGCCGGGCGTCAACGACGGCGCCGCCCAATACGCCCGCCATCTCCAAAACTCCGACCGGATGATCGGCCGGCTCGCCGAGGCGCTGAAGCGCCGGCCGGGCGGGGGACTGCTGTGCGTCTATGGCGACCACGCGCCGGCGCGCACGATCCATCCGGGCATGCCCGACCGGCGCGCGGCCGACTACATCGTCTGGGACGCGCGCGGGGCTGAGGCCGGGGCTGCGGGCGCGCGGCGCGACCTCGACGTCGACGAGGTCGGGCGAATGGTGCTTGAGCACGCTTCGTTAAGGTGAATGTTGCTAAAACGTCTCAGCGCGCCGCCCAAGCGATGGCGCAAATGGGGCTCGGCCCGCCCGGGCCCCTCGATCGGTTGGCAGCGCATACCTTCAATGCTAACCCGATCGCTCGGGGTTACGGGTTCGTGAGGAATTGATGCGGTCCAGCACGGTGTCCGGCCTGGCGATCATCGCCGCGGCCGCCGGTCTTCTCGCCGGCTGCTCTGCGATGCCGGCGGCGGGTCCGTCGACGCAGGATATCGTTTCCGAGAAGCAGGCGCTTCAGAACTATGTCCTGGTCAATCTCGACCAGCGCGCCGTCGACATTCTCTCGCAATATCGCGTCACAGCCTTTTCCAGCCGCTTCGCGGCGCCTGCGCCTGCGCCGAGCCAGATCGTCGGCGTCGGCGACACGCTTAGCATCACGCTGTTCGAGGCGGGCCAAGGCGGCCTGTTCTCCAGCGAATACGGCGCCCGCGTCACCTTCACCCAGCGCGTCGACAGCGACGGCTCGATCACGGTTCCGTATGCGGGCCGGGTGATCGCCGGCGCGAAGTCGCCCCAGACGGTCGAGAAGGACATCGTGGCCGCCCTCGAGGGCCGCGCGATCCAGCCGCAGGCGCTCGTCCAGATCACCGAGACCGTGCAGCGCAGCTACGTGGTCAACGGCGAGGTCGGCACGTCGGGCCGCAAGCCCATCACCCAGGCTGGCGACCGCATCCTCGACGCGATCGCCAACGCCGGCGGCGCCAGGCAGGCGACCTACGAGACCCGCATCACCCTGCAGCGCGGTTCGAAGCAGGGCTCAGCGATCATGAAGGACATGATCGACAACCCGGCCGAGAACGTCTTCGTGCAGGCCGGCGACCGGATCTACGTGACGAAGGATCCCGAGATCTTCCTCGCCTTCGGCGCGGTGCCGCAGCCCGGTCCGATCGAGTTCGGGCTCGAGAAGCTCACGCTGCTCGAGGCGGTCGGCAAGGCCGGCGGCCTGCTCGACCAGCGCTCCGACCCGGGCGCGTTCTTCGTGTTCCGCTACGAGCCGGAATCGGCCGTGCGGCAGATGAAGCCGGACTATCAGGGCTCGTACGGGGCCAAGGTGCCGGTGGTCTATCGCGTGAACCTGCGCGACCCGAAGGCCTATTTCTACGCCAAGGGCTTCACGATCCGCGACCGCGACGTGCTCTACGTGGCGAACTCCGCCGCCGCCGAGTTCAAGAAGTTCCTCGACATCCTCGGCTCGGTGCGCAACGTCGCCAACACCGCGACCGACGCGGTCAACCTGCCGAAGCAGCTCTCGGGCAACTGACGGCGTCTTAGGTCCTGAACACCAGGGCGCCGCCCGTCAGGCCAGCGCCCGCGGCGGTCATCAGCAGCGTCTCGCCTTTTCCAAGCGGCTTCGCGGCGTGCGACAGCGCGAGCGACAGCGGAATCGTGGCCGCCGAGGAGTTGCCGTAGTCGGCGATGGTGCTGACCATGGCCTCCTCCCGCACCCCGAGCTTGCGCCCGACGGCGGCGAAGATCCGGCTGTTGGCCTGATGCGGCAGGAAGCGGTCGACCGCGGCCGCCGCGACGCCGGCCTCATCGAGCGCGGCCTCGGCGCAACCGGTCATCATCCGCACCGCCTCGGTGAACAGGCCCCGGCCGTCGGTGATCGCCATCCGGGTGTCCTCGATCGGGACGTCGGCCGAAAACGGCCGCTCGCCGCCGCCCGCCGGGATGCCGACCAGGCCGTAGCCCGAGCCCTCGGAGGCGAGCGACTGCCCGGCGACGCCGGTCGGCTCGGCGCTCGGGCCGAGCACGAGGGCGCCCGCCGCGTCGCCGAAGAGCGCGGCCGAGCCGCGGTCCGCGAAGCTGATCCTGCGGCTCAGGATGTTGCCGGCGACGACGAGCGCCGCCCGGCCGCTGGCGCGGACCTGCGCGTCGGCGAGCGCGAGCGCATAGACGAAGCCGCCGCAGGCGCCCGCCATGTCGATCGCGCCGGCCTTCAAGCCGAGCCGATGGGCGACGAGCGGAGAGGAGGGCGGGAGCAGGCGGTCGGGGGTCGAGGTCGCAAGGATCAGCAGCGCGACCTCGGACGGATCGATCCCCGCCTCCCGGAGCGCCGCGCCTCCGGCCTCCACCGCAAGCCCCGACAGCGTCTCGCCGTCTTCCGCCCATCGCCGCTCGCGCACGCCCGTTCGCCGTTCGATCCAGCCGGGCTCGACGCCGACGCGCGCCTCGATCTCGGCGTTGCCGACGCGCCGCGCCGGAACGGCGTGGCCGAGGCCGAGAATGCGGGTTCCCGCCGCCCTCATCGCGCCGCCTCCAGCGCGCCGGGCACTTCGAGGATCGCGTCGTGCAGGCGGTCGAGCTCGGCCGCCGTCACGCAATAGGGCGGCATCAGATAGATGACGTCGCCGAGCGGACGGATGAGCAGGCCGCGCTCCAGGAAGAAGGCGCGCAGCCTCGGGCCGATCTCAGATAGATAGCCGGCGTCAGAAACCTTCAGGTCGACCGCCGCGATGGTTCCGCAGGTCCGCGCGTTCGCAAACCTCGGGTCGTCCTCGTAAGCCCGGACGCGCTCCGTCTGAGCTTGCGCGAGCGCCGCGACGCGCTCCGCCACGGGCTCGTCGCGCCAGACGTCGAGATTGGCGAGCGCGGCTGCGCAGGCGATCGGGTTCGCGGTGAAGGAGGAGGAATGGAAGAAGGTCTTGGCGCGGTCCTGCGACAGATGCGCCTCGAAGATCTCTTCGCGCGCGAGCGTCGCGGCGAGCGGGACGGCGCCGCCGGTCAGTCCCTTGGACGTGCAGAGGATGTCGGGGACGAGGCCCGCCTGGTCGCAGGCGAACATGGTCCCGGTGCGGCCCCAGCCGGTCATCACCTCGTCGGCGACGACGAGCGCCCCGGCCGCGCGCGCGATCCGCGCCATCTCGGAGAGCGCCTCGGGCCGATAGGTCAGCATGCCGCCGGCCCCGAGGATCAGCGGCTCGAGCACGAGCGCCGCCAGCGCGCCGTCGCGGCCGGCGCGCTCCAGCGCGTCATAGGCCGCCTGCTCGGCGCCGGGCTCAGGGAAGGGGATGCGCTCGACCTCGAACAGCAGCGGCGCGTAAGGCGCGTTGAAGACGCCGCGCGCGCCGACGCTCATCGTGCCGATCGTGTCGCCGTGATAGCCGCCCTCGAGCGCCGCGATCCGCACGCGCTTGAGGTCGCCGCGGTTCTGGAACGTCCCGAGCGCCATCTTCAGCGCGACCTCGACGGCGGTGGAGCCGGAGTCGGAGAAGAAGACGCGCGTGAGGCCGCGCGGCGCGACGCCGACGAGGCGTGAGGCGAGGTCTTCGGCGGGCGCGTGGGTCAGTCCTGCGAAGATGATCTGGTCGAGGTTCTCGCTCGCCTCCCGGATCGCCGCCATGATGCGCGGCTGGCGGTGCCCATGCGTCGTCACCCACCAGGACGAGATCGCGTCGAGGATCGCGCGGCCCTCGGCGTCATGAAGCCAGGCGCCCTCCGAGCGGACGATGCGCGGCGGGGCCGGTTCGACGGCGTGCTGGGTGAAGGGGCGCCAGACGGCGGAAGCAGACATCGGCTGAACTTGAGGGAGGCTGAAGGGCGCATCCCTATAGCGGGCCGACCCTCGCGCCAAGCCGTCCGAACGGCGCCTAAAATTTCTCGCTGCGGCGCACGCATTTTGTTCGCATCCGCGGGAACCCTCTGGAAGGGCGGTCCGTTCGCCCCCCATGCTGGAGGAAACACCGGGGATTTCCGCCATGGAGGATGTCGCGGCCGTCGTCGAGCAGGGCGCAGAGCAGCTGAACTGGCTGCCCGACTGGGCCGTGAGCCTCCTGCTGTTCGCCTGCGCGATCGCGATTCCGGTCGCGGTTCACGGCGCGATCTTCCGTCGCCTGCAGCGCAAGGTCGAGAACCGGTCGCTGTTCTGGCGCTCGCTGGTCCAGCGCACGCAGGGCCCGTCGCGGCTCGCGCTCCTGATCTTCACGCTCGGCGTCGCGATCGCGGCCGCGCCTCTGCCGGAGGTCGCCGTGGGGGCGCTGCGCCACGGCCTGCTGATCGCCACCATGGTGCTGATCGGCTGGACAGCGGTGACGGCGCTCCACATCTGGACCGTCGTCTACATGCGGCGTTTCAAGCTCGACGCCGAGGACAACCAGCTCGCCCGCAAGCACGCGACCCAGATCTCGATCCTAAAGCGCGCGGGCGTCACGCTCGCCTTCGTGGTGACGCTCGCGGCCGCGCTGATGACCTTCGACAGCGTCCGGCAATACGGCGTCTCGCTGCTGGCGTCGGCGGGCGCGGCGGGCCTCATCCTCGGCCTCGCGATGCAGCCGGTTCTGGCCAATCTCGTGGCCGGCATCCAGCTCGCCATCACCCAGCCGATCCGGCTCGAAGACGCCATCGTGGTCGAGAACGAATGGGGCTGGGTGGAGGAGATCACCAGCACGTACGTGGTCGTGCGCCTCTGGGACTGGCGGCGCCTGGTGCTGCCGCTCAGATACTTCATCGAGAACCCGTTTCAGAACTGGACCCGCGACGGCGCGTCGATCATCGGCACGGTGATGATCTATGTCGACCACTCGGCCCCGATCGCCGTGATGCGCGAGAAGCTCGAGGAGCTCGTCGCCGAAAGCCCGCTCTGGGACGGGCAGGTGGTCAATCTTCAGGTCTCCGACGCCAAGGAGTTCGTGATCGAGGTGCGCCTGCTGGTGTCGGCCGGCACCTCGCCCAAGGTCTGGGATCTGCGCTGCGAGATGCGCGAGAAGATGATCACGTGGCTGAACGCCGAACACCCTTACGCGCTGCCGCGCCACCGCGCGGACGTCAGCCACCGGGCCCCGGCGCCGGCGGCCGAGATGGAGACGCGCCCGGTGTTTCGGCAGCGCGTTCCGAAGCGCTCCGCGCAGCAGGAGCCGGCCTGAGGGGCTGAAAAACGTTCGGGCGGAGCGCCGGTCCGGCGCCCCGCCCGAGTCGATTTTTGGTCAAGACGATCGTCAGTCGAGCTTCTTGCAGGTTCCGTCGCCGATGAGCGTGTTGTCGTCGGAGGTGACGGTGAAGTTCAGGTCGCCGTCGGCCTTGTTGACGTGGACCATCCAGCCCGTGCCGCCTTCGACGCCCTGGATGATCTGGGCGTCGCCGACGACCGCGTAGGTCCCGATCGGTGTGATGTGCGGCAGCCCGTCGGCGGTGACGCTCGCGATGACGCGGCTTTCGAAGTTGACCAGCAAGCGGCCCGGCAGCTTCAGGTCGCCGAAGCTCTCGGTCTTCGAGCAGCCGCCCTCCTTGCAGAAATAGGCGGCCGCGATGGTGCAGTCCATCGGCCGGTTGTCGTCGTCGGCGGCCTGCGGGGCCGTGGGGGCCTGCGCGAAGGCGGGCTGGCCGAGCACGGCCGCGAGCGCGGCCGCGGCGAGGAATGTGGTGCGACGCATGTTTCAGGTTCTTCCCGAGATCGAGGTGTTGATCAGACGCGAGACGCGGCCGTCTTCAGTAGGGAACCGGGCAGGGCGGATAGGGCGGAGCGCCGCAATAGGACGGATAGGCCGGGGCCGCGTAATAGGCCGGGCCGCCGTAGTAGTACTTGACCCTCGGGCGGCGATTGGCGTCGGCGATCGCGGAGCCGACCACGGCGCCTGCAAGCAGGCCGCCGACGAGCGCGCCGCCGCGGCCGATGCGGGCTTCCGCGGGCTGGGTGGCGAGCGCTCCGGCGAGCGCCGTCGCGGCCGCGAGGCCAAGTGCAAGAGATCTTTTCATCGAAGGTCCCCCGATTGCTGTCGAATCACAGCGGGCGCGGAAGTCTACCGCCGGCGGATTTGCAGTCGCAAGTCCGGCCGGCGGTAAAAACCCCGAGATCGAAGGTCGGTTATTTTATGAAAATTCTATTTATTCGAGTCCGGAAGTATTCGCTGCGGGCGTTTAGCCCACAAAGAAGTTTCTGAACTGCCAGGGGTCGCTCTCGTCGATCTCCTCGGGGAACAAGCCAGGGCGGTTCTCGAGCGGCGTCCACTCGGTATAGTAGCCCTCGACCGGGCCGAGATAGGGCTTCTGGATCTCGAGGCAGCGCTTGAAGTCCATCTCGTCGGTCTCGACGATGCCTTCGTTCGGGTTCTCGAGCGCCCACACCATGCCGGCGAGGATCGCGGAGGTGACCTGAAGGCCGGTCGCGCTCTGATACGGCGCGAGCGACCGCGTCTCCTCGATCGACAATTGAGAGCCGTACCAGTACGCGCCCTTGGCGTGGCCGTAGAGCAGCACGCCGAGCTCGTCGATCCCGTCGACGATTTCGTCCTCGTCGAGCACGTGCAGGGTCTCCTGCGTCTTGCCCTCGGCGCCGAACAGCTCGTGCCACGACAGCACCGCGACGTCGGCCGGGTGGTAGGCGTAGTGGCAGGTCGGGCGATAGACGGCCTTGCCGTCCTCCCAGACGGTGAAGAAGTCCGAGATCGAGATCGACTCGTTGTGGGTCACGAGAAAGCCGTACTGGGGACCGGGCGTCGGGCACCAGGTGCGCACCTTCGTGGCGGCGCCCGGCTGCATCAGGTAGATGGCGGCCGCCTTCGGGTCCTCATGGGTCTTGGCGTTGGCCGGCGCCCACTTCTCATGCGTGCCCCAGCCGAGTTCGGCGGGCTGCAGGCCCTCCGAGATGAAGCCCTCGACCGACCAGGTGTTGAGGAACACGCCGCGGGGCTTGGGCTCGGCGGTGCGCTGGGTGTCGCGCTCGGCGATGTGCACGCCCTTGACGCCGATCTGGCGCATGAGGCCGGCCCACTCCTCGCGGGTCTTCGGCTCGGGCGCGTTGAGCTTGAGGTCGGAGGCGATGTTGAGCGCCGCCTGCTTGACGAAGAACGACACCATCCCGGGGTTCGCGCCGCAGGTCGACACGGCGGTCGGCAGGCCCTTGGGCGAGCGGCGGCGCAGGTCGAGCGTCATCTCGCGCAGCGCGTAGTTGGAGCGCTCGCTGGGGCCTTTGGTCTTGTCGAAATAGAAGCCGAGCCAGGGCTCGTTGACCGTGTCGATGTAGAGGCAGCCGAGCTCCTGGCAGAGCTCGATGAGGTCGGCGGAGCCGGTGTCCACGGAGAGGTTGACGCAGAAGCCCTGGCCCTCGCCCTTGGTGAGCAGCGGGGTCAGCAGCTCGCGATAGTTCTCCTTGGTGACGTGCTTCTGGATGAAGGGCACGCCGTATTCGTCGAGGATGTGCTTGTTGAGGTCGGACGGATCGATCGCGACGACCCGATCCTTGTCGAACTCGAAGTGGCGGTAGATCAGCGGAAGCGTGCCGCGGCCGATCGAGCCGAAGCCGATGATGACGATCGGGCCGGTGATCTTTCCATAGACGGGCCAATCGGTCATTCGCTCTCTCCTTCGGGTGTCGCTGCGTCGCGGCGCCGATAAACCCGAAAGAACGCGACGAATCAACGACAGCGCCTCGCGGGGCGGCTCAACGCCTCGCGAACAGCAGCCGATCGAGCGAGATCGCGCCCGGCCCGCGGGCGATCACATAGAGAAAGCAGGCGGCCCACACGCCGTGGGTCGGCCAGGCGTCGGGATAGACGAAGATCTCGATGACGAGCGTCATGGCGAGCAGCGCGAGCGCCGAGAGGCGGCTGGCGAGGCCGAGAACCAGCAGCATCGGGAACAGATGTTCGGCGATCGCCGCGCCATAGGCTGCGAGCGTCGGGTCTATCAGCGGCAGACGGTATTCGTCCTGGAACAGGAAGACGGCGCTGTCGGACAGGCCGAAGCCCGACACCTTGGTCTGGCCGGACTGCCAGAACACCGCGGCGGGAAAGATCCGGGCGGCGAGCGCCAGCGCCGAATGCGGGATGCGGTCGAGCAGGGCGACGAAACTCTCGGCGAGGCCGGAAAACCCGTGGCGGGGCCGGGCCTGAGCGGATGCGGCGTCGGTCATGGTTTGCTCCTGCGGCTTGGCCCCCGAAGCGCGGACGCAAGGCCCGCCTCGATGAGGCCGATGAGGTTTCGGGAAAGGTCGAAGTCTCGGGCGTCGGAAAGCGCCGTCTCGGCTGCGGCGTCGAGGGTCATGCCCTCGCCGAGCGCGCCAAGAAAGGCCGCGCCGCCGGGCGGAAGCCGCCGGACCACGACGTCGAGCGCCGGTCGGACGACGACGGCGTCCTCGGGCGCCCAGTCCTCGATCGGCCCGAGCTCCGCCTCGCCGGCGTTCATCGCCCAGATGGTCGCGACCGGATGGGACGAGCGGACGATCTCGACGCTCGGGTGAAGCGTGACGGCGATCCGGTCGAGCTTCGCGGGATCGAGCGCTGCGAAGGCGTCCGGTCCCAGCGGCTCGGCGTCGGCGGCGTGATAGGCGCGGGTGCGCGCCGCCTCGAGCCGCGCGACGTCGGCGAGATAGGGAAGCTCCTCCAGCCCCGGCGCCGCGGCGACGAAGTCCGGAAAGTCGTCGCCATAGGTCATCATGAGGGGCGAGCGGGGCGGGTGTTCCGCGACATAGGCGCGGGCGAGCTCCGCGAAGAACTCCTCGCCGACGATGCGGCCGACCGCGGGGAACCGCGTTCCGATCGCGTTCGTGAGCGAGACCGTGACGTTGTTGCGGTAGACGGCGAAGCGCCGGATGGGCTCCGCGCCCGAAACCCGCGAGAGCGCGACCGGCGCCGGCGTCGCGGGATCGCGGAGCGCCTCGGCGAAGCGCAACTGGGTGAGGGCGGACATCGGCTCAGGCCGCCGGCCGGCGCGCGGCGCGCGCCAGAATCGCGTCGGCGCGATCGGCCTCGGCGCGCAGGATGGCCCAGGCGGGCACATCGTTGTCCCATTCGACCAGCGTCGGCGTGGGCCCGAGCCGCGCGACGACGTCGGCGTAGAGCGCCCAGACGGGGTCGACGACTTGCGCCCCATGCGCGTCGATCAGCAGCGGCGCGCCGGTCTCGTCTTCCTGCGCGTCATGGCCGCCGAGATGGATCTCGCCCACGGCGTGAAGCGGAAAGTCCGCGAGATAGCCTTGCGCCAAAAAGCCGTGGTTCGTGGCCGAGACGAACACGTTGTTGACGTCGAGCAGCAGCCCGCAGCCGGTGCGCCGGGCGATCTCGGCGAGGAACTCGGTCTCGGGAACGTCGCTTTCGGCGAAGGTCACATAGGTGGCCGGGTTCTCCAGCAACATCCTTCGTCCGAGCGCGTCCTGCGTCTCGTCCACATGAGCGCAGACGCGAGCGAGCGTCTCGGCCGTGTAGGGCAGAGGCAGGAGGTCGTTGAGGAAGGTTTCGCCGTGGCTCGACCAGGCGAGGTGCTCGGAAAAGCTCTCGGGCTCGTAGCGGTCGCAGAGCGTGCGGAGCCTTCTCAGGTGCTCTTTGTCGAGCGCGCTTGCGCCGCCGATCGAGAGCCCGACGCCGTGGATCGAGAGCGCATGGTCGCGCCGAAGGCGCGTCAGCATCGCGTGCGGCGGGCCGCCGGCGCCCATGTGGTTCTCGGCGTGGACCTCGAGAAAGCCCGAAAAGTCGTCGGCGAGAATGTCGGCGAAGTGCTGCGGCTTGAAGCCGAGGCCGGCGCAGGCCGGCAGGTGAGCCGAGGACATGGCGGCCTCCTTGCGATCAGGAAGAGGGCCGGGCGGCGGCCGTCCGGAGGCCGCCGCCCGAACGGGTCACATCTTGATCGGCTCGAGCGAGCCCATGCCCTTCGGCGTCTTCATCGCGACGCAGGAGCCCTTCGGCACCGCCTTCCAGGCGTTGCCCTGATAGTCGACCTTGGAGGTGCCGGCGCAGGTGGTGCCGGGGCCGGCGGCGCAGTCGTTCTGGCCCTTCATCGCGACGCCGTAGCACTTCTCCTTGCCGGCCATCTTGTCGTCGGCGGAGGCGGGGGCTGCGAGAGCGAGCGTCGAAAGCGCGGCGGCGAGCGAGCCCGCGAGGGCGACGTTGACGGTGCGACGGTTCATGGTGGTTCTCCCGTTGGCGAGCCGGACGCGGCTCGTGACAGGGACTTCGCGACCGGACGGCGCTTCGTTACGTCGATCACGCGTCCGTGCGGCGTCCGTCGCATTTTTTTGCGGCCCCGCGTAACGTCCGGCCGCACGTCGCCGTAACGGCTGAACAGAGGGGTTGCGTGGGCGACAGGGAACGGGACTGGAGCGCGTGGATGACGTCCGCGCTGGCCGGCGACGCCGCCGCCTACCGCCGCCTGCTCGGCGCGCTCGCGCCGTTCCTGCGGGCGGTGGCGCGGTCGCGCGCAAGAGGCCTCGGGCTTGAACTGGCGGATGTCGAAGACGTGGTGCAGGAAACGCTGTTGGCGATCCATCTGAAGCGCGGAACCTGGGACTCGAGCCAGCCTGTCGGCCCGTGGGTCGCGGCGATCGCGCGCAACAAGATGATCGACGCCGCCCGCCGCCGCGGCCGGCGCGTCAGCCTGCCGATCGACGATTTCTCCGAGACGCTCGCGGCCGAAGAGCCGGAGCAGGGGCTCTCCGAGCGCGAGGCCGACCGGCTGCTCGAGGTGCTTCCGGGCAAGCAGCGCGAGGTGGTGCGGGCGATCACGGTCGAGGGCGCGGACACCGCCGAGGCCGCGACGCGCCTCGGCATGAGCGAGGGAGCGGTGCGGGTCGCGCTGCATCGCGGGCTCGCCAGCCTCTCGAAGGCCTATCGGAGTTTCCGCGAATGAAGACCGAGGATCTCATCTCCGCGATCGCGTCGGACGCCGCCTCTTCCCCGCGGCGGCTCCGTCCCGCCTTCTGGGCGGCGCTTGGTCTTGCGGCGCTCGCCGCCGGGGCGCTGTTCTCCGTGACGCTTCACGTCCGGCCGGACGTCGACGGGGCGCTCGGCACGGTGCGCTTTCCGCTCAAATTCGCGCTCGTCGGGTGCTTTGCGGCGGCCGCGGGCTTCGCGGCGCTTCGCCTCGGGCGGCCGGGCGCGGATGCGAGGCCGGTTCGCGTCGCGCTCGCGCTCGCCGCCGGGGCGCTCCTCGCCGCGGTCGTGGTCGAGCTCGTCGCGACGCCGATGGGCGGCTGGACGACGAAGATCGTCGGCCGGAACTGGCTGCTCTGCCTCGCCAGCATCCCGATGCTGTCGGCCGGGCCGCTCGCCATCCTGATGGTCGCGCTGAGGCGCGGCGCGCCCGATCGTCCGGCTGCGCTCGGCGCCGCGGCGGGGCTGCTCGCCGGAACGGTCGGGGCGCTGTTCTACGGGGCGCATTGCGTCGACGACAGTCCGCTGTTCGTCGCCGCCTGGTATTCGCTGGCGATCGCCGCCATAGCGGCGGTCGGAGGCGCGATCGGCTCCCGGCTTTTACGCTGGTGACTTGCGGCGTCACTGTGCCGAAGCGGGATTCTCGGAACCTTTCTAATTAACCAAAGATTTAACTTAAGCGTTCTTCACCCTGCTCATTCATGGCGCGGGCGTCTGCGCTGCGTTACGCAAAGCTCGACGGCGCGCAACGCAGTCGGGGAGCATCGGGCATGTATCGGACGGCGATGACGTTGGGCTTGGCTGTCGCGGTCGGCCTGGGAGGCGTGTCGAGCGCCAACGCCGGACTTCTCGACTTCCTGTTCGGCTGGGCCAAGCGCCCTCCGGCCGCCTCCGTCGCCGCCGCGCCGCATCCGGACCTGACGCTGAGCCCGGCCAAGCCGCGTCGGACGGCGCGCGCCAAGCCGAAGACGCCTCGGGCGCCTGTCCAGATCAGCCCCAAGGACATGCTGGCCCGCACCATCGACCCGGCCAAGAACCCGAACTGGTATCTCGAGGATCCGACGCTTCGCCGCGGCGACATCCTCGTGCTGAGCGACCGGGTGCTGGTGTTCAAGGGCGGCCCGATCGGCGTCGCACAGAACTACGCGGCGCTGTCGAACACCAAGCTTCTGACCCGCAAGGAGCGGCTGGAGGTGGCGCTGATGACCGGCCACGCCTACGACCCGCCGATGCTCGCGAACAACGGGCCGCGTCAGCCGAGCCTGCTGAAATCCGCGAGCCTGACCGCGCCGGCGCTGCCGCCGATGCTGGGGGCGGCGCGCACGCCGCGGACCTGATCGGGCGTCGCGAACCCTTAAACGAAAAAAGCCCGCAGGCGCGCCTGCGGGCTTTTTTCTTCTCGTGACGCTCTCGCGTCAGGCCGCGATCGGGCGAGCCTCGACAGGGGCGGCCGGCTTCGGCGCGAAGCGGATCGCGCCGGTCGCGCGCACGTCGCCCTTCGCGCCGTCGAGCGCGCCCTCGGCGAGCTCGAGCGCCAGGAAGCGCTCGCGCTCGACAGGGCCCGGCATCGCGAGCTCCTCGGTCGCCTCGGGACGGAAGCCGAAGCGCTCGTAATAGGCCGCGTCGCCCACGAGGATTACGGCCTCATGGCCGAGCTCCGCGGCCCGCGCCAGGCCGGCCCGCATCAGCGTCGAGCCGACGCCGCCCTCGCGGGCGTCCGACTCGACCGCGAGCGGTCCAAGCATGAGCGCGGGCCGCGTCGAACCGATCGACACGTGCCAGAAGCGCAGCGTGCCGATCATCCGGCCGGTCTCGTCCACCGCCTTGAGCGCAAGGCCACGCGCGGGCAGACGGCCCTCGCGCAGACGCTCGCAGGTCTTGGTGAAACGAGCCGAGCCGAAGGCGCGGTCGAGCAGGTTCTCGCGGGCCGCGGCGTCGCCGGCGGCCTCGTCCAGGACAATGGTCATGAAACCCTCCTTCAGGGGGTCAGACGACCTTGCGGGTCATTGTCGTGAGAAGAGCGATCCCCGAAACGTCGGGGATCTTCGGTTCCGTCGGCGATCCCCGGAGGGATCGTCTGGCCTCAGATCACCACCGAGGCCAGCGGCGCGAAGCCGTTGAACGCCACCGCCGCGTACGTCGTGGTGTACGCGCCCGTCGCCTCGATCAGCACCTTGTCGCCGATCGAGAGGCTGATCGGCAGCGGATAGGCGTTCTTCTCGTACATCACGTCGGCCGAATCGCAGGTCGGGCCGGCGAGCACGCACGGGGAGGTCGCCTCGCCGTCATGGGCGGTGCGGATCGGGTAGCGGATCGCCTCGTCCATCGTCTCGGCGAGGCCGCCGAACTTGCCGATGTCGAGATAGACCCAGCGGATCTCGTCCTCGGCCTGCGACTTCTTCGAGACGAGGATAACCTCGGCCTCGATGACGCCGGCGTTGCCCACCATGCCGCGACCCGGCTCGATGATGGTCTCGGGGATGCGGTTGCCGAAGTGGGCGCGCAGGGCCTCGAAGATCGAGTTCCCGTAGGCTTCCACCGCCGGGATGTCCTTCAGGTAGCGGGTCGCGAAGCCGCCGCCGAGATTGACCATCGCGAGCGAGATGCCGCGACGCTCGCACTCGCGGAAGATCTCCGCGGCCGAGGCCAGCGCCTGGTCCCAGGCGCCGACATTGTTCTGCTGCGAGCCGACGTGGAACGACACGCCATAGGCCACGAGGCCGCGGCGATGGGCGTGCTCGAGCACGTCCGCGGCCATCTCGGGCACGCAGCCGAACTTGCGCGACAGCGGCCACTCGGCGCCAGCGCCGTCGGCCAGGATGCGGCAGAACACGCGGGCGCCGGGCGCGGCGCGCTCGATCTTCTCGACTTCCTCGAAGCAGTCGACCGCGAACAGGCGAACCCCACGCGAGAAGGCGGCCGCGACGTCGCGCTCCTTCTTGATGGTGTTGCCGAAGGAGATGCGGTCGGGGCTGACGCCGGTGGCGAGCGCCATGTCGATCTCGACCACGGACGCGCAGTCGAAGCACGAGCCGAGGTCGGCCAGCAGCTGGAGGATCTCGGGCGCCGGGTTCGCCTTCACGGCGTAGAACACGCGGGTGTCCGGCAGCGCGCGGGCGAACTTCAGGTAGTTGTCGCGCACGATCTCGCTGTCCACGACCAGCAGCGGGCCGTCGGCCTGCGCGGTCTTGAGGAAGTTGCGGATGCGGCCGTTGTCGAGGGCGTCGAGATGGGAGGTCATAGCGGCAGTCCCCAAAGCACAAGTGTGTCCGGATGGATTGGCGCTGCCCGTTCCCGCGCGCTTTGGAGACGCGCAGGTTCAGAGTTTGCGTCGTTCCGTGGCCCGCGACCTTGTGAAGGGTCACGAACCTTCGATCACGCCGTAGTCACGACAGCTCCGCGGACGTCATGTCCGGGATCTCGAAACCGTCGCCACGCTTGGATTGGGATGACCCGCTCCGCGCGCCCGGCAAGGAAGTAGTCGCCTCTTTAGTGTCGCCGGCCTTTGGACGAGCCGGCAGAGACCAAAAAAGCCCTCTACGTCGATGCTTCACGTCGCGTCCGCCACCGGAGAGGTGACTTAAAGCCGGTTGGAATTTCCGGCCATCGGGTTGCCCGGCGGGGAGTTCCCGCCTACCCGACACACGACACAGGCACGCGTTCATTGGGCAGGCGTGGAAATAAGGGCGTTCGACCCTCCACGCAAGAAAAACCTGAGCTTTGTGACAGGGTTTTTTATGACCGAAACGTTAACGTCGGCCGTGGCCGCTGAGCGTCTTGGGGCTCCGGCGGGCGAAGGCCTCCGCGCGCGGCGCGGAGGCTGTCATCGAAGGTGTTCCAGAGGTCGTCGGTCAGCGCCCGGACAGGGTCTCTTCGGCGATCGCGCGCACGCGGCCGAAGGCTGCGACGGCCGCGGCTTCGGCGCGGGCGTCCTCCTCCGGAGTGAGCTCGGCGGCGTTGAGCGCCTCGACGAAGCGGCGCCAGTGCAGGCCGCGACCCTCGGGGTGGGCGGCGAGGTGGCGCGCGCCGGAGGTCTCGTCGAAGCCGAGCTTCTGCGCGGCCTTGAACAGGAACGCGGCCCCCAGGCTCGATCCTTCGGCGACGTAGAGCCAGCCGAGCGCCGCCGGGACGTCGCGCGGATCGACTGAGGACGCCCCGAGCGCGGGACGCTCCGCGCCGACGGCGGCGAGGTCGAGGTCGATTTCCGCGAGCTTCGCCCGAACGGCGAGTTCGGGAACGAGCGCGCCGAGCGCGCCGTCGCTGTAGAGCGGCGCGATCTCGGCGTGGAAGCGGCGCTGCATCCGCAGGAAGAGCGCGTAGCGCTCCGGGCTCGAGAACAGGTCCGCGCCCATCATGCGCCCGTCGAGCGCCTCATGAAGCTCGTGGGTCGCGCCCTTCAGGCGCTCCGCGCGGGTCGGCGGCGGCGGAGGAGGAGCGGAGACGTCGGCCGGAGCGGCCTGGAGATCGGTCATCGCAAGAGAGCCCTTCTAGAAAAGAAAGCGCGCGGCGGCCGGAGGACCGGCGCCGCGCGCATCGTCGCCCGGTTATCAGGCGAACAGGAAGTCGCCCTGGTGCAGGTCTTCGAGACCGACGCCCTCGAGGGTGATCGAGTGCTTGGAGCCGAGTTCGATCACGACGTCGCCGTCGCCGTTCACCGAAGCCGAGTCAAGCATGTCCTGGAAGTCGTCGAACTGGCCGCCGACGAAGGAGATCACGTCCTTGCCGTTGCCGAAGTCGGTGATGACGTCGTGGCCCTGCTTGGCGTCGAACGTGAAGGTGTCGGCGCCCTTGCCGCCGGTGAGCACGTCCGCGCCCTTGCCGCCGATCAGTTCGTCGGAGCCCTTGCCGCCGTTCAGGACGTCCGCGCCCTTGCCGCCGTCGATGACGTCGTCGCCCTTGAAGCCCTTGAACGCGTCGGCCTTGCCGCTGCCCTCGAAGTTGAGGTCGGCGCTCTTGAGCAGGGAGAGCAGGACGTCGGTGTTGCCGCCCATCAAGTCGAGGACGAGCTTGTTGACGATGCCGTCGCCGCCGACGCTCTCGAGGTCGAGGCCGCTGAGCAGCAGGTCGCTGTCGGTGTCGAAGTCGCCGCCGCCGAGGTCGGTGACGCCGGTGCCGAAGTCGAGGCTGTCGATGGTGCCGCCCACGGTGTGGGTGAGGAAGTCATAGGCGAGGTCGCCGGCGTCGCCCGAACCGATGATGAACGCCTGGCCGTCGGCGATCGGAGGCGCGCTGCCTTCGCCCGACCACAGCGCGTATTCGTCGCCGCTCAGGCCGTCGCTGAACGCGCCGCGGCCGGCCGCCTCGAAGTTCGCGGCGAAGTCGGCGAGATAGGCGTTGAAGTCGACGCCCCCCGAAACCTTAATGTCGATGGCCATTGGTAGTCCTCCTCGATGTCCCGGATCATCCGGAACCAAGACGTGCCGAGGCCTTCGCGCTCAGAAGCGCGCGGAAGCCCCGACGGTGAAGGTGCGGCCCGGCGAGGGAGACAGAGCGGAGCTCATCGCCTCGACATAGGCGACGTTCCGGATGTTCTCGACCGACGCGCGGACGGTGAAAGTGTCGTTGAACTTGTAGGACGCGTAGGCGTCGAGCAGCGTGTAGCGCTTGTACTGATAAGTGCCGAACGCGCCGAGATTGTCCTCGGGGACGACGTTCGTGGCGCGCCCGCCGACCGTCAGCTTGCGATCGAGGAAGCGCAGTCCGCCGTCGAGCGAGAGCTTGCGCTTGGGCGGCAGATAGATGTTCGTCAGGAAGCCGGTCGCGTCGTCCGGCAGATCGTAGTCGTCGCCGTACCGGCCGTTCAGGAACGAGGCGGCGCCGCCGACATAGAACGACCCGGCGTCGTAGTTCGCCTCGGCGTCGAAGCCCTTCAGCCGCGTCTTGTCCTTGAGGTTCACGGCGGTGTTGAGCCGGAAACCCTCATAGGCCGCGAGCGTGATGAAGTTCCGCACGTCCGTCGTGTAGACCGCGAGCTTGGCGCGGAACGCGTCGCCCTCCGCCAGGACGCCGTCATATTTGAGGTTGAGCCCGGCTTCCCAGGTCTCGGAGAGCTCCGGCTTCAGGTCGGGATTGGGCACGCTGAAGATGCCGCCGCCGATGTGCTGGCCGCCGATGAGGGCCTCCATCAGGTTCGGCGGGCGGTAGCCTTGCTTGTATGACGCGTAGACCTGCGCGCCCGTGACCGGCGTGATCGCAACCGTCGCAGTCGGCGAGAAGCGCCCGCCGGACTTGTCGACGGCGACCGGCACGCCGTTGGAGATCCCGTCGAACCTCACCGTGTCGCCGGTCATGTCGTAACGGTCGTAGCGGCCGCCGGCGATGATCTGCAGGAACTGGCCGTGATTCAGCTCGAGATTGGTGAAGACGCCGCCGACGCCGCGCTTGCCGACGGGGTTCGAGCCGTAGAACCACGACCCGTCCGGGTTGTCGGTCGGGTCCGCGCCGAACGAGGCGGTGGTGGTCTTGTCCCGGAAATACTCGCCGCCATAGGTCCAGGCGGCGTCGAACATTGGAACGCTGAAGCGGGTGACGTTGCTGAGCGACGCGCCGATCGTGTCGATGCCGTAGTCGACGTCGAAGGCCCCGTAGGTGGTCCGGGCCGGGCGATGCTGCGCGTTCTCGGTGCGGGTGAAGTAGACCTTGGCGTTGAGGTCGGCCGCGCCGTCGGCCGGGGCCCACCGATAGTCGGCGATCACGTTGTGGGTCGTGACCTTGTTGGTGTCGGTGTATTGGCCGTCGCCGGTGCCGAACTTTGCGTCGACGCCCGTGTAGGTCAGCTTGACCTGCTGGTCGTCGGCGACGTCGGCGCGGGCCTTCAGCAGCCACGACCACTGGTCCTGCGTGGTGAATTCGGCGGGTTCGCCCGCGCCTGAATAGACCAGCTCGCCGCGCGTGCCGGCCTTGTACTCGCCGAGCTTCTTGCGCCCGACGCCGGCCACGACCTCGAAGGCGTCGCCGATCTTGGTCGCGGCCGCGAGGCTCCCGTTGAAGTCGAAGGCGTTGGAGCCGGTCGTCGCGTTGACGCGCGCGCCCCAGTCCTTGCCGTCGGTCGCGAGGTCCTCGAACTCCAGCGTGCGGAACGTCACGACGCCGCCGATGACGCCGGCGCCGCCTGCGGTCGAGGTCGGACCCTTCTCGATCTCGATGCGGCTCAGAAGTTCGGGATCGAGATAAACGAGCGACGTCGCGCCGTGGCCGGACTGCTGGAAGTTCTGCCGCGCGCCGTCGATCGACATGTTCACGCGGCCCTGGTCCTGCAGGCCGCGGATGTTGACGTTCACGCCGGGATTCTGGCGGTCCATCACCGCGTCGACGCCGGCGACGCCGCGGAACAGGTCGGCGGCGTTTCGCGCCCCGCCGCGCGCCTCGATCGCCTCCCGGCCGATCTCGGCGACGCTCGCCGGCGTTTCGTAGATCGCGTCGGACGCGCCCTGCCAGCCGCGCAGCATCTGGCCGACGACGTCGATGCCGTCGAGCGCGACGGCGCCGTCTTCGGCCGGCGCAGGCTCGCTCGCCTGCGCATGCGCCGCTGTCGAAACGCCTGAGGCGACCAGCAAGCCGGCCGTCAGAACGCACGTCTTCGCCGCGGCGGACGCATGGCTCCGCCGCGCGCCCCCGATCCACACGGTCGCGCCTCAATGCTCACAACTGAAGGGGCCGGACGGGCGCGTTCCTGCGCTCCATCCGGCGTCAGGGTGTTAGCACGGCGCTCACGCGGCGCCAATAAGGCATTGATCTGACACAATAAATTCGAATTAGGATTATTCCATCTCAAAATGTCGGCCAAGTCGCCTCAATTTCATGGACCGAGTCTGGCGCGCCAGACGCCAGTCCGGGCGCGCGCGTCGAGCCCTGACGCGAACGTGTGCAAGACCGCAAGCAAGATCATGGATTTGCGCCTCGCGCGGAAAGCGAGGCCGCGACCGTCGCCGCGCGACCCACGACTGTGGGGCGGTTCGAATCGGCGTCGGCCGGGACGCGCCTTTTTCTGTGGCCGATCGGCAACGATCGGTCCCTTCCGGACCCTCGCGATCGCCCAAATTAGACCGCATTTGCTTTCGGAAACGCTCAATTTCGAACGGTTGCGTTTACGCCGCTCGCCAAGGCGCCAAATTTCGGCCGCGTGGAAACCCAATGGGCGGTTTCGCGTTCATGGAGGGATTGTTAGGGATCGCGGCCGCATCTTGCGTCGCCTGAATGTGAGCATTGAGCCTGAAACCGATGCGTGTCGCCATCTTCGTCTCGTCGATCCTCTTTGTCGTCGCCGGCGCCGCCGCGCTGCCGCCGTCCGCGCCCGCCAAGGCCACCGGCGTCCAGTTCCACGCTCAGGACGCTTACGGCCGCTGAGCCGACGGCCGCCGCGGCCGTTAACGCTCGCGTCTTCCGCAAAAGGTCATCGCCTCAATCGTCGTCCCTCGTTGCGGCTCCGCTTCCGGAGCGCATATGAGTGCGCGCGGACGTATCCGCGCCCCGACGACGACATGCGAGCCAGACGATGACCTCACGCCGCCTGCCCGACCTTGCCTCCGTCGCGACGCTCGACCGCCGGACGTTGATGCGTCTCGGCCTTGCGGCGCAGGCGGCGTTGGCGTTGGGGCCGCAGGCGTTCGCGCAAGGAAAGGCCGACGACCTCAAGTTCGGCCCGGCCGAGCCGTTCAGCTACGACATCCTGAAGAAGCTCGCGAAGGATCTGGCCGCCAAGCCTTACGTCGAGCCGGCCAAGCCCGACCTCGAGGTCGTCAAGCGCATCGACTATGACGCCCACGGCAAGCTGAAATACCTGCCCGAGCACGCGCTCTACGCAAACGCGCCGGGCGCCTATCCCATCACCTTCATGCATGTCGGCCAGTTCTTCCCGAAGACGGTGCGCATGCACGCCGTCGCGGACGGCAAGGCGCGCGAGGTTCTCTACGACCAGTCGCTGTTCGACATGCCGGCCGACAGCGTGGCCAAGACGCTGAAGGACCAGCCCTCCGCCTTCGCCGGCTTCTGGATCCGCGAGGCCAAGGACGAGGTGACGCCGAAGGGCGACTGGAAGACCCGCGAGCCCTTCGCGACCTTCCTCGGCGCCTCCTACTTCCGCGCCATCGGCGACAAGGGCCAGGTCGGCATGTCGGCGCGCGGCGTCGCGCTATTCCCGCAGCCGGGCGCGAACGAGGAGTTTCCGGACTTCATCGGCTTCTGGTTCGAGCCGGCGATGAAGGACGGCGAGCCCGTCACGGTCTATGCGCTGCTCGACGGCCCCTCGATCGCAGGCGCCTACCGCTTCCTCATCAGCCGCACCGGCGGCACGCTGATGGACATCGAGGCCGAGATCACGCTGCGCAAGCCCGTCGACCGGGTGGGTCTCGCCGCGCTCACCTCGATGTACTGGTTCTCCGAGACCGCGAAGCCCTACCTCATCGACTGGCGCCCCGAGGTCCATGACTCCGACGGCCTGGCGATGTGGACCGGCTCGGGCGAGCGCATCTGGCGCCCGCTCAACAATCCGCCCCGCATCATGACCTCGACCTTCTCGGACGAGAACCCGCGCGGCTTCGGCCTGCTTCAGCGCGACCGCCTCTACGGCAATTACGAGGACGGTGTGAAGTATCAGGACCGGCCCTCGACCTGGGTCGAGCCGGTGGGCGACTGGGGCAAGGGCGCGGTGCAGCTCGTGGAGCTGCCGACCGACGACGAGATCCACGACAACATCGTGGCCTACTGGATTCCGGAGAAGCCGTACCAGCCCGGCAAGACCGCCAAGCTCGCCTACAAGCTCTACTGGCAGGACGACGAACCCCATCCCGGCGCGCTCGCCAAATGCGTCGCGACGCGGCTTGGCCGCGGCGGCCAGCCGGGCCTGCCGCGCCCCATGGGCGTGCGCAAGTTCCTCGTCGAATTCCTCGGCGGGCCGCTGAAGGACATTCCTTTCGGTCAGAAGGTCGAGGCGGTGCTCTCGACCTCGCGCGGGACGTTCTCCTACATCTTCACCGAGGCCGTCCCGAGCGACGTTCCCGGCCACTGGCGCGCGCAGTTCGATCTCACCGTGCAGGGACCGGAGCCGGTGGAGCTGCGCTGCTACCTCAAGGCCGGCGACGAGGTGCTGAGCGAGACCTGGCTCTACCAATACCACCCGCCGGCGTGAGGGACGCTTTCTCCCCTCCCCCTTGTGGGGAGGGGCCGGGGGTGGGGGTGGTTCCGGAGAGGGTGGCGCCGGCGACGGCGCTCTACGCGCGACATTCGCGTTCCATTCTGAGCCACCCCCACCCTTACCCTCCCCACAAGGGGGAGGGGGCGTACACGTCGCGCCCGCCGCCCCCGCGTTCCAATCGTCATGCGAAGCCTGTAAGCGTCGCGAATCGTCCCGCGAGGAGCCAACCGCCCGATGTCGACCGCCGTCTCGCCGCTCGCCCCGAAATCTCTGCCGACGCTTCCGCCGGTGCGAGGCGTGAGGCTTGCGACCGCCGAGGCCGGCATCCGCTACAAGGGCCGCACCGACGTGCTGCTGGCGGCCTTCGACGAGGGCACGACGGTCGCGGGCGTCTTCACCAAGTCCCGCTGCCCCTCCGCGCCGGTCGAATGGTGCCGCGAGCGCCTCTCCGGCGGTTCGATCCGGGCGCTGGTGGTCAATTCGGGCAACGCCAACGCCTTCACGGGCAAGAACGGCCGCGCCTCGACCAAGCTGACGGCCGAGACCACGGCCAAGGCCGCGGGCTGTTCGGAAGGCGAGATCTTCCTGTCTTCCACCGGCGTCATCGGCGAGCCGCTCGACGCGACGAAGTTTTCCGGCGTCATGGACGGCCTCGTGGCGAACGGTTCGGAGGACGCCTGGGAGGCGGCCGCCCGCGCCATCATGACGACCGACACCTTCCCGAAGCTCGCCACCCGAACGGCCGAGATCGGCGGCGTGACGGTGACGCTGAACGGCATCGCCAAGGGCGCAGGGATGATCGCGCCCGACATGGCGACGATGCTGTCCTATGTGGCGACCGACGCGGCGATCGCCGCGCCCGCGCTGCAGGCGGCGCTCTCGGACGCGGTCGAGCGCTCGTTCAACTGCGTGACGATCGACGGCGACACCTCGACTTCCGACACGCTGATGGCCTTCGCCACGGGCAAGGCGGGCAACGCGACCGTGACGGACGCAGCCGATCCGGCCTTCGCGGCGTTTCGCTCGGCGCTTGAGGATCTTCTCATCGAACTCGCCCAGCTCGTCGCCCGCGACGGCGAGGGGGCGCGCAAGTTCGTCACCGTCGAGGTCGCCGGCGCCGAGAGCGACCTGTCGGCGCGGAGGATCGCGATGTCGATCGCCAATTCGCCGCTGGTGAAGACCGCGGTGGCCGGCGAGGACGCCAATTGGGGCCGGGTGGTCGCGGCCGTCGGCAAGGCCGGCGAGCCGGCCGACCGCGACCTGCTGACGATCAGCTTCGGCGACATCCGCGTGGCCCATCAGGGCGAGCGCGATCCGGCCTACGACGAGGCTGTGACCTCGGCCTACATGAAGAACGAAGAGATCACGATCGCGGTCGACATCGGCCTCGGCTCCGGAAAGGCGCGGGTGTGGACCTGCGATCTCACCGAGGGCTACATCCAGATCAACGCGGACTACCGGTCTTAAAGGTCGCTGGTTCTGGCGAACTGCGTGCTTCGAGACGCCCGGCTCTGGCCGGGCTCCTCAGCATGAGAGGCGTCGCGCGCGCCCGAAAACGCAGACTTCAGCTCAAACGTCCCTCATGCCGAGGAGCCTGCCCTTGCAGGCGTCTCGAAGCACGCAGTCCGTCTCCTCAGCTCCAAACGGCTCCTGAATCATGACGACTTCGCAACGCCTTATTAAGTCTTTGGGCGGCATCGTGGGGGCGCGGTCGTGACCTTCAGGCTCGTCCTCGTCGTCGCCTGCGCCCTCGTCGATCCGGACGGCCGCGTGCTCATCGCGCAACGGCCCGAAGGCAAGGCGCTGGCCGGGCTTTGGGAGTTTCCCGGCGGCAAGGTGGAGCCGGGCGAACGGCCGGAGCAGACCTTGATCCGGGAACTAGCCGAAGAGCTCGGCGTCGCGGTCGAGGAGCCCTGTCTCGCCCCGCTGACCTTCGCAAGCCACGCCTACGACGACTTCCATCTCCTGATGCCGCTGTATGTGTGCCGGCGCTGGGAAGGGACCGTCACCGGCCGCGAGGGCCAGGCGTTTCGCTGGGTGCGGCCCGACAGGCTCCGCGACTTTCCGATGCCGCCGGCCGACGAGCCGCTGATCGCGCATCTCGTCGACCTGCTCTGACGGCCGGCTCCCGCGACGGCGCGCCGGGGGACGTGACGATGAGCGAAGAGAAGAAGCCGAGGACCGGCTTCCGCAAGCTCCGGGCATTCTTGCGCGACGAGCGCGGCGCGACGTCGATCGAATACGCCATGATCGCGGTCGGCATCTCGATCGCGGTGGCGGCCGTCGTGTTCGGCGTCGGCACGTCGTTGAAGGTCGGCTTCTACGACAAGATGAACGCGGCGGTGACGAACTAGCCGTCGAGCCTCAGGTCTGCTGGTAGACCGCGACGACGCGGTCGAAGCGCCGCGCCGCGAGGTCGTCCTTGCGGATCACGAAGAACACCGTGCCTTCCGTGAACCTCGCCTGCATCCAGTCGCCGACGTCGGCCTGGAGCAGGAGCGTCCAGTCGCGCGCGGCGGCTTCGATCTCGGCGCGACGGCTGCGCCATTCCTCGCGCTCGAGATGCTGCTTGCCGAACGTCGTCACGACGACGGCGTCATAGCGGGGGTCGTCCTGCTCGGGCTGCGGCGCGCCGAGCAGCTGCTGGCGCCGCCACTTCTCGTCCGTATAGCCGTCGTGATTCTCCTCGATCGCGGCCTCGTAGGCCTCCAGCGCCTCGTTTTCGCCGCCCGTCACGGAGCGCGCCGCTTCGAAGATCTCCGGCAGGGCCGAAACCTCGATCGAGGCGACGCTCGGCAGCCTGAGCGTCGTCTGCAGCCGCATCGGACGGCCGGGCGCGTCATAGGCGCTGCCGCCTTTGCGCGCGGCCTCGACGTCGTCGTCGAACTCTTGCGCGAGCTTCACCCGCTCGGCCCGGTCGGCGTCGGCCGCTTCCTTGAGGTCGGCCGGCGGCGCGAGCCTCGCCAGCTGGTCGGCCGGGGTCTTGTCCCAGATCACGCGCGCGACCCGCGAGCCGGTGTCCCACGGACCGATCGAGACATCGTAGAAGAACAGCAGCCGCCCCTCGGACGGCAGCGCCGAGGCGACCGGCCCGAGCCTGGCCGCCTCGCCGAGGTCGACCTGCGCGAAAAAGGCGTAAGGCAGGTTCCTGGCGAAATGCTCGAGCATCTCCTTGCCGGCGTCCGGCGAGCCGCGCTTGGCGATCGCCTCCGGGTCTTCCGCCGCCGCGGGGCGCGGCCATTCGGCGCCTGGGCCCATGTCGGGCGCGCCGCCGATGCGCGAACCGCCCAGAACGGCTGCGCCCGGAACCGGCGCGAACACGATCGCGGGGACGAGCGCCGAGACCACGCGCTCGAGCCGCGGCGGGTCGAAATGAGCGGCCAGAGCCTCGCGGGCGTGCGGAACGTCGTCGAACATCTCGTCGGGGCTCCCGGTCGTTGCGGTTCAGGCGTTCAGTCGTCCTTGGGCGGTCGCAGCGCATCGGCGAGGCGCGCCTTGGCGGAGCCGGGCTTCAGCGGCTGCTGCTGGCTGGCGTGCGGCGCCCAGCCCGAGGCCCAGACGATCTCGAAGGTCGCGCGCACCCGGCCGTCCGCGTCGGCGAAGCGTTCTGCGTAGACCTCTAGCGCGCGGGCGAGCGTGGCGCGCTTCAAAGGTCGGCGATTGCGCTCGACGAGCGCGTTGGTCGCGCCCCAGGCGCGAAGGTCCTGCATCAGGCCGATCGGCGAGCCGTAGCGCACCGTGACCTTGTCGACGTCGGTCACGGGGAGCGCGAGTCCGGCCCGCTGGAGCAGCGCGCCGACCGCCCGGACATCCGCGAAGGGCATGACGCGGGGACTGAGGCCTCCGTCGATCTCGGCCTCGGCGGCCGCGAAGGACTGGCGCAGCTCGGTCAGCGTGTCGCCCCCCAGAAGAGCCACGAGGAACAGCCCGTCGGGCCGAAGCAGCCGCCGGACCTGCGCGAACACGCCCGGCAGGTCGTCGGCGAACTGCAGCGCGAGGCCCGAGACGACGAGATCGAAGCTCTCGGCCGCGAGCGGAATCGCCTGCGGGTCGGCGACGAGATCGCCGCCGTCGCCCGCCTCGAACGCGGCGCGGACAACGCGTTCTGCGCCAGGGCGGGCGCGAAGGGCGTCGGCGATCGCCGCTCCGGGGCTTGCGAGATCGAGGGCGCGCGGAAAAGGCCGAAGCGTCGCGGCGAGGCGGTCGGCCATGTCTTCGGCGACGCGGGCGGTCAGGAAGTCGGGCCCGCCTCCGGCCGCCCGCGTGCGCCGGCGGGCCGCGGCGAAGGCCGCGCGGTCGAGGAGACGCGGGACGTCGGGGGAGGTGGTCAAAGCAGCGCCCTAAGAGCGCGAACCACCGCCGTCATCCCGGCCGAAGAGCCGGGATCCAGAACCGACGGCGCGGCCGAACTCTCCAAACGGCGTCGGTTCTGGATCCCGGGACAAGCCCGGGATGGCGGCCTGCGCATCATTCGTCAGCCCGCAAGCGCCTGCGCGCCGCCCGGCCGGGACGCTTGCCCGGCCTCGAGCCGCTTCTCCGCCTCGACCATGTAGTCGCGGGCGAGCGGCAGGGCGTCGACGTCGCGGGTCATCTGGATCTGGAAGACCATGTGCTTGCCGTAGCGGAACGAGAACTCGCTGATGAGGAGGTAGAACTCCCACATCCGGCAGAAACGCTCGCCCAGCATCGCAGCCGCCTTGTCGCGGTTGGCGGCGAAGCGCCCGCCCCAGGCCAGGCACGTCTCGGCGTAGTGCATGCGCCAGATCTCGACGTCGGTGACCCAGAGCTTGGACTGCTCGATCGCGGGCAGCGTCTCCGACAGCGCCGGCGCGTAGCCGCCGGGGAAGATGTATTTGCGGACCCAGGCGCCGGTCGAGCCCGGCCCGCCCTTGCGGCCGATCGAGTGCAGCAGCGCGACGCCGTCGGGCTTGAGGAGCGAACGGACCTTCTGGAAGAACTCCGGAATGTTCTTCAGCCCCACATGCTCGAACATGCCGACCGAGACGATGCGGTCGAACGGCCCCTCCACCTCGCGGTAGTCGCGGAGCTCAAACGTCACCCGGTCCGACAGCCCGCGCTCGGCGGCGCGCTGCGTCGCAAGCGCGTGCTGTTCGGTCGAGAGCGTGACGCCCAGAACCTCGACCCCGCAGTTTTCCGCGAGATAGATCGCCATCGAGCCCCAGCCGGAGCCGATGTCGAGCACGCGCTGCCCGGGCTTCAGGTCGAGCTTCGAAGCGATGTGGCGGAGCTTGGCCGTCTGCGCCTCGTCGAGGCTCATCTCCGGCCGGGCGAAATAGGCGCAGGAGTAGTTCATCCCCTCGTCGAGGAAGAGCCGGTACATCTCGTTCGAGAGGTCGTAATGGGCCTCGACGTTCTTCTTCGAGCGGATCGCGTCGTTCTTCGGCAGCCAGGCGCGGGCGCGCTTGGTCCAGGCGCGCAGGTTCTTCTGCACCGGCGTCGCCCGCAGGTTCTTGCGGTTGAGCGCATAGAGGGTGAGCAGGTCGCGCAGCGTTCCCTGCTCGAGCGTGAGCGTGCCGTCCATATAGGCCTCGCCCGTCTTCATCTCCGGATTGAGGAAGAGCTGATGATGGAGCTTGGCGTCGTGCAGCTTGATCGTGACCTCGGGCCCCGGCTGCTCGCCTTTCAGCACATGCGCCCGGCCGGCCGCGTCCAGGATGGTCAGCGACCCCATCTGGACGAAGCGCCCGAGCATGACGTTGACGATCTCCATTGACGTCTCCCGGCGTTCACGCGGACAGTCTTCGCGCACACCCTTTAGACCAGCCGGAGCGCGGTTTCGATCCCATGGGCGCAATCGAGGAGGCGGAACGAGCGGGCTTCGCGTCGCGCCTCGCCGGGGCGGCGCGGCTCGTCGGCCGCGCGGCCCGTGGCGTTCTCGACCTCGCGCTGCCGCCGCAATGCCTCGCCTGCGAGAAGCCGGTGACCCAGGCCGGCGGCCTCTGCGTCGCCTGCTGGGGCGCGCTGAAGCCAATCGAGCGGCCCTATTGCGAGCGGCTCGGCACGCCGTTTCCCGCCGATTTCGGCCCGGGCCTGCTGTCGCCCGCCGCCATCGCCAAGCCCCCGGCCTTCGACCGCGCGCGGGCGGTCGCGCGCTTCGACGGGACGGCGCGCGAACTTGTCCATCGCCTGAAATACGCCGACGGCGTTCATCTGGCGAAGCCGCTCGGCGCGATGATGGCGCGGGCCGGCCATGAGCTGCTTGGCGAGGGCGCGCTCCTCGTGCCGGTGCCGCTTCATCGCGGCCGGCTGTGGAGCCGGCGCTTCAACCAGTCGGCGCTGCTCGCCCGCTCGGTCGCGCGGATCTCGGGAGCGGAGCTGAAGGTCGACGCGATCGAGCGCGTGAAGGCGACGCGGCCGCAGGTGGGGCTGACCGCGTCCCAGCGCGCCGACAATCTCGCAGGCGCGTTTCGCGTCGCCGACGCGGCGGTCATCGCGGGGCGTCGGATCGTTCTGGTGGACGACGTCGTGACCACCGGCGCGACCGTCGACAGGCTGGCGCGCCTGCTGCGGCGCGCCCGCGCGGCCTCCGTCGACGTGCTGACTTTCGCCGTGGTTGTGAAGGAGGCGTGAGCCTCTATATCCTGACGCCTCCGCGCAATTTCGCCCGAGTTCCCGCCATGCCCGACGTCACGATCTACACGCGTTCGGACTGCCCCTACTGCCACATGGCCAAGGATCTGCTGCGCCGGAAGGGCGTCGCCTTCGAGGAGATCGACGTCGGCCGAGAGCCCGAGCGTCGGCCCGAGATGATCGAGCGCGCCGGCGGCCGGATGACGGTCCCGCAGATCTTCATCGACGGCGCCCATGTCGGCGGCTGCGACGACCTCCACGCGCTCGACCGCGCCGGCGGCCTCGATCCCCTGCTCGCGGCATGAAGGAGTTTCTTGCGATCAAGGCGCGACGTCTCCGCCCCCTCCCCCTTGTGGGGAGGGTAAGGGTGGGGGTGGTCCCGAATGGGGTGATGAAGGTCGGCGTAGAGCGGCGTCGCTCGCCGAGCCTTTTTCTGAACCACCCCCACCCCCTCCCCACAAGGGGGAGGGGAGAGAGCGTCGCCTCCAGAGACCGCTCATGACCGAAAGAAAGTTCGTCGCGGCCTGCGTCCAGATGCGGTCCGGCAAGACCGTGTCGGCCAATGTCGACACGGTGGTCCGGCTCGCCCGCGAGGCCAAGGACGGCGGGGCGGCTTACGTCCAGACGCCCGAGATGACCAACGTGCTGGTGCGTTCGCGCGACGAGCTGTTCGACGTCATCCTGCCCGAGGAGGTCGATCCTGCGCTGGCGGCCTTCCAGGAGCTCGCCCGCGCGCTCGGGATCTGGCTCCATCTCGGCTCGCTTGCGATCCGGCTCGAGGGCGAGCGCGCGGCCAACCGCGCCTTCGTGATCGATCCCGACGGAGACGTCACGGCGCGCTACGACAAGATCCACATGTTCGACGTCGACCTGCCGAACGGCGAGAGCTGGCGCGAATCGCAGACCTATCGGCCGGGCGAGCAGGCGGTGGTCGCGGAGCTCCCCTGGGGCGGGCTTGGCCTGACCATCTGCTACGACGTCCGCTTTCCCACGCTTCACCGCGCGCTCGCCGAGCACGGCGCCGAGGTGATCGCCTCGCCGGCGGCGTTCACGAAGCAGACCGGCGAGGCGCACTGGAACATCCTGCTGCGCGCCCGGGCGATCGAGACCGGCTCCTTCGTGGTGGCGGCGGCGCAGGGCGGAAAGCACGAGGACGGCCGCGAGACCTTCGGCCATTCGCTGATCGTCGATCCGTGGGGGCGCGTGCTCGCCGAGGGCGGCGAGGCGCCCGGCGTGGTGCTGGCCGAGATAGATCTCGACAAATCGCCCGACATTCGGCGAAAGATCCCTTCGCTCGAGAACGGTCGCCGCTTCGGCGTGGCGCCGGCCCAGAGCACCCCCACGGTTCTGCGAGACGTCGCCTCCTCATGATCCGCTATGATTTGCGCTGTGGAGCCGGCCACGGCTTCGACGGCTGGTTCCGCTCGTCCGACGACTTCGACGCGCAAGGCGCTCGCGGCCTGCTGTCCTGTCCGGCCTGCGGCTCGGCCGAAGTCGAGAAGGCGTTGATGGCGCCGGCCGTCCGGCTGACGTCGGCGACGCCGGCCGAAACGCCTGCGCCCGCCGAAGAGACGCGGCCCGTCGCCCTCGTCGACGAACGCGAGACCAAGCTCCGCTCGCTGTTGAAGGAGCTTCGCGCCCACGTCACGGCGAACTCCGAAGACGTCGGCGACCGCTTCGCCGAGGTCGCGCGGCAGATGCACGCGGAGGAGGTCGAGAAGCGCTCCGTCCACGGCCGCGCCAGCGCCGACGACGCGCGGGCGCTCGCCGAGGAGGGCATCGAGATCCACCCGCTTCCGGGCTTTCCCGACGATCTGAACTGAGGGCTGCGCGGCCGGACTTTTGCGGCGCCGTCTCTCGACGTCGTGCGACCGAACCTCGCCGCGTCATCCCGGGCCTGACCCGGGATCCAGAACCGACGCCCTCGGCGAACTCCCGAACCGCCTCGGTTCTTTATCCCGGCTCTTCGGCCGGGATGACGGGCGGCGGGCGTTCCGTCGGCCGCGAGACCTCAGGCGGCCCTCGCGGCCGCGAGCGCGTAGTTGACCGACATGTCGTCGGCCGGCGTCCAGGCGTTCTTGAGCGGATCGAAGCGGATGCCGCGCTGGTCGGAGACCTCGAGGCCCGCGGCCCGCGCGGCGAGCCTCAGCTCCGCGGGCGTCACGAATTTCTCGTAGGAATGCGTGCCGACGGGCAGCCAGCGCAGCACATATTCGGCGCCCACGATCACCAGCGCATGCGCCATCAGCGTCCGGTTGATGGTGGAGAACAGCGCGAGCCCGCCGGGCTTCACCAGCTTGCCGATCACGCCGACGAAGCTGTCGACGTCGACCACGTGCTCGACGACTTCCGACGCCACCACGATGTCGAACGTCGCGCCTTCCGCGACGAGATCCTCGGCTGCGCCCGCGCGATAGGCGATCTCGAGCCCGCTTTCGGCCGCATGGGCCCTCGCGACCTCGATCAGCTCCGGGGCGGGGTCGACGCCCGAAACCGTCGCGCCGAAGCGCGAAAGCGGCTCGGCCAGAACGCCCGCGCCGCAGCCGACGTCGAGCAGGCTCAGCCCCTCGAAGGGGCGCATCGCCGAGGCGTCGCGGTTGAAGCGGGCGGCGATCTGGTCGCGGAAGATCGCGACGCGCGCGGGGTTGAAGCGGTGGAGCGGGCGCATCGGCCCGTCGGGGTCCCACCAGCGGCCGGCCAGCGCGTCGAAGCGCGCCACTTCCCCGGCGTCGAGGCTCGCGGCGCGGGCCTGTGCGCTCTCCGACATTTGGCGTTCTCCTCCGGCGTTGCGTCTTGCGGCCTTGCCCGTCTATCTATAGCCGCGTTTTCGGCCGGCGGCTCCCGCCGGCCTTTTTCGATCACGGCCTGAAAGACAGTTCGCGTCCCATGTCCCGCATCGTCATGAAGTTCGGCGGCACCTCGGTCGCGAATGTCGAACGCATCCGCAACGTCGCCGCCCATGTGAAGCGCGAGGTCGACGCCGGCAACGAGGTCGCCGTCGTGGTCTCGGCCATGTCGGGCGCGACCAACCAGCTGGTCGCCTGGACCAAGGAGGCCTCGGCGATCCACGACGCGCGCGAATACGACGCGATCGTGGCCTCGGGCGAGCAGGTGACCTCCGGGCTGCTCGCCATCGCGCTGCAGGCGATCGGCGTGCCGGCGCGCTCCTTCCAGGGCTGGCAGATCCCGCTCCGGACCGACGCCGCCCACGGCGCGGCCCGCATCGAATCGATCGACGGCTCGGCGCTGATCTCGCGCATGACCGACGGCCAGGTGCCAGTGATCGCCGGCTTCCAGGGCATCGGCCCGGACGAGCGCATCGCAACCCTCGGGCGCGGCGGGTCGGACACGAGCGCTGTCGCGGTCGCGGCCGCGGTGAACGCCGATCGCTGCGACATCTACACCGACGTCGACGGGATCTACACCACCGACCCGCGGATCGTTCCGCAGGCTCGTCGCCTCGACAGGATCGCGTTCGAGGAGATGCTTGAGATGGCGTCGCTCGGCGCCAAGGTCATGCAGGTGCGCTCCGTCGAGATGGCGATGGTGCACAAGGTTCGCGTGTTCGTGCGGTCGAGCTTCGACGCGCCGGACGCCATTCAGTCAGGTCCCGACGGTGAGCCGCTGGGCACGCTTATTTGCGACGAGGACGAGATCGTGGAAAGCCAGGTCGTCACCGGCATCGCCTATTCCAAGGACGAGGCCCAGATCACGCTGCGGCGCGTGGCCGACCGGCCGGGCGTGGCCGCAGGCGTCTTCGGGCCGCTCGCCGAAGCCTCGATCAACGTCGACATGATCGTCCAGACGATCTCCGAGGACGGCAAGACCACCGACATCACCTTCACGCTGCCGACCGCCGACCAGGCGCGGGCGGTGGAGATCCTGAACGCCAAGAAGACCGAGATCGGCTTCGAGGCGCTCAACACGGAGACCGACGCCTGCAAGGTCTCGGTCATCGGCATCGGAATGCGCAGCCACGCGGGCGTGGCGGCCCAGGCGTTCGAGGCGCTCGCCAAGCGCGGCGTTAACATCCGGGCGATCACCACCTCCGAAATCAAGATCTCGGTGCTGATCGACACTGCTTTCGCCGAACTTGCCGTGAGAACGCTGCATTCGGTATACGGGCTCGACAAGGCCTGAGAGGCTTCGGCCAAAGCCTTTGACGTTTGCGCGCGGCCCCTTGGGCGCTAGGCTGTCCGCGCGGTAATCGGCGCGGTGCGTTCCATCCGGAGAGCGGAAGATGCGAGGCGCGTATGGCGGCCCGCGCGTGCTTTTGCGCCGGCTGCGCGAGGTCATGGCGGACCCGGTCACGGCGCAGGAGCGCCTTGACCGCATCGTCGTCCTGATCGCCGCCAACATGGTGGCGGAGGTCTGCTCCGTCTACGTGCTGCGCGTCGACGGCGACCTCGAGCTCTACGCCACGGAAGGCCTCAACCGCGAGGCCGTCCATCGAACCACCATGCACAAGGGCGAGGGCCTGGTCGGCCTCGTGGCCGACGAGGCCGAGCCCGTGAACCTCTCGGACGCCCAGGCGCACCCGGCCTTCTCCTACAAGCCGGAGACGGGCGAGGAGATCTTCCACTCGTTCCTCGGCGTGCCGATCCTGCGCGCGGGCAACACGCTCGGCGTGCTCGTCGTCCAGAACAAGTCGCACCGCACCTATTCCGACGAGGAGATCGAGGCCCTCCAGACCACCGCCATGGTGATCGCCGAGATGGTGGCCTCGGGCGAGCTCGGTTCTCCGGAGACCGGGCTCGAGCCTGTCGGCCGGCGCCCCGCGCATGCGACCGGCGCGGCGCTGTCGGAAGGCATCGGCCTCGGCCATGTCGTGCTGCACGAGCCGCGCGTCGTGGTGAAGACCTTCATCGCCGAGAACACCGAGGCCGAGCTCAAGCGCCTCGACGCCGCGCTCGCGAACCTGCGCGCTTCGATCGACGTGCTGCTCGACGACGGCGAGGTGGCGCGCGCCGGCGAACACCGCGACGTGCTCGAAGCCTTCCGGATGTTCGCCAACGACCGCGGCTGGGGCCGGCGCCTGCACGAGGCGGTGCAGACCGGCATCACCGCGGAGGCGGCCGTCGAGCGCGTCCAGTCCGACACCCGCGCGCGCATGCAGCGCCAGACCGATCCTTATCTGCGCGAACGGCTCCACGATCTCGACGATCTCGCCAACCGCCTGCTGCGCGAGCTGACCTCGCCCGGCAAGGGCATGGCGCCTGTCGCCGCCGAGCTTCCGGAGAACGCCATCGTGGTGGCGCGCTCCATGGGGCCGGCGGCGCTGCTCGACTACGACCGCACCAAGCTGCGCGGTCTCGTGCTCGAGGAAGGCTCGGCCTCGAGCCATGTGGCGATCGTCGCAAGAGCGCTCAACATCGCGGCCGTCGGCCAGATCGAGAACGCCACGGGCCTGGTCGAGCCCGGCGACGCGCTGATCGTCGACGGCGTGTCGGGCGAGATCCATGTGCGGCCGACCGGCGACGTCGAGCGCGCCTATGTGGACAAGGTCCGCTTCCGCGCCCGCAAGCAGGAGCAGTACCGCGCGCTCAGAAACGCGCCGTCCGCGACCCGCGACGGCGCGCAGGTGAAGCTGCTGCTGAACGCGGGCCTCCTGGTCGACCTGCCGCACATTAAGGAGACCGGGGCTGCGGGCATAGGGCTGTTCCGCACCGAGCTTCAGTTCATGGTCGCGTCCTCGATGCCGAAGACCGCGGCCCAGCAGGCGCTCTATCGCGCGGTGCTCGACGCCGCCGACGAGAAGCCGGTGACGTTCCGCACGCTCGACGTCGGGGGCGACAAGATCCTGCCCTACATGCAGGCCGAGCCCGAGGAGAACCCGGCGCTCGGCTGGCGCGCCATCCGGCTCGGCCTCGACCGGCCGGCGCTGATGCGCACCCAGCTCCGCGCGCTGCTGAACGCCGGCGGCGGGCGGGACCTGCGCGTGATGTTCCCGATGGTCGCCTGCGTCTCGGAGTTCGAGGCGGCGAGCGACATCGTGCAGCGCGAGATCGCGCGGCTGATCAAGCACGACCATCCCCAGCCTTCCTCGATCGCGCTCGGCGCGATGGTGGAGGTGCCCTCGCTCCTGTTCCAGCTCGACGAGCTCCTGAAGCGCGCCGACTTCATCTCCGTGGGCTCCAACGACCTGATGCAGTTCCTGTTCGCCTCCGACCGCGGCAACGCGCGCGTCTCCGGGCGTTTCGATCCGATGAGCCCGGCGTTCCTGCGCGTGCTGTCGCACATTGCCGACCGCGCGAAGGCGGCCGGCAAGCCGGTGACGCTCTGCGGCGAGATCGGCGCGCGGCCGCTCGAGGCCATGGCGCTGATCGGCGTCGGCTACCGCTCGCTCTCCATGTCGCCGGCCTCGATCGGCCCGGTGAAGGCCGCGCTCGTCGAGGCCGACGCCGCCGAGCTCGAAGCCTTCGTGAAGCCGCTCGTCGCGAACGCCGACGGCGCTGCGAGCCTGCGCGGCGCAATCGAGGAGTTCGCCGTAAAGCGCGGGCTGCAGGTCGCGCCGTGAGCTCTGCGATCTCGAACGACCGGCTCGACGCCGTGGTCGAACGCTTCGCCAATGTCGACCATGAGCTCGGGACGACGAGCGACGGTCCCGCGCTCGCCAGGCTCGGCCGCGAGCGCGCCGAGCTCGCGCCGGTCGTCGAGGCGATCGAGCGCCTGCGCGCCACCGAAGCAGAGATCCGCGACCTCGACTCCATGCTGGCCGACCGCTCGATCGACGCGGAGATGCGCGCGCTTGCGGAAGACGAGCGCGCCGACGCCGCGGCCAGGCTCGAGGCGGAGGTCGAGCAGCTCCAGATCGAACTGCTGCCGAAGGACGAGGCCGACGCGCGCGGCGTGATCCTGGAGGTGCGCGCCGGAACGGGCGGCGACGAGGCGGCGCTGTTCGCCGGCGATCTGTTCCGCATGTACCAGCGCTACGCCGACGGCGAGGGCTGGAAGGTCGACGTGCTGTCGATCAGCGAAGGCGCGGTCGGCGGCTATAAGGAGATCGTGGCCGAGATCGCAGGGCAGGGCGCGTTCGGCCGGCTGAAGTTCGAGTCCGGCGTCCACCGCGTCCAGCGCGTGCCCGCGACCGAAGGATCGGGCCGCATCCACACCTCGGCCGCGACGGTGGCGGTGTTGCCGGAGGCGGAGGAAGTGGACGTCGCGCTCGACGACAGCGAGCTGCGCTTCGACGTGTTCCGCGCGCAAGGCGCCGGCGGCCAGCACGTTAACAAGACGGAGTCGGCGGTGCGGGTGACGCATCTGCCGACCGGCATCGCGGTCGCGGTGCAGGACGAGCGTTCCCAGCACCGCAATCGCGCCCGCGCGATCGCGCTCTTGCGCGCGAAACTTTACGACATCGAGCGCGAGCGCGCCGACACCGCGCGCGCCGACGCAAGGCGCGTGCAGGTCGGCTCCGGCGACCGGTCGGAGCGCATCCGCACCTACAACTTCCCGCAGGGCCGCGTCACCGACCACCGCATCAACCTGACGCTCTACAAGCTCGACCAGGTGATCGAGGGCGAGGCGCTGGGCGAGCTCATCGACGCGCTCGCCGCCGAACAGCGCGCGCGGCTGCTCGCCGCCGAAGACGCCGTCGCATGACCCGGGCCGAGGAGGTGCGCGCGGCCGCCGCGCTGTTTCGCGAGGCCGGCTGCGACACGCCTGAATTCGACGCCCGGGCGCTCGCCGCCGAGGCGTTCGCACTTTCGCCCGCCGAGCTGATCGCCGGCGGGCCCGACGAGGCCGGCCCTGAAGAGCGCGTGCGCCTCGACGAGATGATCGCGCGGCGGGTCGCGGGCGAGCCGGTGGCGCGGATCATCGGCCATCGCGAATTCTGGGGCCTGAGATTTCGCCTCGCGCCCGAGACGCTGGTCCCGCGACCCGACAGCGAGACCATCGTGGAGACCGCGCTCGCCGAAGCCGGCGCCCGCGACCGCGCGCTGTCCGTGCTGGACCTTGGCGCCGGGACCGGCTGCCTGCTCCTCGCCATCCTTTCGGAGCGCCCGCACGCGGTCGGCGTCGGGATCGATCTTTCGCCTGCCGCCGCAGCCGCCGCGCAGGCGAACGCGGCGGCGCTCGGCCTTCAGGCCCGCGCGCTCTTCGTCGCCGGATCCTGGGGCGAGGCGATCGGGCGGCGCTTCGACGTCGTGGTGTCGAACCCGCCCTACATCGCGCGGCCCGACATCGCCCATCTCGACGTCGAGGTGCGCGCGCACGACCCTCACCTCGCGCTCGACGGCGGGCTCGACGGACTGCGCGCCTACCGGGCGCTTGCGCTGGGGCTCGAGGCTCTCCTGAAGGCTGACGGCGTCGCGGTTCTGGAGCTCGGCGCGGGCCAGGCGGAGGAGGTCTCCGAGCTGATGCGGGCCGCAGGTCTCGCCGTTCCGAGGGTCGTTCCCGATCTCGCCGGAACGCCCCGCGCCCTCGTGGTCAGGAGGCGACGGTAAAAAGGCCTTGGATTCCGTGAGCCTCGTGGCTATGTTCGGTGTCGGAATCATCCAGCGCCCGGCTAGTCTTGCGATCTGCACGAGAGCGCGGATGAATAATTTCAGCGCGATGTCGCCTCCGGCCCGGCCGGCGCGACGCGCTCTGGAAGATCGACGCAAAGCTTCGATCACGCCGCATCGCCGCGGGGGCCGAAAGGCCGCGCGGCGGCAGCCGCGACGGCGACGGCTCGCTCTGACGCGAACCGTCTCCACGCCGGCCGGCGCGACGAGCCCGTCGGTCGGACGCGGGGTCCGGGGCGTTAGAGCCGCGCGGATCTGTTCTCGAATAGGCGAGTGTCGAATTTGAACTCGATGAGGCAACAGTCGAAGCGCATCCGCGGCCGTAGCCGCGGCGGCGGCAACAGCGGCGGCGGCGGTGGCGGCAAGGGTCCCAATCCTCTGACCCGCAGCTATGAGTCGAACGGCCCGGACGTGAAGATCCGCGGAACGGCCGGGACCATCGCCGACAAGTACGTGCAGCTTTCGCGCGACGCCCTTTCGGCCGGCGACCCCGTCGCCGCCGAGAACTACATGCAGCACGCCGAGCACTATTACCGGATGCTCGCCGCCGCGCAGGCCCAGTACCAGCCGCACCAGACCTTCGTGCGCGCCGACGCGGACGACTTCGCGGACGCCGACGATGACGACGACGGCGAGGCCGGCGAAGCGAACGCCGCGCAGGCGAACGGCCAGCAGGGCGGCCATCCGCAACAGCAGCACGGCCAGCCTCACCAGCAGAACCGGCAGCACAACAACAACAATGGCGGCCGGCCGAACGGCTACAACGGCCAGCAGCCGCGCGACGGCGAGCGCCGTTTCGACCGCAACGACCGCCGCCCCTACGACCAGAACCGCCAGGACAACAATCGCCAGGACGGGGGTCGCCAAGACGCCGGGCGTCCGGACGGAAGCCGTCAGGACAACAACCGTCAGGATTACAACCGCGACGGCGGGCGTCCCGAGAACCGCGCCCAGCAGGGCGGCCGCGACGACCGGCCCTACCGCTCCGAGCGCGGCGACCAGCCCTATGAGCAGCGCGGCGAGCGCAGTCAGCCGCAGCCCGAGCGCGCGAACGGCGACGAGCAGCCGGATGTCGGCGGCCTGCCGGCCTTCATCACCGGCGGCGCGCCAGCGCCCGTCCCGGCCGAGGCTCCGGCGGTCGCTGCAGCGCCCGCGCCCGAGCGCGCTCCGCGCCAGCCCCGCGAACGGCGGTCGGCCGCCGCGGCCGCGCCTGTTCCCGCGCCCGTCGACGCCGTCGAGCAGCCGGCCGTCGAGGCCGCGGCTGCGGCCGAGAGTTCGGTTCCTGAAGGAGACGAGGACGCTCCGGCTGCGGCCGGACGCACCCGTCGTCGCCGCTACGGCCGCTATGGCCGCGGCCCGGCCGCCGAGGACGGGGGCGAGGCCCAGCCGGCTCCGACCGAGGTCTCCTCGGACTAAGCGAAGCGAAATCAACGTCTGAGAGCCCGGAGCGGATCGCCGCTCCGGGCTTTTTTTGTCGCATCGCCTGGCCGACTTTCGCCGCGCTTGCCGGGCTCCGGGGCCGCGCCAGTTCCGTTGCGCGCAACAGAGCGATCTTCGATCGCCGGCGCCCAGGACGGCATATCCATGAACACGATCGCGGCGTTGACGACGCTCAACTTCCTGATGGCCGACGTGCGCGACGGCCTCGGGCCCTATCTCGCGATCTTCCTTCAGGGGCGAGGCTGGTCGCCGCTCGACATCGGCGTGGTGCTCACCATCGGCGGCCTCGCCGGGATGATCGCCACGACCCCGATGGGCGCCTTCGTCGACGCGACGAAGCAGAAGCGCCTCGTCACCATCGCGGCCGGCCTGCTCGTCTCGATGGCCTGCCTCGCCATCTTCCTTCACCCGACCTTTGCGGTGGTCTCGGTCGCGCAGGTGCTGACCGGGGTGGTGGGCGCGGTGATCCCGCCCGCGATCGCCGCCATGACGCTCGGCATCGTCGGGCCGAACGAGTTCTCGCATCAGATCGGCCGCAACGAGGCGGCCAACCACGGCGGCAACGTCGTTGCGGCGGTCGCCTGCGCGGGCTTTTCCTATCTCATCGGCATCCAGGCCGTGTTCTTCGTGATGATCGCGATGGCGGTCGGCTCGATCGCCGCGACGCTCGCCATCAAGGAAAGCGCGATCGACCACGACGTCGCGCGCGGCCTCGACAAGGCGGCGAAGGACGAAGGCGAGGGCAAGTCGGGCTTCGCGGTGCTGCTCAAGACGCCGGCGCTGCTGGTCTTCGGCTTCATCCTCATGCTGTTCCACTTCGGCAACGCCGCGATGCTGCCGCTGGTCGGCCAGCGCATCGAGGCGCTGGGTCTCGGCAACGCGGTGTTTTGGACCTCGGTGGCGGTGATCGTCGCGCAGGCCGTGATGGTGCCGATGGCGCTGCTCGCGGCCCGGATCGCCGAGCGGTTCGGCTACGCGCCGCTGCTGCTCACCGCGCTCGTCGCGCTCCCGATCCGCGGCGTCGTTGCGGCGGCGACGCCGGAGGCATGGATCGCGATTCCCGTGCAGGTTCTCGACGGGATCGGCGCCGGCATCCTCGGGGTCGCGACGCCCGCGCTCGTCGCCCGCATCCTGCGCGGCACCGGGCGCTTCAACGTCGGGCTCGGCGCGGTGATGACGCTGCAGGCGGTCGGGGCCTCGTTCAGCCCGACGGCCGCGGGCCTCATGGTGGAGAACGGCAAGGCGTGGCTGTCGGGACTCGGCGTCGAGGTCGGCTTCACCGGCTACGGCGTCGCGTTCCTCGGGCTGGGCGCCGCGGCGCTCGTCGCGCTCGGCCTCTTCTTCGCCGCCATGCGGACGCTGCCGCTCGAACGCGAGGGCGGGCATATGTCGCGCCGGGATCGCTCCGGCGCGGCGGCCGCCCCGGCGTGAAGCGCGAGCCTTGTCCCGGACTTGATCCGGGACCCAGAACCGTCGCGATTTTCAGGATCGAGCGGCGCGGTCGCGAAGAAAATGCCGGACCTGGTCGTCGCTTTTGAAGCGGCTCGGTTCTGGGTCCCGGATCAAGTCCGGGACAAGGAAGAGGCGCGAAGCGATCAGTCGGCTTGCGCGGCTTCGATCCGGGCGCGCTGCTCGTCGGTGAGGACGTCCGCCGGATCATAGGCGGTCTCGAACCAGGGAAGGCCGTCGGGGATGGCGACCCACGCCGCCTTGTGGGCGGTGAAGATGTGGATGTCGGGCGAAAACAGGTCCGGCTCGTCCATGACGCCGACTCGGAAGATCCTCAGCCGCTCGCCGAAGCTCGGCCGGTGCGACCAGAGCGCGCTGCCGCAGGCCTCGCAGCGGAACACCGGCCGGGCGTCCGGCGTCGATCCCGCCGGCGCGCGCGTCTCGACCGCCTCCCCACGGATGACTTCGAGCCGGTCGGCCTCGATCAGCGCGTTCGTCGCGAAGGCCGAGCCGCCGAGCCGCTGGCAGATCGTGCAATGGCAGCAATGGACGACGATCGGAGCGCCATGGACGCGGATGCGCACCGCCCCGCAGGCGCAGCCGCCGTCATGGGTCTGTTTCATCAAGCGAGCCTCTCTTGTCCCGGACTTGATCTGGGACCCAGAACCGATGCGGGTTCGTGATTCAAGCGAAGCGATGCGAAACCTCGTTTTGCGACGCCGCTCCGCCTGAAAAGCAGGTCGGTTCTGGGTCCTGGGTCAAGCCCGGGACACAGGGCTGGGCGCTTACGCCAGCCGGATCGCGTCGCCGACCGCGATTCGGCCCGCGGTGAGCGGCTCGGCGTAGACGCCGCAATCGGCGTGACCGAGATTCTGCTGCAGGAGCTTCGGGATCCGCATGTCGCGCTCGGCGGTCGTCGGGTCGACCTCGGTCGCGGCGCAGCGCACCGTGCGCTGGACGACCCGGAACCGCGCCTCGCCGATCAGAACCTCGCGGTCGAGCCAGTCGAGCTCCTCCCAGGCGCCGAATCCCTCGAAGTCCAGATTGCCGCGGAACCGAAGCGGATCCACGGGCGCGCCTGAAAAATCCTCGATCGCCGAGACGCTCGCGAGGTTGATGAGCGAGAGCACCCCCTTGGAAGTGTCCGAGAAGGTGTGGCGGCCGGGCGCGGGCAGCACCTTGAGCGGCCCGCGGAGCTCGTCGCCCATGAAGACCGTGAACCAGTCCGCGGCCTCGCTCCGGCCGGCTTCGCTCGACAGGTCGACGGAGAGCGCCAACGCGCCGTCGCGCTCGACCTCGAGCCTGTGGGCGGTGTCGTCGAACCGTGTCTTCAGGCCGGCGAGCCGGGCGTTCCGCATCAGACACAGGAACCGGGTCTTCGGCAGCTTGGCGGGCGCGGCCGGATCGAAGCCCGAGGGTCCGTTCTCGATCGCGTAGGCCCGGTCGCCCGCGAACTGCCGGCCGGCTTCGACCTCGACGGCGTCGAGCGGCTCGGGCGACAGCCCCTTCACCGGATAGCGCCTCAGCGCCGCGACGCGTCCGACGGTCTCAGCCATGGTCGTCTCCATCCGGCCGGCTCGCCCCGGCCGTTCCGCCGCGGCCTGTGACGAGGCCGCGGTTTTTGTCTTCAGGCCGGCGCCATGCCCCTTTTGTTGCGAATTGGCAACACCCATATTCGCCGCAGCGGGTCGCCCGATGCGGGACCCGCCGCGTCGTCCGAGGGGCGGCGGGGGAGACTTGAGGCGCCGGCCGCGGAGGCCGATCATCTGGCAGCGGACACCGGCGCGCTCGGAAGGAGACGTGCATGAACCCCGAAATCTACACCGAACGCGTCCGCGGCTTCCTGCAGTCCGCGCAGACCGCGGCCACCGGCGCCGGGCACCAGCAGCTGCTGCCCGAACACATCCTCAAAGTTCTGCTCGACGATCCCGAAGGCCTCGCCTCGGGCCTCATCGAGCGCGCGGGCGGCCGCCCCGCAGACGCACGCGCGGCCGTCGAGGCGGCGCTGCGCAAGGCGCCGGTCGTGAAGGGCGGCGGCGCCGGCAATCTCTATCTCGCGCCCGCGACCGCGCGCGTGTTCACGTCCGCGGAGGCGCTGGCCAAGAAGGCGGGCGACCAGTTCGTCACCGCCGAACGGCTGCTGACCGCGCTCAGCCTCGAGAAGGACACCGATTCGGCGAAGGCTTTGGCCGCTGCGGGAGTCACCCCGCAGGCGCTCAACGCCGCGATCGAGGATCTGCGCAAGGGCCGCACCGCCGATTCGGCGACGGCCGAGAACGCCTATGAGGCGCTCAAGCGCTACGCCCGCGATCTCACCGAGGTGGCGCGAGAGGGCAAGCTCGATCCCGTCATCGGCCGCGACGAGGAAATCCGCCGCACCATCCAGGTGCTGTCGCGGCGCACCAAGAACAATCCAGTGCTCATCGGCGAACCCGGCGTCGGCAAGACCGCGATCGTCGAGGGGCTGGCGCTGCGGATCATCAATGGCGACGTGCCCGAATCGCTGAAGGAGAAGCGGCTGCTCGCGCTCGATCTCGGTTCGCTGATCGCGGGCGCGAAGTATCGCGGCGAGTTCGAGGAGCGGCTGAAAGCGGTGCTGTCGGAGGTCACCTCGGCGGCAGGCCAGATCATCCTGTTCATCGACGAGATGCATACGCTGGTCGGCGCCGGAAAGGCCGACGGCGCGATGGACGCCTCGAACCTCTTGAAGCCGGCTCTCGCGCGCGGCGAGCTGCACTGCGTCGGCGCGACCACGCTCGACGAGTATCGCAAGCACGTCGAGAAGGACGCGGCGCTCGCGCGGCGGTTCCAGCCGGTGTTCGTCTCCGAGCCGACCGTCGAGGACACGATCTCGATCCTGCGCGGCATCAAGGAGAAGTATGAGCTGCACCACGGCGTCCGGATCGCGGATTCCGCGCTCGTCGCCGCCGCGACGCTGTCGAACCGCTACATCACCGACCGTTTCCTGCCCGACAAGGCGATCGACCTGATGGACGAGGCCTCGTCGCGCCTGCGCATGCAGGTCGACTCGAAGCCCGAGGCGCTGGACGAGCTCGACCGGCGCATCATCCAGCTCAAGATCGAGCGCGAGGCGCTGAAGAAGGAGGACGACCAGGCCTCCAAGGACCGCTTGGGCAAGCTGGAGGAGGAACTCGCCGGCCTCGAGGAGGAGGCCGACGCGCTCACCGCGCGCTGGCGGAACGAGAAGGACAAGCTCGGCCGCGCCCAGGCGCTCAAGGAGAATCTGGAGAAGGCCCGCATCGAGCTCGAACAGGCGCAGCGCAGCGGCAATCTCGCCCGTGCGGGCGAGCTCGCCTATGGGCTGATCCCGCAGATCGAGCGCGACCTCACGGAAGCCGAAAAGCCCTCCGAGGGCGATTCGGCCATGGTCGAGGAAGTCGTGACGCCCGACCGCATCGCGCAGGTCGTCTCGCGCTGGACCGGCGTGCCGGTCGACAAGATGCTGGAGGGCGAGCGCGCCAAGCTGCTGCGCATGGAGGACGAGCTCGCCAGGCGCGTCGTCGGGCAGGGCGAGGCCGTGCAGGCGGTCTCGACCGCGGTGCGGCGCGCGCGCGCCGGCCTTCAGGATCCGAACCGGCCCATCGGCTCGTTCATGTTCCTCGGGCCGACGGGCGTCGGCAAGACCGAGCTCACCAAGGCGCTCGCCGCGTTCCTGTTCGACGACGACCAGGCGATGGTTCGGCTCGACATGTCCGAATACATGGAAAAGCACGCGGTGAGCCGGCTCATCGGCGCGCCTCCCGGCTATGTCGGCTACGAGGAGGGCGGGGCGCTGACGGAAGCCGTGCGGCGCAGGCCCTATCAGGTCGTGCTGTTCGACGAGGTCGAGAAGGCGCACCCGGACGTCTTCAACGTGCTCCTTCAGGTGCTCGACGATGGTCGGCTGACGGATGGGCAGGGACGTACGGTCGACTTCCGCAACACGTTGCTGATCATGACCTCGAATCTCGGCTCCGAGTTCCTCGTGGCCCAGCCCGAGGGCGAGGATTCGGACGTCGTGCGCGAGCAGGTGATGGGCGTGGTGCGCTCGCACTTCCGCCCGGAGTTCCTGAACCGGGTGGACGACATCGTGTTGTTCCACCGGCTGAAGCGCGACCAGATGGGGGCGATCGTCGACATCCAGCTCGAGCGGCTGAAGAAGCTGCTCGACGATCGCAAGATCACGCTGGATCTGAAGCCGGCCGCGCGCGAATGGCTCGCCGCCAAGGGCTACGACCCGGCCTACGGGGCGCGGCCGCTGAAGCGGGCGATCCAGAAGTACCTGCAGGATCCGCTCGCCGAGCTGATCCTGGCGGGCGACGTCAAGGACGGCGACCGCGTGCCGGTCGACGCCGCGGGATCCGGCCTCCAGGTCGGCAAGCGCGTGGTGGCGGCCGCAGCGTAAGCGGCCGCTCG
>NZ_JBHRXS010000017.1:169667-173607 GCF_042648545.1 Chenggangzhangella methanolivorans
GGCCGATCGCGCCGTCGCCGCGACGCCTTATGATCCGGCGTCGGCGAACCAGCGGTCGAACAGCGCCCGCTCCGAGCGCCATTCATGGCGGCCGGCAGGGTGTTCAGCGTCGTAGTAATGCGTCTCCGGCGACGCGCCGAGCTGGTCGACCAACGAGAAGCCGTAGCAACGGACGTTGGCGAGCGAACCGCGTGCGTCCTTCATGGTCGCGAGCGCGATCAGCCCCGAGCTCGGCAGGCGGCCGAGCTCGCGATGGAGCGCCATGTTGATCCGGCTCGGCGTGAACGCCACGCGTTTCCCGACCGAGCGCATGAGGCGCAGGAACGCGCAATCCTCCGACACGGCCTGCATCTGGCGCACGAGGATCACGGGCGCGCGCGTCCGTGTGGCCCAGTCGTTCCAGTAGCGCGGCGCCATCATCTTGACGTCGCAGCGCGCGCCGTAGTCGGCCGCGTAGGTTCCGTCCTCCGGCGCGCCGTTGAAGCGCAGAGCGACGTCGTGATCGTCGATCTCCGGGCCGAGCCCGCGGCCGATGTCGCAGGGCGAGTTTCCGACAACCGCGACCCGCCGCGCCGAAGCGGCGAGATCCCCCCAGAACGCCGCGCTGTCGGCTTCGGCCTCCGCGACGAGACGGGCCGCCCCGGCCGCCTCGGCCGAAAGCGACGAGGGGGCGAGATCGAGCAACAGCCGGGCGGTGACCGCGTCGCTCTCGGCCCGTCCGGCGAGCGCCGGGAAGCGCTCCAGCAGGCGGGCGGTCAGGTCGGACGCGCCGGTCATGTAGACGACCGCGGAGAGCCGCTGGCCGATCGCCGCCTTGCCGTTCGATTCGTCCGCGAGTTCGTCGATCAGCCGCGCGAGGTCGGGCTCCGGCAGGCCGACGCGCCTGGCGGCCGCGATCCGCGCGCGCAAGGCCGCAAGCCTCAACTGCGGGGCGGCGCCCCGTCCCGCGCGCGCGATCAGCGATAGGCACCATGGCTCGACGTTGCGCGACAGCTCCGCGAACAGCAGCAACGAGGCGAGTGCGTGGGGCCCGTTCGGCCGCCAGCCCGCCGCGTCGTCGTAGAGCTCGCCGCCGCGCGCCTGGTCGGCGGTCGCAAGGGCAGCCGCCGCGATCGCGCGCGCTCCCTCTCGTTCGGCCGGACGCGGCTCGCCGGCGAGCGCCGTGCGCGCGAAAGCGCATGAGGCGACGACGTCGCCCTCGCGCGCCGCCCGGAGCGCGCGCCCGAGGTCGTCCGGCCGCCGCTCGGCCCTGGCGACATAGCGCTTGGCGAGCGACATGACGGCCGCGCTCGGCTTGGCGGCCGGCGCCCAGCGGGCGAACTCTTCGTAGAACGGATGAGGCTCGATCATGAGACGGGGAGGCGGGCGTCTTGGGGAAACAGGTGGCCGCGCCGTGACGGCGTCGGACGCGTTCTGACGGCGGAGGTTTCGATCGCGAAGCCTAGCGGCCCTTTGCGGCGGTCGCGCGGGTCATCCGCCGCGTCCGCTCTCCGCGGCCGCCGCCCGCGCGCCGGCGGCGGGGCCGCGCCCGAGCAGCGCGTCGATGCGGGCGCGTTCGCCGTCGAACTTCGCCATCTCTGAGCCGTCGAGCTCGCGGCCGCGCGGAAGCTTGACCGTCATCGGGTTCACGAAGCGGCCGTTGATCATGACTTCGTAGTGCAGATGCGCGCCGGTCGAAAGGCCGGTCGAGCCGACATAGCCGACCACCTGGCCCTGCCGGACCCGCGCCCCGGCCGAAACGCCGCGCGCGATGCCCGACATGTGGTTGTAGGTCGTCTCGTAGCCGTTGGTGTGCTTGAGCACGACCTGGCGGCCGTAGCCGTTCGCCCAGCCCGACTTCTCCACCACGCCGTTGCCCGAGGCCACGATCGGGGTGCCGACCGGCGCCGCCCAGTCCACGCCCGTGTGCATCTTGGAGTAGCCCAGCACCGGATGGCGGCGGAAGCCGAAGCCCGAGCGCATGACGCCGCCGTTCATCGGCTTGCGCATGAGGAACTTTTTCGCCGACTTCCCATACTCGTCGTAATAGTCGACCAGCCCGTCGTCGTCGGTCTCGAAGCGATAGAACCGGCGCTGGTCGCCGGCGAGCTTCAGCGACAGATAGGCGACCTCGCCCTCGCCGCCGGGTTCGTTCGGGTCCGAATAGAACACCTCGAAACCGTCGTTCGGGCCGACGGGCCGGTTGAAGTCGACGTCGTAGGAGACGATGCGCACCATCTCGTCGACGATGGCCGTGGGCACCTGGTTCTTGAGCGCCGCCTCGTAGAGACCGTTGTAGAGCCGCATCCGGCTCGGAACGCCGGGGCGCTCGACTTCGTCGGCGATCTCCTCGGCGGTCGGCTCGTCGGCGAGGTCGCCGATGTCGGCCACCGCCACATAGTCGCCGATGTCCGACGCCGCGACCGAGCCGACATGGCCGCCGTCGGCGTCGAACAGGCTGACGCGCACCGGCTGCAGGCGGCTGCCGCCCGGCGCCGCGGTGCGGCCCATCAAAACCTTGAGGCGCTGCCCCGGCATGACGGAGGCGACGCCGTAGCCGTCGCGGCCGGCGAATCGGTCGGCGATGACGCGCGCATCCTGCGGGGCGACGTTGGCGTCGCGCTCGAGCGCCGAGGCGAGCGATCCGCCTGCGGTGATCGCGACGGTGTTTTCGCCGGGCGTCGCGGCGCCGGCTTCGGCGACGGCGGATTTCGCCACCAGCGTCACGTTCTGCGGAGTCGGCCTCGGGTCGATGACGCCCGGCAACGGCAGCAGCGCGTCCTGCGCCGCATAGGCGAGCGCGCTCTGCGCGCCGGGCGCCATCGGCAGCGCAGGCTCCATGCGGGTCGCGAATTCGAAGGCGGCGGCCTCGCGCACGCGCGCCCGGACCTCCACCGGCGGGACCACCGGTCCCTCGTCCGGCGCGATCTGTCGGGCCGATAGGTCGCTCACCGTGAAGGAGAGATCGCCCTCGCCGTCCGGTTCGGCGACCGAGCGGTCACGATTGGCGGCCGCGAGCGTCTTCATCGGGTCGAAGTTCGGAACGCGGCCCGCGAACTCCGTCGGCTGACGGGCGAGCGGGGCGCTGACGCGCACGAAGGAGCGCATGCGCACGATCTCGCGCTCGCCATGCTTCGTGGTGGACGAGATCCGCATGGTCTGGCGGGCCGAGGCGTCCTGGTCGGCGACGAGACGGTCGCCCTTGCGCGTCTCGTTCGAGACGCGGTCGTCCTGCCGGGCCTGCGCGGCGGCCAGGCGCAGCGCGTGGCTGACGTCGGTCTTGCCGTTGAGGGTGGAGTAGATCGCGCCGCCCAGAAGGCCGGCGCCCGCCATGCCGGTCAGGATCGTGCCCGCGAGCCAGCGCAGGCTGACGCCGCGACGGTCGACCAGGTCGGCCGCGCCCGCGACGCCGAGCGGAGGCTCGGCGCCGAGCTCGACGGCCGGACGGCCGGGAGCCTGGCGGCCGTGAACGGTACGGCCATGCGGGACGGCGCGCGCGGCGCGGCGGACGGACACTTCGGGCTGAACCCCCTGGGGCCGGGGCGCTCGAAAGCGCCGTCGGCGACTGCATGACCCTAGCGCGACCACGAAGCGCGCGCCACTCGCCGGAAGCCGGACCCCGCGTCCGTCCCCTGCGCACGGCCAGAAACGAAGGATTTGCGGCGCAAGCGGGGCGGGCCTTTCGAGCGCGAGCCAGAAACAGGGCCCCGCGCTCGCGCATACGCGAGACAAAGGCCACACGGGGCGGACCCGAAGGACGGCGCCGTCATGAAATCGAAAAACAGCTCTCCAAACAGGCGCCGGCTGGTCAAATCTGCCGCACCTTCAGCCCTTGGCGCTCTTGAGGAAGACGCCGTCAGGCCGGGCCAGGGTTCATCGCAGCGTCATTTTTTCGAAGGACCGGCGTTGACAGTTGGAGTTTGTGGGGCCTATACAGCGGCCATCGGCGGCGGCGACGGAG
>NZ_JBHRXS010000018.1:0-57478 GCF_042648545.1 Chenggangzhangella methanolivorans
CGCGTCAGCGCCGCTCATGAACTAACATTGCAACCGGACCACTCGATGGGGGCCGGCCAGTGGCCGCTGCGTTTGGCAGCTCGATCTGGGTCGGCGGCGTGACGTTCGCGCTCGCGGCCGCGATGGCGGGCTTCTATGCGGCGGCCGTCTCGGAACGAAGAGGCCGCTTGATCGCCCGCGCGGCCCTGGCGCTCGGGATCGCGCTGGCGGCGGCCTCGCCGATCTTGATTGAACAGGCGCGGGCGGCGGCGGAGCGGAGCGGCGGACCGCCTGTCGCGTTCCACGCCTACGAGGTGTTCGGCCCGTCCGTCGCAGACGCGATCCGGCGCCCGCTCGACCTGATCGGGTTCTGGCCCGTGCAGCTCCCGGTCGACCTGCCCGCGACCTTTCCGATTGGCGTGGCGGCGCTTGCGGCGGCGCTCGCCACAGCCGGCGGCGATCCGGGGCGGAGGCGCGTCGCGACGGTCCTCGCGCTCGGCGCCGCAGCCTCATTCGCGGTCTCCTGGCTGCTCGTGAGCAAAATCCTCAACAACGATCTTGGCTGGCGCGCGGTCCTGCCCGGAACGCTCGTGCTCGCGGCCTTCGCGGCCGCAGGCCTGTCGCGCTGGACAGCTCGCCCGACAAAGGCCGTACCATCGATGCTTGCGATCGCCTGCGTTCTCGCCGGAGCCTATGGCGGGTTCTTCTTCTTCCGCGACGATCTCGCGGCTCGTCCGTCCGGCTCCGCGGCCGCATTCGCCCGGTCTCCCGAACTCTGGCGCGAGGCGCGGGCGCACTCCGGCCTAACCGAGCGGATCGCCAGCAATCCGGGCTTGTTTGCGGACATGACGCAGCACCCGATCAACATCTCATGGGCGCTCCTCTCCGACCGGCGCTCCTGCTACGCCGGATGGGAGTTCGCGCGTCCGTTCTCGGGGAAGTCGGCCGAAGAGGTCGATCGCACGGACACGGAGTTCCGCGCCGTCTTCGATGGAACAGCTTCGGCCTCTGCCGTGCACGCGCTGTTCGAGCCGCACGACTGCAGTGTCATCGTAGTCACCGCCGCCGACGGCGCGTGGGCGTCCGGCGCCTTCGCCAAAGACCCGGCCTTCGAGTTGCTGAACGAACGTCCCGGCGCCTGGCGGATCTACCGGTTCCTGCCGACCCGGCCTCCACCCTAGGTCGAAGATCCCGAACGTAACGCTTGAGCTGGCCGTCGCGTAACCAAGACAGGATGTTCACGACCCAGCTCATTGACGCGCTCGTCGCGGATGCGGGCTCTCCCCCGAGGAGGGTCGGACGCGCCGTCGCGGGCGCGCTGCTGCTCGGCGCGGCCGGCGCGGCGGCCGTGTTCGCGATGCGGCTCTCCATCCGCCCAGACATCGTCGAAGCTTTTGGGAGCGTGCGCTTCCCTCTGAAATTCGCGCTGATGGCGGGGTTCGCGCTCGCGGCCGCGGCTATCGCTCTGCGGCTTTCCAGACCCGGCCGGGCCGGCGCCGCCGAGGGTCTCGCGCTCGCGGCGGCCGCCATGCCGCTGCTGGTCTCGGTCGCGATCGAATTGCTGGTCACGCCCGCGGATCGATGGACGACGCGCGCCGTCGGGACCATGTCAACGGTCTGCTTGACGCACATTCCGCTGCTTGCCGCGCCGGCCCTCGTCGCGCTGCTGACGGCGCTTCGACGCGGTGCGCCGGCCTCGCCCGCCCTGACCGGGGCGGCCGCCGGGCTGCTGGCTGGCGCGATGGCGGCGATGGTCTACGCCACGAGCTGTCCCGACGATTCGCCGCTCTTCGTCGCCATTTGGTACATGATCGCGATCGGGTTGGTCACGGCCGCCGGCGCGCTTGCGGGGTCTCGCCTGCTGAGATGGTAGGCCGGCGCGTCACCTCATCGAGCGCATGAAACGATCCGCCGGCTCGCCCGCCCGGACCGGCCCGTCCTGCTTGAGAAACGGATCCTCGGGATGGTTCTTCGCAGCCATCGAACGAAGGTCCTCGAGCGACATGTCCGGGTCCGCGTCCATGCGGGCCGAGACTTCGGCCATCTCCGCGCGCATGTCCAAGCGGTCGTAGCGCTCGCCCCGGACGATCTCGCCGATGCGTTTCATCGTAGGCTGCTGGCCGTCGGCACATGGCGCCCCCGAGCCGTCGCCGCAGGTCGGCGCGACCATGTCGATCCAGCGCGGCCCGCCTACATAGACGGCGTAATACATCAGCTTCGACTTATAGACGCTCACGCCGAGTTCGATCAGCGCCTCGTAGAACATCAGGTGCGTGTCGCCCCAGGACGCCGTCCGCCTGTCGCAATAGTGGTCGTGAAGCACGGCCGCTTTCAGGTAGGCTTCGTCCCATGGGCCTCCGATAATGCTCTGCGCCCAGTCCGGTATGCTCGCCCCGTCCGTGACATCGCCGGCCTCGGCCCGCCATGTCCGCTTGGCGCCGTCGATAAACAGCAGCGGCGACCGCAGGATGCATTTTCGCTCCGCCATGCAGCCGTCGGGGTCGAACGCCAGATCCCCGGTGAACTGAGCGGAGGCCGGCAAGGCCCAAACGGTGCAGATGATGGCCGTAAGGCCAAGGGCGCGCACGGTCATGCAAGGCCCCTTCGCGCTGTTTTAGAGATCCTGTGTCTTCAGGTCATCGACGCGCGGCGGCCACGATCGGTCCGCCGTCTCTGGCCTGGACGAGGATCGCGGTCTGCAGCTTGTCGACGGCCGGGGGCAGCGGCAGCGTCGCCGCCTCGCCGGTCCACCCGCCCAGCCGGCGCAGTTCGTGGACCACATGCGCGTGCGGCAGGGTGCGGCCCGAATTCTCGCCGCGCCCCACCGCGACGCGCACCGTGTTCGGATCGAACCGCACCAGCCAGACGTCGGCTCCGCCCAGCTGCGGCGTTCCGGCGCCGATCGCGACCTTGCCAGCCGAGATTTCGACCTCGGGCCCGCGTCGGTCGCCGGCGCGCGCGACAAGGCCGAGCACCTCGTTCAGATCCTGGCCGACCGCGCTGAAGCGTCCGTCGACCACCATGTGGGGCGTGAACGGGCCGTCCAGGCCGAGCTTCGGCACGTAGTCGGCCTGCCGGCGCGTGAACTCGGCCTTGCCGAAACTGTCCTTCCAGCCGAGCCGATCCCAATAGGTCACGGAATAGCTGAGAGCCAGCACATCGCGCCGGTCGGCGAGCTGGATCAGATTGGCGTTGGCGGGCGGACAGGACGAGCAGCCCTGGCTCGTGAACAGTTCGACCACGATAGGCTGCTCGGCGCGCGCAGCGTGAGATGCGCCAAGAAGGGCCATAGCGAGGGCTGCGGCAAGCGAGCGTCCACCCATCGTCAAGCTCCTGACCAGAGTGACGGGCGGCGCGCGCCGGACGCGCTCACCCGTAGCCTTCGGCCAGGACAAGGATCGTCGCGACCGATCGGGACCGGCCTCCGCCGCCGGCTACACGATCGATTACGCTCGAGGGATCCGGATCGTTACGCGGGTCGCACGATGGCATCGCCGGCCGGATCAATCAGGGCGCCGTAGCCGGATGTCGACTTCGCGCTCGACGAACGACCATTCCGGGATGTCGCGCAAACGCGCGACCAGAGCATCGAAGTCGGCTTCGTCTTCAGGCCGGAATTCGAACCAGGTCAGGAAATCGAATGGTTCCCCGAGATCGCGGGCATGATGTAGCCGGCGTGCGATCGCGGGAAGATAGTCGAGGCCGATCGCGATATGCCGCGACTGCGCCTCGAAGATCGACCGACGCTCGTCTTGCGCGAGGCTCCACCAAGACGGGGATTTTCGGATTGGTATCAACGCTGCGAGGGTAGCGTCAGATCGGCCCAGCGGCTCCTGCTTCGCAGTGAGCGCCGACGTCTCAATCCGCGTCGTGTAGCGGGTATTGCTGGTCGCGCCGGTCAGGACCCACTCGCCCGGCGGCTTCGGCGCGCCGGGCTCGACCGTGACGACATCGACGAAACGAACAGGAGGGAGCGCGGCGCCAGCGATCGCTTCGATGCGCTCCACGCGCCATGGGCCCGATGCACCGCCGATGAAGCTCACACGTGTGGATCCGGACATGGCCGTCCCTTCTGGTTCATGGCCGTCCCGTCGGCTCGCAGGGTGCGGCTTTGGGACATCCCTAAAGGCTTGTGCTCTCAGGTAACTTTCGCAGACCAGAGCGGATTCGTTACATTCATGAGCCGTGGACGGGCGCCTGACCCTGTCATTCCGCGTAACGAAGGCGCTTACCCCAACGTATTGAGGGCGGATGATCGGCGGAAAGGCGGCTGAAAGCGATTGGATCGCTTGGATGAAAGCGGGGATCGCAGGCGACGCCGCTGCATATGAGCGGCTTCTGGCGGCTCTGGCGCCTTTCATCCGGAGCGTGGCGCGAAGCCGGGCGTCGGCATGGGGCTTCGGCTCGGCCGATGTCGAGGACGTGGTCCAGGAGACGCTGCTTGCGATCCATCTCAAGCGCGGCACCTGGGATGAGGGGCAGCCTGTCGGGCGATGGGCGGCGGCGATCGCACGCAACAAGATCATAGACGCGCTCCGCCGCCGAGGGCGACGCATCCATGTTCCGATCGACGACTTTGCGGAAACCTTGCCGACGGAACCTGAAGACGAGGGATTGCGACCGGATGAGGCTAGTAGGCTGATCTCCGTTCTTAAGGGCAAACAACACGCGGTGGTTAAGGCGATCTCGATCGACGGAAAGGAGATCCGCGAAACGGCGAAAGACCTCGACATGAGCGAAGGCGCCGTAAGGGTCGCGCTTCATCGCGGTCTGTCGGCTTTGGCCGACGCCTATAGGAGTTTTCGCAAATGAGGACGGAGGATCTGATCAGGACGATAGCGCTGGACGCGGACGCCCCGCGGAAGCGGCTTCTGCCGGCGGTTGCCGCGGCGGTCGCCTTAGCCGCTGTCTTCGCGGGTTTCGCGACGTGGACTCTCTTGGGCGCGAGGCCGCCGGTCGACCCCGCGTTCGCGGCGATCCGCTATCCGCTGAAGTTCGTCATCACGGGATCATTCGTCGCGAGCGCCGGCCTACTCGTAATGCGGCTGGCCCGGCCCGGCGCTCGACTTGGCGCTGCGCGAATCGCGCTCATCGGCGCGGTTGTGGTCTTCGCGATCACGGTGGTGGTCGAACTGGCCGTGACCCCGAGCGCCCTCTGGTGGAGCCGGACGGTCGGCCGGAACGCGCTCCTATGCCTCGCTTGCGTGCCGATCATCTCCGCCGTCCCGCTCGCCGTCATACTGATCGCTCTCAGACGCGGCGCGCCCAACTCTCCCGGCGCGCTCGGAGCCGCCGCCGGCCTTCTAGCTGGAGCCGTCGGCGCAACATTCTACGCCATGCACTGTCCAGACGATTCTCCACTGTTCCTGGCGGTGTGGTATTCGCTGGCCGTCGCCCTCATGACTGTGATCGGCTCCGCGGCGGGTGCCCGCATGCTCCGCTGGTGACTGAAGATCGGCGAAGTTTCTCAAGATTGACTACCCCGCCGCTTTCGTGCGGAGCCGCCGGATCGGTCTTTATAATGCCAAGAGCGCGAGTGTCTCGATGCATTCAGCTCGAGATGCGACTTACTCGTTGGAAACGCGGACATTTTGGCTGTCGGCAACGGCTCAACCGCGCTCAAAGCCGCGAAGCGCCAACACCAGACACCAAGGCTCAGCCAAATAGCGGACCTGAGATCGAGCCCCGACTGTGGACCTTACCCCCGAAGAAGCTGTGGCATGAAGGCGTACTGATAGCTCCTGCGCGACGCGTCATGTTTCCCGAAGTTCCGAAATCTTTGAGTTGTGGAGAACTGTGCCCAAAAAAAGAGCTGCTCCGGTGACGGAGCAGCTCAAGTTCCCTGACAGAATTGAGAGGAGCCGGAGGCGTCGGGGCCAGCCCGATCTTTGTCGTCAGCCGTGGAAGTAGGAGTTTGCGCTGAAGACGATCAGCACACCGGCGGCAAGGGCCGCGTAAGGCAGCAGCCCGGCCTTGGGCGCCGAGAGAACGCCGTCGGTCATATGGAGATCTTTGAGCATCGCCTGCGGGAAGCTGCCCTTGTCCACGACGTAGTGCCGATACCAGAAGACTGGCAGGATGATCGCCAACGCGAACACGCCCGTCATGAGTGTCCCCGGACCCCAGACGTTCGCGCCCGCCCCGAGCATGAAGGCGTTCACATAGGCAAGAATGAACCCCACGACCATCAGCCAGTTCGGGCAACGGTAGGGGCGCTCGACATGCGCGTTGTCGATCCTGTGGATCCACCCCGCATGCAGATTGAGGAAGATGAAGACCAGGTAGCAGATGTTCGACACCGCGAGGACGAACAGGGAGTCCGACAAGGTCAGCAGCACGACGTTGAAGCCGAGGTCGGTCCACATCGCCCTGGTCGGTGCGCCGTGGTGGTTGACGTGGCTGAGATACTTCGGAAGCCAACCGTCGACGGAACCCTGGTAGAGCGTGCGAGACGAACCTGCCATCGAGGTCGACACGCCCAGCAGCAGGGACAGGACGAGCATGGCGATCAGGATGTTCCCGACCGTCGCGCCGCCGCCGACCATTCCCGCCATCGCGCCGGCGACGCCCGACCCGTCGACGATCCCTGGCGACGCCACGCCTTCCGTGCCGAGCGCGCCCTGGAAGGCAAGCGGGATGAGGGTGTAGGCAGCGACGCACAGGACGCCCGACCAGAAGATCGCCTTGAAGGTGTCGGTCTTTGGATCGCGGAATTCGCGCGTGTAGCAGACGGCGGTTTCGAATGCGTAGGACGACCAGGCCGCCATGTAGATGCCGCCAAGAAACAGTGTCCAGCCCGCCTTGTCCCAGGCGCCCGAGATCGGAACGAAGGGCTGGAAGTGCGAGACGGCGATGTCGCCGGTGAAGAACGGCACGATGCCAATCAGCAGAAGCGGCGTCAGCGCCACTACCGCGATGATGAACTGAATGCGCGCGGTCCCGAGGATGCCCTTGTGCTGGACCGCGAAGGTAAGGAGCATGAGGACCGTCGCGACGATCGACGTGCCGTTGATCCTGATCTCAAGTCCCTGCTTCAGGAAGCCGAGGTCCAGGAGCGTCAGCTTCTGGGTGTTGATCGCGGCGTCAGGGCCGAACAGCGACGTAAGGATGTAGGCTGCGGCGATCGTCGATCCGACTGTTAGCACCGGCGTCCAGGCGAGCCAGTTCGACCAGAGCGACAGAGGCGCGACGATCTTCGAGTAACGCACCCACGCTGCCGCGCCGTAGACCGACGCGCCACCGGACTTGCCTGGGAACAGGCCTGCGATCTCGGCATAGACGAAGGCCTGCAGGAACCCAAAAATCACCGACGCCGTCCAACACAGCCAAGACGGCGCGCCGACCGTCGCCGCCAGGCCGCCGATCGAGAACAACACGAGCGCCGGAACGCCGCTTGCCACCCAGAACGCATCTTTCCATGTGATCGACCGATGGAGTTGATGCCCTTCACTGCTAGAAATCAAAGGATCGCTCAAGACAGCAGCCCCCGATCGCGAAACTTCGTCCGCGTTGCTCATTTCCTCTCCTCCGCCGGACAGTAGGCCAGCGTTACTTTGAGATCATTGCTCTACTCCGCCCTCTCCGGGGCGCATTACGCGCGAGCACGGGAAGGCTACCAGTATTTGTTCAGCATGCAATTAATTTGCATATCAGACAAACGGGGAATGGTTGGCGGCCTGCCTAAAAGCGAAGGCGGCCTTTCGGGCCGCCCTCGCAGTCATGTGTTCAGAATGACGATCCCGGGATCCAGGTGGTGCCCGCGAGCGGCACCTGAGCCATCGCGGACGCTTCAATTGTCAGCGCCACCAGGTCTTCGGGCTCAAGATTGTGCAGACTGCTCTTCCCGCAAGCGCGGGCGATCGTCTGCGCTTCGAGCGCCATGACCTTGAGGTAATTGGCGAGCCGCCGGCCGGCAGCGACCGGATCTAGCCGGGAGGAAAGTTCCGGATCCTGAGTCGTGATGCCGGCCGGATCACGCCCCTCGTGCCAGTCGTCATAGGCGCCGGCGGTCGAGCCCAGCTTCTGATATTCCGCCTCGAAATGCGGGTCATTGTCGCCAAGCGCGACCATCGCCGCCGTGCCGATTGCGACCGCGTCCGCGCCCAGAGCCATGGCTTTGGCGACGTCAGCGCCGTTGCGGATGCCGCCGGAGACAATCAGTTGCACCTTCCGGTGCATGTTGAGGTCCTGGAGCGCTTTCACCGCCGGGCGGATCGCCGACAGGATCGGAATGCCGACGTGCTCGATGAACACGTCTTGGGTCGCGGCGGTCCCTCCCTGCATGCCGTCCAGTACGACGACGTCGGCGCCGGCTTTTACGGCAAGCGCGACGTCGTACTGCGGACGGCTGGCGCCGACCTTGAGGTAGATGGGCTTCTCCCACCCCGTCAGCTCGCGCAGTTCGAGGATCTTGATCTCGAGGTCGTCCGCGCCGGTCCAGTCCGGGTGGCGGCAGGCCGAGCGCTGATCGATTCCCTTCGGCAGCGACCTCATCTCCGCGACGCGGTCAGAGATCTTCTGGCCGAGCAGCATTCCGCCGCCGCCTGGCTTGGCGCCCTGGCCGATGACGATCTCGATCGCGTCGGCCTTGCGCAGGTCATCCAGGTTCATGCCGTAGCGGGACGGCAGGTATTGGTAGACGAGGGTCTTGGACTGCCCGCGCTCCTCCGGTGTCATGCCGCCGTCGCCCGTCGTCGTCGACGTGCCGGCGATTGAGGCGCCGCGACCCAGCGCCTCCTTCGCCTGTGCCGACAGAGCGCCGAAGCTCATGCCCGCAATGGTGATCGGGATGTCGAGCTTGATCGGTTTCTTGGCGAAACGCGTTCCGAGGGTGACGCTCGTGTCGCACCTCTCGCGGTAGCCTTCGAGCGGATAGCGCGACATCGAGGCGCCGAGGAAAAGCAGGTCGTCGAAATGGGGGACCTTTCGCTTCGCTCCGCCGCCCCGGATGTCATAGATTCCGGTCGCGGCCGCGCGGCGGATCTCGGCAAGCGTGTGCTGGTCGAAGGTCGCGGACTGGCGAGGCAGGGTCGCGCCCCAGTGACGCTCATGAGCGGTCATCAGTACGCACCCGCGTTGTCGACGTGGAAGTTGTAAAGCTTGCGGGCGGACCCGTAGCGGCGGAATTCGGAGACATCGATCGAGCCGTTCTCGCCAGCCTGCTTCAGCAGCTCGAACAGCTCGTGTCTGTGTTCGTCGCGCATTTCCTTCTCGACGCAGTCCGCGCCGAGGCTCGCGACCTTGCCCTTCACGTAAAGGCGCGCCTCATAGATCGAGTCGCCCAAAGCTTCGCCGGCGTCACCGAAGCAAACGAGGCGGCCCTTCTGGCCCATGAAGGCCGACAGGTGGCCGATCTCGCCCTTCACGACGATGTCGACGCCCTTCATCGAAATGCCGCAGCGCGCGCCGGCGTTGCCCTCGATCAGAAGCAGTCCGCCTCGGCCGGTCGCTCCCGCCGACTGCGCGGCGTCGCCTTTCACCTGGATCGTGCCCGACATCATGTTCTCGCCGACGCCCTGACCTGCGTTTCCGTCGATCAGCACGCGGGCGTGCTTGTTCATGCCAGCGCAGAAGTAGCCGACAGGGCCTGCGATCTCGATGTCGATCGGGGCGGCGACGCCCACCGCGATGGCGTGGAAGCCGAACGGGTTCTCGATGCGCCACTGGGTTTCATTTGCGCCCTCTTGCAGGGCCTGCAGTTCGGCGTTCAGCTCACGCAGCGGCGTGACGGAAAGATCGATCGACCTCACTGGCGGCTCTCCCAAAAGTAGGGCGTGGCGGGCTTTGGCTCGAAGAGCCGAGCCTGGGCGATGCCGGGCAGGCACGTCAGGCTCCGATATTCGGAGGCGAAGCCGACGTAGTCGTCGGTTTCGGCCATGACCGCCGGCTTGCAGGCGATCGGGTCGCGCAGGACGCCGAAGCCGTTCTCGGTCCCCACCACGAAGGTGAAGAAGCCGTCGAGGTCCGACAGGCTCGACTCGAGCGCGTCGCCGAGACTGCGGCCGCGACGGAGCTCACGGCTGATGTAGCCGGCGGCGACTTCGGTGTCGTTGGCGGTCTCGATGCGGATTCCGTCCTTGCGCAGCTCGCGCCGCAGCGAGGCATGGTTCGACAGCGAGCCGTTGTGCACGAGGCACTGGTCGCGACCCGTCGAGAACGGGTGCGCGCCGTTGGTCGTCACGGCCGACTCCGTCGCCATGCGGGTGTGGGCGATGGCGTGGGTGCCGCCGATCGAATTGAGGTCGAACTTCTTCCCTACCTCGGTCGGGTAGCCGACCTCCTTGTAGATCTCCAGGCGACGGCCTTCGCTGACGATCGATACGTCAGGTGTGTTCTCGGTCAGCCATGCGCGAGCCTGGTCCGCCTTGTCGGCGGGGATGGCGAAAGTGGCATGCGTATAGCGTACGTTGGCCTTCACGGCGGCTTGGATCGCGCGCCCGAGCTCCGCCCCGACCCGCTCGAGGTCGGCCGAGGCTCCGGTCGTCACCGTGAGCTTGACGCCGTCGGCGGCCCCGGTCGTGTACAGGGCGAACCCAGCGGAGTCCGGGCCACGCTCGCACAAGGACGAGGTCATGGTCGCGAGCAGTGACCCGAGTTCATTTTCAAGTCGGCCATTCTTCAAGAACAGGCCAGCAATTCCACACATAATTTGGCTCCAGAAGAGGACCGATGATCAGTAAAAGCTGAGGTATCTCTCGACTTCCCATTGAGAGACGTGACGGCAATACTCGCCCCATTCCGCCCGTTTGATTTTCAGGAACTCGCCGACGACGCGCTCACCGAGCGTCCGCGAGAACAGTTCGTCGGCCTCGAGCGCGTCGAGCGCCTGACCGAGCGTCTGCGGCAGGACCTCCACGCCCAGATCTGCGACTTCCCCGGACGAGAGACCGTAGAAGTTGACGTTGTGGGGCTCACCGGGATCGAGCTCGCGCTCGACGCCGTCGAGGCCTGCCGCGATCAGCGCCGCGCTCGCGAGATAGGGGTTCATCGCGCTGTCGCCGGTCCGCAGTTCTAGCCGCCCATAAGGCACGCGGACCATGGCGGTCCGGTTGTTGTCGCCGTAGGCGATGAAGACGGGAGCCCAGGTCGTGCCGGAGGCGTTCTGGCCGACGACGAGGCGCTTGTAGGAATTCACCGTCGGAGCGAGCAGAGCGGTGAGCGCCTTTGCGTGCTCCATCACGCCGCCCAGGAAGTGGTAGGCGAGCTTGCTCAGGCCGAGACCGCGAGGGTCGGTTTTGTCATGGAAGATGTTCTTGCCGTCCGCATCCGCAATCGAGCAGTGGATATGCATGCCGCTGCCGGTCGCATTGCTCCGGGGCTTCGGCATGAACGAGCAGATCGCGCCCAGCTCGTGGGCGATCTCGGCCGCCGCCATCTTGAACAGGATGATCTGGTCGGCCGACTTCAGGGCGTCGGCGTACTTGAAGTTGATCTCGTACTGGCCGTTCGCGTCCTCGTGATCGATTTGGTAGACGTCCACCCCTACGGCCTGAAGCGCGGCGGTGATCCTCTCCAGGAAGCTGCGTCCCCGCATCAGCCCGCGGTAGTCGTAGGCGGGCTTGGCGAGCGTGTCGGTCTCGTCGAAGACGGAAACCTGACCGTCAGCCGAGCGCCGGACAAGGATGAACTCCGGTTCGACGCCTGTGTTCAGAGTCCAGCCGCGGTCCGCGAGCCGCTCGACCTGCCGCTTCAGTACGTTGCGGGTGTCGACCGCATGCGCCTCGCCCTTGACCTGACCAGTTCCCATCATCCGGGCATAGCCGGGCGCCCACGGCGTCAGCGTCAGCGTGTCCAAGTCGCAGACGACCATGTACTCGGCCTCATGCGGAGCCATTCCGAGACCCCAAGCTCCGGCGCCGGCGAACCCTGCGCCCTCGCTCAGAAGTCCCTCCAGGTGCTGGACGGGTACGGACTTGCTTTTCGCCACGCCGTGGATGTCTACGAACTGAGCGAGCAAATAATTGACGGCGTGCTCATTCAGAAATTTCTTGGCGCTTTCGAGATCTAGACTTTCGGGAGTTTTCATGCAGCCGGGAGATAACGTTCCTCCCATGTAGTCGATCGGCTTCATCCAAGGCTCCCCATTGTAGGCGGCTATTGATTGCCGCGTTGAACGCACCCTAATTCCCGTGTTGCGTCTAATGCAACAAATTTGTATCAGAAGAAAACAAAAAGCCTTCGGCGACCCGTTGAATCGCGGAAAAACCATGTCAAACCAGCGCCTTGAGATGACCGTTGGACTTTTGGCCAAGGGCGAAGGCAAGGGCCAGTTTGAAACTGAACCATTCTGGTGGGACGCCGCGAAGCCACCGACCGCAGGGTTCGACGCCGTACCGCGCCAAGTCGATGTGCTGGTCGTCGGTGCAGGATTTTCAGGTCTATCCGCAGCGCTGGTCCTGGCGCGCGCGGGGCGCGGGGTGCTCGTCGTGGACGCGGGCGTGCCGGGCTACGGCGCCAGCACCCGGAACGGCGGGCAGGTCGGCAGCGGGAACCAGAAGTTCCGTGTCCGAACCTTGATCGAGATGAAGGGAGAGAAAAAGGCGGTCGAGCTTCTGCACGAAGGCGTCGAGATGCTCGATGGCATCGAACGCCTCGTTCGCGACGAAAACATCGACTGCTCCTTCGAACGGTGCGGCCGGTTCCGCGGCGCGATGCGCCCGGAGCATTACGAGGCGATGGCCCGAGACATGTCGGATCTCCACCGGTTCGCCGGGGTCGAATTCGGCATGGTCCCGAAGGGCGAGCAGGGATCCGAGATCGGCAGCGATCGCTTCCACGGCGGGGCGGTGCTGCCGCAGGACGCCTCGATCCATCCCGGCCGCTATCACGCCGGGCTTCTGAGCCGGGCGCGGGACGCCGGAGCGCTGATCGCGGGTAACGCGCCGGTCCGCGACATCGTCTCGAGCGGGTCCGGGCACCTCGTCCGCTTCGATGGGTTCGACGTCAGGGCTCGCGACGTGATTGTGGCGACCAACGGCTACACGAAAGGCGTCGGCGGCTACTTCTCCAGACGCATCGTCCCGATCGCCTCGTCGCAGATCGCCACCGGCCACATCCCGCAGGATCGATTCGAGGCCGCGATGCCCAAGCGTCGCGTCTATGGCAACTCCAACAGGGTCTTCTTCTATTTCAGGCCCGCGCCCGGCGAAAACCGGATCCTCTGGGGAGGACGCTCGAGCCATGTTGCGCGCGAGGGATCGGCGGCATCGTTCCAGCATCTCGCCAGGGATCTGCTGGACACATTTCCGGATCTTGAGCACGTGCCAGTGACGCACGCCTGGAGCGGCCTGATCGGCTACACGTTCGACGAGTTTCCGCATCTCGGGCGTTCACCCGACGGCGTGCACTACGCCATGGGCTACTGCGGCACCGGTGTATCACGGTCCACCCACTTCGGCCGAAAGATCGCCCTGCAGTTGCTGTCACGCCCAGAGGGCCAGAGCGCGTTCAGCGATCTCGGGTTCCCCAGCCATCCCTTCCACTTCGTGGCCAAGCACGCCGTGCCGGCCGTCGAGACTTGGTATCGCATCCGCGACGCCGCCAACCTGTGAAGGAGACGACCAATGACGACTTCCAATCCGAACCTGCGCGTGAACATCTCGTCCGGCGGTCCCTACGAGAGCGTCTTCGGCTACTCGCGCGCCGTCGCCTTCGGTAACCAGATCCACGTGTCTGGCACCTGCGCTCCCATAAGCCATGAAAAGCTCGGGGCCTTCGAACAAACCGAGGCGGCGCTTCTGACCATCGAGAACGCGCTCAGGAAGGCGGGAGCGGAGCTCTCGGACGTCGTGCGCACGGTGGTTTACGTGCGTGACATAAGCGACGCTGACGGGGTCGCGAAGGCCCATCTCGAGGCTTTCGACAAGGTCCGGCCCGCCTCGACCCTGGTGCAGGTCACCTCGATGCTGCGGCCTTGGCAGTTGGTTGAGATCGAGGCTTATGCCCTGAAAACTTGAGCGTCATCACTCCGCGTATATGATGACTGCAAGGAACCGGATGTGCTCATCGAGCAATGTTTCTGGACCGTGGATGACCGAGCCGGAGAACGTGAAAGCGTCTCCTGGCTCGACTAAGAACGTCTTATCCCCGAAACGGTACTCCATCCGTCCGCTGAGCATGTAGATGAACTCAGTTCCTGGATGCTGGAAGCGGGGATAGACCTCGCTCAGCTTGTCCATCTCGATGAAGAACGGCTCGAAGATCTTTCTCGGGCCTTTGTGATAGGACAGCAGGCGGTAGGTGTGGCCGTGCTTCGTGCCGGTCCGCACGACCTCCATCTGTTCGCCGGCCTTCAAGAGTTGTGCGGAGCCGGCGGTGTCCTCGATTGCACGAAACAACGTGGACATGTCGACGCCCAGAGCCGCGCAGACCCTTTCGATCACCTCCAAGCTCGCTGCGGACTGGCCGTTCTCGATCCGGCTTAGCATCGCGACCGACATACCGGCTGCGGAGGACAGTTCAGCGAGCGTTAAAGAGCGCTCCAGACGGTGCTCTCGGATCGCTCCTCCAGCACGGTGATCGATTGGCACGACCGCGGTTGCGACTTCCGCTTTCTCGACAGCCGCCTTTTCGGCGGCAACCATCTCCGACCGGCTCTTTTGGGAGGTCAAGTTTTTGCGATCAGCCATCTAATTCCGCATTGCGCATGGGAAGCCACTGCGATCGATTAGCAGATCAGCCTACTTTAATTCCTGAAGCTGCGCGCGTCCGCGCCCGCGCGGGTGAGATTATTTCGTAGCTCTGAGGATGGGTCGCTCAACACGCCCTCTCGATAGGCGCGGCCTCGTCGCTCGCATCTGCGGTGTTCGATCATCTTGCGCGAAGCCACCCTGGAGCGGACTTACTGGACGTCCGCAAAGGGTCACCCGCGAACACCTAGTTCGGCCGAAGCCTGTGAGTAGCGCGCTTTACCGTACGATCAATAAGCGGACTATCGCACAACGGCTTTTTGAAAGATGTCATGGATGATTTCTGTAGCCGATGGCCAGGCAAAGCGGACCAAGCTTATTTTGGGCCACGGTTCGGACACCGGTAAGCGGACTGGAGGTAATTCCGCGCTACCCTAGCCTCCCCTAACGCGTCAGGCTTTTTCGGAGACGACGTGCTACCCCAGCGTCGCTTGCTTCGTGACCTTCGCTGGGTCGTGGCGAGCAGCGGCCGGGTGGTTCATTCCCGTCCTCGCCCGGCCGCACTGACTGGGAACTATGCTGCCGCCCGCGCGTCTATGGAAGGCAGCGGATCCCACCCCGCCCGCTGACGCGAAAGAAGCCCGGCGCGCACGTCAGCACGCGTCGGGCTTTTTCGTCGCTTGAGCTTTTGATATTTAGGTCCGGGAACCTGCTGGGGGGCAGTCCCAAAGGCTCGCCGATCGTTCCGTTGCAGATCGGCGAGCCCATTGAACCCGACGCACCTTATTGAAACGGCATAAGGCGTCGGAGAAGATCGACCGCTTGCAATCGTGTGAGACCATACGCACGGCCGCCGACGATCGTCACCTGCTCGCCGCTGTCAGTGTGAACGATCTTCCATTCGTTCGCCACTGACCGCGTCCTCACCATCCGATAGGGACCTGGTCCAAAAGGTGGCAAGCGGCGGCGGTTGTCTTTTTTCGTGGTCATATTTGCTCGGACCGCGGTATCGGCTACGGCAGGTACCGCAGGCCAAGTGATCGCTGGCGAACGTGCTCCCGTGATCGGCAGAGCAATGCGCGAAGACGGCTATGTCATTGTGTGTGGCGAGGCCGTACAAACCGGACATTCCCAAGTTCGCCGCCTGACGCGCTTGTCTCGCGCCGGTCGATGTTCCAGCCAGCGTCTTCTAGCCGATCAACCTCGCGTCGCGTGTCAGCGTCAGTCGCATTCTGTCGCTGAATGAGTTTCCTGACGTTGTCGGATCCGCCCTCGTTGAAGGCGACTTCGTACTCGTGCAGCGTGGGCATGATTCCTCGGCGTTCGGCTGGCGTCTCAGGTCGGCGACTGGGCCTCTTCGAAATCGTCCGGCCCTGAAACTGCACGATCCTTACCGGCAAAGCCTTCGGCCAAAAGTCTGGTGTTGGCTTTGGCCTCGACAGTTTCGCGAGCCTTTTGCTGGAGCGTCATCAAATCAACGGGCTTTCCAAGGAACATCACCGGCTCGGGCAGCTCCCCGTCAACAGGTTTCACCCGTCCGGAGCAAACAATGATCTCTATGTGTGGCCAGCTCCTATGAACCTTGTTGGCAAGCTCGAGCCCGTTCATCGTGCCTGGCATCTCGATGTCGGTTAGCAGGAGAATAACGTTGTCTCGTCCGGACAGGATGTCCCAGGCTTCGTGAGCGTCGCCTGCTTCCAGAACCTCGTAGCCTGCGTCCTGGAAAGTCGCTGCGGCGGCCATAAGCGTGATGGCGTCATCTTCGGCGATAAGGGCAACATGGCTGGACACTGACTGCGCTCCGGTTGACGAAGCCCAACGCAGTCGAACGGGAGTCGTTGCTAAGCCAGCGGACGATCGCGAACCAACTGCTGCGTCCACCGGCCAACCTCGTTGCCCTGACCATCGGTGATTACGAAGCCATTTGCGCCGCGCCAAGCCGGGTCGAAGAGCGCGCTGCGCCCCTTTGGCATCGCGCTGTCGAGGCGGCGGGTGAGCGCTGCCAATGTCCCTCGGACGATCTCCCGTCCGTCGTTGTGAAACTCGTAGACGATGATGCTCAGTTCCGTGATGGGTTTATGTGCGCCCTGAGCCATGAAGCCAATCCCCAATTGCATTGTGCGTAAACACTTTTGCGACTGATGCCAGGCTGCCGCGTCAAGCGAGCCGACGGCATTGCCAACTCAATCACATTAATTCTGGTCGTTGGCGCATCCGCCCAAGCGTCGGCTCTTTGCTGGATCGGGAACCCATGATCGCGCTGGGGCGTCTGGCAGGCAAGGCGGGAACCTCGATCCGCCCGAAGGCCATGTGGAAGCCGGCGCGATAGCCCCGCGTCGGGCTTCTTCGACTCAGGGATACCGTTTGAAGGCAGATAACGACCGCGCTGCTTTCGCGTCCGATTTTGAGGAAGGACAGCTCGCTTTCGTGCATGGCGTGGCTCCGGAAGGCTGCCCTCACAACGGTATCGCCCCGCGCGCCGCATGGACGTTAGGGTGGCTCGCCGCAGAGAACCTCGCCGAACGTATCATCCTGGAACGAAGACGCCCCTCGCGCGTATAGCATCCAATAGCGCAGCCCCAACCGCTGTCACCCGCTTGAGATAGCCCGGCGCGCTCCTCCCGACGCGTCGGGCTTTTTCGCGGGTGATCAGGTAAGATAGTTCCGCTTCGCGCTGACCCCCGCCATGAAACGGCGTCGGGCGCTGTTATGCCCCTAGCGGCTTCCGGACGGCATGAAGTTGGTCAGATCGTTGGGGAGCGATTCGGCCGCTTACCCGTTGCAGAACTGAGCCCTGCGTCTGATGCCAAAATTTACGAAGACGGACCTCGCGAAGGCTGAAGCGGAGTTAGCCCAGATGCGAGGGGAAGTGACATATCACCGGACGCGAATCATAGCCCTCGACGCTCGCGGACAGTTGACAGATCGCGCGAGAGTGTCATTGATGAACGCTGAGTTTGCGGTAGAACTGCTGACAATTCACCGCAATGCAATTAGTGAAGAGTTGGCTGAAGAGGGGAATTCTAGCGGTCGCGCTCATCTTAAATCATAGCCTGATCGACGCGTCGGTGCCGTGATCTTGGAAGCTCACCCTTCGACCTTGAACGAAGCGGCCCTCAGACATCATCTTTTTCAACGCTGTCTGGCTACAGGTCATGGCCGTCCGCTTGATCGGTCCGTGTTTGAGCCGTCTTCCGATAGCTAAATTCAGCGATACCCAAGCTGAGTACATTTCGCGTCGCTCGCCTCGGAGAGACTGCGCGAACTCAGCAATGAGCGGCGCGCAGCATTTATAGCTGCGGCTCTGTCCGCTCTCGAATTCCAGCAAGCTTTGAACTGTAGCGGCGATCAACCGAGCGTTGGCGAGCGCGGCCGCGGTATCGTGCGAACCTCTTCTCATCTGGGTCTCCTCGGTCGGTGCTTGCGCCGGCATCTGGAACTGACGCCGCTCTGATCAAGCCTCGCGCTGCTTTCACATCTATCCACCGCGCCCGCGCCGGCCTTTCTGCCCGCGCCATGGAGACAGCTATGTCCAAATCCATCACCCGCCCCAAGCTCGTCGACGTCGTTGCCGATGCGGCCGCGAGCGCAATCGTTCAGGCGTCCCACGGCAAACCTGTCACCGTCGGCAAGGAGCTGGCGAAGGCTCGCGAGATCGCGGCGGATGTGGTGACCGACGATCGGATCGCGGCCGCGCTGAAGCCCGTTGCCTGGTACAAGTCCGCGGCGATCCTCAGGGGCGGTGAACGCCAGCGCGGGCGCGCTGGTCGCTGCGCTCCCGACGCTCACGCCCGTCGTGGTCGATCTCGCCTCGCCCGAGCAGGTGAAGTGGTGGAACGCCGCCGTCACCCTCGTTGGCGTCCTTTGGGGCGTAGTCGGCGCGGTCGTCTCGGTCAACGGCCGGGTCAACACCACGCGGCCGATCGGCTGAGGCGGCGCGCCCATGACCGAGCTCGGCAAACTGGTGCAGGACTTCGTCCGATTTCTGTTCGAACAGCTCGGCCCGGCGGCGCGGTTGTGTCGATCGTTGCGATCTATCTCGGCTGGGCAAAGTACCGCGCTGATCGGCGGATCGAGGCGCTGTCGGACAAACTCTTCGCGGTCGGTGACCGATCGACCGACCGCCTTTCCAGCATTGCAGGGGAACGACTGACGGCGGATCTCGCCGTCGCCAAGGCGCTCGAGGACCTCGCCGACAAGGTCGAGGGGCTCCCGAGAGGGCGCGCTCGATGAAGTGGATCACCAGCATGATCGACCGCATCGCGCAGGAGACCATGGCGGGCTCGGAGAGGGTTCGCCGGGCCCTCCTGAAGCTCGAGGCCGCGTTGGAGCGCAAATGATGGAAGTTAAATTCTCTTACTGGGTCTACGCGGCGATCCAGTCACTGCTGTTCATGATCTGCGCGACTGGCGCGGTGTTCTGCGCCTTCTGGGCGTGGGAAAGCCGGACGCCGCCGCGGCCGACGCTTTGGTGGCTGCTGCCGTTCATTGCGGCGATGGACGTCGGGCTGATGGTCGACGCGACGAAGTGGATCTTGGTCCGGGCCTCGAACACCGAACATTCGGTGGAGATGATCCAAGCGGTGAAGACGGCGCAGAACTACACCGAGTATGCGCTCACGCGCGGCTTCGTGCTGACGATCGCGGCGCAACAGGTGTGGTCCATGTGGAGTGCGCAAGCATCGCGGCTCACGGCTGATGGCGCTGTTTCTCGCGCTTACCGTGCTGTCGATCGCGGCGGCGTTCCACCATCGACGGATCGAGACCTACTGCGCCGGGCCGCCGACCTGCGCGGTGCCCTGAACCCCGTTCGAGCATTAAACCGTTAAGCGAAAAAGTCGTCACCGGTTCGAAGCAGTCTTGCGGCCGCTATGCATGCGTAAATAAATCGAGCCTCGTGTTTGCGTCCACGCTCAAGGTGAATGGCGTGTCGATCCAGCGCATCAGCGAGATCGAGATCGATCCGCCCCTCGTGGATCGCGTCGATGGCTCTTTGCAGTCGGCCAGCAAACCGTCCGGCGGCCGCCTTCTGCGCTTGAAACTCAGACGAAATCTCGTCGATCGTGAGCATTGCTCCGCACTCTCGGAAAAAAAGAAGAAGGCGAGCCTGCCGACCAGTTCGGGCCGTGTCGACGGGCTCGCTACAGAGCACGTCCCTCCAGACCTGCTCTACGCTAAAATAGAGAACACGAGCCTGTGAACTCAATGCGACTGGATAGCGCCATGGTTGATTGAGATCGGACTTACTCAGCACCGGCGCTGAACCATCCCGGCAGAGGCGCGTTCAGTCTGCAAGTTCGAAGCGAATAGCTCCCGCCCCGCTGGCCCGAGAGGTCGGCGGGGCGGTTTTACGTCGATGTTAAACGCCCCACCAACGGTCATTCCGGACAAGCCGTACTGACCAGGCCGCAGAACTGCGCTCCCCTCTTGCGAAGAGCGCCAACCCTGACTCGATTGATACAACTGCGCGTAATTCGATAACGCCTGCGCAACCGGAACATTCCGGTTTGTTCACTGCTCTGTGAGTACCACGGCGATCCGAGTGCTATCTAGGCGCGTATAATATTGCGGTCAGACAACCAGTCAGCTTCCCCCACTTCACCGGCTGGTTGCATGATCCAACTGTCAACCTCGACCCCGCCCGGCCCAGCCGCGGCGGGGTTTTTTCTGCGTTTACACTCCCAAATAAGCCGGCCTGCGCCTCTTCGGTCGACGCACAGAACCCGTCGTGGTTCGAGGGGCGGCGCAGCCCGCGGCGGGCAAACAAACCAAGTTGTTCCGGTGGCCATGACACAACTGAATCGCTAGCCTGTCGATTGCTTGACGACCAATTTCGCCCTACGATTCGTAGCAGCGGAACTCGGAGGGCGTGCCATGGTGGTCAGCTCGGTCGATAACTACGCGTTTGTGAGTGACAAGATCGACGCAACGCTCGATCAGATGTCGTCTCTGATGGAGACGATATTCCGGCTAGAGACGCGTGGATACGATACGACGGACGCCAAGGATCGCCTCGACCGTCTGGAAAAAGAGCTTGTTGCTTGGAAGCAGACGCGGGCTGCTGTCGATGCGCGAATCTAACCTCTTGCATAAAGATAAGCAATTTCAGCGCTAAGTCTCGCTTGGTCGCGTGTTTTGCAAAAGCCGTCGGCGCGGCTGGCGTCGTGATCTTGCCGGCACGCTACCCAATACCAACGTCCCTCGTACTGTCCGCGCGCAATGCAGATGACCCGAACGATGTCACCCTCGTGCGCAAGTTGGCCGCTTGGCACATGAAGGTCGCCCCGTCGCACAGCTTCGTGCGGCCATGAGTGCTGCCAGTGAAAGCAGTTCGACATCGACGTTTCCCAATATCAGCGTGATCGCCACTCAAACGATTGGACCTATAAGGCCGGCAGAGCGATCAGGGCCGCAGTCGCGTGGCGCGCGAATAAGAGGAGCGGACTGGGTGACACCGGTCAATTTGAATCGGGCGCCACCGAGGCTTCGCGCGCGCCGCTACTGATGGACGATATCCTCGGGTTCGTCGAGGGTCAGGATTCCACTATTCTCCGCAGCGATAGTCACCATACCGTTAGATTCTCTGGCTTCGAACTCGGCAAGTTTCAAAGCGTCGAGGACGCTATCGACGACCGCCGCCGAGGGCGCATCGATGCCCTCAGAAATGGCCGTATACGACAACATTTCCTTCCGTCGTTCCAATTGGCGGGCGGAAGGAACATTGGTCGTCAGACTAATCGCGTTCAAGATTGTACCCCCATCGCGCAGTGAAATCGGCTTGGATCTGGGTGAACGACGCGCGAACATCTGACGTGACCCCCTGAAACTCCTCCACGGATAGCTAGAGTCCGCCCCAGCACGAGGGACGGACGGATGAAGAAGTCTCGGTTCACGGAAGAGCAGATCATCGCGATCCTGCGCGAGCAGGAGGCGGGCGTTGCGACCGCTGAGGTCTGCCGGAAGCACGGCGTCAGCTCGGCGACGTTCTACAAGTGGAAGGCCAAGTTCGGCGGGCTCGACGTCTCGGAGGCTCGGCGCCTGAAGGGGCTCGAGGACGAGAACGGTCGGCTGAAGCGGATGCTGGCGGACGCGATGCTCGACAACGCGGCGCTGAAGGATCTTCTGGGAAAAAAGTGGTGACGCCCGCAGCGCGACGGGAGGCCGTGGCGTATCTCGCCGAGGCCTTCGAGATGAGCGAGCGGCGGGCGTGCCGGGTGGTCGGCGCCGATCGGATGAGCGTGCGTTACGAAGGGACGCGTGGCGATGACACTGTCCTGCGCGGACGGCTGAACGAGCTGGCGGCCGAGCGTCGCCGCTTCGGCTATCGGCGACTGCACGTCCTGCTGAAGCGGGAGGGGCACGCGGTCAACCGCAAGCGCGTGCAGCGGCTCTATCGCGAGGAGAAGCTGGCCGTGCGCCGTCGCGGCGGCCGCAAACGGGCGATGGGAACGCGGCGGCCGATCGAGACGCCGATGGCAGCCAACCAGCGATGGAGCCTGGACTTCCTATCCGACCAACTCACGGACGGGCGCCGCTTCCGCATCCTGTCCGTGGTCGACGACTGCACACGCGAGTGCCTGGCGCTCGCGGCCGACACCTCGCTGTCCGGCCTGCGGGTCGCCCGCGAGCTCGACGACATCGTACGCCGGCGCGGCCGACCGACGACAATCGTCAGCGACAACGGCACGGAGTTCACCTCGAACGCGATCCTCGCCTGGGCAGACGATATGGGCGTCGGCTGGCATTACATCGCGCCCGGCAAGCCGCAGCAGAACGGCTTCATTGAGAGCTTCAACGGCCGGCTGCGGGACGAGCTTCTCAACGAGACGTTGTTCCGGTCACTCCCTCAAGCCCGCGCCGTGCTCGAAGCCTGGCGGCGCGACTACAACGAAGAACGACCGCACTCGAAACTCGGCTGGATGACGCCTTGGGCCTACGCCAACGCCATCCTCGAGATCCCCGGCAGAAGCGTTGCGCAACCTGCCAGCTCCGCGCTTCGGCCTCTTGAAACCGCCATCGACGATGGCTCAGATCACGACAGGACTCTCGCTTCCGATGGATGAAAAACGGGGGTCACGTCAAAGGCGGCGTCACTAACTGCATTCTGCGTCGATCGAGGTTCTATTGAGTCCCGCTGAAGCCGAACTTGCCGAGGTGAAGCGCGAGCTCGCAGATCTCGATAGGCGCATTGAGAGGCAGCGGAACGCTGTGGAGCGGCTTCATGGCCAGCAGGGTGCCGCCGCAGTGGCCCGGGCGTCTTTGCGGCTCCTTGAACTCAATAGAATGTTTGTCGAGGCGCATATCACATTGCTGATGGATGGTGAGGAGCGGGTCGAGGCCAACTCTAAGGCTTAAAGCGAAAACCGCCCCGCCGACCTCTATGGGCCAGCGGGGCGGGAGCTATCCGCATCGAACTTGCGGGACCAACGAACCAACAACGAGTTCGTTCGAACGGCGGCTAGTCGTTACCAGCCGAACTTATAGGCGACGCCCGCCATCACGCGGTGCTCGTCGTACTTGCTTCGAACCGGAACGCCGGCCAGGCGGAAGGTGTCCTTGCCGAGATCGGTGTAGCGGTACTCAGCACGAACCACGACGTTGTCGGTCACAGCCGACTCGACGCCGCCGCCGATCGTCCAGCCGACCGCGGTCTTGTTGTCCTTGGCGCCAAGGCGGCCCGCGCGAACCTTCACTTCGCGATCCGCATAGGCGACGCCGCCCGCGGCGTAGAAGAGGACGCGGTCGACAGCGAAGCCGACTCGAGCGCGAGTGGCGCCGGTCCAATCGGTCTGGGTCTTCGCGGTCGCGCCGAACGCGCCGCGCGTGCGGTCGATGTCGGCCCAGTTGAAGTCAGTCTCGATGCCGAGGACGAGCGGCGAGTTGTCGAGCTGAATGTTGTAGCCGGCATAGCCGCCGAGCATCCAACCCTTAGGCTTGGCGCTGAGGCTGCCGCCGGCCGCGCGGAAGTTGGCGTCGCCCCAGGCGTATCCGACCTGAGCGCCGATATAGCCACCGGTCCAGCTGAAGGACGGCACCGCCACGACTGCGGGCGCGGCCTCCATAGGAAGGTCCGCCGCATAGGCAGACGTCGACAGCAGCAGCGCGCCGCCGATGAGAGCAAGTTTCGTCTTCATGATGGGAACTCTAAAAATACCCCGGAGGCGCCGGCGGCTCGCTACGCAACTTCCGGGATGAACGCCGGGCACCCCATTGCCGTCAAGTTGTGGCCGCATGTTTGGCGGCGCTGTGGCCTTTTGGTCTCGCGCATATTCGTAAAACGAACCAGACAGCCGTCGCCGGAACAGACGCGAGCGCTCATGGTTGTGCGGTTAAACGGGAGTGCTTCATGGACCATCAAGACGACCGCCCTTCCACTGAAACGAACGCCACTCCCAGGCCGCCAGCCGGGGAGAACATCAAGAACCTCGTAACCCCGGGGGATGATGCGTCGGAGGAAGCCGAGGCCGCATACGAACAGGGCGCCACTTCCGATGGCGATGACACTATTGAGGGTGACGTGGCTCGCCCGCTAGAGGCAGACGAGGCTCAGTCTCCAACTTGACGCCAACCGATGAAGAGCTTTTTGGGCTGCTAGCCAAAATGGGACCGGTGCGAGGAACCGCCCTAATCGACGCCGCGGATGCGCCCGACGTGCTTTGGAACAAGCTGGCGAAAGGAGCCGGATTGTCCGATGAGCAATCGCACTCGCTGCGCGCCTTCATCCTGCGCTCGAGGCGTCCGGAGGACTAAACGCGTTTAGCCCGCCTAGACACGTGAGCGGATCGAAACCGAGCCTCGGGTTTCTCCATCATGCTGAGAAAGAACAAATAAGTTGAGAACGAATCCGGACGTGTCGTCGAAACTGCTGTCGAGGCGAAGCAGGGCACAGACGCACCGATGGGCATGTCGGTCGTTCTCATCGTTGGAAGAGCGGGAGCGGCTTTGGCGATGGGTTTCGCCTGGGTCTAGTTTTTCTAGGCTCTGGCTTCCTACCCGATTGCTTCTCAGAGCAAGCAATATGACCTCAATGTCAGATGTCGGTAACCTCGGAGGGCCGGAAGCGCCGCTTCCCGGCGGACCTGTAACCAGGCCTCCATCGTCGACGATATTCCAGAGCTAGGTCCCGACATCGTGCCGCGGCCGACGCCGTCTGCGCCTGAGCCGACGCCTCCAAGCCCAGCCAAGCCCGCGCGCGTCTCGCCAGCGAACAAGCTGACGCCTAGGCGATGAAGAATGTCGCGATGCGAGTGAACCGGATGGCGCGCAGCGATGTCCGGACGGCGGTCGCGACCGCGTTCGATCGCTTCCACGCCAAGCCCTCGGCGCTGCCGGCCGCGCTGGCACCGCAGGCTGTCGGGGCGAGATCAATCGCGGCGATGCGACGGTTCTCGATGTCGGCGTGTGGCAGGCGTTGAGCGAGCTAGCTGCAACGACGGTAGCGGGCAGTCCGAGGGGATAAAATTTGGCGCGCCGTCGCCAAGTCCCGTGTCACGCCGCTCCGTCGTCCGTCTCGGTCGTGAGTTTCTCGGGCGGGATTGCTCCGGGCGCGGCCTCTTCCGAACTCGACGCGCCTGGCGTGCCTACCGCCAGATCTGCGTGGATCAGAGCGGATTGCTCGCTTGGGTAGGAGGCCGAGACAGCGTCTCCAATCTTGTAGGCCCAACCGCCGTCCACTTTGATGATCTCGTAGCGCTCGTTCGACATGCTTTTCTCCCTGTTAAAGGGGCAACGGACGCGTTTGGCCGGAGTTCCCATTCCTTTTGATCGAGGGGTTGCCAAGCGGCGTCCGCGGTCGAGGTCTCCTGCCAACGTCGGAGGCCAACATGCCAAACGATCAGGACCGACCGTCGACGGAGACGGAAGAGACGCCGGCGCCGCCGAAAGGGCAGAACATCAAGGCTTTGGTGACGCCCGGCGACGACGCAGTCGAGGAAGCGCAGGACGAGCAGGAAGCGCCTCCTAAGGGGGCGTCGGAAGACGACGCCGAGGAGCAGCGCGGCGATCTGCCGGAAGATGCTCCAGCCTCTTTTACCGGCTTGGCGGGCTAGGACGATCAGGAAGACTAGCCTGACCGCTCCGAGTGCTCTGCGAGGCACTTTTCAATCTCGGCAATAATGCGCTTGGTGTAGTTGACGGCGTCAGTGACACGGTCCATTTGCTGGCCACGGGAATATTCGTAGGACCGCATGGTCCCGTCCTCGAGCCAGATCAGGCGCTGCCGAAAAATCGCCAGGTCCTCTTTCAGTTTCTCACGAAACTCCACGTCTTCCTCCCTCGGCTACCGATGAGAAGCTCAGGGGAGGGTCGTTCGTTCCGGTGCAGACAGAAGGTGCCGGTGTCGTGAATTCCGGCTTCGACCTGTGAAGACTTAGCTGGAACGAAGGCGTTCAGCGTGTGTTTTGCGGATGATCCGACGCGGTCGGAAATCATTCGAGAGAGCCAGCGCTATGAGCGATCGAGAAGCCCAGATTAAACAGCGTGCCTACGAGCTCTGGATCCAGGCCGGAGAACCGGAAGGAAGCTCTGACCAATTCTGGTATCAGGCCGAGAAAGAAATCGATGGTGATGACCCTGCCGCTTCGGGCAAGGGCGCGGCCCTGACGCCGGCCGAAGAGCTCGAGAAACAGCTGGAAGACACCATTCCGGCGAGCGATCCGCCGTCAGCGCTGCTGCCTTAAGCACTAAAAGAAATAGGCCCAAACAAGCCCCATCCCTAGTGCAGCGCCCACCGTGCTGACAACCAAAACGACCGGCATGCCCTTAGGTGCATCGGTGCCTTGTTTGGCTTCGACTGGGGTCTCGACAATCTGCCCATGCTCGTTTTCGGTCATGCTGATCTCCAAAGGGTTCGGAGATCAACACAGCAAGACCGAGATCGATCCAACTTGGGGGTGGATTGCCCTAGCTCACTGCGGGCCGGGGCAATTTCGTCAGACGCTTGATCGCATCACCAACTTCTTTGGCGCGCTTGTGTAGCGCGCCAATATTTTTGTCGCCACTCGTGCGGATGTTGAAGACCTTCGTGGCCAAGTCCTCCTCGGAGGCACCAGGGTCTTCTCTAAGAGCCTTGAGAACCAGATCGTCGATTTGCATTGGGTCCTCCTTTCTTGCGCAGTCGAAAGATTGCGCCTGGTGCGCTTCAGCTAAGTTGCTCGAAAAGCAAGAAATTTAGGAAAATCCAGCCTAGATAACGAGGGTGTTGTCGCTCTGCGCTTGCGCAGTTTTGTCCGCCCCAAGTCCGGTTGTGGGTAGTCGGCCCAAGGGCCTCACCGGCGCGATCTGCGCATGTCGAGATCAGCAACTTTCCCGCCAGACTGACCGTCGCCGTCCCGACTAGGCTCGCGGACGCAGTCCGCAAGGCCGCCGAGGCGCGTGGCCTATCGCCGCCGACTACCTGCGCGGCGCTATCACGGCGCGCTTGATGCTTGACGGAAATCCTTTTCGCGCCATTCCGAAACTAATGCACGTTACGATCCAACGCTGTTTTTTACGTGTGATCTCAGGATCGCATGGCTCGTAGGCCGCAGCGGCCACCAGCGCTCCCGCGCTGGCGCTCACGGCGCCGAAGATGGCTGCTGACTGTACCAACGACCGGCTGCAGGGCCGCGGCTCGTCCATTTGATACGACCTCGCAGGCCTTCGCCAGCGCTCTGGCCTGCCGGTTTCGGAGAAACTCGTTCGCGACGGTCTTGATGATGCGGCCGAGCATGACGGAGCCTCCTTGGTGATCCGGGGCTAAGCGCGCAGTGACTGATTCCGTTCCAAAGGAAGCAGACAAGCGTTCGCCCCGTGGCACTTAGCGGATTGCGATGGAATAGAGGGGCCTTTCAGAGTGAGGTCGACATAGAGCCGGGCAGTTTCGGCGGGCCGCCAGCCATCTGAACCTCCGATCGGAGGCGGCGTTTTGTATAAACCGCGACCCCACAATTGGAGGGTCTCTTGGAGATGCCTTACCGTGACAGAAATCCCTGATCATTCCGAGATTGAGGCCGCTCGTGAGGCTATCGTGGCGCTGATCGGCGAGGAGTACAGGCTGCATACCTCAGGTAAAATTTGACCCTTACGAGTTTGGAAACGCAGTCGCCCCACTGGTGAACGCGCTAGCGGCGCTGTCGCTGATGGAGAAGCAGGACGCCAGGCAGGCATCCCCCGGGGGGGGGGGGTCTAGTCGGGCCGACGACTGACGCCCAATGCAGTTAGTATCGCGACCCGCACCCATCCTCAGCGCCTGCACGATCCGGTAGTGCGCGGCGGAACTATCGCGCGTGCATCGAGCTTATAAAACGTCGCAAGCGGGAGAGTGGCGTGGCGGTGTACGGGATTGAGGCGGTCGAACTGTTCGCGGTGATTGCGGGGATGTATGGGGCCGGGGTCGCTGCCAGCCTAGCGGTGTTCCGAGCTCGGTAGCACGCAGACGCAAAAAGCGCCCCGTCCCGGCTCCGGCCGGGCGGGGCGTCATTATCGGTGATTAGGGGTGATTACCGCTCACGGGCCGCCGCGAGACATCGCCCGGTATTTTTCCTCGCGCAGATCCTCGACCTGTTTCTCTAGCCGTTGGATGACGTCGCGAACGCCGTAGGTCGACCCGGCCTGCGCCTTCACCTCGTCGACCTGGCGCTGCAGGTTGATGATCTGCGCATTCTGGCTGCGCCAGTGCTCCTCGTGCTCGCCGCGTGGCACGATCGCCTTGCTGTCCTTACGGATGCGCGCCTCGAGGGCTCGTAGATCCGCCGCGCCGGCCGCGATCTTCGCTTCGACGTCCTGGCGATAGACGATCCGGTTGTTCTCATACGTCGCCTTGAAGTCCTTGAACCCCTCGACCGAGAGGGCGTCCTTGGCGTTGGAGCGGATGTCGTCCCGCGCGTCCCGCAGGCCCGCGGTCACAGGCAAGTAGGCCAGCGTTCCGATTAGTCCCATGAAGGCGATCGTGATCGTGGCCGCGACGCTGATCGCCTGCCACTGAGGCTTCTGGTTGGACCGAAATTCGGCGCCGATGTCGGCGACCGACTTTTAAAGCTGTCGAAACCCGAGGTTCATCGACTGCTCAAGCTGGCCGATGCGCGCGCCTTGGTTGGCGACGCGCTCGTCCAGCTGAGCGTATCGAGCTTCAGGATCGAATGCGCCGTTGCCCATCGTGCTCACCCTGCCTGTTACCGCGATATCCTGTTACTGCGCCGCCTGCTGGACCTTGGCCGCGGACTCGGCGACCGACGCCTGAACCTCAGGCAGCTTCGCAATGATCTTCGTGCGCAGCTTGTCGTCGTCCTGTTTGAGACCCTTCACGGCCTCCGGGTTCTGCTCCTTCACCTTGGCGAGCGCGTCGGCGATGATCCCGCTGTCGACGCCCTTCAGGACGCCGGGCACGCCCTGCGCGGACTTCACGGTGACGATCATCGTCAGGACGTTGAGGATCGTCCGGTAGAGGCTGGCGGCGCGCTTGTCCTGCTTGACCGCGTCGACCGCGGCGGCGGCCTTCAGCGACAGCCAGCCGACGATGATCATGAGGGCGAAACCGAGGATGGACGCGACGCCGGTGACCGCCTGCGGGCGGAACTCGGCCCACACTTCGTTGAGGAAGGCTTCCATGGCGTCAGTCCTTGGTGACCGACCGGCGCGCCTTGCGCTGGCCTTCGGGCTTCGGAGCAGGGGCAGGCGCGATGATCGCGCTGATGATCGGGGTGGCCGCGCCCCAGAGCCGCTGCTCCTTCGCGCTGCAGCCGGCGAGCGCGCATGCGAGCGCGAGCGCCGCGAAAATGCGGGTCATGCCAGATCTCCGATGTCAGGAGGGTGCTCGGCTGCCGGCCGGGCGCGGGACTGCTAAATGCAGGCCTTCAGCGAGTGTTGAGGAAGGCGCTGCGACAGTATAATGGTGCCGCTCGGTGGGGCTTGGAGTACCAGCGTGCCTGAGTGGAAATTCTCTTTGAAGCTTGACCCTGCCGCCTCAGATGAAGCTGAAGCTGTGCCAGCGCATGCGCACATTCGGGGGAAGCGGCGCGAGATCAAAGTTCGGATTGATCTCCCCAATGATCCGACTGAGTCCGCCGACGAAAAGCGCCAACACATTGCGGCTCTGGTCCGAGCGGCGCTTCAAAGCGCGATTGACGAAATCCCATTTCACGACCCCGACGCCATGAAGAACGTCGAACTCAAGACGGACCGCGGGTAGGCGCGCGCATCACGCCGCCGCGCCCCAGGTCTTCGAGCCGACGATACCGTCAGGCACGAGGCCGCGGGCCTTCTGGAACGCCATGGTGACAGCCTCGGTCTTTGACCCGAAGTCGCCGTCGGCATAAACCCCGATGATGCGCTGCCACTCGGCGACCACCGGCCCCTTGTCGCCGCGGCGGATCGTGATCCTGTCCGCAGGAACGGTCGGCTGGGCCGAGGCGTCGCCCGCGCCGAGGAGCGGAAGGATTGGAACGCGTCGCCCCTTCGACCAGAGCACGGCGCCGGCATCGCTCGCAGGAAGGACGGTGACCATCGGCTCGGCCGCATAGGTTCCGTCGCGGAACAGCAGCATCTCCTTGGTGCGGCGGCCGACAAGTTCGGGCGGCTTGACCTAGGCCATGAACCGCGCCGCGGCCGTCGCTCGATCTCCGGCGTTGAGCGAGGCCATCAGGCTCGCGCGGCCGATCGAGCCGGTGTTGAAGTGGAACGAGGTCAGCGCGTCGAACTCGTGCTGCGTCACCGGCACCTTCAGCGCCGCCGTGACCCCGGCCTCGTATTTCGCGATGTCCTTCCGGAACAGCGCGATCCACTCTTCCACGGGCCTGTCAGCCGTCACCGTGACGGGGTCAACCCCGCCCGCCGCCTTGGTGTGGCCAACGCCGACGGTCCAGACGCCGACCGAGTCCTTTAGCGCCGCGTGACGATAGCCTCATGGCTCGCGAGCTCGGCGAGCCCGCGGTCGGACACTTTCATCGTGATCTCCGGATATGGAAAAGCCGCCTCGAGGGCGGCGGGGTCACTGCGTCAGGTCGCGGCCCGGGATGGACGTGCCGAGCACCGTCGGATTGATGATCGCGCCGATCAAGCGCGAGCGTCCCGCCCAGCGTCGTCGGCATGGTTTTCCAGCACTTGCCCGTCGCCATCGTCGCGGTCGAAGTCGAGACGTTGCAGATGTACGGCTGCGTGTCCGAGACATTGATGCGCTGCGGGTTCAGGTAAACTGTCCGCCCATGCGAGCGCCACGAAGATCAGCGCCCAAAGCGGGAAGCCAAGCCAAAGGCCGACAACAACACCGCGCATTAGAGATCAGCCCTGCGCAGCGCCGGCAGCGGAAAGCGGATCGTGGTCGCGGGTGATGAGGCAAGCGCTGGGCTCTGCCTGAAGGCAGATCGCGACGATCAGCTCAGCGATGCGCATGGCGCAGAACCCTTCCCAAGAGGACACTGTCTGGATCTCGGCTCGCTTGCGCGGAACTCTCCGCCACGCTTACGTTTAGGTGCACGGTAGCGAGCCTAACGATGACTGATCTCGAAGAGGCAATTGCCGACTTGGCCAAGCGGATCGGCCTTCTCGAAGAGGCCAACCGCCAATTCCGTGCTGGTGAGATGTCCTACAAAGACATGGGGCCACCGGAGGTCGATCGGACACCTGAGGCCATCGCTCGCAACCAGGTTGAGATTGACGAGCTTCTGGATGAGATCGGACGCTTGCGCCTCGACGCTGACGACTGACAAGCTTTGCGTTGGAGCGGCTCGTCGGGATCGAACCGGCGTCACCAGCTGGAAGGCTGGAGCTCTGCAATAGAGCTAGAGCCGCGAAACGAAGAGCCGTGGTGCGAACGGGCCCCGTAAGCCTCAACACCGCCCGAACCCAAACCCTCGTGATCGTAGGGCCCAGGAATGGTGATGACGATCTAAGTCATACCCTGCCTGATCTCCGGCTATCTAGCGCTTGAAACCCCTATTCGCGTCGATCCTCAGGCCGCCTGATCGAGCGCGTACCTCCGACAATGCTCGAGGTAGCCCGCTTCATGCCGCCCCGCTAACTCCACCACTGCGCTCCAAAGCCAAAGCGGCGCGTCGAGATCGGGGCGTCGATGGTCGAGGAGCGTCTTACGCCAAGCGCGACGCACCTTCTCGTCCATCTGCTGCGCGTGCGCACGGCCGACGACCCATGCAAGATACCGAGCGGCCTTCAGCGCTTCGCTGCGCGAGAATTGCTCCACCTCAAGCTTTAGATCCTGCGGCATCAGTTCTCGGATGAAGACCGACCGACCGCCGACCCTAGTGGCAATCATTCGATCGCCGAGATGCGGCGAGAGAGCCTTCGCCCCAGCCACGACGCGTTCGGCGTGGTCATCAGGCATCTCGGCGAGATGCCTGGTCGGCGAAATTGGCGCGACTGCCTCCTTCACGTCGATCAAAGCGAACCGCTCTCGCTTTGGGCCAGCCTTCACCGCAATTATTGCGGCGTAACGCAGGTTGCCAAGAGAACTGCAGCCCTTCATCCAGTAGGCCGCGTCAACCAACCTGGTTTTGAAGTCGTTGCCCGAAAGCGAAAGGACGGTCTTGGCGACTTCCGGCCGTTCGAGCGCTTCGGACAGATCGCGAGCCTCAGCGGGTTCGAGATCCCAGAATTTCGGCCCGCGCGGGATTTTTGGATCCTTGTTCTTGAACCGCTCGCGAGCGAGGTCATTCCATTTCCGCCCGAGCGCTTTTCGTCGAACCGTTTTGACGACTCCAGGCTCCGCTCCAGCAGCCTCGATGTCAGCCGATGGATCATTCATCGCCGACTCATAACCTTCGATGATCTCGCCGATCATCTCAGCGGTAATGACCCCCGGAAGATCCGATCCGCGATTGGCGCTTGCAAGCGAAAGGGCTAGACGAATGAGGTCGAACGCCGGGTTGCCTATCACCGCCTGGTCGTGGTCGCGGATCTGAACTTCGACACCTCCGCCGCCATCGGACAGCGGCCCAAGATTGCCAAGGTGACAGTCTCCGCAGATCCAAACCGCGGGCCCGACAGGAATCCTTTTCGCTACGGCGGAGCCGGCGAGCCATTCGTAGAATCTGTCGGTATTGCCGCGCACATAGGCATGAGCTGAGCGCGCCATCTTGTAGACACGCGCAGCCTCGAGCAGGCGCTCTCGTTCGGAGTATCTGGGCATCAACGCAGCACCGCATGGATCACGCAACTGTGAGCCTTAAGCGCTTGGTCGACTAAAAACGTTCCGGCTGCTTGTTATTCACCAGCCTCAGCCTCTGAGCGTGACGCCCCGAGGCCCGGAGCTGTCTACGCTGCTCGCGCAACGCTTTCCAACCCTGACGCATCGGTAGCATCAAATCCGGCGAGTTGTGACACCTTTCGAGATCAGGCAGGCGCAAGAAAATGTTGCACTTGCTTAGGTTTATGGAAAGTCCCTCAAGTGCATGGTGCATGTGGCGGTAAACTGTCCGACAAACCCGCCCGGTTTTGCTGCACCATTCGGAGAATGACCTCCTGGAAACGATGCTGAACGCATCGGCCCAGAGGGTGCGGCGCTCCTCCTCGGCGAGCTTCTCGCAGGACCACGCCGAGGGGCTTCTGTCGGAACTGCGTTCAGCGCAATACCGCCTCACGCGGGCGGGATGGGCAGCGCTGGGAGCTATCGAAAAGCCCGTCTCCACCCGGATTCGTTTTTGGGCGCCGGGCAAAGAAGTCGTTTGGGGAGTCATCTGCGCTATCTTAGGCGCGGCGATCACATATGCGCTTGGGATCGAATAGTTCCCAACTCGCGCCCGCGGCAGGCGATCGCCGCTACCTCTGACGAAGCTATTCGGATTTCCCGCCCCTCAGCCGCGGAGCACCAGCCCGATGCGAATGCGTCGGGCTTTTTTGTTGTGCGTGAGATCGCGCCTCGCTTACGATCCACAGCATGACGACGGTAAAAGACTGCCTCGCAACTTTCGCCACCTCTGCTTTGCTGGGTTCTTCGGAAGCGCGCAGCGTGGCCAAGGCCGCCGTCGATCGTTATCTTGAGATGCATACTCACTCGCCGCTTGGGCAGACGGCCGCCTTGTACGAGATGCTTGAGGCCTTCGAAGAACTGAAGATTGAAAGCGCCGTAGCGCTTCAGATCGAGCTTGATCTGGAAGCGAGGATCGCCGCGATTGGCCGCGCAATGATTTTGGGCGACGCACCCACGGCAAAGGCCGAAGAAATGCCGGAACCGGCCTGACAGCTTCCATCAAAAGACGCTGCGCCCTCGCGCGGTTGGCGGTATTGAGTGGCTCAAGCCCCGCTCGACTCGGGAACTTTGACCGTGATCCATTCTCGATATCAGGAGAGCGAGATGATCACGGACCGGACGAACCTCGGCAGGATCAGGCACTGCGTCCCAAACGGTGAGGCTTTCCGAGATCGCCTGCTTTTGCGGTTTGAGCAGTCGCCGAAAGACCTGCGCCCGGACGACATGATCGTCATCGACTTCTCAGATGAGAGGGAGCTCACGCTTCACGTGCGGTCGAGCCAGGAAGGAAAGGTTGAAGTCGACGCTGACGTCAGCCTTCACGGGCGGTGGATCTTCGATCTGACGAAGGTCGACGATCTCAGCTGGACGGTCTGCCTTCAGCCTCAGCACAACGAGCTCCTCGCCGTTATGCCTGCTCCAATGAGACGCTAAGGAGCGCCGGCGCGTCTGCTCTGGAACAGACAGAGCCCCGCGTGGGTTTGCTTAAGACAAGCCACGCATGGGAGCGAAGCTATGGATCACAGCAAGCACGTCCGACTTTCCCCTCAGGAACTCATCCCGTCGACGCTCGAGGGCGCGACGATCTACGGTCCCGAGGACGAGAAGATTGGCTCCGTCGCTCACGTCCACGGCACCGGAACTGACTCCCAGGTCGTGATTGACGTAGGCGGCTTTTTGGGAATCGGCGCGAAACCCGTGGCGGTTCCAGTCGCTGACCTTGACTTCATGCGCGACGAAAGCGGCCACGTTCACGCAGTCACGACGTGGACCAAGGACCAGCTGAAGGCTATGCCTGAGCACCACCACTAAATACTTTGTCACTCATCGCTTGGGCGGGAGCAAATCTTCCGCCCAAGCGAGCAGGGGTTCCCTCGCGAAAGTGACAGCTCGACCTAGTGGCGAGTGCCGGTTTTCATCGCCTCGAGCCGGGCAGTTCACTCCGCCAATTGAATTTCAGCAAGGCTGAGCTTCCGCTCTACGTTTTGGGCGCTGGCACCTATCGCGTTAGCGACAGCGAGCAGATTCTTTAAACGAACCACGCGCATGTGCCGTCTTGCGACGTCGTGGCGAGCGGCTTCGAGAGCAGTGATTTTTTCCATCATAAGTCTGGAAGCGCTGCCGCAGCCGAAGGTTCCCGAAAACTCGGGGACTAAGCGGTCTGCGCTACCCGAGCTTACCGCCAGAGGTCATTCATTCGCGAGCGCTTCGCCGATGCAGGATGGGAAGCGTCGCGCGTCCTCGATGGCATGGAGAACGCCGACGACTTTTACTTCGAGGTGCTTCGGCAGGTTCGAATGGATCGATGGTCGGCTGGCCGCGTCGTTCTGGCGGGTGACGCCGCGTGGTGCGCGACGCCGATCTCCGGCATCGGCACGACGCTTGCCATCGTCGGAGCCTACGTGTTGGCCGGCGAGCTATCCAAGTCGACCGATCCTAGCGAGGGGTTCGCCGCCTACGAGCGGATCATGAGACCGTTCGTAGAGGAGGGCCAAAGCGTGCCCAAGATAATGCCGCGACTTCTGAACCCTCACAGCCGGATAGGCGTCGCGATGCTGCGAGGCGCGTTGCGCGTCATCGATCAGCCTGTCGTGAAAGGCGCCGCAATGAAGCTGTTCGTCAGAGATTCGCAGAAGCTTGAATTGCCCGAATATGGCTCCCCGACTGGGAAAACCTCCAGCACACCGTAGCCGGCAGAGCCCTTACGCAGACTGCTCGAGCAACGATACGCGACGCGGTGCTCGAGCGGTCCGTGGCGCGACTGAAAAGGGGGCGCCGGCCATAGACTGCTGAAGCGTGGTCAATGAAGGATGAAGAGCGCGGACGGTCTGGCTCTTTCAACGCGCTTGCAAGTCGAATGGATACAGAAGTTCGACGCGCGACCCTAACCCCGCCTACTGAAAGATGGCCTTCCGAACGTCCGCTACGGGTCAGGCGCGGCGCTCTCTACCGCGTCCGCAACGGTCCGATGAGCATGTCCCAATAGAGTTCGGCACCGCCCTCATATGTTAGCTTCTGCTCGCGACCTGAACCTGTCATGGCCATGCCCATCGACTTCAGGAACATGCCCTGCTCGTCGGCCTCCACGCGTAGGTTCTCGTTGAAGCCGTTTCCAATCATGCTGTCCGTCGATGAGTAGGAAATCCCACGGCCCATGGAGCCGTCCATGAAGACCGCGCAGCGCGCAACCGCATTGCCGTCCTCGTAGATGACTGCGGTGAAGCGGTTGGCGTCGACGCGCCGGAAGTTGGTCTCGATACCGCCATTGCGCTTCTCCAGCTCCGCAAGCGACCCCTCGAAGAACCGACCGATGTAGTCAAAAGCCTCGTCGAGGAAGCGGTCGCGGTCGACGTCGGTGAAATTCTTGCGAAGCCTAAGGTTGCTAGACCGTAGTCCCGCGTTGGACGGAGCCGTGTCCGCCCCAGCTTTGAGGACATCTGGCTTCGAGGTGCTTGCCACCGGGACGCTCAGCGTTTGACGGATCTTTTGGACAACGTCGAGGAAGGCCTCGTCGAGGTCGGGCCAACTCCTGATTGGCTTTCCATCAGTCGGTGCCGCGAGCAGCTTCTTGAAGGCGGTCTGCTTCCAGTCGCACGCGCGCAGTATCACGGGGATGACGCGCGCCTCGCCACGCTTGTGGCGCTCAAGCGCCCGGACCATCTCGACGTCGTGGCAGTAGTCGGACGCGATGAAATCGGGAGAAACCAGCAAGAGGATTACATCGGCGCGCTCGAGTTCTGATCGGACTCCCTTGTCGAAGTCATCCCCGACCGACAGCCGCCGATCGTGCCAGGCATCGATCAACCCTTGCCGCTTCATCGCAGAAAGCGCGACCTCGAGCCGGTCGCGAAGCTCCTCATCCTTATGAGAGTAAGAGAAGAATACGGTCGCCATGGCTCCTCCGGTCAGAAGGAAGATGGGTGACGAGAGGGATTCGATCCAGACGACCGACGCTTTCGCCGAAGACTCCTGTGGAACCAGCGTACCGATCAATGGGCCTGAGCCGACACGGTTCGTCCTCCATAAGCTCATGGTTGCCCAGATTCGGCGACACGCAGACGCCCGCAGCGCGGCGAGGTTACGAAAGAACGTCCAGCAAGCTGGCGCCCTGATCGAAGCGCTGGCTCGCCAGTGGCCGGGCAGCCTGAGAGACGCATGGGAGAAGCTGGCCTCGTGCGGAGCCTCCTGGCGCGAGAAAGCGCCAAAAGCCTCGTCCAGCTTCCGCCAAGGCCAAGCGCGCGAGCGGCGCGGGAACAGGATTAAGGCGCCCGTCCCGCCAAGCCCGCCTTGGGACTGACTAATTCTGAAACAAGACTCGTTTAATATGGATCTACAGACTCGCGTATTCTGATTAAATCTATCATAATCAATATTTTAAGTGCGGTAAATCTCGGTTATTTTGAAAATAGCCTGAATTGCTTTGGCTCGGGTACCTGCTTTAAATCTGGCGGGACAAGGGTCTCGCGTGGCCAAAAGGTCTTCGGCCACGGGGTGAGGGCACATACGAAAAGGAGCCGGCCGAGAGCTGGTACGACCGCTATCTTGATTGAGTCGGCCATCGTCACCCGCTTATCGCCGGCCGCCGAGTATACCGGCACCGGGACCTCTCGCCTTACTGCTCGCTCCCCTTAACCGGTCTGATTCGGACGGAGGAGACGCGGACGAGCGATGAACTCCCTAGGGCTCACTGCTCATTCTGGGAGTTCAATCCAGAGCACCATCGGGTCTTCAATATGTATCCGGACGTTCCGACCGCCAGGCCGATGAACGCGTGGGATATCCCTGTCTTGCTTCTCCACACGCCCACGGGCTTGGTCGATGCTCAGAACCCAAATTCCGACGTCCGCCACTTCCTAATCGAGGGCCATTTGCGGATGCGATACCTCAGCGCCCTGGTTCATCGCAGCGACGCAGCCCCGTCACACGGGGTTTCCGTCCTGCAGTACGGTTCGATCAAAAGTCCTCAAAATTGAACAAAAATTCGGGCCTTAGACTCGGCTTTGCGAAATAGCGTCATCTAGACTCAATAATTGAGGAACTGGACTCGATTATTCTGGGCGCCGAGTGCCTGATAATTCAATGAGTTAGATGATCAGACAGACTCGCTTATTTTGGAATTCGACACTGAGCGGGTGTCATGCGTCAGAAATAATGAGTCTAACGCAGATAAAATGAGTCAACTTGAATAAGCGCAAGCATCGAGCTAGCCCCTATTGATTACTCATTTTCCACTTAATTTGAAGCAAATTTTAACGAACCGCGTGGCCACTCAACGCCCGCAATTTTATTGTAGGCTTTGACCGATCCTAACGAAATATCAATCCCGAGCTCTGACTTCACCCAGCGCTGAATCGTAGTTTTCGAAATGGACCGATCGCCGCTTAATATGGCGGCGGCAGATTGGCGCGAAAACGATTTATATGCTTCCCACTGATCAGCACTAAATTTCTGCTGACCCTTATATTTTTCCGGTCTGCCGGTCTTTCGCGCAATTTTCCTGCCCGTCATTTCAGGCCAAAGGACTCCACATTCCTTATTGTATTTACTAACTGCGTTCTCGGATATGGTTACCCCAAATTCTGAGAGTACCCAGTCCTTAACAGTGTTACGCGTCAGGCCCCGCTCTCCATTTCTGATACGAGTAGCCACGTCGTTACTGAACTGCGCGTACCTTTTGAGCTGCAATCCATCTAATGACCTCGGCCCTTCATTAACAGACGGCCATTTGACCCCAGATCTCCGTAGATAGGTCGAGATATTCGTCACGCTATATTCAATTGAAAACTCATCTATGATAAATTGTCTTACATCAAACAGACTAAAGCGCTCACCCGCTTTATTGCGAGCAATAAATTCCTGCGCTTTTGAAATAAGATCCGCTCTCTGTTTGGATGACAGAATATATTGATTTCTCTGTTTACGTATAAGATGCCTTTCGATTCCACGCCTGCGGATAGAAGAGAGAAAGTATAAGACACAAGAGGTTCCGTGATCTTTTATGATGTCAGAAAGTTTGAAGCCAGAAATAATCTTTATTAACATTATCAAGGATTTTTGTTTCGATTTTTGCACCGTGCTAATGCGTGTCTTGATGTTATTAATTTCGAGCCCGATCGGAATTCTAAGATATTGTAGCAGAAAGACAGTACGATCTTCCGAATGTTGATTGAAGCGAACAAATTGTTCTTTGCCGGAAGCCAAAAGTCGTTTGACGTCATCAAGACGATAGACGTTAGGGCGGCCGCTTCCAATGACCTCGACGTTCGCCTCGCGTAGCCACGCAATCACGAATTTGACCGGCACGCCCCACTCGCTCGCTAAGGCTACTGGCGTCGTGAAGCTGCTCCTGAACCGATCCAGTTCAGCTTGATCGACCGTGGACACGCGGCTGTTTTTGGGACAGGGAGCTGTCCGGATGACCTGTAGTCTTCCGAGTTCGGCAGCTTTGCGTGCCCGCAGCCCAACATGGGCGAGCATCACGGTCAACGCGGTGCCGGATTTTGCCGTCGGGACAGGTAGGTGTGAAGCAAGGCTGCGTCGGCATAGGGACCACCGAACCGTCAAAGCCGTTACGTCTTCGCGCACCCCAACAAGCGGCACTTGCCCCGTTTGAATGAGATCTATGACCCGACGCCAGGCGGCGTCACCAGTCCCGAGATGCCGGATTGCCTCCTTGAGCCTGACCGGTTCCGAGTCTCGGGGCTCCTCGAGCTTCGCCTCGATCGACCGAACCCATTGCCTGAGATCCGCTTCGTCTAGCCTTCCTGGGCCAAGGATTTCCTCCACGAGCGAGGGAGAGCGCTTGATGACCTTTTTTTGGATCAAGCCATCCAGGATTACATTGGGCATTCCGTACTTTTTCTTTAGAACCGTCTGAAGTGTAGAGTTCTCCAAATCGATAATTAGTTCTCTGACCTTATCACGCCGGTAGGCTAGCGATTTTGCGCCGCGACCGACTTTAAGGGTGCGAAGCGATCGCATTTTCTCAGCGTGGAATTGCTTTGTGGTGACGCTCGCAATGACTTCGTCATAGCTCATGACCTGATCGCACCACTTCAATAGAACCGTCGATGATGTAGTTTTGTCGAAAGGAGAATAGGATTTTTGATAGTGATCTTTGATGCGTGCGCTAAATACGTCTGAAATAGCTTGACCCACGACGCTGGGGTCGATCAGGTCATATAGATCTCCTAGTTCGTTCCGAATGGGCGAGTTGCTCTTGCTGCCTCCTCCAATATTCCGAGTTTCAGTCAAAATATCGGAGAAGTATTCTCTCATATCAAATAATACTTGTGAGCCATATCCAAGAATCTCAGCCGACTCGGCTCTGGATGATCCTTTACCCATACTCCGTCGCATGCTTGGCGCCTTCGGATCGAGCAGGCGACGAGTAGCAAGACCGATGAGTATGGCCGATTGGAGTAGCTCCCCGCCGGTGAGCGAACGAAGATCGCTAGGGAGTTGGGCGACGGTCTCTGCTCGTAAGGAAGGGAAGGGGGAAAGCGCGTTTGCCAGCTTAGAGAGATACATCGGCGGTTTCACGTCACCGCCGCTTTCCACGTGCTTCCGGAGATCGAAACGGCAAGCATGGCAGTGGCAAACGGAGGTACCGAGCCAAGTGAGCTCCTTGCTGCATAGCGGGCATCGATCGATGAGTCGCTCGTTCGATTCAGGGCAAAAGCCCAGCTGAACCAGATCCCACGCCATTCGGTGATAGGGAGCGATCCTGAGAGAAGCTGGAGAGACTGCCCGTCGTTTCGTTGAGACATACGATTGCCCGATAGGGCCGCCACTGAACATCGCATGCTGAAGGCCGAGCTTCGATCCTCCGAAGCCATACATTCGGCGCGTTACCTCGTCCTCCGGAAAGCCACAGACTTCAGCGATCCTGGAAGTGTGACCGCCAAGCCAAGGAGCTCTGTGGACTTCAGCCCTCGTCATTCCGAGTTTCGGACACAAAGCCACCAGGTAGGAGTGGCCAGTGCGACCGACGATGCGCGTCAAAATGCTAAGCAAGGTTTCGTCGTAATATGGCGTGACGCGGTTTTGTACGGTGCGTTCGCCGATGACGAAATCGAAACCTCTCTGAAGTGCATCGCCAGGCACCGGAACTCGTGGAGACGCCGTATCAGTCAAAGGACGTCTCCCAGTCCTTCGTCCAAACGAGTTCTACAGCCGGAGGTTTTGGCGTCAGAAACGGGTTCACGACTTTGGCATCAGAAAACTTCCACATTTCATCAAAACAATGGGCGAATAATTCACGCGATAACGTTGGCTGATCGCCAAGTCTCATAGCAGCTTCTGAAGTGATGTGTATCAGACGAGCAGTCGCACCAGGGTAGCCGCGTGCAGCCGCATGAATTCGGCTCGCCATATCTTCTTCATGCAAATGTGATTTCTGGAAGCCGCCCAGTCTCTGAAGCTCACTGTCGAACGTCATCAGATACGATCGATAAAGCTTCCAGTCGCTCGGATCATCATGTCTCGTGGCGTAGGGTTTCATCTCCAGCGCAGGTACGTTGCGGCCAATAAGATGGCCGTTACGGATAAAGATGCGGCGAGCCCTGGTCGTGCCGACAAGTATGATGCCGCAGGAGCGGCTAATCTCGTTCATTAGCTCCTGAATCCAATCAGCGACCGCGTGAGCAACTTTTCCCTGGTCTTTGGCAACCAGCCGCTGCACCTCATCAATGATCAGAAGCTTCGTTTTTCGCTCACGCACGGCCTCAATTACGCGCCTTTGCTTAAATGCAGCGGTTCCTCGTTCGGGATCGATATCTCCGAGAGCCGACAAAAGCTTGGCGCCAAGGGACACGGTGTTCGCATTACTTGGCATTTCGCAATATATCACAGGGCTACAGTCGGTCTCACCAAGCCTGACTGGAGGGAAATCGGCCAGAAACTCTTGGATAACAGTGGTCTTTCCGGCTCTGGTCGGAGCCGTGAGTGCGCCGCCTGCGCTGTCGCCGGTGCCCGACGCTGTATCTTTGAAGAGGTGAAGGCGCTGAATGAGCTCCAGCGTTCGGTCATTCCGGATACGAATCCCCTTGATCGCATTGATGCGTTCGGCAAAGCGATCGCTAAGTGCGCGGAACTCCGGATGCACGATCTGTTCTGCAACTTTAAGCATCAGCGTTACCCCATGAACTTGTAGGAAATGACTCGAGCTGTTCATCCTCTTCGCGGTTTGGCGGAGGTGACGGCGGCGCGTAATTCGCGCTCGTCGGGAAAGGCTCGAGGTTGTATTCATCCCGCTTCCGCCTGCTTTTTCTCGGAAGCTTAGGGTCCTTGGCGGCACCTTCTGCGGGCGGCGGCGGCGTCTCGATCATGTCGGCCGCGGTCACGGCTCGGATCGAGCTCACGGGCTCTTCTGCAGCGCCAGAATGAGGGACAACAATGATCGGCAGCGAACTGGGCGCGGGCCTCTGTGATCCGATACCGCGAAGTCGCGCGTGGAATGATTTGGCCATCCCTGTGCGGATCGATTCGTGGACCTCCATCATGAGTTCGTAGCGGACGCTCATGAGTTCAGAGAGAGATCGCGGATCGCGCTCTCGTCGACGAGCCTCCTCCTGAATGATCTTGTGCTGCCAAAGAGATAGGCCCTTGGCGTAGTCCCCTTCGGCTTCCATGGGACGGTACTGTCCAGAAGCATCGAGGACGTAGATCTTCGATATGTCCGTGGGGTCAAATCGGAACGTGACGGGCGCACGCGACTTGCGCGACAAATCAAGAATTGCACTGACTGTCGTCGGATTTCGGTAAAAAAGGTTTTTGTACCGCAATCCCGCTCTTGAAACGGTGCCGGTCGCATAACGCGACAACACGACCTGAAGATCCTGGATATGCTCGGGGAGCTCGATGTGGACCTTTTCGGTGCCCTCAATCCAGCGTTGCTCTGGAGTGCGGCGGGTCGTGCTATTGCGAGACTTGCAGTAATCTTGCGTAAGCCACTTGAGGAACATATATTCGAACGTGTCGAAAGACATTGACATATTCTTCTTCGGATCGATTTCCTTGTCGCGCAGCGTCTTGGCGCTGCCGTAAGTCGTTCCCGGCAAACGGTGTAGGAACGTTGTGTTTAGCGTGCCGAAGAAGCGCTCGATAATTCCCTTGTAATGCGGCGTGCGCACGGGCGAGGTCTCGAGCTCAATGCCGAGTTCAGCGCAAGCCTGAGGCAACGATAGGCCAATGACTTCTTTGGCGTTGTCGGCGACCAGTTTCAGAGGAAGGCCAGCCGCACGCCAATCTGAGTTCAAGCCGCTAAACTTCTTGAATACTGCGTACTTCGGCGTAATGGCCTGCCGGAGACACATCATGACCGAGTAAACGCTCGGGGGTTCAAAGCCAATGTAATAACCTAGTGGGTAGCGAGAGTAAGCATCGATTGCAAATGTGAGCCACGGCCGTCCACCGCAGGGCAGTTCGGTGCCGTCTTCGAAGAACATCCAGTCATCGATCTTCGTGTGATCGATGATGATCGTTTCGAGCGGGCGAGTTGCTTCCGGAGCGGACTGAAGCGGCTTAAGCTCGCGATCGGCCGCTCGCTTGCCCCAGCGGATTCTCAACGTCTTGTAGTACGAGTGCTCGGTGATCCTTCGGTAGATCGTGGCAGGTGAAGGGGCCGCGATAGTTGTCTCGCCGAAGAGCTCTTTTCGCTTGTTAATTTCGCCGATGACCGCTGCGACGACCGCCCCAGCTGGCAGCATTTGACGAGACATGTAGACGTGCTTGATGGCGTCCTGAATTATTGACTCAGCTTCCTCTCCAACACCCTTTTTGCGGCCCTTCCTCTCGTCGAACGATCGCATGGTGCGGAGCTCTCGGCGCCCCTTCACTCCGCGCTCACGCAGCCAGCGCGTCACAGATCTCCAGTCAGGTTTGGTCTCGTGATCGTTCGCTACCGCGACCATCTCGATGAAGGGCGTCATGGCGCTCTCGGTCTTTGGGACCGGTCGAGAATCATAGGCCAAGCAATAGGCGTGGCGCCATTTTGCCTTGGTGATTTTCAGCTCGGGGAGAAGCTCGAGCGACGAGCCTGCTTCTTCGCGGAATTTCGGAGGCAGGACGCTCCAGTCGCGAACCGAAAGGCGGCCGGATATATAGAGTTCAACAAACTCCTTCTCGGTCATGCTCCGGCGTCTAGCGTTCTCCTCATCGTCAAATGCAAGTCGACCATCCTCAAATAGACGAACGAAGATGAAGTTTCGCCCATCGATGACAACGACACCGTCTTTGCGTAGCCGCAGGTTCAGGCTCACCTGCTGCGGCTGAGCAATTTGGGCAGAGGCTACCATTTCATTCATCGCGTAATACACTCGTTAGTCAAAGCCGAAGTGATGCGGTCGCTTGTTCAACCAAGAAGTCATGCATGGCGGACCGTCTTGGCTGCTACGAGATTGTGAAGATTGGCCGCGTAGTCCTTGCGGAGCTCGATCGCGCTATCCGGCCCAAGGGGGATATTCAGGTCAATTCGAACGACCCGCCTAAGCATGAGCGCCATTAAGGAACGCTGCCCATGGAGCGGGCTCCCGAAGGCGGCGGCGCAAGCACCCAGCGTCGATCTTGGTCGCGACACCAGATGGTCGATGATGATGGTGAGTTGGTCGTCTGATGGGAGCAGACGCCGTGATTCTTCGACGACTTGCGCGTTCTCGTGCCAGACCTTTTGCATTTTGAAGCGTAAGTCGGTTACGAAAACGAGATCCCGATCGATGCTGCGGTAAATAGAGCGTGCCAGTCGATAGCGGTCGCGATCTTCGGGCCGCATCTTGAAGATGTCGGATCGGTATTTTACCTCGACAAAGACCGTGCGGTTCTCCGTCTGGACAATAAAGTCTGGGGTGTAGTGAGTGCGCTGGCCGCGGAACAAGAAACGCAGACGATGCGGTTGCTCCATGTAGTTGATGACTGTGTCATCAACCTCGAGCCAGCGGATCGTTCGCCGTTCAAGCCGGGATTCCCATGCGATGCTTCGGCGACACTTTACGCTTGGGTAAAGTCCTACCGGCCGGTTCCGCCGGCCGTTGAAAATGGTCCTGACGGGGCCACGATCGTCAGCGACTTCCATGATGCCTTCCGAGCGCGCGAGGATCTCCTCGAGCGCGGGCGGGCCGTATGGATCGAGATCCGAGCGCGCCTTCATCGGACCGGCGCACCATTTTCGGCGATGATCTCGAACAGCTGAGACATATGCCGCCCGGTGGCGGTCCATCGGTCGCGCCACTCGACGGCGGAGTCGACCGGCGCGCTGGAGAGCCCATGAAGCTTCACGAAGGTCTCAAGAAGTGACCTTGATTTCCTCGGCGCGTAAGTCTCGCCACACAGGATATCCGCCAGGCGAAGCCACATCATCCGCTGCCGCAGATCCGCGAGATCGCCCCCCTCGATCGGGTGAAAAGCAATGACGTGAGGGACCGTCAGGTGTGGGAGTGCGAGCTGCCCGGAGGCTTCGCGATCACACAGCACCCAAGGCATGACGAGAGCGCGCGTGTCTTCCGCGGTCCGCACCTCGCACACGACGTGCAGCTGGAAGCACCGGCGATCCGAAATCCGCGCTGCAGCGTCGAAGTGCTCAACCGTCAGCTCGGTGAGCTTGGCGTCAGGCAGTAACTCGGTACGATTCTGTGTAGCCGCCATCATGGCGCAGTTCTCCTCGCGCGGACAATGGGTTTGGCCGCGTTGTCGGGTCGGCAGTTCGATGAAGCTCGCCGGGGAAAAAGCTAAGCTCTAGGATGTGGGATTGGACCAATCCCTCTTTCTGGGTTGTAAACAGTCCGGCGCTCCGGATTATAAGTCCGGGCCCATCCTCAGCGGTCTGAGGTCAGCGTTAATGAGGTATTATGCTCCGGCAATTCAGCAGCCGAACGCGCGAGCGTTCCAGCGATTTCGAACATGGCCGGACGCATCCTCTCCATCCGACGAAGGGCTTTAGGGACCGTCGCATGAGCGATTCCTCGTGAGGATAGCCACACGCGCAGCGCGGTCGCGTCCGATGAATTGTCCGTGATTACGGCGCTTGGCCGGTCGTGAACGTTCAAAGCGCGCAGGATGAGGCGTGTTGATGTCTCGAAGGGCGAGACCCCATCAAGCTCGACGTCCAGCCGCCCGGCCATAGGTATCAACAAAGCTTGGCACGAAATGCTTGGTCCGCGGCGGTAGCGATCCAGCAGCCAGGCGTGCGGATCTACCTGCTGCCCCGCATAAGCGCGTTGAGAAACCTTGAGCGTGGATATCGGTTGCAGCGACCGCGTCATGAAGGCCTCCGGTCGGCAAGGCCTTCACCGTCCGGCAGACGGACGCCACCGCACAGCCGAGCGACATCTTCTCCGCGGACAAAGCGACGTTCGGCGAGTAGCGTTGCGACGGCTTCAATCTCGGTTCGGTGCCGGCGAACGAGGTCATTCGCCCGCTGCTGCAAGCGTACAAGATCGCGCTCGACGCCGAACCGAAGCTGTTCATTGGTTGATAGCGTAGATGCCACCCGATCGGCAGCTCCAAGGTATGTCAGCTTTTCGCCAAGCCCGAACGATCCATGTGCGCCCGCCAGCAGCGACGTGGCGACAGCAAGATCTGACGCTTCGACACCGCCAGAACCAGCATCGGCGGCGCCGCAGAGGACTTCATCAGTTGCACGCCCGGCAAGGGTGACGATGACGTAGTCTTCGATGTCGACGAAGGTCATCGGGCGGCGGCGGCGGGAGAAGTTCGTGAGGCCGAGTCCGTCGCCGCTCGAACCGATCTGGACCGCGCCGACTTTGAGGCCCAGAACGCATGCGATCACCGCATGGCCGGCTTCATGCAAAGCGGTCTGCCACAGCAGCTCCTTTTCGATGTTCATCGGCGGCGCAATCGCGATCGCCAAATCTTCGACACGAAGCTCCCGGGAGGCGTCTCGGGCGATCTGGCGAGCTTCGGTGACGATCCTCACGATGTCGGCGCCCGACATGCCCTCGGTCATCTGAGCGAACGGCTCAAGATCGTCCGACGCGAGATCTCGTCCGAGATAGCACCGGAAGATCACCTCACGGTCGGCCTTGTTCGGCAGCTGTATTCTGACGACCTTGTCGAGGCGACCGGCGCGCCTCAGCGCCGGGTCCACCCGGCTGGCGTTGTTGCATGCTCCGATTGTGATTAGGCCGGGGTACCTCAGCGTGCCGTCGATCAGATCAAGGACGCCGTTGACGAAGTTGATCCACCAAGCGGCGTACCTTCCCTCCTGGCTGTCTCGATCGACGATGCTGTCGATCTCATCGATCATCAGGAGCCCGGGGCGATGCGCTCGAGCGGCTTCGATGGCCGCACGCGCGGCCTTCAGCGCGTCGTCGAGGTGACCTTCACCCGAAGAAAGCCAACGTGAGACTGAGGTGGTCTCCAGAGGCAGCTGGGTGGTCTTGGCCAGGGCCATGGCAAAGATGCTCTTGCCGACCCCAGGAGGGCCTTCTAGGAGGATGCCCTTGGGAAGATCCTTCAGCGAAATCCCGGGATCTCCCCGGCGGAGCCGCTGTATGTCGCGCGCGAGCGCCAAGCCCCAGGATTTGGCCGCTCCATAGCCGGCGAGCTCGGAAAGCTCGGGAATGCCGTCCGAGGTCTGCGCCGTCCGGGCCGCTGCAGTTCCTTTCAGCCGCTTTATAGTTTCGGCCAGAGACGCGCCCGGTCTCACGGCGAATGCGATCGCTGCCAGATTGAGGACGTCAGGAGCGCCTATTGCATCAATGGGAGCGGCTTCTTCGTAGAATTCACCCAGGGCGCGAGCGACGTCGGCAGGCGTCGGTTTCGGCACCACGATCCAGCGATCGCAGTTCCGTACCAAGATCCCCGGCAGTTGCCGTTCCGGATCTGCCGCTACCGCGATCACGGATCTGCCCCGCGCAATCTCGCCGGCGATAACCTGGGCCTTGTCGTCGAGGAAGGTCGATCGGCGAGTTGAGGTTTTCGCCTCGGAGCGGAAAAGGTGCGGGTCCGAGCGGGACGTGTCCGAAATACGCCGAGTGATGAGTTCGCGGATAACCTCGACGATGGGATCGACCCAGCTTTCCGAGGGCGCCTCGATCACCCATGCAAGCGGTTGCTTCAGAAGCCGCTCGAAAGACTCGGCCTCCGTCGCTTCAGCTATGGCGTGCTGGACCAGGCGCTTGGCGAACGACGTTTCTCCGAGCTCCTTTTCATTCGCTTCATCAAGCTCGTCGTTCTCGGCAGGACGCATGGTCACCGCTCCACTTGGCGTTCAGAGATCGAGGACATCGGCGTGATCGCCGTTTCGAAGTTGATGGTCAGCAGCCCGCCCGCGATGAGGGCGAACACGACCCCGACCGGATCCGGTGCCCGGACGACGGCAGCGCAGTCCTCGAGTGTGGCGAGAGGGTCTTCGCGCACCAGAGTCAGGACCGAGAACCGGTCGCGGGCGGCGACGGACATGTTGGCGCAGCGGGCAACAAGCTTGCAGTTGTCCAGGAAGGGCCTTCGGCGGATCCATCTCTGGCTGAGTAGGCGAACGGGCTTATCCCCATTGATGGCCGAGGATTTCCTGAAATTCCACAGACGTTTGCGGATTTTTGCGTCGTACCATATCCGCATCGGGGCCAAGATTACGACCATGACGCCCTGGGGGCCGCGGACGGGAATCGGAATTATCTCCGTCGTGCCGAGCAAGGATTTCAAGCGCTCGGCGGCGCTCTCAAAATCGCAGTCCCTCAGCTGGTACTGGGGCAGCGCTTGGATTACGGCGTGAACCTCATACGACAGACGATTCAAATCCTTCTGGCGGCGCCTTTGGCGCTCGCGGAAGGACCGTTTTCCATCGTAATCAGGGATTGGACGTATGATGGGTGTGTCGAGAAGCACGGCGCCCTCTTCCTCGGTCTGCATGGCCGGAAAGTTCGATTGGGGGCGTCGTGACGGAACTCGGGACGGCCGATCCACACGCGAATGAGTCTGAGCGGACTGCCGGTATCGTCGGGTGCGCGCTCTACGTCGTTCCGGTCTTGGAGCCGGGTAAGATCTTATTACATCAACTGCCGAGAGTGGAGAAGAGCCAAGTTGACAATATGTCAACTGAAGCGAAGGCATGGTAAACGAACGGCAAATCAAGGCGGCCCGAAGCCTTCTGGACTGGTCGCAACATGAGCTCGCTGAGCGCGCAGGAGTTGCGCGCTTTACGCTGATCAAAATCGAGTCCGGGGACGCTCGTCCCCAAGAGGCGACGGTCGCCAAGATCGTCGATGCGCTGGAGAAGGGTGGCGTCACCTTCTTCGAAGCCGAAGGCCATATAGGCGTCTCGGCGAAACGTTGATGCAGCTCGAGACGGCGTTTGGGCCGGTAGGGTGCCTTTGAAGCGAAGCCACCCGTCACCGCCCGAGATCCAAGGCATCTGTCGTTCCGGATATTTCTTGGCACCCTTCGCCACGACGACAAGCGCTGCGGCAGATAGAGGGCGCTGTAGCGCTTTAGCCTCGTCCCAGTCGGCGCGCATCCATACGTCGATCTCGTCCGCTGTCCTGAGGATGATCGGCATGGCCTTGGGGTGCACTGGCGCCACCACTGCGTTCTGCCCGGTCGTGAGAAAGCCGTAGAGTTCAATTTCGCTTCCCAACCCTAGGTCGCTTTTCGGACGCACGACCAAGTGGTCTTCGGCGGCGGCCATCATGTGCGCCGATCGAGCGAGAGACCGCCAACGCTCCCAACCGAACAAGGTCTACGAAAATCTTGATCTTCTCGTCGGAGAAGCGATGCGTCGGTCCAGACATCGAGATACCCGCCACAACTTCTCCCTGAGCGGCCATTATCGGCGCCGCGACGCAACGCATGCCCATTGTACGTTTCTGATCATCGACGGCGTAACCTCGGTCAAACGCGCAAGCGCGAGATCCTCGCGAAGCTGCTCCAGGTCCGCGATGGTCTTCACCGGTCGGACGCCGCTCTCTGCAAGACCGACCGAGCCTGGTCTACGATCTCGACTGGAACGAGGACGCGCGCCTCGCCGCGTGGCGGGGCGTGGCCGGGGAGACCAAGGTCTTGCCGCCTACGCTCGCGAGCGCGATCGCGCTCGACGCCTGGAACGAGATCGCGCCGCTGCAGTCGCAAAGCTGCCTTGGCCGCTTGTTGGCCGCCGAGCTGCTGCGCGGACGCGGCAAGACCCGCGCCCACCTTGGCTCTCTTTCACTGGGCCTCAAGGCGCCGCCCCAGCAGAGGCGCTGGAAGCGCGATCCAGCGACCCGGCTCGATGTCACAATCGAGGCGCTTAGGGACGGGGCAGAAGCCGGTCTCAAGGAGCATTACCGGCTCTCGAGCATCCGAGAGCGACTCACACGGCGCGCCGGCGATCGCCGTTCGAACTCCAGCCTGCCGGGCCTGATCGAGCTCGCGATCGAGACACCGGTGGTCACCGCGGCCCTGATCGCCGCGCGCCTCACGGTCACGCCGCGGGCCGCGCTCGGCCTCGCGCAGGAGCTCGGGCTGCGCGAGTCGACAGGACGCAAGCGCTACCGTGCCTGGGCCGCGGCCTGAGCCTCATCGCGCAGCGGCGAGCGCAAGCCCAATAAGGTCGCGACGGTGCTCGGCCGAGAACGCCGCGCCGAGCGAAAGGCCGATCGCGTCGTCGCCCCTGTCAGACGCCTGGAGCGCGAGAAAGCCGCGAGCCGTCAGGCCGACCCGCTCGACCATGCGCGCGCCCAACTGGCCCGGCTCGAAGGCGATCAGGCCGGCGGAGGCGAGCCACAGCAGCGAGGCCTCGACAAACGCTTCGCGGGTCGCGCCCGACGGATCGGCGTCCGGCAGGCCTTTATCGGCCAGAACGTCGATCTCGATGTCGAGCGGGATCGGGAACGCCGCATGGAGTTTGATCAAAAGCGCCGCGGCGACGTCGGCGAACAGGTCGACATTCGGTACCATCAGATCCTTGGCCTGCGCCGCCTCACCCAATGTCATGCCCGCGTATGATGACGCTCTCGCGGCTCGGCGACATCTACAAAAAACCGGGCGATATCGGACGCCGCCTCGTCAAGATCTCTGGCGGCGCATGACGGCAACCTGTCGAAGGCGTCGTCATAATCGTCCATCTCGACGTCCGCGTCCGATCCCGAGGGTTCGATCCGCAGACAGCGTTGCGGACCGAGAAGAAGCTTGGCCTGGGCCGTCGCATTGTCGGTCGTGAGAAACATCGCGGCCCTGATGGCCTCCCGCCACGCGATAAGGCCTCTGACGGCCTGGCGCCGACTCAAACTGAAGGGTGGGTTGCCCGTGCCGATACTCAGGACATCGATCTGATCGAACCCGAGCTCATAGGCGGACAGCGCATCGACCAGAGCGACCATCACCGGGTTGTTCGCCCAGACGCCGCCGTCGACGAAGATTCGCCCGCTCTCCTCATGCTCCATCCCCTTGAGATAGGTGGGGGCTGCGGACGTAGCGCGCGCGACCTTCCAGGCGGGCGTCGCGTGGTCGTTGCGGAAATCCGCGTGATGGTCGGTCTTGAAGACGGCGATCTCGGTCTTCGGCACCATGAAGGCCGGGAGGACCAGGCGGCAGCTCGACTCGCCCAGCAGTCGATCGCCGAACCGGCGCCTCAAGGCGGACTCCAGTTCCCGATGATCGAGCTTGGTCCGCAGCATCGCGCGACAGAATCGAAACCAGCGCGCGAGGCGCCCGCTTGGCATGGGCGGAAATATCTGTCGGCCGTCTACGCGGTAAAATTCGGCGATATCCTGAACCGTCAGGCCAAGACCCAGGCCGAGACCGATGATCCCTCCGGTCGAGGTGCCGGCGACCATGTCGAAATAGCTGGCCAGCGGTCGTCCGCCCGCAAATCTCTCCTCCGCCAGGCGCAGCAATTCGGCGGTGTAAACGCCTTTGATACCCCCGCCGTCGAGCGCCAGGATCTTGAACGGTTTGCCGGTCGGCCACGGCTGGCGAACCCGTTGCGTCGGTAGGGTGTTGGCGCGTCGATCAGTGAACATCGCCAATATCGCCGCCCGCGGCCTCCGCCTGCGCCACGCTTTCAGGACCGACGCTCGGCGCCAACCACTCGCCGGTCATGTGCCAAAGTTCATAATAGGTGAGCCATTCCGCCGTCCATCTCACGGTGGTCTCGGCGATGAGATCTCCGGCCGACCATTCGCGGACCTTCGGGTCGAATAGACAGAGGCCCGAGCGCTCGGGGTTGTCGCCGTTGTAGAGGAGATGCGGGATCGCCGAGAAGGTCACGCCCGGCCGCGGCGTCAGCTTCGGCGCCTCGAGCGTGACATAGGGCAGGCCAAGCGACGGCCGCCAGACGATCCCTACCGTGTAGGGCTGCGCCTTGGGCCGCAGGGGCCCGATCCAGATCAGCGTTCCGTCGCCGAGCTTCGTCGCTGCGAAATCCGGCCAGAGCGACGCCATGGCGCCCAACTGCGCATGCGGCGACCGTTTTGGGGAAATCGGGTCTCGACTCATCTGATCTTGACGGCCCGCCCGGCATGGAAGTTGTGCCGCGGCACCTCGACCAGCGGCGCCGACGCCGGAGCAATCGCCGGCGCATAAATGCCGCCCGTGCGCGGCGCCGAGAGGATGGGCGCGCCGGTGTCGCGTCGGTCGTAGCGCTTGGCCAGAACCGCGCGCTGCTGTTTGCCGATGCGCTCGCCGAACAGTTCGTCCACGATGGCGGCGATTTCGGCCAGGGGCGCCGTGGCCATCTCTGCAAGTCGTTCGCCGAGATGTTCGAGCGCCTCGGCAAGCGTCCTCATGTCGGTCTCGCCCGGCTTGCCCGCGCGCGGCCAGCGGTCGGTGATCCGATCAGGCGGATAGGAGGGGTTGAGGTCTTCGGGCTGCGTCCCGGCATCGAGGTGGTCCCGCATGATCTTGGCGGTGTCACTGGCCAGCACATAGAGCTGCGCGGTCAGCCCCTGCGGAATGTAGCCGATATCGGCGGCCCTCTTGGTGACGTAGATCGACGGCGGACGCGGCGTCGCCGCTCCGGCATAGCTGATGTTCAGATTGCGCTTTAGGAGCTTGAGCGCGACGGCCTGCTGGGCGTCGAGGCGGCTCGGGATCATCGGCGGTAGGTCGTCCTGCTCGGCCTTGGCGACGACAACCGCTTCGCTCGCGTCGAGCACCGGCAGGCGGTCCCTCCCCACGTCCTGGCGGTGACGGCGCAGAGCTTCGGTGAACGGCGCGTCGCCGACGCCGACAGTGAGCCGGAACCAGCCCGTAAAACCCCAAGGATTGGACGACACACGCATCGACGCTCCGGTGTCGGGCGAATGGAAGATCTCGCCGGCGCGAGGGATGGCAAGCCGGGCTCGACGGTCGAGGATCGCCACGTCCATGTGCATGAAGGGAAACTGGATCTGGACGCAGCGAGTCCGGCGCACGATCGCGGCCGCGCCGGGGAACCCCTGGAGCGACTCCTCGAGAAGGTCGAGCGCATGATCGTCGTCCCAGTCAGCCGGCACGTCGATCTCGACGATCGCATCGACGTCGAACCTGTCGTCATCGGTTCCGCTGACGATGGTGGTGCTCGTCGCGATCGACCCCTGGGAGTAGATCCGGCTCTCGCCGTCGACCAGGTAGGGGCGCAGCTTGCTGCGCTCACGCTCCAGATGCGTTTTCAGCAGTCGATAGCGATTGTCCGCTACCCGACGGTCGCGCGGGCTGAGCTCGATCAGCGCCGCGACGTCCAGCAGCACCTCGTCCGCGGTGTCCGGCTTCAGGAGCGGGTTGGGCTCGGTCATCGCAATCTCCTCAAAGCTGGGCGTCGTGGCTGAAAAAAGAAGGACCGCGTCGGGCGGACGCGGTCCTGATCGTCAACCCTTGGGCGGGTTTGGATCGTTTCCGTGGCTGTCGCTCTGGCCGATCCTGCCGTCGCGATTGTGGATGCGGAGCTCGGTGCCCTGGTTGCGGCTGACCTGGCGTCCGTAATCCACCGCGGTCTGTTTGACATCGAAGTGACCCGACGCTCGCTCGCCGCCGCCGCGCTTCACGTCCCAGCCGCCATTGGGGTTCGGCACGACATGGTGGCTGTCGGGCCCGCGCTTCTGCGCCATGACGCTTTCTCCTATAAAAACCGGCAACATAAATACGCCTACTCCGAACAACATGGGGGGGCGGATGCGCCTTGTCAACAACGCGCCATATCGCTACTCTGAACATCGATTTGCGGGAGAAACGCGCCTTGAGCACGCCATTGGGCGAAAAGATAAGAAACCTGAGAAAAGCCAAGGGCTTGACGCTCGACCAGCTCGCCGAGCTCGCAAGCTCGAGCAAGAGTTACATCTGGGAGCTCGAAAACAAGAACCCGCCCCGTCCGTCCGCAGACAAGATCGCCAAGATCGCCGCGGTTCTGGGCGTCACGTCGGATTATTTGCTTTATGCAGATAGCGAACTTGGCGTGGAGACCGCCAAAGACGAGGCGTTTTTTCGAAAATACCGGAAAATGGACCCTTTGGTGAAAGCGAAGATCCAAAAGATGATCCAGCTGATCGGTGACGACGACGCATGAGCGCGGCGTTCGGGCCCGAACGTTGGGCCATTGAGCTTACGCATGTGCTGAACGCGGTGTTCGGGCCGGAGCATTTCCCGATACGGGTCGCAGATCTCGCGCGCGAGTACTCAGCGCAGCGCTTTCCCGACGATCCCGTGGTTCGGGTCGCAGGAGACGATCTTCCGGGGTTCGAGGGCGCTCTCTACCGCGCGAAAGGCGGCCGCAAGGGCTGGGGCATCATCTACAACGACGCCATCACGTCGCGCGGCCGCATCAATTTCACCCTAGCGCACGAGCTCGGCCACTATCTGCTTCACCGTCACGATCACCCGCAAGGTTTCACCTGTGGGGACCGCGACATGACGGGTTGGGACAGCGAATACGCGCGGCTCGAGCAGCAGGCCAACGTGTTCGCGGCCAACCTTCTGATGCCGCGAGACGATTTCGCCCGGCAGATTCCGGCCGACGCCCGGATCGACCTCGACATGATCCGTCATTGCGCCGACCGCTACCAAGTCTCGCTGATCGCAGCCGCGTTACGCTGGATCAGCCACACGAGCCGACGCGCAATCCTGGTCGTGTCGCGCGACGGCTTCATTCTCTGGGCGCGCTCCAGCGACGCCGCCTTGAGAACCGGCGCCTTTTTTCGCACCTCACAAGGTCCCATCGAGATCCCCGCGACCTCGCTCCCGCAGCAGACGCAACTGCTTGTCGACGGACGCGGCGCGCTCGACCACCGCGCGGGCGTGTGGCTTCGCGAGCCGGTGAGGGAAATGACGCTGGTCGCGGAACAGTATGATTTCGCCGTTTCGCTCCTAGCGCTCAGCGCTGCTCCTCCACGATTTGCCGAGGCGCTCGACGATCCCGACGCCTATGACCGGCTCGCCGCGACCGAGCCTCGGCGGATGTGGTGACTGGCGCGCTCGCCCTAAGAGGCGCGGGCGCGCCTCTTAGGTTTCTGGATAGAGGCGCGGAAACAGCGACTCCAGCGCACGGGCGGGAAATCGTAGAGAGACGGGCCCCTTCGGCGTGTCCGAGGCGAGTAGTCCTTCTCCGACGACGTCGTTGAGGACCCGGCGCGCGGAGCGTTCGGGCAGCCCCGTGATTCTGGGGGCTTCGCCTCTGTCGAACTCGCCACGCAACAACGCCTCCTCGAGCATCCGCGCAGCTTCCGGCTTCAGGTTTTGGCTTCGCTCGACATAAAGCCTCAGTCGTCGCGCTAAGGCATTCAGATCGAACAGGCCCGACATGAAGACGACCTGGTCGAGACAAACCCTCAAGAACCAGACCGTGAACTCGATCAGCGCTCTCTGAGATAGGTTTCCTCGCCCGTCGAGATCGCCCTGCCGCGGCGTATCGGCGAGGTCCATCATGCGCCTGTATTCGCCCCGACTTTCCAGACCGCGAGCAAGGCCTCTCGAGACCGACCAGAGTCCGTGCGCTCCAATACCGGCCCTGTGCGCCATGGCATGGCTCATCAAGCGGCTGACCCTGCCGTTGCCGTCCGGGAATGGGTGAATGAAGTTGAGGCGATGATGCGCCGCCGCGATCGCCACGACACGACCGGACGCACCCAATCGATCGAACGGGAACCGATTTTCGAAATGGCTCATGAAGTCGCCGACCCGGTCGCTGCCAGGGGGAATGTGACGCCCAACGGCGACATCGTGTTCCGCGAGCGAGCGCCACGCGCCCGGCTCCATCCTGAACTGGCGATCTGCGCCCCGGATCGTCAGCATCGCCTCGGGCGCGTCGCGATAAAACTCTCGGTGCAGGCGCCGAACGAATTCCGCAGAAGCCGGCTCCGGCAGGGCGTTCTCCGCAGCCAGTCGATCGATCTCCGCCTGAACCCGAACATGCGCCGCCGCCTCGAGTTGAAGGTTGCGACGCCCCTCGTCGGCATCGAATTCGCCAACAAGCGCGCGCTCGATGTCCCGCGGGCGCGTGTCATGGCCCTCGATTAGGTTTGAGTAGTAGGTGTTCATGACGCGAACGAGGTCAGCCAAGTTCGCCGCCGTCAGCGGATGCAAGGCGCGGCCGAGCACCGCTGACGCGCCCACAAGCTCCGCGACCACGTCGGCGATCTCCGCGGTCGGCTCCTCCAGCCGCGCAGGCTCCATTCGATTGACGGTTTCAATTTCAGGCATAATCTGGCCGATCTTCCGAATGAGAAGATTGACCGAATATCATTTTATTTCAATAGGCATACCCAGTGTTGGCCGATCATTTGGCCGGTCTCATGGCCGATGTTCTGGCCGATTTCTCCCCTTAAGTCGGCCGAGATGATCGACCGGTTCCGCGACGCCTTTCAGAGGACGAACTCACCTTCATTTGCGCTCTAGGCACATTCGCCGCCCCGGGCGACGTTACGAGACCGGGGCCGGCGCTGCTTTCGACGTCGCAACCAAGAGGTCGCCGGATCGGCTCAGTTCAGAGGCGTCCAGAAGCGTCTTCACCTGAGCGAGGATCACGTCTCTGAGCTGCGCGCTGGTCGCTTTAAAGCCGAGCAGACGCGAGACCGTCAGCACGACCTCGTCCTCGGTAGCTCCGAAGTTCGTCGACACAACGTGGCGCACGGCCTCCTTGAGCTCGTCGGGCGGCAGCATCTCGGGCTTGCGCAACGTCGTCGACTGCACGTCCCTGCGGTCTCGGACCTTGGCGCCCGTGCCCGGCACCTTAAGGAAGCGCCCGAGCGACCACGAGACCCGGCCAGAGCCGGCGGCGACATCCGCGGCGCGCTCGATTGCGGACTGGATCCTGTTGCCCGCGCGCTGCAGCCCCCACGCCGAGCGTATCCGGATTGTCACTTCTTCGAGGTGTACAGGCCCCTCGGTCGCCACGACCTGCGCGACGAGCTCGGCGAGCAGCCCGACCGGGGCATCGTGGAGCTCGTAGCGGAAGTCGGCCGTGGGCGAGGCCTCAACATAGAGGCGGTCGGCGAGGCCGTCCTCGGCCTTGTCGGCGAGACCGATCTCGACGACATCGCCCCGGTCAACCGTGACGATCTCGACGTCCACCGCCCGCTTGCGCGCGGCGCCGGCCTCCAGGCGCTCGGCGAGCTCGACCTTCGCGGCCTCGATCGCCGTGCAGAGGCTATGGAGCTCCTCCTGAGGGCGCTGAAGCCAATCGTAGCTCCAGAGCCTTCGGATCACCCAGCCGTGGTCCTCGAGCACAGTCTGGCGTGTGATCCGGCGTGGAATTTTGACCCCCTAGGTTGGGGGATCGGCGTCCAATTTTGACC
>NZ_JBHRXS010000019.1:0-38658 GCF_042648545.1 Chenggangzhangella methanolivorans
CGCGTCAGCGCCGCTCATGAACTAACATTCCAACCGGACCACTCGATGGGGGCCGGCCAAGATTTTTGAGGGGTTTTTTGGAGCGGGCGAAGGGAATCGAACCCTCGTATGCAGCTTGGGAACTTCCCTTCGCCTTTATTCCCAGAAGGATCTCAAACCTCCAATTCCTTAAACGTTTCAGGCCACTGTCGGCTGCGGGGGCGCCAGCTCCTCATTTCACTCCATCGCAAATCCTCAAAAGAGGAAGCGCGAAACTGGTCACGGGCTGGTAACGCCATGTCGCGCAAACCGCGGAAGACGCCCTTCGCTCTGACCCCGGCGAAAATCGTAAAGGCCGAAGACCTGGTCCGCCAAGGGCTGCAGACGCCAGGCCTCGAATGGCGCGAGGCCGGCGGTTTCTCGATCCGCTTCTCGACCCGTGGCGGAACCTACCGGCTGCGCACGGAGACCGCTACGCCCAAGCTCGGTGAGGTCGGGATCACTCCGGGCCACGTCGCCCGACACCTGGCGCACGAATGCAGGCAAGCGCTGCGCAGCGGGCGGGACCATAACGCCTATGTCCGCGTCTACACCGAAAGGTTCGAGGCCGGCGACGGCCACGACGCGGCCCACATCGAAGCGCTCCGGGTCTCCTCCGGCAAAAGCGGCGCGATCTCGTCCGATGCGATCTGGACCGTCGCGGAGCTCAGCAAGAGTTTCGTCGACTACAAGGTCAAGAACGTTTTCAAGGACGGGCGATGGGCGACGAGATTTCCTCGGCTTTTCGACGATCCGGTGTTCGACCCGATCCGCAACAAGAAGGTGTGCGACGTCGGTCACGCGGATCTGTTCGCCATAAGGCGGGCTCTCGTCCCCACTGGGGAAAAAGGGGGAAGTCGCGCCGTTGTCCTTGTTCGCTACATGGTCGGCATGTTCGATCATGGGCTGGCCAACGAAGCGGATGTGTGCGGATTGCTCGGTCGCGATCCGATCTGGCGCGCCGTGACCGTCGAGGCCGAAAACAATCCTCGCCGCCGCGCGCCGGAGCCCGTCGAACTCGCCCGGACGCTCCTGATCGTAAAGCAGCATGCGGCGCGCGAAGATGGCGTCGTCGTGGCCTCGCTCACCTTGCAGACGCTGCTGCTGTTCGTTTTCAGCACAGCGCAACGGACCGGCGCGGCGGCAAAACTGCGTCGAGAAAATCTGCTCGCCTATCCAGGCCGAGCCGACTGGCGCATTGCGCATTTTCCCGGGGCTCAGATGAAGGGCCTCAAAGGAAAGACGCTCGCGCACGCCGTCCCTGTGGCGCCGTCCATGGTCCGGGCGATCGAGCATATGTGGGCTGAAGTCGATCCGCAGTCCAAGAGCCAGTTCGTCTTCCCCGGGCACCGCGGCGCCGGCCCACGAGCCGCCGCAGGGCTCAACGGACTGTTCAGGCAGCTTCGAGGCGATGCGGACGACCGCCGACCGGCGCCCAAGACGTATTATGAGGGCAAGCCTGGGCCAAAGCCGCGCCCACCGCGCAAGCGCAAGCCGATCGACCTGCTGGAAACCTACTTGCGAGAATTGAAGTCGCACCCCGACGAGCAGACCGATTTTACCCCGCACGACGCTCGAAGGGGGTTCACGAACTTTCTGTCTGAGCGGGGCCTCGGCGGGGCGGCGTCGGCCGTCCTGGCGCATGCGCAGGGCGATAACCACAAACAGTTCGTGGAGGAGAGCGCCGAGGAGCAGATGGCGAGGACCACGTCCCGGCACTACTTCACGAGCCAACGCATTGAGCTCAAGACGAAGGGCGTCGAGCTGTGGACCGCAGCGCTCGATGAGGCGCTCGTCGCAGAAGCCGACCGCGTTCAGGAAATCGGGCGCGCGATCGCGTAAGCCCAGCTGATCCGCGCGACGAACCCGTCGCGCGCCCGGGCGCCGAAACCGGCGCCGTCGCTCTTCAGGAGCGAACCAGTTGTCCAACCGCAAACAGCCTGCCGCCAGGCCCGCATCCGTGGACCAAAGCAGGATCGTATTGAAAAAAATGATCGATAGAGATCTGCACAACGCGGACAAAAAGGGCAATAATGCCGAGATTCCAAACGGGTTAAGGAGGATTGTCGTAGCGCTCGGAAAACTCGGAAATTAGGTGTTGTGCAATTTCCACCCATGTGCTACATGTGGGTTGGTCAGGCTGGGGATGTGCACGCGCAGCCTCTGCCGATGCTTCGACCCGCCAACCGGAAAGAGGTGACCTTGGCCAACAACCACAACGTCGTGCCGTTCGCGCCCAAGCCCGTTCAGGCCTCGCCCGACAAGGACGACGCCCGCGCGCAGGGCGCCCACCCCGTCGGCGCCACGGCCCCGCGCATGGAGCTGACCAGGCTGGTCAGCCTCATCGGCGGCGAGATCGGCCCGGAGCTCTGCAGCGCCTGCCGCTGCGCCGTCTGCGGGGACCCCGTCGAGCCGTACGAGGAGCTCGTGCTGGAGCACCTGGCCTCGTAATCTGACTGTCCGGCGCAGCGCTTTCTGAGGCGCTGCGCGTCGAAACTGACTTCAGCGGACCGGCGCAAGACGCCGGTCCGCCAATCGTCGTGTGCGTTTCTTCACATCGGCCGCCGGGGATCCCGGCGCTCTTCGCACCTCAACCGTCCGAGGACCGATTGTTCGAGAACGTCGCAATGCGCGATGACGTCGTGCCGATCGCCATCAAGTCCTTTTCGCCGCCGCGTCTCATGATGCGCTGCGTGCCCGTGCGCGACTTCTAGCGCGCTTTCGAGACGCTCCGGCCCCGAGCCGCCGCGTCGCCCTTCATACGAGTTCGAACGCGAGCAGCGCCGGCGCAGCCGGCAGCTGATCGCCCGCGATCCTTCAGCATCTGCTCGCCCGCTGCGGGTGAGAGCGCTCGCGATCGGCGCAACGCCGACGTGTCCTTTTCAACCAGCCATGAGGCCCAGAATGTCCAACAGCAAGACCACCATCACCACCGAGGCCGAGACCTCCAGGATCGCCCGCGCCAAGGGCGCGACCGCCAAGATCGGCCGCGCCGCGCGTAAGGCCGCCCCGGCCGAGGCCGTGTCCGCGTCGCCGGCCCCGAAGGCCAAGCGCGGCAAGGCCGTATCGCCCAAGGCGGCGGCCGCGCCGGTCGTCACGGAAGAGGTCGTGCCCGCGCCGGCCCAGAAGGCCAAGCGCGCCAAGGCCGCGTCGCCCAAGGCGGCGGCTGCGCCGGTCATCCCGGCCGAGGTCGAGGCCGTGGCGGCCCCGAAGGCGAAGCGCGGCAAGGCCGTGTCGTCCACGGCGGCGGCCGCGCCGGTCATCCCGACCGAGGTCGTGCCCGCGCCGGCCCCGAAGGCCAAGCGCGGCAAGGCCGCATCGCCCAAGGCGGCGGCTGCGCCGGTCGTCACGGCCGAGGTCGTGCCCGCGCCGGCCCCGGAGGCCAAGCGCGGCAAAGCCGCGTCGCCCAAAGCGGTGAAGCTCAACGAGGCCGTCACCTCCGTGTCGATCAATCCGGTTTCGACCTGGTCGCCCTCGAGCGAAGAGCCGGCGGGCGAGGAGGGCTCCGCCCCCAAGTCGAAGCTCGATCGCGCCAAGGGGGCGAAGAGCCGCGTCGGCCGCAACAAGCCCACGAAGGGCCCCGAGACCGACACGGGCGCGTCCGGCGACGGCGAGATGATCGCCCTGCTCGAGAGCGTCGAAAAGCCGTGGTCAGACCTCGTGGTGACGGCGCTCACGGAGGAAGAGAAGAAGAGGCAGTTCAAACGCGCCGTCGGTTACCTGCGATACTCGACTCGCGGCCAGTCGCCGAACTCGCTGGTGCGTCAGGCTGAGCTCATCCGCCAATACGCGGCCGCGCATGGCATGACCGTGGTGGCGATCGTTTCAGACATCGCCACCAGCGGGACGCTCGAGAAGCGTCCGGGTCTCGATGAGGGGCTCGTCATGCTCGCCGACAAGCACGCTGACGTCCTGATCGGCGAGGATTGCGATCGCTTCGCCCGCAAGCATTCGATCTTCCCGAACCTGTTCGACAAGGTCAACGACCTCGGCGGGCAGCTCTGGACCGTGTCTAAAGGTCATATCGCCGATGGCACGACGGCCAATCTCTACGGCGCCATCGCCGCCGAGGATCGCCTTAGGACGGTTTCCCGCCTGTCCGCCGGGTTGCGCGTGTCCATCAATCATGGCCGCCGCATTCCCTATCTCGGCTATGGCTATGATCCCGGCGCCGAGAAGGGCCTCTGGCAGATCAACGAGGAGGAGGCCGGCCATATCCGCAAAATGTTCGATATGGCCGAAACCGGCGTCAGCCACCACTATATCGCGATCGTTATGAACCAGCAGGGCTTGCGCACCCGCAAGGGTCATCCCTGGCGATCGACGACGATCCGCAAAATGTTGTGCAACCCGATCTTCTCGGGCGTCTACCTGTTCGGCCGGAAAGGCTACCGTACCACCGCCGGCGCTCGTCCCACGCTTGTCGTCGAGTTCGAACAGCTGGCGATCATTTCGGCCAAGCAGTTCGCCGCCGTCGCCTGGCGCCTGAGCCAACGCGCCAGGGAGCGCAAGGTCAAAAACGCCCCGCGCGTCCAGTACACCGCTCATTTCCTGGACCGTCGCGTGACATGCGACGCGTGTGACCGCCATATGTATGCCAAGACCCGCCAGAGCGGCCCGGCTTATCGCCGCAGCCTGGAGTGCAGGGGTGGGGACGGGCTGTTCATAGCGGGCCACGGGCTCGAGGAAGGTATCGTGCGTGGCGCGGTGCTGGACTGCATCGAACGCAGGCTGCTGACCGACGAGGCGAGCGAACTGTTCGACGCCGAGCGCGCCGCCCGTCGCGAAAGGGAGCGCCGCGCCCTCGGCAAGGAGAAGATCTCGTTGTCGCTGCAGCTTCAGTCCGCCGAGGCGAAGGCCGACGCGTCGTTCGAAGACGGCTGGATGATCGGAGCGAGCGAAGATCGCCGCATCCGCAAGCGCATCGAGCTCGAGGAGAAGGTCACGGAGATCCGCGACCTCATCAATCAGCTCAGGCTCCGCGAGAAGGCCTTGCTCGCCGCCGACGAGAACCGCGAGACGCTCGCCGAGCGTTTCACGCGCTTCCGCGAGGAAGGCTCGAGCCTCAGCTCGCAGGCCGCGTTCGAGCTGGCGCATGCGCTGCGCTCGGTGCTCGTCGGGGTCAGGGTTTCGTTCGATCGCGAGAACGGGGCCTACGACCTGCGCATCGAGCTCGCGCCCGACGGCGGCGCCGACTTGATGGGGGCGGCGCCCCAGGAGACGGTGGTTGAGTATCGCCGTATCTACCGGCGGATCCTGCGCGATTCCGGGGATGAGTTCCTGACCCGTGTGCGCGCCGCTCTCGAAGCCGGCTGGCTCAGCCTCAGCCGTCAGGACTACCTGCGGCTCGTCGAGGCGGCCCCGGTCCTGACGACCTTGCCGAAGAGCTGGCCGGTGGAGACCCGGATCAACTTCATACGCGGGGTCCTGGCATGCGCGCTGACCGGGCTTGCCGCCACCGCCCTTGACGACCTCGTCGAAGCCGAGGGTCGTCGCAGCCGCAGCGGCGGCATCCACCAGCTGCGTGGCGGCTTCGAGAGGCTTGCTGCGTCGGGCGGGGTCGAACAGCTGCGCGATGCGCTGCTCGCACTCGACATCGCAGGCCTTCCCCGCATCGAGGGAGAGCTCATGCCCGACCGCCACAAGCTGCCGATCATGACCTGGCTCCCCGAATGGGACGCCCCCGAATGGCGGTCTCACGACGGCTCGCACGCGTTCTCAAACGATCAGGGCGATGTTGCGCCCTTCGTTTGCGACGCTCCGGGAATGCAGACGCCCGAGCCGTGCGACGGCGATTCCGAGGTCGACGAGCGCGACGTCTGGGCTCTCGCCGCCGCGGGCGACGACGACTGACGCAACACGTCAGTCGAGGTCGACATATGAGAAGGGCGGGATGATCATCCCGCCCTTTTTCGTGCCGACCGCTCTGTCGCTTTCGCCTGACACGCGCCATCGGGCTGCGGCGATCGGTTGGCGGACCCGTGCGCTGACTTGGCTCGCGCGGCAGGCGCTTTACGGCCGAGCATGCTTCGTGCCTGCTCCGCCGCCGAGCGCTGGTCGAACGGCCCGCCGTGCTTTTTGGCGTCGTACGCCCAAATGCTCAGTCGCTTCTCGAGAGGCCGGCCGAGCGCTTCCATCTCTCTCGCCAACGGCATCGACTTGAGCATGGCGCGAGCATGCCTCTCCGCCTCCTTGGACGAGCAGGCCAGCGAGACTATATCGTGCGAGAACAGCAGCCCAAGCGCCGTCAGGAGCGCGTCCCGGCACTTGGCGAGTTCGATATCGATGTCGGAGAACGGGCCGGTCGCCACGATAGCCAGCCGCTGCAGCCCGTCCCGGCTTTGCAGCGTGATGTGGGCGCCGGTCAGCTCGCTGAAGCGCTCGAGCTCCTCGAATTGAGGCATCTCGCGCAGGATGTGGTCCCGCACCGCCATTCTGAACGGCCGTGTCGTCCGATGGGCCAGCGACGGCTTCGTACGCCCGGCGCGGGCGGCGCGAGACCGTTCGATCAGCTTCTCGACCGTCATCTTGCCGCGTGCGAACAAGCGAGCCGCCGCGGTCGCGCGTCCACGGTTGAACTCACGCCACGTCCGAAGCTCCTCGACGACCGGGAGGGGCAAGGTGGACACCACAACCTTGGGAAAGGGATCTGTGGCCGCAAATTTATGAGCCGAGATCGCCCTGCGCAGATAGGCTGGGCTGACCTCGAGAACCTCGGCGAGATCCTTCGTCTTGCCGCCACGCTTGCCGAACGGCTGGGCCTCGATTTGGTCGCACGAACGCTCCGCCAGTTCGACCCAACGTTGCTCAAGCACCAAGTTTTGAGGAATTACACCATCGCGATAGGCGCGCTTTGCAGCCCGCGTGGAATAGGCCAATCCCTCATTCGACAGAATGCTGTCCAGGGCCTGACTCCCAGCGAAAATCACAGCGGCAAGCGTTTTGGCTCGCCGCAGCCAGGCAAGATAGTCCCGTCTAACCGTTGATTCAAGAGGGGGTCTGGCTTGATGGGCGTCGACGATCTCGGATGACCCTCGTCGTACGACGAGGGTCATCCGAGATCGTCGACACCACAAACCGATCAGGAATTAGAGGTTCGCCAGCCGATAGCTTTGGGCCTGAGCGTTGTGGGAACAGATCATTGAAACAGGGATTGCAGAAAGGGTCGGAGGCGTTACGGAACGCCTCGTCGGCGTGGACCGTGCTGCCGGGCTTGATCCGGCGCTCAAGCGTCCAGACGGACTGCGCCTCGCGCTCGACCACGAACGGCAGGGTGCGGCCGCCACGCTCGCGCATGATGACGACCACCGTCGTTCGCCGTTCTGGTTCTTCGCCAGCCGGCGGTCGCGCCGGTTCTCCCAGCAGGCGCTCGCGGGCTTCACGTGGCCGCCGAAATAGGCACCGTCGACCTCGATCGTGCCGGAGGCCTCGATCTCGTCCATGCCCTTTCAGAAATTGAAATGAGGAAGGTGAAAGTGGCGCCTCACGATGCGCTTCATCGCCTCGTCGAATAGCGCTCCGTCTTGAAGCGTCCGGCATAGCGTCTTGGCCGACTCGATATGATCGGAGCCATATTGATTGAAAGCGGCGGTGACGATCGCCTGAGCGTGATCGATGTCGGAGATCACTCCTTTTTCACCGTCCTTCGGCCGGAGCTTCAGCGAGAGCAAACCGAGTGCTCCCTGGACCGTTAGACCAATGCTTTCTGGCTCGTCGGATTTCAGGCAGTGATTTGCGTTTGTTAGCTCGCGGCCGAGCAAAGCCGCGACAAGGCGCGCGCCTGTATCGTGCTCACCATTTCGTCTTTCCGGGCAGTTCGGGTTCCTTTCGTTGCATTGTTGAGGATGGTGCGTGACCAAATCAATCCCCGTGCAGTGGCTGAGCGCTATGTCGTCGTCGATCATGAGCTCGAGCGCGATGGCGCGGTTTCGGCGCCAATCGACGCCGTCGAACAGCAACGGTCCGAGATGCGACATCGGATCATATCTGGTGAGAGCAGGCAGCTCACTCGAAAGGTCACGTTCGGTGATCAAGAAGCGACACGCTGGCGGACTATATTCGATGCACTCGACCCAATAAAAATGCGACTGGTCAGCGAACAGGCTCCAATTGAAACCGAAACGCACGGAACCATACCGGTAGCCATCGCGCCAATGATTGGGAGACACCCAAGACACGGTGGTGCGCGTTTTATTCAGTTCGCTCTCATCATAAACCAGGCCCCGTTTGACCCTGCCGTCCTCGATGATCCTTGTAGCGGAGAGACGATGGGTGGTGTGGTAGACCTGCGAGAGCACCGGCCAGTTAAGGTCGTCCTCGGCCTTGAAGCTGCTTCCGAACGGCTCCCACGGCGCCATCTGACCTACCTTCACACGCTACCAGAAGGCCGCACTCTGTGCGGCGGGTTGGATACTGGGATGCGATCAAAGCCATAGGCCTGCCCATGGCTTCACGTGCCACCACCACTCGATGGGCGTCAGAAACCGGATCGGAAGGTTGTTCGCAAGATGGCGCTTCCGGATGATCGTCCGCTGGTCGCATGTGCAGAAGACATCGCAATTGAAGCCAATCGCGTTTCCGATGAGTTCGCGATCATGCTCGCCTGGAAAAGCCGACAGTAGCCGTGTTTCGACGAGAGATCGACCGAGGCGGTCCGCGAAGCCGTCATTGAGAGGGCTGACGAGTTCGATCGCGTAATCGGTCAGATCCGCCTTGAACTCCTCATCAGGGGTCTTCACGATCTCATCCAGCACCTTCCGTGATGCCAGAATGCTCCAGTCTGCGCGAGCCCCGGTCTGGAATACGTGCATTAAGGCTTCGACATCGTGGCGCTTGGTCGTGTCGAGCGTGTCATCGATCGGCGCTTGCTCGAACACCTGATCGCTGTAGCGAACGAGCAGGTTGACGACGTTCGTATCGAGGAAGATGCGCCGTGGCAGGGCTTCATATGGGAAGCGAGCGCAGTCTTCGCTGTGTCGCTCCTGCGTTTGGTAGAGTACCCATTTCGCCCGGCAGGCGTCCCATCGCTCCAGTCCCACAGAGCCCCCTAAGCATGCCGTCGTCAGCCGAGACGTTCCGGGATGAACCTTGGCTTAATCAAGGACCTTGTCCCGTTTCCAATAGAGAACGCGACGGTCAGGCTGAATGCGTCTTTTTCCAGTTCCGATAGATGTCGCCGAGCTGGTCCGCGAGATAGGCGGCGAATTCCGGGGCAGCCGCAGTCTCGAACCGAAATGTCGTGGCGCTCTTCGTTGCTTTGATCGATCCGATGGGGTCGTCGTCCACCACAATGTCGGTCGCTCCAGCCACGCCTAGTCGAACTGGCTGAAGGCGTTCGAGGAGCTCTGAAAATCGCTCGTCGCTGTAGAGCGTCTGGAACATTTTCGACTTGGCGAAAGAGCGAGCTTTCTTGAGACCGTCAGGCGCTTCGAGGCAGGCGATGAGCGCCTCCCAACGTTGACGACCGGCTTTCGGAGCGGGCCCGATCGCTTCAAGCAGCTCTCTCGGCGCCCGCGAGGCGATCGAAATCAGTCGGGAGAGGTCGGCTTTGTCGACGATCAGGGCGCTCATGATCGTCTGTCGATCGAACCCTCGTTGTTCGAGCCGCATCGCGAACAGGGCGCGCTCGATGAAAGACAGATCCTTGCGGGCGGCGTTCTCCTGACCTTGAGCGACGACCAGTTCGACGTCGGACAGGGTTCGCACGATCGCACTGACCTTCGTCCCGAGCGCCGACGCCGCAGCTAGCCGACGGTGGCCGTAGACCGCCTGAAATCGTCCCGAGTGCTCTGGATGGGGCCGAACGAGGATCGGAGCCTGCTGGCCGTTCTGTCGAATGAACTCGACGAAGTCGAGATCCTGATCGAGCGTCAGCCTATCCGACACGAATGAGGGATCGATGACTTCGGGAGCGAGTTCGATCACCTCCGCCATTGGCGGCGTCGGCAGCTTTGCAGGCTTTGGCGAGCGCGCCGGTGCCTTCGAAGCGTGTGCTCGGGGATCTGCTGCCATCGACCCGGTCCTATCGCGCGCCTTCGCAGTTGGGAGCTCCCAACTGTTGGGAGCTCCCAACTCTGGCATCCTACCGTAGCGACTGTCGCTTTTCCGTTTCGGTTCCAGCAAGGAGTTCGCCGACTCCGAGACGCTGCAACTCGGCGACGCTCCCGCGGATCGATCCTGACCCTCAGCGTCCTCGTGCCTTGCCGGGGTTCTGGCTAGGCTTCGCTCTACGACGTGAACGGATTGCCCCCGGAAAATGACGCTCGGGGTAGTTGCGTAGCGTTCGGCGCCGGGCGATGATTTTGCAGAGCGTGATCAGAATGGTGACCTGGCGAGACGGTGGACGGGCGATCCTTGCGCATGCGAGACGGGCTGCAAAGGAGGTAGAGCCTTCTTGCAGAACCGACGCGGCGCGGGTGGCTCTCGTTCGCGATCTCCTTCGGGCTCGGGCAGGGACCGACGAGTTTTCGGGGCTTGCCCGCACTCTCTCGACGCTGGCGATCGACGAGCGCCACTACTGGGCGGGTGTTTTCTACACGCTCCTGCTCCCGGCGGAGCTACGACGCGAGCAGGCGGCCTATTTCACTCCGCCCTATCTTGCGTCGGCGGTTCTCAACCTGGCCGTGGAATACGGTTTCGACCTGAAGTCTGGGGCGGTCCTCGATCCAGCCGCCGGCGGCGCGGCGTTTTTGTCGACGGTCGCGGCGCGAATGACGTCCTACGGCTCCGATCCGAACGATGTCATGACGCGGCTTTCTGGCGTGGAGATCGACCCAGGCCTGGCCGAAATTTCGCGCGCGCTGATTGCTGAACGTCTCGGCCTTGGAGCGCGCGCCTCGATCGACGTTTCGGTCGGCGACGCATTGCGCCGCGACTGGGAACCCAAATTCGACCTGGTGATCGCCAACCCGCCTTACGGCCGCGTCAGGCCGGCTGCGCTGCTTGGCGAACATTGGAAGAAGGTCGCCCACAGCGGCAACATCAACAAATACGCCCTGTTTGTAGAATTGTGCCTGCGGGCCGCAAAGCCCGGATCGCTGACGGCGCTGGTCATTCCGTCGAGCTTTCGAACCGGCCCCCTCTACACGAAGCTTCGCGGCTTTCTGCGAGATGAGGCGCAGGTGCTGTGCGTCGCCGATGTCGGCCCTCGCGACGAGGTCTTCGCCGATGTGGCTCAGGACGTCAGCGTATTGCTGCTGCAGAAGGCCGGCGATCTCCAACAATCCGACACGCGGTTCTGCGCCATCAGCGCCTCGGCCGGCGTCACCGATATCGGCGCCTACGCGCTTCCCCAGGATCGCGAAGATCCCTGGCCATGCCCGACCCTGAACCTGATGCCGCGGGGCGGGGCGACCATCGCCGACTACGGCGTTATGGCGAGGGCGGGCTACTTCGTCTGGAATCGCGAGGGCGAACGACTCCGGGAGTCGGGTGAGGCGGACGCTTATCCGCTGATTTGGGCCAAGAACGTAAAGCCGGGCAGCCTCTGTCAGCCATTGGGCAAGACCGGCAAGGGAACGAACTTCGTATCGTTTTCGGCGCATTCGCCGTCGATCGTTCGTCAGCCGGCGGCCGTGCTCCAGCGAACGACCAACAACAAGCAGCCTCGGCGTCTTGTGGCGGCGGTGGTCGATCCGGCCGTCTATGCGCGATGGGGCGGCTTCGTTTCGGAAAACCACACCATCGTTCTGATCGGCGAGCGACAGAGCGACGTGGCCCTCGTCTGCGAACTCCTCAACACCGCTGCGGCCGACGCGCGCTACCGCGCCCTGTCCGGAACGTCGGCCATCTCGGTGCAACTGCTGAGGATGCTGGATCTGCCTTCGCCAGATCGTCTGCTTGCGGCGAAGAAGCTGCATGCCGATCCGGAACGAGCAGCAGTCCTGGCCTACGAGGGATCAATCCCTCAAACCGCGGATCGCCATGTCGCGTGATTGGGATGACCGCAGGCGCGACAAGCGCGTCGGGCTGCAGGAGCGCCGCGACCGCCAGCAGGCGTCGGCCGACCTGAAAAGCCAGCTCGCCCGGCAGATGGCGGAGACCGCCGCCAAGCGAACGGCCGCAGTGATGCTGCCGCCGCGCCCGAGCAGGGATGTCGATCTCTATCTCGACGCGCTTGGCCGGCTCCCGCTGCATCAGGTCGGAGCGCAGCAGCCGCTGGAAGTCGCGGTCGCCTATCGCAAGCTCGTTTCGCTCATCGCCAGAGCGGCGAGCGAAGGCGGCCGTCGCACCGTGATGTTCTGGCCTGCTGCGGAGTTTTCGCTGGCGGCCGGCGCGGTCCTGACATGTCTGGCCGACAGCCTGGCTTCGACTCCGATCGAGGTCGTCCACGACGGAAGGCGATTTCGGGCGCTGTCCACTCCGATCGGCATGCGGGCGCTGCTCTATCCTGCAGCGAACACGATCCACCGACCGCTCAAGGACGTCTACGCCGACAAGACGACGATCGAACGCTGTCACACCCAACATCACGTCAGGGCCATTCGGCAGACCGGCGAGGGGGCTTGGGTGGACTATCATCAGACGCTGTCGCGCGTGAAGACGCTCACGGGCAGAGCGCGAGACGGCAAGGTCTACGACGAATTCCGCCACCCCAGCCTCGACGAAGTGGTCGCAAGCGGCCCGCTCCAGGGACCTGTTCCTAACCACGGTCATCTGCTCTGGAACGTCCGCACCAAGACGGACTTGGGCGATCACACCCGGACCGGTCTGGCCGACGATCCCAAGGCCGCGCCCTACTTCTGTTTCTCGCTGCGGGCCGACGACGCGGCTGGCGTGCGAGCGACCGCCTCGACCCTTCCGCTCGACGTGCTGCTTCTCGACCTGACCCGGCTTGGCCGTATGAGGCTCGGCCTGAACTGGCGTCAGAGGGTCAAAGACCTCACCACCAGGATCGAGACGGCATATCGCGGCATCGGGGTCCTGGCTCTTACCGACGATCCCTGGTCATTCGACGCGGTCCGCTTCGACGCCCTCGCGATCGAAACGAAGTCGCGCCCCAGGGTCAGGCGCGACCCCTGTCCGTCGGAGGTGGTGTTCGCTGCGCACAGCGCCATCGCAGCTTCGGGGACTACGCCGCCGGCTCAATGGAGGGGATGCGAGCGCGTCTTTGTCGAAGGCTATGGCGGCGACCTCGTCAACGAGGTCGAGCGGCTTCGAGCTTTGGCGGCGAAGGCGACCGAAGCCAATGATCTGCGTGGAGCCGAGACCGCGCGCCAGGTGATCGGCAGGCTTCGCAGGGCGGCGTCGCTGCCAGCGTCGCTCGGCGCCTTCAGCGAGTACGTACGCGAGGAGATGGGGTCAGCGGTGGCGGCCGAGCAGGTGGCGGCCTACCGGATCACGACGCAGGTCGCCGAACTGAGCGAGCCGGGAAGCCCCTTGTCGCAACTCGCGTTCGAAGACCTCAACGCTTCGATATCCGGCGCTCGCGCGCTCCAGGAAAAAGTCGAGCGGACGACGCCAATGTCGTCGCTGGTCGAAACGGCGGCGCGGCGGTTTCTCGGATCGAGTTCGAAATGCCTGTTTGTCTTCCGGAGCGACCTGATCGCGGAGGTCGCTTACGACGATCTCGTCTCGCGCATCCCGGAACTCGAACCACGCATCGAAAGCGGGATGATCCACTTCACCGATGTTCCAGGCGCGCTCGACATCGCCAGCCTGCCGGACGGGGAGCGCAACCAGTTCTACAGGATGATCCTGGTCGGACCCACGCGGGCTCAGTTGCTGGGTTGGATGACGAAGCCCTGGCTTCCAAAGGAAATGCTTGTCCTGCTGGATCTGGACACCATGCGCGCCGTCAGCCGGGACGCGCAGCGACTGGCGCAATACGAAGAGTTCGAGCCCTTTCAACCGAGGCTGAGACGCCTCGCCCAGAAAACGCTCGAAACCTCTTCACAGCTGGGCGGGGCTCCAATCAGGCTCGATAATCTCGAGACGCCGCCCGAGGACATCGAGGTCCCCATAGGCTCGGTCGTGGACCTCGCCGGACCGTCCCGCTCCCTGCGGGATCTCGTGGAGTTCACGCTCTCGAACGATCTCAGGTTGATCGCTCGCCGTCGAACTCGACTTGTCTCGAAATTGCCGAGCCATTCGCTCGTCAGCTACGGCGAGATCGAGGCGTCCAATGTCGACGTCGGCGATGAGATCTGCGTGATGGGGCAGGCGTTCGTCGAGAAGATGCGGCCGCTTCTCAACATTTCGGCTGTCGCGGCAGAAGAGATCCTGACCTACCACAGCCTCGTGCGTGAGAGGTTCGCCGGACTGGAAGGCGCGACCAGCGCCGCCAAGCAGCGCGTTCTCGCGGACAGGATGGGAGGGCCGCGTGTCGAGCTCGCCAACATCCGCTACTGGGTCACGCTGGACGACGAGACCAGCAAGGCGTTGCACGACGTGACGCCCCGCGCGCCGCGGGATCTCGAGACATTCCTGCGTTTCATGGCGGCTTTGGGCGTGTCCGAAGGCGTCGCGCGCAGGTTCTGGGCCTGGGCCGTCATCGCGCAACGTTCGGTACGGCAGCGCGTCGGAGTGGCGCTCTACGACGCCTACCGCAACATCCTCGTGGATCCTCACGGCGTCGACGCCGCCCATCCCGAGCGGCTATCCGGCATCAAGGCTGTGCGCTCCGCCGCCGAACACTTCGTCGCCAGAGTCACCGATCGCCGGGAGTTTCGAGGATGAGCGACGGCTATTCCGCCGCGCAGCTGCGGGCGATCGACCCGGAGGTCAAGGAAGCGGTCTGCGACGCCCTGGCGAACCTCGTCGTCGACCGCGTCTCGGGAGCCGACGCCGAGGGCAGGGTCATATTCGGTCGCTCTCCGCGCCGCGCGATCGTGTCAGGTCAGCTGCTGCCGCGTTTCAACGACGGCGATAATCCGCAGGACGAGACCTCCGACATCAGGATCGCGGCGATCGGGCTGGACTTCACTGTGCGATCCGGCGTCGAGGGAAACCTGACGGTCAGGCCTCGCGCATCTGTCTATGTCAGGGCGCTTCCGAGCTGGCAGGAGCTGCAGGATCCGCGTAACGGCCTTGAGATCGATTTTCGGCTGAGGGCGGCGATACAGGCCGACATCGACCAGACCATCCGCACGCGTCGACAGGAGCTGTTTGCAGCGCAGGGGCTCCAAAGCCCTGCCTGGCGTGACCTGAGCGAGACCGACCGGGCGGGGATCCGCGGGCGACGCGCGGCCATTCAAGAGCAGGTGCGGATCGAGGCCTACAGACGCCATCGCATCGAGCTTGTCCGAGGCGATCTGGAGGCCGAGGCGACCGTTCCGGCGCAAGACGGCCCGGACGTTGAAGCTGCGCCACCGGAACAGGACGCCGAGCCGCGCCCGCAGATAGCGGCTCTACTGCGTTCGCAGCGGCTCATTCCCTATGAGCACATCGATCCAGCGCCTCTCCCCGGAAAATGGATCCGCGTTCCCTTGGCGCTGCCGGAAGGGACGATGCCGCTGGCCGTTGACGATGCGGCCTTCACGGCGAGCGTCGAAGCCTATGGTGAGCAACTGCGGTTGGCGGCCGCCGCCAGCGTTGCTGCCTGGCTCGGGTCTGAAGAGGGAGGCAGAAGCACCTGGCGCAACGTCGCCATCCGTCCTGGCGACGCGCAGAGCGAAGCGACCTATGGCGCTTTTCTCGCCGCTGTACGCGGCCAGAACATCAATCCAGCCGACGTCGCACCTGATCTGACGCAGCTGACCTTCACCGCAGAACGGCAACGGGACTTCCTCGACCCGAGCGTCGCTTCCTACAGGCTCACTCTCGACAATCGGGCGCAGGAGCCGCCCATTCGCCAAGCCCTGAAGCGATGCCATGCTTTGTTCGGCTGCTCGCTCGAAGTCACCCTTCCCCGGTCGGCCCATGTTCCGCTTCAGCTCGATCGGGTCGAGCCGTCGTATCGGTTTCGCCACTTCCTCCAGTATCCCGCGATCGGACTGAATTGCGGCGTCGAGGCCCGGAGCGAGGTGGAGAGCATCTCGCTCTCGACGACATGGGCTCCGCGTTTCGTCCAGCCGCGCATCCGTCCGCGTGGGGCGGACGTGCCGACCGAATTCGCGCGACTGGCCGACCGGCGTTTTTGCGTCGGCGACCTGCTTGCGCTGCCGGCGGCCTATGTCGCCTGGGTACGGGACAACGTCAGCAGCCTGAGCAGTCAGGTCAGGGAAGGGCTCTCGGCCGAGGACGCAGACATCGAGTCCGAACGGTTGGCGGTCGACGAAGCAGGTCAGCTCGCTGAGGCCGGATTTACCAGGCGCGGAGTCGAACTCCTAATCGAGGCGCAGGAAGCCTCGCAGAGGCTGGCGAGCGCGCCTGCGGGAGCCGAGGCTGCCGAGCTTCGCTTACGCGCCGCGCCCTATGAAGGCTGGCTGTTGATGAACCGCGCCTTCCTCGAGCGCGATGGTTCCGATCCGACCAGGGGGTGGCGCCTGTTTCAGCTGGCGTTCGTGCTCGCCCATATTCCCACGCTTGCTTCCCGCATGCCGGAATACCGCAGCTACCACGACGCCCGGCTCGATGAGGACACCGTCAGCCTCCTCTATTTCCCGACGGGCGGCGGTAAGTCGGAGGCGTTCTATGGAACACTGCTGTTCGGGCTGTTTCTCGATCGACTGCGTGGCAAAAGCCGCGGCGTTTCAGTTCTGATCCGCTATCCGTTGCGGCTGCTGACGCTCCAGCAGGCGCAACGTCTCCTTCGTTTGCTGGTGAACGCCGAACTCATCCGTCGCAGGGAGAATATCGGGAGCTGGCCGTTCGAAATCGGCTTCTGGGTGGGCGCGTCGAACACGCCCAATCGATACTCGGCCATCCCCGCAGATGTGCCGCTCGCCGATGACGCCGAGCATCCGGACGACGCCCGCCTCGAAGAAGGCGCTAACGAAACAGACCGTCTGCGCGAACGAGGTCAGCGCTATCGCGATCTCCGGACGGCCTACGACAAGGTCCCGAACTGCCCCTGCTGCGGGTCATCGACTGGGCTTCGGCGCTTCGAGGCCGAGGGGCCGACGGCCGAGCGCCTTGCGATCATCTGTTTTGACCGCACCTGCATCTGGAACCGCGCTCATGGCCGCCTGACGCCGCTCCCGTTCCTGCTGACAGACGACACGATCTATGCGCGCGCGCCCTCGGTCCTTCTCGGCACGATCGACAAGCTCGCCATGCTGGGACAGCACACCGACACAATCGCCAAGGTCCTGGGCATGTTCGGCCTTGCCCGCTGGATAGGGCCAACCGGACATCTCCATAATCCGCGCAGGACGGAAGACCTCAGGGACGGCCCGGATCGAGGTGGATACGAGCCGGTTTTTCCCTCCTACCGAAACGGGCGGCGGGTTTTCGTCGACCCCTTTCCCTCGCTCATCATCCAGGACGAAGCCCATCTCCTGGAGGAAAGCCTCGGCACCTTCAGTGGGCTTTTCGACACGTTGCTGGAGCACGTTTTCCAGCAGATCGCCACGGCGGCGGGCGTGGAGCTGGGGCTCTCGCGCGGCTGGGCCGAGAGCGGCCTGGGACCAGCCCGTATGCCTAAGGTGATCGCGGCGACCGCCACGATCTCCGATCCGGATCGCCAGATCGAGGTGCTCTATCAACGGCGGGCGCTACGGTTCCCGTATCCCGGCCCGGACATCTACCACTCGTTCTTCGCAGAGCCTACTCCGCCTCCCGGAGCCAACCCGGACCGTCTGCGGGTAGCTCAGGAACTACGGTCCTGGGAGGCGCCTGAGGCGACCTCACCCTGGATGAGGCTTTACGTCTCGCTGATGACCAACGACGCCACGCACACCGTCACGTCGGTACAGGTGCTGGGTGTCTTCCATACCTTGATCAGCGGTCTTTGGGCGGAACTCGCTGCGGATGAAACGCGTCATGCGGCTGTCGAGCGGATCCGGTCAGCGATCAGCCCCGGCCGCGCCGGCGACTGGCGACGCGCTGCGATCGACCGGTGCCTCAGCCAGGAGCGAAGCGAGGACGTGCTCGCCGTCATCGATCTTCACCGGATCGCGCTGGCCTACGTGACGAACAAGAAGGGCGGCGACCAGATCATGGACGCCCTGGACGCCGCAGTCCGCCTCGGACATCGAGCGGCCGGAATTTCGCTGGAGCGCTTCGACAGTCGTCTCATATCCGGCGGTGTCGACATGAAGGACATCCAGACCGTAATGGGCGATGCGGAGCGGAGCTTCGAAGGGCGAGCGTATCCGCCCCTCGACGACCTCGTGCGAAACATCGTGGCGACGTCCGCAATCAGTCACGGCGTCGACGTCGACCGCTTCAACAGCATGTTCTTCGCAGGCCTGCCGTCCGACATCGCCGAATACATCCAGGCCTCGAGCCGTGTGGGACGAACGCATGTGGGCTTCGTCTTCCTCCTGCCGACGCCGCAAAGCCGGCGGGACCGCTATGTGGTCGAAACCCACGACATCTTCCATCGCTTCCTCGAGCGCATGATCGCGCCGCCCGCCGTGGAGCGCTGGGCGGAGAATGCGATCCGGCGGGTGTTCGCCTCGTTCATCCAGACCTGGGCGATGACGAAGGAAGCGCTGGAGTTCGTCCGCCAGCCAGACAACGTCAAGGACGCGGCGCGGCAGTACGATTTCGTGCAGCGTCTGAGGTCTGACGCAAGGCGCGACCCGATCGCCTTTCTGGACGAACTCGGCGGCTTCATCCGGCGGTCGACCGGCTTTGACGGTCGGGGCCGCGACCATGTCGGAAGCCCGGTCTACGCTGAGCCTTATCGGATCCTCGTCGACCAGTCCGCCGACCAGTTCTCGCGCGCCATGCAGGCCCAGGCGACCGAGGGGCGGCTCCGCGACTACTGGAACGACCAGACGGCCGTCCTGCGAAAGCCGATGACCTCTCTGCGCGACGTCGACGAGGTCGGGCTGATCGTGGGCTCGACCCACGATCCGGTAGCGCGGACGAGGAGCACGAGGGTTGATCTGGGCGCTCTGGCCCGGGTCATGCGGTCGATCCGCAGTCAACGCGGTGCCGGGGCGGAAACAGACGGCGAACGAGATGGAGACAACCCGTGAGCCGCTCGCCTACTGGTCGACCGCCGCTGCGTGAAGACGGCTGGCGGAACCGTCGTCCTGCCGGGATGCGCGCCGGGTTCGAGGCTCAGGCGAACCCGGACGCCGAGCCTCCCAAGATGACCCGCTCGCGCACCCAGTTGGCGACCTCCTATGCTCCGGGCGTCCTCCTGACCTGGGAAGGCGGCAAGGGCATCTGTCGGTCCGTTCCCATGCGCCGCCCGGTCATGCTTGAGCCAACGACGCAACGCCAGATATTCGATGGAATCCGTGAGTTCGCCGAGAATTGGCAGACCCGGGCGCTCTCGGTGCGACCAGCCGGCGAAGTCAGGCCGGCCTTGGTCCTCGATCCAGCTTTCTTCAACGTTCGCACCGACCGCGTGGAAGTCGACCCTCGTGGTTTCGAGCTCACCGATCCAAGCGTTGTCGGCTACGTCCCATATCCGCTCGTGTTTCAATGCGGAGTGTGCGGTCGCATCCGGGAGTTCACCTGCGTCGAGGAGCTCGATGACCGCCCTCTGCCGCGGCGATGCGGCGACCATGACGGACGATGGACTCAGGTCGACGTCGTCTACGTCCACTGGTCGGGCGGCCTCGAGCCGCTCAGTCCAGGCGGCGTTCGCTTCGACGCCGCGAGCGGCCAGGTCCAGCGGATCGAAGTCTGTGGCTGTGGGGCCCGGAACTTCTCGCTTCGGAACAGGGCGCCGGTATTTTCCGAATGGCGCTTCGCCTGCAACGATTGCGGCGCGACCCGGGAACTGAAGAGGCAGGACCCCGACACGTTCGAAGCCCTCGAAGCCGATCGCCAGGCCGGCGGGCGTCAGTACGAGTTTATCGAAGTGAACATGCTCCCGGTCTCCTACCGGGCGAACTCGGCCTTCTATCCACAGCGTGGCGCGTTTATCGAGTTTCGCAACGGCGACGTGGTCGATCTCCTGACAGAGGATCGCCGCGCCGACCTCGTCCGTGTCATCGCCCGCATCTATGGCATTCCGTTCTCCGAGCCGAGCGACGTGCAGATCGAGCAGGCGCTGCGCGCCGCCGGGCTCTCGGAGCAATGGAGCGAACACCAGGATCTTCGGGAGATACAGCAGCGCGCGCGGGAGAGAGGAGCGTCGGATGCGGTCGCGCGCTGGGGTCGCGATATCGCAGCGCTGCGTGAGACCTGGTACGAGCGTGGGATTGTGGAGCGGGGGCAGGCGCAAAGCCCCGAACTGATCCGGGCGTCGCTGGAGCGAGAGACCTGGGCGCGGCGCTACGATCCGATCCGCCTGTCGTTGCAGCACGAAGCTTTCGTCGAGGAGCACATCTCGTCTCGACTTCCTGTTTTCGAAGCCGTCGACGTCATGACGCCGGACGCGCGTCTTTCGGACGTGGCGGGCGACGACAACGCGCTTGCGCGCTATCGCGCGACGATCCGCCCGCTTCTCGACACGATGGGTGTCGAGCGGATGGTGCTCATACGTGGCCTGCCGATTTGCGAGTTCAGCTTTGGCTATTCGCGCGTGTCGGCCGGGCCGATCTACAATCGCGAGTCTCAGGGACGCTCGGTGGCGATGCCGGTGCGGTTAAAGGCGTTCGATGCGCTACCGGGTTTGGGGACGCGAACGCACCCCATCTACGTCACCCAGCAACGCAATGAAGCGCTCTATTTCAAGCTGGACGAAGAACGGGTTCGTCGCTGGCTCGAGCTGAACCAGGTGCCGGACACGCCCCCCGCCGGGGTGCGCATCGGCCAGCGTCTTATCGAGACCTATCGGGACTTCGGGCCGTTTCTCGATCATTACAAGGATCGCGAGCGCGGGGGAACGCCTCGCAGCCTTGGCTCATATGTCTACCTGCTGCTGCACAGCCTTTCCCACCAGCTGATGCACTCGCTGGCGGATCTGTCCGGTCTCGACGCCGACGGTCTCGGCGAACATCTGTTTCCAGCCGACCTGGCTTTTGTTCTCTACCGCAAAGGCATGACGCCCGATCTCGGCAATATCTCCGCGATGTGGCGCAACCATTCAGAGGACTTCCTGAGACATGCGATCGATCCCCGGCTGCTGCGCTGCGGGTCCGGCTCGCTCTGCGATTCTCGCGGCGGGGCTTGCCCGGGTTGCATCATGGTCAGCGAAATAACCTGCGTGGCCTCGAACCAGCTGTTGTCGCGGGCGGCTCTGGCGGGCGGACAACCCCCGACCTGGGAAGCATCCGACGCCCCCTGGATCGTCGGCTTCTTCGAGGACCGCGTTCGAGTTTGACAAGCATGCTCGCGAGGCATGCTTCGCGATCCGATTGATCTCGACGCGGTGATCTCGGCTTGCATGGCCGATCTCGGCATCATCCAGGTCATCTACTGGGACGTGGTCGATCAACTCGGGTCGGGTGAGTTGATCCGCATCCGTCTCGAGGACGCGGAGGACCGGGACAGCACCATGTGGGCCGTCTATCCATCCCGTCGCCAGGTGCCCCGCCGCGTCAAAGCGTTCGTCGAGATGTTGCGATCGCATCTTGGCTCGCTCGAGGACGCCGTTTGCGGGCCGGGAGCCGGATGTAGCTGACCGCCGCTTGCCTAAGCTACCGGGCGATAGAAGCGTGCTTACAGACGGAGCGACAACCGGCTTTGCTTTCAGGGGAAGTCCGAGGGCGTTGTCCAGCAAACAGCCAAATATCGTTGCATGACCCATAGCCGAAGTTCGAAAAGTCCGTTTCCATCCACGTCCCAATCTGGGCCCCCGCTGGTCTTGAAGCGGCTAAGCGCAGTTGCGAACCTCCCATTGAGCCATGATGTCGTCCTTGAAGACGTTGATCAGCTTGATCAAGACACAGAACGTGGCTCCTTCTGGTCGAACGATAGCGATCATGCAGGTCTCATGCGTGCGAAATGGCTTGGAAACCGGAACACGCCGGGATCGGTAATATCGCGCAAAGTTGCGTGCTCCTGCAGCGATGGTTACCGCGCCATTTGAGCTGGAAAGGTCCACGGAGTTATGCGCGGGCTGCAAGGTCCTCCAAGAAATCGGCACAGTTCGCTTGTCGGTCTCGCTGAACTGCACGGTGATATCAATGCCGCTACCGACTAAAAGAATCCTACGCTTTCCGTCAGCCATGGACCCGTCGAAGCCCGTTACGGCCGGCACGCTTTACAGCTTCATGTGGCGACAGCGGGATCTTGGGGTGATCCCGATCGTCACCAACCGCGATTTGCGGCGCACCTGAAAGACGCTCGCAGGCAAGGCCGGAGTATCAAAGGAAATTCGCGACCGGCTGCGGAACCACACGCTTCAAGACTTCAGCTCCAAGAGTTACGATCGCCGGATTTACATGCCGGAAAAGCGGGACGGCATGAAAAAGTGGAACCTGTGGGTGACCAAGCTCCTGGCAAAAAAGGTCCTCAAAGCGGCGGCTTAGCCTGCCGCCACGATGGCACGTCGTTCTCAACGATTCCAAGGCCGACTTCGCTCTCGCGCGGCCTCTTCGACTTTCTCCGCCCACTGTTCAAGCGATCGATCGCATTTCTCGAAAAGGCCGGAAACAGCGTCCATATCCGCAACCAGCGCCACGCTAACGAAGCCAGGCGCACCGTTCGGATCGGGGGGAAGCCTCCAGACTTCATACCGGGTGACGCCCGCTTTCGTGCCCTTCGGCGGCATCCCGCCATCAGTCCAATGGCTCGCGAGCTTCGGATCTCGCTTTGCGAGGTCATCGAGGTCAATGGTCCATCGATGATCCGAAACCGTGCCGAACGACGGAACGATCTGCGGAAGGAGGTAGTCGCGTACGATGTTGTCGAGGTCGTGCAGAACACCTGTTGGCGTGGAGGGGCTAGGCCTCACGATGACCTGCAGTCCGACGGCGACGACCAATGGGTCTATCAGCCGGCCCCATCGGGCTTTGAATTCCGCGATAGCAGCGGCGATTCTCTGTTTGAAAGCTTCCGAGGATCCGCTTGCGACCGGGAGCTCGCCGACCATCAGGCGGACGCCCGAGTTTTGGATAAGGTCTGCCCACGTCCCACTAGGGACAGGCTGGAACGGCCCTTTCGGCCGCCCATAGAGCCAACAGAGCACCGGGAGATCAATTTCGCTCACCGACAAGAGCGCGCGCTGTGCTGACCAGCGCGTCATCTTGAGCATTGCGTCGTAAAGCTCGTCACCGAGCCGCTCGCGTGAGCGAACTTCGTCACGGACAAGCTCGCGGAAGTCCTCAATAGAGCGGGAATTCTCGTCGCGTTGATACTCGATCATCGGGTCAGCCATTTCGGCCTCGCGGACCACCTCCAGCGCCAGTTCCAAGTCGTTGAGCATGGCTGTCAGTGAGCGCGCCTCGATCCGAATGCTGGGCCGGCTCTCCCCGTGCCGACAGGCTACGGCCAGCGCCTGAATCTGGGAGTCATCCTTGTAGAGGACGCTATCAACCGTTCCCGGCACCGTTGAACAGCGAGCAGCCAAGAGGTCGAGGAGGTTCTTGGCGATTGTGTGTGCCTGGGGCGCTGTCCTCGAGGTGGTCAGGAGGTCGATATTCAAAGCGATTGATCGAGCATAGGTGGGCTGGCCGACGCTCTTCAGGTGGTCGAGGATCTGCCTCTGAAATTCATCTCGATGATCGCCAGGCATCTTCTTCGACTGCGGCTCGACATCTTCGACATAGACGACGATGCGCTTCGCCTTCCGCCGACGGTAGTTCTGCAACCTTGTCTTCGTAGAGTCCTCAGCGCTTCGTCTTGCCTTTAGACGAAATGCCTTACGCCGCGTCCCCATTCACCGCCCCGATCATGGCGAGCACCCCGCTCCCCAATTGGATCTTCGTTCGGCCCGGCTTGCGCCCCTTTGGCCTGAAGTCTCTGCCCTAGCGCAACATGACGGCGTCTAATGCCGCGGAGAGCAACTGCCTGACCTTCCACAACCCTAACTTCGGAGCTGGATCGGCAAACTTCCTTAGGGCCGATCGTGCGGGCGCGAACAGATAGGCGCCCCCTGTGGGCGTTATCCAAGGGTCGACTGGGGCAGTGAAAGTAACATCGCCATGAGGACCCGACACTGCCATCGTCCTGACCCCAACTCCGCGACCGACAAGCAGATCACTTCCGCGCCCTGGGTTGAGGTCGCTATTCATCCATTGCTGAGTGAGGAACTCGAACTTCTCTCGGATTGACGACTGGTAGGCGAGGAACGCCAGCCCACGCTCCGGATCGCCAGGCGCTTCGTCGAACGGGCGTCCGAAGGGGACGCCACGCCGCAAGATTCTCGGGATCTGCAGCACATCCTTAGGCCCCTTGCGCGGGTTCACCTTTCGGATGTGCGCGCCAAGCGGACAGACTGAGCCGGCTTGGTCAGCGAGAAAATCGAAAGTGTTGTCGGGGGTTTGAGTGCCTGGGTCCGCCGCCTGCCCCGCCACCGGGACACCGGATGGCCACCGGCCGACCAAATACGCCCCGACGATTGAAGGTGATATGCCCGGCCAGGCTTGGGCGAGCACAGCGGCCTGGTCGGAGCAGAACTTGCGAAAGGCGCCGACATTCTGCTGCAGTCGACGGAAGACGAGCAACGATCCATTGTCGGTCACGCCACGCGGGTCGTTGACTGGGAGAAAGGGCGGGCCGCCAGGCGCCTGGGGGTAGCCGAAGACAACCGATCCCGGTTGAATCTCGCCTATCGTGTCATAACCGATCACTCCGGGCTGAGAGATCCCATCGCGAAAGCCAAAGTGCTCATGGTCATCTAGGCGACGAAGCGTCTCCCGGTAGCTCACCTCGAGACCGGCAGCCTGAGCGCTTGCACAGCGGCGCTTTCGTCGTTGGAGGCCACGATCAGAAACACGTCGACAGGCGCGCTCGGGCTACCAACTTTCCAAGCCTGTGGGTCGGTCGCGTCGTTCAGGATCGACGGGGCCCGCTTCACCATCCCGCCTTTGAAAGCATTGTCGTTAATGGTGACCTGCATCCACTGGAGGAGCCGACCTCCAACCGCGAGCCCGAGCCAAGTCACTTTGGATCCGGAGGCCTGGATCGCCGATCTCCCTGCGCGCACTTCGCTAACAACAGTGACGTCGTCGGCCCGTTGCGAAATCCACCTGGCCGCCGCCTCGAAAGAGGCAGGCGTCGGATTCGTCAAAGCGATCAGGACTTGGATGTCGGTATTAAACCCGGCAATGACGTTCCCTTGGATCTCGCCCAGCTCGAGCGCCCTAGCGTTCATCGCTTGTGAACCCGCACCCGAAATGGCGCACTCATCGCAAGCGAAAGAAGCGCGGCCTTGGGGACCGGCGCCGCGACAGGAGCCGGTTCGGCGGGATCCGGGAGGAGATCCGTATAGAGTGAATCGTATCCCTCGGGACACTCGCCGTTGGTGAGGGCCTTTTGTTCAGTGCCGTGTTTTTGGCAACAGGTTTTCTCGCACCCGACCACCGGTCCAATTGATGCATCGGCGCGCTTCCACCGGGTGACAAACAGGTGGACGGACAAAAGTTCGGCGATCTGTCCCGGATACTTCACGGGATCTCCGCCGATCAGGAGGTCGCTGATGGTCAATTTCTCGGTCGATGGAATCTCAAGCTCAAGCCTCAAAGTGCGAGGCGCTGTTGTACCGAATCCTTCGCCCCTGACCTCGCGCCACCACTCCTTCGGCACCGGCGTCTTGTTGTCGGGCAGCAGCAAGCCATCCGCCACGCCCGCGATATAGAGGCCGACGGGATTGGCGAGCGTGTAGCGATATCCCGCCAGCACCTGCGCATAGGCTTGGGCCGAGATCAGGGGATCGCTGTTGCGGTTCGGGTTCCCGCCAGCATTACAGCAAAGCAATTTCTCAGGATCGGCACCGTCCAGAGTTGTGCCGTCGACCTTCTTGCGGGCGATCCCGGATACCCCCGCCAGATTCACCTCAGCCCCAAGGGAATTGGCGCGGTGGGATAGGTGGACGATGCCGGGATTGATGTTGAAACGATTGCGTGGATTGAGCCCGCCCGGCTCCGCGACTGTCTCCGTTTCCCCTGAGGCCGCGGGGCTCCAGGGCGCAAACTGATTGCCCGTGTAGCGACGGTACACGCCATCCCTCGCGCGCAGGTCATCGGCGCTGATCGAGGGCGTTTCGGTGAACTCTCTGTAGATTTCGACGACGCGGACTTCGTCTGAGCGGAATAGCTCTTGGAAGTAGTCGTAGCCCTCGGCGACAAAAGCGATCTTCGTCATCTTTTGATCGGGCGTCCATCGAGCGGCCCACTCAAGGTACTCATCTTGCCGGTCTCGCACCGGCAGGTGCAGCACATGGCCGTGCCGGTCAACGAAAACGCCGGCCCGGTGATCTTCGTCACCCAAGTGTTCGACAGCCCGATAGATGCCGTCGGCGTCCCCATCTTTTGGCGGATATTCGTCCCAAGGCACGCGGCGCTAACGGCGCGCGGGAAGCCATTCCAAGCCTGCACGGGGATAGTCTCGGCACCCGCCGGAACAGCCGTGGCGCTCGGATCGACATAGGCCAGCGAGGCAATCGCGGCGGCAAGTTCGGCTTCGCTCAGGCTCGAGGGATCCGGCACGGCCGTTTGCAGAAGGATCGAAATGATGTCCTGAGCCTGGCCAACCATGTTGGAATGCCAGTTCCAAGGATTGCGGAAGTCCTTCAGGCCACCAGGCGCCTGATACATCCAATCGGTCATTCGCTCCTCCCCGAGCCTTGCAACCCTGACGTTAATTGACCTGTGCGATACAGCCCTGACAACAGCGTTCTTCGATTGACGAGCCGTCAGCACGCGTTTTGCGCGTACCTGCCCATACCCCGAACCGAGGCGGCGATTTGGGGGGTAGACCTCCCCATCGATCTTAGCCGCAGCAGCGGCGTCAAATGCCTCCGCCCGAGGGTCCACACGTGGACGGGTTAGGAGGTCCAAATGCACACGATCGCAATCGTTAGCCAGAAGGGCGGCGCCGGAAAAACGACCCTCGCTGTGAACCTGGCCTCAGCGGCTTCCGCCGAATTCGTGACGCTGATCGTCGACACCGACCCGCAGGCGACCGCTAGCCGCTGGAGCCAATGGCGAAGCGGCGCCGATCCTGAAGTGGTCGATTCCGGCGCGCCGTCGCTGCTCGCTGGCAAGCTTGCCAAGTCTGCCGAGCTTGGCGCTCAACTGTCAATCGGCGCTGAACTTTGACCCCTTCTCGGCGTCCAATGTTGCCCCCCTTGGAGCTTGGTGAGCGGTGTCGATCCCGCCGGCGCGGAGCTGGTCGGGGTTGCGCAGCGCCGGCGAGATCGACGTCCAGTGGGCTGGGTTCGGGGACGGAGCTCAGGCGCGGGTCTTGAAGCGCCAGCTCTCGTTGCCGGTCTCGACGATGTCGCTGTGGTGGGTGAGCCGGTCGAGCAGCGCTGTAGTCATCTTGGCGTCGCCGAACACGCTCGGCCATTCGCCGAAGGCGAGGTTGGTGGTGATGATGATCGAGGTCTGCTCGTAGAGGCGGCTGATCAGATGGAACAAGAGCTGGCCGCCGGACTGCGCGAACGGCAGGTAGCCGAGCTCGTCTAGGACCACGAAGTCAAGGCGGCCGAGGTAGTCGGCCATGCGGCCCTGGCGGCCTGAACGGCCTTCTGCCTCGAGCTTGTTGACTAGGTCGACCACGTTGAAGAACCGGCCGCGCGCGTCGTCGCGGATGCAGGACCGGTCGACCGGTCGACTGCTTGAACTGACGCCGATCCCTATTGACGATGTCAAGAATGCAAGCCAAAGTTGAGTGGAAGAGCGAGGACCTGGAGGCGGGGATGCTCGAGAGCGGCGCTTCTAGTCGTGAAGCAGTTGCTACGTGTGACCCGCGCAGAGGGTGGCGCGTCGCTCTCGTCTACCCTCCATTCGATGACAAACGAGATCGCTCGGCCTACTATCTGGCCCCACCCCTAGGCCTTCTTTACTTGGCAAGCTACCTCGAGAAAGAGGGGCATGTCGTCGAGATCCACGACCAGATATTCGAACTCAAATCTGGAGCACTTCAAGCAGACTGCACCCTTTACCGACAGTGCTCCGAACGCATTCTCCGCACTTCTCCTGACGTCGTGTGTTTTAGCACTCAATGCACCACGAGCCCCGGGGCGGTAAATATTGCTCGCCTAATCAAGAAGGAACGCCAAGACATTCCCGTGATCTTCGGAGGTCACGACGTTTCGTTCATTGCTGACCGTTATCTGCGATCATTTCCAGAGATAGACTTTGTGCTAGCCGGCGAGGCTGAGCTGTCTCTGCCCGCGCTGATTGCGGCCTTGCAAGACGGCTTGGACACCGCTTGGATTCCGGGACTTTTCGCCAGACGGACCGAGAACATCAGCTCCAGCGCGGTTCCGGCAAGGCGGATCAGAGAGTTGGACGAGCTGCTCCAACCTGCGCTTCACCTTGTTGCCCCCCTTTCCGAATATTTCTTCCATAGTCGACAACCTACGATCTTGGTCGACAGCGGGCGCGGCTGTGCATTCTCCTGCGAATTCTGTCAGACGACGCTGCTGAACGGAACAAAAGTCCGGTATCGTGGCGTCCCCTCGCTTGTGGCCGAGCTAGCCGACTACAGGCAAAAATACGGACCTTACGAAGCATATTTCGTCCACGACCTATTCACCGCCCGGCGCGACTTCGTCGAAAGCCTTTGCGATGCGCTGATTGAAGTCGATCTCGGCATTACCTGGCAATGTCGCTGTCGGCTCGATCAAGTAGATCGGCCACTGCTCGAAAAGATGGCACGCGCAGGCTGCCGCATGCTCCTCTATGGAGTCGAGTCAGGCTCCCCCGAGACGCTAGCTAGGATGAATAAGCGCGCGAAGGTCTCTCATCCTAAGGCTATCGTGGAACGCGTGGGGTGGACTGTCGAGGCAGGCATTTTTCCCTCGCTGTCCATGGTGGTTGGTACGCCCGAGGAGACATTGGGAGACCTCGACGCGACTATGGCGCTTGCCCACGCCTTCGTCCGCTTAGGTTCCGTTAACGCCTTTATTCAGTTGATGAGCCCTCTCCCGGGCACGGCCTTGGCCGCTCGCGTCGAGCACCGTTTTGCGTACCACGGGTCGAACGCTCCGACTGCTTTTTCTCAAGGCATTGAGTTCCTGTCAGGCCAGCGCCTCGCCGAAGATGAGATGCTGATCCAAGAGCATCCCGACATTTTTCAATCCTTCCAAGCCGTTGTTCCCGACCATGGTGACTTAGACCTTTGCATCGACATTTCACTGACTTATTGCAAGCTTCTCGAGATTTATCAGCGAAGCTTTGGCCGCCTCGCGGAGCTTGCCGGGCTCACTCATCTCGGCCTGTTTCGAGCATGGCGAGACGGTTGGCTGACAGTGTGTCGCGCCGGCAATTTGGCCGGCCAGCGCGATCATGACATCTGGAATGCGTTCGAGCGGTTCATCGAGGATTTTGGACGCGAAGAGCTGCAGAGTGACGGTCCTCTCGGAGAGGCGTATCGGTTCGAAAAAGTCCTCCGCCTCGTTAGCGAAGGACCGCCCATTCAATCGGGTGCGGGCACTACGGTGAAGCCCGCGCGACTCCAGCTCGCAGACGGCGCGCGATTGTTCGAGTCGCGCGAAACCATCGAGGGGTTCTCGCCAGCGCAGGCCGCGCTCATTTTTGCCACGCCCGACCGGCTTCACGTCCTGCCGTTAGGGGAAGACGAGCAGGCTCTCGTCCATGCGACTTTAGACGAACAAATCTGGGGCGCTCTTTCGGCCAAGTCCCGTGATCGCCTTCTCGCCTCACTGGATCACCTCGTGCGCCTTGGCGTGCTCGTAACCGAGGCCCGAGACGGATCGGCGGCGCTGGTCGACCTTTGTATCGAGGTCGCGTGATGTGGAGTGGCCGGATTGCGCTAGTAAACCCGCCAACGAGCATCGGCGCCGCAACTTACTTAGCACCGCCGCTTGGTCTAGCGCAGGTCGCGGCTGCCCTCGAGAGGCGTCGTTGGGGATCACAGGTCGATGTGCTCGACCTTGCCCTAGAGCTTGGGGAGGGCGCGCTTCCAGTTGGGCCAGATCTCCTAGCCGCCGCGACGGAACGTCTTCTAGCAAGCAGTTACGATATCTATGCCTTCTCTGTCCAATGCTTCAACCTTCCGATAGCAGCTGCGATCGCGACCCGACTCAAGCGTGCCGCTCCCCGCGCGAAGATCATATTCGGCGGCCACCATGCCGGTCTCGCGCAGGACGAGATCCGTGCTTGCCTATCGGTCGACGACGTGTTGGGCCGATCGGCCGAACGAGAAATTCTTGGGGATGACAGCTTCCTACTGCCGCCCGCGCTCCACAAGCTTCCGGAGTTGTCGCGCTACTGGGCGTTGAGCCCACACCCAGCGGGTCTAGTCGAGACTGGGCGTGGCTGCCCGTTCGACTGCTCGTACTGCTCCATCCCTGCCGTGTTCGGGCGCGGTAGCGCCCGAAAGCCAGTTGCAACCGTGATGGCAGAGATCGCGGCTTGGCGGCAGGCGGGCTTCAACACAGTGCATCTTGTCGATGACACCTTTACGCGCAGCGCCCGGCAGCTCGAACCGCTCCTCTCCGCGCTAGGCGATGTCGGATCGGATTTTGCTTGGACGGCGATGACCCGCGCGGACCTAGTCAACCCCGCGCTGCTCTCCTGCCTGGGACGTTCGGGCTGCGTCGGCTTGCTTTATGGAGTCGATACGGGGAGCCCAGAGGCGCTAGCTCGCCTGTCGAAGCGAGCGGTCCGCTATCCCGACATCGCCGAGCTCGCGCTATGGAATGTGGAGGCAGGCATCGCCCCGACGTTCTATTTCCTCATCGATCTCCTTCGCGATACTATGCACGATCTAGAGTTGTCGCTGGCTCAAGCCGCTCGTGCCTCCGCAGTCGATCCGGGAAGCGTCCGCCTCAATCTGGTGCGTATCGTACCTGGAACGCCCCTCGCCCGCGAAGCAGGATATGCATTGCATACTAATTTCGAGGCACCCTACGCTGACACGTTGCGGGCGACCGTCGGCGACGATTGTGACGAAGTTTGGGGCTTGATCGCCCGGCACCCGTCAGTGTTTTCAACCTACTTTGCGGCAGCCGCGGCGACAGGGCGGGCACCCGCAAACGCTTTGGCCCGCTACGGGTCGGATCTGATCGAAGCGTTTCCTTTAACGATCCTCGAGATCTGTTCGGCCCGCTGCATGAAGCCTGTCCTTCTCGGCTTTACGGATCGCGTCGGCGTAGCGAGAAGCTTACCGGCGGAACAGGTCAAGGATGCATTTGCGGAAGCAGTAGACGCTGTTACCGAGGCTGGAAGCGAGTTTCTCGCTTACGAGCGTTGGCGCGCTTCGGGCGACGCAAAGCGCTTGTCGTCTCGCGTCGACGCGTCTAGCGCTCGCCGAGCCGCTATCGTCGGCGTTCCGACCGTCCGAGACACTCTTTTGCGAGAACCGCGGCTTTACCAGGTTGCCGCGGCCTAAAAGCCAACCTGGTGGAGGGAGAGCAAATGGGCACGTCAAACACGCCAAATGAAGCGACCGGCAAAGAAACGCTGGACGAGAAGGTCCAGAAGCTAGAAGAGCGCCTCGATAAGCTCCTGTCCGGGGAAATCGACCTAACGGTCGTTGAGCTCGGCGATCTGCAGGTTTCGCCGCGCTCGAAGCTTCGCGTAGCGTGCGAGTAGGAGCGATCTGCTCCAGCATCAACAGTTCAGGCGTGGGCGAGCTTAACTCATTCGCGGCTCCGCGCGTTTACGCTCTGGATGTCATCATCCCGTCCGTAGGGTCGGGACGAGTGTCTCCGATTGTCGTCGACTTCAATGGGAGCCGCAGCGGGCTTTCCGCAGCCGAGGCCAAGTTCGGTGATTCTCGCATCGAAGTAGAAGTCCTCTCGGCACTTGCCGAGGCCGGCGCAGGACGGGTGCTCGCACCCGTTCTGCGCCGGTCCCCGGTACTGCGCGAGCAGATCTCGCTTGAAACGATTCTACGCGTCGACAGATCGTCAGCTGGCATCGGGCGCGCGCGCGATGCCTATATGCCCGTCGGCCGAACGTTCGCGCTAGACGCTGAAGAGCGTGTGGCGAAGCTCGCGCGGCGCATCGGCATTTTGTACGAAACGCTCATTTTTGACTGGGTGCCCGAGCGACGCACTCTCGTTGCTCATGGCCCAAAATCCCAGACGATGAACGACTGGAGCCCCGGAACGGCAGTCGTCTGGCCCTATACTTGGGACTGGCGCGCATTTGCGTTTCCTGCCGCTTCGCGGCTTGTCAATCCGCTCGCGCTCCAACTGCTCGCGACGAACAAGCTCTTCCTTGCGGCCGCTGACGAAGCCAGCCTCGTCGATCACGGAGCCTCCTATTCCGCATCGACAGCAGCGTTCGGGTTCCTGCGCGACGCCGGCGAGTGGGTTGAAAATACTCAGCGGACCAGCGCGAACAATTCTGGGCTGTGGGTAGTGAAGCCGGCCCAAGGCCGACGCGGATTTGGCGTCGCCCTATGCGGAGCGAACGGCTTAGTTGACTATGCTCGTATGGCCGGGATCGAGGGGGATGCCGCCTCACTTAAGCGTGGCCTTAAAGCGTTGGCAGCCGCCTCGCTGGCCGGCGACTTGCCCGAGGCTCTGACGCTGATTCAGCCTTATGTCTCGCCATCGATAAGGCGCCATCCCGATACCGGTTTGCTGCACGGCACCGTGCAGCGCGCGTGCGTGCTCTCCGACGGCCGGGGCGCTCGCTGCATCGACGTGACTTCAGTGCTCTTCCGAGAACCACGGGACGCAATCGCCCGTTCCGAAATGCGCGAGGCGCGTCTAATGACCGCCCAGTCGCGCCCTATTTGCCTCTCGCCGCGGCCTGATGAACATGACTCGGTGGCCGCTGTGGCAACCCGCTTTGTCGATGCAGTGGAGCAGTATGCCCGCTCTATTCCTCAGGAACCATTGGCGGCGGTTCGGCACGAAGCTGTCGAGACAGCTCGGTTCGCGGATCGAACCTTCCAGATCGCCTGCACACCGGTTGTCGAAGACGCCTGGCACTACGGAACTCCTCTAATGGCGGTTTTCGCGCAGACGTGTGCCCCAAGGGATGCCATGCCGTGATACCAGATTATGCTCTATTATGATTTTGTTCTTCGTCTAATTTACTAGAAATATGAAATTCCGTCTCGAACGACTTATCTTGGCGCACGGCGACTGCACGCCTTTGACCGCGGATGACCCTTTGACGACGTTCACAACGTCCATAATTCGCTTGGCAGCCAGCGATCTGATCGAAGATTCTCATTGGCTCATTCTCCGCAAGCGACGATGACGTTTAGGGGGCTGCAGCGCTGATCGACTGGCCAACTCGCGGCTAGGGCTCAAACGTCTGAGAGACGAACACTGACTCGAACAGCTTCTTGTCGGTCCGGACGACGAGCCGCTGCAGACAATAGAGACGCCATACCTTGTCCCAGAGGGGGGCTGTCCGCGGGACATACGTGACGGGGAGATTGAGATAGTCTCTAGCCTCCTCCACGCTGATGCGTTCGCCGTGCGACTTCCATTTCTTTTCGGTCAGAAGCTCGTCGGCGACTTTGGTGGCGTTTGTATTGTTGTTCCGGAGGAGCAGCTTTTGGGCGATCGTGCGCGCCCGGCTTTCTTGCCCCTGGAATTTACGAACGACGAAGGGGTCGAACTGTCGTAACATTTCTAACGAGACGACATCGGCCCGATCCTTGGCAAGCTTGTCGGAATACTCATAAAACGCCGCCAGATAGGCGGTGACCGACATTGGCATCAGTGCGCCCGTCTGACTCTTCAGCATCACCTGCGGGTCGATTTGTCCGAGCTCTGAGCTGTCGCTCATGAGCAGTTCGTTGGCCCCAAGTGCGATGAGGGTCCCAGCGCTTTTTGCGTAGTCAGGAATAATCACCCGAAGATTTCCCGTCGGCCCGATGCTGTCAAAAATGAAATGGATGAACTTGTCCGCGGCGTCGATGTCGCCGCCCGAGGTGTGCAGCATCAGATCGATGCTTTGGCCTTGAACGATGTTGTGCAGCAGGTCGACGAGACCAAGAATGTCGTCGCGCTCGATCTCCCGCTTGTCGCCGCTGATGTAGCAGAGCAACCGTCGGCCGGTCTCCCCTTCAATCGCCTCGATCTGCGCCCTGCGATGATATCGCGCCGCCTCAAAGGCTTCGAACAACGGCGTCTTCACATAGTGTCGCGGCGCAGGCGCGGTCTCGACCACTTCAGGGTCTGTTTGCGGATCCGGCTTCGAGGCGGCGCGTTGCGTCGGTGTCTTGTCACGCCGGGCGGTTTTCGATCCAGCTTCCGGCCTTTCCGATGATTCCGGAGGCGCCTTAAGCGACGGACTGCTCGGCGAGGTCTTGCCTTTTGAACGCGCTTTCTTGCTCTGGGACGCAGTTCTGGTCCGTCGCCCCCCGTCACGACTTGAAGTTGGCTTTCTGGGTGACGTCATCGATCGCTATCCGCCGCCCACGCCGTCCGGCCGTTGCGCACATGATAGTGACAGCGCCGCCCCCGCGTCTGGGCGTCGACGCTCGGTACGATGGTGTAGTGCCAGCGCTCCGCAACCGCAACGCGCCAGAAGGGTTTTCGAGAGTCGTCGAGATTGAGCATGATGCGGTGTTGGCGACCGCAGGGACAATCAAAGACCGCCCACTTCGGCGCGTCGGCACGGCCGACAAGCACGACCCCGCGTGCCGGCATCGTTTCGGGGACCTCATCAGCCGCCTCGACCACGTCGACCTGCCGCCACGGCTGAAACGGGAGCCAGTCCCACCACCGGATGCTCATGCGTCGGGCCAGACATGTTCGAGGAAGGGATCAGCCGAGCCGAACCCAACTTTGCCAGATGAAGGATTGCAGTAGTGACCCGGGCGGGGCGCGGCGGCGTTGACTGAGATTTCGCGGTCGTGCCACCGCAACAGTATTTCGCTTGGTCGGGGATCGGGGCCGAACCCGATGAGGCGCTCGAGCAACTCGGTCACCGCCGCCGACGCCACGGCTGTCGTGAATGTAACGACAGCCGGCTCGACGCCCCCCAAAGCCGGCGCGTACCCTTCGCCGGCAAGACGTTGACGCTCCTCTGGAGTCATCTGCTCGGCCGCGGCTCGGCGAAGGTCGATGCGGTCGCGACAGATCAGGCAGGCCGATCCCGGCACCAGCAGCGTAATGCGACCATCGATGCCGGTCAGCATGCCGTCGGCGTCGGAGCTGATCAGCACGCCCACGTCGATGACCGGCGTCATCAGGTAAGTCGAAAGCCTCGACAGCACCAAGCGGCCCGCATTGTCGTCCGTACAGCCGAATACGACGTCACAGGCCGCAAGCTCGCGCGCGACCCGTTGATTGGTGATCATCGCCTGCCGGATGGAGCAGACCAGCTCCGGCGCGATCCGAAGCAGATGGTCTCTCGCGACGTCGACCTTTGGGCGGCCGACATCGGCTGGCGTCGAGCCGTAGACCCGTGTCACGTTGCTGTCGCTGAGCACGTCGTTGTCGAACAGCGCCAGACGGCGAACGCCGAGACGGACCAATTGCTCGCAAACGGCCGAGCCGGTCCCGCCAACTCCCACGACGCCGACTGTCAGCGCGCCGAGCGTCGCCTGTATGTCAGCCCCGAAGGCGCGGACGCTTCGATCGAAAATAGGCGGGACAGCAGCTTCGGGCGCATCGAAGGCCTGGGTGAACTTCCAGCCGTCGCCGACCTCCCAACACCGCGAAATCGCGATCGGCTCGCCGTACTCAGGATCAAGTCGGCCGGTGAAACTGTAGCCCCCCGGTCGCGGCGAGACGATCATGGAGGCATACCAAGCCACGTCGGCGCGAGTGCGGAAAAGGTCGCCGATCAGGCGATCCACGACCGCGTCGCGGCGACTGGGCGTAGGGGCCGCAGCCTCGCCGGGATGAGTATGTAGCCAGATCGGCAACAGCCCCTCCGCGTCGGCCGCGCCCAACGCTGGAATGTACCCTTCGGACGTCAGTCCCATGCCATCGGACTGCCGATCGACATATGCGGTATCCGGAGCCCAAATGACGCGCTGGCCGAGCAGCCGGATCTCGCCGGACTGCTCCACAACGCGAGCGAGAAGCACTCCAGCTGTCTCGAGCGGCTCTCCCGCAACACGAGCGAGTTCGCCTGCAAGCTCGTTGCGGACGACGAGGGTCGCCATCATGACACGGCCGCCAACCGTGCGGCCGCGGCCAACTCCCGCCTGACGATCGCGAGGTAACTCTCGACGCAGTCGATCCCAGCGCGCCACTGTCCGGGGTCGAGATGGCGGCTCCATCTCTGCCACAGGCGGCCGAGATGGTGTTCACGCGCCTCGGTCGCGGCGATGATCGAACCGTTGCTCCGGCTGACATGGGGATCGAACCACCACATGTCCGGAGCGAGGTCGGGATATCCCGGCATAAGCCGAAGCAGGAGATCCGCCGCCGAAACATTCAAACCGCCCGGCATCGGGAAGTTCGGGATTACGACGCAGAGGGCGCCGCCTTCCATCTGGACCTGGTGAGCAGGAAAGCGCTCCGCCAAAAATTCGGCGTCGTTCTTCGGCAACATCGTGGTGCCTCCGCTTAACCAGGATTGATCTGGGCCGGCGCGGTGAAGAACCGCAGACCATGCGCCATGGTCACGATGGCGTCCGCCGTAATCTTGAGATCCGACCCGCCGGGAACGACCTGAAAGAGGTCGCGGTCAGGTCCGATGTCCGGATCGGGCAAGGTCCGGAGCCTCTCGGCAGAGAGGGTTTCCTCTCGAACCTCATACACGGTGCGGTCGATCTTGATCTGGAACTTCGGCTTGGGATCGGGCTTGGGGTCCGGCTTTCCGCCGGATCCCGAATGAGGATCGTTGCTAGGCATATGAAACCTCCGTTAACTGACACCGTGATACCACGATACCAGACCTCTTGACAACCACCGCAAAAGTCCTCAGTTTTCAGCTATGAAGCCCGCGAAAGCCATGACGATCCGCTTGTCCGCCGAGCAAGCGGAAGCTCTCGAGACCGTCGCCACCGTCAAGGATTTGCCGGTGTCGGATGTCATCAGGGCCGCGATTTCGAATCACATCGAGACGCTGCGGCGGGATCCGGGTTTTCAGGACGGGTTGAAGGCTCGCATCGAACGCGCAAGCCGGCTGCTCGAGCGCTAGTCGGCGCTCTGTGGTCTATCTCGATCAGGCAGGCGCGAGGCCGACCTCGTAGGGATCGGCAACTTCCCAGAACCAGTCTGTGTCGAGATACACGATCCTGCTCGCCTCACGGACGGCAGGAAGTGCGCGATCAAAGACGGCGAAGCATGTCTGCCCGTCGTCATGCCGAGACCTGTATGCGATGCCGTCAGCGTTGACGGGATGCGCCTGCAGCTTTGCCGACCACGCCTGGGACAGATCGTAATTCTCTCCCGCGTGCGTCACCTCGGCGGTTGCGCCGAGCACCGCCAGTCCCGGTCCTTGAAGTTGAACGAACGTCGTAGGGCGGGTGAACTCGAGCTCCGCATACGCCTTGCTCGTTAGAAGGTCCGGCGGAATTAGGCGGCGCCCAGGCTGGCGCAAGAACGTTTCCGCGAATGCGCCCGATGCCGTTTCGGCGGCGTACAAGACGCCATAGGACCCGTCCGGCGCATTGAGACGGCCATCAAGGCCGGTGTCGAAATAGATCGGGTCGTATCCAGCCGTGAAGAACCTGGAGACCCGTGCGCCAGCCGGAAGCGTGATCAGCAGCGGAGACCGTCGCGCGAGGTCCGCCGGCGGGTTGGGGCGCGGAGTGGGTCTTCGGCTCACGCGCCCTGTTGGCCAACGCGTCGCGCAGCCGCCACGACGGAGTCGACCTTACCGGCCTGCAACGCCGAGATCGGGGTTTCTCCGCCGAGCCCGTCCTGAGGATTGATCAAAAAATTCAGGATAGCCCATGCGTTACGGGTCGGCAGCGCGGCCTGAACCTCTTTCAGCCCTCCAACCACCTCACCGTTCGCGTCGAATTGGACGGTTGGATATCGGCGTCGGTTGCCAGGGCCGGGAACCGCGAGCAGGCCGCCTTCTTTGACCTTCTTGTCAACCGACTGGCGGCTTAAGCCGCCGAGCACCTTCTGGACTTCGGCGAGGCTGAAGGCGCCGCCTGATTCCGCTAGGTCGTTCAACGCGTGATCGAGGCCACGAAGAATTGCGCGCGCTCGCGCACCGGGCTCGAAAGGAGAAGCCGACGCCGATTCGTCCCGGCCGCTCACCGCGGGCTCTGGAACGAGCGCCGAGGCCTCGTCACGGTCTTCGAGCCAGACGCGCTTGTACGAACGCACCTGAAGGCCTGATACGACGTTCTTTGACAAGACAGTGAGTTCATCGCCGTCAGAAAGATCGGCTGCGAGCGAGCGGATGCGGTCGAGCGGAACGCGGTACTGGTGAACGCGATCATCCTCGCGAAGCCTTATCCGGGTAGGTTTTCTGTTAGCGACCAAAGCGGTTCTCCTCACCCATATCAGATCGGGTGATTGCGAAATCGTGTCAACTTGGTCAACTTAGTCAATCTCCGATTTTTGCCAAGCGGCATGCGGTGTGACGTAGAAGCGTCCGCTCAGCGGCAACGAGCCAAGGTCCATCCGGCGCTTGTCGGCTCGAAGAAACTGTTCCGACCTGACCCATATGTATGGACCGGCTGCTGTTCGCAACTGAGGCGTGCTGGTGCGGAAGTCGCTGATAT
>NZ_JBHRXS010000020.1:0-45393 GCF_042648545.1 Chenggangzhangella methanolivorans
ATATCAGCGACTTCCGCACCAGCACGCCTCAGTTGCGAACAGCAGCCGGTCCATACATTCGGGTCATGAGGCGAAGTTTAATGAGCCACTCCAGTATTGCCACCTGCACACCCGCTCGCGGGTCCGCCAGCTAAATCGCGGTTGCAGCGCGGTTACCGTCACGAACCTCGCGGAGAATTCAGTCCGCTCTGCTCCAGTTCACTAGGGTTCAACAACGCAAGCCGAAGCGCTCGTTGAACTGCGGCGTCGGGAAGCTCATTCTGAGCTTCCCCTTAGCAAGGCAGCGACACGGCAATTTCTCGTTTGCCAAGGTTGGGGTCGAGGGTTCGAATCCCTTCGCCCGCTCCAGTCTCTCAAACGAAGAAAGCCGCCGGTCTCCGGCGGCTTTCTTCGTTTGAGAGACTGGAGCGTCCGGTTTCAATGAGTTCCAAAGGGCCGTGGTTGCACGCGGGTTACTTGTCTGCTCCCAACTGCCGATATGAAATCGTGCTGTCGCTTTGGCGTGCCGTAGTGTGTTTCATGATCAAGAGGGGCCGCGGGACGCGGAGAACGACACACGCGCCTGAAGTTCCGACAGCTTGTCTCGAGCCTCGAGAGAGATCGCCTTGATCTCTTCCTGGTCCTCGATCCGGTCGTAGCGCCTGGGGCCCGCGGCCGGCTTACCGGGGCCGTTCGGGCTGGACGCCACGCAGATAGCCGAGCGAGACGGCGGCGCGGACCTCCGCGAGCGCGATCAACAGCGCGCGGATCGCGGCTCGTTCATCCCCGCGGGCCCTTATGATCAGCTCGCCGACGACGGCTTCAGTCCAATCTAAGCTCTCATCTTCGAACAGTTTCTCGTCAGCGTCCAGCATGGCCTCCCTGGTAGATAGGAATTTATTCTGTTAAAGCAAAAATAGAACACGGCGATTTCAGCGTGGGCGAGTTTCGCGAGATCGCGGAAGCGATCCGTGCCTTTCAGGCTCAGGCGAAGCGCGCGAGGGAGAGCACGCTAGCGCACCTTCTGGAAATGGCGGCGCTCGAGGCGGAGGAGCGGGCCAGATCATGAATGGCGCCGGTTGAAGCGCGGGGGCTTTGTCCCCGCCGGGATGTTCCAGAAAAAGCCCGGCGCGTTCCCCTGAAGCGCCGGGCTTTTCTCCGTCCGAGACGCGCGCTCGGCGATCACGCCGATCTTAGCGCCGCAGACGGCGCGTCGACCTCAACGTGGCGGCTCCGGCGCCGGAAGCGCCTCGCTGCTAGTTCCCTGGCGCCAAACAGCAGCGTGCTCGTGCATTGACCGTTTGATCCGAGGCCGAGCCGTTTCTTGCCGAACAGACAAACGCGGTACCGTCACCGCTGATGTCGGTCAGCGCATAGGTGATCAGGAAACTCGAGCCCCTGCAGCCGCCGCCCACGATGGTGTAGCCCGAGGCGCAGACGGGCGAATAAACGTCGAGAGCGCCCCCGCTCGCACTGACGGTCCGCGTGGTGAAGGCCGTCGAATAGCAGCTGAGCGCTCTCGAAAACACAGGTCCAGCCGGACCGGTCGGCCCGGTTGGACCAACGGGCCCAGCCGGCCCTTGGGCCCCGTCCGCGCCTGCAGCGCCCTGGGGGCCCGTTGCGCCGTCCGCGCCTGCGGGACCGGCAGGTCCCTCAGCACCCTGAGGGCCAGTCGGGCCGGCGGCTCCCGTCGGACCAGTTTCGCCCGCAGGTCCCGTGTCGCCCTTGGTTCCCTTTGCGCCCTCGCGAGCGAACAGCGACCAAAACTCCGATTTGGCGCCCGGCTTTTCGCCTTTGTTGGTCTTTTTGTTTTCGACTGCGATCCAAGACGAGCCGTCGAAGTATACGACGTCATTTTCAGTATAGGTTTTCGAGCTAAGCCAGTTGTCGCGCGGGTTGATGCCGCGAGGCCCACAGTTGGCCACCACCGCCCTGGCGGTTTGGCTTCCTTGCGTTAGCGTCACGATGCAGTCAGCGGGCAGGTAGACGACCGAAAACTCGAATTTTCCTTTGCCGTCGGCCTTTTGATTGTATTGATCATCAAGCGTGACCCTGGCGCCCGCGGAGGTCTTGCCCGTCACAACGAGCCGACCGTTCGCGATCTCTGCCGAGACGACGTCGATCGCCGCGTGCGCCTGTCCAACAAACGCCAAGCTCGCCGCTGCGAGCATGCCTATCTGCAGACCGCGCATCTTCAATTCCCCACTGTTCGTACGACAGCGAGGATGACTCAGACGATTATTTTGAAAGTCAGTAGAAACACGTAGATCTACAAGTATTTATCTACCAGCGACGGCGCCGCCACCCATCGAACTTTAGTTGCAATGAGAGATGCGGCTGCGCTCGCACAGCCTTCATCTCGGCATCGCAGGTCTCGAGGTTGTCGAGTATGCTCCTCAGGATCTCGGTCTGGGCGAAGCGCGCGCCTGTCGACGCCGGGCAATGAGACCTCCAAACTCGCTTATGGATGAACCTGACGGCTCCCCTCTCCGGCCTGTTGCACGCGCCAATCGACGATCAGTCTCGTGCTCGCCGGGGGCCGTCGCCCGCTCGCGGCCTGCGCCGCCGCGGTCACGGAGCGCCGCGCGAGCGTGAACGACACCACGCCGTTCGGCGCGGCGCGGTCGATCCAGAGCGCCGAGCCGTAGGCCGCCAGAATGTCCTGCACGATGACGAGCCCGAGGCCTGCAGAGCTTTCGCGGTCGCCTGCGGTGAGGCTCGGGGGCGCGGCGTCCGAACCGAAGCCCGGACCATCGTCCTCCACCACGATGCGGGCGGAGGTGTCGGAGACCTCGATTCGGAGAGACACAGCGCCCTTCGCCCATTTGCGAGCGTTGTCGAGCAGGTTGCCCAGGATCTCGCCGAAGTCGTCCGGATCCATCTGCAGCATCAGCCTGTCCGGCGGGACGTAGCGCCATTCAAGCTCTTCGCCGCGTGGCAGACGGGTCATGACCCGCACGAGCCGCTCGGCCGTCTTCGAGGCGTCCACATAGGCGCCGAGCGCGGCCGTCGCGCCGTGGGTGCGCGCGCGGGCGAGCTCGCGTTCGACATGGGTCTGGATCGATGTGATCTGCTCGCGCAGGCGCTTCGCCGACTCGCCTTGCCCTTCGCTTTCGAGACGCCGGCATTCGGCGGAAAACACCGCGATCGGCGTCTTCAATCCGTGGGCGAGCGACCCTGCGCGCTCGCGAGCCTTCTTGACCAGTTCTTCCTGCCCATCGAGCAGACGATTGAGATCGATGGTCAGGGGCTCGACCTCGGCCGGCACCGCCAGATTGAGGCGCGCGGACTCGCCCTCGCGGACAGCGTTCAGCTCGGCGCGCAGCCGCGCCAGCGGCGACAGGATCACATGAAGCTGGAGGCCGGCTGCTGCGACAAGCACCAGCGCGATCAAGGCGAGGACGTAGAACATGTCCCATAGGAAGGCGGCCCGCGCCGCGACGATCTGGTCGTGGTCGAGCGCGACCGCGAGCGAGAGAGTTCGTGCCGAGCCCGGCGGCCCGACCGTGATCTCGCGCTCGGCGACATAGAGCTCCCGGCCGCCGGGCGTCTCGACCTCGTACCAGGGCGAGCCGTCGTGCATCGGCGCGTGGCGGGCGAGGTCGACCTGGCCGTCGCCGAGCGAGGGCGAGCGCAGCACGGGATGACCGCCCTCCGACACCTGCCAATAGGCGCCGCTGTCGAACCGGCCGTAGCGGGAGTCGCGCTCGGGCTGGGAGATCTTAAGCTCGCCGTCGGGCGCGACCGTGATGTCGCGCGCAAGGTCGGACCAGCGAACGTCGAGGTCGCGGCCGAGCGTCTCGAGCATGTGACGATCGAAGACCACCGCGAGCGCGGCGCCTGCGACGGCGAGCACGCCGACGATGCAGACGGCCGCGACGAGCAGCATGCGACAGCGAAGCGTTTTTGTCTGTCCGGCCATTTCCGTCAGGCCTCCAGCACATAGCCTTGGCCGCGACGGGTCGCGATGGCGTCGGAGCCGATCTTCTTGCGGATGCGGGCGATCAGCACCTCGACCGCATTGCTGTCCGGCTCCCGCTCGGACCCGTAGACATGCTCGACGAGCTCGGATTGCGAGACCACGCAGCCTTTGTGATGGGCGAGGTAATTGATCGTCCGGAACTCGAGCGACGACAGGTCGACCGGCCGGCCCTCGCGCACGACCGAGAGCCGCCGTGTGTCGATCCGCAGGCCGCCCGCCTCGATCACCGAGGTCGCGTGCCCCGCGGCGCGGCGGACGAGCGCGCCGACCCGGGCGATCAGCTCCTCGATCTGGAACGGTTTGGGCAAATAATCGTCGGCGCCGGCGTCGATGCCCTCGACGCGCTCCATCCAGGCGCCGCGCGCGGTGAGGATGAGCACGGGCGTGGTCACGCCTTCGGCGCGGAGGCGCCGGAGCACGCTGAGACCGTCGAGCTTCGGCAGGCCGAGATCGAGGACAACGCAGCAGTAATTCTCTGTCCCGGCCTTGAACCAGCCGGCTTCGCCGTCGCCTGCGACCTCGCAGACATAGCCCGCCATTTCGAGAGCGCGCGCCACGTCTTCGGCGATCGACCGCTCATCCTCGACGACAAGAACACGCATGCACGGGCCTTTTCGCGCCGGCGGCGCTGCTGGCCAGAGCAACGTCGTCTGAAGCCGCAAGCGGCGGAAGACCCGAACACTAGCAAGCGCAAGCTGACGGCAGGCTGACAGGCGCCGTCAGGCGCGCAAGGGGCGGCGGGGGCTAGTCTCAGCGCATCGGTTGACGCGGCGCCGCCCGCTCCGCGTCAAGGCCACGAGATCGGCGCGGCTTCCCGCCCCTCGCCGACGCCGCTCTCGTGGCCTCCCGTGGCGTCGAGCATCGACATGCGGTCATCTTTCAATCGCGTTCAGCCGACAGACTCGCCGCCCGGCGGAGCTGCGCCCGCGTATCCTCGCCCGGCGCCATGTTCCTCGCACCGTGGCGGAATGCGGCCGTCTCCGGCGCGTCTCTTCTTCGGGGGAACGATCACAGTCTCCGGCCATTCCACGGAGAGCGTCAGCCTGCGGGGACAGGCGCTCGAGAGGCAAACCGCTTGACCATCGCGTATCTCAACCGCGTCGCCACCGCGACGCCACGGAACGACGTCCACGACGCCTTCGTCGACTTCGCCGAACGACAGATCTCCGACCCACGGGTCGGCCGCGTGTTCCACCGCATGGCCGAGCGCGGCCAGATCGACCATCGCTGGTCGTCGCTCCGCCCGAAACGCGACGACGGCGACGGCGTGCTGGACCTCGACGGCTTCTACGAGCTCGGCCGCTTCCCCTCGACCGCGGCCCGCATGCGCCGCTACGAGGCTGACGCGCCCTCGCTTGCAGCCGAGGCCTTCGGGCGGCTCGGCCTCGGCGAAGAGGCGACGAGCCTCACCCATCTCATCGTCGTCTCCTGCACCGGATTTTCCGCTCCCGGCGTCGACTTCGACCTGATCGCGCGGTTCGGGCTCAATCCCTCGATCGAGCGCACCACGGTGGGCTTCATGGGCTGCTACGCGGCGATCAACGGGCTGAAGCTCGCCCGACACATCGTGCGTTCCGAGCCCGAGGCGCGAGTGGCGGTCGTGTGCCTCGAGCTCTGCACGCTGCATCTCAACGAGACGCCCAGCATCGAGCAGCTTCTGTCGTTCCTCGTCTTCGGCGACGGCTGCGCCGCCGCGCTCGTGAGCGCCGAACCGACCGGCGTTTCGCTCGACAGCTTCCACGCCGCGATGGCGCCGGGGACCGCGGAGGAGATCCGCTGGAACATCCGGGACCTCGGCTTTGACATGTTCCTGTCCGGCCAGGTGCCGAGCGAACTCGGCCGCACGCTCCGCGCGGGCGCCGAGGCGATCCTCGCAGGCCGGCGGATCGAGGAGGTCGACCTCTGGGCCGTCCATCCGGGCGGACGCTCGGTGCTCGACGCGGTGGAGACGGGGCTGTCGCTGAAGGAGGACGCGCTCGCGGCCTCCCGGCGCGTGCTCCGAGGCAACGGCAACATGTCCTCCGCCACGGTGCTGTTCGTGCTCGCCGAGATCATGCGCGAGGCCGAACCCGGCCAGACCGGCTGCGCGCTCGCCTTCGGGCCGGGGCTCGTGGCCGAGACCATGATGTTCAGGGTCGCGGGATGAGCGCCTTCAGCGCCGCCGCGCGCTCCCACGAACGCGAGTTGATGGACGACGACGCCACGGACTACGCGACGTTTCGCGGGTGTCTCAAAGACCTCGCCCGCGTGAACCGGCTGTCGCTCGGCTATCGGCCGACGCTCGACTTCTTGAAACGGCTTCAGCGGGAGGACCGGTTTCCGAGAAACCGTCCGCTCGCGATCCTCGACGTCGGTTCCGGCTATGGCGACGCCCTGCGGGAGATCGCCGCCTGGGCCAGGGGCTCGGGCGTCGCCGTGAGGCTGACGGGCATCGACCGCAACCCGTGGGCGGCGCGCGCCGCGCGCGAGGCGACGCCGGCGGGCGCGCCGATCGACTATCGCACGATCGACCTCTTCGACTTCGAAGCCGACGGCGCGGTCGACGTGGTGGTCAGCGCGCTCTTCACCCATCACCTCGACGACGCCGAACTGATACGCTTTCTCGGCTGGATGGAGCGGGTCGCTCGCGTGGGCTGGTTCGTCAACGACCTCCGCCGCGACCGTCTCGCCTTCCACGGTTTCCGGGCAGCCTCCTGGGCGCTGCGCATGCATCGCTTCGTGCAGCATGACGGGCCGGTGTCGTTCGCCCGATCCTTCACCGCGCAGGACTGGCGGCGCGCGCTCGGCGACGCCGGCCTGCCCGAAGGCGCGGCCGAGATCGAGCGCAAGGCGCCCTATCGGCTCTGCGTGTCCCGGGTGAAGCCGTGAGCCGCCACGACGTAGCGATCATCGGCGGCGGCCCGGCGGGCGCGGCGCTCGCCGCGGAACTCGCCGCGGCCGGTCGCGACGTCGCGCTCATCGAGCGCGAGGCGGCGCCGCGCGACAAGGTCTGCGGCGAGTTCCTGAGCCCCGAGGCTGTCGCCGTGCTCGACCGGCTCGGGATCGATCTCGCCGCGCTCGGCGCGGTTCCGATCCGCGGCGTCGGGATCTCGCGTGGGTCATGGCGCAGCGAACGGCCGCTGCCCTACCGGGCCATGAGCCTGTCGCGCCGCGCGCTCGACGAGGCAATGCTGCGGCGGGCGGAGACCAACGGGGCCCGCGTCCTGCGAGGCGCTTCCGCGCGCGGCCTCGCCCGCGACGGCGAGCGCTGGCGCGTCAGCCTGCCGGCAGGGGCGGTCACGGCGCGCGAGGTCGCGCTCGCGACCGGCAAGCACGACCTCCGCGGCCATCCGCGGCCGAGCGGCCCGCAAGGCGATCTCGTCGGCTTCAAGATGCATTTCAGGCTCGGGGCCGACGCCCGCGGGGCGCTTTCAGGCCGGGTCGAGATCGGACTTTTCCCGCGCGGCTATGGCGGACTCGAACCGATCGAAGACGACAGGGCCAACCTCTGCTTCGTGATCTCGCAAGCAGCTCTAGCGGCCTCGGGCGGCGGCTGGGCCGGGGCGTTCGATCGCGTCCGCGCATGCTCGGCGCGTTTCGAGGCGCTGCTCGCGGACGCGACGCCGCTGTTCGAGCGCCCGCTCGCCATTTCGCGCATTCCCTATGGGCTCGTCCGGCGCACGACCGAGGGCCCATGGCTCATCGGCGACCAGGCCGCGGTGATCCCGTCCTTCGCCGGCGAGGGCGTCACCTTCGCGCTGCACGGCGCGGCGCTCGCGGCCCGCGCGATGCTGGCAGGGAAACCGGCGGCGGCGTTCCAGGCGGAGCTCGCCCGTGACGTCGGATCTCAGATCCGGCTCGCGACCGCCCTCTCCCGGATGATCGTCCACGCGCCGGTCCAGCGCCTCGCGCAGCTCGTCGCCCCGGCGGTCGTGCGCTGGCTCGCGGGCGCCACGCGGCTGAAGGCCCCCTCGCCTTCTTCGGCTGCGCCGGTTTCGGCTGCTCGCGGCTAGTCCCTCTCGCAAGCGTTACGCCCTGCCATCGCCCACGTCGAAACGCGCGGCTTGAAAAGTCGCATGCAGACTTGTATGCAGATCTCCATGCAGGACATTACAAGCCGCGCCGAACCCGTTCCGACCCGTTACGAGCAGGCCTATGAGACCATCCGCGAGATGATCGTCTCGGGGCGCCTGCGCGGCGGCGACGTCATCTCCGAGGTCAAGCTCGCCGGAGAGCTCGCGATCAGCCGCACGCCCGTGCGCGAGGCCGTGAAGCGGCTGGTGGCGAGCGGGCTTGTCGAGAGCACGCCGCGGGGCCTGCGGGTGTTCCGGCCCAAGCCCCAGGACGTGGCGGAGGTCTATTTCCTGCGCGCGGCCATCGAGGGCGCGATGATCCGCGCCGCCTGCCTGCGGATCGCGCCCGACGAGATCACAGCGCTCCGAAAAATCCACACGAGGACGCTCGAGGCCAATGGGCGCGACGACATCGCCTCGCTCGTCGCGCTGAACGGCGAGTTCCATTCCGCGATCGCCGCGGTGGCGGGGAGCGTGCGGGCCGAGAACAGCCTGATGGCGCTCGATCCGCTGGTCGCGACCTATCGCCGGCTGTCGCTGTTCGCGCCCGGCCATCGCGCGGCGTCGATCGACGAGCACGGCCGCCTCATCGACCTGCTCGACGCGCGCGACGGCGACCGGGCCGAGGCGCTGATGCGCGCCCACATCGCCCGCGCCGGCCGCCGCATCACCGACGCGGTGCTGCAGATCGATCCGGCGGGCGACGACGGCGAGGCCGCCCGGCAGCTCGCCAATCTCGACAGCCTCGACGCCGACATTGCCGCCCGCTGAGCGCGCCAACGACAAAAATTCGCATGGGAGACGCGTGACATGGACGAGATGACTTTCGACGTGGTGGTGGTGGGCGGCGGCGTGACCGGCGTCGCGGCCGGCATCGCCGCAGCGCGCGCCGGCGCCAAGGCCGTGGTGCTGGAGCCGCGGCCCTTCGTCGGCGGCAACGCCACCACAGGCCTCTGCCTCCACAGCTTCCTGACCCGCGATCGTCGCCAGACCGTGTTCGGCCTCGCGCAGGAGATGGTCGACCGCCTGAAGGCGATCGGCGCCGCGGTCGGCCACATCCCCTATGACGGCTTCGTCAGCGCCGTGACGCCGGTTGACGGCGACTGGTTCCGCATCCTTGCAAGCGAGATGCTCGCCGAGGCCGGCTGCCAGGTGATCTACGGCGCGAGCGTCGTGGGCGTGGAGCGGGACGGCGACGCCATCGACGCTCTCACCGTCGCCATGAAGGGCGGGCTCCGCCGCGTGGTCGCGAACTCCTACATCGACACGAGCGGCGACGCCGACATCGCCGCGCTCGCCGGCGCGCCGACGCGAAAGGGCGAGGAAGGCACCGGCAAGATGCAGCCGGTCTCGATGCTGATGCACTTCCACCGCGTCGACACGCGCCTCATCGCCAAGACGCTCGGCGAAGTCGGCCCGGCGATGGCCGACAAGCCCGGCGAGAGCGAGCCGATCCCGGTCTACTTCAACGGCACGTTCAGCGCCTGGAACGACGTCATCGCGGAAGAGAAGATCTTCCCGAACCGCGACCACAAGGTGTTCTTCAACACCGTCTGGCCGGACCGCATCAACGTGAACACCTCCGCGGTGTTCGGCGTCGACGGCACGGACCCGCTCGCCATGTCGCGCGCCTTCCAGGACCTGACCCGGCAATGCGTGAAGGCCGGCAATTTCCTCGTGAAGCACGTGCCAGGCTTCGAGCGCGGCTATTTCGCGCCGCAGGTGGTCGCGGGCGTGCGCGAGAGCCGCAACATCCTCGGGCGCTACGAGATCACCAAGGAAGACGTGCTCGAGGGCCGGAAGTTCGACGACACGGTCGGGCAGATCTGCTTCCCCGTGGACATCCACCACCCCGACACCGGCCAGGCCTATTTCGTGGATGTGGGCGGCGACGGCGCGTTCGACGTGCCCTACCGCTCGCTGCTGCCGCAGGGGATCGACAACCTGATCGTCGCGGGCCGCTGCCTCTCGGCCACCCACTTCGCCCATGGCGCGACGCGCAACATGGCGCCCTGCATCGTGACCGGCCAGGCGGCCGGAACGGCGGCTGCGCTCGCCGCGCGCGGCAACGCGCCGGTCGCCCATCTCGACGTCGCGGACCTGCAGAAGCGGCTCGTCGCCGACAACGCGTTCCTCGGCGAGACCACGGAGACGCGCCAGCGCCGAACAGCCTGACGATCGAACTCAAGACTCAAAAACAAGAAGCCGCACATTGGGAGGACTGACATGAGGCGTAGGGAGTTTCTTGCGCTTGGGGCCGGCGCGCTTGCGGCGCCGGCCTTCATCACCAGGGCGCATGCCGTCCGGTCGGACTGGCCGACGAAGCCCGTCCAGATCACCGTGCCGTTCCCTCCGGGGAGCGCTTCCGACATCCTGTCGCGCGCGCTCGGCGCGCCAATGGGCGACATGCTCGGCCAGCCGATCGTGGTCGAGAACAAGCCCGGCGCCGGCGGCGCGATCGGCACCGGCTCGGTCGCGGTCGCGCCAGCCGACGGCTACACGCTGCTGATGGCGACAGCCGCCCACACCATCACCGCGGTCACCATGAAGAAGCTGACCTTCGATCCGCGGAAGGACTTCATCCCCGTGATCGAGCTCACCACCATGCCGCTGGTGCTGGTGGTGCACCCGGACGTGAAGGCGAACTCCGTGCAGGAGCTTGTCGCGCTCGCGAAGGCAAAGCCCGGCGGCATCAGCTTCGCCTCCTCCGGCCCCGGCACCACGCACCAGATGGCGAGCGAGTTCCTAAAGCTCACCGCCGGGATCGACATCGTCCACGTGCCCTATCGCGGGAGCGGTCCGGCGCAGCTCGACCTCACGACAGGTCGGGTCGACATGATGTTCGACAACATCGTGGCCTGCATCGCCAACATCCGCGCGGGCAAGCTGCGGCCGCTCGCGGTCAGTTCGAAGCAGCGCTCCTCGATCCTGCCCAACGTGCCCACGATGGCGGAGTCCGGCTATCCGGACTTCGACGTCGGGGCGTGGTTCGGGATCATGGTGCGGGCCGGCACCCCGCAGCCGATCGTCGAGCGCATCGCGAAGGTCTCGGGCGAAGCCATGCGCCAGCCCAAGGTCTCCGACCTCTTCACCAAGGACGGCGCGGTGGTGACGTGCAGGACCGGAGCGGACTTCGAGAAGCTGCTGGAGGCCGACTACGCCCGCTGGGAGCCGGTCGCCAAGGAAAGCCGGATCCAGATCGAATGAGCATCAGCTTGCTGGGACGGTGTTGGATGTATCAACTCCGTCCCGGCAGGATCGGCGCTTTAGGGCCGATGAGACGACCGGCGCTCCATGGCTTCTTGGGTAAGCGGGAAAGTCGGGTCGGCGTAAAGCCTCCTCTTAGAGGCGGCCCCTACATGATCATACACCCGCAACCGTTCGGCGGAGCGCCAGAAGCGGATGCGATCGGCTTGTCCGAAAACAAACCTTCGCCACACGCGCTTGGATAGAGAGGCGCGCAAAACTCGCTCGCTCTGCATCGCCGACGCGAGTGGCGGCTTTGCTTGAGGACGGCGTTATCGGGGCCGCTGCCCGGCGGTCGGAATTGTCGTCTCCATCCCGACTGCCGCCATCGCCTACAGGACGAAACCATCCCTCTTCGTCCCGAGCGCCGCGATATAGTCCCGGAGCGAGGCCGGCAGGGCTTCGAACCACTCTTGCTCCTTGCCCGGCAGGGGCAGGACATGGCCGTATTCCACCATGTCGGTCGGCTCGAGATTGCAGAGATAGACCCAGATTTTCTCCTCCTCGACGCCGGCGATCCGGGCGACATCCCGCATGATCGCGAGCATCAGCCCGCTGCGTTGTTCGACCGTCCGGCCGGAGCGGATGTCGGCCCTGATCCAGATCTGTTCCGACGCGGGCTCGCCGCCCAGGTAGCGCTGCGCGCCGGCCTTCTCCTCGATGACCACCTGCACGAAATAGGCGGGCGCGCCCGTCGCCTCGTGATGGTTGCGGGTGATGGCGCGCGCGATCTCGGCCTTCTTGGCCTCATCGAGCAAGTTGGGGCGCACGGAGCAGACGTAAGTCGGCATGACGTTCCTCCCTTGTGGGCGCATGGATTTGCGCCGCTGTTTTCATGCGAGGCGGCCGCCGGGAGCTCCGGCGCGCCGTTGTCTTCTAGCTCTCGCCCGGCTCCCATTCCGGGCTGTAGCCGCCCAGCGCCGGATGATACATCTCGTCCCCGGAGTGCTGGGTGAACTCGACGTTCAGCCGATCCTCCTCGAGGCCGAGGATCTTGACGCAGTGGGCGCAGAGCGCCTTCGCGACCTCCATCCTCAGCTCCGGCGGCCGACCGCGGCGCACGTCCAGCATCATGACCGAGACCGGGACAGGATCCGTCCCGGCCTCGACCACACGCCAGACCCCGCCTTCCCCCAGTTCCCGGATCGCCACGCTGATGCGCCGGACGTCGACGGACATCATGGCGGCGTAGGTCTCGCTCATGCGTCTCGCGAGACGCCTTTTGTCAGCCCAAGGATGCGGGCCGGCCACGTCGAGCTGCAGATATGGCATCGGGAGCGCTCCGGTTCGCGATCGCGCCGAGGGGCTCAGCTCAGCCCGTAGCGCGGCGAGGGCTTTGCGTTGTTGAACTTGGGCGCGAGCGCGAGGCGGCCATCCTCCCAGCGCGACCAGTCGTCGTCGTCCTGAAGCCCGGGGATGGTGACGCGCTCGCCCTTGTCCAGGCCGGCCAAAGCCGCGTCGACGAGATCGGCCGCCGACATCGTGATCGGCGAGGTCTTCTGCGCCGCATAGCCGGCCACGTCCCAGAACTCCGTCGCGGTCGCGCCGGGAAGGACCGTCTGGATGCGGACGCCCTTGCCGGCAAGATCCTTCTGCAGCGAGTGGCCGAAGCTCAGCACGTAGGACTTCGAGGCGCCGTAGACGCCGTTCAAGACCTCGACCGCGACCCCGACCACCGACGAGATGTTGATGATCGTCCCCGAGCCGCGCGCAGTGAAGCCCGGGACGACCGCGTAGGTCAGCCTCGTGAGCGCCGTGACGTTGAGGAAGATCATGGCCTCCATCTCGTCGACGTCCGCGGTCTCGATCGAGGCGACCGAGCCGACGCCTGCGTTGTTGACCAGCATGGCGACGCTCGCGTCCTCCTTCAGCCGAGCCTCGAGGCGGGCGAGATCGGCCTTGTCGCCGAGGTCCGCCCTGAAGGCCTCGACGGCCCGCCCCGTCTCTGCGGTCAGCCGCGCGGCGAGCGCGCGCAGCCGCTCCTCGTTCCGCGCGACGATCAGAAGGTCGTAGCCCCGTCTCGCGAGCCGCTCCGCATAGACGGCGCCGATGCCTGTGGAGGCGCCGGTGACGACGGCGACGCCCTTTGTGGTCTGGGTGTTCATTTTCTTGGCTCTCTGAATGCCTCTTGGCGGCGCGGCCGCCGTTCCATGCACAGACGCTACCGTTGATCTATTCCGTCTCAAATGTCATATGTGCGTCGTTTTAAGACATAGTCGAGGGCGTGATGAGGCGCATCGGTTTCGTTGTCTATCCGGACCACTCGCTCATGGGCCTCGCGGCCGTGACGGCCTTCGAGATCGCCAATCTCGTCGGCGACGAGGCGGCCTATGACCTGCGTTTCGTTTCGGAGCGCGGGGGAGGAGTCCGCACCTCCGTCGGCGCGAAGCTCGACACCGAACCCTTTGGGGAGGAGGCCTTCGACACGCTGCTGATTGGCGGCGGCACGCTCGTCAGTCCCTCGACCGAAGGCCTCATCGCTTTCGTGCGCGCCGCCGCCGGCCGAAGCCGCCGCGTCGCCGCGATCTGCACTGGGGCCTTTGTGCTGGGCGAAGCAGGGCTGCTCGACGGCCGGCGCGCTACGACGCACTGGATGCACGCCCGGGACCTTCAGAGACGGTTCCCGAAAAGCGTCGTCGACGAAGACAGGATCTTCATCAATGACGGCCCGGTCTGGACTTCCGCCGGCATGACCGCGGGCGTCGATCTCGCGCTCGCGCTCATCGAGGAGGATCTCGGCCGGGAGGTCGCCAGGTCGGTCGCGCGCAAGCTCGTGCTCTACCATCGCCGCGCGGGCGGCCAGTCCCAGTTATCGACGCTTCTCGAGCTGGAGCCCAAGTCGGACCGGGTGCAGAGCGCGCTGACTTACGCCAAGCGCAACCTCGACAAGCCCCTCACGGTCGAGGATTTGGCGGAGGCCGCGCGTCTCAGCCCGCGCCAGTTCAGCCGCGTGTTCCACGCCGAAACCGGCCAGTCGCCCGCCAAGGCCATCGAGAACCTGAGGGTTGAGGCCGCGCGCGAGCTGATGGAGAGCAGCCTCCATCCGATCGACGTCATTGCCGACCGGACAGGCTTTGCAGACCGCAACCGGATGCGGCGGGCCTTCGTGCGCGCGTTCGGCCAGCCGCCCCAGGCCATCCGGCGCAATGCGCGCGCCGAAGCCATCGACGCGACAGGACGTTGAAGCAGGGCGACCCGTCGATGAGCGCGGATCAGACGGGGCTGCGCCTGACGTCATGCAGCGAACCATGAAGCAACCTCGCGACACGGCCATTCATCGCTTGCGAAGGTTGGGGCCGAAGGTTCGAATCCCTTCGCCTGCTCCAGTCTCTCAAAACGAAGAAGGCCGCCGGTCTCCGGCGGTTTTCTCTGGTTCCGGACTCGATTCGAACGGCGGTCTGAGAGGCTGTGGACGCAGCTCGGTCACATCGAGCTTTCCTGCACCCGATGGGCGCCACGCCGACCTTGGCGACGATCGCCGTGGGGACGGCGAACGCGGCCGCGAGCCACGCCCAAGCAGCCGGAACCCGCCCGCGCGCCCGCTTCATGCGGCTGGCGCGGGCAGCGGCAGGCTTATGGTGACGCGGAGACCGCGCGGCTCGGCCGCATTCTCGAGCCGCACCTCCATGCCCGATCGCGCCGCCGCCGCCTTGACGATGGCGAGACCAAGGCCCGCTCCCCCGGAGGTCGCCCGCCCCGCTCGCACGAAGCGTTCGAACACACGCTCCAGCTCGTCTTCGGCGACGCCCGGACCGGTGTCGCGAACAGCGATCTCGACCCGGTCGCCCGCCAGCGCGCTCGAGACGTCGACGCTGCCGCCGGACGGGGTGTAGCGCACGGCGTTGTCGACCACGTTCATCAGCGCCGCGGTCAGGTCCTGCTCGCGGCATCCCACGGTCGCATCGATCTCGGACACAACCCCGAGATCGACCCCGCGCTCGTCGGCGAGCGGCAGCGCCGTCTCGATGACTTGCCGCAGCGCCGCCGAGAGGTCTGTCGAAGGCGAGACGCTCGGATCATGCGGCGCCTCGGCGCGCGCGAGGTCAAGAAGCTGGGATGTCAGGCGGCTCATCCGCAAGATGCCTTGACGGATCTCGGCGATCTCGCCCGAAACGGCCTGAGCGCCCGGAGCCCGCGCAAGATTGCCGACTTGGAGCTGGAGCGCGGCGAGCGGCGTCCGCAACTGATGGGACGCGTCGGATACGAACCGCTTGCGCAGCTCGAGCAGTTCGTTCTGCCGGGCGAGCAAGCCGTTCACCTGCTCGACCAGCGGCACGATTTCGCTCGGCAGCCCCTCGGTCGACAGCGGGCTGTCATGCTCGGCCTGAGCTTCGCGAAGCTCGTCCGTGAGACGCTCGAGCGGGCGGAACAGGCGGGTCACCAGCACCCCGAGCACCAGCCATGACAACGGGATCAGGATCGCGATCGGCGCGACCGCCTGGATCGCGGCCTCGTTGGCGAGCTCGTCGCGCGTCTGCTCGCGCTGCGCGGCCTGAATGACCCGGTCGTCCGTCACGATCGCGTAAGAACGCCAGCCCTCGCCCTTCACCACCTCGTCGCTGAAGCCGGTTTTCTGGGTGGCCGGAAGATCGACGCTGTCGTCTGACCGGCGGATGATCCGCCCGGTCGCGTCGCGAATGACGATCAGGATCGCGTCGTCGGCCTCGATCGGCGGGTCGGGGGGCGGCAGGGGCCTCGCGACGTCCCCGACGTTCATGGCGATCTGGCGGAGCTGATCGTCCAGAAGCTCGTCCGGCTCGCTCTCCACCACCAGGAACGCCGCGCCCACGGCGGCGATCCCAACCGCGGTGAGCAGGAGGAAAAGCGCGAGCGCGAGCCGTGCGCGCAGCGACTTCATGCGAGGGCGCCGGCGGTCGCCTTCGGGATCACCCAGCCGACGCCGCGGACGTTGCGCACGATGTCCTTGTCGAACTTGCGGCGGACGTAGTGGATGAGCACGTCGACCGCGTTGCTCTCCACCTCCTCGCCCCAACCGTAAATGCGGTCCTCGATCTGCGAGCGAGACAATACCGCGCCGGGTCGTTCGGCGAGCACCTGGATGAGGGCGAACTCCCGCGCCGACAAGGCGTGATGCTGGCCGCGATAGGCGACCTCGCGGGTCGCGAGGTCGAGAGTCAGCTCGCCGCACTCCATCAACGAAGCGGAGCGGCCGGCGTTTCGGCGGACGGCGGCGCGGATGCGCGCCTTGAGTTCGTCGACCTCGAACGGCTTCACGAGGAAATCGTCGGCGCCGCGGTCGAGCCCGTCGATCCGGGTCTCGAGGTCGTCGCGCGCCGTCAAAATCACGATCGGAGTGTCGTCGTTGCGCTTTCGAAGCCGATCAAGGATCGCAAGCCCGCAGCCGTCCGGAAGGCCGAGATCGAGCAGGATGACGGCGTAGGACGACGTGTCGAGAGCGGCAAGGCCCGTGGCGGCGTCCTCGACCCAGTCGACCACCACGCCGGCGTCGGCGAGCGCCTGCTTGAGGCTCGGTCCGATCATCCGGTCGTCTTCAATCAGAAGCGCGCGCATCGCTTTGGGGTCTGTGTGAGAACCGGACGCGCCGGCAGGGACAGCAGAGCATCGCAGGACCAGAATTATAACTCGATTAGGAGCCGAAGCATCTGCTCGGGCGGCTTCGCGCGCCCCCTAAGTCGCGCCTAAGTCGCTCCGCTTATCCCGATCGTCATCGCGCCATCGAGCAGGTCGACGGCGCCTCCATCGATCGGACGCCCAATGAAGACCATCAAGCTCGCCACAGCCGTCGCGACCCTCGCCTCGGCCGGCTGTTTCGCATCCTTCGCCTATGCGGCCGCAGTCCCGTGCGAGGACAAGCTCGTCGAACTGCGCGCGGCGATCGCAAAGACGACGCTCGGCGACGCCGACATGAAGCCGGTCAAGACGCTCGAGGCGAAGGGCGTCGAGCGCTGCAACGCCGACGACGACAAGCGCGCCGACGCTTTCTTCGACGACGCGCTGAAGCTCCTCAAGAACTGACCGTCCAAAGCGACATTCGACAGACAGGAGACGTCATGACGGCGCTCGCCCGCAAGACCCAGACCAAGGCGCTCAACCGGGCCCCGGAGGTCACGCTCGAATTCTGGCTGATCAAGCTCATGGCGGTCACCATGGGCGAAACCGCCGCGGACTACCTCGCCGTCAATCTCGGGTGGGGCCTGACCGCGACGTCGCTCGTGATGAGCGCGTTCCTGGTCGCGGCCATCGCGCTGCAGTTCGCCCACCGGCGCTACGTGCCGTGGGTCTATTGGCTCGCGGTGGTCATGATCAGCATCGTGGGCACGCTCGCGACCGACACTCTCGTCGACACGTTCGGCGTCGCGCTGACCACGACCACGGTCGTGTTCACGCTCGCGCTCGCCGCGACATTCGCGATCTGGCGGCTGTCGGAAGGGACGCTGTCGATCCACGAAATCTTCACGACGCGTCGCGAGGCGTTCTACTGGAGCGCGATCCTGTTCACATTCGCGCTCGGGACGGCGGTCGGCGACCTGATCGCTGAACATTATGAACTCGGCTACCTGACGACGGGTCTGCTGTTCGCGGCCAGCGTGTCGGTGATCGCCTGCGCCTATTACGCATTCCGGCTGAACGGCGTCGCGGCTTTCTGGCTGGCCTATATCCTGACGCGCCCGCTCGGGGCCTCGTTCGGAGACCTGCTGTCGCAGCCTACCGAATATGGCGGCCTCGGCTGGGGGACCATCGTGACCAGCGTGGGCTTCCTGCTCTGCATCGCCGGCTTGGTGGCTTTTCTTACCTTCAAAGGCCGGGTCAGGTCGGGAACGCCGGCGCGGAGCTCGGCGGGATAGCGCCCTCCACCGCCTCGCGTGGACGCCGGCATCCTCAGACCCAGCGGCCGCCCTCACAGGCGGCCGCTTCCTTTTGTTCAGTTTGGCCTCCGAACTGTTCGTTTTTCAGAGCTTTTCGGGCGTCGCGCGCAAAAGCCGGCGCCTCCGCCCGCCAGCTAATTCGTGCCTAAGTCGCCGGTCTCAGTCTCCGCCGCAGCGTGAAACGAACGGTGAAGGCGCGTCGATGATGGGGTCTCGAACCAATCCAAACCAGTCGGTCCTACGGGCGCTGATCGTCGCCTTGAGCGCGCTCGCCGCGGCGGCCGCCTTCGGCGCGGTCGTCGCCTCGGCGCTGTCGATCGGCGGCTCCCGGATCAAACCCTCCCTCCAGAATCCCTTCGAGTCTTCGAGGTCGTCCCAGTGAAAGATTTCGCCAACGCGGTCCGCAGCGCGTCGAGCACCCTGCTGCGATCCGGCTACGCCATCGTCCGCACGGGCGGGCTGATGAAGGCCTGTCTCGACGAGACGTTCGACGACGCGGACGGCTTCTTCGCGCGAACCGCGGCCGAGAAGGCCAGGTTCTCGAGGCCCGACATCCTGGAGGGCCACCGCGCCTTCGGGGCCGAATTTTCGGGCGACGCCTCCCGGCCCGATCTGAACGAGACCTATTCGCTCGTCCTGCGCAACCAGACCCGCCCCGACATCGCCGGATGGCGCGCCGCAAATCCTCTGCACGGCGACCTCTGCCGCGCCGCGCCGTTCTACGCCACGCTCGCCAACGGCGTGCTCGACGACCTGCGCGACGCCGTCGACCCGGAGGGCGACCGCATCGACGCGGCCGAATTCTCCTACCTCCAGCTCAACTACTATCGGCCGGGCCGGGAGACCCGCGACCTGCTGCAGGACGCGCACGAGGACGGCCATCTGCTGACGATCGTCACGTCGCGCCAGCCGGGGCTCGAGTTCGAGGTCGACGGCCGGTTCGAGCCGGCCAATCTCGCGCCCGACGAGCTGCTGATCATGCCGGGAGGCATCCTGACGCTCATGACCGGAGGCCTGATGCAGCCTCTCGTCCATCAGGTGCGCAACGTGCCGGGCCTTCGCAAGCGGGCGTCGCTGATGTTCTTCGTCAACGCCAGCGTCGCCAATCCGCCGCGCGCATGGATCGCGGCGCGGGACGGAACCTACCCGGACATCCGCCAAGCCACGATCGAAAGCTCGCAGATGTTCGGGCTCGGCTCCATCGGAGCGCTCGCGCAATGATCGCTCCCCGCACGTCTGTCGCCGGCCAGTTCGGGCCGTTCCTGCTCGCCTTCGGACTCGCGCTGCCGCTCTTGGCGCTCTCGGGCCGGGTCGCGCCGCTCGGGCCCGAGTCGGGCTTCGAGATCGGCAACGACTTCGTGGCGCTGCTCGGACTGAGCTTCGCAGGGATCCAACTCGTCGCGCACCGGCGATCCGCCAGCTTGCGTGCCGCTTGGGGCTGGGCCGCGCTTGGAACCCTGCTGATCGCGGTCGAAGATCACCTCGAACCGCTGGTCGCGCCTGTCGTCCCGAAGCTCCTTGAGGTCGGCCTCTCGAACGTCGCCTGGATCCTGGCGGCTTCTCTGATCGTTCTCGCCGGCCGCCGCTACGCCATGCGCCGCTACGTCATGATCGTGATGCGCCTGGGCCTTGCGATCACCCTCGCGGCGGTCGGCCTCAACTTCGCGCTGCACGCCTTCGGGTTCGACGAAACTGCCCATGGGATGGCGAAGGCGGAGGATCTGGCGGAGCTCGCAGCCACGACCACCTTCGTGCTCGGCCTGCTGCTCACCCAGATCGCGCCGATGAAATCCTACCATTTCGCCCCGGACCAGATCGGTCTCAGGGCGCGGAGGCTGTTCTACGATTTCGGCCTCGAGACCCGCCGGCGCTATCCCGCGCCGCAGCCGATCCTGGCGCTGCCGGTCATCCGGCATCTTTTCATCCTCGCGATCATCGCGCGCTTCATGCCGGGCTCCGCGGGCGCGGTGCGCGACGTCTATGGCCGCGGCGTCCTCGCGCAACTGGGCGATCTCCTGCGCATGGGCTTCGTGCACGGCGTCGACGCCAAGAGCTATTACGTCCACGAGCTTTACCGGCCCGAGCCCGGCCTGTTCGAGGCCACCATCACCCGCGTCGAGACCAAGAACGGGCTGAACCGCCGAATCCAGTTGCTGCGCGCCGCCCAGGGCGGGCCGAGCGACATGAACGACAAGCTCGAATTCTTCCGCGTGTGCGAGGAGCACGGCGTGGCGACCGCGCCGATCATGGCGACCGTCGAGGACGGCGCGCTCGTCTGGATGGCGTCCCGCGACGACTTCGATCGTGACCTCTTCGTCAAGGATCGCAGAGGCCGCGGCGGGCGCTTCACGTTCAATTTCGAGAGGGCCGGCCGGTTCCTCTACCGCGCGGACGACGGCGCCATCGTCAACCTCGCCGAAGTCCTTCAAACGCTTCGGCTCTCCTCCGCCGACCGCAGGCTGATCATACAGCCGAAGCTCCGCAACCATCCCCTCATCGGGTCGCTGGCCGAGAAATCCCTGGTGGTGTTCCGCGTCATGACCTGCCTCGACTCTCGCGGAGAGCCGCAGGCGACGCACGGCGTGCTCAGGCTGCTGCGCCGCTTCGAGCCCGGCTGGCCGAAGACGCCGGACGCCGACTGGGGCTGTGAGATCGACGTCGAGACCGGCGCGTTCGGCCTGATGACCGGCGACGCGCCGGAGACCGCGACGCGCTGGTTCACCGACCATCCGGCGACCGGCGAGCGGCTCTCCGGGCGAATTCTGGAGGGCTGGCGCGAGATTTCGGAAGCCGCGCTCGCCGCGCATCGCGTGTTCTCCGCTCGCGTGCTCGTCGGTTGGGACATCGCCTGGACGCCTGAGGGGCCTGTCATCCTGGAAGGCAACTCCAATCCGGACGTCTCCTATTTCCAGCGCGTCTCCCGGACGCCCGTCGGACGTTCCCCGCTTGGGCCCCTGCTCAATGTCCATCTCGGCGCGCTGACCGCGAAGCTGCTCGACCAGACGGCGCGCGAACAAAGGCGGCCGGACGCCGATCGACGTGACGCCAAGCCGGGGCCCCGGTCGTTTGTCGCGGCGAAGCTTGCGGTGGATCGCTTCTTCGAACGCGGAATCGGCGGAAGGGCCGCCGGAACCTTGGCCGACATGCGCTTCGCGCGCTGGCGTCGGGCGAACCCGGGCGCGACCTACGCCGACTTCTACGCCCATCGCGCGACGCTGCGGCTCGAACGCGGCGGCGCGCACAAGACGCTTGGCCTGCGTCACTACCGGGCGGATCCTCTCTTTGCGTCGGTGACGCACGAAACCGCCCAGTTCTCGAACCGCGGCCGCCGCTATTTCAGGTGGTTCGAGGATCGGGCGCTTCGGTCCGACATGGTCTGCGTGGACTATGGCTGCGGCAGCCTTCGCGTCGGACAGCATTTCATCCGCCATCTCGAGCCAGGCAGGTACATCGGGCTCGACGTCGTCGATCGCTTTTTCAGGGACGGGCTGACCTTGCTCGGACCGGAGCTCGTCGCCGAGAAGCGTCCCTATCTGTCGGCGATCGACGCAGCCTCTCTCGAATTCGCGGCGCGCCGCAATCCCGACCTGATTTACAGCACCGCCGTGCTCCAGCATGTGCCGCCGGCCGAGCTCGACGCCTATTTCGGCGCGATCGTCGGCATGATGGGGCCGCGCGCCGTCGCGGTGGTGAACTTCAAGTCTGCGGACAGCACGGTGCGCATCGGCTCAAGCGCCTGGGCGCATTCCTTCCCCAAGCTGCTGTCTTCGCTCGATCGGGTCGATCCGAAGCTCATCGTCTGGCACGAACCGCAGCCGGCGGGCGACGGCGACGATCATGCGCAGGCCATGCTGATCATCGCGCGCGCGCCGGACCAACTCGCAAAGTGGTCGGCGCGCCCAGACTGATCGACGTACGACGAGCCGCCGCGCAGGTTTTGCATGTTCGACCGCTTCCGGGACAGATCCCGGAAGCGGTCGAATTCTTATTCGTCTTGCTCGTGGCGCGACCGCCTAAGTCGGATCTAAGTATCGACAACGATCCTCGGCGACCGAAGAGCGCCGGCCATCACTGCCGGCGCCCCAGTTTGCGGAGACGTCCCATGCATCGTTCGATTGAAGACGGCCTGAGCAAAACGCCTCATGTCACGTTGCTCTTCTGGATCATCAAGATCGCCGCCACAACGCTCGGAAAAACCGCCGGCGACGCGCTCTCCATGAGCCTGAACTGCGGCTACGCCGCGAGTTCGTTCGTGCTTTTCGGGATCTTCCTTGCGCTCTGCGTCGCGCAGATCAGGGCGGAGCGCTACCGGCCATTCCTCTACTGGGCCGTCGTCATCGCCACCACGACCGTCGGCACGACGATCGCCGATTTCGCAGACCGCTCGCTCGGCTGGGGCTATCTCGGCGGCGTTGCGGTTCTGGCGAGTTTCCTCGCCGTCGTGCTCTTCGTCTGGCGACGGACGCTCGGAACGATCTCGGTCGCGCGCATCGTGGATCGCAAAGCCGAGGGCTTCTACTGGCTGGCGATCCTCGCCTCCAACATGCTCGGCACGGCGCTCAGCGACTATTTCGCCGACGGCTCGGGCCTCGGCTATGACGGCGCCGCACTGATCTTCATCTCGGCGCTCGCCATCATCGTGGCTCTCATGCTCGCGACCGACATGTCCGTGACATTGCTGTTCTGGGCCGCGTTCGTGCTGACCCGGCCGCTGGGCGCGGCCCTCGGCGACCTGCTGACCAAGCCGCTCGATCATGGCGGACTGGATCTCAGCCGGTTCTCGTCGTCGGGGGTCTTGGCGGCCCTGATCCTAGCGCTCGTGCTTTTTGGGACGCGTTCGGGCGGATCTCCTCACGCCGACGCGCGGTCGTCGGTCTGACCAAGCGCGCGGCGGGCGTCCGAGAAGTCGAGCCCCGACCGCCTGCCGGTTGGGGCTTCCGGCGGGTGAAGATCGAAGCGACGTCGCTGGCGTTGCGCGGCCGGGATCACTCCGAGCTTGAGCACGCCGGAAAGCCGCTCGCGCGAGCCCGTGAGGCCGTCCTTCAGGCTGTTGTCGTCCGTCAGGATCTGGCGGCCCAGGCCAGCACCTTCTCGCCCTCCGGCGTCAGCCCGACGAAGCGGCGGCTGCGCTGCACGAGTTGAACGTCGAGATCCTCCTCGAGTGCAGCGCTCCCCGGAGCCGATCGACGACGGAGCCGGCAACCAGTCGCCGACCTTGATCCTCTGATCAGTCCCGACGACGCCTCGAAGGTCGCAATTGACGGCACCGTCATATTCTTTGAAACATAACGATCTTAATGTCGCCGTATCATCTCCACTTCGGCGCCCGCTTTCGTCCGACGTCCGGACCGCGCCCAGATCACTCCAGGATTCGACGATGACCCGCTTCCGCACGCTCGCCGCCGCCGTTGCTTTCGCCGCCCTCGCCTTCGGAGGGACCGCTCAGGCGGCGTCCTGCGACGGCGGGTTCTCCAGTAGCTTCAAACTGCGCGGCGAGGTCGAGAACCCGACGACCTTCAAGCTCAAGGACCTGAAGAAGCTTCCGTCCTCGCGCGTGACCGTGACCTACTTCTCGGGCAGCGCGGGTCTCGTCACCCAGACCTACACCGGCGTCTCGCTCAACGACATGCTGGCCGCGGCGGTCATCAAGCTCGATCCTACCCGCAAGAACGACATCCTGAGAAAGTACGTCGCCGTCCGCGCCACCGACTGCTACGAGGCGATCATCGCGGTGGCCGACCTTCTGCCCAACTTTGGCGCCCAGCAGGTTCTTATCGCCTATGCCGACGGCAACGGCCAACCGCTCAGCGAAACCGAGGGCATGGCCCGGCTGATCATCGCTGGCGACAAGCAGGGCGGGCGTCTGGTGTCCAACGTCAAGGCGGTCATCGTCGGCAGCGCCGAGGACTGACGGTCCATAGCGCCGCAGGAGAGTTCCGGACCTCAATCATCCGGAAGCTTCGGCGCCTGGCGGAGAGCGGAACGCGGCGGGATCCGGAAGAGCATGCGGCGCCTCCGGACCCCGCCCAGGCCGACGCCCGCTCACAACGCGCTGGCCCACCACTAGACGACCGGTCTAATTCGTTCTATATGGCTCTCCATGAGCCAAGGGCATGAAACCATCGACGTCCGGCAGCACATCCTCCACACCGCCACGACCATAATGGCGGCGAAGGGGTTTTCGGCCGTCGGCCTGAACGAGATCCTCGTCTCGGCGCAGGTCCCGAAGGGTTCGTTCTATCATTACTTCGGCTCCAAGGACGCGTTCGGCGAAGCAATCCTGAAGGACTACTTCGAGGACTATCTCGCCGATCTCGACGCGACGCTCACTGCGGCAGACAAGACGCAGGCCGAACGCCTGATGACCTATTTCGCCGGCTGGCGCGAAACCCAGGGCAGTTTCGACCACCAGGGCAAATGCCTTGCAGTGAAGCTCGCGGCCGAGGTCTCCGACCTCTCCGAGGCGATGCGGCTCGCGCTCAAAGCCGGCGCCGCCGGTATCGTCGATCGGCTGACCGGCGCCATCGCGGCCGGCGTCGCCGAAGGGTCGCTCTCGGTCGAAGACGCCCCGGCGTCCACCGCTGAGAACCTCTATCAGACCTGGCTCGGCGCAAGTCTGATGGCGAAGATCGAGCGGAGCCCGGCTCCCTTCGACGCCGCCATGGCCGCGACTCGCCGAACTCTCAACCTCCCGGCGCGCTGATCGGAGCAACGTCCTGGCGGAACTCGCGCCGAGTTTCGCCAATTTTATAGACGACCGGTCTACTCAAACAGGCGCCGGTCGAACCGCTGAAGAGGAGTTGACGATGAAGATCCTGATGGTGCTGACCTCGCACGACCAGCTTGGCGAAACCGGACGCAAGACTGGCTTTTGGCTGGAGGAGCTCGCCGCGCCCTACTACGCGTTCAAGGACGCGGGCGCGGAGATCATCCTTGCCTCGCCCAAAGGCGGCCAGCCGCCGCTCGACCCGAAAAGCAACGAGCCGGACTTCCAGACCGACGCCACGCGGCGGTTCGAAGCCGACGCGGACGCAAAGGCGGCGCTTGCCTCCACCGTGCGTCTCGACTCCGTCTCGCATGACGGCTTCGACGCGGTGTTCTATCCGGGCGGCCACGGCCCGCTCTGGGATCTGGCGGAGGACAGGGACTCGATCGCTTTGATCGAGACCACGCTCTCGGCCGGAAAGCCAGTCGCGCTCGTCTGTCACGCGCCCGGCGTGCTGCGTCACGCCAAGGCCCGAAGCGGCGCGCCACTCGTCGAAGGCAAGCGCGTCACCGGCTTCGCCAATTCGGAAGAGGACGCAGTGGGGCTGACCGACGTGGTGCCGTTCCTCGTCGAGGACGAGCTCAAGCGCAACGGCGGCGACTTCTCCAAGGGAGCCGACTGGGCGCCCTATGTGGTCGAGGATGGTCTGCTCGTCACGGGGCAGAATCCCGCCTCGTCGGAGCCCGCCGCCAAGGCGCTGATCGCGCGCCTGAACGCCTGAGCGTCAACGGGAGCGGCCGGCGCTCGTTCGCCGGCCGCTCAGTGAACTCAAACGGAGAGGACCTTCCATGAAGACCTTCATCGTCGGGATCGCGGGCAATGTCGGGTCGCGCCTAGCAGCGAAACTGGCGGCCCACGGCGACGTGGTCGACGGGCTCTACCGCCGCAAAGAGCAGGGCGAGCGGCTGAAGGCGCTCGGTGTCGGGGCGACGCATGGCGACCTCGTGGCGATGAGCGCTGAGCAGCTTGCGGACGCCGTTTCCGGCTCAGACACGCTGGTGTTTTCCGCGGGGGCCGCGGGCGAAGGCGGCGCGGCCATGACGACCGCGATCGACGGCGAGGGCCTCACCAAGTCGATCGAGGCCGCGCGCCTCGCGGGCGTCTCGCGGTTCCTGCTGGTCTCGGCCTTCCCGGAAGCCGGCCGCCACAAACAGCTCTCGGAGACGTTCGAGCACTATATGGCGGTCAAGAAGCAGGCCGACATGGAGCTCGCCGAGAGCGACCTCGACTGGATCATCCTCCGCCCCGGAACGCTAACCGATGATCCGGGCTCAGGCAGGATCCGCATCGGCCCCGCGCTGACCTACGGCTCCGTCCCGCGCGACGACGTCGCGGAGACGCTTGCGGCGCTCGTCCATGCGCCGCGGATCTCGAGACGGATCCTGGAGCTGACCGAGGGGGAGACGCCGGTCGCGGACGCGATCGTCGCGCTGTGACTGGCGTCAGTTCGTCGCCGCGGCGACCAGGGTCGGCTTGGTCCTGTAAAGGTCCGGAAACATCGTCTGCAGCGCCTTCACCTTCGGGATGTCGTTGATGGCGATGTAGGGCTGGTTGGGATGCAGGGTCAGATAGTCCTGGTGGTAGGCCTCGGCCGGATAGAAGGACTTTCCGAGCTCGATCCTGGTGACGATCGCGGCGTCGTAGACGCGGGCCTGATTGAGCTGAGCGATATAGGCCTTGGCCACCTTGGCCTGCTCGGCGCTCGCGGCGAAGATCGCCGAGCGGTACTGCGTCCCGCGGTCCGGGCCCTGCCGGTTCAATTGGGTCGGGTCATGCGCGACCGAGAAATAGACCTGCAGGATCTTGCCGTAGGTCACCTTCTTCGGATCGAAGGTGACGCGGACCGCCTCGGCGTGGCCCGTGGCGCCGCCGCCGACCGCCTCGTATTGCGCCGTCGACTTGTCGCCGCCGGCATGACCGGACATCGCCTCGGTGACGCCCTCGAGGTGCTGGAACACGCCCTGCACGCCCCAGAAGCAGCCGCCCGCCAGCACCGCGGTTTCGAGGCCCGGGCCGGCCGGCGCGTCGATTGCGGGCGCGGGGATCGCCACCGCCTCCTCGGCGGAGCATCGCGCGACCGAAAGGCCAGTCGCGGCCGAAAGTGCGATCGCCGCGACGACGCCGGCAGCCTTGATGCGTGAACTCGTCATGTCAGCCTCCCTCAGCCAAAGGTGAACGCGAAGGCCCGCGGGCCCGGATCCAGGATCTCGCTCTCGAACGCATGGCCGCCGCCCGGCCCGCTCTGACGCACGAACTGCTGGAGCCAGTGATCTTCACGACGCCCTCGCCGTTCTCGTCGACGTCGCCCCAATGATTGTCTTCGGCGCGGCCCTGTCGATCGTTACGCGGAAACGCGCCGGCGCGCCGTTTTCTTCCGAGCCGTGGACGAAGGGCCGGTCGGCCTACGCGAGCACGAAAAGCGGCATAGGTTACGCGGCAGCCGGCCGGAACGTCATCGCGACGCCGTTCATGCAATAGCGCAGGCCGGTGGGCTTCGGCCCGTCGTTGAACACATGTCCCAGATGGCCGCCGCAGCGGGCGCAGTGGACCTCCTCGCGTTCCATCCCGAAGGCGGTGTCGCGCCCCGTGCCGATCGCCTTGTCGAGCGGCGCCCAGAAGCTCGGCCAACCGGTGCCGCTGTCGAATTTCGTTTCGGAAGAGAACAGCGGATTCTCGCATCCCGCGCAGGCGAAACGGCCTTTGCGGCGCTCGTCATTGAGCGGGCTCGAATAGGGCCGCTCCGTGCCGGAAAGCCGAAGCACCGAGAACTGCTTTTCGGTCAGGCGCTTGCGCCATTCCGCGTCGCTCATCGCGATCTCGAAGGAGCCCTCCGCCGCGACCGCCGGCCGGCGGCCCCAAACGCCGAACGCAAGAGCCCCGGCGGCTGCGCCGACTACAAGAACACCCCGCCTGGTGACCATTTGGCCTGCTCCCGTTCTGACGCGTCTCACAACAGGTACGTGCGGAGACGCCTTATCGTTACGAGCATTTCGTCCGCCCGCGCTCGTAATGTCGCAGGCCCAACCTATCGAACGACGCGCGTCCTCGATCGGTTGCGCGCCGCGCAGGTTTGCAGACATCGGAATCCTACGTGATTTTACAGTCTTGTCCTTGGAAGCCGGGGTCAGCTAATTTGCTGTGGTGGCATAGTAGGAGAGCGTGCGTTCGATGAGTGCGGCGGCGACGGCCCGCTCGGTCGTCAGCTTCTCGACGGCGAGCGCCGACGACGGCGGTCGTAACGGATTCGAGGCGTATCACGACCTTTACGGGCCGGTGGCGGACGTCGTCGGTCTTGATGGGCGTTTCGCCGTCAGCGTCGAGGCGCAGCGCCTCGACGAGATGATCCTGTTCGATCGCCGGCTTAAGAGCGTGCGCCATGTGAGATGCGCGCGGCGCGTCGCGCGGAACGGCTTCGATCATTTCACGGCGCAGCTCGTGCTCGACGGCGAATTTGATGTCGAGACCGACGCAGGCGCGCGTCGGGTCCAGCGCGGCGAAATGGTCCTGATCGACATGACGCGGCCGATGGCGACCACCGTGAGCGACGCTCGGGTGCTGACGCTGTCCACCCCGCGCGCGCTGATCGAACGAATGGGCGGGCCGGACGGGCTTCATGGCGCGGTGATCCCGGAGAGCCGGTCGGCCATGCTCGGCGGGCTGCTCTCCTCGTTCCTCCGATTTCCGGACGACCCCGCCCCGTCGGACCGCATGCGCATCGCGCAGGTCGCGGTCGAGCTTCTGTCGCTTGCTCTGAAGGCGAAAGCGGGCGCGCGCTGACCGCCTCCGACCAGGCCTGCCGACTTCGCGCGCGACGGTTCATCGACGCTAACCTCGCCGCCGGTCCTGACGAGGTCGCGCGCGCGGTCGGCCAGTCGCGCTCGGCGCTTTACCGCGCCTTCGCAGACTTCGGCGGGGTCGCGCGCTTCATCCGGACGCGTCGTCTGGCCCGCATGCGCCTTCTGTTGGGACGGACAAGCGACGGCCGCCGCATCGGCCAGATCGCCTTCGACTGCGGCTTCGTGAGCGAAAGCGACGCCTCTCGCACGTTCCGCGAAGCCTTTGGCGTCACGCCGGGCGAATACCGGTCCGCGCGCATCGGAGACGGCGCAACGTCCGGGGAGCGGTCGGAGATCGCGCTCTGGTGGGACCAGATGCGCTGACGGCGCCGGTCCCGTGACGAGCAGGGCGTATGAGGCGTCGCGCCGCGGGTGGACCGTGGCGATCGTGCTCGGCCTCGTGCATCTTGCGGCCTTCACCGACCGCTATCTGATCGCCCTCGCCGCGCCCGCGCTCAAGGCTGATCTCCGCCTCAGCGACTTCCAGATCGGGCTGTTGCAGGGCTCGGCCTTCGTGCTCGTGTTCGCGGTCGCCGCGCTCGCTTTCGGATCGGTCGCGGACCGCTCCCGCCGCACGTTGGTGATCGCCGTCAGCCTCGCCTGCTGGAGCGCGGCGAACGCCGCCTTCGCGTTCTGCTCGACGTTCGGCGAGATGTTTTCCGCCCGCGTCGCGCTCGGGCTCGGCCAGGCGGCGCTCTCGCCGGCGGCGCTCTCGCTGATCGCCGCCACCGCGCCACACGGACGCATCGGCCAGGTCGTCTCGATCTACACCTCCGGCTCGACGCTCGGCCGCAGCGCCGCATTTCTCGGCGGCGGAGCGCTGATGTCGGTTCTGGCCTCCGCGCCGCTCGCCTTCGCGGGCGATCCGCAAGCCTGGCGCGCGCTGTTCATCGTGAGCGTCATCCCGAACTTCGCGCTGATCGTCGCCGTGCTGGCGTTGCGCGAGCCTGCGCGCGCGGCCGGGAGCGCGCAAAATCCCTCCCATGCGTGGCGCGGCTGGCTCGCCCGCCACTGGCGCCGCTACGCCGTCCATATCGCGGCGGCGGGAGCGGCCACGATGGCGATCCAGGCGGTCACGGCCTGGACGGTCACGGCGCTGGTGCGCCGGCACGGCTACGACATCGCACGCGCCGGCGCGGTCTTCGGTCTGGTCGTGCTGGCCGCAGGGCCCGCCGGCCACCTGACCGGCGGCGCTTTGCTCGACGCCTTTCGCCGCAGCGCCGGAAGTCGGGCGCCCTACATGGTGCTGGCCTTGAGCCTGACGAGCGCGGCGCCGGCCGCCTGCCTGTTCTGCCTCGGCGAGGGACCAACCGCGATCGCTGGCTTGCTCGCATTGACCTATGCGCTGGGCCTCGCCACGCCCGCCGGCTTTTCGGGCGTGCAGACCATGACGCCCCGCGCGATGCGTGGGCGGGCGAGCGCGCTCTTCCTGTGCTGCAACACGCTGATCGGGTTCGGGCTGGGGCCGCCCCTTGTGGGCCTTCTGACAGACCAGCTGTTCGGGGACGCCGCCGTCCATCTTTCGCTTTTGAGCGCGATCGTCGGCGGATGCGCGATCGGCGTCGCGGTCTGCGCCGCAAGACTGGCGTCGCTCCAAGCGCATATGAAAAATCACGTACGGAAAACGGCTTAGCCCTATCCGACCAGCTTCGATCTGGGACGCTCCGTCAAGGCTCCAATTCGGCCGCGCTGCTAATTCGGCGCCTGTCACCCGGCGGCATGAGCACGCGCGGGTCGATGATCTTCAGAGCGCGACGGTGAAACAGGCCACGCTGATCGAGACGTTTGCGGCGCGTCTCGACTCTCTCTCTCTCTCTCTCTCTCTCTCTCTCTCTCTCTCTCTCTTTGCCAGCCCCTCATGCGCGCCAGCGCCGAGTAGCGGTGGACCCTGCCGGCGCTGATCCCGCCCCGCAAACCGGCGAAGGCCGTGGGCGGTCAGACTTCGACGAGATCGGCTGAAACTTTGGAGCGACATCGGCGTTTCGCTCTGCGATCCACAGACCAACTCTCTCGCACCCGAGAACTTCAGTGGCAATCTGCGGCTCGAGGCCTCGCCGAGTTGGCGTCTGTTGGAATGCGTCATGACGAACGTGCTCTATATTGATCCGGCCGGCTCTCGCTCCGCGCCGCCCTTCGTCACAGGCGCCCTGTCAGACATCGAGCTGCTGCACTCCATTAGCGTGGAGTTGATCGGCTAGAAGGACCGCGCCGAGCTCTACGGCAAGATTGTCGACGCCGCGATCTCGATCACGCAGTCGCAGTTCGGCACGATGCAGCTCCTGTGCCTGACGAACGACCACCCCGGTCGCTCCGGTCATCTGCAGCTTTTGTGCTCCCGCAATCTGCCGCCCGAAGCGGAGCGTTTCTGGCAGTGGGTGAGCCCTTCTGCGCTCAGCAGCTGCGCGATGGCGCTCAGGTCCGGCCGGCGGGCCGTCATCCCCGACTACGAACAATGGGACGAGATCGTCGGAACGGAGGAACTCAACGCGTTCCGGCGCACCAACATCCGCGCCGCCCAGACGACGCCTCTGCTGTCGCGTAGCGGCGCCCTGCTCGGGATGATTTCGACGCATTGGAGCGACGCGCACGAGCCGTCCGACCGCGACCTTCGCCTGCTCGACATCCTTGCCCGTCAGGCCGCCGACCTTCTCGAGCGCGCCATCGCCGACGAGGCGCTGCGGGAGCGCGAACAGGAGCTCGACCGCAAGTGCGAGGCGCTGCGAGAGTCCGAAGAGCTCCAGAGGATGCTCACCGGCGAACTCAGCCACCGCGTGAAGAACATGCTTGCGACCGTGCAGGCGATCGCATCGCAAACTCTGCGCCATAGCGCCGAGCCGCATGATTTTGTCCAAAGCTTTGGCGGCCGCATCCAGTCCATGTCGCGCGTGCATTCCCAGCTGAGCGCCAACGAGTGGAAGGGCACGCAGCTTCGAGACGTCGTCCAGGACCAGATGAAGCTTGGACCTGTCGACGAAGCGCAGATCTCGGCGCGCGGTCCCGATGTCTATCTCGACGCGACCGCCGTGCCGAAGATGGCGATGATCCTTCATGAGCTCGGCACGAACTCGCTGAAGTATGGCGCGCTTTCGAAGACCGATGGCGCGGTTGGGATCGCCTGGAACGTAGTCGGACGGGTGCTGGAGATCCGGTGGACCGAAAGCGGCGGCCCGAAGGTCGAGGAGCCGATCCGTCGCGGGTTCGGCAGTCGCCTGATCGAGATGAGCGTTCGCGGCGCCGGCGGCGATGCGGCCATGTCGGTCGAGGCCGGCGGCGTGCGTTGGGACATTGCGTTTCCGCTCGCCGCCAACCCGGCCTTGGCTGAGGCGCCGGCCGGCGCCCGCCGCGGAAGATCCCGCGCGACGAACGCCTCTCGGACGTCGCTGGACGCCGACCGTCTTGCAGGCAAGCGCATCTTGGTGGTCGAAGACGAGCCTCTGCTCGCAATGGATATCGTCGGCCAGCTCGAAGACGCCGGCGCGATCGTGGTCGGTCCGGCCGCGAGCGTGATCGCGGCGCTCGGCCTGATCGAGCAGTACCGGTTCGACGCCGCTCTTCTCGACGCGAACCTTGATGGCTTTGCGGTCGACGACGTCGCGGCGTCGTTGGCGCGGATCAACGTGCCATTCGCGTTCATGAGCGGATATGGCAAGGAGTCGCTGCCTGCATCCTTCGAGGACGTGCAACTGCTGCCGAAGCCGTTCAACGCCGGTCAGCTTCTGGATCTAGCGGGCGAACTCGTCGTCTGAAATGCCCTGAAGAGCGCCTCGTCGCGTTCGAGTTCCCCCGCACTGGCAAGAGGCGGAAGCGGGGCGGCGGCTTCAGAGGCCGAAGGCGACGTGCCCGTCCGAGCTGATCGGGAAGGCAGGGTTCCAGGCGATCTCCCAAACGTGGCCGTCGGGATCCGCCAAATAGCCGCGACAGCCGCCATGTGGCGGCTCGTCGGCCGGTCGCAGGATCACGCCGCCATGTTTTGCGAGCCGGGACATCACAGACTCGACGTCGTCTCGGTCGGCGACATTGTGCCCGAGCGAAAAGCCAGCGCTCGGTTGGGCGGCGCGACGGGCATCCTCGGCGAGACGGTCGGCCGCCCAGGTCCCCAGCACAAACCCGTTCATCTGATAGAACACGATCTCGTCGTTCTCAAAGACCGGCCGCCAGCCGAAGCCTTCGACGTAGAAGCGCTTCGAACGCGCGAGATCGACCACGCCAAGCGTGACCACTGACATCTGCTGCTGCATTTCAACATCCCTCTCGAAGCCCCGCCGCGGAATGCGCTCGGGATCTCGTCTCGGGACTTGGACGCTGTCGCGCGTCAGCCAGAACTCCGCGCATTCTTGCGGGAGCGACCGGGCTAACCAAAACCGGTCCGCCTTTCCAGACGGGCGAAGGCTACGCTCCATGTCGCGGGCGTCAACCTCCGATTGGGGCCAGCGCGCATCGCATGGTCAGCGAGACGGTCATGCAGGAGAAGACCGGCCGGTCCTTTTCGAGATCGCCGAGCCTGCGCGAGACCGCGCATAGCCTGGCCTTCGGCGGCCGCAGGCAAGGGTGGCTTTCGACCGTCGCAGACACTGCGATGAACGGCTGATCGTCGCTTTATCTTGTGCCGGCGCGGAAACGCTAAGATTTCTGATAGAAGTATGTGCTAAATTATTTGAGGTTGGATCAGGAAACGCCGACCCACTCCCTCAAAAGACAGACCTCGGTTTTTCAAGCCTGAGCCGTCGACTGTCTCGCGTGAAGTCGTCCATTAAGGCTGATTTTGGATATCCATTGGCAAAACTGATCGAAGTCAAAAGTCTCGGCGGCACGAATTTCGTTCGCCCCGATCGGGTCATCGCCGTCCAGACGTCGCCCACGGGCTCCACGGTCATCGTGATGGAGGGCGGGGCTGTGGTGAACTCTTCGGAGACCACGCTGGCGGTGGCGGCCAGACTGAGGGCGGCCGAAGACGACAGCTAAGGCCCAAACGAAACCTACTCGACGATCCGGGGCGGGCTCCACCTCACTCCTCACTCCCGTCGCGTGGCCCGAAACGCGCGGCGGGTCATGCGGCTATGCGGGATCGGTCGACGCCTCCTCGGAGACGTCGACCGGCGCGCCGGCGTCTTCGGCCAGACCTGCTCCGGGCCCTTGAACCACCTCGTCTCCACGGCGGCATACGCCCCGCGTATGGGTCTCGATCGCCGCGAGAGCGTCGTCGAGCGAAGCGAACGGTCCGCAACGCATTTCCTTCATCGTCTCACGAGCCTTTCCCCCGGGTTCGACGGCGAACGCGTCGCCTTTCGCGCGGATCACGCCCATCGATCGACCGAGAAGATCCGTCAGCCGCCATTCGCTTCGGCCGGCGACCGGGTTCACCATGACGTCCAAGCTGTGTCCCATCTCAATATCGAAAGCTGCGCCTGGCGCGCAGCCTCATTTATTTATGCGAAATAATTTATCGGCGTCCTTGTAAAACGTCACAGTCGCGCGCATTTTAAGTCGTCGTTCAAAAGAATTACGATTTGAGATGCAGGGCCTGCAAGGCTCGCACGTCAGATTTTATTTCAGATCAATTGAGATACGACCGCGTCGTCAGACAGGGCTGCGCGCAGTTTTATTTTTTAGAGGAAGTCCCATGTCCACGGGAACAGTTAAATGGTTCAACGCCCAGAAGGGGTTTGGCTTCATCGCGCCTGACGACGGGTCCACGGATGCGTTCGTGCACATTAGCGCCGTCGAGCGCGCCGGGATCTACGATCTCCGGGAGGGCCAGAAGGTCGAGTACGAGCTCGTCGCCGATCGCAAGACCGGCAAGATGTCGGCCGACCAGTTGCAAGTTCAGGTCTGAGCGCGACGTCCTCCGGGCCCGGAGGACGTCCGCGCCGTTGCTAAAGCGAGGTCGACCACGGATGTACTGGCGAACCTTGCCGGCGGCGTCGCCGCGCCAGATCGGAAGAGACGCTTAGGCGTCTTCGACCCCGTCGCCTCGAGAGGCGGCGGGGTTTTTTCTTCCGGCCCCGCGTTCGGGACCGGCCAACCCGGGAGCACGGCGCATGGCGAAGGCCCAAAAACGCGGCAACAAGGAAGCCAAGAAGCCGAAGAAGATCAAGGAGCCGGTCGCGGCTCCCACGGCGTCGTCTCGCGGCGTCCTCGCGACCGCCGCCGGATCGCCCAAGGCCAAGAAGTCCTGAAGGCCGAGGACGTGGCCACCCGCACCACCGAGACCACCGTGACGTTCCGGCGCTCGTTCGACCTGACGGCGATCGAGGAGCGCCAGCCGGCCGGAACCTACCGCTTGGTCATCGACGAAGACGAGATCCTCGGGGTCTCGTTTCTCGCTTACCGCCGCACCGCCACGATGCTGCAGACGCCGGCGTTGTCTTCGCGCGGCCCGGTCCAGTCGCATCTGGTCGACCGCGCTGATCTTGAAGCCGCCCTCGAGGCGGACCGGAAGACCGAGGCCGACCTTTGACCGGCTCGAGCGCAGCGACCGTCGCAGCCTGGGTGTCGGACAGGCTGATCCCGCTGGTCGTCCTCGTGATCGTCGCGGCGATGTTCTGCTTTGCGGGTTGGATCAATTGAGGCCTCGCCTCTCACCAAAGAGCGATGACTGCATCGCCGACGAAATCCGGCGATCCGGACAGGAGACGATATGAAATATCTTGGCGCGATCAGAAGAGACGGAACGCTTGGGTCTACGGCGGTGGCCAGCAGGCTCGAGCTTGAACTGTACCAGCAGAACGGCGGGATGATCACCGCGTCGGGCGAAATCGAAGCCCAAAGCTCGACCATCGCCCAATTCAAGAGCCGCCAGGCGATCGAGTTCGTGACGAGCGACGGCCACAGGATCAATCTGGCGCTGTCCGATCCGAAGCGCTCGCCGACCGGCACCATCGCCCAGATCACGGCGACTGGCGATCTGCCGTCGATGAAAGGCGGGGCGCTCGGCTGGCGTTAGCCGGTCGGGGCGCTCTTCATCGTTTCCTTGGGGCGGCCGCGCGCCGCCTCAGGAGCCGGCCGTGCTTCGCATGGTCCGGCTCACAAGGCTTGAAAGATCCTCGGCCGCGAGGGTTTTTGCAGCCGGTCGAAGCCGAAGACTTGTTTGACCTGGACCGGCGCAACGCCGACGCCGGTCTCCTCGATATCGATCCGGACCAAGCGTCGCCCGAAGCGTCTTCCGCCGGGCCCAAGACGCGCTTGGTCAAAAGCCTTCGCCGTTCATCGCGTCGCGTGGATCGACCTTAAGGTCGACGGCGGCTGTTTCGAACTGGCTGGCATCCGCCTCTCCCCCACGCTTTGCGCCGATTTCCTGGCTCTGCACGTGTCGGCGCCGCGCTTGAGGCGGCGCTTGCGGCCGCCCTTCTCGCATCTGCGAAATTTGGCGCGCCACGCACTGGACAGCGCCACCTGATTCATTATAGCGATTTGATAGATTATTAGCCGACGGTTTCTGGAGGCTGCTGATGTCGCATGTTTGTTTTGGCGTGTGGGCCCCGGTCCATGGCAACCGCGCCGCCGCCCATGATCCGCTCGAGCCCTATGACGCTTCCTGGGCGCACAACCGCGATACGGTGCTCGAAGCCGAGGCGCTCGGCTATGACGCGACGCTCGTCGCGCAGCATACGGTGAACCCGCATTTCGCCGAGCGTGACCAGATCGACTCCTGGACCGCGACCGCCGCGATCGCCGCTTTGACCAGCCGCATCGAGCTGATCTCCGCCATCAAGCCCGGGCTGTTCCACCCGGTCGTGCTCGCCAAGATGGCGCTGCAGATCGAAGAGATTTCGGGCGGCCGCTTCGGCCTCAACCTCGTCAACGCGTGGAACCACGCCGAATTCGAGAAGGCGGGGATGCCCTTCCCCGAACACGACGCGCGCTACGCCTATGGATCCGAATGGCTTTCAGTGGTCGAACGCCTCATCCGCGGCGAGACCGTCACGCACAAGGGCGAGAACTTCTCGCTCGACGCCTACACGCTTCGCCCGGCGAGCCGCCACCGCGCGCGGCCCAAGATCTACCTCGGCGGCGAGTCCGAGCCGGCGCGGGCGCTTGCGGCCGGATTGAGCGACGTCTGGTTCATCAACGGCCAGCCGATCGAAACCGTCGAGGCTCTGATTTCGGACCTGAAAGCGCGTCCGCGCAAGGGTCCGCCGCTGGGCTTCGGCCTCTCGGCCTTCGTCATCGCGCGCGAGACCGAAGCCGAGGCGAAGGCCGAACTCAGCCGCCTCGTTGAGCTCAAGGAAAAGGACAAGCCCGCCAAGGCGATCCAGGAGTCGAACACCGACGCGAAGGTCGTGATGTTCCAGACGATGGCGAAGCGCAGCTTCGTCGGCACCAATGGCGGCACGGCCGCCGGGCTCGTCGGCTCCTACGATCAGGTGGCCGAGCGCGTCGACGCATTCGCCAAGGCCGGCGTCGAGCTGTTCATGCTGCAGTTCCAGCCGCTGCGCTCGGAAATGCGGCGCTTCGCCGAAGAGATCTTTCCGCGCTTCGGCAAGGCCGTGGCCGCGCCCGCGCCGCGCTATTCGGAGACGGCGCGATGAGCCTCGCCGAAGATCGCGCCTCGGTCCCGGTCGCGGGGTCGTCCGCCGCGCCGCGCAGACGTCCGGCGAAGGCGCCCGCAGGCGGCCCGTCCAAGCGGGCCTCGCGCCAGGCGCTGGCCGCGCTTTCCTGGGCCGCGCCTGTCGCGTTCCTCATCGTGTGGGAGACGCTCTGCCGCTCGGGCTATGTCGCGCCGCAGATCCTTCCCGCCCCGAGCAAGGTCGCGCTGACCGCCTGGAAACTCGCGACCACAGGAAGCCTCTTTCACGACCTCGGCGTCAGCCTGTTGCGCGCCGCGACGGGCTTTACGATCGGCGGCGCGCTCGGCTTCGCGCTCGGGGTCGCGGTCGGCTTCTCGCGGGTCGCCGAAGCCGCGATCGACCGCAGCGTCCAGATGGTGCGCGCGGTGCCGTTCCTGGCTGCGCTGCCGCTCACCATCATCTGGTTCGGGGTGGGCGAGACCCAGAAGATCTTCCTCGTCTCCCTCGGCGTGCTGTTCCCGATCTACGTCAACACGGTTCTGGGCATCAGGCAGGTCGACCCGAAGCTTCTCGAGCTCGCCCGTGTGCAAGGGCTCTCGGCCTGGACCACCATTGCCCGCGTGATCCTGCCCGGCGCGCTGCCCTCCGTGCTGACAGGCGTGCGCTATGCGCTCGCGGTCGCCTGGCTCGCGCTTGTGGTCGCCGAGACGGTCGGCGCGCAGGCGGGGCTCGGCTTCCTGGCGATGGACGCGCGCGAGTTCCTGCGCACCGACGTCATCGTGCTGACGATCGTGATCTACGCGGCCATCGGCGCGGGCTCCGACGCGATCGCGCGGCTGCTCGAACGCCGCCTCCTGCGCTGGCACCCGAACTACGCGGAGGGCGCCCGATGAGCCTCTCGGTCGTCGCCTCCCGCCCCGCGGTCGCGGTCCGGGGGCTTGTCCGCCGCTATGGCGCGCGCACAGTGATCGCCGGCCTCGACCTGACGATCGAGCGCGGCGAGTTCGTGGCCCTGCTCGGCGAAAGCGGCTGCGGCAAGACCACCCTGCTTCGCGCTCTCTCCGGCCTCGATCCGATCGACGGCGGCGCGGTCGACGCGCCCCGTCGGCCCGCGGTCGTGTTCCAGGAGCACCGCCTGCTGCCTTGGGACAGCCTCTGGCGCAACGTCTCGCTTGGGCAGCCGGAGAACGGCGCGCGCGAGCGGGCCGCCGGTGCTCTCGCGGAGGTCGGGCTCGGCGAGCGCCTCGACGACTGGCCGCGCAACCTGTCCGGCGGACAGGCGCAGCGCGTGGCGCTCGCCCGCGCGCTGGTGCAGGAGCCGGAGCTGCTGCTGCTCGACGAGCCCTTCGCGGCGCTCGACGCGCTGACGCGGCTCAAGATGCAGGCGCTCGTGAAAGAGCTCGTGGCGCGCCACCGGCCGGGCGTCCTGCTCGTCACCCACGACGTCGACGAGGCGATCGCGCTCGCCGACCGCGTGCTGCTGATGCGCGGCGGCGCGATCGCGTTCGAACGCCGGATGACCGGCGGGAGCGCGTCCGCGGCGATCCGCGAAGAGCTTCTCGAACAGCTGGGCGTCCCATCGTCCGCGCGCCGCGTCGCCGCCCGCCCCTCCCCTTCCCACCCGGTCGTCTGAGGCCTTAAAATGTCGTCCCTGCCCAAACTCTCGCGCCGCGCGCTGCTTGCGACCTCGACCGTCGGGGCCGGCGCTCTCGCGCTCGGCCTGAAGCCCGGCGCCGCGCTTTCCCGCAACACCGACAAGGTCCGTCTGACCTTCGGTCCCTCGGGCCAGCTGACCCAGATCGCCAAAGACCGCGGCGCGCTCGAGAAGACGCTCAACGACCAGGGCGTGAAGGTCGAGTGGATCGGCCCCTTCCCGAACCACGCCCCGACATTGCAGGCGGTCACCGGCGGCAGCGCCGACTTCTCGTTCGGCGGCTCGACCACGCCGGCGCTTGCGGCGATCGCCGCCGGCTCGCCGCTCGTCTTCACGCAGTTCCTGATCTACCGCCCGCGCACCACCTCGATCATCGCCAAGGACGGCTCCGGCATCGACAAGGTCGAGGATCTCGTCGGCAAGTCGGTGGCGGTGAACCGCTCTGGGCTCGGCGAGTTCCTGCTGGTCGCGGCGCTCGAGAAGCACGGGATCGACCGCTCCAAGGTCAACGTCGTCTATCTCAACCCGCCGGACGCCGCGCCCGCGCTCGCTTCCGGCAAGGTCGACGCCTGGTCGATGTGGAGCCCCGGCGTCGACATCGCGCGCCATGAATACAAGGCCCACAACGTGTTCTTCGAGGAGACCGATCTCGACTTCCAGATCGACTTCACGACCTGGCTGACCTCGAAAAAGTTCGCGGCCGAGAACGCCGACCTCGTGCGCCTCGTGAACAAGGCGCTCAAGGACGAAGCCGACTGGGCGACGGCCAACCCGCAAGAGTCGGAGAAGATCGCGCAAGGGTCGCCGCCCCGCTACGTCGACGCGGTGCGCGAGCGCTTCCTGACGCTGAAGCGCACCTATGAAATCTACCCCGTCACCGACAAGGCCTTCGTCGAGCGCCTGCAGAAGGCCGCTGACTGGCTTGTCGAGCGCAAGGTGCTGCCCGAGCCCGTCGCGATCACGGACCTGCTGGCGCAGGTCTGAGGAGGCGACATATGCGAAAGCTTCTCCTCGCCGCGGTCGCCGCCCTCGCGACGCTGACGGCCGCCCCGGCCATGGCCGGCAAACTCAAGATCGGCACGGTGCCGGGCGGCTACGGCGACTCGATCGCCGCGGCCGCGGAAGACGCCAAGACGCAAGGCCTCGACGTCGAGGTCGTCGAGTTCACCGACTGGACGACGCCCAACGTCGCGCTTCAGTCGGGCGACATCGACATCAACTACTTCCAGCACCGCCCGTTCCTGAACAAGGCGATCGAGCAGCGCGGCTATGACTTCACCGACGTCGGCGTCGGGGCGCTGGCCAATGTCGGTCTCTACTCGCTGAAGCACAAAAGCTTCGCCGACATCCCTCAGGACGGGAAGGTGGCGATCGCCAACGACCCGGTGAACCAGGGACGCGGCCTCCTGCTTCTGCAGAAGGCCGGCCTCGTGAAGCTGAAAGACGGCGTGGGCTATCTCGGCTCGCTCGACGACATCGTCGAGAACCCGAAGAACCTGAGCTTCACCGAGGTGGAGGGGCCGCAGCTGGTGCGCGTCACCGGCGACGTCGACCTTGCGCTCGGCTACCCGCATTTCATCGTCGCCTCCAAGGCCTTCGACGCGCGCAGCGGGCTGATCTTCTCAGGCATTGAGGACAAGCAGTTCGCGATCCGCTTCGTGGTGAGAAAAGACCGCGCGGCCGATCCGGACATCGCCAAGTTCGTGAAGGTCTACCAGACCTCCCCAAAGGTCCGGGCGGTGCTCTCGAAGGCGTTCGCCGACGATCCAAAACTCTACGCGCTGGCGTGGGTCGATGACTGAGGCGTTCGCGCTCGCCCGGAACCCGGCCTCCACGGGCAGACGGAGCGCGGAGGTCGTCGACATTCGGCCGGAGCCCGCCAAGGCTGCGATCTCGTTCCGCGGCGTCGCCAAGACCTATGTCTCGCCGCGCGGCGAGATCGGGGCGTTGAAGAACATCGACGTCGAGGTTCCCGAGGGACGCGTCTTCGGCGTCATCGGCCGCTCCGGCGCAGGCAAGTCGAGCCTGCTGCGTCTTGTGAACCGGCTCGAAAGCGCGACGACCGGACAGGTGATCGTCGACGGCGAAGACGTCGGCGCGCTCGACGGCGAGGCGCTGATCGCGCTTCGCCGCCGCGTCGGCATGATCTTCCAGCACTTCAACCTGCTGTCGGCCAAGACCGTCTACGAGAATGTGGCGCTGCCTCTGAGGGTCGCGGGCTGGAGCCGCGAAGACACCGAAAAGCGCGTCACCGAGATGCTCGATCTCGTTGGGCTCTCGGACAAGCGCGACGCCTATCCAGGGCGGCTCTCGGGCGGCCAGAAACAGCGCGTCGGCATCGCGCGCGCGCTCGCCGGACGGCCCAAAATCCTGCTGTGCGACGAAGCGACATCCGCGCTCGACCCAGAGACCACGCAGTCGATCCTCGCGCTGCTCAGGGACATCAACCGCCGGCTCGGCATCACCATCATGCTCATCACCCACGAGATGAGCGTGATCCGCGAGGTCTGCGACGAGGTGCTCGTGCTGGAGAAGGGCGAGGTCGCCGAAGCCGGCCTCGTCTGGCGCGTCTTCGGCGATCCGCGACATCCCGCAACCAAGGCGATGCTCGCCCCGCTCTCCCACGGCCTGCCGGACGATCTGGCCGGCCGGGTTCAATCGACGCCGCCGCGCGACGTCGGAGAGGCGCTGGTCGAACTGTCGTTTCGCGGCGAGCGCGATCCTGATCTCGGCGCGATCACGGCGTCGCTCGGACTTTCCGCGCGGGTGCTTTCCGCAAATCTCGACCGCATCGGCGGCCACACCCAGGGCCGCCTGCTGGCCGCGCTTCCCGTAAGGGCCGGCGCCGGCCCCGACCTTCCCGAAAACGCGAGGGTGATCGGCTATGTCGCCTCAAATGATTGAGCGCCTCTGGCGCGCCTTGTTCGACACCGTGCAGATGGTCGGACTCTCGGCGCTGATCGCGCTTCTCGTCGGCGTGCCGCTCGCAGTGCTGCTGGTGATGTCGCAGCCCGGAGGGCTGACGCCCGCGCCGAAACTCCACCGCGCGCTTGGCTCCGTCATCAACGGCTTCCGCGCCATTCCCTTCATCGTGCTGCTGGTCGCGCTGCTGCCGGTGACGCGCTTCCTCACCGGCACGACGATCGGCGTCTGGGCGGCGATCGTGCCGCTCGCGATCTCGGCCACGCCCTTCTTCGCGCGGATCGCGGAAGTCTCGCTGCGCGAGGTCGACAAGGGGCTGATCGAGGCCGCGCAAGCGATGGGCTGCCGGCGCCGGCACATCGTGACCCATGTGCTGCTGCCCGAGGCGCTGCCGGGGCTCATCGGCGGCTTCACCATCACGGTCGTCACCATGATCGGCGCATCCGCCATGGCGGGCGCCGTGGGCGCGGGGGGCTTGGGCGACGTCGCGATGCGCTACGGCTATCAGCGCTTCGACACCACCGTGATGGCGGCCGTGATCGTGATCCTGATCGCGCTCGTGACGCTCGTGCAGGTCGCCGGCGACCTCGCGGTGCGCCGTTTGAAGGCGCGCTGAGGTGGCCGTCATGCCGAACGAGATCCTGCTCAACGCCTTTTCGATGAACGCCGTCGGGCACCAGTCGCCGGGGCTGTGGCGGCACCCGCGCGACCGATCGGGCGAGTTCAATCGCCTCCCGTTCTGGACGGAGCTCGCCAGGACGCTGGAGGCGGGCCTGTTCGACGGGCTGTTTCTAGCCGACGTGCTCGGGATCTACGACGTCTACGGCGCTTCGCCCGACGCCGCGCTCCGCCACGGGACGCAGGTGCCGGCCAACGATCCGTCGCTGCTCGTTCCGGCCATGGCGGCGGTGACGAAAAACCTCGGCTTCGGCGTCACCTCGAACCTGTCCTACGAAAACGCCTTCCCGTTCGCGCGGCGGATGTCGACGCTCGACCACCTGAGCGAAGGGCGCATCGGCTGGAACGTCGTCACCGGCTATCTCGACAGCGCCGCGAGGGCCGCGGGACTGAACAAGCAGCGCGCCCATGACGACCGCTATGCGGTGGCCGAAGAATACATGGACGTCGTCTACAGCCTCTGGGAAGGCAGCTGGGACGACGACGCGGCGGTGCGCGACGTCGCGCGCGGCGTCTTCACCGATCCAGATCGCGTGCGTCCCGCAGTGTATCGCGGCCGGCACTTTTCGCTCGACGCGGTGCATCTTTCCGAGCCCTCGCTCCAGCGCACGCCGGTGATCTACCAGGCGGGCACATCGCCGGCCGGCCGGGCCTTCGCGGCCCGCCACGCCGAATGCGTGTTCATGTCGGGACCAAGCGTGACGGCGCTGAAGCCTCGCGTCGCCGATATCCGGCGGCTCGCCGCCGAGGCCGGTCGTGATCCCGCAGCGATCAAGATCTTCGCCATGGCGACCGTGGTGACAGGCCCGACCGACGCCGCCGCGGAAGCCAAGCTTGCGGACTATCGGCGCTACGTCAGTCCCGAGGGCGCGCTGACGCTGATGTCCGGCTGGACCGGCGTCGACCTGTCGACCTTCCGGCTCGACGACGAGGTCCGCCATGTCGAGACCGACGCCGGACGCACTGCGATGGAGAACATCACCCGCGCCGACCCCTCGCGCGTCTGGACCGTGCGTGAGGTCGCGCAGCATGTCGGGATCGGCGGCATCGGCCCGGTGTTCGTAGGCTCCGGACGCACGGTCGCGGACCTGATGGAGGCGTGGATCGCCGAAACCGGCGTCGACGGCTTCAACCTCGCTTACGTGGTCGCGCCCGAGAGCTTCGAGGACGTGGTCGAACACGTCGTGCCCGAGCTTCAGCGACGCGGCCGCTACAAGCGCGCCTACGCGCCCGGAACGCTGCGCGAGAAACTCGGCGGCGCCGGGCCGAGGCTGCCCTCAAGCCATCCCGCATCCGGCTTCCGCTCGCCCCGCGCGCATGCGCAGGCGGCCGAATAATCCCCCGATCGAGGAGACGCCTGCCATGAACGTCATCGCCCGGGCCGCCAGCTTCGCGACTCCCGAGATCCCTCGACTGGGCTCGCCCGAGTTCAGGACCCTGCTGCAGGAGATCGCGGCCGGCGCCTCGGAGCGCGACGCCAAGCGCATCCTGCCCTTCGAGCAGGTCGAGCTGCTGCGCCGCGCGCGGATCGGCGCGCTTCGCCTGCGCAAGGAGGACGGCGGCGCAGGCGTCGGCTTGCGCGAACTGTTCGCCACCGTCGTCGCGCTCGGCGAAGCCGACCCCAACGTCGCGCAGATTTTGCGCAACCATTTCGGCTTTTCCGAGCGCTTCTGCCAGCCGGCCCCGAACGACGCGCACCGGCCATGGGCCCGGCTGATATCGGGCGGCGAGATCGTCGGCCTGGCGATGACCGAACTCAACGACCGCAACGTCGGCGGCACGGGCTTCGACACCAAGCTCTCGCCGAAGGGCGACGGCTACGTGCTGAACGGCGTGAAGTATTTTTCGACCGGCAGCCTCTTCGCCGACTACGTGATGGTGCGCGCCCAGGATCTCGCCGACCGCTTCGTCACCGTGGTGGTTCCGGCCAAGCGCGCGGGCGTGACGCTCATCGACGACTGGGACGGCTTCGGGCAGCGCCTCACCGGCACCGGCACGACGCGGTTCGAGGACGCGCCCGTGCGAGGCGACGAGGTCGTTTTCGACGACGACACGAAGGGCCAGGGCTATGATCGGCCCTATCACGGGTCGTTCCAGCAGCTGTTCCTGACCGCGATCGTCACCGGGATCATCCGCTCCGCCGCGACCGACGCCGCGGCGCTCGTGAAGCGTCGCGCGCGCTCCTTCTCCTTCGCGCCGGCCGAAAAGCCGGCCGACGATCCGATCCTGCAGCAGGCCGTCGGCGAGATTTCTTCCGCGGCCTTCGCCGCGGAAGCCGCCGTGCTGGCCGCCGCCGACGCGCTCGAACGCGCGGTCGAGAGCCGGATGGACGGATCGCCGGATCTCGACGCGGCGCATGAGGGCGCGCTCGCCGCCGCCAAAGCCAAGGTGGTGGTCGACGAACTCGCGATCCGGTCGGGCTCGAAGATCTTCGACGTCGGCGGAGCGACCTCGACAAAGGCGAGCGCGAACCTCGACCGCCACTGGCGCAACGCCCGAACGCTCGCGACCCACAACCCCGCGTCCTACAAGGCGCGCGGCGTCGGGCAACATCTTGTTACGGGCGAGCGAGCGCCGCTGACCGGATTTTTCTGAAGATTTGGCGGACCCAGGTCAGCGCGGCGCGCCTCGAAGACAAGCCCAGCGACCTGAGGCCAAAGCCGGCGACGCACCGACAGCGCTCGTGCATGTCACCCCGAGCTGACGCCGATCTGCGCTTGCGCCGATCCGGCGCCTTGGACCGCCCTTCCCTGCTCAAGCGCCGCCGGCCGCGCGGCCGGCGACAGAAAATTCCGCTGAGATTTCCGAGGCTTCACCGACTCTTTCCCACAGATCGACGTCATGTCGCTTCATCGTCACGGATAGGCGTTGACAGTTGGAGTTTGTGGGGCCTATACAGCGGCCATCGGCGGCGGCGACGGAG
>NZ_JBHRXS010000021.1:0-9347 GCF_042648545.1 Chenggangzhangella methanolivorans
GATCGCGACGGAAGCGGGAGGATGGCGGCTCCGCCGACGATGGGTTCTCCGGAAACGGGGGCGCTCTTGTCCCGGACTTGATCCGGGACAAGAGAACCGACAGCGTCATGGAAGTAGGCGCCGAACTCGCTTCGCCTGTCCCGGCGCCCGCATCGGTTCTGGGTCCCGGATCAAGTCCGGGACAAGGGGGCGGTGGGCGATCGGGACGGAAGCGGGAAGGCGGCTCCGCCGACGATGGGTCTCTGGAAACGGGGGCTCTTGTCCCGGACTTGATCCGGGACCGAGAACCGACATCGTCATGGAAGTGGGCGCCGAACCCGCGTCGCCTGTCCCGGCGCCCGCATCGGTTCTGGGTCCCGGATCAAGTCCGGGACAAGGGGGCGGTGGGCGATCGGGACGGAAGCGGGAGGACGGCGGCTCCGCCGACGATGGGTTCTCTGGAAACGGGGGCTCTTGTCCCGGACTTGATCCGGGACCGAGAACCGACATCGTCATGGAAGTGGGCGCCGAACCCGCGTCGCCTGTCCCGGAACCCGCGTCGGTTCTGGGTCCCGGATCAGGTCCGGGACAAGGGGGGGCGGCGCGCGATCGGGACGGAAGCGGGAAGGCGGCTCCGTCGACGATGGGTTCTCCGGAAACGGGGGCGCACTTGTCCCGGACTTGATCCGGGACCCAGAACCGACATCGTCACGGAAGTAGGCGCCGAACCCGCGTCGCCTGTTCCGGAGCCCGCATCGGTTCTGGGTCCCGGATCAAGTCCGGGACAAGGGGCCGCGCCGTCTCGGTCGTCATGCCCGAGCTTGTATCGGCGATCCACGACTTCGGCGTGGAGTCCAACGATCCGAGAAAGTCACGGACGCCCGCGCCGCCGCCGGCATGACGGCGACGGCTTGTTTCGAGGAGACGAAAACCGGTCCTACACCGCCGCCTGGCAGCGCCCCACGGCCCAGCGGATCAGCTTGCGGACGTCCGGATCCGGATCGTCCATCGCGGGCTCGAGCCAGTTGAGCGCGCGCGGCGCCGCGATCTCGCCGAGCGCCGCGGCCGACTCCTTGCGAAGGTTGCTGATCTCGGAGCCGAGCGCCTCGCCAAGCGCCTCGATCGCGCTTTCGGCGCGCAGCCGCCCAAGCGCGTTCGCGGCCTTGATGCGGACCTGCCAGACCTCGTCGGTCATCGCGGCGATGAGCGCGACGGTCGCCTCGGGAAGGCGGATCTTGGCGGCCGAGACCGCGGCCTCCTCGCGCACCTGCCAGTGCGGATCGGAGAGCCCGGCCACCAGCGTCGAGGCGCCGGGGCCGCCGGGGCGCACGAAGACGAGCGCCGACATGGTGGCGCGGCGCACGCTCGGATCCTCGTCCGAAGCGGTCGCGATCAGCGCCGGCATCGCCTCTTCGGCCTTCAGCCAGCCGATGACGCCGAGGCCCTCGCGGCGCACTTCGGGCGCCGCGCTGCGGAGCGCGCGCAGAGCGGCGGCGAGCGCGTCGGGCAGGGTGAGTTCGCGAAGCGCCCGCAACGCCGCGGCCTGCACGAAGGGATCGGGATGCTCGGCGCGCTCGATCAGGAGCGGCGCGCAGGACGGCTCCTTCTTTTCCGCAAGCGACTCCGCGGCCGCGAGGCGCACCGCCTCGTCCTTGTCCTCGAGCGAGCCGACGAGGCCCTCGACGACCTCCGGTCCGTCATGCTCGTCGAGCGCCTTGGCGGCGGCCGCGCGAACCTGCGCGTCCTCGTCGCCGAGGCCTTTCAGCAGCAGCACGATGGCCTCGGGGCCGACCTGCTCGGCGAGCTCCATCATCGCGACGCGGCGCACGCCCGCGTCAGGGTCGGCGGCGCGCTCCTTGAGGTCGTCGAGATCGTCGTCGAAGGCGTCGAATACGGGCATGGTCGTGATCCGTAACGGTTTCAGCGCCGGAACCTCGTCATCCCCCGGCTTGTCCGGGGGATCCAGGCTAGATCGTCGGGCGCGGCGGCGCGGAGGGCTGGATGCCCCGGACAGGCCGGGGCATGACGATGGCGGAGGATCCGAACGCCTTCGGGAGGCGGCGGACGATCAGCGCAGCAGATAGGGGATGTTGACCTTGACGGCGCCCGTCGGGCAGTCGGCCTCGCAGGGCATGCAGTACCAGCACTCGTCGTACTTCATGAACGCCTTCTTGCGTCCCTCGTCGATGGCCAGGATATCGAGCGGGCAGACGTCGACGCAGACGGTGCAGCCCTTCTCGGCGATGCATTTGGCGTCGTCGATGACGACCGCGGCGCTCTTCGACTGGGTGATGATCGGCATGGTCGTGTCTCCTCACTCGGCCGCTTGCGGGGTCTTCACGCGGAGCTGGTGATAGGCCGCCATCTCCTCCGCCTCGACCGGGACCACGTAAGGGTCGATCTCGCGCTTGCGGTGGGACATGCGGCCGTTCTCGTCCTTGTAGAGCATGGTGTGGCAGTACCAGTTCTCGTCGTCGGTCTGCGGGTGGTCGACGCGCAGGTGGTAGAAGCCCCAGCGGCTCTCGGTGCGGTAGAGCGAGGCCGCGGCCGCCATGTCGGCGCAGTCGAGGATGGTCTGCATCTCGAGCGCGCGCAGCAGTTCGTGCGGGTCGCTCGCGCAGAGCTCGTTCAGGTCCTCGCGGATCTCGGCGAAGCGGCGCTGCGCGATCTCCATCTTGGCCGTGACCTTCGGCGGCTCGAGGTAGTCGTTCACGAGGCGGCGGGTCTTGAACTCCATCTCGTGCGGGGTGAGGCCGTCGGAGCGGCGGGTGGGGGCGAGCACGCGCTCCTTCTCGGCCGCGAGATAGCCCTCGTCGAAGGCCGCGAGGTCGACGTTCGCGCAGTATTCGGCCGCGTCCGCGCCCGCGATGCCGCCGTTCACGAAGGCGCCCAGCATGTAGTTGTGCGGCACGCTCGCCATGTCGCCGACGGCGTAGAGGCCGGGGATGGTGGTGCGGGCGTTCTCGTCGACCCACACGCCCGAGGCGGAGTGGCCGGAGCAGAAGCCGATCTCGGAGATGTGCATCTCCACGGGGCGTTTGCGGTAGTCGTTGCCGCGGCGCTCGTGGAAGCGGCCGCGCGAGGGCCGCTCATTGGTGTGGAGGATGGTCTCGATCTCGGAGATCGTCTCCTCGGCGAGGTGGTCCATCTTGAGATAGACCGGGCCGTTGCCCGACTGCAGCTCGCGCCAGAACTCCAGCATCATCTGGCCCGACCAGTAGTCGCACTCGATGAAGCGGTCGCCCTTGTTGTTGGCCGTGAAGCCGCCGAACGGGCCGGTGACGTAGGCGCAGGACGGGCCGTTGTAGTCCTTGATCAGCGGGTTGATCTGGTAGCATTCGAGGTTCGCGAGCTCGGCGCCGGCGTGATAGGCCATGGCGTAGCCGTCGCCGCAGTTGGCCGCGTTCTCATACGTGCCGAACATGTAGCCCGACGCCGGCAGGCCGAGGCGCCCCGCCGCGCCGCAGGCGAGCACCACCGACTTCGCCCGAACGACCAGGAACTCGGAGCTGCGGGTGTTGACCCCGACCGCGCCGGCGATGCGCCCGTCCGGGCCCTTGAGCAGGCGCGTCGCCATGTAGCGGTTCGTCACGGCGACCTGGAGGCGGCGGAGCTGCCGGTACAGCACCTTCTTGACGTTGTGGCCCTCGGGCATCGGCAGCACGTAGGTCCCCATGTGGTGGACCTTGCGCATGTTGTATTCGCCCGAGCCGTCCTTCTCGAACTTGACGCCCAGCTTGTCGAGATACTGGATCATCGGGAAGGAGCCGGTGGCGTAGGCCATCACCGCCTTCTGGTGGACGATGCCGTCATTCGCGACGGTGATCTCCTTCACATACTGCTCGGGGGTGGCGTAGCCCGGCACGACGGCGTTGTTCAGCCCGTCCATGCCCATGGAGATCGCGCCCGAGCGCTTCACGTTCGCCTTCTCCATGAGGACGACGTTGAGCTTGGGGTTGGCCTCCTTGGCCTTGATGGCGGCCATCGGGCCGCCGGTGCCGCCGCCGATGACCAGCATGTCGCACTCGATGATCTCGGTCTTGGGTTCGCTCATGATGTGCTCTCGCGAATTGGCGTTGCGGCGTCAGGCGGCTTGCGCCGCCGCGTCCTCGCAGGCGAGGGCGCGCAGATAGGTCCAGGGGAAGACGCCGCGGTCGTGCCCGTCGGCGAAGACGAGATGGACGGCGTAGCCGCCGATCGGGTTGACCTCCGCGATCGCGGAGCCGGGGAAGCTCGCCGGGAAGCTCCCGTCGGCGCGGGCGCGGGTGCACCAGGCGCAGCGGCAGTTGAGGCGCAGCGTCTCGGCGGCGGCGGTCGCCGACGAGCCGTCGACGAAGCTCATCCGCATCGTCGCGCCGCCGCGCGAGACCGTCGCCTCGACGGGCGCGTCGCGCTCGTCGAAGGGAAGCGACGGACGGTTCCGGTCGAAATCCATCTTGAGGCCCTCTCGCGTCTTTCGTCGGGAAGAAGAGCCGAGGGGAGGGCGGGCGCACAGCAATTAGTTGCCGCCTCGGCGCGCTAGCCGCCCTGGGCGGCGCGCGGCAACCGCTCGTTAGCCACGCGGAGCGGAAAAGCCTGGGGGCGGCGCGGATCGAAAGCCGCGGTTAGACGCTTGCGCGCGATCAATTTTCCCGGGCAACAGGAACGTGCGGGATGGGACGGTTTTTGGGCGCTTCGCGCTGGCTTCGATCGCCGCGTCTCGGCGTCGTGCTGGGCGTGCTCGCGCCGATCGGCATGCTGGCGCTGTCGGCCGCCATGCTGTTCGAGCTGCGCCGCGACGCCTGGGACGAGGCGGCGCGAACCTCCCGCAACCTGCTGCAGGTGATCGAGCAGGACATCGAGCGCAACATCGAGGTCATCGACCTGTCGCTGCGCGGCGCCGCCGAGAACCTGAACGCCCCGGGCGTCGCGGAAGCCGATCCCGCGCTCCGCCAGCTCATGCTGTTCGACCGCGCCACCACCGCGCAGGACATCGGCGTGATGCTGGTGCTCGACGAGACCGGCGAGGCCGTGTTCGACGCCGCCTCCTATCCGCCCCGCAAGATCAACAACGCCGACCGCGACTACTTCAAGGCCCATCAGGCCGAACGCGGTCTCGGCCTCCTCATCAGCCGCCCGCTGGTCTCGCGCCTCACCGGCGCGCCGATCGTGGTGCTGAGCCGCCGCATCGACAAGCCGGACGGCTCGTTCGGCGGGGTCGCGCTCGTCAGCCTCAAGCTGTCCTATTTCGATCGCCTGTTCGCGCGGGTCGGGCTCGGCAAGCAGGGCGCGGTCAATCTCTATCTCGACGACGGCACCCGCCTGATGCGCCACCCTTACGTGGCCGCCGACATCGGCGCCAACATCGCGGGCGCGCCGACCTTCGAGCGCTTCAAGAGCGAGCGCCAGGGCAGCTTCGTCGCGACCTCGGTGCGCGACGGGGTCGAGCGCCGCTATGAGTTCACGAGGGTCGGCGAGCTGCCGCTGATCCTCAACGTGGCGCTGTCCTCCGCCGAGATCGAGGGCGAATGGCGCGTGCGGGCGCTCGTCATCGGCGTGGTGCTCGCCGCGCTTTGCGGCCTCACGATCGCGCTCTCGCTGCTGTTCGGCCGCGAGCTGCGCCGCCGCTCCGAGATCGAGGTCGAGCTCGCGCGGCTCTCGCGCACCGATCCGCTCACCGGCCTCGCCAACCGGCGCCGCTACGAGGAGCTGCTCGCCTCGGGCTTCGAGGAGGCGCGCCGCACCGCCGGTTCGCTGGCGCTGCTGATCGTCGACGCCGACCACTTCAAGCGCCACAACGACCGCTACGGCCATGCGGCGGGCGACGAGCTGCTGAAGCGTCTCGCGCGCCGCCTCGAGGACGGGGCGCGGCGCGCCGGCGACACGGCGGCGCGCATCGGCGGCGAGGAGTTCGCGGTGCTGCTGCCCGGCGCCGACATAGCCCGCGCGGCCGAGGTCGCGGACGACATCCACGCCGCGGTCGCGCGGCTCTCGGTCGAGGGCGGCGTCACGGTCTCGATCGGCCTTGCGGTCGCGGGGCCCGGCGGCGCCGCGGCGACGCCCGAGGAGCTCTATCGCCTCGCCGACGCCGCGCTCTACGAGGCCAAGGACGGCGGCCGCAACCGCACGTGCCGGGCGGCCGCGCGCGGGACGGCGGCGTTCGGCGGCCTGCGGGTCGTCGGCGTGGTCTGAGCCGGACGGGGCCTACGCCCGGCCCGGCTGCTCACCGGACCGAAGACCTGTTTACCGAACCGAGGATTTGGCCACCGGGCCGAACCGCCATTTCGAACCGCCCGCCACGATCGCGAGCGAGCCGCCGTCCGGCGCCGCGTCGAAGGCGGCGGCCGGAACCGCGATGCGCTCCGTCGTCGGGCCGTCGTCGGTGCGCACGGCCTTGACCGGACGTCCGCCGATGACCGCGGCGAGCCCGCTCGGCCCCGCGATGATCGCCGAGCGCGCCGAAAGCGTGAACTCGACCGCGGCGCCGAGCGTCCCGTCCGCGTTGACCGGCGCGGTCGTGCGCACGGCGTCGACGATCCGGGCGCCGACGTCGGCCGGCGCGTCCCGCTCGCCGGCGAGATGCGCATAGGCCTCCCCGACCGGCGCGCTCGCCGCGACGAGGCGGGCGCGCGCCTCGTCGATCGTGGGCAGAGGCGGCCGGACCCGCGGGGCCTGCGGGGCGTCGGCGGATGTCGGGCGGACGTCGAACTTCATGTTGGTCGCGGGCTCGTTGGTCGCCCACACGTCGCCGAAGAAGACGCCGCCGGCGGCGTTGTCGCCATGGGCGCCGGCCGGCGAGAGCAGCAGAAGCATCAGCCTCACGGTCTTCGGATCGAAGCCGGCCTCCGCGTTGCGCAGGAACTCCGACACCGGCACGCGCGCGCTCGACATCAGCGCGTGATAGCTCGGATTGACGGGCAGAAGATTGGCGCCCGGAACGTCGAGCCCCACCGCCTGCCGGTCGTCGAGATAGTCGTAGAGCCGCACATAGGAGGTGTTGCTGGCGCGGCCTTCGCCGTCGAGCAGGAGCACGCCGATGTTCTGCGAACCGGCCTCTCCGGCCTGCGGCGACCGCTTCACGCAGGCGTCGACGCGGTTCTTGTCCTGGTCGTAATAGGTCTTGATCACGCAGTCCGGACCGACGCGGAACTCGATCGTCTTCATCTTCGAGATGTCGGCGGGCTGCTGGTTGTTCAGCACCACATAGGCGTAGTGGTAGCCGTTGGCCGGAGCCTCCTTGACGGTCGGCGGACCCCAGCGCAGCTGCGCGCCCCAGGTGTTGTAGCGGTCGGCCAGGTCGGTCGAGTTCCAGCTGTGATACGGCACGAAGCGGCACGACCCCTCGACGCCTTCGAGCGGCAGCAGCTTGCTGTTGCAGGCGCCTGCGGGATTGTCGTCGAAGCGCACGAGCTGCAGCCCCCCGTTCACCTTCGTGCCCGGGAAATAGGACCGGTCGATGCGTCCGGTCCTGGCGAGCGGCTCCGGCAGGTCGTAGGCCGGGTTGAGCAGCTCCGCCCAGGAGCCGCCCTTGGTGCGCGAGCGCACGATCGCCATCACGAAGTAGAGCGCCTGCGTCTTCTGGGCCTCCGAGGTGCCGATGGTCGGGAACAGCTTTTTCTGGCCGGGGCACTCATGGGTGAGCGGGCGTTCGCCAGCGAGGTCATAGTAATCGGTGGTGTGCCACTCGGTGTTGTAGGCGTTGTGGTTGGCGCCGTCGGTCTGGAACACCGCGCGGTAGTTGCCTCTCTGGTCGGGAAAGAAGTTTACGGCGCGGTCGTAGGTGCGCATGCCCTCCATCTTGAACACGTCGGCGTCGCAGCTCGGCAGCAGCACGCCATAGGCGGCGCCGCCGAGCGGCAGGGTCGAGGGCAGGTTGCGCTGGCGCAGGCTCGCGGTCGGCGCGATCGCGGCCAGCGAGACGATCGAGGCGCCGGCCGGCAGCCGCGACGACTTCCAGCCGTCGACGTCGCCGTTAAAGAGGTAGTAGGCCGAGACGATCGCGTCGCCGCCGCGCGAATGGCCGACGAGCGAGATCTTGCTGAAGTCGAGCTTCCCGATCAGGTCGCGCTTGAAGAAGGCGGGCGGCGAGCCCTTGTTCTGGTTCCACTGCCCGAGAAGGTGGAGGTGGCGCAGGATCATGCGGCCGCGGCGGATGATGAGGTCGGGGTCGGGATCGGCCGGATCGGCGACCTTGTACTGGTTGACGCCGCGGTTGGTGTTGATCGAGACGACGGTGTAGCCCTGCGTCGCGAGCCGCTCGCCGATGTAGTCGTAGCCCCAGTGGTTGGGGGTGACGTCGTAGCCGCGCGGGCATTTGCCGGTGGTGCTGTAGTCGGCCCGGTTGTCGATCCGCCATTTTCCGGTCGAGTCCCGCTTGCCGCAGGTGCCGTGCTCGCCGTGCAGCATGACGACGACGGGCGTCGTCCCGACCGTCGGGCCCATCGGATAGAACACCCGCGCCCAGATCTCGGTCCAGATCTGCTGGCTGCCGGTGACCTTGGGATCCCATTTGACGACCCAGGGGTCGAACTTGGCGGGAAGGCGATATTCCACCTTGCCGACGGGATAGGGGCCGGGGCCGGTCGGATCGTCGGCGACCGCGGCGCGGGCCTGGGGCGCCAACGTTGCGAGCGCGACGGCGAGCGCCGCGCCGAGAACCGCGCGGCCGACTGATTTCAACGGGGGGAAGGGCATCACGGAGCCTTTGGACACGACAGCTCCGGCCACTTGGCCTGTGGCGCAAATGTGGCGTCAAGGTGGGGAAATTACGTAACCCGAAGGTCGTCGGTCGGCCGCCGCCGCCGCGAGGAAGCCTCGGCCCCAAGCGCCGCTCGGCTTCGCTGCGCCGCAAACAATACATGATATGTCTAAAGACATATTACATTTGACTGCCGATCATGTGGATTTGGAACGTATCCAGCGCGCCGGCTCACGTAATCGCCGCTCAAAAATAGTCAGAAATATTTCTCTCGACCCTCGCCATCGCGGCGATGGGAACTATCTCCCAGGCGTCGCGTCGCATTAGGAGATCGTACCATGAGCGCCATTCAGGACTGCCTGTCCCGCTTCACCGTCGCCGTCTGGTCGCAGTCCCCTAACGCCGTCCAGGACATCGACGCGGCGATCACGGCCTATCTCGCGACGCAGGCGCCCGACCGGACTTCGCAGATCCAGGCTCTCGCCACCCTGCGGGACTGCTATGGCCGCGTGACGACGTCCTCGCCGCTCAGCGAGACGGTGCGGGCGACGATCGACGAGCGTCTCGCGGCGCTGACGCCTGCGGCCGCCGCCGCCTGAGCCGCGGCCGGGCGGCGCGTCGGACCGGGCGTCCTAGGAAGCGGACTCATAACGCGTTGACCCAGAGACGCGCGGCGACGAGCTTGATGGCT
>NZ_JBHRXS010000022.1:0-34637 GCF_042648545.1 Chenggangzhangella methanolivorans
TGGAGCTGCATCGGCAAGTGGACCGGCGCTCCGCTCGCCGCGCTCATCGAGAAGGCGCGGCTGAAGCCGCAGGCGCGGTATGTCGTGTTCCACTGCGCGGACACGATGGAGAACGCCGAGGACGGCTCGCCAGTCCGCTACTACGAGAGCGTCGATCTCGTGGATGCCGTCCACCCGCAAACGATCCTCGCCTACGAAATGAACGGCCAACCGCTGAAGGTCGAGCACGGCGCGCCGCTCAGGCTGCGGGTGGAACGTCAGCTCGGCTACAAGATGGCCAAATACGTCATGAGGATCGAAGCCGTCGCCAGTTTCGACGAGATCGGCGGCGGAAAGGGCGGCTATTGGGAAGACAATGGATACGCCTGGTACGCTGGCATCTGAGCAATCTCCGGATATGTATTTATATGTATCAATATTCGTTCCGCTCGTTCTAAAAAAATATAATCCAGAATTTTACGCGCGATGAGAAACAAAAATCTCCAGAGCTTCGTATTGTTAAATGACTGACGTCATTTCGGTCGCTTATTCGAGTGGTCCGAGCGGGCGCAGCATTGCTGGGCTTCACTGATCTCTCTCGTTTAAGTCCTCAAATAATAAGGAAACGTCATGACCTTCAAAAATATCTTCACGACCAGCGCCGCCGCAGCCCTGCTCGCTGCCTCGACCTCCTTCGCCATGGCTCAGGCCACCGGCACGGAAAACAACGCAACCAGCGGCTCGCAGACCGACGGGATGAAAATGAAGGACTCGTCTGGCTCGATGAAGAGCGAGATGAAGGGCGGCTCGTCGTCCGGATCGATGGAGATGAAGGGCGAGAAGCCGACCTCCGCCGGCAGCTCCGACAATCAGGCCAAGGATCTCCGCGGCCATAGCGAAACCCCTACGACCGGCTCTGGCAAGTAAATCACCTAGGTTGACTCATGCGCTCCGCCGGCGTCTCCGGTGGAGCGCTACAGCGTCTTGAGAAACTTGAAGCCTGCGTGCCCCTGCTTGGCGGAACTCGGCGATGTCATTGTCGCTTCCCCCGGTTATCGTCCGTTCGCCGGACTTAGCGCCGACGGATCACTTCGTCTGCAAGCGTAATGAGGCCGCGCGCTTCGAAGGCGTCGAGCCAACCACGCATCGGCCAGACGCCCCACTTCGCGTGAAACGTCTCTGCGTTTCGAAGAATGTCGTTGAGATGTTCGATTGGCGGATCGGACACCGGATGATGCTGATGGAAGGCCCCGGGTCCCGCCATCAGAAGCAACGGCAGACCTGAGGCTTTTGCGCGAAACCCAAAGTCGGTGTCTTCGGCGCCTTAGCCGGTGAACGCCTCGTCGAAGCCGCCCAAGGCCGCGAAGCGATTGCGCCGAATCCCGAAGGCCAGCGACCAGAACAGGCCGGCGTTCGACTCCTTCGACAGCCCTGAAGTCGGGAACGGTCGCACCGGATGCGGCGCCCCTCTACGGATCAGATCGTCCTCCCGCCAAACCTTACGGGCGTCTTCGGGTCCGAGATAAAGCACTTCCGGGCAGATCAGCGCATCGTGGGCGCCGAGTGTCTCCGACATCGCGGCGACGAGGCGTGCGGCGGGGATGCAATCGACGTCGAGGAACAGGAGATGGTCATGCTGGGCGCTCGACGCCGCGCGGTTTCGGGCGGCGGCCAGCGGTAGGCCCTCGCCTGCGATCCTTTCCCTGCGGACCGGGAAAGGTGTTTCGGGGAGTTCATCCGGCGCCCCGCCCATATCGACAATGACGAGTTCATCGGGCGGGAGATCGCTGCGCCTCAAACCTTCTATGAGGTTCGCCAGATGGCCGGCGCGGCCTTTTGCGAGCGTGAGGACGCTGAGGCCTGTCAACGCCGACGCCAGAGGTCGAGCCGGTACTGGGCTGCGCGCTCGGCTCGCAAGACCTCGGGGCCGCCCTCAAACCCTGCGCTCAAGCCTTCAACAGCCTCGTCGGCCGTCTGTGGATAATCGGTCTCACCGGTCCAATGGACCATAAGAAGCTCGCCGTCGATCGCCAGATGGCTGAGCAGCCAGGCGGCCGCGAGGGCTAGATCATCGCTCCCCCAGTAGTAGGCCACCTCGGACAGCACCACGAGATCGAAGCGGCAGTCGACCGGGGCATCGAGCGGGAACGTCATCCGCTGGACGCGGACATTCTTCAGATCCGCGCAGCGCTCACGGGCGCGGTCGAGCGCGGTCGCGCTGGCGTCGATCGCGAAAAGCTCGCGGGCATGCGCTGCGAGCCTGCGGGTGAGCACGCCGTTGGCGCATCCGACCTCGAGCGCACGGAGATATCGACGACTGCCTAAGGCGGCGATCGTGCGGTCGTATTTCGCAGCTTCGTAAGCGCTGGTCTCGAACCCCCATGGATCTGACGTTTCGGCGTACATGCGCTCGAAATAGTCCGGCGTCAGCGAGCGCTTATCCTCCATGGGCGGCGCTCCTCACATAAAGCAGGTCGAACGGCGGAGACTTGAAATGGCGCGTCGGTAGCCGAAAACCTTCGCCCTCGAGCGGAGTCGTCTGGCTGCGATGCGCCGCCAGCGCGAGGCGCCGCGGACCGGTCGGGGCGACGCCGGTGCGCAGCGCGCGATAGCTTCCGTCAGGCGGACCGTCCGCCCATACGAGATATTCGAACACGGCGAGGGGCAGGAAGGCGCGCTTCTGGAGCGCGTAGGCGAGGCGACATGCGGCCTCGTGATCGCAATGCGGCTCATGCAGCGCGGTGACCGCAACAGCGTCGACGCGCTCGCGGCGGCAATGGGCTGAGAGACGAGAAAGCGCGCGCTCGAACGCCGGCTCGCCTTCCGCCGGCGGAGCGGCGTCGGGCCAGTCGAGGAACGTCACCGCGGGCGCGGCGGGCGCGAGCCGCCTCATAGCGCGCTCGGCCTCGCGTCGCCTCAACGCGACAAGCATCGCGCGGCTGCGACCATCGGCGTGAGGATGCGACCCGGCGCCGTCGGTCACGAAGGCGACGCCGGCGAGCCGTCCCCGTCTCGCGGCGGTGGCGATCAGCGCGCCCGCCCCGATCGTCTCGTCGTCGGCATGCGGGGCGAGCACCAGCCAGCGCGCGGTCGCCCATTGACTGCGTGACAGCGGTTGGGCGGAGACGCCGGATGTCACCAAAGTTCGTCTCCTGCGCCCCAGACATCATGATCGAGCCACGCGATCGCCGCCTGATCACGCGCGTGGTCGGGCCCCGCCTGACGCAAATAGAGGCTCAAGTCGCGGGTGATCTTGTCGATGCGCTGCCCCTCGAACGCGCTGCGCGTGCCGGCGAGACGGGCGGCCGCCTCCATCGCATCGAGCGCGGCGCGTTCTACGACCCCGCGCGTCATCTGCACAAAGGGGACCGCGTCGGGGTCGTCGGCGGCGGCTCGGACCGCGGCCTCGCGGGTCCAGAGATAGGCGGTGCGCACCGCGGCCACCGCGGCGCCAAAGGTCGCGCGCTGGAGGGGATCGGCGCGCGCTCCGTCCGACATCACGTTTCTCGTCTCGACGAGCAGCGCCTCTGCGCCACCGAGTTGGACTGCACAGAATCGCCAGGCTCCCGCAGTGAAGCGCGGCTCGCGATCATAGTCGCCCGGCCCGCCGAGAAGATCGTCCTCGGTGAGACGCAAACCGCCGACGTCATATGTCCCGCTCATTGTTGCGCGCATGCCGCGAACCCGCCAGCTGGCATTGTCGGCGCGCTCGGGCGCGTTGGCGGGCACTATCGCAAGCCGCCGAAGGCCTTCCGCTGGCTGAGCCGTGATGACGGCGAAATCGATTCCGCCGGCCCCGGTCGCAAAGCGCTTCGCTCCTGTCAGCCGCCAGCCGAACGGATCCGCTTCGAGCGTGACGCCAGGCTTAGGTTCCGTCGCCCAGCAACCGAAGATCCGCCCGAGGCTCAGATCGTCTCTCAGGCGCCGTTTCTGCGCTTCCGAGCCATACCAGTTGTACAGCTTCAGGGCGTTCACGTGACCTTCGAAGATGCGGCCAAGGCTCAGGTCGGCGCGTCCAACGAGACGAAGGCAATCGAGCAAAGCAATGTTTTCCGCCGTCGGATCTGTGAAACGCTGCCCGCCGCACTCTTCTGGCGCGAAGGTCGCGTGGAGACCGCTGCGAACCAAAAGCGCCAAGCTGTCAGCCGGATAGTCAGGGGCCGCGTCATAGCGGGCGCCGAGTTCAGTCAGTGCGCTTGAGAGCATGTAGAGATGCAGGGCCGTGGACGGCATGTTTGTCATCGGCCCGCGACCTCGAGCAGGAACGCGGCCGCCTTCTCGGTTCCCTGCGAGTCGTGCAGGGCATAGATGCGCTGTCTATCAAGCCGCCGAGCGCGCTCAAGAACCTCGGGCCAGTCCGCAGCTTCGGGCCATTTGTCCAACACCACGGCGGCGTCGAGAGCGCGGAGACGACGTCCTTTGGCGACCTGCTCCCCATAGGGGCGCGGCTCAGGCAGGCAGACGAAGGGGCGCGCCGCGGCCGCGACCGCGCCGAGCACGCCGTCGCCCGCGGCTCCGATCACGACGCCGGCCTGAGCGATCTCGCGGTCAGCGTCGCTCACCCACCCAAGCATCTTCAGATTGTCCGGCACGACCGGGGCCGGTTTGACCGAACCGATGACCCGCCACCTGAGATCCGGCGTCGACCTGGCCGCAGCGGCCAGTCGCTCTCCGTCGATGACGGAGCCGCCGGCGCCGACCACGACCAGAACCACCCGGTCGCAAGGCCTGGGGGCCGCGCCGGGACCAGTGAGGCCAGGCGCATACCGGGTCTTGGCGAGGATCCAGTCCGCCATCTCCGGATCGTCCAGGTCGGCGTGAAACGGCGACAGCAACGCCCGGGCGCCCCGAAAAGCGTCGAGATGGGCGGGATCGTTGCGGTGTCCCGCAAGACGCACATAGATCGTCGGCGTCGCGCAGAGCCGGGCCAGCATCGCGGTTTCGACCGAAACATCGACCACGATCGCGGCCGGCTTCTCACGCGCGATCCACTCGACCATCGCAAGGTTTCGGGCGCGAACGCCGTCATGGGCGATGGGCGCGTAATGGAGCGCGTCCGGCCGTTCGGCTCCGCCGTCGAACCCCTCGAAAGTGTTGTCTTTCGTCAGACGGTCATCTGCGAGATCGATACGTCGAAAGGGCTCCGGTAGGTCGGCCAGTCCGGTGCCGATCAGGGTGAAGCGGTTCGGCGCGTGGGCGGCGATCGCCATGGCGCGCTGGCGGTGACCTTGCCCGTGATGGTGGACGTAATAGCCGATCGCGCCGCTCATCGGACTGTCTCCGGCTCAAGAGCCATGTCGCATGGCATCGGCGGCAGCGTCGGCTCGAGCCTTGCGATTTCAGCGTAGCCGTCTGGACGGCCGCGTAGCGCGCGCCGCCATTCGGCGCGCTCTCGCCAATGTCTGAAACCTGGCGCCGTCAGCGTCCGGGGACGATCGGGATCGCCTGAGAGCGCCACCATGGCCTCGGCCATGCCGCCCGCGGCACGGCCGACGAGCCGGGGCGAGACCTTGACTTGGACGTCGATTGGATGGGCCAGCCGACCTCCCATGGCTACAACGGCGTTCACCAGCGCTACGTCCTCGCCGAGCGGAACGACGGGGACGCCGCCGACCGCGCGATAGGCTTTTGCGGTGACCGCAAGACTGGCGCCGGTGTGGTCGCCGTGACGCGGCTGCGGGTCCCATGGCTTCGGGTCGATTTCGTCCTCGATCGTCCTGACGATCGCCCAATAGCGCGCGAGCAACGCCCAGCGATCGATGATCGCGGAGGCGGCGGGCTCATCCTCGTCGAGGGCGAGAGCGCCGCCGACGATGTCGGCGCCTGCGGCGATGGCCTTCAGGTTCGCAGCCACCCAATTTGGCGGCGGCCGGGCGTCGGCATCCGTTGTCAGCAGTACGCCGGTTCCGCCGAGCCGCCTGAAGCCGAGGTCCATGGCGCGCCGTCGGGCTGAACCAGCATGCGCCAGATCTTCCGGAAACACGTGCTCGTCAAGATGGATGTCCAATCGATCGACGTGGCGCCGGCCGACGGCCTCGATCACGTAGCGGGAGGCGTCGGTGGTGTTGTTAAGCGCGATCACCACTGGAATCGCACCGAGATGGTCTTGCGCCGCGAGGGCCGCGAGCAGCCGTCCGATGCGATGGACTTCATCGCGCGCCGGCACGCAAACGCAGAAGCCCCCGACGGTAATCGCCAGGGGCGGAAGATGCCGGTGGCTGGTCACGTCGGCGCTCAAGCGAGGATGCGGACGCTCGGCTCGCGATCCCACTGACGGGTGCGCGCCGGTGTGAGGAACGCATCCGCCCCCCCTCCAAGATCCACGACGCCTGCGTCAGGCTCGACGCCCGCCTTGTCGAGTAGGGGTTGAGCTTCCTCGGTATGGCCGATCGCCTTCAGATGACCGAAGGCGTCCTTGGCGAAGTCGACGGCCGCGCCTTCCTTCAGGAGCCCGGAACACCCGGCCTGGGACGCGACGATCGCGACCGCGTCGAAAATCACGGACGGCGCGCCCTGAAGCTGGGCGTCGGCCTTCAGCTTCTTGCCACCTTTGAGCGTCACGCCGCCGATCTTGAGCGCGACGATCTTGACCTTGGCGCCTTCACCTTCGGCCGCGGCCTTCAGCGCGTCTACTATCTTGCCGTCGGCGTCGTCGGTCACGAGCACGCCGATCTGCCGGCCTTCGAGCGTCTCGGGATATTTGCCGACGATGCGGAGCGCCGGCGACAGATCGAGGTCGATCGGCTCGACCGCGGCGTCCGCCTTTTTCGGCAGGTCGATGGCGAGCCCCGCGGCGACGCGCGTCGCGAGCTCCTCGTCGACATTCATGAGGTTGGCGAGCACGCGCAGACGCACGTGGTTGAGCGAAACCTTCGACAGCTCGAACACGATCGCGCTCGCGAGATGGGCCTGTTCCGGACCTGTCTGCGACCTGAAGAACAGACGCGCCTGGCTGAAGTGGTCGGCGAAAGTCTCCGACCGGATGCGAATCTTGGTCCCTTCGAGCGGGACAGCGGCCGTGCGGAAGCCGCCCTTCGGATCGGCGCGCGGGCCGCCGTCCTCTCCGGACTCGCTAAGGCTGTTCGGCTCGTAGTTGGCGCGGCCCTTCGAAACGTGCGTCTGCATCTGCCCGTCGCGCTGGAAGTTCTGGAACGGGCAGCCCTTGGCCTGGTTGATCGGGATCTGGTGGAAGTTCACCGTGCCGAGCCGAGACAGCTGGGTGTCTTGGTAGGAGAACAGCCGCCCTTGCAGCAGCGGATCCTCCGACACGTCGATTCCGGGCGGCATGTTGGTCGGCAGGAAGGCGACCTGCTCGGTCTCGGCGAAGAAGTTGTCGGGGTTGCGGTTCAGCACCATGCGGCCGATGATGCGGATCGGCGCGACCTCCTCGGGCACGAGCTTGGTCGCGTCGAGGATGTCGAACGGCAGCGCGTCGGCTTCTTTCTGCGTGAAGAGCTGGACGCCGAACTCCCATTCGGGGAACGAGCCGTCGGCGATCGCCTCATAAAGGTCGCGGCGGTGGTAGTCCGGGTCGGCGCCGGCGATCTTGACCGCCTCGTCCCAGCAGGTGGACTGCGTCCCGAGCTTGGGCCGCCAGTGGAATTTGACCAGCGTCGCGACGCCGTCCTCGTTCAAAAGGCGGAAGGTGTTGACGCCGAACCCCTCCATCATTCTGAGCGAGCGCGGAATGCCTCGGTCGGACATCGCCCACATGTTCATGTGGGTCGACTCAGGCATCAGGCTGATGAAGTCCCAAAATGTGTCGTGCGCGGAAGCCGCCTGTGGATAGCCGCTGTCGGCCTCCATCTTCACCGAGTGGATCAGGTCCGGAAACTTGATCGCATCCTGGATGAAGAACACCGGGATGTTGTTGCCGACGAGGTCCCAGTTGCCTTCGTTCGTATAGAACTTCACCGCGAAGCCGCGGACGTCGCGCGGGGTGTCGACCGATCCTGCGCCGCCGGCCACCGTGGAGAAGCGCGTGAAGACTTCCGTCTTCTTGCCGACCTCGGTCAGCACCTTCGCGGTGGTGACGTCGGCGAGCGACTCCGTCAACTCGAAGAAGCCGTGGGCCGCCGATCCGCGCGCATGGACGATGCGCTCCGGAATGCGTTCGTGGTCAAAGTGGTGGATCTTCTCCCGGAGAACGAAGTCCTCGAGCAGCGTCGGGCCTCGGCCGCCGCCCTTCAGCGAGTTCTGGTTGTCGCTTATCGGAACGCCGTGATTGGTTGTGATCCGGGCTTCGGGCACCGAGGCGGTCTGGTGAAGTTCGCCACCCGCGCCATGAGAGGCCTCAGCGGTCGGCTTCTTTGTCTTTTTGGCGTCAGCCATGATGGGCGTCCTTGTCAAACGGGGACCGGCGCGGAGATGCGCGCCGTAAGGTTCGCGGCGGTCTTGGCGGCCGCCCGGATCGGATGGGCGTGCCGGGTCAGGCGCTCGTAGATGAGCTCGTAGCCGTCGATCATCGCCTCGGCGTCGCAATGCGCCTCAGCCCGGCGGCGGCAGGCGCGTCGATCAAGCCGCTGGGCCTCAAGCGCCGCAGCCGCGAGCGATCCGACGTCGTCGGGCGTCGCCAGCACGCCGGAGAACAGGTCGAGGATTTCGGGAATCGCGCCGCGCGCGAAGGCCGCGACCGGCACGCCGCAGGCGAGCGCTTCCGCCACGACGAGGCCGTAGGGCTCCTCCCATTGCGGGGTGCAAAGAAGCGCTCGCGCTCCGCCGACTGCTCGCGACAGTTCGGGATGGGCGAGATGGCCGAGATAGACGATGTCGGAGCCGAGCCTCGGCGCGATCTTCTGTTCGTAGAAATCAGCGTCCAAGATTGGGCCGGCGATCCGCAACCTCGCGCCGATAGATCGGGCCGCGTCGATCGCGAGATCGAGACCTTTTTCGGGAACGATGCGGCCAAACCAGATCAAATAGGGCTCTACATCCGGCGTGGCCCGGAAAGCGAAGCGCGCCAGGTCGATGCCGTTTGTGACGACATCGTCGATCTTCGCGACAGGGCTCCATGCGTTGCGGATTGACTGCGACACGCCGACGAACACCGAACGAGGCGCAGCGCAGAGCCGCACGCCGCTTTCAAGCCAGCAGAACGGTGGCGTGTGCAGCGTCGTGACCATCGGGGCCGAAAGGGTGTCGGCCATCGACACGGGCAGATAGTGCAGCGAGTTGTTGTGAATGACGTCGAACGAGCGCCGTCGGAGATGGCTCATCAGGCTCAGATAGGCGTGATGCTCTTTGAAAAATGGAACGTCTGAGGCTTCCTCAAGCCCAAGTTCCGTCAACGCCGTCTCTTCGCAGATCGCCTCGAGGCCGATCCGAGGATCGGAGGCCGTCGAAGCGAACACCGTCACGTGATGACCTCGCCGCCGGAGGCCGCTGGCGAGCGAGAACGTGTGAGCCTCGAGGCCGCCAGCGAACGGCTCTGCGATCGGATGTCTCAAATGCGATATGACGCCAATACGCAAGCGATCGTCCTGTCCTAAAGCTTGAAAACAGCTGACGCGCACAGCGACTGCGGCGCATTCTCTGCGGACCGCGCGGGCGTGAAGTGAATCGGCCTAAAATCGAGGGCGCCCGAGCGGGCTTGAAGCGCCTTAAGTCGCCACCCAACGCGTGGGCGTCTTAAGAGCCAAATGTTTTGCAAGCAGTTCCGTTCCAAATTTATTTTGACATATTTGAAAAGTGCGTTTGCCTTGATAAGTTAAGCTGAAATTTATTTTGCGCGCCCGTGCTTTCTCCAGCTGGCCTCATAGATTTTAAATGATTGTGGCAAATATTACTTTTTTGAGTGCGAAGTATCGATTTAGCTGGAGCCGGCTCAGCAGTGTTCGCTTTAATCGCCTTCACACCCATGGCCGCGCGATTGAACGGATGATCTCGCCGATGTTGCGAGCCGGCGCGTGCATTCCGAAGCGTCAAGTTTTGCGGGTAAAGAACCGCATCATCTCCAAAGACGCGTCTGGCCCCATTGGGTCGACGAAGCTGCCGCCGGCCTTGCCGCCGGACCAGGCGTGTCCTGCGCCTTCCACCAGCCAGAGTTCGGCGATGGTGTCGCCCGCCTGATCCGCCATGGTCGTGATTGCAGCGGGGCGATGGCGCGCTTCTCCGGCCGGGACGCGCCGCGTCGAGATGGAGGCTGCGTCAGGCGTCGCCGCATCGAGGATCTTGGTCGCGTTCGATGGATGGACCGTCTTGTCGGCTCCGCCCTGAAATACGATGGTGCGGCCCGGATAGCGTGGTGCCCCTTGAGACTCTCGAGTCTTGCCGCCTCCGCCCATCGCCGCGAAAGCCGATGCGACGTCTTTGGCGGTGTGAGTAGGGAGCCCGGAATGGACGCCGACGGCGGCGTAGAGTTCGGGATAAGTCTCTCCCAACACGGCCGCCATGGCGCCGCCGGCTGAGAGACCGGCGACGAAGACCTGGCTGGGATCGATCCCGAATTCAGCGACGATGAACTGGGTCAGTCCGGCAAGGATCGCTGGCTCGCCGGCGCCCCGGCCTTGATGCTTCGGCTCAAACCAGTTCCAGCATCCGTTGGCGTTGTCGGAGCGCGTCTGGCCCGGATAGGCGACAGCGAAGCCGCGCGTCTCGGCGACGTCGTTCATGCCGGTGCCGCGCGCGAAGTCGTCCGGGTTCTGCGTGCAGCCGTGAAGCATGACGATCAGTCCGCGCGGCCGTGCGGGCGCGGAGGCGGGAATATAAAGTCTGTAGGATCTCGCGCCCGCCGCGCAGACGAAGTCGCGGGTTTCGAACCGGGCCCCGCCTGGAACGGACGTCTCGCCACGCGTCTTTGAACCGGACGCTCCCGACGATTTGGCGAAAGGATCAGGCGTCAAGAGGCCGCCCTTAAAGTGGCGCAGCGCGTCGCCGAGCGACAGCCCAGCCGCCTGAGACCAGCGGGCGTCATCGGCGCCGATCGCTTTTGCCCCGGACGCTGCGTCTGGCGCGGCGGCGACCTCCGGACGCCCGGCGAGGACGGCTTGAATCAACCTAGTGGCCTCTACGAGATTTTGGGCGCGCGTCTCTTTGGACGCCCGGCGCATGGCCGCAGCGAATGCCGTGTTCATGATGACGATCCTGGTTCGGACTTTTGGCCTAATGGATGCGGTCGGCCAGCGCGGCCTTGACCTCGGCGCTGGCCTGCAGCGCGCCGAGAACGGTGATGGAGCCGATGGCCGCGAGCGCGAGGTCGGGCGTGACGTCTGGTTCGATGCGCGTGAGGCCGACGACTTTTACGTGCAGCACTTCGCCGGCGGCTTTGACGGCCTCCAGGTCTGCGCGCGCATAGACCCGAAGGCCGAGTTCAAGGGTGTGCCGGGCGATCGACTGCAAGACGACGTCGTCATGCGCGCGAAGTTGGTTGCGGATGGCTGTGCGGATGAAGTCGGCGCGGTTCGAATAAAACCCTTCCCGAACCAGGAGGTCTGCGCGGCCAAGATCGACGAAGCCCAGGTTGACCGTGATCTTCTCGGTCTCGCCGCCCTTGTCGCGCAGTGTCTGGCTCAAACCCATTCCGCAGTCTCCATCCATCTGGATGGCATATGGATGTTATTTAGATGGACGCAAGGGTCGGATTCCGCGAGGTCTTTATGATCGCCAAGCGTCATGAAGATCCCGGCGGTCGCCATGTGGGGGGACTTGCGACCGCCGGGCGGATCGGGACGTGCGGGCGGCCCGATCCGATTTCAGTTCGCCGTGGCGATATCCGGACAGACGCTGAGGTCGCCGCGCTGCCGCATGGGAGCGCAGGTGATCCGGGCGGCGCCAGGCGAATGGGCGATTGGCAGCCGGTCGCCCTTGGCGGCGCTGTTCGAGATCTCGCTCATGGTCCTGATCGGGTCGCCGCTCCCGGCGTAGCCCACCATCGAGGGCAGCGGCAGCAGCAGGAGCGCGAGCCAGCGCAGATGCCGAAGCCTCGACTTGCGCGGCTTGGCGGATGTCTTGGAGGTCGTCTTGGCGGTCCTCATGAGCGAGCTCCAGTCGACTGATCCGAAAGGGCAAGCGAACTGCCCGCCGGCGCCTCGGCCGCGGCCTCCGAAGCGAGCAGGAGCGATGCGCCAAACACGGCGGCCCGGGCGACGAAGACGACGCAGGCGACGCTCAGTCTGGCGATGCGCATCCGCGCGCTCCCTCTTCGGCTCTGCGATGCGGAGCGTGACGCCGCCGCTATCGCTTTCGCCGATGATGATGGCGGGCCGCTCGGTTGCGGTGGATTGAGTGTTGTTAAGAAATGTTGCGCCGCCAGACCTTTGCCGCGCCGCAATATCTCTTAACAACACTCAATCCACGGCAACGTCCCGGCGCCTCACGGTCCGGCCTCGAAACGGCGAACCACCTTCGCCGCAACCGGGACCCGCCTGATGAGCGCAACGCTGACCCTCGACGGACTGACCTTCCTTCGCGAATGGCTCTCCGCGCCCTTGCGCGTCGGGGCCGTCTTTCCGTCCGGCGCGACGCTCGCGAAGGCGATCACGGCCGAAATCGACGGGGACACCGGAAACGTTGTCGAGCTCGGGCCCGGCACAGGCGTCTTCACCCAGGCGCTGATCGAGCGCGGCGTGGCCGAACGCCGGCTCGCGCTGATCGAGGCGGGTTCGGAATTCGCCGTGCTGCTCGAGGCTAGGTTCCCGCAGGCCACCACGCTCTGGATGGACGCCTCTCAGCTGCGCACGGTCGAGCTTTTCGGCGGCGACGCCGCGGGCGCGGTGTCGAGCGGTCTGCCCCTGCTCTCGATGTCGCCGCGCAAGGTCATTGCGATTCTCGACGGCTCGTTCCGGCACCTTAGGCCCGGCGGCGCCTTCTACCAGTTCACCTACGGGCCGAACTGCCCCGTTCCCCGGCCCATCCTCGATCGCCTCGGCCTCAAGGCGACCCGCGTCGGCCGCGCGCTCGCCAATGTCCCGCCTGCCGCCGTTTACCGGATCCAGCGCCGCTCCCAGCGCCGCCTGCCGGAAGGCTGGAGCTGAAGAGGATCAGGCCATGTCCCATTCCCTCATCGTCAACGGCGAAACGCGCCTCATCGAGGCCGACGGCCGGACGCCGCTCCTCTGGGCGCTGCGCGACACGCTGAAGCTGACCGGGACCAAATATGACTGCGGCGCGGGGCTCTGCGGGGCCTGCACGGTCCATATCGACGGCCAGCCGATGCGGTCCTGCGCGCTCACGATCGAGGACGCCGCGGGGGTGGAGATCGTCACCATTGAGGCGGTCGAAGGCCGCGAGGCCGAGGCGGTGCGCGACGCATGGGTGGCGCGTGACGTGCCGCAATGCGGCTTCTGCCAGTCGGGCCAGGTGATGAGTGCGATCGCGCTGCTGCGCGAGGTGCAGACGCCGAGCGACGCCGACATCGACGCGGCGATGAGCGGGAACCTCTGCCGCTGCGCCACCTACCCGCGCATCCGCGCCGCGATCCACGACGCCGCCGGGGAGCTGCAACGGCAGGCCGGCCGAGAGGAGGCCCGCCGATGAGCGCCGCCGTCGCCGAAAACCCGGCCGAGAAAAAGGGCCGCTTCGCCATGTCCCGCCGCCGGCTGATCCTCGGCGGGACGCTGGTCGGCGGCGCGATGGTCGTCGGCTATGCGGCCACGCACCCGGTCGAGGCGATCGGCTCCGTGCTGCAGGCAGGCGGCGGCGATCCGGAGCCAAGCGTCTTCGGACCCTTCATCCGCATCGACCGCGACGGCTGGATCACGGTCGTCAACAAGCAGCAGGAGATGGGCCAGGGCGTCCATGCGGGCCTCGCCGCGATGGTCGCCGAGGAACTCGACGCCGACTGGGACAAGGTCCGGGTCGTCGAGGCGAGCGGCAATTTTCGCGCCTATGGGCCGCAGTTCACGGCCGGATCCGGCTCGATCGCGGGAAACTGGGACGTGCTGCGAAACGCCGGAGCAGCGGCGCGGGCGATGTTCGTCGCGGCCGCCGCCGACCGCTGGGATACGCCTCGGGAGTCGCTGATGGTGCTCGACGGCGTCGTGTCGCATCTCGGCTCCGGCAAGTCCGCGAGCTTCGTCGAGCTGCTCGAGGACGCCTCGCGCCAGACGCCGCCCGACGCGCCGGAGCTGAAGCTTCCGGAAGCTTACCGCCTCATCGGCACCGACCGCGTGACGCGCAAGGACAGCCTGGCGAAGTCCACCGGCCGCCAGACCTACACGCAGGACGTCCAGCTGCCGGACATACTGACCGCCATGGTCGCCCGCCCCCCGCGCTTCGGTGGGACGCTGAAGACTTTCGACGCCCGCGACACCTTCCGGATCGAGGGCGTGGTCGACGCCTTCGCGATCGGCGACGGCGTCGCGGTGCTGGCGAAAGACGCCTTCGCGGCGCGGCGCGGACGCGAAGCGCTGCGGATCGAGTGGGACGACAGGCAAGCCGAAAAGCGCTCCTCGCCAGAGCTCGTCCGCTGGTTTCGCGAGATCGCGGAGGGGCGGACCGACATCACGCCGAGCGCCTTCCAGACGAAGGGCGACGCCGAGGCCGCATTCGGGCCGGACGCGCTCGAGTTCGGGATCGACTTTCCCTATCTCGCCCACGCGCCGATGGAGACGCAGGACTGCGTCGCCCGCGTCAACGGCTGGGACGTCGAGATCCTGTCGGGCTCCCAGATGGCGACGGTCGACCAGATCCAGGCCGCGCGCGTCGCGCTGACGCTGCCGGGCAAGGTCGAGGTCAAGGTGCTGCCGGCCGGCGGATCCTTCGGTCGGCGCGGCGTCATGGCGGCGGACTGCCTCGTCGAATGCGTACGGATCGCCAAGCGCTCCGACGGCTACCCGGTCAAGCTGATCTGGACGCGCGAGGATGACATGACCGGCGGCTACTACCGCCCGATGGCGCATCACCGCGCCTGGGTCGAGCTCGGCCCGGACGGGTTTCCGGCGCGCTGGCGCCACCACGTGGTCGCGCAGTCGCTGCTGCCGATCGTCACCGAGTTCACTGCCGAGGGCGTCAAGGACAGCCCCTACTTCGCGGGCGCCTCGGTTGTCGACGGCAAGGTGTTCACGCCGAAATTCCCCGTGCCGGTGCAGTTCTGGCGCTCCGTTGGCCACTCCCACTCGGCTATGGCCATGGAGCACATCGTCGACCAGCTCGCGCGCCGCGTCGGCCGCGATCCGGCCGACTACCGGCAGGCGCTCTACGAGAAGGCCGGGGCCGCCAGACGCCTCGCGGTTCTCGCCGCGCTCCGCCAAAAATCTGGATGGGGGACGCTAATCGAGCCCGGATGGGCGCGGGGCATGGCGGTGCATGAGAGTTTTGGCACGGTCGTCGGCCAGGTCGCGGAGGTGCGGCTCGACGGTCCCCGCCCCTCGGTGCGCCGCGTCGTCGGCGTGGTCGATTGCGGCATCGCGGTCTCGCCCGGCCAGATCGCGGCGCAGATGGAGGGCTCTGTGGGCTTCGGCCTCTCGGCCGCGCTCCATGGCGCGATCACGCTGAAGGAGGGGCTCGTCCAGGAGACGAACTTCGACCGCTATCGCTGCCTGCGCATGAACGAGATGCCGGCGGTCGAAACCCACATCCTGCCCTCGACCAACCGCCCAAGCGGCATGGGCGAGCCGGCCGTGCCGCCGATCGCGCCCGCGGTCGCGAACGCGATGCTGGCGCTGACCGGCGAGCCCACTCGCGCGCTGCCCTTCGGACGCGGCGCCGCAGGCCTATGACGAGAGGAGCCCAGCCCATGGTGAAGTGGACCGCGGCCGACATGCCGTCGCAAAAGGGGCGATCGGCGGTCGTCACAGGAACCGGCGGGCTCGGCCTTGAGACGGCCCTCGCGCTCGCCCGGGCGGGCGGCGAGGTCATCATCGCCGGCCGCAGCCCTGAAAAGGGCGCCGACGCAGTGGCGCGCATCCGCCGGGAGGAGCCTTACGCCAACGTCGCCTTCAAGCAGGTGGATCTCGCCAATCTCAGGTCGGTGGCCTATCTCGGCGAACGCCTCGGCGACCAGCGCGACAGCCTCGACCTGCTCGTCAACAACGCCGGCGTGATGACGCCGCCCAATCGGCAAGAGACCGCCGACGGCTTCGAGCTGCAGCTCGGCGCCAATTATCTCGGCCATTTCGCGCTGACCGCGCAACTGCTGCCGCTGCTGAAGAACGGCCGCGACGCCCGCGTGGTCTCGCTGTCGAGCATAGCGGCCCGCAACGGGGCGATCGACTTCGACGACCTTAACGCCGCGAAGGGCTACAGGCCGATGCCGGTTTACAGCCAGTCCAAACTCGCCTGCCTGATGTTCGCATTCGAGCTTCAGCGCCGGAGCGCCGCCGGCGGCTGGGGCGTCACGAGCCTCGCGGCGCATCCGGGCATCTCGCGCACCAACCTGCTGCACAACGCGCCCGGCCGCTGGAGCGGCGCAGGCCTCGCCCGGTCCATGCTGTGGTTCCTGTTCCAGCCGGCGGCGCAGGGCGTGCTGCCGACGCTGTTCGCCGCCACCTCGCCTCAGGCCAGGCCCGGCACCTATTACGGCCCGGCGAGCCTCGGCGAGACGCGCGGGCGCCCGGCGCTGGCGAGAACCCCGCCGCAGGCGCTCGACCGGGCTGCGGCGGTGCGGCTTTGGCGCTACTCGGAGGCGCTCACCGGCGTGCGCTTCCCCTGAAAAGGCAGGGCTTCATAAAACAAAACATCTCTCGCCGTGACAGCGCACGGGCGGGCGTGAGACTTAAACTGCGACGACTGTCTCGCAAGGGCGTTCGATGACGATGCAGATGCAGGCCTGCGCGCCGGAGATGTCCGCGACCATCCTCCTCGTCGAGGATGACCGCGACATCGCCGACATGCTGGCCGAGACCCTGTCGCAGAACGGCTATACGGCGGTCTCGGCCCAGTCGGGCGCCGAGATGGACCGGCTGCTGCGCCGTCAGGCCTTCGACCTCGTGGTGCTCGACGTCATGCTGCCGGGCGAGGACGGCTTCAGCATCTGCCGGCGTCTGAGGGCGGAGATGCGCACGCCCATCATCATGCTCACCGCGGTGGCGACGGACGTCGACCGGATCGTGGGCCTCGAATTCGGCGCCGACGACTACGTCACCAAGCCCTTCAACACGCGCGAGCTGCTCGCCCGGATCAAGAGCCTGCTGCGCCGCGCGTCCTACGGATCGGAGCGGCCGGAGCGGCCGAAGACCATGTCCTTCGCGGGCTGGCGGATCGATCCCGTCTCGCGCACGCTTCTCGACGACGCCGGGTCGCAGGTTTTCATGACGACGGCCGAGTTCGACCTGCTGGTGGCGCTCTGCCTCAATGCCGGCCGGGTGCTGACGCGCGACCAGCTGCTGGCCCTCACCCATGCGGGCGTCGCGGGGCCGGTCGAGCGCAGCGTCGACGTCCACATCAGCCGCATCCGCCAGAAGATCGAGCCGAACCCGAAGGAGCCGAGCCTCATCAAGACGGTCCGGCTCGGCGGCTATCTGTTCACCCCGATGGTCGACGCCTCATGAGCCGCTGGCGCTCGCTGTTCCTGTGCGGCTCGATCCGCCGCCAGATCCTGTTCCTCGCCATCACCCCGGTGCTCGCCATGGTGATGATCGCGAGCCTCCTGCACAGCGCCGAGAACAAGGCGCCTTACGCCAGCAAGGTCGCGATCCGGATCCAGATGGTGACGGCCCAGTTCGCGGCGGCCACGACGCCCGAGGCCGCCGCGGCTATCATGGCCGCGACCTCGGCGACGGGGCTGAAAGTGGAGCGGCTCACGCCCGAGGCCGCGCGCGCCGAGCTTGCCCCGTCCGACAGCGACGATTGCGACGTCTTCGACATCCGCAAGGCGATGGGAACGTCTCTCGACGCCGAGGTCGTGCGGCGCATGGCCAGCGGATCGACCGTCGACGCCATCGCGGTGCGGCTCGCCGACGGCGCGACGCTCGCCTTCATGCCGGATCCGCGGCCGCCGCTGCCGCTGCTTCATCCGGAGCGGATCTTCTTCGCGATCAAGATCCTCATCATCGTGCTTCCGATGCTGCTGCTGTCGATCTACGCCGGCAGCATCATCATGGCACCGCTGACGAGGTTCGCCCGTGAAGCCCAGGCGCTCAGCCCCGACGAAGGCCCGGACCGGCCATTCGAGGAGGGCGGCCCGCGCGAGATCAGCGCGCTCGCGCGCGCGCTCAACGACATGCGGACGCGCATCCGCGAGATGATCGACGGCCGCACGAGGATGGTGCGGGCGATCAGCCACGACCTCAGGACGCCGCTGACGCGGCTGCGCATGCGCGCCGAACGCTCGACCGACGAGAAACTCCGCGACGCGATGCTGACCGACATCAGCCGCATCGACGCGATGATCGAGGAGACGCTGACCTATCTGCAGCGTGACGTCGCGACCGAGACCAAGACGCGCGTCGACCTGCCGAGCCTGCTTCAGACGATCTGCCACGACTTCGCCAACGCCGACCTGCAGGTCTCCTACGAGGGCCCGGCCCGGCTCGCCTTCGACTGCAAGCCGCAGGCGCTGGTGCGCGCCGTCACCAATCTCGTGGACAACGGCGTGAAGTTCGCGGGCGTGGTGGTGGTGCAGCTTGAGGCGCTGCCCGACGGCGTCTCCATCGAAGTGGCGGACGACGGCCCCGGCATCCCGAAGGAACTGCGCGCCAAGGTTGTAGAGCCGTTCTTCAAGGCAGACGCGAGCCGCGCCTCCGGAGCGCCCGGCGGGTTTGGCCTGGGCCTGTCGATCGTCCAAGAGATCGTCGCTGGCCACGGCGGGACCATGACGCTGCTAGACCGGGCTCCGAGAGGGCTGGTGGTCCGGCTCGACCTGCCGCCGCCCGCCGCCGCATCGGCTAGCGGCGCCCGGACCGACAGCCGCGGGAGCCCCGCCGGACAGATGGCGTCGCCGCTACGCATATGAACGCCGTCGCAGTAAGCGGACTATCTCGACGACCGCAATGGGTCAGCCTGGGACGAGGCCATCCGGCTGGGATGCGCCAAAAGCTGACGCTGACACTTCGCCCAAGAGCGGACGTCTGTCTCGACGCGGATTTCGAAGCCGCCGAATTGATCAGCTCGGCGCGGCAACCGCGGCCGAGGCGACCAAGCCATGGCGCATGCAGTAGTAGACGAGGTCGATATCGGAGGAGACGCCGAGCTTCGACTTCAGCGCGTAGTGGTAGTTCGCGACGGTCTTGGGGGTCAGGTGGAGCGCCGCGGCGATCTCCTCGGTCGACTTGGCGTCGACGATCATGCGCAGAATCTCGAACTCCCTCGGCGACAGTTGCTCGAAGGCGGGCGTGTCTTCCTCGAGGCGGCTCGCCGCCAGCACGGCCGAGATCTCGGGGCAGAGGGCGGGCCGGTCGCGGGCGACGTTCCTGACGGCTCCGACTAGGGTCTCGGGGTCGCTGCTCTTCGTGACGTAGCCCTTGGCGCCTGCTCTGAACGACTGGAGCGCGAAGCTGGCGTTGGCGTGCATGGAGAACATCAGGACGCGCGCCTTCGGGTCCCACTGCCGCAACTGCTTCACGAGGTCGATGCCGCCGCGGCCGGGCATGCTGATGTCCATGACGACCACGTCCGGCGAGGCTGTCTTGTAGAGCTGGTAAGCCGTGGCGGCCTCGCCCGCCTCGGCGACCACCGACATGTCGTCCTCTCGCTCGAGCAGGCGGCGGTAACCCTCCCGCACGACGGCATGGTCGTCGACGAGCATGACCTTGATCATGCGGCCTCTCCCTTTCGCTCGTCGTGGGGACCAGAGGCGGGGAACCCCACGCTTAGCTCGAACCCGCCGGTCTCCCTCGGCCCGGCATGGAAGTCGCCGCTCAGAGCGAAGACGCGCTCGCGGATGCCGATCAGCCCGACGCTCCCCGGCCGCGCGGAAGCCCAGTCCGGGCCGGGTCCCTCGCCATCGTCGGCGACCGTGAGCTCGATCCTTCGGTCCTCGCCGGGCAAAGGCGCCACGACGTTGCGCAACGTGACATGAACGTGCTTCGCGCCCGCGTGTCGCAGCGCGTTGGTCAGCGCCTCCTGGACGATGCGATAGGTGTGAGCGGCCGTCTCGGCGGGCAGGCCGTCAAAGTCGCCATCGCGCCGGAATGAGATAGCCGGGGCCCCGGCCGCAATACGGTTTTGCGCGTCGACCAGCTCCTGCAAACTCGTCACGAGGCCGAGCTCATCGATCTCAGGAGGCCGCAGCAGGACCAGCGTCTCTCGCAGCGCCCGAAGGGTCCCGGTGCCCATCTCGACGAACTCGTCGCACTCCTTTGCGACGGCCGGCGTGACCGCGCCTACGCTCTTGCGGATCGAGCGCGCGGCGACGCTGAGCGCCGCCAGCCGCTGGGCCACGTCGTCGTGCAGTTCGCGGGCGATGTGCGACCGCTCGCGCTCCTGCGCGTCCACGAGCTGCCGGGCGAGGTCTGCGCGTTCGCGCGTTGTGTTCTGGAGCTTGAGCGCGAGCTCGTTCAGGACCTGCGAGATTCGGTCGAGCTCGTTCAGCCGGAACGGCGGCAGGCGGTGACTGAGGTCGCCGTCCCCAAGGCGGTTGATGCCGACCAGGATCTCCTCGGCGGGCTTGAGGGCGTGATGCACGACGACGTAGACGAGGATGCAGAGAGCCACGACCATGGCGGTCCAGACGCCCAGCATGCGGGACAGCTCATGCCACGCCCGCTCGGCCACCGCTTCCGGCGCGATCGTCGCCCTGACCGTTCCCTTCGTCGCCCCTCGCGAAGCCAGCGCCCGCTCGGCGGTCGAGCCTTCGGGGAACAGCGCGCAGTAGCCGGCGGTGAACCAGCCCGGCGCCCGCAAGGACCGTTGGTCGGTGCCGGCGCAGACCGAGTTCCGCAGGGCGCCGTTGGGATGCAGTAGCTGGACGCACTGGCCGGGGCGGAGCGTGTAGTTCGTGACGGCCTCCCAGTCTGGGAAGCGGTCGGCCCGATCGAGCTGGGTCTCGATCCTGAAGAGCTGGGTCCTGAGGTGCTGCGCAACGGATCCGGCCGTGTCCTCGTTTTGCGCGTCCGCCTCGGTTGCAATGTTGCGCAGGGTGAAGGCCGCGGCTCCAGCCACGCACAACAGCGCCACAAGAATGATCCGGACGACGAGCGCCCACCTCAGGTCGATTGCTGTGCGGCGGCCAGGGCTCGGCCCGTTCGATGCGATCGGCTGGCTCATGGAGTTCCTCGACGGCACTACCGATAGCACGCGGTCGCGGCGCCCGGACGCTCGCCCGAGAAAGTCAGGCTTTTTGCCCAAACCTTCGGATGCCATCCGCCGTTCCGGAACCGGCGCCCGCGGCGGCATGCTCTCCGCAACGAAAAGGGAGAGCCCGATGACGAACGAACCCACCCCCAGAATGAGCCTCAAGTACTTCGGCGCGCCGCTGCTGGCGGCGCTCGCCATCGGCTTGGTGCCCGCGGCCGCTCGGGCAGAGGCGCCGATCTCGACCGCCGTGCTGAACACCTACTTCCAGAACGACCATGCCGAGTGGGTCCCGACGAGCGAGGCCGAGCGCAAGCGGATGTCGGCGATGGTCGACACCTTCAAGTCGATGCTCGAAAAGTCGGGCAAGTACAGCTTCAAGCCTGTCGATCCGGCTGTTCAGGAGCGGATCATGCAGGACCAGAAGATGGGCGAGTGCGCGGGCTGCGAGACGCGGTACGGCAAGGAGCTCGACGTCGATCAGGTCGCCTGGATCGAGGTCCAGAAGGTCTCGGAGCTGATCCTGAATGTGAACGTCTACATGACCGACGTGAAGACCGGGAAGCAGGTGTTCGTTAAGAGCGTCGACCTGCGCGGCAACAACGACGAGTCGTGGCAACACTCGATCAAGTTCCTAGTGAAGCGTTACATGCTGAACCCTGAGCAGTACACTCAGACGGGCGGCAAGTCCTAAGCGTTCGATCGGCTTGGCGCCAAAAGCGGAACTTCGATCCGCGCCGATAAGCAGACCTCGCTGAATCGCGTCGCGCCGGGCTGATCGTCCCCTCAGTCCACGGAATTATTCTTTCTGAGGCCGGCAGACATCTCGGCAGCGAGAGCGGACGCCTCGTCTTCCGTCAGGTGCATGAGAAGATCGCCCTGGTCATCCTCCGCGATCGCGCCCGACGGCTGGCTGAGCACAGCCCAAATGCGGTCGTTCCGGTCATGAAGATGGGCCGCGGTGAAATGGGTCGGAGGGACCGTTCGGGCGAGGAAATCAGGAGCCATCTCGCTATCGTCATCGAACGCCATAACCAGTCTCCTTCACATCAACAGCAGAGTTTTGGGGCGGGACGCCTGTTAGCGACCCCGCCCCCGGCGGAGGCGCATTGGGGCGGTCGCACCCCCACCTGCGCCCGGGCTGGGGGCGGCCCGGGCGGTTCGGGTCAGATCCGGCGGGCCGCGCGGGCAGTGCCGGCGACGCCACCGAACCAAGCGGCGACTGCCGCCAGCACCAAGGCGAGGAAGCCGAGCAGAGCGCCGCGAGACACGACCTTGGTGGCCGTGACCGCCGCGGCCTGCGTCTTCTGCCTGGCCTGCTCGACAGTCTGGCGGTAGCGCGCCTCATATTCGCTGACCTGCGTACGGGCCTGGTCTGTGCTGATGTTCTGCGCTCGTGCGACAGCGTCCGCGGCCCGGGTGCGGGCCTCGTCGGCCTTGGCGGGATCGCCGGTCAGGACGGCTTGAACAGCGGCGGCCGCGCCCGACTTGAGCGCTTCGGGATCCTGTCCTTCGCCCGCGGTCCGGACCTGGCGCTCGATCTCCTGCAGCGGGTTCATCGTCGCGACGGTCGGTGCCGCGGCCTGAATGGCCGTGGACGCGACGCCGCCTGCGCCGCCGATGACGCTCGATAGGCCGCCAAAGGCGCCGCCGATCAGCGAGCCGACCGAGGTCGTCAGAAGATAGAGGATCACGAGCGTCGTGGCGGCCCAGGTCGTGAGGCCATGAAGCCCGCCGACAGCCTTGATCGGACGGCCCGACACACGGCTAGATACATATCCGCCCGCGAACGCGCCGATTAGGCCGGCTACCAGATACCAAACGCCGCCCGCGATCGAGAACGCGCCCGCGGTCGGATTGTCGGACGTGCCGGGGTCGATGACCGCGGCTCCGATCCCGACGCCGAGCAGGTTGAGGACGAGCTGGACCGTCAGAGCCACGACGACGCCCGCGAAGACGGCGCCCCACGAAATCTGATTGAGGGCGGCGGTGCGGTCGTCGGCGTGCGCAAGCGCTCCGCCTCCATTGATGGAGGTGTCTGTCATGTCGCCCTCCTGGGGCTTTTCAGTTTTGGAAGGATGATTTCGTCCGGTGGCGGACGGGCGGGACGCGCACCGCGTCCCGCCAAGCTCAGGTCACTTCTTGAGAGCGTCCCGCGCGGCGTCGGCGGCCTTACCGACCGTGCCCTGGACCTTGCCCTCGGTCTTTTCAGCCTTGCCTTCGGCCTCGGTCGTCTTGTTGCCCGTCAGCTTGCCGATCGCTTCCTTGACCGAGCCCTTGGCTTCCCTGGCGGCGCCTTCGATGCGGTTCTTGTCCATGTTCGTCTCCCATCAGGATCTAGCGGCCGCCGGGTTGGCGCGCCGCCTTCGATGGAATGGAGATGGATCGACGCCACCTTCGACGATAGAACCGCAAATACCAGTCAGATTGGTATTCTGGGACCTGTCAGCGCGACGGCCGCCGCTTGCTTTCAACTGCCGCCTCGCCCGTCACCCCTCGCTCGCGCGCCCAGACCACGGCGGCGGCTCGGCGGTTTACCCCGATTTTGCGGAACAGCGACGCCACATGATTGCGGACTGTGTTGGTCGACAGGCCAAGCCGGTCGCTCATAGCGACGTTGTCGCAGCCTTCGGAAATGAGGCCGAGGATCTGCCGCTCCCGGTCGGTCAGGTCGCCGATCCCGATCCCGGGGCCGGGCTTGCGGGAGGTCTGGCGGAGGTTGGCGAGCTTCTCGACCACGGTGCGGCTAAACCAGGATGTGTCTGCCATCACGCTCTCGATCGCCGCGATCAGCTCGTCCTCGGTCTTCTTCCGTTCGGTCACATCCTGCACGACCCACAGCACGCAGGCCTCGTCGTTGATCTCGACGGTCTCGGCCGACACAAGGCAATCAACCTCGGCGCCTTCCTTCGTCCGCATGACGATCGGCGCGTTCTGCACGCCGCGCCCATCCCGGAGATCGCCTTCGACCGAACGGCGAGCAGCAGGATCCGACCAGAGCCGGACGTCAGCCGCGGCGCGTCCGGTCAGGTCGACGTCGGAGTAGCCGCTTAGCGCCTCGAACGCCTGGTTGACCTCGATGAAAGCGTGGTCGGCAAGCCGCGTGATGGCGCCGGCCACCGGCGAGAGCCGGAATGACTTCGCGAAGCGCTCTTCGGTCTTTCGCAGCGAGATCTCGGCTTTTCGGCGCGGCTCGAGGTCGGCGAAGGTGAAGAGGATGCATGGCTCGCCGCCCACCTCGATCGGCTGCCCCGCCACGATGACCGCGCGCCCGGTCCCGTCCGGCAGCGGAACCTCCGCCTCCATCTGCGTGACCGCGCGTCCTTCTGAGATGCGCTCATGGGCGAGATCGTGGCGTTCGCCGCCTGAGAAGACGTCGAACTCGCGCACCGTCTTGCCGACAACCGTGCTGCGGTCATGGCCCGTCATGTCCATGAAGCCTTGGTTTACCCGCACGTAGACTTGGTCGGCGGCGCGGCAGATCAGGGCCGGCGCCGGATTGGCGTTGAAAGCGCCCTCGAAGCGATCTTCGGCCTCGAAGCGCTCGGTCTCATCCTTCACGATGAGGACAAGCAGCTCCGGCTCCCCGCCGCGGTCGACGACTACGAGGCTGCGGATGGTGTGCACCCAGGTAATGTCAGGGTCGGAAGCGGGAGACACCTCGACCGTCACGTCGTCAAATACCTCCCCTTCGATGACGCGGTCGAGGGGGTACTTCCCCTCCGGCAGCGGATGGTTGTTCCGGAAGCGCAGCCTGAAGCGCTGCCGGTAGCCATCGACGGAACCACCAAGCCCCTCGAGCTCCTCGATCCCATGCATGGCGAGCGCCGCCGCGTTCGCCCACGAGATCGATTGGTCCGGCTCGACCAAGATGATTCCGTCGGTCAGGCCGGCGATCACCTGCTGAAGCGCGGCTCGGTCTGTCTTGATCGCGGCGGTGGGGGCGTCCATCGACGGTCTCCGGGCTCAGCGCCGCTATCTGTGCTTCCAGCAAGGAATGGCCAGAAGGCCGGGCGAGGCTCCGGCTCTAGCTCCTCGACTGCGACGACCGCGGTTGCGTCATGTCATGTGGCGATCGGGCTAACGACCTGCGGCCGGGTTGGGTCGTGCTGTCGTTTTCTCCATGCGCTCGCGGCTAACGGAGCTTGGCGATCCCGATGCCGTCGAGCTTTGCGCGGTCCTTGATGGATTCCTCGCTGCGGATCAGCGCCTTTGAGATCGCCGTCAGCGCCATGCCCTTCCCGGCCAGTAGCTTTAGTTTCGCGAGCTCCTCACCAGTCCACGGCTGGCGATGCCGTTCAAATCGCTCTTTCACGAGCCGCTCCTGCTTTGTCCATATCTCGGGCGTTCGCATCGTTTATAGCAGCGATGGCAACGCGCTTGGCCGCAGGTGTAAACCAATGCCGGAAGTGTCCGGCAAATTTAAAGGGGCGCGACGACGACTGGCATGGCGACCCTCAGCACGCCTCGACGGACCCTCCCGCCTGGCGCGCCCAAAGTACGTCGGCCTGCTTGTCGCGACCTGCGCCGTCAGTCGGCGACGAAGCTCCCAAAGCCCAGCCCCTATTCCGCCAAGAAAGAGCGAAGCGCCCCGATCGTATCCTGCGGCGCTTCTTCGAACGGTACATGCCCGAGCGTCGGAAACGAGACGAGGCGCGCGGCGGGTAGCGCCTTGAGATAGTCGGCGGCGTTCGAGAACGGGATCAGCGCGTCCCGCTCGCCCCATAGCAGCAGCGTCGGCGCTTTAATCCGCGCCAGGGCCGGAGCTGGATCGAAGATCACCGTCTGCTCCATCGTCGCGATCATAGCCGCTCGGGCGCCGGGCGCGAGCAGCAGGTCGTAATACCGCTCGAACGTTGCGTCCGTCAGGCGCTCCGGGTCGCCGTACGCGGAGGCGAGCTGCGGGCGCACGAACGCCCGCGGCAACACGCGGGTCATGATCTTGAGCATCGCCGGCGCCTCGAACCTCTGGCCGTAGGCGCGGCCTGGGCTCGCGAACCCGTCCGGCGAGATCAACACGAGCTTGTCGACGCGCTTGGGATGAGCGGCGGCGAACGCCCACGCGACCCGACCTCCCATCGAGTTACCGACGAGCGTCGCGCGCTGAAGGCCCAGCCGATCCATGAGCGCAAGGACAACGGCCTCCATCCGCTTTTGCGAATAGTCCCCTTTCGGATCCGGCCCCGTCAGTCCGGCACCGGGCAGGTCGAGCCGCACGACCCTATGGTCGGCCTCCAGGATCCTGGCCCAGGGCTCCCAGGTATGGAGGCTCGAAGCAAAGCCGTGGAGCAGCACGAGCGCGGGCGCGTCCTTCGGGCCGCTGTCGCGCACATGAAGGCGAAGACCCGCGACGTCCAGAAGATCGCTTGGCGCGGCAAGGTATTTCCGATCGAGTTCGGCGCGGGGTTTGTCAGGCGTCCACAGCCAGACGATGAGACACGAGACGAGGACCCCCAGCACGACCAGGGCGATCATCCAAACCGGCTTCATGACGCTCCTGAAAGGGCCGAGCCGCTGCAGCGGCCGCCCTGTGATCCCCTTGTCCGCCACCTTACTGCGGCTTTCAGGTCTTGCCGTTGTGGATCCGAACGCGGTCCATGAAACGTAGGCGAGAGAGAAGGCGTCCGGTCGCCTTAGCTTCGGAAAGGCGTTGAATGGCGAAGGTACTGGTCTGGTACGACGACGGGTGTCCGCTCTGCCGCCGCGAGATCGCGGTCATGCGGCGGCTCGATCGCCGCGACGCAATCGAATTCCTCGACGTCGACCGATCCGATGAGGCCTGTCCGATTGATCGCGCCGCACTGCTTTCGCGGTTCCATGCGCGCGAGAACGGTCAAATCCTCAGCGGCGCAGCGGCGTTCGCCGCGATGTGGCGCGCGATCCCGATGCTAAGGCCCTTGGGCCTGGTCGCCCGCAACCGCTTCGTGCTCGCAGGGCTCGAAAAGCTCTACGGACGTTTCCTGAAGGTCCGGCCGAGGCTCCAGCGCGCCTTGGGCGCGACCACTGTCCCCGGGCGGTCGACGAAGTGAGGCCGACGCCCGACCCGACGACGCCCGGCCAGGAAAGCGTGTGGTCCTATCCGCGCCCTGCCATCGCCAAGGCCTGCGAGCGCCGCATCACCATCGTGCATCGCGGCGTCACGCTCGCCGACACGAGACGGGCGGTGCGGACGCTCGAGACCAGTCATCCGCCTAGCTACTATTTTCCGCCCGATGACATCGACCAGACGGCGCTCGCCCGCTCGTCTGGATCGTCGTTCTGCGAATGGAAGGGAGCGGCAAACTATTTCGACGTCACCCTGCAGGGCGAAATTTTCCGCGACGTCGCCTGGAGCTACGCGCAGCCGACCCCGGCCTTCGCGTTGCTGCGGGATCACATTGCCTTCTATGCCGCGCCATTCGACCAGTGCCTGATCGACGGCGAGCAGGTGACGCCACAGCCCGGTGGCTTCTATGGCGGCTGGATCACCCCCCGCGAGGCCGGACCATTCAAAGGCGTGCCGGGCAGCCGGTTTTGGTGACGTAGGAGCCGTGGGAGCTACGCCAGCTCGGAATGTTTGGCGCCGAGCTAGCGTTCGATCTCGAGATCAGAGGCTTTCTGGGTTGCGCTTTGGGTCGATTATGAAACGGTCCAGGCGCCATTCAGCTCCAAGAGCGGTCGTCGACGCCTTGCTCGGGATGCAACCTTCGAAAGTCTGCGGAATGCAGCTTGTCGATGACGTGTAGCGCCTGTCCAGCTATTTTGATGGAGGGCGCCTCCTACGATCCGGAGGCCTTCGAACAGGGCAATTGGGTGCAGATTGCAGATAGAGATGCGGAAACCGGTCCGCGTCTGATCGGAGCCGGCGAAGTCGGCACGCTCGTTCTCGCTCATGATTGGAGCAAGACGCCGCTTGGTCCAGTCGATGGCTGGCCGCAGGCGCTCCGCACCACCGTCGAACTGATGCTCGCCTCCAGACAGGCCATGTGCCTCATCTGGGGGCCAGAGCTGACGCTGCTTTATAACGACGCCTACGCGCCGATCCTCGGCTTCAAGCATCCCGCGGCTCTCGGACGGCCAATCCAGCAGGTCTGGTCGGAAGTCTGGGCGGACATCGAACCGCTCATTCAGAGGGCGCTCGCCGGCGAGGCCTTGTGGTTCGAGGACCTGCATCTCGTGATGCAGCGCAAGGGCTACCGCGAGGACACTTGGTGGCAGTTCTCCTACAGCCCCGCACGAGACGACAGCGGCAGCATCGTCGGGATGTTGAACGTCACCACGGAGACGACAGCCAAGGTCAAGGTCGAAGCAGCCTTGCGCGCCAGCGAGGCGCGTCTGCGCTTCCTAAGTGAGCTCGATGAAGCGCTGCGCTCCTCCCGGGACGCGCCGGCCGCCATGCTTTCAGCCGCAGCGTTGCTTGCGCGGCGGCTCGACGCCTCTCGCTGCGCCTATGCTGACGTGGACGTCGACAACGACCGCTTCGTCATACGCAACGACTTCACCGCCCCCGGCATTGCGAGTTCGACTGGCACCTACAGCCTGGACCTCTTCGGTTCCCGCGCCGCGGGCGACATCCGTCTGGGTCGAACGTTGGTGGTCGGCGATGTCGCGTGGGAACTCGCCCCAGAGGACGGTCGGGAGATGTTCCAGTCGATCGGGATCAACGCCATCATCTGCTGTCCGTTGATCAAGGATGGGCGCCTCGCGGCCATGATGGCCGTCCACCAGGACCGGCCACGCGATTGGCGTGACGAAGACGTCGCCATCGTGGAAGCCGTGGTGGAGAGGTGCTGGGCGCATGTCGAGCGCGTCGGCGCGGAAGCGCGGCTGCGGGACAGCGAGGAGAGGCTGCGCCTTTCGGTCGAGCACGCGGAAATCGGCTTCTGGGATGTCGACCTTGTGCGCGACGAGCTGATCTGGCCGCCGAGAACCAAGGCGCTGTTCGGAATAAGCCCTGACGTGCCGGTGACGATGGCGGACTTCTACGGCGGGCTGCACCCGGAGGATCGCGACAGGACCAGCGAGGCCTTCGCGGCCGCCGCCGACCCAAGGCGGCGGGCGACCTATGACGTCGAATACCGCACGATCGGCAAAGAGGATGGCGTCGTCCGCTGGGTCGCCGCGAAGGGCCGCGGCGTCTTCGACGATACGAAAAATGACGTGCGCTGTATCCGCGTCGCCGGGACGGCCGTCGACATATCCGCGCGCAAACAAGCGGAGGAAGAGCTGCGCGCTCTGAACACGCTGCTTGAGCAGCGCGTGGCCGAGCGCACGCTCGAGCTGCGGAGGTTCCGCGACATCGTCGATGCGACCCGCTCGCCGATCTGCGCCTTCGATTCCGAGTACAGGCTCATCGCCTTCAACAAGGCGCACAACGACGAGTTTCGACGCGTCAACGGTTTCGACACGAAGCTCGGCGACGTGTTCCCCGATCTCTTCATTCCCGAGCAGCAGCGGGTCATGCGCGCGCTGATGGCCCGCGCGCTGAGCGGCGAAAGCTTCACCGTCGTCGAGGAGTTCGGGCGACCCGAGTTCGGCAAGCCATTCTGGGAAATCACCTACACGCCGCTGCTGGACGAAGAGGGTCGTATCATCGGCGCTTTCCATCTCGCGCTCGATATCTCGGCTCGCCTTCGCGCCGAGGCCGAGCTTGAGAGCGCTCAGGAAGCGCTTCGCCAGAGCCAGAAGATGGAGGCGATGGGCCAGTTGACCGGCGGCGTCGCCCACGACTTCAACAATCTGCTCACTCCGATCGTCGGGTCCCTCGACCTGCTTCAACGTAGGGGCGTCGGCGGAGAGCGCGAACAGAGGCTGATCGGTGGCGCAATTCAGTCGGCCGAACGCGCCAAGACGCTGGTTCAGCGACTTCTCGCTTTCGCGCGCCGCCAGCCGCTGCAGCCGGTCCCGGTCGACGTCGGCGGCCTTGTTGGCGGCATGGCGGATCTTCTCTCCAGCACCACCGGGCCGCAGGTCCGGGTCGTCGTCGAGGTCGCCGACGATCTGCCGCCGGCGAAGGCCGATCCCAACCAGCTCGAGATGGCGTTGCTGAACCTTGGCGTGAACGCGCGGGACGCCATGCCCGATGGTGGGACGCTGCGGATTACGGCGAGGCAAGAGAGCGTCCGGACTCCTCGGGGCGACCTCAGGCGCGGTCACTACGTGCGCTTGTCGGTCGCCGACACGGGCGTCGGGATGGACGCCGCGACGCTCGCCCGCGCCGTCGAGCCGTTTTTTTCAACCAAGGGCATCGGCAAAGGCACGGGTCTGGGACTGTCGATGGCGCACGGTCTCGTGGCCCAGCTCGGCGGGGCGCTAACGATCCAGAGCCAGTCCGGCCTCGGCACGAATGTGGAGCTGTGGTTGCCCATCAGCTCTGCGGTGGCGAGCCTCGCGGAGGTTTCGGCTCCGCCGGCCGCCCCGGCCAGCCGCCGTGGCTTGGCGTTGCTGGTCGACGACGAAGAGATTGTCCGGGCAAGCACCGCAGACATGCTCGAAGAGATCGGTTTCCGGGTGCAGGAGGCGTCTTCGGCGGAAGCCGCGCTCTCGCTTGTTGCGGAGGGCGCGCGACCGGACCTGCTCGTTACCGACCACCTCATGCCAGGAATGAGCGGCGTTGAACTGGCGCGCGCTCTGCGCGAGCGACTGCCCGACCTGCCGGTGCTAATCGTCTCCGGTTACGCGGAAGTCGAAGGGATCGCGCTCGATCTGCCGCGGCTGACCAAACCGTTCCGGAGCGCTGAGCTCGCGTCGAGCGTGGCGGCTCTGACGGTAGGGCCAGATAGCGCTTAGACGCTGGAATTCGAAGCGCAGCTTGGCGACGACGACTGACGAAAGCATCTCGCAGAGTGGCGGCTCAAGCTCGCAAACCCGCCCTATAGCGTCGGCTGTCCCGGGCGTCTCGCGATGAAAACCGGAGCCTGTTTCAGAGCGTACGGGAACGGTCTGAAGCGGTGTGGACTTCTACCTGACACAGGCTGGAGGAAGCGCCCATGAGTAAGTTAACGCTGAAGGACATCTCTTCGAAGATGGCCGACATCGACTTCTGCATGCTGTCCACCAAGGGATCGGTGGGTCAGATCGCAAGCCGGCCGATGAGCAATAACGGCGACGTCGCATACGACGGGGACTCCTGGTTCTTCGCCTACGAAAACTCAGCCAAAATTCGCGAGCTTGAAGCTGACCCACGCGTCTCACTGACTTTCGCCGCCGGCAAAGGTCTGCTCGGCAAGCCCGGCGTATTCATCGCTGTCGAGGGCGAAGCTACCCTGTTGCGAGATAAGTCAGAGTTCGAAGCACACTGGACGAAGGATCTGGAGATTTGGTTTTCGGAAGGGATCGACACGCCCGGTATCGTCCTGATCAAAGTCCACGCGAACGAGGTGGAATACTGGGACGGCAGTGAGAATGAGAAGGTCACTGTCTAGCGCCCCGGTCGCATCGAGGCTGCATGGCTTAGCGGCCTCAGCCGAAAGGTGAGATGCCAGTGTCAAGTGGCGCAACCCTGCGCGTACTTGTGGTCCGAAATCTAACTAGTCAAAAATTTAAACGACTGTGTGCGGGGTGCCGGGGCATGCTCGGATGATCTGATTCAGGGTAAAAGCCGCATGCCTGCGGGTCGTTCAGAGTCCCTCCGCGTTGCTTAAAGCTAGCGTGGCCGCGCTCCACCGCTCGATGCTTAATCGCAGAAAGTTGCCTTCAAGCGGCTCCGACGCTCGAAGTCCGCGACCATCGAACCGGACATTCATGTTGGTGAGGGCTTGCAGGACATCCATAAGACATCCATCTGACATCCATGCGGATGGAGAAACGTGATGCGCGCAGTTCAGCCAGTTCGCGACAAGGGCGGCGAGACAGAAAAGATCACCGTCAATCTCGGCTATGTCGATCTCGGTCGGGTGGATCTGCTCGTGCAAGAGGGCTTTTATTCTAACCGCACTGATTTCATCCGTACCGCCATCCGTAACCAGCTCGGCGCGCATAGCGACGCCGTCTCGCAATCGATCGCGCGGCACACGCTCGAGCTCGGCTTGCGCGATTACGACAGGACGGATCTCGAGGCCGTCCGTTCGGCCGGCGAAACGCTTCACATCAAGGTCGTTGGGCTCGCAAGGATCGCATCCGACGTGACGCCGGAGCTCGCGCTCGCGACGATCGGCTCGATCACCGTCCTCGGCGCGCTCCAGGCCAGCGCCGAGATCAAAGCCGCGTTGGCCAAACGCATCCACTAGGGCGAGGCGCCCGCCATAAGGACCATGTCATGAACACCGAGTTCGCCACGGCCATGCGCCGGGCGTCGCAGCAGATGCGCGCCCAAAATCTCTCCAAAGCCACAAGGCTGATCCAGGAAGCCCTGAACCGCCGTCCGTGGGCAGGCGAGGCCAAGACCGACGGGGCGGAGCTGCGTGTCGGTCTGCTGTCGTCGACATCGCAAGACAAGGTCGCGGATGCCCCCGGAGACGCTGTGCGTCCCACGCGGATGCGGCGGCCTCTCGGCGAGACCCTCGGCACCCTCAAGCAGGGCCGTCTGAACCCCGAAATCTTTGGCGGACTCCCAGGAATGGCTTTCTCGGGACTGCAAGCGAGTGCGGCGCCTCCGCGGCCTGAAGGCGCTCGTTTCGAGACGCGAAGCTTTACCTGCGCGGCGGGTGTTCGGTCCTACAAGGTCTATGTACCGGCATCCGCCAGGGAGCGCCCTCGGGGACTGATCGTGATGCTGCACGGTTGCACGCAGAACCCGGACGACTTCGCGCTCGGTACTGGCATGAACGCGATCGCCGAGGCGCATGGTTTTGCGGTCGCCTACCCGGCCCAGACCCGGTCCTACAACGCGTCCTGCTGCTGGAACTGGTTCGACCCCAAGGACCAGCGTCGCGACGCCGGAGAGCCGGCGATCATCGCGGGGCTGACGCGCGCGGTCGTCGCCGAATTCGGAGTCGATCCCGCTCACGTCTTCGTTGCCGGTCTGTCGGCCGGCGGCGCGATGGCGGCGGTGATGGGAAAGACCTATCCCGAACTCTACGCCGGGGTCGGCGTCCATTCCGGCCTTCCGACCGGTGCCGCCACCGACGTGGCGTCCGCCTTCGCCACGATGAGGGGCGACGGAGGCGCCGGGCAAAAGACTAGAAGCTCACGTCCAGCCATGCGCACGATAGTCTTTCAAGGGACGGCCGACCAGACCGTCCATCGTTCGAACGCCGAGCGGATCGTCGCCAACGCGACGCCTGAAGCGGCATCGATTACGACCGAACTCTTCGCAGGGCAAGCAGGGCGCCGCGGATACACCCGAACGGTGATCGCCGATCCGGCCGGCAACGCAGTGGTCGAACAGTGGTTGATCGACGGGGCCGGACACGCGTGGTCGGGAGGTCGCTCTGGCGGCTCCTATGTTGATCCAACTGGCCCAGACGCCTCGGCCGAGATGATGCGATTTTTTCTCGGCATAACCGCAGCGCATTAGCAACTGCACGACGGCATCGGGTCTACTTTAGGCGCGGAGGCCCTTCGCTCCAGACAAAAGTCTTCGGGGCATACGCCAAAGCGGACCCTCCGCACCTTCTTCGGCGCGGAGCGCCAAGTCTCAGCGGGCGACGCTGCCACGGCCTGCGCGACCAGCTTTTGCCCCAGCCGGCGTGCTCGAACCTAATCACGCGGCCTATCGGTCGATCAAATTTAGGCCACCTGCAAGCAGCGGGGTCGCTACATCATAGCCGAGCTTATTCTTTGCGTCCGTTATTCCGGCGCCTTGCTGTTGCGCCCCGATCAATACGATGTATTTAGTCACGAGATTCAAAGTCACGGCAATAATAGCGAAACTAAAAAATACTCCTAATTATCTGTGGTCAGATCGCATTTCGTATCTCATTTGGATGTCGATCTGATCAGAAATACGACACTGACATATATTTAATTTATAAACCTGGAACATCCGCGTCAAAGGTCCGTTACTTTGTCGAAGCCGGCGGAACTCAGAGATTCAGATGGCTCCAAATTGACGAACTCCGTCGCCTCCGCCGCGTTCACGACCAAGTTCGCGCCCGAAAACGTATTCGGCATGCAGCGAAGCTTCCCTCCGAGACGTGGTCATGAGGCGGCCGACAGCAACTGGCCGCCTGCTCGCTACGGTCCACATTAGGAACAGCAAATGATCATGAAAACCAATACGCCTCCCGCCGGCGCGACCACGCAGGTCACCTCTGAAGTCGAAGCCAAAGGCGGAACCGACCGGCCGAGAAACATGCCGGTGGTCCTCATCGTGAGCATTATCGCCGCTTTGATCGGAATGGGGGCCGTTTGGGGCTTCGTATTTGCATGAGCGAAACTGAAGGTTTCGGGCCGGCAAAACTTCGATGCGCGACGTGACGCCGAAACCCTCGGCGTTTCTGTTCGATCTGGACGGCACGCTGGTCGATAGTGTGTACCAGCACGTGCTCGCCTGGAAGGATGCGCTCGACGCCGAGGGTATCGAGCTTTCGGTGTGGCGCATCCATCGCAAGATCGGAATGAGCGGCTGGCCGGCCCCCATCGAGTGGTCCGGTTGGAATGTTAGTTCATGAGCGGCGCTGACGCGACGG
>NZ_JBHRXS010000023.1:0-5097 GCF_042648545.1 Chenggangzhangella methanolivorans
AACAGCGTCTCGGTCCAGTGATGCACATGCGTCACGCGCTCTTCGAGATATTTGCTCATGGCGTCGCTTTCGATCGATCGTTGCGTTGCCCGCTGGCTCCGCCGTCATGCCCGGCGAAGCCGGGTATCCACGACTTTGAAAACGCTGCGGCCTGGAGGAAAGTCGTGGATGCCCGCGAGCGGGCATGACGGCGGCGGTTCGAGCGCCCGCTCACGCCGCCGCCGGATCTGCGTGTCCGAACACGGCCTCGAGCTTGCCCGGCGCTCCGTCCCATTCGGCGGCGTCGGCGGGCGGCTCGCCCTTTTCGGAGACGTTCGGCCAGACGGCCGCGTATTTCGCGTTGAGCGCCACCCAGCCTTCGAGCCCGGCTTCCGTGTCAGGTTTGATGGCTTCCGCCGGGCATTCAGGCTCGCAGACGCCGCAATCGATGCACTCGTCGGGCGCGATCACCAGCATGGTGTCGCCCATGTAGAAGCAGTCGACCGGGCACACCTCGACGCAGTCCATGTATTTGCAGCGGATGCAGTTCTCCGTGACGACATAGGTCATCGGCGGTCCGTCCTTGCGATTTTGAACGTGAAGCTTCCCGCGCGTTCAGAGCGCGCGGGCGATGTCATGGCCTTCGAAATTCTGCGCGAGGCCCTTCAGCGCGTCGTCGTTGATCTCGCCGCCCATGGCCTTGAGGCTCTCCTCGCGGATCAGCGACATCAGCCCTCGACGCAGCGCCAGGAACTCGGACGACATGATGAGCGAGGGATCGCGCGGCCGCGGCAGAGGCACGGCGATCTCGGCCTTGATGGCGCCGGGGCGCGCGGTCATCACGTAGACCCGGTCGGAGAGGAAGATCGCTTCGTCGATGTCGTGGGTCACGAACAGCACCGAGATCTTCAGCCGCTGCCACATGTTGGTGAGGATCTGCTGCATGATCAGCCGCGTCTGCGCGTCGAGCGCGCCGAAAGGCTCGTCGAGCAGCAGGATGCGGGGGCCGGTGGCGAGCGCCCGCACGATGCCGACGCGCTGCTTCATGCCGCCCGAAAGCGCGTCCGGATAGTGGTTCTCGAACTGCGAGAGGCCGGCGAGGCCGAGCAGCGTGCGGGCCTGCCGGCGGCGCTCGGAACGGTCGATCCCCTTCATCTTGAGGCCGAATTCGACGTTCTCGACCACCGTCTTCCAGGGAAACAGCGAGTATTGCTGGAAGATCATGCCGCGGTCGGCTCCGGGCCCCGTGATCGGCTTGCCGTCGACCAGCACCTCGCCCGAGGTCGGCTTCAGGAAGCCGGCGAGCGCGTTCAGCATGGTGGACTTGCCGCAGCCCGACGGGCCGATGATCGAGACGAACTCGCCGGGCTCGACGGTGAGCGACACGCCCTTCACGGCGTCGGTCGCGTCGTACTTCAGGCCGAAGTCGCGGATCTCGATCCTGCCCGGCCGCCCAGCGGCGTGCACAGGCTCCTTCAGGAGCCGCGGCTCCTCGGCGCGCTTCATCGAGACGACGGTCATCGTGCGGCGCTCCAGGGCATGACGAGGCGGCCGATCAGCCGGATGGCGAAGCTCGACGCGAGGCCGAGCACGCCGATGGCGATCATGCCGAGGGCGATGTCGGAATACTGCACGAGGCTGTAGGCCTCCCAGGTGAAGTAGCCGATGCCGAACTGGCCCGAGATCATCTCGGCGGCGATCAGCGACACCCACGCCACCCCCATGCCGACGGTGAGGCCCGTGAAGATCTGCGGCAGCGTCGCGGGGAGATAGACCTCGCGGAAGGTCGCGGCCTCGCTGGCGCCGAGCGAACGGGCGGCCCGCACCAGCACGGGGTCGACCTGCGCCATGCCGTGCAAGGTATTGAGCAGGATGGGGAAAAACGAGCCGAGGAAGGTGATGAACACGATCGACTGCTCGTTCGTCGGCCACAGCATGATCGACATCGGCACCCAGGCGATGGCCGGGATCGGGCGCAGCACCTCGGAGACCGGGAACACCGCTTCCCGCAGCAGCCGGAACCGCCCCATCAGGAGGCCGAGCGGGATGGCGACGAGGGCTGCGATCAAGAAGCCGTAGAGGATGCGTCGGCAGCTCATGCCGACATGGGAGAAGAACATGCTGGTGGAGAACGCCGCCTCCGCGCTCGCCAGCACGTCGGCGGGCGAGGGGACGTTGGCGAAGCGGACGTAGACGTTGATTCTGTAGGTCGTCAGCAGGTGCCAGGCGAGCACGAACAGGAGCAGCGAGGCGAGCCCCACGGCCGCGGCCCGCCAGGGCAGGCGGCGGAGCCGGGCCGGGAGGCGGGGGGCCTCCCGGGCGGCCGCGATGGGGGACGCGGCCGCCGTCTCAGGCGGCCGGTCGGCGGTCGCGGCGAGGCCGGCCACCGCCTCAGCCCTTCGTCGCCGCGGCGAGGGCGTCATCGAACGACACCATCTTGCCGCCGGAGGACTTGGCGAAAGCCTCGGCGTCCGCCTTCAGCATGAAGGGCGAAAGCTCGCCTTTTTCGCTCGCGACGTAGAACGCCTTGTCGGCGAACAGCTTGATGCCGCGCGCGGTGTCGAACACATAGGCGACGTTCATCGCGGTCCCCTTCGACTGGAAGTCGCGATAGGCGCCGAGCGTGCAGGCGGCGGAGGAGAACGGCAGGATGTCGCCGTCCTTCACCCAGATCTCGCCGGCCTTGCGCGGCTCGGTGATCGCGGTCTTGCAGAAGCCGTCCTCGCCCTTGATCTCGTAATTGTCGGTCGAGGCGAGTTGGCTATCGTAGTCGAGCCCGCGGGCCTTGAAGGCGGCGCGGATGAAGCCGTCATTGACCCAGCCGTCGACGTCGAACTCCTTCATGCGCCCCATGTCCTGGAGCACCTTCACGTCGACCTTGGCGGCGTCGATCAGCGGCTTCTTGATGGTCGGGTCGACCGTCATGATGCCGCCCGGGCCGAGGAACACGTAGACGACTTCCTTGTCGGTGCCGGTCCACTTGGAGATCATCTCGGCGGCGCGCTTGGGGTCTTCCTTCACCCAGGCGGCGGCGTCGAGCGAGGCCTGCAGATAGGCGTCGACGAGCTCGGGATACTTCTCCGCGAAATCGGTCCGCACCACGACGCCATGGAAGGTCGGCAGGTTGGTCTGCACGCCGTCGAAGATCTTTCTGGCGAAGCCGCGGAACGGCAGGAGCTCGGCGAAGGGCACGAAGTCGGCGTGGGCGTCGATCTTCTGCTCCTTCAGGTTCGTCGAGCCGACCTCGGGGCTCTGGCTGACGAGCTGGAAGAAGTCCTTCGGGAGCTTTGCGTCCTGCATGGCCTTCAGCACCATGCCGTGGGCGGCCGAGCCGAAGGGCACGCTCAGAACCTTCCCCTTGAGATCCTCGAGCGCGAAGTAGGGGCTGTCCTTGTGCACCACGACGCCGTTGCCGGAGCCATAGATGTTGTAGGCCGCGATCGTGATGAGCTGCGACTTCGACTCGGCGTTGTTCTGGAACGTGAAGCCGTTGACGACGAGCGGATAGTCGCCCATCGCGCCGAACTGCAGCTTGTTGGCCATCATGCCGTTGGTGACGGGCGGGCCGGAGGTGAAGTTCTGCCATTCGAGCCGGATGTCCATGCCGGCGTATTTGCCGGTTTTGGGCATGTGCTTCTCGAACAGCTTCAGCTCGCGGATGACCGCGCCGGTCGTGACCGTGTTGGTGGTGCCGTCCTGCGTGCCGACGCCGATGGTGAGGCTCTCGGCGGCGGCCGGGCCCGCGAGGCCGGCCGCCAGGGCGAGCGCTGCGAGCGACGCCGAAGCTCTGTTGATCCAGGAAGTCGTCATCGCGCGCCTCGCATCTTCGGGATCAGGGTCGCCGGTCGCAACCGGCATGCCGATCATCGAAGCGGCTTTGGAGCTCTTCAAACGAAGAGGGCGCGAGCCGGTCGATTAGTTTCCGAGATTTGTGACGGCGCCTCGAAGGCAGGCGAAACTGCTTCATCGATGCTTCGAAATTAGGCGTCGCCGCTCCGCCGCATCTCGTCCAGAAGGTCCGGACGGCGGATCAGAATCTCGGAGCGCCGCGCCTCCACGACGCCGCGCTCGGCGAGGCGCTTCAGGCTAATGGTGACCCATTGCCTCGTGGCCCCGACGAGGTGGGCGAGATCGGCATGGGTGAAGCTCGCGGCGATCAGCACGCCGCCGTCTTCGGGCACGCCGTAGAGGTCGGCGAGGTGCAGCAGGAGATGGGCGAGACGCTCGGTGATCGAGCGCGTGCCGAGCATCTGCGCCATGGTCGAGTAGCACTTGCCCTTGAACACCAGCCCCTCGATCACGCCGATCGCAAGGGTCGGGATCTCGAGCACCAGCTCGCGCAGCGCAGCGCCGGGAATGTGGACGACGCTCGAATTGCTGGCCGCCATCCCGGACCAGACATGTGTTCCGCCGCCGAACACCTCCGGCCCGCCGACGAAATTGCCCGGATACCAATAGGCCAGCGTGATCTCGCGGCCGGAGGGCGCGGCGTAGAACACGCGGATGCGTCCGGTCTCCACGAGATAGATGCCGTCATGGGGCGAGCCCTGGGAGAACAGCGTCGCGCCGCGATAGAGCACGCGCTTGCGGCCCCGGGCCATCACCCGCTGCTTTTCGGCGTCGCTGAGGCCCTCGAGCAGCGGGCGCTGGCGCATCGCGCCTTCGGCGGAGGCTTCGCCCTCCGACAGGAGGAGCGAGGCTCCGGGCGCTGGAAACTGCGGGCCGGCCGCCATCAGGGGCGGCCAGGCGACGGCGGTGGAAAGGCCCATTGGTTCCCTCGCATCGCTATGGTGCGATGCAGCAGACCACGAAATTGGACCAGTTCAAAGCTGAAACGTCACGCGGCCGTCGTGTCGGGGAGGGAGCTCGACGCTGAAGGTGGATCCTCCGGAAACGAGGGCGCTCTTGTCCCGGACTTGATCCGGGACCGAGAACCGACATCGTCATGGAAGCAAGCGCCGAACCCGCGTCGCCTGTCCCGGAAAGCGCATCGGTTCTGGGTCCCGGATCAGGTCCGGGACAAGGGGGGCGGCGGCGACGATCGGGACGGAAGCGGGAAGGCGGCTCCGCCGACGATGGGTTCTCCGGAAACGGGTCGCTCTTGTCCCGGACTTGATC
>NZ_JBHRXS010000024.1:0-51475 GCF_042648545.1 Chenggangzhangella methanolivorans
CCGTCGCGTCAGCGCCGCTCATGAACTAACATTCCAACCGGACCACTCGATGGGGGCCGGCCAATCGATGAGATCGTTGTCGAGGATGCGCGGAAGGGGGTGCAGATGCGTCAGCGCCCTGTCGACGTCGACCGCGATCAGCCTGTCGCCGAGCAGCAGACTGGCGAGCGCATGGCCAGCTTCATGCCCGGCCGCAGTCCGTGTCTCGGCGTCATCCAGCCGGATGCGAGGCGAAAGGGCCTCGTGCAGATCCTTTAAGGTCAAACGCCGATGGCGTTCGCGCGCCAGCTGTCTGGCCTCGCGCACGGCACGCTGGATGTCAGCTCCGCTCATCCCGCCGGAGCGGATGGCGCAGGACCGCAGATCTGCGCGCGAGACTGCGCCCTTCACATAGAAGTCGAAGATGGATAGCCGGTCAGCCTCGTTCGGCAGTCCGATATGGACGATCGTTTCGAGGCGCCCTGAGCGTCTGAGCGCCTTGTCCACTCGATTGAGATCGTTGCACGCGCCGACCACCACTAGGCCAGGAACCTTCACCGCTCCGTCGATCGCGGAAAGGACGGCGTTGACGAAATTCAGCCACCACGACGCCGAGCTGCCCTTCTCCTGATCCCTGTCCACCAGGGAGTCGACCTCGTCGATGAAGAGAAGGCCAGGCTGGAACGACGAGGCCTTCGCGATCGACGCGCGCGCCGCGCTGATGACTGTGCCCAAATGGGTGTCGCCGGTGCTCAGCCACTCGGAGACGGATGTGATGACCGATCCGACCCCAAGGGTCTTGGCAAGCGACTGCGCAAAGATCGATTTGCCAGTACCGGGAGGGCCGACGAGCAGGGCGCCGCGAGGCAGATCGGCCAGAGTGACGCCGGGCTCACCGGCGCGAATGCTCTCGATGACATGAAGGGCGCTGAGCGCCCACCGCTTGGCGTCGCCATATCCGGCAAGCTGATGAATGGTCGGGATGCCATCGCTGTCAGCGCCGCCCTGGATGGCGATCTTGAACCTCTGCAGCGTCTGTTCGGCAGAGGCGCGCGGACGGACAAGCGCGCACAGGCCATCAAGGTCGATGGTGTTGACCGCAGCTATCAGGCCGGCGTCGACCGGGGTTGCGGTCGCCTCGGACAGAGCCTTGGCGACATCCTCGGTGGTCGGCCTCATGATCTCGATCCGGATGTCGGCGGAGTCAGTGAGGATCGGCAGCGGCTCGCTTGCGGGACAGAAGAGCGCGATGACGGACGCTCCTGTCGAGAGCTTGAGCTGAAGCGTCTCGAGGTCGGTATCCTCTTTGCTGGTTCGGACCTTTCGAGGAGCTCCCCTCTTGAAGACGTAAGGGCGGCGGCAGAGCGGAAGAGACTGACAGCGACCTGCGATTGGACCGGCCAGAGCGTTTGCCCAGATCTCGGTCGGAGCGTCGATGACGACGGTGATCTGGTCCTGAACACACGCGTCGATGATGTCGGGGGTAAGGTGCTGGTCGACGACGATTTCGACGAAGATCTGTCTGAACGGGCGCGCGATGGGGCGTTCACCGACGGCGTCGGCGTCTTCGTTTCTGGACATGCTGCTGATTTCTCGAAGTTGGAAAACGAGTTTGCGGAGGGATCTGTTCAGGCGACCGAGATCACGCTCTCTGGACGCATCGGGACCCTGAGATCCATCCTGAGAAAGCCTTCAGCGATCATGGCCAGAACCGCGCCGACCGGATCGTCATGGCCTGCAATCTCCCGCGAGCAGTCTTCCAGGCTGGCGAGCGGATCGGTCTGCAAATGGGCGAGGATGGCCATGCGGTGCGTGGCCGTGATCTGGACGTTGCGGCTGGAGCCGATCAGCGAGCAGTTTGTAAGAAAGACGGTTCTGCGCAGACGCCCCGCTGGCATCAGAAGAACCTTGCGCCGGACCCGCTCGCCATCCTGCTTGGTCGCCAGCAGCGCCCTCTTGTTCAGTTCCCATGAGTTGGAAGTCGCGACGAGAAGAGTGAAGCTTCGGGTGTTGGTCCGGAGTTTCGTGATGACCGCATCGGACGGCCGAAGCCCGTGATAGGCCGCCAGATTGCGGACCATGTCGTCGTCGCCATCCACCTCTACCGGAAGCGCCGAGAGGGCGGTGGTGACCTGTCGAAGAAGGCTTCGGATGTCATCGTTGTCGGAAGGATCCCCGCTCGGACTTGCCCGTATTGGACTGGTCGGCTGGCTGGTCATCGGCTCGTGTCCTGGATTGGCCGAAGCGTGGGCGCCGCGGCGACCGCGATCCTTCCCCTACTCGGCATCGAGGAGGGATTGACCGTCGACCGTCCATGAGCGCGCAACATCATCCACAGCCGCAATCCTTTGCGGTCGTGGTTTTCGGCTATGGTTTGATGGATTGCCCAAAGGTGGGTGGGTCGTCAGAGGCTGGGCGAGCGCATTGATGCATGCCGAATTTTGGGAACTCAATCCAAAAACTCCGTCAGTCTGCCGGAGTGTTTTTTGATGGTTAAGCCTTTTCAAATTCGGGCGGCGAGGGCCATCCTCTCATGGTCGCAACAGCAACTCGCGGAGCGAGCAAAGCTGAATAGGGACAGCATCACGGCTCTGGAAAGCCACGGAGTTCGGACGCATCCCGCGACGCTGAAGGCCGTGATCGACGTCTTCGAGCGGGAAGGTCTCTGCTTTGTTGAAGACGGACAGTCGTTCAAGATCGTAATCGACAAGCGCAGCGCTCACGCTGGGTGACGGCAATCGACTACAGTCGAAAACGTGCAGATAGAGAGCTCGGTCCGCCCAATCCTGGATGGCCGAGACTATCAGTCGGCGCTAAACCTTGGATCTGACGCAATTTCGATGAAGCGCAGCGGGATTATCAGGCACCGATAAGTCGGGCCGCAAGCAGGTCGAGCTTAGCTCGGCCCTACATCTGGCGCTCGATGAGCTTGAGCTTCGTGATCTGTCCTACGGTCGGCCCGTTGGGCCACGGCTCGACAAGGTCCGGTCGGACGGCAACTCGGTCCCGGACCACGCACGCGTAAATGAGCCGAGCAGGGTGGGCGGAGCGTCTGTGATTCAGGGATCAAGCTTCTGCGCGGCGTGGCGCCGAACCATCGCGTGGAAGCGATCGAGCAGGACGCGCGCCTGCGCAAGTTCCGGCGCGCGCAGGGGCCGCTGAAGTGACCGCTCTCGAGATGACGCCACCAATCGCCTGGTCGATAAGCTGACCTGCCCAAGGTCGGCCTTGGGTCAGCCCGGGACGAGGCCGAACCGCTCAGACGCGCCAACAGCGGTCATCTACATCACCGCCAAAATCAGACCTTCAACCTTGAGGCGAGCCAAGCGCAGATGGAGGTTGGAAAGCCATGCTGCATCTGAGGCTTCCATGTTGCAAGCATCAGGCGGCAGGCTTCGACCAACGTCGCTCAACTTTGAGGCGTCCTTGCTGAGCATTTGGTGTTGCCCGAGTAGGCGTCTCGACTAGCCTCGCAATCATGATGAGCTCGGCGGACTGTCTCGCTCTCTTCGTCACGCCTGTCCTCACCGAAAGCGCTTCGGCGCTAGCGCTTGCCCGCTCGGCGATAGAGGAGTTCGTCGCATCCTATGCCCACGCGCCCACAGGCGCGCTGGCTGCATTGCACGAGCTCGAGGCGGCTTGGATTGAGCGGAACCTCGACGGAGCGACGGCCGACTCAATTCTCGCCGACATAAGGTTGCGGATTTCGACCGCAGGTATCTGACGGATGGGTGGGATTGAGGGGCAAGCCTGCGGCTTGCCCCTCTGGCCGCTCCTCGGGGTTGGAGGCTCCGAGAGCGGTTGCCCCACCCTACGCACCAGGCGGTCCAAGCGATGCGCTATCGCATGCGGCGCGCCGTCACTCTCCGATATGGTCTTTACAGCGCTTGAGCACCGACGATCGGTACCAGCGCCAGGTCTCGATCTCGCGCTCGAGCCGCGCGTAGCGCTCCCGAAAATGGATGGTGAGCGGTTCGTTCTCGCCACGCTCGAACGAGCGTTTCAGCTCCTTCGCCAATCTCTGACAGGCGAGCAGCCGCTCCTCGGCGTAGCCAAGTTCGTCGCCCGCTATCCGGACGTCGCGATCATCCGCCAAGGCGAGTGCGGCCGCGCACGGCCCTCTCGCGAGACATTTCCAACTCGGCGATCGATACCCAACGCCCCGTCTCGGTGAAGACGGTTACGGCTTCTCCCGGACGTATCCGGGCAGCTTTGGCGATAGACAGGACGTCGATCTGTAACGCTGCCACCACAGCGGTCTGATGGCCGCGGTTGGTTGTAATGACCGTATAGGACATGCGCGCTCCCCCGAATGCGATCTGCGGGAGGTAGGCGCCTATCGGGAGATTCCAGACCCGGAGCGATCACGTAACTGAAGCGCACTGGATCAGGCCGAGACCTTTAACAGCTCGCGGCGCGCAAATTTTTCCTGAGGCGCTTTCAAATGTCGTCGTCAGGGCTTGGCCAGCGCCTCAAGTTCCTCGACGGTCAAGATCCATCCCGTATCGCTGGCGATGGTGACCTGGTCTCCGTCTTTCTCCAGGTCCTGGACGAGCCTGAGGGCGTCCAGGACCGAGGATGCGACGGTGGCTACCGGACCGCTCTCGGCGGCCGCGATGACCGTGTACGACATGCTGGCGTGGCCTCCGCTACGGCCCCTTCACGGTGCGCTGTTGGGATTTGCGACGCATCAACTTTTGAATCTGCGTCTCGGTTCCAACTGAAGGTATTCACGAACTCCAAAGGTGAGCGCGAGGCGGGAACAGAACGAGACGATCCGGATTCGTTCCGCAAGGTCGGACCGGGAACAGGTTCACCCGAACAAACCCTTCGCGATCGTAAACGTTTCCCGACGCCTGAACCTGGGGCGTAAGTCTCCGCGCCAAAGTTTGGTCGGAAGCTTCAGTCTTCCAGAATCTCACGGATCCGAGACTCAAGCGCGGCGACATCGAAGGGCTTCGTCATCACCGACATTCCCGGCTCGATCTGTCCGTTCCCGACGGCGGCGTTTTCGGCGTAGCCCGTGATGAACATGACTTTCAGTTCAGGCCGAACGATGCGCGCCGCGTCGGCCACCTGCCGGCCGTTCATGCCGCCTGGCAACCCGACGTCAGTGATCAGCAGGTCAATCCTAGCGTTCGAGCTCAGGACTTTCATGGCGCTTGGGCCATCGCCCGCCTCGATGGCCGCGTAACCTGAGTCTTCGAGCACCTCCATCACCAGCATGCGAACTGTCGCCTCGTCGTCGACCACCATGACCGTCTGTCCATCCGTCGCTCGGCGAGGATCGGGCGAGCGGATCTCAGCGGCGGGTTGAATGTCTTCGCCGAGATGGCGAGGTAGGTAGAGACAGATCGTGGTCCCTTGGCCGAGTTCGGAATAGATCCGAACCTGACCGCCCGACTGTCGGGTGAATCCGTAAATCATCGACAGGCCAAGGCCCGTGCCCTGTCCGAGCGGCTTGGTCGTGTAAAACGGCTCGAAGGCGCGCTCGATAACGGTCGGCGACATGCCTGTTCCCGTATCCGTGACGCAGACCGATAAGTACTGGCCTGGGGGTAGCTCCCGCTCCTTTGCCGTGCGGCCGTCGAGCCACCTGTTGGCGGTCTCGATTGTGATCCGGCCGCCGTCAGGCATGGCGTCGCGGGCATTGATCACAAGGTTGAGGATCGCGTTCTCAAGCTGGTGCGGATCGACCAGCGTGCCCCAAAGTCCGCCCGCTCCCACCACATCGACCTCGATCGCCGGGCCGACTGTCCGTCGAAGCAAGTCCTCCATCCCGCTGACCAGGCGGTTCACGTCCGTCGGCTGGGGATCGAGCGTCTGGCGTCGCGAGAAGGCGAGGAGCCGATGGGTCAGCGACGCGGCTCGCTTAGCCGCGCCTTGCGCGACCGTGACGTAGCGCTCAACGTCGTTCAAGCGTCCCTGGCGGATGCGCGTCAGCATCAGGTCGAGCGATCCGGTGATGCCGGTCAGCAAGTTGTTGAAGTCGTGCGCGATGCCGCCCGTGAGTTGGCCGACCGCCTCCATTTTCTGGGCTTGCCGCAATGCATCCTGCGCCGCGACCAGCTCAGCTTCGGCGCGCAGCCGGTCCGAGATGTCGTCGGCGAGGTGATAGGCGCCGATGATGACGCCCTCCGCGTCGCGCAGTGGCGTGTAGGCGACCTCCCACGAGGGCTTCGCGAGATCGGGGTCACCGAACTCTTCGGTCACGGTAAAGGCTTCGCCGCCGAGAGCCCGGGCCATGAAACCGCGAATGATCGCGGCCTGATCCGGCGGGAACAGGTCGGGGAAGACCTCGCCGAGTTGAACCCTGTGGCCGAAAATCCGGAAGAACTCGTCGCTGTGCGCGCTGTTGAACGCGATCAGGCGATATGAGGTGTCGAAAGTGCATATCGGCGAGGCGTTCGACTCGATGATGTCGCCGAACAGCCGGAGTTCGGCGGTTCGTTCAGCGACGATACGCTCGAGCCGCTCCGATGCTCGCCTGGCGTCGTCGATGTCCGTGTTAGCGCCGATCCAGCGAGTAATCCCGCCGTCCTTGCCTCGAACGGGTTCGGCGCGGACGAGAAACCATCGAAACGCTCCGTCGCGGCGACGCATACGGAACTCGGTCTGATAGACGTCTCCGGTCCGCAACGACCGTGACCAGAGTTCGCGCGCGACCCCGAGATCGTCTGGATGGACGATGCCGTTCCACGCATCGGCGCCGTGCAGGTCTCCAAGAGACGCCCCGGTATAGGCGTAGACCTGCGAGTTGAACCAGTAGAGCTCGCCATCCGACGTCGCAGCCCAGACCTGGTTGGGCATGGCCTGCGCGAAGACACGGAACTGCTCCTCGCTTTCCCGAAGGGCGTTCTCCGAGCGCACGCGTTCGGTGGCGGACCGCACGCGCTCCGCGACCTGTCTCATGAGCGCGAGCTCGCTCTCGGACCAGCTCCGGGCTTCGGCGTGATTGGCGTAGAGCAGCGCGACCGTGTCGCCGTGTTCGACCAGCGGCATGTTCACGAACGCCAACGCGCTGATCGCCTGCAGGGCGGACGCGGTCTCGGCCGTTCGCGGATCCTTCGCGGCGTTGGCGATCGCTACGACGACGCCTCGCTTCAGATCCTCGATGTAGGAACCGTAGTCCCTAAAACTCAGGACCCCCGCGATCGTCTTCACACCGGGGGCGTTCCAATCCCGGTCAATCGAAATCGTCTCTCGGCGCTTGTCGACCACTCCGTAACCGACCCTGCTGACCGATAGCGTGCGCCCAAGCACTTCGCAGGCTGTGAAGGCGATTTCGGCCGGATCACGAAGCTCCCGAAGGCGATCGCTGAGTTCGAGCAGCGCGCCCTGATGCAGCTCGATCTCTCGACGCTGACTAATGTCGCTGAAAAAGACCGCGACGGTCCGAGCCTCCGGCGCGCCGATGCGCACGGCGCGGACGTCGAACCAGCGACCGAACACATCGGCACGATTTTCGAAATGCGCCGGCTCTCCGGTCAGCGCCACCGCGCCATAAGTGTCGAGCCAGTGCCGTTCGAGGTTAGGCGCGAACTCGCTGACCCATTTGCCGACGACGTCGGCTCCGGTCTGCCGGGAGAAGGCGGGATTGGCCTCAGCGATCCGGTAGTCAATCGCGCGACCGGCCTGGTCATACTTCATCTCGAGCACGCAGAAACCGACGTCGATCGTCTCGAACAGGGTGCGGTAGCGGGCTTCGCTCGCCTCGAGCGCCTTCGTCGCAATTATGCGCTCGGTGACGTCGACGCCTTCGACGAAGATGCCGGAGACCGCGCCCGAGCCGTCCCGTAGCGGCTGGTAGACGAAGTCCAGATAACGCGCGTCAGGTTCTTTGCCGTCGACGTCCTCTACGGCGAACCGGTAGCCATTGGCCGCAAAGGCCTCGCCGGTTGAATAGACCTGATCAAGAAGCTGAAGGTAGCCCTGCGAAACCGCTTCAGGAAGCGCGTCGGCTACCGTTCTACCGACCACGTCACGTCCGCCGACGAGCCGGGTATAGCCTGGGTTTACCCGCACAATCTGATGGTCTGGTCCCCGCAGCATCGCCATGAAGGTCGGCGCCTGCGCGAACATCGTGGCGAGCTGCTCCCGCTCGGCGGCGATGTCTCGGTCGCGCAGCACGTCAGCCGTGATATCGCGAGCGACGCCGGCGAACCTGATCGATCGACCGCCATCGGTCTCGAACTCGCCTTTGCGCGAGATCCAGCGAAGCTCGCCGTCATTGGCGCGACGGATCCGATAGACGACATCGGTCGGCGAGACGCCGTCGCGCCGGCCTTCCTGGTGCGACACCAGCCCTTGATCGTCAGGGACGACCAGACGCTCGAACTCGGCGGCGTCGAATGTCGCGTGCTCGGGCATGCCGTAGAGGCGACAGAACTCGGGCGTGGCATGAAGCACGTCGTCGTCAACGCTGACCCAGAATACGCCGACCCCGCCCGCCTCCTGAGCTCGCCGGAGCCGAGCCTCGGCCTGCACCAGAGCTCGGCCATGCAGGTGCTGTTCGGTACGGTCGCGCAGCACCTTCACGAAGCCGATGTGGGCGCCGTCCCGGCCCTTCAGCGGCATCATCTCGCCGCTGGCCCAGAAGCGTTCGTCGCCCTTTCGCTGATGCCAACATTCGTCGATGGCCCGGCCGCTCGCAAGAGCCTCGCGCATTTCGCTTTCCAAGCGGCCGTCGACGCGGTCCTCGGGGGTGAAGAACGCTCGGGCGGACTGGCCGATCATCTCCTGCGCGGTCCAACCAAGGATGCGCTCGGCGCCGGCGTTCCAGTCCGTAACGACGCCGACGCGGTCCGTGGCGACGATGGCGAAGTCGGTGACGCTTTCGAGGATTGCGAGCTGACGAAGCAGCTTGTCTTCGATCTCGCTGGCGCTTTTGTCGCCGAAGCGGACGCACGTGTCGTCAGCCATGCCCGCCCCATCCGTCGAGAGCCCGCTGCGCTCCGATGTTGGTCACGTTCATGGCTGTTCCGCCTTCAGACAATGAGTTCCTCGAGGACCCGCGCGATGCCCTCGATCGTGTAGGGCTTCTGGATCACGGTGCGGCTTTTATGGTCCTCCGGCAGTACGGCCTGCTCGCCATAACCTGTTGCGAACACGAATGGGACGTTGAGCTGGCGAAGGCGGTCGGCCACAGTGAAGCTGGTCTGGTCGCCAAGATTGATGTCGAGGACGGCGATGGTCGGCTGATCGGCGTCGATCAGGTCGAGAGCGCTTTCGACCGCCGACGCTGTCATGACCTCGGCCCCCAACCGCCTGAGAATGTCTTCAGCGTCGAGCGCAATGATCAGGCTGTCCTCGACGAGCAGCGCTTTGTGCCCCTTGAGGAACTCCGTAGGCGTGTTTGATGAGTGCATTGGCGAGTGCCGCGCAGCCTTAATGATGATCGGTGGCTGCGGACCTGCCGTGTCGGAGACATGGCGGGCTGGGATCAAGAAAGTCGCCTTCACTCCGTCTGAGGCGTAGTCGATCTCAGCCTTGCCGCCGAGGTCATAAGGAACGGAGCGGCCGATGATCGTCGTGCCAAATCCCTTTCGGGTCGGAGGCTCGACCGGTGGGCCACCGCGCTCCAGCCAGTCGAACTGCAGGCCGCCGTCCTCGGTGCGATTCCAGGATACATCGACATGGCCGCCAGCCGACAGGCTGCCGTACTTGGTCGAGTTCGTGACGAGCTCGTGCACCACGAGCGCCATCGTCGAGTAGGCCTGCGGGTTCAGCATCACGGGCTCGCCTGTGACGTGGACGCCATTGTCCTCAGCGTCCAGGAATGCCTGCGCTTCGGCGTCGATCAGGGCGCGGATTGGGGCCGGTCCCCAGTGATCGTCGGTGATCTGGTTGTGAGCTCGCGCCAGCGCATGGATGCGACCATCCACCAAGCTGACGAAGTCCTCGATCTTGTCGGAGGGCGGCTTGGCCTGGCGTATCAGCCCGCGGATCACGCCGAGGATGTTGCGGACCCGATGGTTGAGCTCGGCGATGAGCACTTCTTGTTTGCGGCTCGCGCGGTCGCGCTCGGCGCTGGCCTCGCCCGCGAGCCGAAGCACGACCTCAATCAGCGTCGCCCGGAGCGTCTCGGCCACGCGGATCTCAGGAGGGGTAAAAGGTCTGCTGTGTCCTTTCACAAGCTGCTGCCATTCGGCGAAGCTCTCGCGGGGCGTCAATCGCGGACCGTTCGGGCCGAAGCTGACCGGCTTGTGTGGGTCGCCGGCCCAGCGCACCGACCGGACCATCTCCTCGCGGAACAGGATGACGTAGTCGCGCGGCGCCCGGGAGATCGGGATCGCGAGCATGCCAGCTGAGCGATCCGCGAACTCCTCTGCGCCGGGCATGAGCGAGGCGATCTCATCGGTAGCGAACACTCGGCCCGCAGCAGTGACGTTTAGCGTCCGGACGATGCGGGTGAACTCCTCGGTGGACGGAGTAACGCCTGAAAACGCGTAGCTGCCGTTGATCCAGACGCCCACGCCCTCGGCCGGGATGACGTGCGTGAGGATACCCGCGAGCCACTCCGGATCCTTCAGCAGCATCTCATTCGTGGCGACGGCGCCGAGGAGCTGGTCGGACACGTCCCGGGCTTGCCGCTCGTAGTCGAGCACTTCCTTGCGCTCGCGACCTTCGAGGCGCATCGAGTACATCTGGGCGAACAGCTCGCAGACCGACCGCACCTCGAAGCTTGGCAATTTCGGCGAATAGTGGTGGCAGGCGAAAAGCCCCCAGAGCTCGCCATCGACGATGATCGAAATCGACATGGAGGCGCAGACCCCCATGTTCTTCAGGTACTCGATGTGGATCGGCGAAACCGACCGTAGGATCGACAGCGACAGATCGAGAACCTTGCCCTTTTCGTCTCGCCCCGGGTGGATCGGCACTGGGACCGTGTCGACATCGGAAATGACCCGAAGCAGGTTCCGCTTGTAGAGCTCGCGCGCCTGGACCGGGATGTCGCTCGCCGGATAGTGCAGGCCCTTGAACGACCCGATCCCAGGCTTGGAGGTCTCCGCAACGACCTCGCCCGAACCGTTCTCAGCGAACCGGTAGACCATCACGCGGTCGAACCCGGTGAGCGCGCGAACCTGGCGGGCGCCTTCAGTGTAGAACGCCGACGCGTTCGTCACGAGCTCCAGACGGGACACCATGGCACGGACGAGGCTGGTCGTATCGCCATGCCGTTCGGCCGCCGGCTGCGCCTCGATCACGATCTGCCCGCAAGACAAGTGGATGCCGACATCGAACGGTCCGGCCCTATCCGACAACTTCAGGTCGAAGACCTTGTCGACGGCGTTTGGGCCGCGGAGCGTCGTCAGCCGGTTTCGGAGACTGTGGATCGCTTCTGGGAGGAAGATCTCGTCGAGCGGCCGGCCGATGAGGCTCTCGTCCATCTCACCCAGGAACTCGCCGACATTCGTCGAGGCGCGCGCGACGATCCAGTCGAGGGTGAGCGCGAGGAGAAAGCCGATGGGCTGAATAGCGCCGAGGAGATGGATAGGCTCGCGGTCGCAGTTCGTGAGGTCGACGTCGTGGCGGTTCATGGAGCCTGCAAGAGCACAGACGGCCGACGGGCCGCCAAATCAACGGGTGCGCAACGCGGATAAGGGAGGATCGGTTCGGCCTGATTGGCCTATGTTTTTCGCCTTAGCAGACGTAGGCGTCTTTATCTAACGCCGGCGCCTCAACACCACTCGCTGTGCTGAACCTTCGATCCCTCCGCCCGTTGCCTTCAAAAGAGGAGCCGACGATGGATGTTGAGATCTTCGAGTTCGAACCGGGCCGCTGGTCCTACAAGCTCGGCAGCGCGCCGTCTGTCGAAACTTTCCCGTCGCGTGAGGCAGCGCTAATCGCGGCTGAACAGGTCAGGGACAAGCAGGCCCAGGCGCCAAAGCCAGAGAACGGCGAATGAGCCTGACCACCAATGATGGGTTCATCATTGAAACCCACGACACGCGTCGAGCTGGCGATGGCGACAAGATCACCCGCTGGATTGTCCTGGCATTGGATGAGACTGAGGCTCTTGGCCTGCTGAAAGCGGAGATGCCGGACCTCGACCACAGGATCGTCGCGAGCGGAGACGACATCCGAGCTCAGGCAAGACGGCTTGGGATCGAACCCGGCACGTACCGCCAGACAGACATGACCGGTCTCTCCCCTCAATCTGACCGATGAACCTGCCGCAAGATTGGCTGCCGGACGCCTACATTCTCGGGCTGACAGGCGCTGGATTGCTTATCGCTCTGGTGGTTTGGCTGCCGCTGGCTCTACGACGGCTTCCGCTTTCGTTACCGATCGTCTGCATCGCGATCGGAGCGGCGTTCTTCGCCCTCCCGCAGGTCACGTTCAAACCGCTGCCGCTGCGTTATCCCGAGCTCACAGAGCGGCTTGCGGAGTTCGTCGTCATCATCGCGCTGATGGGCGCTGGGCTTCGGATCGATCGTGTCTTCGGAATCCGTCGCTGGTCTGTCGCCCTTCGGCTCATCGTCATAGCGATGCCGCTCAGCATCGCGGCGATCACCGCTATCGGCGGGTGGCTGCTCGGCCTGTCCTGGACGGTCGCCTTACTGCTCGGCTCAGTGCTCGCTCCGACCGATCCTGTTCTCGCGTCCGACGTTCAGGTCGGTCCGCCGCGAACTGAGGACGAGGACGAGGTCCGGTTCGGGCTAACCGCCGAGGCTGGTCTCAACGACGGTTTCGCGTTCCCCTTCGTGCATCTGGCGATCGCGCTCGCCGCGTCGGCGGCGACCGGAAAGGCGTGGCTGGCAGAATGGATCGCGATCAATGTTGTCTGGGAGATCGTCGTCGGGATCGCGGCCGGCTATTTGATCGGCCGGGCGTTTGGATGGCTGACGTTCCATGTGCCAGCCAAAACCAAGCTCGCCAAGACCGGCGACGGCTTGATCGCGCTGTCGGCGACCTTCGTTTCCTACGGCCTCACCGAAATCATCCACTGCTACGGCTTCCTCGCCGTCTTCGTGACGGCGCTGACGTTCCGGCACGCCCACCGCGACCATGAGTTTCAGGTCGGCATGCATGAGCTCGCCGAGCAGATCGAGCGCATCACCATGATGGCGCTGCTGCTACTGTTCGGTGGCGCGCTCGTCAGCGGCCTCCTGGCTCCGCTCCAATGGGTCGACGTTGTTGCGGCCTTCGCCGTGCTTCTCATCGTTCGGCCGATCGCTGGCCTTGTTGGATTGATTGGACACGAGGCCAACTGGAAGGAGCGGTTGACGCTCGCGTTCTTCGGCATTCGAGGCGTGGGATCGATCTATTACCTGGCCTTCGGCCTGAACCACATGACCGTCGAAGGCGCCGAGAGGCTATGGGCAATTGTTGGCCTCGTTATCTTAGTCTCGATCCTGATGCACGGCCTGACGGTCACGCCGATCATGCGCCAACTCGATCGAAGCCAAGGACGCGACCCGGATTTCGTTTGACGGCCCCGGCTTCGTTTCAATCAGCGCCGGTCGACGAACTGGACCGGCCGACAAGCTCAAGCGTCCGCGGATCGCGGCGCCCATTGCAGAACGTATCGATAGCTTGGCTGAAGCTTGCTGCTGCGCCGTCCGAGGTGAGTTCGAAGAGCGTCATCGACGAGCAAAATTTCATGTCGTCCGGCGCGCCAAAAATCTCATGGACCGTCCGCCCATTCAGGCCGAGGACCGCGTCGACGCACTCTCTTAGCCGATCTCCGAGAATTGGATGCGCGAGATAGGCGCGGGCTTCGTCGAGCGACGAAAGGCCATAGAATTGAGCGGTCGACGAGATCCCGAGCCCACGAAGCTGCGGAAACACGAACCACATCCAATGGCTCGTCTTGCGGCCGGCTTGAAGCTCGCGCAGAGCCTGATCGAACACGCCGCCATGTTGCGCCGCTACAAAGCGCTCGAGATCATGAGCCTGGTCAGCCATTGCTCTTGCCCCCATCCGTCCTGGCCTTGCGAGGCTTCGGCGCGGCGTTCGTCATCTCCACCCACACTGGCGCGTGGTCGCTTGCTTTCGGCCATCCGCGAACCTCACGGTCGACGCCGGCGCGCTTCAGCCGCGGAGCGAGCCATGGGCTCAAGAGCAAGTGATCGATGCGCAGCCCCGCGTCCCGGCCCCAAGCGTTTCGGAAGTAGTCCCAAAACGTGTAGATGCGCTCGTCGGGATGGAGCTTGCGAAGAGCATCAGTCCAACCCTGGGCGACAAGGCCGTGGAAAGCCTCGCGGACTTCCGGCCGAAACAGCGCGTCGTCGAGCCACCGCTCCGGCTTGTAGACGTCAAGGTCGGTCGGCATAACGTTGAAGTCGCCGATCAGCGCCGCGGGCACGTCTGCAGCTAGCAACTCCGACGCATGCCGCGTGAGGCGGTCAAACCATTCGAGCTTGTAGTCGAACTTTGGACCCGGCGTCGGGTTGCCGTTTGGCATGTAGAGGCAGCCGATCAGCACGCCGTTCACCGCCGCCTCGATGTAGCGGCTTTGCTCGTCCTTCGATCCCCCGGGTAGCCTGCGCCGCGTCTCCACCGGATCGGCGCCGCGCGCGAGGATAGCAACCCCGTTCCACCTGCTCTGGCCGTGCCAGATCGCGCCATAGCCGGCGTCTCGGATCGCGGCCTCGGGGAACTTCGCCTGGGGCGCTTTCAGCTCCTGAAGACATACCGCGTCGGGCTTCGCCTGATCCAGCCAATCGAGCAGGACCTGAAGCCGGCCGTTGACGCCATTGACGTTGAAGGTGGCGAGTTTCAGGGCGTTGTCTCCGTAGCTTAACGGTGCGAGCTCGAACGGCGTTCAGCCACACCTCGTGCCAAGGAACGCTGCTCTCTGGCAGCCGTTGCACGTAGCGGCGCCGGTCAGACAGTGACCGACGCCAGCCATGTCGAGGAGCCGACAGTATGGCGCGTGACACCCACATCGAGAGCTATGACGGTCCGGCCGGCGGCTGGGGCTCGGCGAAGTCCGTCGCTCATGCGCTCGCGCACCACGGGGCACCGGTCAGGGGCGCGGCGGCGCTCTGGAAGCAGAACAAGCCGGGCGGCTTCGCCTGCGTCAGCTGCGCGTGGTCGAAGCCCCGCAACCCGCATGTGTTTGAGTTCTGCGAGAATGGGGCCAAGGCGACCGCCTGGGAGCTGACCTCGAAGACGGTCGGGGCGGAGTTCTTCGCGCGCCACACGCTGACCGAGCTCGAAGGCTGGACGGATTTCGACCTCGAGGATCAGGGCCGGCTGACCGAGCCGCTGAAGTTCAACAGCGCGACGGACACATACGAGCCGATCGCCTGGGAGACGGCGTTCGAAGAGATCGGCGCGACGCTGAAGGGCACCGAGCCGAAGCGGTCGGTGTTCTACGCCTCCGGCCGAGCCTCGCTCGAAACCTCCTATATGTATCAGCTGCTGGCGCGGGCCTACGGCACCAACAGCCTGCCGGACTCGTCCAACATGTGCCACGAGAGCACCTCGGTCGCGCTGCCCGAGAGCATCGGCGTGCCGGTCGGCACCGTGTTCCTCGAGGATTTCGACCGCGCGGACCTGATCTTCTTCTTCGGCCAGAACGTCGGGTCGAACGCGCCCCGAATGCTGCATCCGCTGCAGGAGGCGGCCAAACGCGGCGTGCCGATCATCACGTTCAACCCGCTGAAAGAACGCGGGCTCGAACGCTTCACCAACCCGCAAGCTCCGACCGAAATGCTGACCGGCGCCGAGACCCGGATCTCGACGCAATATCATCAGCTCAAGGCCGGCGGCGACCTCGGGACACTGTTTGGGATGTGCAAGGCGCTGATCGCGCTCGACGACGCGGCGGCGCCGTCCGCCAAAGTCATCGACCACGGCTTCATCGCCGAGCACTGCCACGGCTACGAGGCGTTCGCTCAAGCCTGCCGCGCCAGGGACTGGTCTGAACTCGAGCGCCATTCCGGGCTGACGCGGGACGCGATGGAGGCGGCGGCCGCCGTCTACGCCACCTCCACCGCCGCGATCGGTGTCTACGGCATGGGCATGACCCAGCACCGGACCGGCGTCGAGAACGTCCAGATGCTGATGAACCTGCTGCTGATGAAGGGCAATATCGGCCGCCCCGGCGCCGGCATCTGCCCGGTGCGTGGGCACTCGAATGTGCAAGGCCAGCGCACGGTCGGCATCACCGAGAAGGTGAAGCTCGCGCCGCTCGACAAGCTGAAGGAGCTCTATGGCTTCGAACCGCCGCGCGAGGACGGCATGGCGACCGTCGACGCCTGCAAGGCGATCATCGGCGGCGAGGTCGAGGCCTTCCTCTCGCTCGGCGGAAACTTCCTGCGCGCCGTGCCCGAGACCGGGCTGATGGAACAGGGCTGGCGCAAGCTGAAGCTCTCGGTCCAGATCGCTACCAAGCTCAACCGCAGCCATGTGGTGCACGGCCGGGCGGCCTATCTGCTGCCGTGCCTCGGCCGCATCGAGATCGACCGGCAGGCGGGCGTCCCGCAGATGGTCTCGGTCGAGGACTCGACCTCGCACTTCCACGCCAGCCGCGGCTTCGCGGAGCCCTGCGCCGAAACGCTGATGTCGGAGCCCGCGATCGTGGCCGGCATCGCCAAGGCGACGCTTGCGGAAAACCCCGCGATCGACTGGGACGGCTGGACCGCCGACTACGCGCGCGTTCGCGACGCGATCGAGGCGACCTATCCAAAAGTGTTTCCGGGCTTCAACGCCCGCATCGACACGGCCGGCGGCTTCCCCAAACCGATTACGGCGCGGGAGCGCGAATGGAACACAGAGACGGGCAAGGCCAACTTCATCTTCCCGAAAAGCCTCGATGAAGACCCAGACATGCCGGCGCCGCAGCCGGATGCGTTTCGACTGATCACTCTGCGCTCGAACGACCAGTTCAACACTACGATCTACGGCTATGACGACCGCTTCCGCGGCGTCGACGGCACGCGGATGATCGTGTTCATGAACCGGAACGACATCGCCCGGCTGTCGCTGAAGGACGGCCAGACGGTCGCGATGCGCACGGTGGCGGATGATTTCGAGCGCGAAGTCTCTGGCTTCCGGATCGTGGACTACGACATCCCGGAAGGCTGCGTCGGGGCTTACTATCCCGAGTGCAACCCGCTTATCCCGCTCTGGCACCACGCCAAAGGCTCGAAGGTGCCGGCCGCGAAATCGATCCCCGTGACGTTGCGCGCGATCGACTAGCGACAGCCGCGCCGCGAGGGCTTCTCTCACACCCGCGTGATCACCAGTTTTGAAGGTATCCAAGTCTTTGCCGGCGTCGCCCGTCGCCATAGGTTGGACCAACACTTCGAACCGGGGTCCGGCGGAATCCGCACTCTCCTAATTCGCACCGGCGCGATCGTGACGCTCGGCGTAGGCCTTTCGGCCTGCGCCGGCGTCCAATCGGCGCTCGACCCGGCTGGCCACGAGGCCCGCGAGGTCGCGACCCTGTTTTGGGTGATGCTGATCGGCGCCGCGGTGGTGTGGACAGCCGTGATCGGCGTCGCGGTCTACGCGTCTCGGTTCAAGTCGGGGCCTTACGACGATGCGGTCGGCCACCGCGTGATCCTCTGGGGCGGGGTGGCGTTTCCGACCGTCGTCTTGGCGGGACTGCTGGTCTACGGCCTTGGCCTGATGCCCAAGCTGCGAGAGCCTGGCGAAGGCCTGCGCATCGATGTTTCGGGAGAGCAGTTCTGGTGGCGCGTGACCTATCGCCCGAAGGACGGCGCGGCGGTCGCGAGCGCCAACGAAATCCGGATCCCGGTCGGCGAGCGTGTCGAGTTCGCGCTGACGAGCCCGGACGTCATCCACGCGTTCTGGATTCCGGCGCTCGGCGGCAAGGTCGACATGATCCCCGGCCGCGTGAACCGACTGGTGCTGAAGGCTGAAAAGCCCGGCGTCTATCGCGGGGCCTGCACCGAATTCTGCGGCGCGAGCCATGCGCTGATGGCCTTCGACGTCCGCGTGATGGAGAAGCCCGCCTTCGAGGCGTGGCTGAAGGCGCAGTCCGCGCCGCCGCCGAGCGCCAAGGGCCAGGACCTCTTCACGCGACACGGCTGCGGGGCGTGCCACCAGGTGAGCGGCACGGACGCCAAGGGCGAGGTCGGACCCGAACTCACGCGCTTCGGAGACCGCCTGACGGTCGGGGCAGGACTTCTGCCGAACACGCCCAAGAACGTCGCCCGCTTCATCCGCGAGACCGACACGCTCAAACCCCGTTCCAAGATGCCGGCCTATAGCGCGCTGTCGAACGAGGATGCGCTCGAGATCGCGAACTGGCTCGGGAGCCTGAAATGACCGAAGCCGCCCGCGCCCCATCCCCGCAGGACGATCCGGAACTCCGTAAGGCCCAGGAAGCCCGGCTCGAGAAGGTGTGGGAGACCCCGTCCGGCCTCCGCTACTGGTCGGCGGTCAACAATTCTGAGGTCGGGCTCTGGTACACCGCGACCGCGCTCGCCTTCTTCCTGTTCGCCGGCGTGCTTGGGCTGATGATCCGCACGCAGCTTGCCGTGCCGGGGAACGACTTCCTCTCGGCCACCTTCTACAATCAGGTCTTCACGCTGCATGGCACGGCGATGATGTTCCTGTTCGCCGTCCCGATCTTCGAGGCGGTGGCGATCATCATCCTGCCGGAAATGCTGGGCGCGCGGGACCTGCCGTTCCCGCGGCTTTCCGCCTTCGGCTACTGGTCGTTCCTGCTCGGCGGCGTCTTCGTCTGCGGCTCGATCTTCTTCAACGCCGCGCCCGACGGCGGCTGGTTCATGTATCCGCCGCTCACGACGGATGAGAAGCAGACCGGGATCGGGGCCGACGTCTGGCTCTTGGGGCTGTCCTTCATCGAAGTCGCGTCGATCGCCGCCGCCGTCGAGCTCATCGTCGGCACCCTAAAGTGCCGGCCGCCCGGCATGCGCATCAACATGATGCCGCTCTACGCCTGGTACGTGTTGGTCGTCGCCGGCATGATCCTGTTCGCGTTCCCGCCGCTGATCGCGGGCGACATCCTGTTCGAGCTCGAGCGGATGTTCGACTGGCCGTTCTTCGACCCCAAGCGCGGCGGCGACCCGCTGCTCTGGCAGCACCTGTTCTGGATCTTCGGCCATCCGGAGGTCTACATCGTGTTCCTGCCGGCGATCGCGCTGCTTGCGATGATCATCCCGACCTTCGCGCAGCGTCCGATCCTCGGCTATTCGTGGATCGTGCTGGCCGCGGTCGGCACCGGCTTCCTGTCGTTCGGCCTGTGGGTCCACCACATGTTCACGACGGGCCTGCCTTCAATCTCGCTCGCGTTCTTCTCTGCGGCATCGGAAGCCGTCGCGATCCCGACCGGCGTGCAGATCTTCGTGTTCCTCGCGACGCTTCTCGCCGGCCGGGTCGTCTACTCGACCCCGATGCTGTTCGCGATCGGGGCGCTCGGCATCTTCACGTTCGGCGGGCTGACGGGCGTGATGGTGGCGCTCGCGCCCTTCGACTGGCAGGCGCACGACACCTATTTCGTGGTGGCGCACCTGCACTACACGCTAATCGGCGGCATGTTCTTCCCGCTGATCGCCGGGCTCTACTACTTCTACCCCTTCGCCATGGACCGGAAGCTGTCGGACCGCCTCGGCAAGTGGGGCTTCTGGCTGATGTTCGTCGGCTTCAATGTCACGTTCCTGCCGATGCACATTACGGGTCTGCGCGGCATGCCGCGTCGCGTCTTCACCTATACCGAAGGCCTCGGCTTCGACACGCTCAACATGGTCTCGACCGTCGGGGCCTTCGTGTTCGCGGCGGGCGTGCTGGTCGTGACCTGGGACGTGCTGCGGCCGAAGGGCAAGGAGCCCTACGCCGAGCGCAATCCGTGGAACGCGGGCACGCTCGAATGGCTCTCCGAGAACCCCGGCAAGGACTGGGGCGTGCGGACCGTTCCTGTCGTCACCACGCGATACCCGCTCTGGCAGCAGCCGAATTTCGTGCGCGACTACGACGAGGGCCGCTTCTACCTGCCCGACGCCGAGGAAGGGAAACGCGAGACGCTGATCACCTCGGTGCTCGACGCCCGGCCGATCCAGTGCCTGCGCGTGCCGGGAAACACCTTCATGACCATGGGGGCGGCGTTCCTGACCGGCGGCGCCTTCATCGCCGCGACCTTCTACGCCTGGACCCTCACCATTCTGTTCTCGATCGCGGCGCTGATCTCGATTCTGATCTGGCTCTGGCGCGGCACTGCGGTGATCCCGGAGAAGGCCGAGAAGGACGTCGGGCTCGGCCTGAAACTTCCGCTTTACGTGTCGGGTCCGGACTCGGTCGGCTGGTGGGCGATGTTCATCACCATGATCGGAGACATGGCGGCCTTCGCCAGCCTGCTGTTCGGCTACTTCTTCTACTGGACGATCCATTCGACCGCCTTCCCGCCGACGGCAGGCGCCGGGCCCGGACAGTTCTGGCCCGCGGTCGCGCTGATGCTGGTGCTGGCCTCATGGGGCGCGATGCTGCTTGCGCGCAGGGCGAACGCCGCCGACAGGCCGGGAAACTTAAGGTTCTGGCTGATGGGTTCGGCAGTGCTCGCGGTCGCGGGCGGCGCGGCGCTGCTCTGGGGGCCGCACGAGACAGGGCTCGACCCGACCTCCCATGTATACCCTGCGACCGTATGGGTCATCGCGATCTGGACCGCGGTGCACTTGGGCGTCGGTGTGATCATGACGCTCTACTGCCTCGCCCGCTCGGCCGCCTCGAAGCTGACGGCGGCCCATGACATCGACATCCACAATGTCGTGCTCTACTGGCACTTCGCGCTCGTCACGATGACCGTCACGGTCGCGGTGCTGGCGCTGTTTCCGCTGGCGGTCCGATGATCGCCTCGACGCGCGCCAACCTGATCACGCTGATCACCGCCCCGACCATCTGGGCGTTTCATTTCCTCGTCTGCTACATCGCGGCCTCGATCCATTGCGCCAAGGCGATGACGAACGCGCGCGTGTTCTTGGGCCCCGAATGGCCTGACGTGACGCTGGCGCGGATCATCATCGCAGGAGCGACGATCGTCGCGATGGTCGCCATCGCCTGGTCGAGCCGGCAGGCTTGGCGGCACTGGGGCGACGGGGACGCCGAGCCGCCTTACGACGACGCCACCCTCGACGACCGCCAGCAGTTCCTAGGCTTCGCCACCATCCTGCTCTGCGGCCTGTCGTTCATCGGCGTGATCTTCGTGGCGCTGCCGGCGGTGTTCATCGGGGACTGCCGGTGAACCGCGGCGCGTTCACGGTCCTCGGCGGAGCGGCCCTTGCTCTGGCGTGGTCGCCGCTACCGGCGACCGTCTTCGGCCACGGCTTCGCAGCCCACATGACGAGCCACATGACGGTCGTCGCCATCGCAGCGCCGCTGCTGGCGCTCGGGCTCGTCGGCTCAAAATCTGACCCGTCGCTGCATCGCCCAACACTGTTCGCCGCCGTGCCGGTCTCGCTCGTCGAACTCGTGGTGGTCTGGGGCTGGCACGCGCCGGCCGCGCACGATCTTGCCCGCTCGAACGGCTTCGCCTTCGCGGCCGAACAAGCCTCGTTCCTTGTCGCAGGCCTCTGGCTCTGGATCGCCTGCCTTGGCCATGGCGGCTCGAGGCCAGGCGCCGCGCAGGGGACGGTCGGCATGCTGCTGACCTCGATCCACATGACGCTGCTCGGCGTGCTGCTCTCGACCACGACGATCCCGCTTTATGCCGCCCATCATGGCGGCTCGGCCGACGCCCTCCATCAGCAGCATGTCGGCGGGATCGTCATGCTGCTGGTCGGCGGCGGCGTCTATCTCGCAGGCGGGCTTGCGCTTGCCGCCCGGCTGCTGCGGGAAGGTCCGGCCGCCGATGCGGGGACCGGCCGATGAAGTGGCGTATCGATTTCTTCGTCACGCCGTTGCGCGTCGCGCTCGCGGCCGTCGCGGTTGCGGGTGGCGTGCTGGCGTTCGGCTGGTCTGGCCTCTTCAGCGTCGCGGCGACGAGCGGCCACTGGCCGATCACCGACTGGTTCCTGCACTACGTCATGATCAACTCGGTCAAGACGCATTCGATCGCGGTCGAGACGCCGAGGAACCTCGATGATCCGGCGCTGATCGCCCGCGGCGCCGGGCACTACGCGAGTGGCTGTGCGAGCTGTCACGGCGCGCCGGGGCGGCCGCGGAACCCGGTCATCCGCGAGATGGTCCCGACCGCGCCGGACCTCGACGCCAAGGTCCCGACCTGGGAGCCGAAACACCTGTTCTGGATCGTGAAGAACGGGGTGAAATACGCCGGCATGCCCGCCTGGGTTTCGGCCGAGGAGCGCGAGGACGAGGTCTGGGCGGTGGTCGCGTTCTTGCTCAAGCTTCCGGGGATGTCCGACGAGACTTATCGCCGTCTCGCCATGGGACAGGAGAACGACGGAGCGGTCGGCGGTCTCACGGCGCTGGCGCATCGCGCGCAGGGACGCGGCCTTCGCGAGGATGTTCTGGCCGACTGCGCCCGCTGCCACGGCCGCGACGGCATGGGACGCGACGGCGACGCCTTCCCGGTCATCGCCGGCCAGAGCGAGGACTACATTTACGACACGCTCGCGGCCTATGCGCTGAACAAGCGCTACAGCGGCGTCATGGAGACGGCGGCGGCGCGGTTGCCATACTCCGACATCGCCGCGCTCGCCGAGCACTATGCCGCCCAGCCGCGCAAACCGGTCGAAGGCGCGAAGCCGCTCGATCCGGCGCTGGTCGCGCGGGGCGAGAAGATCGCGCGCGAAGGCCTTCGCGACACCGGCACGCCCGCCTGCTCGTCATGCCACGGGCCCGGTCGCGAGACGCCGAACCCGGCTTACCCGAAGCTCGCCGGCCAACACGCGTCCTATCTCGAAACCCAGCTCACGCTCTGGGAGAAAGAGCATGACAGCCGCGGCGGCGGACCCTTCTCCGGGATCATGCGCAAGATCGCGTTCGGGATGACGGAAGCCGACATCAAGGCGGTCGCCGCTTACTACGCCTCGCTGCCGCCCGGGGAATGAAGCTCAGGGCTTCCGGTACGACGTCGCCGCGATCTCCAGCGTGGCCGACGCCGGGTCGCGCTTCAGGATGACGCCAGCGCCCCGATCAGACTTCCGCGCGATGTAGTCGAGCGTCGTCTCGGCGCGTTCGATCACCCGGTCGCCATCTGTCAGCGTCGCGGCCACCACGACCTCTGCGGCGGTCGAGGGCCCGCGGTTCTCGGTCATGAATCGGACGACATAGCCGCCTTCGGTCGGGGTGACGTCGAGCACCTTCACAACGAGCACGGGCGCGCCTTCGTGATAGGTCAGCGCCTCGTGGGTCAGCACGCCGAGCACCGCGACCACGATCGCCGCGCCGAGCGCGCCCACGATCCATTCGAGGCGGCCCACCTCGCGCCGCGCAGGCTGCTTGGCGGCCATCAGCTCTGTCCTCCCACGATGAGCCGAGCGAACGCCGCGCCCATCGCGGCCGGGAAGCCGAGCACGATGACCAGGCGAAGCGCCGCCGACGCGCCAAGATCGTCGAGACGTCCGAAGATCCAGAGCATCGCGGCCGAGACCAGCAGCGCGATGGCGTAGCCCGGCAGGCTGTTGCGAACGAAGACGCTCCAGAAGCTGTAGTCGTCGGGCCTCGTCGCGCTCTGTCCTTCGAACCCGACCGAGTAGACGATCGCGTGCATCATCGCGATCGAGACGAGGACGAGCGCGATCGCGTGCCACGGCGTCATCGAGGCCGAGATGAAGTCGATCTCCTCGGTGGGCGCGATGTTGAACGACAGGAACACGGCCCCGCTCGCGACGAAGAGCAGCGATCCGCCATAGCCCGCCTGCTTGTTGCGGCTGTCGTCGGCCTCGTCCGACTGCCCCAGCTGCCCTTGCGCGATCACGGCCCCGAAACTCGCCGGCACGGTCTGGATGACGATCGCGCCCAAGACCTCGTCGAAGGAGAGGTGCGGCCCGATAAGCCCGAACAGCGACAGAACGATCGCAGAGGTGACGAAGCCGACCGCGATCGCCACGAAAGCGTCGCGCAGGTCGTCGACCCAGGTCTCGGTCTCCTCGAAGCCGATGTAGTGCGACAGCCCGACGAGCAGCGGCACGATCGCGACGAGCAGAAGCGCCAGCCGTGGGCGGTCCATGCTCGCGCCGAGCGACCACATCTCCATGGTCATTAAGACGGGCAGGGCAAACACGATCGAGCCGCCGGCGGCGCGACCAAGCCCGACCAGGAAGCCCTTTTCGATCTCGCGCATGCGCGCCGCGGTACGGGCGGTCATCGGTGAACGCGGTTCTTGCGCATGCGGGTGTGCGTTCCAAGGGCCGAGATGGCCTGACCGGTGCAACTGGCGCGCTGGATCCGCGGCGCCAGCGGGGCGCGCGCCATGATCGATTTCCCCGCCCGCGCGTTGGACCTAAAAACAACGAGGAGTCGTCGCGTGGACAAAGTGGTGCTGAAGGACCTGTCGATCTTCGCCCGTCACGGGCTGTTCGACGCCGAGGCGGAGCTCGGACAGCGCTTTTTCATCGACGTCGAGATCGGAGCGGACTTGTCGGTCGCGGAGGAACGCGACGACGCCGACGGCACGATCGACTGGGCGGACCTCGTCGAGACCGTCACGAAGGCCTTCACCGAGCGCCGCTACAAGCTGGTCGAGGCGGCGGCCAACGCGGTCGCGGCGGCGGTGTTTGTGAAGTTCCGGATCGCGCAACGTGTGCGGGTCGAGATCCGCAAGCCGTCTGCGCCCATCGAGGCGATCTTTTCTCACACCGCGATTATCGTGGAGCGGGAACGTCCCCGGTTTTGAATTGTTCTGATCCCAAGACGCTTCGCGCACTCGATGGAGGGCGTGACAACCAGTTTTGGGAGATGTCCCTTGGCGCAAGACGCGCGCTCCGCTTCGGAGCCCGTCGCCGTCACCTTGTCGGTGAACGGCGAGACCCATTCCGTCGAGATCCCGCCCTCGGCGACGCTGCTCGACGTGCTCCGCGAGCGGCTGCATCTCACCGGCTCGAAGAAGGGATGTGACCAGGGCCAGTGCGGCGCCTGCACGGTGCTGGTCGACGGCAGGCGAGTGAATTCCTGCCTGCAGCTCGCCGTCATGAACGACGGTCGCGAGATCACGACGATCGAGGGCCTCGGAAGGCCCGAAGAGCTGCATCCGCTGCAGGCCGCCTTCGTGGCGCATGACGCCTTCCAGTGCGGCTACTGCACGCCGGGCCAGATCTGTTCGGCGGTCGGGATGCTGGACGAGGGCCACGCCCATGGACCGGAGGAAATCCGCGAGCTGATGAGCGGCAATCTCTGCCGCTGCGGCGCCTACACCAATATCGTCGAAGCGATCGAAGAGGTGCGGAGCGCGCGTGAGGCCCCGACGCTGAAGACGCCCAAGCTGGAGGCCGCGGAATGATGAACTTCAGCTACACCCGCGCCACCACCGTCGGCGACGCCATTCAGGCGGTGGCGGGCGATCCGCAGGCGCGTTTCATCGCGGGCGGCACCAATCTCGTCGACCTGATGAAGTACGATGTCGAGCGCCCGGGGCGTCTCGTCGACATCACGCGGCTGCCGCTCAAAGCTATCGAGCAGACCGCCGACGGCGGCCTGAAGATCGGCGCGCTCGTGCCGAATTCGGACCTCGCCTATGACGCGCGGATCGAGCGGGACTATCCGCTGCTCGCGAGCGCCATTCTGGCCGGCGCCTCCGCCCAGCTCAGGAACGCCGCCACCACCGGGGGGAACCTGCTTCAGCGCACGCGCTGCTACTATTTTTACGACGCTGGCGTTCCCTGCAACAAACGCGAGCCGGGTTCGGGCTGCCCTGCCAAGACAGGCGTCAACCGCATCCATGCGATCCTCGGCGCGAGCGACGCCTGCATCGCCACCCATCCGTCCGACATGTGCGTCGCGCTCGCGGCGCTCGGCGCGACGGTCCATGTCGAGGGGCCGGACGGCGCCCGGGTAATCGCGTTCGAGGACTTCCATCGCCTGCCCGGCGATACGCCGGAAAAAGACAACACGCTCGCCCACGGCGAGATGGTTACGGCGGTCGAACTGCCGGCCCCACGCTTTGGCCAGAACCATACCTATCTCAAGCTTCGCGACCGGCTGTCCTACGCCTTTGCGCTGGTCTCGGTCGCGGCCGCCATCGAGCTCGACGGCGACGTGGTCAGCGAGGCGCGCATCGCGCTCGGCGGCGTCGCGCACAAGCCTTGGCGCGTTCCCGAGGCCGAGGCGTTGCTGAAGGGCAAGCTGCCGTCCTCCGGCGCATTCGAGGAGGCGGCCGACCGCCTGCTGAAGGGCGCGGTCGGCCATGGCGAGAACGACTTCAAGATCGAGCTCGCCCGCCGCGCCGTCGTCCGCGCGCTGTCCCAGGCCGCCGCCGGGACGCCGCAGGTCCAGTCCAACAAGATCGTCAACTGAAGGGACGTCAGCCCATGTCGAACGTCCATCCCTATGTCGGCCGCGCTCACCCGCGCGTGGACGGCGCGCTTAAAGTGACGGGCCGCGCGAAATACGCCGCCGAGTTCTTCGCCGACGGCATGGTCTACGCCGCGGCCGTGCCGTCGACGATCGCCAAGGGCCGCATCGTCAGCATCGATCTGTCGACCGCGAAGGGCGCGCCCGGCGTCATCGACATCCTGACGCATGAGAACCGCCCGGAGCTGCCGGATAGCGACAAGCCCTATCTCAATGACATGGTGGCGGTGCCCGGCAGCCCGTTCCGCCCGCTTTACAACGACCGCATCTTCTACAGCGGCCAGGCGATCGCTCTGGTCGTCGCCGACACCCACGAAAACGCGCGCCACGCGGCCTCGCTCGTGACCGCGACCTACGAGGCCAAGAGGCCGACGGTCGACGTCGCGGAGGCGCGCCACGAGGCCTACGACACGTTCGAGCCCCGTGACGGCATTCCGCCGCCGCCGCCCCCGCGCGGCGACGCCGAAGCGACTTTCAAGGGTTCTGACATCAAGCTGAGCGAGAGCTACCGGGTCGCGCCCGAGCATCACAATCCCATGGAGCTGATGGCGACGACCGTCGTCTGGGAAGGCGACGGCGCGCTGACGATACACACCAAGACCCAAGGGGTGAACAACCCGAAGATGTACATCTGCGCGGTACTAGGCCTCGATCCGGACAAGGTGCGGGTGACCTCGCCCTTCGTGGGCGGGGCCTTCGGCATGGCGCTCCGGCCGCATTACGACCTGCTGCTCGCGACCATGGCGGCATTGAAGCACGAGCGATCGGTCCGGCTCGTGCTGACCCGCGGCCAGATGTACACGATGGGCTGGCGCCCCGACACGCTGCAGACGGTCTCGCTGTCAGCGCAGGACGACGGAACGCTGACGTCGATCGCACATCACGCCATCCAGGCGACGTCGCGCTACGAGGACTATCAGGAGCCGACTGTGAACTGGTCGGGCCTGCTCTACGCCTGCCCGAACGTCACCCTGAAATACGAGCTCGCCAAGATCGACGTCTCGACGCCGTCCGACATGCGCGCGCCGGGCGCCGCGCTCGGCCTCTACGCGCTCGAGGTCGCGATGGACGAGATGTCCTACCGGCTCGGCATGAATCCGCTCGAGCTAAGGCTGAAGAACTACGCCGAGAAGGACCAGAACGACGACAAGCCGTTCTCGTCCAAGGAGCTGAAGGCGGCCTACGAAAAGGGCGCAGAGCGGTTCGGCTGGTCTAACCGCTCACCCGAGCCGCGTTCGATGCGGGACGGCAAGGAGCTTGTCGGCCTCGGCATGGCGACCGGCTGCTGGGAGGCGATGATGATGCCGCATTCCGCGTGCGCCACGCTCTCCGCCGACGGCAAGCTCAAGGTCGCGTGCGGCACGGCAGACATCGGCACCGGAACCTACACGATCCTCGCGCAGATCGCCGCGGACGCCTTCGATCTCGACATCGAGGACGTCACCACGGAAGTCGGCGACACCGACCTGCCGATGGCGCCGCCCGAGGGCGGATCCTGGGGCGCGGCCTCGGCTGGCAACGCCGTTCGGGTCGCGTGCGCGGAGTTGAAGAAAGAGCTGCTGACGCTCGCGCGCGGCATCGACGACTCACCGCTCGCAAACGCCAGCCTCGACCATGTCGCGTTTTCGAACGGCCGCATATCGCTGGTCTCGGATGGCGAGCGGTCGGTGTCCTACGCCGATGCGATCGCGGCTTCGGGCGGCGGCGAGGTGAAGGCCGAAGGATCGTTCGCGCCGGATGAAGAGTTCGCGGAGAAGTTCGCGGCCTTTACGCATTCGGCGGTGTTCGCCGAGGTGCGCGTCGACGAGCAGCTTGGCGTCGTGCGGGTGACCCACATCGTCAGCGCGATCGCTGCCGGCAAGATCCTGAACCTCGCCACCGCCCGCAGCCAGATTCTTGGCGGCGTGGTGATGGGGATGGGCATGGCGCTTCATGAAGAGACCATGTGGGACAAGACGCTCGGCCGGGTCGTGAACGCCAATCTCGGCGAGTACCACATGCCGGCCCACGCCGACGTTCAGAACATCGACGTCATCTTCGTCGAGGAGGACGACAAGGCCAATCCGCTAGGCATCAAGGGTCTCGGCGAGATCGGCATCGTGGGCGCGGCCGCCGCGATCGCGAACGCGGTGTTCCACGCGACCGGCAAGCGCGTTCGCGAGCTGCCGATCACGATCGACAAGCTGCTCTGATCGCATCGGGATAAAAACTCAGGCGGCGATACGCCCGGCCGGATGAGGAACGTCCGGCCGCGCTCCACGTTCGGCCCATCGAGGGCGCTGAGCGGGAGGCGGCGGTTGATCACCGATCTCTGGTACAAGAACGCGATCGTCTACTGCGTGGCGGTCGAGAGCTTCATGGACTCCGACGGCGACGGCGTCGGCGACTTCCGCGGGCTCACCCGGCGGCTAGATTATCTGCATGGCCTGGGCGTCACAGCGATCTGGCTGATGCCGTTCCAGACCTCGCCCGGCCGCGACGACGGCTACGACGTCTCCGACTACTACAATGTCGACGAACGCTTCGGGACGCTCGGCGATTTCGTCGAGTTCACCCATGGCTGCAAGCAGCGCGGCATGCGGGTGCTGATCGACCTCGTGGTCAACCACACCTCCGACGAGCACCCCTGGTTCAAGTCCGCACGCTCGGACCCGAAGTCGCCCTATCGCGACTGGTACGTCTGGTCGAAGAAGAAGCCCAAGAACGCCGACAAGGGCATGGTGTTTCCGGGCGTCCAGACCACGACCTGGACCTATGACGAGGCCGCCAAGGCCTACTATTTCCACCGCTTCTACGATTTCCAGCCCGACCTCAACACGGCGAGCCCGCTCGTGCAGGCGGAGCTCCTGAAGATCATGGGCTTCTGGATCCAGCTCGGCGTGTCGGGCTTTCGGATGGACGCGGTTCCGTTCGTGATCGCCGAGAAAGGACCGGACGTCGGGCTCGAACCGCCGTCCGACTTCTCGATGCTGCGCTCGTTCCGCGAATTCCTGCAGTGGCGCAAGGGCGACAGCATCATCCTCGGCGAGGCCAACATCGTCCCGAAGGAGGCGATGAAATACTTCGGCGACGACGGCGACCGCCTGCAGATGATGTTCAACTTCCACGTCAACCAGCGCCTGTTCTATGCGCTCGCCTCCGGCGACAGCGGCCCGCTCGCCAAGGGCCTGAACGAAACGAAGACCGCCTATCCCACCGCCCAGTGGGGCCTCTTCCTGCGCAACCACGACGAACTCGACCTTGGACGGCTGGAGCCCGAGCAGCGCCAAAAAGTGTTCGACGAGTTCGGGCCCGAAAAGGCGATGCAACTCTACGACCGCGGCATCCGCCGTCGTCTCGCCCCGATGCTGAAGGCGGACCGGCGGCGGCTCGAACTCGCCTACAGCCTGATGTTCACGCTGCCCGGCACGCCGGTGATGCGATATGGCGACGAGATCGCCATGGGCGACGACCTCAAGCTCCCGGAGCGCTACTGCGCCCGCACGCCCATGCAGTGGAGCAACCGCAAGAACGGCGGTTTCTCGACCGCGGAGAAGACCTATCTGCCGGCGATCTCGGGCGGCGCCTTCGGCTTCGAGACCGTCAACGTCGCCGACCAGCGTCGCGACCCGCAATCGGTGTTCAACTGGATGGAGCGCATCATCCGCATGCGCCAGGAGGTTCCGGAGATCGGCTGGGGCGAATACCGCGTGTTGCCGGTCAAGGATCCAGCCATCCTCGCGCTGCGCTACGAATGGCGCGGCAATGTCGTGGTGTTCCTGCACAATTTCGACGTCGAGCCGAAGGAGGTGGCGTTCCGCGCGGAGGGGACCGACGACGAGCCAGCGACGCTCTCCAACTTGCTCGACGAGAACCACAGCGACCCGGGACCGGACGGTCGTCACCACGTCGTGCTGGAGGGCTACGGCTACCGTTGGTTCCGCCTCGGTGGCCTCGACGACATCCTGAAGCGGAGCGAGGCTTGAGCGATCATCGTTGGTGGCAGCGCGGCGTCGTCTACCAGATCTATCCGCGCTCGTTCCAGGACACCAACGGCGACGGGATCGGCGATCTCGAGGGCGTGCGCCGGCGGCTCGACCACCTCGTCACGCTCGGCGTCGACGCCGTCTGGCTGTCGCCCATTTTCCCATCCCCGATGGCCGACTTCGGCTACGACGTCGCCGACTATCGCGGGATCGACCCGATCTTCGGGACGCTTGAGGATTTCGACCGGCTGATCACCGACGTTCATGCGCGCGGGCTGAAGCTCATTCTCGACTTCGTGCCGAACCACTCTTCGGATCAGCACCCCTGGTTCGTCGAAAGCCAATCGGGCCGATCGTCGGCGAAGCGCGACTGGTACATCTGGCGCGACCCGTCGCCGGAGGGCGGCCCACCCAACAACTGGATGAGCAACTTCGGGGGCCCGGCCTGGACGCTCGACGCGGCGAGCGGCCAATACTACCACCACGCCTTCCTTACCGAGCAGCCGGATCTCAACTGGCGGAACTCGGACGTGCGGGCAGCGATGGCCGACGTGCTGCGGTTCTGGATGGCGCGCGGCGTCGACGGCTTCCGCGTCGACGTGATCTGGCACCTCATCAAGGACGATGCGTTCCGCGACAATCCGCCAAACCCGGCCTGGGCCGAGGGCGCGCCGGACATCGGCCGTTACCTTCAGGCGTTCTCCGCCGACCAGCCCGGCGTTCACGACGTGGTCGCCGAACTCCGTTCCGTGGTCGACGAATTCGACGACCGGGTGCTGATCGGCGAGATCTACCTGCCCGTCGAGAAGCTCGTGACCTATTACGGCGTCGACCTTCTCGGCGCGCACCTGCCGTTCAACTTCCACCTCATCCTGACGCCGTGGAACGCGCGCGCGATCGATACGCTGATCCGATCCTACGAGGCGGCGCTGCCGCCCGGCGGCTGGCCGAACTGGGTGCTCGGCAACCACGACCAACGCCGCGTGGCGAGCCGGATCGGCGTCGCTCAAGCCCGCGTCGCCGCCATGCTGCTGCTTACGCTGCGCGGCACGCCGACGCTCTATTACGGCGACGAGCTCGGCATGACGGACGTTCACGTGCCGCACAAATTGGCTCAGGACCCGTGGGAACTGAACGAGCCGGGCAATGGCCGTGACCCGGCCCGCACGCCGATGCCATGGGACGGTAGGGTTGGCGGCGGGTTCACGGACGGCGCGCCATGGCTTCCGCTCGGCGACCTGAGCGAGCGCAACGTCGCGGCCGAACTGAGCGATCCTCGATCGATGTTGTCGCTGCAACGCGCCTTGCTCGCGCTCCGCCGCCGGGAGCCAGCGCTTGCAACCGGCTTCTGGTCTTCAATCTATACAAGCGGCGATGTGCTCGCCTACGGGCGCGGCGTCAATCCGGACGCGCGCGACTTCCTAGTTGCGCTTAATATCTCTGACGGACCTTCGATAGTTCAACTCGGCGAAGCACCGCTCAAAGTCGTCATTTCGACCCATCTCGATCGCGACGTCTCGGAGATCGCGGGCGCGATCGTGCTGAGAGCAAACGAGGGGCTGATCGTCCGCGCTACGTCTCGCTGAAGCAAAATTTGGCACGCGTAAGAGTGCCCTGCCTGACGAGCGCTGGAAGCCGCGCGTAATGGCTGTCAAGCTTCGGAGCCACGCGGCGCGGTCGCGGCCCACCTTCACTCGCTATCCGCCCGTCGCATCTTGATCGCCGGCGTCCGGAAGCGTGCCGGCTCCCGGCGTCGCCTCGTAGTTGGTGTTCTTGGGTTCAGCGTGGGGACCTTCGGGACGCTTTTCGTGCTGACTGTCTGATTTCGAGTCGGGCTCGTCGTCGTGCTTATCCTTTTCAGCCTGGTCCTTCGCAGCGGCTTTCTCTCCGCCGCCCACTTCGACGCCGGCTTTGGCGTCGGGCTTGGCGGTCGTCGTGCCGTAGGTCGAACGATCATCCTTGTCCAAAATGCGCTCCCTCACTGCTTATCCTCGATGCTTCCGAGCTTGGGCGGCAGCGTCTGCTGGTGCTGGACGACGCGCCATTCCTCATGGTCGAGGGCGACGCAGCGTCGACGTGCAGTGAGCCTCGTAGCTTTCGTCGTTACTTTTGGCATGGGCGTCGTAAGCGATGACGATCAGGCCTTCCTGCGGTCGCGCGATCTGGCCGTTGGAAAGCTCGACGCTGTCCCATCGCGGCGTATTGGAGACGGCCTCAATCGCCTGCGTTCCGTTCATCACGAAGGGTGGCTTCGGCAGGACCATCAGGCATTCGTCGTCGACGAGCTCACGATAACGATCCGCTCCCCCGGTCCACAGGCTCTTCTCGAATTCCCAGACCCGATGGTCTTCCATGGCGTTCATCCTCCCACTGGCCGCTCGCGCTTTTCGCGTTAGCCTTTCAGTCCAAGCGTATGGCGAGCGGCATCGTTCCAAGTCGAGGATCGGGGAGGACGAGACACCTGAGTGACAAGCACCCAGAGACGCCTGACGGCCGGTACTTCGTTGTCCGCGGTCGGCTCTGGAGGAAGAGCGATCCAGCATTGTCCGAGGCCGATCGTGCCGAGCACGTCTCGGCGCTGATGGCGGCGCGGCGTGCAGTGCGGGCGGCGAAAGGAGACGCGGACGCTCTTGCTGGGGCTCGCGCCGAAGTGGACGCAGCCAAGCGCGCGCTTGGCGAGCGGGGACCGGTGTGGTGGACCGATGGCGCGCCGGACTATGGTCGCCATCTCGCGCGCAACACGCCCTACGCGAAATGGTTCGACAGCCTACAAGGCGAAGACTGACCGACCTTTGCGGCGCTGGCCCGGAACGGGGGCGGTGACAGCCCGTTGATCCAGGTGCCAGACGCTCCTTCAAAAGTCGCCGACATCCTGGATCGCCTCGACGACGCCGCTGACGACGGCTCGAGCGTCAGTCTCGGCGCCATCGTGGATGCGTTCGGCGCGCGTGGCTACGGTCCATTCCTGATCGCGCCGGCGTTGCTCGTGCTGACGCCGCTTGGAGCGATCCCCGCTGTTCCGTCGCTGCTGGCCGCGCTTATCGCCCTGTTTTCGATCCAGATGACTTTGGGTCGAGACCAGATGTGGCTGCCGGAACGCGTCAAGAAATGGTCTGTGTCACGGGAGAAAGTGGACGCCTCTACGGACAAACTGAGGCCGATCGCGGATCGACTGGACCGGTTGTTTCATGGTCGGCTCGAGTGGCTCACCGAAGGCCCGGCGGTTCGCATCGCGGCCACGGCATGCGCGCTGCTGGCGCTCACCGTGCCGCCTCTCGAACTGCTGCCATTTGCGAGCGCTGCTCCAATGGCCGCGATCGCGGCCTTCGGCCTCGCCCTGACAGTCAAGGATGGCGCGCTGATGCTGGTCGCCATCGGATTGATGATCGCCGCGGTGGCGGTTGGCCTGGGGTTCGCCGCGACGCCTGGCTGACCGAACCCTTCGAAAAGACATCCAAGGACTTCAGATCCCAGCGTACCAAGAAAACCCGAGTTCCGAGAGCATGCTTCCGCGGCCCGCTCCGAGTCCGTCGACGGCCGCGACAGCCTCGATGCTTGTCAGGTACTTCAAAGACTTATAGCCCAGCTGCCGCTCGACCCTAAGCCGGACTGGGGCGCCATGCGCGACCGGAAGGTCGCGTCCGTTCATGCCGTAGGCGAGGATCGTCTGTGGGTGAAGGGCGTCGAAAAGATCGTAGCTGTCCCACCAGCCATCGACCGATCGGACGACGATGAAGCGGGCTTCGCGCTTCAGGCCGACTGACGCCAGAAGATGGGACAGCTGGACGCCGGTCCACCCGCCGATCGCCGACCAGCCCTGCTCGCAGGAGTGAAGCGTAATCTGGGTGCGCGCGGGCATGGCGCGCAAGTCGACAAGCGACACAGACGACGGCCGCTCGACCAGCCCGCTGACGCGCAAGCGCCAGTCGGCGAAGCCCTGGGCTTTTGAGCGTTGGTAGTCCGAACTGTCCGGATTGGTGGTGTTGATCGTGGGAAAGACGTCCGAGATCGCGTCCGGCCCGAACTGTCGCGCCAACGGCTGGTTGCGCAACAAAAAACGCTGGGTGGCGAAGGTCAGCGTGTCCGATAGGCCGTAGACGCCGCCTCTACTCGGTCCGCCTTCGAGGAGATCGCAGCCACCGACTAGGCCGGCGGCGCCGATCGCCGAACCGCCGACGAGGAGCCGACGGCGGCTGAACGAGGTGGTCATGGTCGACGGTCTCCTCGTCCCGTCAGCATTCCGCGGATCAGGGCTTTAGGATCGTTGGCCAAGACCTGCCAGACATGGACGACGACGAACGCCAGCAGGACGCAGGCGCTCAGAAAATGGATCGTCCGCGCCGACTGCCGGCCGCCGAACATCCAGAACAGCTCGGGATAGGCCGCTGTCACACCCGGCGACATGGTCAGCCCCGTAAGGACCATGAGCGGCGCGAGAATGACGATGACGGCGAGGTAGGCGAGCTTCTGCAGAACGTTGTAGCGACGGTCGTTCGCGTTCTCTAAGCGCGAGCCGCCGAAGCGCAGGTGAGCTCGCGCTTCGGAGAGGATGTGGCCTGGCCGCAATTGGTCTCGTTCGGGAAGAAGGCGACCGCGGAGCCGACCGCCGAAAACGCTGGCGACCAGATAGACCGCTCCGGCAATCACCAGAATCCAGGCCGACAGGAAATGGAGGTTCCGGCCCCAGCCTGTCTGCTCGGTGTTGGTCGGCAGGGGCAGCACAATCCAGCCGGGCGATGCGTTCGAGCCAGTCTCGCCCCAGAACAGGCGAGGGAGCGCCAACAGGATCGCGATGCCGCTGACGACGAGCGCGAAGAAGGCCGCAGCGCCAACCCAATGCGTGATGCGCACCCACGCCGGGTGACCCGGATGCTGTGTGTGGATCCGCGCCTCGGTCATCTGGTCAAGCGCTCGTGGCGGACAGCGCCGGTGACATCGAGACTGAGCTTCTGTCGGAGGAGAAGGCGATCTGGCCCTCAGCCTCGAAGGCATTCAGCCAGCCCTCCATCGGCCACCAGCCCCATTTCCGGCGGAAGACCTGTGCGTTCCGGACAATGTCCCCAAGATGCTCTACGGGAGGGTCGCTGACCGGATGGTGCTGGTGGAACACGACGTCGCCGCCAGTGAATAGAAGAGGGACGTCCAGCTGCTTCGCGCGAAAACCGAAATCGGTGTCCTCGCCGCCATAACCGGTGAAGGCCTCGTCAAAACCTCCGATCCGGTCGAACGTCGTTCGCCTGACGCCGAACGCCAGAGACCAGAACAGCCCGTAGTTCGTTTCTCGCAGGAGGCCGGCGTCGGGAAACACGCGCGCGGGATGAGGTCGACCGGCCGCGACGAGCTCGGCTTCGGTCCACGCGCCGCGCGCGTCTTCCGGACCGAGATAGAGCGCCTGCGGACAGACCAGCCCATCGACCTTGTCGAGGGCGCTTTCGATCAGCTCGAGCAGAGCGCGGGACGGGATGCAGTCGGCGTCCAGAAACAGCAGACGATCGCCGCCCGCCGATCGGGCGGCGAGGTTGCGGGCCGTGGCGAGCGGGAGACGCTCGCCCCTCAGCGCGATCCGTCGGATCGGAAACGGGGCGCCGGGGATCGGCGGCGGGGCGTCATTCATATCGACCAGGACGAGCTCGGCCGGAAGCGGTCGGCAACGTTTCAGGCCCTCGACAAGCTGGTGAAGATGAGCGGTCCGACCTCGTGCGAGCGTCAACACGCTGACGCCGGTCATGGCGCGCGCTCCCAGATGTCCAGACGATAGCTCTCGGTCCGTTCGGCTCCGACCGACCATATGAAGGGCGTCGCCGCTTGCGCGAGCTTCCCGACGGCCTCATCGCCGGTCTGCGGATAGTCGGTAGCTCCGGTCCAATGGACCAGGAGCACCCTGCCGTTTTTGGCCAGCGCTTCCGACATCCAGTGGCCGGCCGCGTTCAGATCCCGGTCGCTCCAGTAGTAGGCGACCTCGGAGACGATGATCAGATCGAACTCACCGGGGGGCGCTTGCTCGGGGAATGTCATCTGCCCGAACCGGATGCCTGCCAGATCGGCGCAGCGGCGGCGCGCGCTCGCAAGCGCTGAGGCGCTGACGTCGACCGCGATCAGCTCATCGACGCGGGGCGCGAGCCGGCTCGTCAAAACGCCGTTGGCGCAGCCGATCTCCAGCCCGCGGCGGAACCGACGGTTTTCAAACGCCGCGATCGTGCGATCGTATTTGGCGCGTTCGTAGGCGCTGCTCTCGAACCGCCATGGGTCGGGATCGGCCGCAAACATGTTCTCGAAGTAGGACGGTGGCAGCGAAGCGTCAGGGCGCATGGCGGTCCGCCTTGAGATAGAGAGTGTCCGCGTTTGGCATTCGCCTAAGGCGCTCCGGCACACGAAAGCCTTCTCCGTGGAGCGGCGTCATTTGGCTGCGGTGGGCGGCGAGCGCCAACCGTCTGGGGCCAGGGGGATATGGCCCCGTGCGGAACGCCCGACCCTGCGGAACGTCATTGGCCCAAACGACATAATCGAAGACGTCGATGCGCCTCATCGCTGTGAGCGCGACCTCGCGCGCAAGCGCCGAGGCCGCCTGATGATCGCAGTGCGGATCGAGCGCCGAGGTTGTCGCGATCGCGTCGACAGCCCGCGACCGGCACAGCGCTCCGAGTAATCGGACTGCGTCGGCCCACATCGGCGCGCCGGGACTGGGAGGCTTGGCGTCCGGCCAGTTCAGGAAAACGGGATCGGGGCCCTGAGGAGCAAGCAGCCGAAGGGCTGCGCGCGCCTCTAAGCGCCGGAGCGCTGCGAGATCCGGCGGACCGTCGGAACCATGAGACGCTGATCCGTCGGTGATGAACACGACGCCTGCAAGGCGCCGCTCGGCGGCGCTTTCGGCGATGAGCGCCCCGGCGCCGATGGTTTCGTCGTCCGCATGTGGAGCAAGGACGAGCCATCGCGTGTCGCGCCAACGGGTCGAGCGGAGCGGAGTGGTCAACCGCCCACACTTCACCAAAGCTCGTCTCCTTCGTGCCAAACGTCGCGTTCGAGAAAGGCTTTGGCGGCTTCATCACGGGCGTAGTCGGGACCCGCCTGACGGAGGTAGAGGCTGAGATCACGGATGATCTTGTCGATACGGGTTCCGTCGGCTGCGCTTCTCGTGCCGACGATTCGAGCTGAAATCTCCATGACGTCGAGGGCCGCGCGCTCGACCACGCCGCGCGCCAGCAACACGATCGGCTTTGCGTCCGGATGATCGCTTGCGGCGCGGTCGGCCGCCTCCCGGACCCAGAGACCCGCGCCCCTAGTCGCGGCGACAGCGTCCGCGAACTTGGCTCGCTGAAGAGGATCTGAGCGCGCCGCGTCGGACATCGCGGACCGCGTTTCGCGCAGCAACGCTTCCACGCCGCCGAGCTGGACCGCCAGGAAACGCCATGCGCCTGCAGTGAAACGGGGCTCGCGATCGTAGTCACCCGCCGCGCCCAGTAGATCGCGCTCGACCGGCCGAAAGCCCGTCAGGTCGTATGTCCCGCTGATGGTGGCGCGCATGCCGCGCACCCGCCATCCTGAGATGTCGGCCCGTTCCTGCTGGTTGGCCGGGATGATGACGAGACGACGCTCGCCGCTCGAAGGACGGGCCGTGACCAGTGCATAGTCCAGTCGGCCGGCGCCGGTCGCGAACCGCTTCGAGCCTGACAGACGGTCGCCGAACGGATCGGCTTCGAGCGCGACGCCGGGCGGCGGCTCGGTCGCCCAGACGCCGAACATGCGCCCGGCGTCGAGATCGATGGAAAGGCGCTCCAGCTGCTCGGGTGATCCGTACCAGCCGAACAGCTTCAGCGCGTTGACATGCCCCTCATAGATGCGGCCGAGGCTGAGATCGGCCCGCCCGACCAGGCGCAGCGAATTGAAGAGCGCGCAGTTCTCGTCCTGCGGCGATGGAAACGTCCGTCCGCCTGCGGCCCTCGGCGCGAAAGTGCGGTGGCATCCAGCGCGGATTAGAAGATCGACGCTTTCGGCCGGCCAGACGCCTTCTGCATCGTAGCGGAGGCCGAGCGCAGCGACGCGCGCTTCATAGAGCGAGAAATGGAGATCGGTCGATGGAGCCTGCGTCATCGATCCGCCCAATCCAGAATAGTGGCCGCCGCTTTCGCGACGCCGTGCCGATCATGGAAGCCAGCGATCGCCCGGGTACCTATCGCTGAAGCTTTCCGCAGGACTTCGGGCCATTCGCCAGGCTGTGGCCATCGCTGCAGCACGATCGCCGCGCCGGCTGCGTCCAAGGCCTCTGCCTTGGCGCGCTGTTCGCCGAAGGGGCGATCCTCTGGAATGCAGACATAGGCCTTGCCGCAAGCCGCGACCGCGCCGAGCACGCCGTCTCCGGCGCCGCCGACCACAACGCCCGCGGCTCCAATTTCTTCATCGGCATGATCAATCCATCCGGCGACGTCCAGGTTCGGAGGCGCCGGCGACGGGCAGCCGATCGGACCCATCACCCGCCATTGTCGGTCAGGCGTGGCGCGCGCGGCATCGTCGAGATCTTGGACGGTGGTCCGGCTTCCGCCCCGACCGAACGCGACCAAGACCACATTGTCCGTTCGGTCAGACGCGGCGGAATAGGAACCGAGACCCGAGGCGTAGAATGTCTTCGCTCGGACCCAGTCCGGCGCGTCGGCGGTTTCGCAACGTGGATCGAAGGGCGCAAGCAGCGCTTGGGCTCCGCGAAAGGCGTCAAGATGGGCCGCGTCCCAACGCGCGCCGGCGAGCCTCACATAGACGGTGGGCGTAGCGCACAGTCTGGCCAGCATCGCCATCTCGACCGAGACGTCGACGACCATAAGCGCGGGGCGTCGTTCCGCGATCCAGCTTGCGACGAGCCGCGTGCGCTCCCGGACGCCCTCGTGATGGATCGGCGCGTAATGCAGGGCGTCCGGCCGCACGATCTCGCCGTCCGCGCCGTCGAAGTCGTCGCGATCGAACGGTCGGTCGTCGGGCAGCTCGACTGTGTCGAAGGGACCGGACAGGTGCTCGACGCCGGTTCCAATAAGGGTGAAGCGGCCTGGCGCTCGAGCAGCGATCGCCCGCGCGCGCTGTCGATGTCCTTCGCCATGATGATGCACGTAATAGCCGATTGGTCCGCCGCTCATGCTGCGGTCTCGATCACGGCAGGCGTCACGATGATGTTGCAGATCATGGGGGCCAGGTCGGGCTCCAGAGCTGCAACGCGCGCATCGCCGCCGACCAGCCGAACAGAGCGGCGCCAATGCGCGCGCTCCCGCCACTGTTCGAGCGAAGGCGCGGCCATGGCGTCGGCGGCTGACCCGGCGAGCGCTTGCATTTTTGTCGCCATCCCGCCGATCGCGCGGGCGTCCGTCCGCGGCGAGACCCGTGTCCAGACCGTAGCCGGATGCCTGAGCCGAAAGCCGAGCGCTCGGGCCTTCATGACGTAGGCCCCGTCTTCGCCGACCGGAATGGCAGGAACGCCGCCGGTGGCGCGATAGGCTACCGCGGTCGTCGCCAGGCTGCCGCCGGTGTGGTCGCCATGACGAGGCGGCGGGTCCCAGGCCACCGGATCGATCTCGTCCTCGATCGCCCGAACCGCTCGCCAATAGGCTGAGAGGGCTTCCCACCGCGATCGGACGAGGAGCGGCACGGCCTCGTCTTCGCCGAGCATTAGCGCGCCGCCGACGAGGTCGGCGCCGTCGATGATCGTTTCGACGTTTCGCCGGACCCAATCTCTTGGCGGACGAGCGTCGGCGTCGGTCGTGAGGAGCACGGCGCCGTCGTCGCCTCCGACGATGTCGAGGCCGACGTCCATCGCCCGCCGACGGGCCGATCCTGCATGAGCGACGCTCGGTTCGAAATCTTGCTCGTCCACGAAAACGCGAAGCCTGTCCGCCAGTTCTGAGGCGAGACGCTGAACGACATCACGCGATCCGTCGCTCGTGTTGTTGAGCGCGATCACCACGGGCAGCGGCGCTTCCCAATCCTGCTGGGCGAGCGAGCGGAGCAGTCGAGGCAGTCTGTCTTGCTCGTTTCGCGCGGGCACGCACACGCAGACTTGTCGCTGGGCGGTGGAGGAGCTCATACCGCGACCACCAGTCGATCCGCACTCGAGGCCACGGGCTCACATTCGATCATTCGCTCGTAGAGCCGCTCATAGGCGTCGATCATTACCTCGACATCACAGTGACGCTCGGCTCGCCTTCGACAGTCGCGACGACCAAGTCTTTGCGCCATCATGCAGGCTTGGGCCAAGGCTTCGGCATCGTCAGAAGCGGCGAGCACGCCGCACGTGTGATCCAGGACTTCGGCGATCGCCCCGCGCGCGAACGCTGCGACGGGAGTTCCGCAGGCCAACGCTTCGGCGGCCACCAGACCGTATGGCTCTTCCCAGCACGGCGTGAACAGCAGGGCGCGCGCGCCGCCGATGACATCGGCGAGCTCGCCATGATCGAGGTGCCCGAGATGCAACGCGCCGTGACCCAGCCGCGGCCGGATTTCGCGATCATAGTAGGCCGGGTCCGCAATCGGCCCGGCGATGCGCAGGGGCATGCCCACGCGGTGGGCCGCGTCGATGGCGAAATGAAGTCCCTTTTCCGGGACGATCCGTCCCGACCAAGCCAAATAAGGGTCAGGGCAAGGCGTTTCGCGGAAGGCAAAGCGTTCGAGATCGATGCCGTTTAGCACTACGCCCTGGACCGCTGCGATCGGAGCCCACTGGCGCCTGAGCGCGTCCGAGACGGTTACGAAAGTGGAGCGCGACGACCGGCACAGACGAACGCCGCTTTCCAGCCAGCAGAATGGCGGAGTGTGGAGGGTCGTCAGCATGGGCGTCGAGACGGCGTCCGCCATGGCGACCGGCAGGTAGTGCAACGCGTTGTTGTGAATGACGTCGAAGGCTCTCGTGCGTAGCTCGACCATGAGCTTCAGATAGGCGTGGTGTTCCTGAAAGAAGGCGACGTCGGTCGCTTCTGACAGACCGACCTCCTGTATGGCCGTTTCATCACAGATCGGCTCGACTCCAACGGTCACATCCGAGCCGTTCGAAGCAAAGACCGTGACGTCGTGACCACGTCGCCGAAGTCCGCGCGCCAGAAGATGAGTATGAGTCTCGAGACCTCCGGCGAAAGGCTCGCCGATCCTGTACTTGAGATGAGCAATGATGCCGATACGCAAGGCGTTACCTACCGTGTTCGTGGTCGATCACGCGGGTTTCCGCGAGCGAATAGGGTTCAAGCTGCAAGCTGCTCAGCGATCTTGGACAGTCGCTCGTCCGCGGCCTTTTCCTCCTGCAAAGTCTTTTCGAGCAGCGGCGTCGCCTCGTCGTAACCCAGCTTCACCGACCATGATTTCAGCAGCCCGTAGCGAGCCATTTCATAATGCTCGACCGCCTGAGCGCCGCCGATCAGAACGTCGTCCGAGGCTGGCGAGTGGGCGAATTCTTCGAGGTCTTCTTCCATCTCGGAAGTGATGCCCTGCATAGCCTCGCAAATCTTGGCGCGCGGCGACTTCCCGATGATCTCGAAGATCTCGGTCAGGCGCTCAATCTGCGCTTCGGTTTCTTCAAGGTGCTCTTCGAAGGCGCGTTTGAGATCGAGCTCTTTTGCAGCTCGCGCTGATTTCTTGAGCGCGCGCGCCGAAGCTCGCTCGGCGTAGAGCACGTCCTTGAGCGTTTCGTGGAATGCGTCCGCGAGCGTCTTGGTCGTCGTCATCGGCGATCTCCTCGAGCCATACGACTCAAGGAGTCTGCGCCTTGCCCGCTCGTTCCAGTCCGCGGCGAATGAATCTGCCAAAACAGCTCAGTCAGCCATTCGAAGGCTGAAATCGATTATAGGGCTATAAAGTCGGAAAGCTGTTTTCCGATCCAGCGCTCCGCCGCCTCAAGGTTGGCGAACAGAGGCGGCTTGGTGCTGTCGACGCCGTTGAAGCCGGCTTCGAGGCTCCATTGTCCCACCACGGCGCCGTGGCCTGCGTCGTCGAGGCGAACGAGCACTGCGATCAGTTTTTCCTCGTGAAAGACCAGCCGTCCCTCCTCATCCGCAGAGCCGGTGGCGACCTTCACGTGTTTGAATTCCATCACGGACGATCCTCTCGATCCTGCCGGAAATGCAGATAGCTCGGGTCGAAGGCCGCAAAACGCTTGAGCGCCGCGACGTCCGGGATGGTGATCTCGCGTCCTGCCTGAACAATCAGCTTCGAACCACGCAGCCGTTGCAAGGCTCGGTTCACCGACACTGTCGTCAGTCCGACCGTGTCGCCGAGTTCGGCTTGGGATAGCTCCAGCTTGAACCCATCGGCCGTAGCCTGCCCGACGACCTGAAGCCTGACCAGCAGTTCGCAAAGGATGTGCGCCACGCGGGCGCTCGGCGAACGCCGGCCCATGTTGACCAGCCACTCACGCAGGATGGCGGCGTTCACAAGCTCCGACCACCACAACGCCCGCGCCAGCGCCGGACGGGATGTCAGCATCAGGATATGTTCTTCAGTGAGCTCGGCGATCTGGCACTGCGTCCGCGCCGCCATGCCGTGATCCATCTTGTCGAGCAAAAACCCGTAGAGGTCGCAGAAGTCGCCCGGCACCAGGTAACCGATGATCTGCCGCTTGCCGTCGGCCAGCGTCTTGTAGCGGTAGCCGTGACCTTCGATGATGACATGAACGATGTCGGTATGGTCGCCTTCGCTGACGATGTCCTCGCCAGACTTGAGCGTTCTTCCGCGCCCGACGACCGCGTGTAGGAGCTTCTTGTCTTTATCGGGAAGCGGATGCAGAGCTTCAAGCTTTCCGATGATCGAAGTCGACATGCGCTCGTGAGCTCCGATTAAAAAGTTATTGGCTGAGTTGCGCCGTTAATCACACGGCGGTCTCGGCGTCTCGATCGGCGCCCGCGCTATCGATTGTCGATTGCGCTGTCGCCAACGCCATGTCGATCCGCGACGATATATAGGCCGCCATGCGGCCATCGAGTCTCATCTCGTCGAATGCGGCTTTCAGATCGACAAGAGCTTGAACCGGGCTCTGTTGAGCTTGAAGGAGATACGCCTCGATGTGCTGGTCAACAGCTCGCGTGGCGTCGCCTTGCGCTCCGACGACGACGACTAAAGACGCCATGCAGGTCTGGATGTCGCTCATTCCACGTTTGTAAGGCGTGCAATAAAGTGGCGCTATAAACCCCTATAATGTTCGTCGCTGTTTCTGCTTCTGGGCACGGATTGGCGTATTCATATCGCCACCAACAGTACGACGCTCGTCTGCGCACCCGCTGAAACCAGACGGTGCGGACCTATCGACGAAATGCAGGCTGACAGCCTGAACGCGGTCTGTTCGAGATCGCGCTCTCAATGCGCGATGCGCGGGGCTTGGTCACAGGTTCGAGCGATCTCGCAACGATGTCCGTCGGCTGTGCGTTCTTCCCGTACGAACAACAAAAGGAGGCTCCCATGGCTTGGGATCGCGTCGAAGGAAACTGGAAGCAGGCGAAGGGCAAGGTCAAGGAACAGTGGGGCAAGCTCACTGACGACGACCTCGACGTCATCGCCGGCAAGCGTGACCAGCTCGAGGGCAAGATTCAGGAGCGCTACGGAATCGAGAAGGCGAAAGCCAAGGAAGAGGTGGACGCCTGGTCGACGAAGTACGACAGCCGCCACTGATCCCATTTCGAGTTATGGAAAAGCGTCGCGCCCACAAGGCCGCGGCGCTTTTTTCTGGTTCCGAGAAGGCCGTCTGGTGCGCAGCATCGACGGAAGCGACCGCGACTAGTCCGCCGCGGTCGCCGGCGCCCTTTCTCAGGCGAGCGTGCGGACGTTCGGCTCGCGGTCCCAGTAGCGCTTCTTCGCAGCCTCTACGAAGCCGTCGAGATCGACGACGCCCTCGTCCGGTTCAACGCCTGCCTTGTCGAGCAGCGGCTTGGCGGCAGCGTTGTGGCCGATGGCCTTGAGATGCCCGAAGGCGTCCATGACCCACTGCACCGCAGCGCCTTCCTTAGTCAGCCTCGCAGTCGCTTCTTTCGACAGCACCACCGCGCAGGCGTCGACGGTGACGGAGGGCTGGCCGAAGAGCTGCGCGTCCGCGCTGACGCTCGAACCGTCCGACAGCGGCACCGCGCCGACTTTCGGCGCGATCAGCAGCGTATGACCGCCGGCTTTCTTGACCGCGTCCCTGACGCCCTTCAGCTCGGCTGCGTCGCTGCCGTCCGCGAACAGGACGCCGACCGTCCGTCCCTCCAGCGTGTGCTTCTCGAGCGGCCCCCGGATGATCCGCAGGGCCGGCGATGGCTCCATGTCGATCGGAGCCACCTTCGTGGGCGAGGCCTTCGGAAGCTCCATCGCCAGCCCATCTGCGACGCGGCGTGCGAGCTTCTCGTCGACGTTGCGTAGGTTCGCCATCACCGCGCGACGAATGTGCTCGATCGACACCTTGCTGAGCTCGAACACGAAGGCCGATGCGATGTGCGCTTGCTCCGCTGGGTCCATCGAGCGCCAGAACAGCCGGGCCTGACTGTAGTGGTCCGCGAAGCTTTCCGCGCGGATGCGCAGCTTCTGGCCCTGCTCTTCGGCCGGGTAGCTCTTAAAGCCGTTGTCCGGATCTTCGCGCGGACCGCCAATCTCTCCGGCGAGATGCAGCGAGTTCGGCTCGTAGTTGGCGCGCCCCTTCGGCGCCTGCATCTGCATGTGGCCGTCGCGCTGGAGATTGTGGAACGGGCAGCCGCCCTCGCGCCCCTTCGCCTGATTGACCGGGATCTGGTGCCAGTTCGTCGAACCCAGCCGCTTGATCTGGGTGTCCTGGTAGGAGAACAGCCGGCCTTGCAGCAGCGGGTCGTTCGAGTGATCGATGCCCGGCACGAGGTGGCTCGGGCAGAACGCGACCTGCTCGGTCTCTGCGAAGAAGTTGTCCGGGTAGCGGTCCAGCACCAGCTTGCCGACGATCCGGACCGGCAGGACTTCCTCCGGAATGATCTTGGTCGCGTCGAGCACGTCATAGGGCTGGCTGTTCGCGAACTCCTCATCGAAGAGCTGCACGCCGAGATCCCATTCGGGATAGTCGCCGCGGCCGATACGCTCGAACAGGTCGCGACGCTGGTAGTCGGGGTCGGCGCCAGCCGTCTTGACGGTCTCGTCCCAGATCGACGAGGCGAGGCCGGCTTTCGGTTTCCAGTGAAACTTGACGAAAGTGCTCTTTCCGTCCCGGTCGACCAAGCGGAATGTGTGGATGCCGAACCCTTCCATCGTGGCGAAGCTCTTCGGAAGTGTCCGGTCCGACATCGCCCACATGATCATGTGGGTGGATTCCGGCATCAGGCTGATGAAGTCCCAGAAGGTGTCATGCGCGGTCGCAGCCTGGGGATAGCCTCGGTCGGCTTCCATCTTGGCGGCGTGGATGAGGTCCGGAAACTTCATCGCGTCCTGGATGAAGAAGACGGGGATGTTATTGCCGACGAGATCCCAGTTGCCCTCGCGGGTGTAGAACTTGACGGCGAAGCCACGCACGTCGCGCGGCGTGTCGACCGAGCCGGCGCCGCCCGCAACGGTCGAGAACCGCACGAAGACGTCGGTGCGCTGCCCCTTCTTCTGGAACAGGTCCGCCCGAGTGATGTCGGCGAGGCTGTCGGTGCATTCGAAATAGCCATGCGCAGCAGACCCGCGCGCGTGCACGATGCGCTCGGGTATGCGCTCGTGGTCGAAGTGGTTGATTTTCTCCCGGTAGACCTCGTCCTCGAGAAGCACCGGGCCGCGCGGGCCGACCTTGAGCTGGTTCTGGTTGTCGCTGATCGGCGTCCCATGATTGGTCGTGAGGACCGGATGGTCGGCGTCGGTGGTCTGATGGGTTTCGCCGCCGTCGCCGGCGTTTGTTGAAACGTTTTTGGTCATAGCGTCCTCGTTAGACTCAAGGGCGCAACGGCTGCGCTTTACACTAGTTCCAGACCCAAAACGCCTCTCCGCGTGTCGTGGTGATTGGGCAGACGCCATGCCGCTGTCGTCCGCTGCGGCTTCGGTCGAGACTTCTTTCTCGCATCAAACGACCGTCTGGCCGCCCGCGATGGTGAGCAGCGCGCCGGACGTGTAGCTCGCCTCGTCGGAGGCCAGCATGACGTAAGCTGATGCAAGCTCGGCCGGTTGGCCCGGCCGTCCGAACGGCGTCTTCGAACCGAAGGTCTCGACAGCCTCGGGCGGCATGCCCGCTGGGATGAAGGGCGTCCAGATCGGACCCGGCAGCACGGCGTTCACGCGAATGCCCTTGCCGGCGAGAAGCTGGGCCAGCCCGATGGTCAGGTTCGCGATCGCGCCTTTGGTGGTGGCGTATGGCAAGAGCTGGGGCGACGGATCCTTGGAGTTCACCGACGCCGTGTTGATGATGGAGCCGCCGGGCTTCATATGCCGCGTGGCGAGTTGCGTCAGATGGAAGGTCGCATGGACGTTGGTGTCGAACGTCTTGGTCCACTTTTCGAGCGAAACCTCGTCGATCGATTGGAAAGGCTTCTGGTAGGCGGCGTTGTTGACGAGGATGTCGACCCCTCCAAGCTCGGCGACAGCGCGCTCCACGATCTGTTCGCGGATGAGATAGAGGCTAAGGCATTAGAGACGCTTCGCATTCTTGTGGATAGGACGTCCGTCGAAGCGTTGACGCAGTAGGCAGGCCCGTTTGTCGAGGTGTCCATCGGACTGTTAGCTCTCGTCCAGCGTAGTCCTAAGCTCAGTTGATATCCCCCACTCCCTCACTCCGCCCCTCCGCTTCGAGCGCGGCCATCTCTAGAAGGTACGCCAGCGTACTCTCGCCGGCGCGCTTCGCCTGAGCTTGCAGGGCTCGTATCGCCTCCGCCATCTCGCGCATCTGGTTTTCGCCAACGGGCGCTTGTTCATCTTTCGTTCCCATGGAATCAATTCCTCTCAGCCAGGGAGGACGCTATGCCGGACGCCGCCGAGAAACTGTTCGAAGATGAAAGCGTAGAGTGGACTGAAGCCGTCGTCGACGAGCTGATTATAAGGGCCCGCGGGGATGAACGAGCGGCCATCCGCGAGCTTGTGATCGAGCTCGCCGAGGTCCGCGCCGCCGTTTCGCTCGGCTATCTGCGCGGCGTCCAGCCCGAACGGCCCCGATGAGCCGGCCGCGGGGCCCCAAGCGCTACGATCGGATCGAGGACCGGGAAGAGATCAAGGCGATCTGTCTCGAGGCTCGAGACAAGCTGTCGGCAGTCGTGAGGCGGGTAGATTTCGGCGCGCCGCACTACCACGCCACGGTGAACGTTGGGATCGCCCTACGCCGGCTTGCCGAAATGCTTGGGCACCCTGAGCCTGTTGGCCACACGATCGGCTGCAACCCTCCGGGACATAGGCGTGACGACTGAAAGCGACCTGGTCCGGAACGAGCGGCTCAAGGCGCTCGGCCTGATGTTCCATCAGCTGGCGGTCGCGATCTTCGTCGCGGCCGTGGCGGTCTCAATCGCGGCCGCAGTGACGAGCGACGGCTTGGCGCTCCGGTATCTCGCCGCGGCGCCCGTGGGGCTGCTCCTGACTTCTGGCTGCGTCGCGCTCGGGCAGCAGCCGCTTCAGCGAAGCAGCGTCGCCCAGCCGGGTCGCGGCCGGGCTCGCAGGCTAATCGAGCTGGCTCATGTAGACGAGCGTCGCGCCCATGGCGCTTGCTTCGTTAGGTCTGAGCTGCATCTTTACGTGAACCAAGCCGGGATCGTAGATCTCGAGCACGATCTCGCCGTTGACGACGTTGAGCGACTACCTTCGGGCATCTTCTCTCATGACACACTCCATCAGCCGCTGAGTTGCGGTGACAGAGCGTCTCGCGAATAAAAATTGAAGGTAATCGGGTCACACTTAGATCAACAAAATTTGTATAAAATCGGTGGTTATTTGAAATGCCGATGTTTCATTTTGAAACATCTACGCAAGCTTGTCTGGCTGCTTGTTTTGTCCATTCGGATTGAGGACGCCCGCGGTTAGACCGAGCGCCCTCAGTCCGAGAGGCGACTACTTGCTGTACGAAATACCTTTCCAGATGCGCCCTTCATTGCGGTGACGACCGCCCCAAACCGCACCGATCGTGGCAGCCGCAGCTGCGACGAGCGCGGACGCGGCAAGTAAGAAAGCCGTGAGGATGCTGGCTTTGCGGGCTTTCTCGGCGGCGATCTCGGCCTGCGCCTTGGCGTCGTCGAACTGCTTCTGAGCCTCGACCTTCAGCCTGTTCGCTTCGGCCTTGGCGTCATCGACTTTCTTCTGCGCTTCGGCCCGCAATTCCTGGGCCTTCCCGACGGCTTCCTTGACTCGCGCGTCCGACTCCTCGGCGCTCAAGCCGGTCCGCGCCACGACCTGATCTCGGAGAAAGAGCCGATCCCCTTCAGTTATGTTCCCGGTGGTCGCCAGATTGCTCAGGATGGTCGCGGTCTGCTTCTGCGCCGCGGCGGGATCCTGCGGCGTGCTGGCGCCGTCTCGGTTGGGAGCGGGTCGAACCATCTGATCAATGAGATAGTCGACCGGGTTCGAACGCAGCCCTTCGGGCAGCGCGTTCTGGACGGACGGCGCCGCGGCGCCCTGTGCGATGCCGCCTGCTGCCTGACCAAGCCCACTGACAGCGCCACCAGCTAACTGGCCCGCTCCCTGAGCGACACCGCCTGCCGCAGACCCTGCCGCCTGCACGGCCGTCTGCGCAGCCCCGCCGATCGTACGCGCAGCGCCGCCGGCGAGCGACGCCGCAAAAGTCCCGGCGACGAGCATTCCAAGGCCCCACACCACTAGGCCGTGAAGACCGTCTCGGGCCGAGGTCTCGTCAGGCGTGGCGTCGCCGACGCCTCTGCGCATCCGCCCGGCGATATAGCCGCCAAGCAAATAAACAGCCGCTACGGAGACCGCGGTGAAGAGTCCGGTGACGATCAGGCCGAAGGTGCTGACGCCGCCGTCCTTACCGACTGAAACGGAACTGAGGCCAAGGGCCCCCGCAAATGTCGTGAGTACGAGGGACGCACCTCCGGCGACGACTGCGCCGGCGAAGATCGCACCCCAATCGGCATAGCTATGGCTGGTTGCGGCGGGAGATGTGGTCTCGCTCATCAGCGCAATCCCAACAGCGACAGGACAGCGAGCACGATGACGACGAGGCCGACTAAATAGATGATCGAATTCATGGATCCCTCCTGCTTCCGCGGAGGAAACGTGCGGCGTGCGTCGATGATCCGAGCCGACTTGGTCCAATGGTCGAATGCCGGCCGTCCGCAGACTCAGGCTAGTGGACGTCGCCGACGGGTTTTGGGCCTGATCAAGATACGGTTTGAGCCTCGAGCCAAGCCATATCGAGAAGGTATTACAACGTCGCGAGGTCGAGGCGGCGAGCCAGCTCCACCCTCCGGGCTAAGCCATGACGCATCACCTTTACGAATCGACCCCTTGCGCTGTCTCCAAAGGGCCACATCTCGCGACGGTCGATCTCAGCCGCTTGGTTGCCGGAAACGGAACCGTTAAGCGCGCGTTGGAACAGCGGGCGCTGTGGGGAACGCAATGAGACTGATCCTGCCAATCACATTAATGGCTGTTGTATTGGCCATCGCTGGAGCCGCGGCCACCGCGCCGAAGTTCAGACCCGCGACCGAGCTCGCGGGCCATGCGGAGATTTCGGCAGCGTCCGCGATAAGCCAACGTTGACTAGATGGGCGCTTTCGATCGACCCCGAACCGCGTTGACGATCGCCGCGGCCCTGGTCCTCGCCATCGTTCTGCTGATCCTTCTGGACCGGCTGGTTTTCGATCGACCTGTATCGTCGACTGACCCAGAGCGCGGCCGGTGCGCCGTTGCGCGCCAGGCGCTCGACGCATTCGACCAAGGTCGACGCCCACCGGCGGAATGGATCCAAGATCGGGCTGCTGCAGCCGAGGCGGTTAAGGGATGCGATCGGCAGTAGGTTACTTCACCTTGCCCTGCTTCTGTTCGTCCGCCGGATCTTTGTAGGGCCCCTCAGGGCGCTTTTCATGGCGCTCGCCGCCATCTTCGTCTGCCGAGCCTTCAGAGCGCTTTTTGTCTAGTGTTTCAATATCGAGATCTTGAGCCGGTAAGTCGACGGGGCTATCCGACCTAACGTGGCTACCCGTTTCGTCCGATCGCATCGGGGGCATTTTGATCTTGCTCATAGAGCGCTCCTATTGCTTCGTCGCTAGGGAGAGATAGAAAGCCTCAGCTATAAAGCCGCGGCCTCGATGCGTTCATCCCGGGTTTACCGTTGGCCCACCTTTGGGCAGCGGTTCAGTCACTTCGTCCTTGTTCAGCAAGAGCGCCGACGCGGCGACAGCGAGCGCGGCCACGAACGCCAACATGAAGGCGAGAGGCTTCCATCGAGTTTGGGACCGTTGCTCGCTCATGCTCATCTCCTCACGCGTTTCGGAGCTTAAGCACGTGTGAACGCGCAAGGTTCCGACGACAGAGATGGAGCGCTGCCGATCGCGAGCGCCGCGAGGCCGAGATGGAAGCGACGTATCAAACGTAGATAGCTGCAGGGTAGGACTTCCGCCGCACGATCAGAGGCTATTGGCCAATGCCTTCAGGTAGGCCAGATGGCCAGCAATCGTGACTGACCACCCCTCGATCGACTGCCTGACGAAACCGCGCGCTTCGAGGTCTAGCAGCAGCTGCCGATTCCGGATCTCGAGGGCACGCTCGGCCAACAGCAACTTCATGGCCGCGACGTCGGCTTCAGACAGAGGCGGGTCGGCACGGTCAAGCATGGCGGCAATGTGGCAGACGCCGCGGTAGCAGGCGAGCGTCTTAAGACATTGGCGGCGCAGAATTTTCGAGCGCGACAGCTAAGAGACAGGCTGGTGAAGGCCTGCTGAACCTAGCGATCAGGCTGGCGTCAGCTTCGCCGAGATACCCTCAGTGCGCTTCGGCTGGCCCCCGCTCGGAAAAGGCGTTGGACGGGTTTCCGCCCCTCTCCGTTCAAACGGACTGAAGCATGGCCCGTTCGTTTGGGGATCGGACGGGCCGCCTTCAATGAAGATCGCCGACGCTTTCCGGAACTGAGCGAGACGCTGTCTCAGCCTCCAACCAGGCCATGTCGAGAAGATAGACCAGCGTCTTGAGATCGTAGTGGCGCGCCACGCGCCTTAGGAAGCGGACTCATAACGCGTTGACCCAGAGACGCGCGGCGACGAGCTTGATGGCTG
>NZ_JBHRXS010000025.1:0-12101 GCF_042648545.1 Chenggangzhangella methanolivorans
ATATCAGCGACTTCCGCACCAGCACGCCTCAGTTGCGAACAGCAGCCGGTCCATACATATGGGTCATCCGCGCTCAGAGGCGCACAGCCGCGGAGCGCCAATAACGGAAGTTCCCACACTCTCGGAAAGCCGACGCTCCGCGCTATCGATTTGCACCGAGCGTCGCGCCTTTATCTCGACGCCGGCAGGTCGATCATTGACAGGTTGTTCTTCCCGTCGACCTTCGTGTTGACCGACAGCCCCGGCGTCGCCCAGGCCATGTCCATGTTGACCACGATGAGCTGATTTCCGCGGATGATAACCTCGGCCGGCTGGTCGAGGCGTCCGTCCTCGCCCGTGACGTCACCGTTCTTCTGCAGCGTCGTGACCTTGCCTGACATGTCGACGGCGTGGATGGCGTTGCCGAGGAAGTCGGCGCTGTAGATCACGCGGCGCTTTTCGTCGAACACAAGGCCGTCCGAGGACGTCATCTCCGGGCTTTCGGCGAAGGCTTTCACGTCCGTCGCCTTGTTCGCGCCGTCGAGCGCCAGCTTGTAGATGCGGCCCTCCTCGATCACCGAGACGTAGAGCGCCCCCTGATCGTCGCCCGTTACGCCGTCCGCGCCGAAGCCCATGTGGTTGTCGGACGAGAAAGCGTGGACGAGCCGCGGATCGGGGTTCTTGGCGTCATAGGGCGCGATGCTGATCGGGCCCTTGTTCATCTCGGCAAGGGTGAGCGCATAGACTCCGCTCGTCAGCGGCCCGCCTTCGCGGCCCTTGCCCCTCGCGGCCATCTTGCTGTCCGTCACGAACAGCGTGTCGCCGCGCCAGTAGAGACCGTTGGAGGCTCCGAAGCCTTCGGCCACGACGGTCGATCCGACCGCCTTGCCGTCGCGGACGTCGATGCGGAGGATGCGCGAGATGTTCTCGCCGTAAAACACCTGCATGTCGGTGACATAGAGGTTGCCGTCCGGCCCGAAAGCGTTGTCCATCGGGCCGACGCGGCCGGTCTTCGGGTGCAGATCGGCGGGCTTGAACTCGTACCAGCGGGTCAGGCGATCATTCTTGCCGATCGCCGCCATGAAGGGCGGCGAGGCCTTGGCGATCGCCTTGGTCTCGAGCAGGTGGTCGTTGTTGAAGTTCGGGACCGACAGGATCAGCGTCCCGTCCGGGGCCATGCCGAGACCGTCCGGGGTGTTGATCTCGGACCCAAGGTCGAGGAAGGGTTTCGCGACGCGCATGTCCTCGGCGAGCGACGGGACCGTCAGGGCGACCGCGGTCGCGGCGGCGAGCGTTAGGGTACGAAGCGGGGTCATGAAAAGTCTCCTTGCCCGGCGCGAAGGCACAGTCGGGCTTGGTCCTCGGCGCCTGTGCGCGCGGAGCTGTTTCGGTTGAGGCCGCAAGACGCGGCCGATGTCGCAATGAGAGGCCCGGAAGGGTCGTCCCGGGCCGGTCAGGCCGTCAGGCCGGAAGCGTGGCGTCGCGCTCGATGAGGCCCGCGGATTTGAGCTCCTGCCAGAACTCGGTCGGGATCTTGGCCTGCATCGAGTTGTAGTCGGCGAGGATCTGCTGGTCGGAACTCGCGCCCACCACCAGCGAGACCGCCACGTCGGGCACTGCCGAGAACTGCAACGCGGCCGACCTCAGGTCCACGCCATGCCGGTCGGCGACGGAGCGGAGCTTCTCGCGCTTCTCGATATGGGCCGGCGCGATGCGGTGGTTCTGCGGCCCGTAATTGTAGCGCGGGCTGCCCGACACGAAGCCGGCGTTGAGCGCCGAGCCGATCACCAACGAAACCTTCTTCTCGCGCACAGCCGGGAACAGCTCCCTGACCGCGTTCGAATGGTCGATCAGCGAATATTGCGAGGCGCAGAGGCACACGTCCGGATCGGCGACCTCCATAACCTTGAGGATCGGCTCCGGACGGTTCACGCCGACGCCCCAGGCCTTGATGATCCCCTCTTCGCGCATGCGCGACAGCGCCGGGAACGCGCCCTTGCGGGCGGTCTCGAACTGCTCCTCCCAGCCGTTTGGAAAGTAGGGAAAGTCCGGCGAGACGTCGTGCACGAAGGCGACGTCGAGGCTGTCGACGCCCATGCGCTGCAGCGTGTCCTCGATCGAGCGGCGGACGCCGTCGGCGGTGTAGTCGTAGGAGACGTCGTTGGGCGAACCCGACAGCGGGAAGATGTCGGCGTGGCGGTTGGTCTTCGACGCCCGGAACAGCTTTCCGACCTTGGACGAGAGCACGTAGTCCTCGCGCCGCTGGTTGTGCAGGAACTGCCCGAAGCGACGTTCAGCGAGCCCGAAACCGTACCATGGCGCCACGTCGAAGTAGCGGACCCCGGCGTCCCACGCGGCCTGAAGCGTCGCTTCCGCCTCTCGGTCGGTGATCTTGTTGAACTCGTTGCCGAGCGGCACGCCGCCGAGCCCGAAGGCGAACTGCGGCTTGAAGATCTCTTTGGCTCGGTTGGTCGGGGCCATGGCGGGGCCTCCCTTAATGTCGGTTGCAGCTTGGGCGAACGACGGCGCGGCGAACGCGCCCGCCATCGCGGCGGCGGTCATCTTCAGAAAATCCCTGCGGTCGCTCGGGCCGGGCTGGCTTTGGCCGGGCATGGGCTTCTCCTCGGTTCCAGTTGAGCCGCGGCGTCGGCTCGCGGCATGGGCGAAACGTGGCGCGGGCCATCGTTGATTGGAACCCAGGTATCAATGAGTTATGCTCAACGACGCGATGAGCGTCGGAGGCGCGTCGATGGTTTCGCTGTCCCGATCCGATCTCGCTGACCTCAACGTCTTCCTGACGATCCTGCGGCACGGCGGCTTCCGGCCGGCTGCGATCGAGCTCGGCGTCACGGCGTCGGCGCTCAGCCATGTGATGCGCAAGCTCGAGGATCGGCTGGAGGTCCGGCTGCTCAACCGCACCAGCCGCTCGGTCGCGCCGACGCAGGCGGGCGCCGAGCTCGCGGCCCGGCTCTCCGAAAGCTTCGGGCAGATCAGCGAGGCGCTCGCAGGCCTCGAGGCCTATCGCGGGGCCGCCATCGGAACCCTAAGGCTCAACATGCCGCGCGACGCGGCGCGGCTCGTCGTGGGCCCCGTGCTGGCGGAATTCGCGGAGAAGCACCCGCAGATCCACCTCGACATCATTGTCGACGACCGCCCGGTCGACATCGTCGCCGCCGGCTTCGACGCAGGCGTGCGCTACGGCACGAGCGTGCCGATGGACATGGTCGCGGTCGCGCTGACGAAGGAGCTGCGCTGGGTCGTGGCTGGCTCGCCCGTCTATTTCGACAACCACGGCCGGCCGGAGCGGCCGGAAGATCTCCGCCGCCATTCCTGCATTCGGATGCGGGTCGGCGACGACACGATATTCCCGTGGGAGCTCGGCGACGGCGACGCCTTGGTCAGGATCGACGTTGGCGGGCCCGTCACTGCCAACGAAACCGAAGCGAGCGTAGCGGCCGCGCTCGACGGCGTCGGGCTCTGCTACTGCCTCGAACGGCGGATTGAGGACGAGGCCCGTGAGGGACGGCTCGAGGTCGTGCTGGCGAACTGGACGTCCACGGGTCCGCCCTTCGCCATGTATTATCCAAGCCGCCGGCAGTCGCCGCCGGGGCTACGGCAGCTTGTGGGGCTGATCCGCGCTCGCCAGGGGCTATAGCGCGCCAAACTGGGTCACTCGAAGCGTTTACGCTGGTGGCACGGCCATGTGAGGTGAAAGAATTGCACGGACGTCCTGTTTTGGCGGCGTCCCGAACATCCGGCGGTACTCGCGGCTGAACTGAGTCGCGCTTTCGTAGCCGACCTTGTGGGCCGCGACGCCAGCGTCGGCATGTTCGGCCAGCATCAGCCGGCGCGCCTCGTGAAGACGTAAAAGCTTCTGGTATTGCAGCGGGCTCATAGCGGTCAGCGCCCGAAAATGGTGGTGAAGCGTCGACTCGCCCATGCCGACCGCATCGGCCAGGTCATCGATGCGAAGCGGCGCCGTGTAGTTCTCCCTGATCCAGCGGATGGCCGCGGCGACGCGGTTGGTCTGGGTGCCGAGGCGGACCGCTTGCCGGAGGCGGCCGCCGACCGGGCTCGTCAGCACGCGGTAGAGGATCTCCCGCTGCACCGAACCGGCAAGGATGGGAACGTCCCCCGGCGCGTCGAGCAACTCCGCCAAGCGCAAGGTTGCCGCCACCAGGGCCGGCGTCACCGGTCCGACCGCGAGGCCGGCGCCAGCGACCGAGGCCCCGGAGACGTGCAGGTCAACCTCGGTGATCAGGCCCCGCGCCATCTCCAGGTCAATGTCGAGCTTCAGCGAGAGGTAGGGATTCTCGGCGCTGGCGCCGATGACCTGCACGACGGTCGGCAGGCCGACGGCGGTGAGCAGGAAGCGCCCTTCGTCATAGACGTAGGTTTCCTGGCCGAGCACAACTCGCTTCGCCCCGCGCGCGATGAACGCGAAGGACGGCTCGTACAGGTAGGAGCCTGGCTCCATCGCCGCGGTCTTCCCGTGGATGGACAGTCCCGGGACGACGGTGTCGCGCGACATCTCCCCACCGAGGTGCCGCCGCACGATGGCGGCGATCCTGGTCCGGGCCGCCTCCGTTCCGTCCTCCCCGGTCGTCTCCGGCACCATCGCGAGCCCTCCCGCCCCACGGTCCTCAGGCTATCAGCTTCTCAAGCGTGATGGGCAGGTCCCGGACACGCCGGCCCGTGGCGTGGAACACCGCGTTGCCGATGGCCGCGGCGACGCCCACGATCCCGAGTTCGCCCACCGCCTTGCCGCCCAGCGCGGTGGCCGTCAGGTCCGGCACCCCGACCGACAGGGTCGTGATCTCGGGCACGTCGGCGTTTACCGCGACCAGGTAGTCCGCGAGGCTCGCGTTGACGATGCGGCCGGTGCGCGGGTCGGTCGACCCTTCCTCCAGCAGCGCCTGCCCCAAGCCCATGATCATGCCGCCCATCCACTGGCTGCGGGCGAGGCGCGGGTTGTAGACCCGGCCGCTGTCGAACGCGCCGACCATGCGCCGCACCCGCACCGTGCCGAAATCCTCGTCGACCCGGACCTCGACGAACTGCGCGCTCCAGGCATGAGCGGAGACGCCGCCGTCCGTCGGCGCGATCATGCGCTGGAAGGTCTGGTTGGTCAGCCGCCGGTCGTCCTCGGTCGCTCCCGGCTTGAACGTGTCGGCGCGCGCGACCAGCGGACCGTCGCCGAGCGCCCTGATCAGGTCGCCGACGAAGATGCCCTTCGAGGCGTTCCTCGCGGGCCGCACGTGCCCGTCGGACAGCACCAAATCGTTCGCGCGGGCCCCCGAGAGCGGCGAGCGGGGATCGTTGGCGGCGAGGTCCAGCAGCCGCTCTCGCGCAGCGCGTGCCGCCTTGTCGACGGCAGCGACGAGGAGGTTCGCGAGCTGCGACCCGCCGGCGAGCGGGGCGAGCGGAAGGTCCGTGTCACCGAGCACGACCCTCACTCGTCCGGCGGGCATCGTCAGGACCTCGGCCGCGGCCTGCGCCAGGATCGTGTAGGTGCCGGTACCCATGTCGATGCCGGCGCTGCGCACCTCCACCGAGCCGTCATCCTTTACGACGACCTCCGCGTCGCCGGCGCTGCGCCGGACCGGGTAGGTCCCCGAGGCCATGCCCCATCCGATGAGCTCACGCCCCTCGCGCATCGAGCGGGGCTCATGGGAGCGCTGCGACCACCCGAAGACCTCCGCGCCGGCGGCGTAGGCTTCCCTCAGCCTGCGGGTCGTCCAGGGAAGCTTCGCCTGCTGGTCGAACTCGGCGTAGTTCCGGAGTCGGAGTTCGAGCGGATCCATGCCAAGCGCGTGGGCGAGCTCGTCCATCGCCGTCTCGATGGCGAACGCGCTCGGGTTCTCCCCGGGCGCCCTGAACCAGCCCGGGTTCACGGTGTTCACCGGCGCTAGGCTGTGCCGGGAGGCGAGGTTCGGCACGGCGTACATGATTGGGGTCACGGCGTTGCAGGGCTCGACGTGCACGTCGTCGATGGCCGTCTCGTTCCAGCCATCGTGAACGACGGAGACCAGCCGGCCGTTGCGGTCAGCCCCGAGCGAGAGGCGCTGGTGCGTGCGCGGGCGTCCGCCGTAGCCGGTGAAGGTCTGCGGCCGCGTCAGGGCGAGCTTGACCGGACGACCGATCTCGCGGGCCGCGGCGCAGGCGAGTGCCACGTGCGGGTGCGGCGAGACCTTGCAGCCGAAGGCGCCGCCTACGAAGGGCGAGACGACCCTGACCTTCTCGACGCCGACGCGCATCCAGTCGGCGATGATGCTGCGGGCACCGGCCACCCACTGGCTCGGCTCCCAGACCGTCAGGCTATCGCCCTCCCAGGCCGCGATGCAGGCGTGGGGCTCGATGGGCAGGTTGTACTCGCGGGGGGTGGTATAGACGCCCTCGACCCTGACGGGGGCGGCGTCGAGCGCGGCCTGTGCGTCGCCCCAGGCGACCGACAGCTTGTCCAGGGGCGTCCTTCCGGCTCCGGCCGCCTCCGGATCGACGACCGCCTTGCTCTCCTGGTACTCGACACGGACGAGCGCGGCCGCCTCGGTCGCCTGCTCGAAGGTCTCCGCGACCACGAGGGCGACATGCTGCCCATTCCAGCGGACGAGGTCGTCCTGGAGGGGGAGGAAGTTCTCGGTCGCAGCGCCTCCCTTGGAGAAGACCTCGGCCTTCGCGATCCTGGGCGCGGCGCCGACGGTGTACACCGCGAGCACCCCTGGCACGGCGCGCGCCGCCCCTGTTTCCGTCCCGACCACCCGACCCGCCGGCACCGTCGACTGGACGATCACGGCGTGGGCCAGCCGCTCCATGCGATGCTCGACCGCGTAGGTCGCGCGACCGCTCACCTTCAAGAAACCGTCGGCCCGCGGCGGCGCCGCGCCGAGGCCGGCGAGGGCGGCCCTCGCCGGTCGCTTGCCCAAGCCGCGGGCGGGAAGCGCCGCGGCGGCCGCGCCGGCGGTCACGGTGCCGAGGAGCGCGCGGCGGCTGATGCCGTGCCGGAGGAGGTCGTTCATGCCCGGGTCTCCGCTTCGATCAGCGCGCGGGCGACGACCCGCGGCGCCAAGACGGCCTTGTAGGCGTTATGTCGGAGGGGTTGCGCACCTTCGACGGCGAGGGCCGCCGCCCGGCGGACCGTTGCCTCGTCGAAGGTCCGGCCCCGCAGGGCCGCCTCGACGTTGCGGGCGCGCCAGGGCCGCGTGGCGACCCCGCCAAGGGCGACCCTGGCGTCGCGAATCGTGCGGCCGTCCGGTTCGAGATCGAGCCCGACCGCCGCGCTCGCCGCGGCGAATTCATAGGAGGCGCGATCCCGGACCTTCAGGTAGCGCGACCGCCGCAGGGCCGGGGTGACCGGGATCTCGACCGAGACCACCACCTCAGCCGGCGCGAGGTCGTTCTCCAGGTCGGGGCGGTCGCCGGGGAGGCGGATGAAGTCCTCGACCCGGACGGACCTGGGCCGCGGACCCTCGATGCGGAGGGACGCGTCGAAGGCGACCAGCGCCACCGCGAGGTCGCCGGGGTAGGTCGCGATGCAGGCATCGCTCGTGCCGAGGATCGCGTGGTTGCGGTGGATGCCCTCTATGGCAGCGCAACCCGACCCGGGCGACCGCTTGTTGCATCGGGCGTTGCCGCCGACGTCGCGGAAGTAGGTGCAGCGCGTCCGCTGGAGGACGTTGCCCGCGACGGTCGCCATGTTGCGGATCTGGGGCGAGGCGGCCTGCCATAGGCTCTCGGACAGCGCCGGCGCCGCTTCCCGTATACCGGGGTGGTCGGCGACGCGACTCATGCGCGCGAGGCCGCCGATGCGGACCGCGTCGTTCGCGACCTCTATCCCGTCGAGGCCGTCGAGCCGGCCGATGTCGACGAGCGTGGACGGTCGCTCCACCCCGCATTTCATCAGGTCGAGGAGCGTGGTGCCCCCGGCGAGCAGCCGCGCATCAGGCTCGCCGCCGCGCCGTCGGGCCTCGGACAGGTCGCAGGCGCGGAGATAGTCGAACGCCCTCATCGCGCCGCCTCCGTCCCGGGACGTCCGGCGCAGGCCCGGACCGCGGCGACGATGTTCGGGTAGGCCCCGCAGCGGCAGATGTTGCCACTCATGAACTCGCGGATCTCGTCGTCCGTGCCGGCATGGCCCTCGCGGATGCAGGCGACGCCGGACAGAATCTGGCCCGGCGTGCAGTAGCCGCACTGGAAGGCGTCGTGTTCGATGAAGGCCGCCTGCATCGGATGAATGCCGCCGTCGTCGCCGGCGAGCCCCTCGATGGAGGTGACCTCGCTGCCCTCGGCCTGCACGGCGAGCGTGAGGCAGGCGAGCACGCGCCGGCCGTCGACGAGCAGGGTGCAGGCCCCGCACTGTCCCTGGTCGCAGCCCTTCTTCGTTCCCGTCAGGCCTGCGTGCTCGCGCAGCGCGTCGAGCAGCGTCACCCGCGGGTCGATCTCGAACGTCATGTCCCTGCCGTTGACCTGCAGCGTCGTCGCGCGTGTCGGCATCGGCTGACCTCCGTCGTTTCACGCCGCGAACGGGATTGTCCGGGCTTGCCTTGAGATGGAACGGCGCCTTCCGGGCCCCTAGCCCGATCCGCCGGATGTCTTGCCTGATCCTGTCGGGCGTACGGAATGGCGACCCGCCCGCCGGAGCCGCTTGCCCGTCCGACCGTGGCCACGATTAGCCCGTTCCATTCCGCGCCCGCAGGATCGGGCACGGGCGCCGCGGCCGCCGAGCTTCGACCAAGGGCGGGCACGAACCATCCAGGGGGACAGGGTGCGCGCCAGTCGCCCCCGGGGAGTGCAAGCGGGTGACCACCGACGAGCCTTGTCCGGGCCCGCGAACGCCGGGCGTCCGAGGGCCCGCATCGGAGGGGGCGTGACCCGCTACTGGGCGGAGTAGCCTCCGTCGACCATCAGCATGTGGCCGACGACGAAAGAGGCGGCGTCCGAGCAGAGCCACAGCACGGCCGCCGCGACCTCCTCCGCGCGGCCCATCCGGCCGACCGGATGCGCGGCGCGGATCGGGTCCATCACTGATTCCGTGCCAGCGAGCTCGACGAAGCGGCGGATCATCGGGGTGTCGATGGTGCCCGGACCGACCGCGTTGATGCGGATGCCCTGCCGGGCGTAGTCAAGGGCCGCCCCGCGGGTCAGGCCAAGAATGGCGTGCTTGGAGCCGGTGTAGGTCGTCAGGCCGGCGATGCCGACGACGGACGACATCGAGCCCATGTTGACGATGGTGCCGCCGCCCTGGCGGAGCATCTGCTCGATCTCCGCCCGCATGGACAGCCAGACGCCGCGAACGCTCACGTCGAACACTCGGTCGTAGGTCTCCGATGGCTGCTCGGCGAGCGGCTGCGAGTTCTGGGTCAGGCCGGCGTTGTTGAAGGCGTAGTCGAGGCGTTCGTAGGCCCCGACGACGCGCGCGACCATGGCCGCGACGTCCGCCTCCTTGCTCACGTCCGTCGGGACGAAGGTCGCCTCGCCGCCGCGGTCCCGGATCAGCCGGACCGTCTCCTCGCCGGCCTCCGCGCGAATGTCGCCGACGACCACGCGGGCGCCCTGCTCGGCGAAAGCGAGCGCGGTCGCCCGGCCGATGCCCGATCCCGCCCCGGTGACCAGGGCGACCTTGTCCTTGAATTCGTCATAGCGCGGCATCGCTCGCTCCCGGGATGCTTGAGGTGTCCGAAAAAGGGTTTCGCGTCGTCTCAGGCGGCCTTGGCGGCGGCCTCCGGACGGTACGGTGGGTAATCGACGTAGCCCTTGGCGCCGCCGGTGTAGAAGGTCGCCCGGTCCGCCTTCGTCAGCGGCCAGTCGTTGCGCAGCCGCGCCACGAGATCCGGATTGGCGATGAAGGGCTGCCCGAACCCGGCAAGGTCGATCAGGCCGTCGGCGAGGAATTTGGTGGCGCGCGCCTTGGTCAGGCCGCCGTCGAGCATTAGCGCCACCCCCGGGGCGTCCCGCCGCCACCGTCCGAGCAACCCGTGGATCGCCTCGCTCGTGGGCTTCTGGCCCTCGGGCGTGTTGAAGAAGCCCGTCTGGTCCATGACGTGGATGTAGGCAATGCGGCGGCGACCGAGCTCGCGCCCGAGCTCGGCGAAGGTGTCCTCGGTTTCGTCGAAGGGCGGGACCGAATTGATCGTACCGTAGGGCGTGAGGCGAATGCCGACGCGGCCGGGCCCGACCGCGTCGGCCACCGCGTCGACGACCTCCAGCGTGAAGCGCAGGCGCCCTTCGAGGGTCGCGGCCGAATACCGGTCGGTGCGGTCGTTGATGAGCGGGTTCAGGAACTGGTCGAACAGGTAGCCGTTTGCGGCGTGCAGCTCGACGCCGTCGAAACCAGCCTCCATGGCGTTGCGCGCGGCCCTGGCGAAATCAGTGACCACGCGCCCAACCTCGTCCGTCCCGAGCGCGCGCGGCTTCGACACCGCGACGAAGTCAGGCTCGCCCCGCTCGTTGCGCCCGAAGGCCATCGAGCCCTCGGCGGTGCGGCCGGTGGCGCTGACGGGCGCGCGGCCGCCTTCCTGGATGGAGGTGTGCGAGATCCGCCCGACGTGCCAGACCTGCAGGAACATACGGCCGCCCGCGGCGTGGACCGAGTCCGTGACGAGGCGCCAGCCCTCGACCTGGGCGCGGGTGAAGATGCCGGGGTTATGGAGGTAGCCCTGGCCCTCGTTCGAGATCGGCGAGCCCTCGGCGACAATGAGGCCGGCCGTTGCCCGTTGCGTGTAGTAGAGCGCCACCTGCTCGGTGGCGGCGTCCTCCGGCCCGCGCGAGCGGGTGAGCGGCGGCATGACGATGCGGTTCGGAAGCCGGAGCCCCGCGAGGTCGAAGGGGGTGAACAGGTCGGTCATGGGTCCTGACTCGATGACGGTGACCCATTGACTAACTCCGTTCGCGGCGGCGATAAATATTCTTTAATTCACAACACTGCGGAACGGAATTCGCTCATGGCCGTAACCGTGGAGAGCCTCAGCGCGATGCAGGCCTTCGTGCACGCGGCGGAGAAGCGGAGCTTCAAACTCGCTGGCCAACAGGTTGGCCTAACCGCCTCCGCCATCGGCAAGGCGATCCAGCGTCTCGAAGAGCAACTCGCGGTCCGGCTGTTCCACCGGTCGACCCGGTCGGTCACCTTGACCGAGGAGGGCGTGCTGTTCCTCGACCGTTGCCGCCGCATCCTGGCCGAGCTCGAAGCGGCGCAGGCGGAACTCACGCATGCCCGTGCCACCCCAAGGGGCAGGCTAAAGGTCAGCCTGCCCATGGCCTCGGGGCTGCTGTTGCCGGTGGTGGCGGACTTCGCCGAGACACATCCCGGGATCGAGCTCGACATCGACATCGGGGACCGCTTCGTCGACGTGATCGAGGAAGGATTCGACGTGGTCGTGCGCTCGGGGGAGCCAAAGGACAGCCGGTTGCTGCACCGCAGGCTCGGACGCTTCGAATGGCGCCTGGTCGCGTCGCGGGCCTACCTCGACGCCCGCGGCACACCGGCGACCCTGCAGGATCTCGCCGGCCACCGCTGCCTTCGCCAGCGTTACGTGGAGACGGGGAAGCTGGTGCCCTGGCCGGCCGAGGCCGGCCCGGAAGGCCTGTCCCTCCCGACGACGGTCGCGGCCAACGCGCAGGACCCTCTCGTGTTTCTGGCCGAGAAGGGCCATGGAATCGCGTTCCTTCCCGAGCCGGTCGTGCGCCGGCAGTTGGCCGCCGGCACGCTCGTTGGGATCCTGCCGGACGCCACCGAGACCGGCACGCTGGGCCTCCTTTGGCCGGCCAGCCGCTACCCGTTGCCGAAGGTCCGGGTGTTCGTCGACTTCCTCGCGGGTCGGTTCGCCGAGGCTTTCACCGAATCGAGGGGCCGGCCATCGGAATCGCCAAGACGGTGACTGGGATGCCTCAAGCTTGACTAGGCCTACGCGCGAGGTCTTTGCAAAGTCGCTGCCGCTTCGCCCCTAACCAGAAGGGAAATGGTACGATCGCTTGCACAGCCGTGCCGATCGCTTGGACTTTACTTCGGTATGGGCACCGACGAAAAGCAACAGCATTCGGCGCTGCCAAGAACTCCGGCTATCATCTGGCCGGCCCCCATCGAGTGGTCCGGTTGGAATGTTAGTTCATGAGCGGCGCTGACGCGACGG
>NZ_JBHRXS010000026.1:0-17145 GCF_042648545.1 Chenggangzhangella methanolivorans
ACCAATCGTTCCGATGTTGCAGTGCGGCTTCGTCCGCGAAAACTTTTCCTTGGCCATCGGCGTCGGCTCCGTTCTCTTCTCTAATCTTCAGGGTTCAGGTTCGTCTCTAACGCGGCGTGGGATCAGGCGTATTTCGCCTGAACCTCCTGCGCGACGTTGGACGGCACCTGCTCGTAGTGATCGAATTCCATGCTGTAGTTCGCGCGGCCCTGGCTGAACGAACGCAGCGTGTTGATGTAGCCGAACATGTTGGCGAGCGGGACCATGGCGTTCACCACGTTCGCGTTGCCGCGCATGTCCTGCCCTTGGATCTGGCCGCGGCGGGAGTTGAGGTCGCCGATGACCGAACCGGTGTAGTCCTCAGGCGTCACGACCTCGACCTTCATGATCGGCTCGAGCAACGCAGCGCCGCCCTTCTGCAGGGCCTCGCGGAACGCCGCGCGGGACGCGATTTCGAAGGCGAGGACCGAGGAGTCGACTTCGTGGAACGCGCCGTCGAGGAGCTGGACCTTGACGTCGACCACCGGGAAGCCGGCGATCACGCCCGCGCCCATGACGGAGGCGATGCCCTTTTCGACGCCCGGGATGTACTCCTTCGGCACCGCGCCGCCGACGATCTTCGACTCGAACAGGAAGCCGGCGCCCGGCTCGTTCGGCTCGATGTGCAGCTTCACCCGGGCGAACTGACCGGTGCCGCCGGTCTGCTTCTTGTGGGTGTAGTCGATATCGACCGGCTTGGTCAGCGTCTCGCGATAGGCCACCTGCGGCGCGCCGATCGCGGCGTCGACCTTGTAGGTGCGCCGGAGGATGTCGACCTTGATGTCGAGATGAAGCTCGCCCATCCCCTTAAGGATGGTCTCACCGGACTCCTGGTCGGTCGACACGCGGAAGGACGGGTCCTCAGCCGCGAGCTTCGACAGGGCGATGCCCAGCTTCTCCTGGTCGGCCTTGGTCTTCGGCTCGATCTTGATGGTGATGACCGGTTCCGGGAACACCATCTGCTCGAGAATGACGGCCTTCAGCGGGTCGCACAGCGTGTCGCCGGTGCGGACGTCCTTGAGGCCGGCCAGAGCGACGATGTCGCCGGCGTAAGCCTCCTTGATGTCCTCGCGATTGTTCGCGTGCATCAGCAGCATCCGGCCGACGCGCTCTTTCTTGTCGCGGGTCGAGTTCAGCAGGGTCGAGCCCGCCTCGAGCTTGCCCGAGTAGACGCGACAGAAGGTAATCGTGCCGACGAACGGATCGTCCATGATCTTGAACGCGAGGACCGACAGGCCCTCGTCGTCGGACGGATTGCGGACGATCGGCTCTTCGGTCTTGAAGTCCACGCCGTCGACCGCGCCGCGATCGAGCGGGGTCGGCAGGTAGTCGACAACCGCGTCGAGCAGCGGCTGCACGCCCTTGTTCTTGAACGCCGAGCCGCACAGCACCGGCGTGAACGCGCGGGTGATGGTGGCCTTGCGGATAAGCGCCTTCAGCGACGCCTCGTCGGGCTCCTCGCCTTCGAGGAACTTCTCGAGCGCGGCGTCGTCGAGCTCGACGGCAGCCTCGACCAGCTTGCCGCGATATTCGGCGGCCTGGTCGGCGAGCTCAGCCGAAATCGACGAAATCTCTTCGTCACGGAAGGTCGCGCCGAGGTTCTCGTTATCCCACACGACCGCCTTCATGCGGACGAGGTCGATGATGCCGAGGAAATTGTTCTCGGAGCCGATCGGCAGCTGGATACAGACCGGATTGCCGGCGACGCGGGTGTCGAGCTCTTTCACGCAGCGGAAGAAGTCAGCGCCAATCTTGTCCATCTTGTTGACGAACGCGATCCGCGGCACTTCGTACTTGTCGGCCTGGCGCCACACCGTCTCGGTCTGCGGCTCGACGCCCTGGTTGCCGTCGAGAACGCACACCGCGCCGTCGAGCACGCGCAGCGAACGCTCGACTTCGATCGTGAAGTCGACATGGCCCGGCGTGTCGATGATGTTGAGGCGCTTGTCCTTCCAGAAGGTCGTCGTCGCGGCGGACGTGATCGTGATGCCGCGCTCCTGCTCCTGCTCCATCCAGTCCATGGTCGCGGCGCCGTCGTGGACTTCGCCGATCTTGTGGGACTTGCCGGAGTAGAACAGGACGCGCTCGGTCGTCGTCGTCTTGCCGGCATCAATGTGGGCCATGATGCCGAAGTTACGATAGTCTTCGATCGCGTGGGAGCGGGCCATCTTATCGGTCCTTCAGTCTCTGCTCGATTACCAGCGGTAGTGCGAGAAGGCGCGGTTCGCTTCCGCCATGCGGTGCGTGTCTTCGCGCTTCTTCACGGCGGAGCCGCGGTTGTTCGATGCGTCGATCAGTTCGGCGGACAGGCGATCCACCATGGTCTTCTCGTTGCGGGCGCGGGCCGAGGCCAGCAGCCAGCGCAGAGCGAGCGCCTGGCGACGCTCGGGGCGCACTTCGACGGGAACCTGGTAGGTCGCGCCGCCGACGCGGCGGGAACGAACCTCGAGAGCCGGCGAAATGTTCTCGAGCGCCTGATGGAACACGGCGATCGGGCTCTGCTTGAGCTTGCCTTCGACCTGGTCGAACGCGCCGTAGACGATCGCCTCGGCGGCCGACTTCTTGCCGTGCTTCATGACGGTGTTCATGAACTTCGACACGATGAGATCCCCGAATTTGGGATCGGGATGAACTTCACGACGCTCGGCGGAATGACGACGGGACATCTGTCAGAACCTCACTTCGGCCGCTTCGCGCCGTACTTCGACCGGCGCTGCTTGCGGTTCTTGACGCCCTGCGTGTCGAGCACGCCGCGCAGGATGTGATAGCGGACGCCCGGAAGGTCCTTCACGCGGCCGCCGCGGATCATGACCACCGAATGCTCCTGGAGGTTATGGCCCTCGCCCGGGATGTAGCCGATGACCTCGAAGCCGTTGGTGAGACGCACCTTGGCGACCTTACGAAGCGCCGAGTTCGGCTTCTTCGGGGTCGTGGTGTAAACGCGCGTGCAGACGCCACGCTTCTGCGGGCACGCCTGGAGCGCCGGAACCGTATTGCGCGCCGTCGGCGCCTGCCGCGGCTTGCGGATCAACTGGCTGATGGTGGGCATTGTTCGCCTAACCGCCTTCTTAAATCTCAACAGCGTTCGGCGCGAAGAGGAGACCCTCGACACGCAAAACGAAACGACGCCCGCCTTCGGAGAACCGAAGGAAGCGCCCGCTCCTTGCAGAGGACCGACGGCGACAAGCGCCGCAGGTCATGAACCCGCAACTGACCCAGTGTGGTCGCGACAGCGTTTGAACCCGAAAGGTCGGAGCGTTGGACCGCTTCCGAGCAGCGTGGGATCACCGCCTGCCGAAGAGTGGGCGGCTTCTAACCCGCGAGTCGGGGAACGTCAACCCGCCGTGGAGCTATTCGGCGAAGATCGGCCATGCGCGCCCAGATGAGGTACCCGAGCGCTGTGATTTAAGGCCCTTGCGACCCACAAGAACCAGGCGCCGCGCCCCTCGCCTGCTCAGCAGCGCTGGCTCTTCAGCTCTTCCGCCTAGGTCCGCGGCATCCCCAGCCCGCCGCACATCAGCACGAGCTCGCTTTGCCGACTCGCTCCCGTCTTGGCGAAGATCGAGCGGAGCTGGTTGCGGATGGTGGATTCGCTGAGCCCAGAGGATTCGGCGATCTCGTTGACCGCCGCGCCCTCGATGAGCTGGCGGGTCACGCGCGCCTCCGCCGGGGTGAGGTCGAAGAGGCCCGAGAGAATCGAAGCGCTTGGGGCGGCCGTCGCTCCAAGCTGGGTGACCACGACGAGCCAGGCGGCCTGCGCGAAGACGTCCCGCGCCTGCCGGCGGATCGGCAGCACATGGAGCACGCCCGGCCTCGCCTCCCCCGCCTGCGGCAGCGCGATCGACCGGCCGCCTGCCAGGCCGTCGCGGGCGAAGGCCTCGCGCAGAAGGGCGTCGGCGGCGGGATCAGAGAGGCGCAAGCCGTCGCGCGCGCCGATCTTGATCTGGGCCGCCAGCGCCTCGAAGGCGGCGTTGGCGGCGAGCGTCGAGCCGTTCGCGCGCGTGACCGCCGCAGGAAGGCCAAGCGCCGACAGCGCCTCGACCTGCGCCCGCGAGCGTTCGAGGTCGATCCGGGCCGAGAAGATCGATGCGCGGGCAAGGTGCGGACGAAGCTTGTCGAGCTCGCCCAAGATCTCGACAGGCGTGGGCCCGAGCTTGCCGGCGCGTTCGAACGAGAACGCCACGAGATCGTCGCTCGGACACTTGATCACGGAGCCCGCGCCGTAGCCAAGGCCCGCAGGCCGCAGCAGCTCGGCGTACATCGGCTCGTTCTCGATCTCCTCGTCGGTCAGGATGTCCTGATCGCGGACGAAGCCTTCGTAATTGAGCTTGGCGGTGCGCGGCGCGCGACAATTGCGATCCTGCCAACCTCCGGTCAGGAAGCGCTCGAGCACGTCGGCGATTCCTGGCGAGGAGATCCCGCGCTGAAACTGCGCATTGACGCAGAACATGCCCGCGCCGACGAACTCGTAGCGGTTGGACAAGTCCTGAAACAGGTCGGGCCACAGCTCAGGCAAAGCTGCGGCCTCGTAAATTCTTTCGACGATGTCGCTCATGCGCGGTTCGGCCCCACCCGGATCGCGTAGATCCCGCGATCATACGGTATCCGGCAGGGCCTCAAAGGTAAATGAGGGCCGCCGGTTTCCCGGCGGCCCTCATGACCTGTCGTCGTTCTCAGACGGCGGGGCGAACCGCCCCGCCTCACTCCGCCGCGTCGGGCGTCGGCAGCAGCTGTGCGTCCGGCGCGGGCGCGGCCGAGGTCTGCTCCTGCGCGCGCTGCGCGAGGATCAACTCGTCGCGATGGCTCGCGATCTCGCGGACCTTGTTCATCACCGAACCGGTGCCGGCCGGGATGAGGCGGCCCACGATGACGTTCTCCTTGAGGCCCTCTAGGTCGTCGGCCTTGCCGTTGACGGCGGCCTCGGTGAGCACCCTCGTCGTCTCCTGGAAGGAGGCGGCCGAGATGAAGGAGCGCGTCTGGAGCGAGGCCTTGGTGATGCCGAGCAAGACTGGATGACCGACCGCCGGCTTCTTGCCCTCTTCCACCGCCTTGGCGTTGACCGCGTCGAACTCGAGGCGGTCGACCTGCTCGTTGGTGATGAGCTCGGTCTCGCCGGCGTCCGAGATCTCGACCTTCTGCAGCATCTGACGAACGATCACCTCGATGTGCTTGTCGTTGATCTGCACGCCCTGCAGTCGGTAGACCTCCTGGATCTCGTTGACGAGGTAGGCCGCAAGCTCCTCCACGCCCTTGATCGCCAGAATGTCGTGCGGCGCCGGGTTGCCGTCGACGATGTAGTCGCCAAGCTCCACGACGTCGCCGTCCTGCAGCTGGATGTGCTTGCCCTTCGGGATCAAGTACTCGACCGGATCGCCGCCGTCGGCCGGGATGAGGCTGATGCGGCGCTTGTTCTTGTAGTCCTTTCCGAAGTGCACCGTGCCCGAGACCTCGGCGATGATCGCCGCGTCCTTCGGGCGCCGAGCTTCAAAGAGCTCGGCGACACGCGGCAGACCGCCCGTGATGTCGCGCGTCTTGGCGCTTTCGGTCGGGATACGGGCCAGCACGTCGCCGGCCTTCACCTCGGAGCCGGGCGAGACCGACAGGATCGCGTCCGGGGCGAGCTGGTAGCGCGCCTCGCCGCCCTTGGCGGGCTTCAGGATCTTGCCGTCCGGGCCCTGCACGACGATCGAGGGCTTGAGGTCCGCCGAACGGGTCGACGTCCGCCAGTCCATAACGACGCGCTTGGTGATGCCGGTCGCCTCGTCCGACGTCTCCCTGACGGAGGCGCCTTCGACGAGATCCTCGAACTGCGTCTTGCCGTCGACCTCGGTGAGGATCGGACGGGTGTACGGATCCCACTCGGCGATGCGCTGGCCGCGCTTGATCTTGTCGCCGTCGTCGACGCGCAGCTTGGCGCCGTACAGCAGGCGATGGGACGCGCGCTCCGTGACGCCGTTGGCGTCGAGGATCACCACCGCGACGTTGCGGCCCATGACGATCAGATCGCCGTCCGAGTTCCGGGCCGCGTTGCGGTTGCGGATCTTGACCGTGCCCTCAAAGGAGCTTTCGACGAAGGACGAGTCAGCAAGCTGCGCCGTGCCGCCGATGTGGAACGTGCGCATGGTGAGCTGCGTGCCCGGCTCGCCGATCGACTGCGCCGCGATGACGCCGACCGCCTCACCCATGTTGACCGGCGTGCCGCGAGCAAGATCGCGGCCGTAGCAGGCCTTGCAGACGCCGACCTTGGTCTCGCAGGTCAGCACGGAGCGGATGCGAACCTCCTGCACGCCGGCGGCGGACATGGCCTCGACGTCCTTCTCGGAGATCAGCGTGTTGCGCGGGAGAACGAGGTCACCCGTCGCCGGATGCTGAACGTCCTCGGCCGTCGTGCGGCCGAGCGTGCGCATGCCGAGCGTGGCCACGATCTGGCCGGCGTCGACCACCGGGCGGACGCGGATGCCGGACTCAGAGCCGCAATCGTCCTCGGTGATGATGCAGTCCTGCGCCACGTCGACGAGACGACGGGTCAGGTAGCCCGAGTTCGCCGTCTTGAGCGCCGTGTCGGCGAGACCCTTACGGGCGCCGTGCGTCGAGTTGAAGTACTCGAGAACCGAGAGGCCTTCCTTGAAGTTCGAGATGATCGGGCTCTCGATGATCTCGCCGGAGGGCTTGGCCATCAGGCCGCGCATGCCGGCGAGCTGCTTCATCTGCGCCGGCGAGCCGCGGGCGCCCGAATGGCTCATCATGTAGATCGAGTTGATCTGCTTGGCGCGGTTGGTCTCCTTGTCGATCTGGACCGCGGAAATCCGCGCCATCATCTCCTCGGCGATCTTGTCCGTGCACTTCGCCCAGGCGTCGACGACCTTGTTGTACTTCTCGCCCTGGGTGATCAGGCCGTCCTGGTACTGCTGCTCGTATTCCTTGGCGAGCGTGCGGGTGTCCTCGACGATCTTCGTCTTGGTCTCCGGCACGACCATGTCGTCCTTGCCGAACGAGATGCCGGCCTTGAACGCGTTGTGGAAGCCGAGCGACATGATCCGATCGCAGAAGATGACCGTGTCCTTCTGACCGCAGTTGCGGTAGACGGTGTCGATCATGTTCGAGATTTCCTTCTTCGTCATCAGCTTGTTGACGACGTCGAAGGTCAGCTTCGGGGTCTTGGGCAGCAGCTGGCCGAGCATCATGCGGCCGGGCGTGGTCTCAAAGATCTTGGACACCTTGTCGCCGTTCTCGTCGATCGAGACGAAACGGCCCTTGATCTTGGTGTGCAAGGTCACGGACTTCGAGAACAGCGCGTGCTCCATCTCGCCCATGTCGGCGAACAGCGAGCCTTCGCCCGGCTCGTTGTCGCGCATCAGGGTGAGGTAGTAGAGACCGAGCACGATGTCCTGCGACGGCACGATGATCGGCGCGCCGTTGGCGGGATGCAGGATGTTGTTGGTCGACATCATGAGCACGCGCGCTTCCAGCTGCGCCTCGAGGCTCAGCGGAACGTGCACGGCCATCTGGTCGCCGTCGAAGTCGGCGTTGAACGCGGCGCAGACCAGCGGGTGAAGCTGGATCGCCTTGCCCTCGATCAGCACCGGCTCGAACGCCTGGATGCCGAGGCGGTGGAGCGTCGGCGCGCGGTTCAGCATCACCGGATGCTCGCGGATGACCTCGTCCAGGATGTCCCAGACTTCCGGCTTTTCCTTCTCGACGAGCTTCTTGGCCTGCTTGACGGTCGCCGAGAGGCCCTTGGCGTCGAGCCGCGAGTAGATGAACGGCTTGAACAGCTCGAGCGCCATCTTCTTCGGCAGGCCGCACTGGTGCAGCTTCAGCTCAGGGCCGACCACGATGACCGAACGGCCCGAATAGTCGACGCGCTTGCCCAGCAGGTTCTGGCGGAACCGCCCCTGCTTGCCCTTCAGCATGTCGGAGAGCGACTTCAGCGGGCGCTTGTTGACGCCCGTGATGACGCGGCCGCGGCGGCCGTTGTCGAACAGCGCGTCGACCGCCTCCTGAAGCATGCGCTTCTCGTTGCGGATGATGATGTCCGGCGCGCGCAGCTCGATCAGCCGCTTGAGGCGGTTGTTGCGGTTGATGACGCGGCGGTAGAGGTCGTTGAGGTCGGACGTCGCGAAACGGCCGCCGTCGAGCGGCACGAGCGGACGCAGATCCGGCGGGATCACCGGCACGACGGTCATGATCATCCAGTCGGGCTTGTTGCCCGAGTCGATGAAGGCCTCGACGATCTTCAGGCGCTTGGCGAGCTTCTTGGGCTTGAGCTCGGTGGTCGCCTCCGCGATCTCGACGCGGATGTCGGCGGCCATCTTCTCGAGGTCGAGGCCGCGCAGCAGCGACTGGATCGCCTCGGCGCCGATCTGGGCCGTGAAGGCGTCCTCGCCGTATTCGTCCTGCGCGAGAAGATACTCCTCCTCGGTCAGAAGCTGGCGGTCCTTGAGCGGCGTCAGGCCGGTCTCGAGGACGACGTACTTCTCGAAGTAGAGGATCGCCTCGAGGTCCTTCAGCGTCATGTCGAGCAGAAGGCCGATGCGGGACGGCAGCGACTTCAAGAACCAGATATGGGCGACGGGCGCGGCGAGCTCGATGTGGCCCATGCGCTCGCGGCGCACGCGGCTGAGGGTGACCTCGACGCCGCACTTCTCGCAGATGACGCCCTTGTACTTCATGCGCTTGTACTTGCCGCACAAGCACTCGTAGTCCTTGATCGGACCGAAGATGCGAGCGCAGAACAGGCCGTCGCGCTCCGGCTTGAAGGTCCGGTAGTTGATCGTCTCGGGCTTCTTGATCTCGCCGAAAGACCACGAGAGGATCTTTTCCGGGCTCGCGATCGAGATCCGGATCTGGTCGAACGTCTGGGCCGGAACCTGCGTGTTGAAGAGATTCATCACTTCTTGGTTCATCGCCGTCTCCTTCCGCGGATCCCGCCTTGCGTCGCCGCCAACGCCGGGCCTATCCGCCAAAAATCCAAAATCGGCGACGGGCGGGCCGCTCGGCCCGTCCGTCGGATGACAACTCTCTCAGAGAGCCGCCGTCACTCCGCCGCGTCCGCCGGCGGGAGATTCTGCTTCTTGGACGTGTGCAGGTCGACGTTGAGGCCGAGCGACCGCATTTCCTTCACGAGCACGTTGAAGCTCTCCGGAATGCCCGCCTCGAAGGCGTCGTCGCCGCGCACGATCGACTCGTAGACCTTGGTGCGGCCCGCGACGTCGTCGGACTTCACCGTCAGCATCTCCTGCAAGGTGTAGGCCGCGCCGTAGGCTTCAAGGGCCCACACTTCCATCTCGCCGAAGCGCTGTCCGCCGAACTGCGCCTTGCCGCCCAGCGGCTGCTGGGTGACGAGCGAGTACGGGCCGATCGAACGCGCGTGGATCTTGTCGTCCACGAGGTGGTGGAGCTTCAGCATGTAGATGTAGCCCACCGTCACCTGACGGTCGAACGGATCGCCGGTGCGCCCGTCCGACAGGGTGACCTGGCCGGACGTGTTGACGCCGGCGAGCTCGAGCATGCGCTCGATGTCCGCCTCCTTGGCGCCGTCGAACACCGGCGTCGCGATCGGAACGCCGCGCCGAAGCGTTTCGGACATCTCGACGAGCTCGTCGTCCTTCATGCCCTTCACCTCGGCGTTGTCGCCGTAGACGGTGTCGAGCCTGGACTTGAGGTCCGAGATGCCGGCGCCGGCGCGGTAGGCGTCGATCGCCTTACCGATCTGAGCGCCCAGACCCGCGCAGGCCCAACCGAGATGGGTCTCGAGGATCTGCCCGACGTTCATGCGGCTCGGCACGCCGAGCGGGTTCAGCACGATGTCGACATGGGTGCCGTCCTCGAGGAACGGCATGTCCTCGACCGGAACGATGCGCGAAACCACGCCCTTGTTGCCGTGCCGGCCGGCCATCTTGTCGCCCGGCTGGATCTTGCGCTTCACGGCGATGAAGACCTTGACCATCTTCATCACGCCGGGCGGAAGCTCGTCGCCGCGCTGCAGCTTCTCGACCTTGTCGAGGAACCGCTGCTCGAGACGCTTCTTCTGCTCGTCGTACTGGGCGCGCATGCCCTCGAGGTCGGACATCATCTTGTCGTCCGACACCGCGATCTGCCACCACTGCGAACGCGGCGCCTCGCCCAGCATCTCGCGGGTGATGGCCTCGTCCTTCCTGATCGCCTTCGGGCCGCCGACCGCGGTCTTGCCGACCAGCATCTCGCCGAGACGCGCATAGGTGTTGCGGTCGAGGATCGCGAGCTCGTCGTCGCGGTCCTTGGCGAGCCGCTCGATCTCCTCGCGCTCGATCGCCTGGGCGCGCTCGTCCTTGTCGATGCCGTGCCGGTTGAACACGCGCACTTCGACGATGGTGCCGGTGACGCCGGGCGGCACGCGCAGCGAGGTGTCGCGCACGTCGGACGCCTTCTCGCCGAAGATCGCGCGGAGGAGCTTCTCCTCCGGCGTCATCGGGCTCTCGCCCTTCGGCGTGATCTTGCCGACGAGGATGTCGCCCGCTGCCACTTCAGCGCCGATGTAGACGATGCCGGCTTCGTCGAGATTCTTCAGCGCCTCTTCCGAAACGTTCGGAATGTCGCGCGTGATCTCCTCCGGCCCGAGCTTGGTGTCGCGGGCCATCACCTCGAACTCCTCGATGTGGATCGAGGTGAAGACGTCGTCGGAGACGATCTTCTCGCTGAGGAGGATGGAGTCCTCGAAGTTGTAGCCGTTCCACGGCATGAAGGCGACAAGCACGTTGCGGCCGAGCGCGAGCTCGCCGAGCTCGGTCGATGGGCCGTCGGCGATGATCTCGCCCTTCTTCACGATGTCGCCGACGCGGACCAGCGGCTTCTGCGTGATGCAGGTCGACTGGTTGGAGCGCTGGAACTTCATGAGACGGTAGATGTCGACGCCGGGCTTGGAGGCGTCGGGCTCTTCCGTCGCGCGGATGACGATGCGGGTCGCGTCGACTTGGTCGATCACGCCGGCGCGGCGGGCCGCGATCGCGGCGCCCGAGTCACGAGCGACCACCGCCTCCATGCCGGTGCCCACGAAGGGCGCGTCGGCGCGAACGAGCGGCACCGCCTGGCGCTGCATGTTCGAGCCCATGAGCGCGCGGTTGGCGTCGTCGTTCTCGAGGAACGGGATGAGCGCGGCCGCGACCGAGACGAGCTGCTTCGGCGACACGTCCATGTAGTCGACGCGCTCGATCGGCGCGAAGACGACCTCGCCCATGTGGCGGCAGACGATCAGGTCCTCGGTGAACTTGCCCTCGGCCGTGATCACGGCGTTCGCCTGCGCGACGTGGTGCTTCGATTCCTCGACGGCCGAGAGGTAGTGCACCTCGTCGGTCACCGCGCCGTCGCGCACCTTGCGGTACGGGCTCTCGATGAAGCCGTACTTGTTCACGCGCGCGAACGTCGCGAGCGAGTTGATCAGGCCGATGTTCGGGCCTTCCGGCGTCTCGATCGGGCAGATGCGGCCGTAATGGGTCGGATGCACGTCGCGGACTTCGAAGCCCGCGCGCTCGCGAGTGAGACCGCCCGGTCCAAGCGCCGAGAGACGACGCTTGTGCGTGATCTCGGAGAGCGGGTTGGTCTGGTCCATGAACTGCGAGAGCTGCGAGGAGCCGAAGAACTCGCGCACGGCCGCGGCCGCAGGCTTCGCGTTGATCAGGTCCTGCGGCATGACGGTGTCGATCTCGACCGACGACATGCGCTCCTTGATGGCGCGCTCCATGCGGAGCAGGCCGACGCGGTACTGGTTCTCCATGAGCTCGCCGACCGACCGGACGCGGCGGTTGCCGAGATGGTCGATGTCGTCGATCTCGCCCTTGCCGTCGCGCAGGTCCACGAGCGTCTTCACGACCGCCAGGATGTCGTCCTTGCGGAGCGTGCGATGGGTGTCGGGCGCGTCGAGGTCGAGGCGCATGTTCATCTTCACGCGGCCGACGGCCGAGAGGTCGTAGCGCTCGCTGTCGAAGAACAGCGACTGGAACATCGCCTCGGCGGTGTCGAGGGTCGGCGGCTCGCCCGGACGCATCACGCGATAGATGTCGAACAGCGCTTCCTCGCGGGTCGCGTTCTTGTCGACGTTCAGCGTGTTGCGGATGTAGCCGCCGGTGTTGACGTGGTCGATGTCGAGCAGGTCGATCTCGTCCAGCCCGACCTCCTGAAGGAGCTCGAGCATCTTGGCCGTGATCTCCTCGCCGGCCTCGGCCCAGATCTCGCCCGTCTCGGGATTGACGAGATCCTCGGCGACGTACTGGCCGATCATCTCCTCGTTGGAGACCTTGAGGAACTTCACGCCCTTCTCGCCGATGAGGCGGGCCTGGCGGGGGGTCAGCTTCTTGCCGGCCTCGAGGACGACCTCGCCGCTTTCGGCGTCGATCAGGTCCTGGGTGGCGTTGAAGCCCTTCATGCGATTGCCGTCGAACGGCATGCGCCAGCCGTCGCCGTCACGCTGGTGCGGGACCTTGTTGTAGAAGGTGTCGAGGATCTCCTCGCCGTCCATGCCGAGCGCGAACAGCAGCGACGTCACCGGGATCTTGCGGCGACGGTCGATGCGGGCGTGCACGATGTCCTTGGCGTCGAACTCGATGTCGAGCCAGGAGCCGCGATACGGGATGATGCGCGCGGCGAACAGCAGCTTGCCCGACGAGTGGGTCTTGCCCTTGTCGTGGTCGAAGAACACGCCCGGCGAACGGTGCATCTGGCTGACGATGACGCGCTCGGTGCCGTTGACGATGAAGGTGCCGTTCGACGTCATGAGCGGCATGTCGCCCATGTAGACGTCCTGCTCCTTGATGTCCTTGACGGACTTGGCGCCGGTCTCCTCGTCGACGTCGAACACGATGAGGCGCAGCGTCACCTTGAGCGGGGCCGCGAAGGTCATGCCGCGCTGGCGACACTCGTCGACGTCGTATTTCGGCTGCTCGAACTCGTAGTTCACGAACTCGAGCATCGAGGTGTTGGAGAAGTCGGAAATCGGGAACACCGACTTGAACACCGTCTGCAGGCCTTCGTCCGGCCGCGTCGCCGCGCCCTCGTCGAACAGAAGGAACTGGTCGTAGGACGCCTTCTGAACCTCGATGAGGTTCGGCATTTCCGTCACTTCACGGATCTTGCCGAAGAACTTGCGGACACGCTTGCGGCCGGTGATCTGCTGAGCCATCGTCTTCCTCATCTCGCGCCGTGCACGCCTGATCCAAAAACCGTCCGGCCGAAAATTCGGCCCAGGGCCCTTGGATCAGGCGCGGCGGACTCCATCTCGCGACGGACCCGCTTTCAGAAACGCCCCGCCGGGTCTCCAGAACCACGAAGGTCTCCGGGAACCGGAAGGCGCTGAAAGCCGCGCAGGACTCGACGTCTGCGACGTCGCCCCACGCGGCTTCAATCAAAGTCCCGCGGGGACCGGCGAACCGGCGACCCCCGCGGGGTATTTCCGTCGCGGACCGCGAAACGCGATCCGCGCCGAACTCACTTGAGCTCGACCTTGGCGCCAGCCTTCTCGAGCTGGGCCTTGAGCTTCTCGGCCTCGTCCTTGGAGACGCCTTCCTTGACGGGCTTCGGCGCGCCTTCGACCAGGTCCTTGGCTTCCTTGAGGCCGAGGCCGGTGATCGCGCGGACCTCCTTGATGACCTCGATCTTCTTCTCGCCGGCGGCCGCGAGCACGACGGTGAACTCCGTCTGCTCTTCGGCGGCCGGGGCCGCGGCGCCGCCGCCGGCCGGACCAGCGACCGCAACCGCCGCAGCGGCCGAGACGCCCCACTTCTCTTCGAGGAGCTTGGCGAGCTCCGCAGCTTCGAGAACCGTCAGATTCGACAGCTCGTCGACGATCTTCGTCAGATCAGTCATTGTTTCACGTCCTTAGAGGGTTCGAACCAGTTTTGAACTTTGGAAGAGCGGCTCACGCCGCCTCGTCTCGCTTGGCGTATGCCCCGAAAACGCGCGCAAGCTTGGCGGCCGGCGCGGTCGAGAGCTGCGCGAGCTTGGTCGCCGGGGCCTGGATAAGGCCGACGAGCTTGGCGCGCAGTTCGTCCAGGGACGGCAGCGTGGCAAGAGCCTTCACGCCGTCCGGGTTCAGGGAGGTCGCGCCCATGGCGCCGCCCAGGATCACGAACTTGTCGTGCCCCTTGGCGAACTCCACTGCGACCTTGGGCGCCACCACCGGATCATCGCTGTAAGCGAGGATCGTCGGGCCCTGCAGGAGGGACCCGATATGGGCGACGTCCGTGCCATCGAGAGCGATCTTGGCGAGCCGGTTCTTCGCGACCTTCACGCTCGCGCCAGCCTCGCGCATCTGCCGACGAAGCGTCTGCAGCTGGGCGACGGTCAGGCCCGAGTAGTGAGCGACGACGATGGCCCCGGAGTTCGAAAACACCGAGTTCAGCGTCGCGACCATGTCACGCTTTTCCGCGCGGTCCACGTGCTCTCTCCGGTAGACGGTCCAGTCCTCATGGACGGAACCGCCGGGTTGCTACGGCCGTTGCTCGTCGGGCGGACGCCCTCGTGGCCAACGGCGGCTTCAAGCCTGTCCGCGCGCCTCGCCTCGAAAGGTTCGGCCGCGTTGGTTCGAACCGGACGTAAGGGCCGCTCTCGCGGGCCATGAAATCCGGTCGTCCCGTCTCGGCAGGTCCCGGTGCTCCGGGCTTAAGCGGTCTCCCCGTGGAGGCGCGCCTGCTTTCTCGGACAGGTCGGACAGAGCGGCGAACCGCCCTGCCCTTCATTCGCGCCGGATCAGAGACCCGGCGCGAAATTCTTCAAATCAGGCGCCCAACACCGTCGACGGATCGACGTGCACGCCCGGGCCCATGGTCGACGAGACCGCGATGCGCTGGACATACTGGCCCTTCGCGCCGGTCGGCTTGGCCTTCACCACGGCGTCGGTGAACGCCTTGATGTTCTCGGCGAGCTTCTGCGCGTCGAACGACGCCTTGCCGACGCCGCCATGGATGATGCCGGCCTTCTCGACGCGGAACTCCACTGCGCCGCCCTTGGCGGCCTTGACCGCGCCAGCGACGTCCATCGTCACGGTGCCGACCTTCGGGTTCGGCATCAGGCCGCGCGGGCCGAGCACTTTGCCGAGACGGCCGACGAGCGGCATCAGGTCCGGGGTCGCGATGCAGCGATCGAACTCGATCTTGCCGCCCTGGACGATCTCGAGCAGGTCCTCGGCGCCGACGACGTCGGCCCCGGCGGCCTTGGCCTCGTCGGCCTTCGGGCCGCGGGCGAACACGCCGACGCGAACCGTGCGGCCCGAACCGTTCGGCAGATTGCAGACGCCGCGGACCATCTGGTCGGCGTGGCGCGGGTCGACGCCGAGATTGATCGCGACCTCGATGGTCTCGTCGAACTTCGCCTTGGCGCGGTCCTTCACGAGAGCCAGGGCCTCGTCGAGAGCATAGAGCTTCTCGCGGTCGACGCCTTCACGAGCGGCGGAGTAGCGCTTACCGATCTTCGCCATGGTCAGCCCTCCACCGCCAAGCCCATCGAACGGGCGGAGCCCGCAAGCATCGCCACGGCGGCCTCGACCGTGTGGCAGTTCATGTCGGCCATCTTCTTCTCCGCGATGTCGCGGAGCTGGGCCTGGGTGACCTTGCCGACGGGAGCCGCCTTGCCGGTCGTCTTGGAGCCCGACTTGATGCCGGCGGCCTGCTTGAGGAAGTAGCTCACAGGCGGCGACTTCATCAGGAACGTGAAGGAGCGGTCCGCATAGGCGGTGATGACGACGGGGATCGGCATCCCCTTCTCCATCTGACCGGTGGCGGCGTTGAACGCCTTGCAGAACTCCATGATGTTCAGGCCGCGCTGACCGAGCGCCGGACCGATCGGCGGCGACGGGTTCGCGGAGCCCGCGGGCACCTGCAGCTTGATGTAACCTACGACTTTCTTCGCCATGTCCTCAGTTCTCCTCTGACGCCACGGGGATCACGCCCCTCGCGTCGTTGAGCCGTGGTGCGAAGCCGGACGGCCGGCGGCGAAAACGCCGGCGCCCCCTCTCCCACAGCCGGGTTTCGGGTCAGACCTTTTCGACCTGCCCGTATTCGAGATCGACGGTCGTCGCGCGACCGAAGATCGAGACGTCGATCTTGAGGCGCGCGCGGGCCTCGTCGACGTCCTGCACCACGCCCGAGAAGGACGCGAACGGCCCGTCGGAGACGCGCACCTGCTCGCCCACCTCGAACGAAACGGAAGGCTTCGGACGCTCGATGCCTTCCTGCACCTGCTGCATGATCCGCAGAGCCTCGCGCTCCGAGATCGGCGACGGCTTGTTGTCCGCGCCCAGGAACCCCGTGACCTTCGGGGTGTTGCGGATCAGGTGATAGGCCTGGTCCGTCAGGTCCATCTTCACCAGCACGTAGCCGGGAAAAAACTTGCGCTCCGCATCGACCTTGCGGCCGCGGCGCACCTCGACGACCTTTTCGGTCGGCACGAGAATTTCCTCGAAGAGATCGCCGAGGCCGGTCTGCTCGGCCTTCTCGCGGATCGATTCCGCGACCTTCTTCTCGAAGTTCGAATAAGCGTGGACGATGTACCAGCGCTTCGGCCGGCCGCCCGCGCGGGCTTCGACGGCGCTCATCGGCCAATTCCCAACAGCAGGGTGACGCCGTAGCGGATGATCATGTCGACGAAGAAGAAGAACACCGCCGCGACGAAGGCGAAGATCACCACCATCAGCGTCGTGATGCCCGTCTCCTTGCGGGTCGGCCACACCACTTTCGCGGTCTCGGCTCCAACCTGCTGGAGGAATTCGAGCGGGGAAGTCTTCGCCATCAGATGTCCAAAACGTCCAAAAGGGCGCGCTCCCGAAACGGGCCCGCACCCCGAAAACCAAAAGAATTCAACGACCTTGCGGTCGCACTCAAACCCCGAACTAAATTCCGCCCCGCCACGCCGTCCGCCCGGGCGTGGCAGGAGTGGAGGGACTCGAACCCCCAACCCCCGGTTTTGGAGACCGGTGCTCTGACCAGTTGAGCTACACTCCTAAAGACGCTGGGGGTTTTGAGCGGGTGGCTCATATGGCACGCCGACTCGCTTGGCGCAACACCCAACGCGGCAGTTTCGAGACGGACTGAACGTCCGTCACGGCGCCGCGCCCGGAGGGAGCCTCCGGGCGCGGCGGCC
>NZ_JBHRXS010000027.1:0-14524 GCF_042648545.1 Chenggangzhangella methanolivorans
GTCCTCCACATGGCCAAAAGCCATACATCAGGGAGGACCACTTCTCAGGGGGCAGACCAGGCCGCTAGGTAGCCATGAGCACAATGAGCTACGCCCCACGCTTGGCAAAACTCTATGCTAAGTTTTCGGTTAGCCAAGCCTTCCTCTACTATCTTAAGAGCATCGTTTCCTACGAAATGGAAATAATAACGCATATCATTGGCTTCAGAAGTTCCGGCATGAGCGATCATCATCATACCGGTTAGTTTATTGTTGTCGCCTTCTCTAAATGTACCGGCGAGAGCTTCCTCTTCGCTTTCAATGCGCGCTCCAAGCACAGTTCTTAAGTAGCCAATGTTCTCCTCAACCAACACCCAAAAATGATCTGTATCGCGCGGTGTTACGACAGCATCTTCGTGGTACATATCGAAACTCCAATCATATTTTAATTGTCGCCGCGAGATGGATGAGGAGCATGAGACCGGCTCTCATATGCCTTCTAGCTCGACGCTTTTTCGGCTCTCGGGTCGTCGCCGCCCGAGCACATGGGGTCCCGTTCGCGCACGAGATTCGTAGCGATTCACAACCTGTACGTACAGGTTCATACCCAAGCGAACGCTTCGACGGCTACGTGGCGCCGGCCGCTGAGGACACGGGGGCGCTTCTGCCGTCCTGCTTCGCGCCCTTCGCCACGACCACAAGAGCGTCGTCGGGGAGCGGCCGCTGCAAGGCCCTCGCTTCGACCCATGGCGCTCGCATCCAGACGCCGATTTCTGAGACGCCGCTTTAGCGCGCGCGGCTGAAGCGGCCCGCGTCGTCTCCCGACATTAGCTGAAGCTTCCGAACATTCGGCGGAATGAAGATGTGCTGGAACGCGATCGGCTGACTGCCCCGCGTGTAGGATCGGACCTCGAGCGCGAGGCCGTGGTAGCTCTCGCTTTCGAGCTTCAGTAGCTTCGCGATCTCAGGCGTGAATTGGGTCGCCTGCACGCGTTGGTCGACGAACAGCGTCGGGACGTCGAACCGCTCCTCGAGAACCGTGCGGATCATGACGCGGTGCAGCTCGCTCATCGGCATGTCGAGCACGCCCGCGAAACGGTCACCATCAATGTAGAATTCGCTAAGGCAGTCGAACTCCTCCGCCACGGTGATGCGTCGCCGGATGCGGATGAAACGCGACGCCTCGACCAGCATCGCCGACCATGGCCCGCGACGGGTGGTGACGCGGCGCTCGATCGCCTCGGCGTAGACCGGCGCAATCGCGCTGTCGTCGTCGCTGACGAAACGAAAGTGCAAGAGGCGTTCGGCCTGCGACGCGCCGCTCGGGACGAAAGTGCCGTGGCCGTGCCGACGGATCAGCGCGCCATCGCGCGCCAGCGCGCCAAGCGCCTTCTGAGCCGTGCCGAGACTGAGACCGCTCGCGCGGGCGAGCTCGGTCTCGGCGGGCAGCTTGTCGCCGGGCGTCCAGAGGCCGTCGGCGATCATGCCGAGGATGGCGGCCCTCAGGCGAAGATGGCGGGGCTCGTCCTGTTGGGCGGCGTCCTCTACGCGGCGACGCAGCTCCGCCATCGCCTCGCCGCGCGGGCGGCTGTCGGTCCGCTGATCGCCGATATCCGCGATGATGGCCAAGCGGGCGCGCTCTCTGGTCTCCGCTCCGGACGGTCTAGGACGAGCGCCGCGGCCGCTCAAGCGGCTCAACGCTCTCCCGAGGCCTTGATCATCGGCGTCCATTTGGCGATCTCGGCGGTAACGAAGTCGCGCAGCGCTTGCGGCGTGCGTTGCTCGGGCGGCGGCACTTCGTTGCCCAGCTCCTTCATGCGCTTCTGTATGCCCTCGTCTCTGAACGCGGCCTCGAGCGCCGCCACCAGCTCGTCGACGATCGGCTTCGGAGTGTTCTTTGGTAGGAAGAGCGCCGACCAGGCGAGCGTTTCGAACTCCGCCAGGCCAGCCTCCGGCGCAGACGGCACGTCGGGTAGCGCCTCGGCGCGCTTCGGCCCGGCGATGGCGAGTGCCCGCACCGCCCCGGTGCGGATGTGCGGCGCGCCGCTCACCACCTGATCGAACATCATCGGGATCTGGCCCGCGATCACGTCGGTCATCGCCTGGCTGAGGCCGCGATAGGGAATGTGCGTCAGCCCTGCGCCAGTAAGCTGGTTGAACGAGATGCCGGCCAAATGCCCAATCGAGCCCTTGCCTGCCGTCCCGTATCCAACCTTGCCGGGATTGGCTTTGGCGTAATCGACTAGTTCCTTGAGGCTTTTGACCGGCAGGTCCTTGTTGACCACCACCACCATCGGCGTCGTGCCGATCAGCATTACGGGCTGAAAGTCCTTGACCGGGTCATAGGGCAGATTGTCGTAGATGCCGACAGCGGCCGCGTGGCTTCCGAGATTGCCCATCACCATCGTGTAGCCGTCGGGATCGGAGCGCGCGACGCGGGCGCTGCCAATGCTGCCCCCGCCCCCACCGGGGTTCTCCACCACGACCTGCTGACCGAGCGTCTTCGACATGTGCGCGCTTAGCACGCGGGCCAGGACGTCGGTCGGGCCGCCGGCGGCGAACGGAACCACCATAGTCATGACCCGGCTCGGATAGGTGTCCGGCGCGGCGGCGGCCGGGACTGAGAGGCCCGCCAGCGCAAGCGCCGCAAAGGCTGCGCCCTGAAGCGCCGTTCGTCTTGAGGAACCGTTGGGCGACGTCATGGGCGCTTCCCCCTCGTCTTGTCGGCCGCTCTCCTGGCGGCGCAGGAATTATGCGCCGTGAAAGCTATATAGCTATGAAGCTTAAGTATAAGATTGCGGGTAGCTGCAGAGCATGTCTGAAGCCGCTATAGACAGGTGAAAGCTATATAGGACTCGGTTCGAACGCCAGTCCTCGCCGGAGGCAGACGCGATGAAGCTCGACGACGAGACCGAAGCGATGCTCGCGGGCGAGCACGGAGCCGTTCGGCGCTGGGCCGTTGAGCATCAGGTCATGGTTGGGCGCTTCTTCGACGCCGTCGATCTCGTGCCCGTCGGCCAGGCGCACATCATGGCCGACACCGAAGCCACGGGCCCCACGGGCGTCGATTTCATGGAGGAGCTCGCGCGCGCGCCGCACGCGGATCGGAAAGTGAAAATACCGACGATCACCGACCCACGCGGCGTCGACTTCAAGGCCTATGAGCGGCTGAAGCAAACGCAAAGCATGGTCGATCTTGAGGCGCGGCTCATCAAGGCGTTCGAGGCTCTCGGCGTCCTGATGACCAACACCTGCATCAACTACCAGACCATCCTGCCGCCTGTGCGCGGCGAGCATCTGGCTTTCGGCGACACCGGCGTGGTGATCTATTCGAACTCGGTGCTTGGAGCCCGCAGCAATTTTGAGGGCGGACCCTCGGCGCTCGCCGCCGCGCTCACCGGCCGCACCCCGCGCTACGGCTATCACCTCGACGAGAAGCGCGTCGGCACGTTGCATTTCGAGCTCAAGCATCAGCCGACGGATCTCAGCGACTGGGGCGCGCTCGGCGGCATCGTCGGGCGCAAGACCGACAGTTATTGGCGCGTGCCGGTGATCACCGGGCTCGAACGCGCGCCGAACTCCGACGAGCTGAAGCATTTTGGCGCGGCGGCCGCGAGCTTCGGCTCGGTGGCGCTGTTCCATATTCCCGGCGTCACGCCCGAGGCGCCCGATCTTCACGCCGCCTTCAACGGAGGCGCTGTCCCGGCGGCGGAACCCATCACCGCGGACGACTTCGACGCCTTCTACGAGGGTTATGCCGCCCGCGGCGACAAGGTCGACGTGGTGGTGTTCTCCGCGCCCCAGCTCTCGCTGCTCGAGATGGAGCAGGTCGCGACTCTCATGGACGGCCGCCGCGTTCATCCCGACACGACTCTGATGGCCGTGACCTCGCCCGAGATCAAGGCCGCGTCCGACCGTATGGGTCTCACACGGCGCATCGAGGCCGCAGGCGGCCTCGTGCTGGAAGGGGTGTGCTTCTACCAGAGCTACGCCCGCGAGATGGCGGAAGCGAACGGCTGGAGCCGGCTCGTTACCAACTCGGCGAAACTCGTCAACATCATCGGCGGCTACGGCTACAAGCCGACGCTCGCCACCATGGAGCGCTGCGTCGAAAGCGCGTGCGCCGGAAAGGTGTCGTGATGAGCAGAGTGCTGCGTTGCCATCCTGGCATCGGCCCAAAGGTCGAAGGAGAAGCGCTGGTCGCGAGCGACAATTTCAGCGCCCGCTATGATCTCGACCGGATCAAGGGCGTGTTCTCACGCCCCGCCCACAAGCTGTTTGGCGAGAGCTATCGCAACAAGATCCTGGTGCTCAACACCGCCAAGGGCGGCGTCGCCTCGGCCTGGATGCTGCGCGAAATGCTCCAGTCGGGCGTCACGCCGAAGGCGCTGGTGTTCAATACGGTCAACACGATCCTGGCCCAGGGCGCAGCGTTCGCGGGCCTTACCATGGTCGACCGCTTCGATTGCGCCGACGTCACCAAAGAGATCAGCAGCGGCGACTTGATTGAGGTCGATCCCTCGGAGGGATACGTCAGGATCTCACTGCGCTCTCGATGAACGACAGTTGCGCGCCAACAGCGGAAGTCGAAGGGCTTCCGGGAAGCGGACGTAGGTTCAGTCGGTCTCTTCAGGGAGCGGGCTGTCTGCTGAGCAACCTTTTTGCCAATATGTGACCGGCAGCACAGCCTTCCGGTCCATCTTCCCGTCTTCGATCAAGTAGCGCCGGATCGCTTGAACGCCGGCCGTGGCGTGGATGCGGACGCCGCTCGGGGGCATGTGCAACCCGCGTACGGCATCGACGAGCAGGCTATGAGTTCCTATGCCTCTAGATGTGGAAAGAAGTGCGTTGGGGGATTCGCGACCCGCATCACACCACGGTCTGGCCGCCTGCGATGGTGAGCAGCGCGCCCGAGGTGTAGCTGGCCTCGTCGGAGGCAAGCATGACGTAGGCCGACGCGAGTTCGGCCGGCTGGCCGGGGCGACCGAACGGCGTCTTCGATCCGAATGTTTCGACTGCATCGGGCGGCATGCCCGCCGGGATGAACGGGGTCCAGATCGGACCGGGCAGGACCGCGTTCACCCGGATGCCCTTTTCGGCAAGCAGTTGCGCAAGGCCGACTGTCAAATTCGCGATGGCCCCCTTGGTGGTGGCGTAGGGCAGGAGCTGCGGAGACGGATCCTTCGAGTTCACCGAAGCGGTGTTGATGATCGAGCCGCCTGGCTTGATATGGCGCGTCGCCAGTTGGGTCAGGTGGAACGTCGCGTGGACGTTGGTGTCGAATGTCTTGGTCCACTCCTCGAGCGAGACCTCGTCGAGCGACTTGAATGGCTTCTGGTAGGCCGCATTGTTGACCAGGATGTCGAGGCCGCCGAATTCAGCGATGGCGCGCTCCACAATCTGCTCGCGGAAGCTCGCGTCGCTGATGTCGCCGGGCGCCATCACGGCCTTTCGGCCGGCCTCCTCGATAAGGCGGCGGCAAGTCGCGCCATCCTCGCCCTCGCTCGGCAGGTGCACGACCAAAAGGTCGGCGCCCTCCCGGGCGAATGCGATCGCCACCGCGAGCCCGATCCCGCTGTCGCCACCCGTAATGATCGCCTTCTTGCCCGCCAGCTTCCCCGAGCCCTTGTAGCTCTCCTCGCCATGGTCGGGCCGAGGATCCATCTTCTCGGTCAGCCCCGGGAAGGACTGCGGCTGCTTGGGAAACGGCGGCTTCGGGAAGTGCTTCATCGAATGCTCCTGTGTCTTGGAGCAAACGGTCAGCGCCCGGAATTCGTTCGGACGCCGACCAGCGAAGAGCCCATCGCCGCGGTCACGCGACCGCGGCGATGGGCCCAGGCCGAGTTTAACCGATGAACTCGATCAGGTCGCGGTTCAGCCGTTCGGGATCGGTCGCGAACAGGCCGTGAGGCTCGCCATCGTACTCGATGTAGTTCGAACCCTGGATGCCCGCGGCCGCCGCCTTGCCGCTCGGCTTGATCGGGACGGTTGCGTCCGACGCGCCATGGATGATCAGGGTCGGCTTGGTGAACGACTTCAGGTCCGGCCGGAAGTCGGTCCGCCCGAACGCATCGACGCAATCGAGCGTCGCCTTCGGGCTCGCCATCAGGCCGAGCGTAAAGGTCCAGTCGAGGAGCGCGGAGCTGACCGGACGGGAAATCACTCCGACGCCGTAAAATTGCTTGGCGAAGGTCTGGAGGAAGGCGAAGCGGTCCTTACGGATCTCGCTTTTCATGTCCTCGAAGACGCTTGCGTCGACGCCATCGGGGTTGCTGTCGTCCTTCAACAGGTACGGCACGACCGAAGCCACCAGCACGGTCTTGGCGACACGGTCGGAGCCATGGCGGGTGAGGTAGCGGGCGATCTCGCCCCCGCCCATCGAGAAGCCGACGAGGTTCGCCTCGCGGATGTCGAGCTTGTCCAGCACCGCCGCCAGGTCGTCGGCGAATGTGTCGTAGTCGTATCCGGTCGCGGGGTGTGCGGACTGGCCGAAGCCGCGGCGGTCATAGGTGATGACCCGGTAGCCCGCTTCGAGCAGCGCCAGCGTCTGGTACTCGAACATGTCGCCCGTCAGCGGCCAGCCATGGATCAGGACGACAGGCTTGCCCTCTCCGGCGTCCTTGACGTGCAGATGCGCTCCGTCGCGGCTCTCAATGTGCATGCGTTCTCCCTGGTGCGATCAGTTATGAGGGGTCATGCCCCCGCGTACTGAAGCAACGCCAACGCGCGCCGAACGGTTCTCCGTCACCGCTCCTCGGGATCGAAACCTTGCCAGCGCCGTTGGTCAGGGCATTCGCATCCTGCGCCCGGAGAAGGCGCACTGCATCCGCATGGAAGGAGACAGCCATGAGCCTTCAAGGCAAGAAGATCGCGATCCTGATCGCGCCGAGCGGCACGGAGGAACCCGAGTTCTCCAAGCCCAAGGAGGCCGTCGAACAGGCCGGCGGCGAAGTGACCGTCATCAGCATCGAGAAGGGCGAGGCCAAATCGGTGAACAACGACTTGGACCCGGGCGGCAGCTACGCCGTCGACAAGACCTTCTCCGAGGTCTCCGCAGACGAGTTCGACGGCCTCGTCATTCCAGGGGGCTGCGTTGGGGCCGACAAGCTGCGGGCCGACGAAGACGCGATTGCGTTTATCCGAGCGTTTTTCGAGCAGTCCAAGCCCGTCGCCGCGATCTGCCACGCGCCTTGGACCCTGGTTGAGGCTGGCGTGCTTGAGGGGCGAACCATCACGTCCTTCCCGACGCTTAAGACGGACGTCGAGAATGCGGGCGGGACGTGGGTCGACGAGGAAGTCGTGGTCGACAAGGGCCTCGTGACGAGCCGGAACCCGGACGACCTTCCAGCCTTCTGCGCCAAGCTCGTCGAGGAGTTCGCCGAGGGCAAGCACCCCGAACAGGCCCGCAGTGCCTGAGTTCGGTCGCCATTCAGCGATGCGGCCGGCGCCCCGCTCGCGACGCGGGTCTTGCGTCACGTAGGGCTGAGCAACGCGCGGAAACGTAAGCATCGAGTTGCCGCATCCGCGTGGCGGTAGAGACCGATGGAAAGAACAAACACCGGAGACACACGATGCAGGACGGCAATAAACCCAATCCCGACGATGTCGAGATCGAACGTCAAGAATCCAGCGAGAGCATCAAGACGCCAGTCGATCCGGAAGCCCAGCTCGACGAGGTTGCCCGGACGCCGAACGAGAAGGCGGCCGGCGACCATGCGGGTAAGCAGGGGTCCCATGGCGGCGCACACGAGGCGTCTCCGGACGATCCCGACGAGGCGCAGTCGCCGACCTGACGGGGGTCGCCTCCGGACGAACCCGCGGCAGGCGTCGGGAGTTGGACCATCATGGCTCTCCCACGCAGGCTAATCGACCCGAAGACCATCTACCTCGAGCCGGAGGTGCGGAACTTTGCCCGCGGCCGCGAGGCGTTGGAGCGCTTCCCGGACGCGAGGCTGATCGAGGTCGCGAGCCACGCACGCATTCCAGAGTTGTTCGCCGACGAGGCGCTCGCCGCCGACTGGCTGCGGATGAAGCGCGACGTGCTGGTGCTGGGCGTGAAGAAGGGGCTTGCCCTGCGGCCCAACGGCCGCTCAGCGGACTTCATCGCGCCGTCCACGTCGAACGGCTGCGCGATGGCGTGCTCCTATTGCTACGTTCCGCGGCGCAAGGGCTACGCGAACCCCGTGACGATCTTCGTCAACGTCGAGGCGATCTCGGCCGCGATCGCGCGGCACGCCGCGAAGCTCGGTCCGAAGCCGTTGCCCAACAGCGTCGATCCCGTCGACTGGGTTTATGACCTCGGAGAGAACGGCGACCTTTCCGCGGACGCAACGATCACCGGTACGGTGCGCGACCTCGTCGCCGCCTTCCGCGACATCCCGAACGCCAAGGGCTCGTTTGCGACGAAGCTCGTGAACCGCGAGCTGCTGGACTACGACCCGCGAGGCCGGACGCGCATCCGCTTCTCGCTGATGCCGGAGGGGCCGTCCAAGGTCGTCGACGTGCGCACATCCCCGATCGAGGAGCGGATCGCGGCAATCAACGACTTCGTCGAGGCGGGCTACGAGGTCCACGTCAACTTCAGCCCGGTAATCGTGCACGAAGGCTGGGAGCCCGAGTGGCGCGGCCTGTTCGCCGCGATCGACGACACGCTGTCGGACCGGGCCAAGGCTCAGCTCAAGTGTGAGATCATCATGCTCACGCACAACGCGGGCCTGCATGAGATCAACCTCGCCTGGCACCCCAAGGGCGAGGACTTGCTGTGGCGACCGGATCTGCAGGAGACGAAGATCAGCCAGAACGGGATGGCCAACCTGCGCTACCGGACGCCGTGGAACAAGACGTGGCTGGAGCGACTGCTGCGGTGGCGCTCCGAGATGATCCCATACTGCGAGGTGCGCTACGCCTTCTAGGCGGTCAAGTGCCCTTGGCGTCATCGGACGATTGAGTGAGCCAGCAACGGCTCGCTCGGAAGAACGCTTCGCCAAGGTTTGCCGCGTGGCCGGACCTGCCGCCCGTAACATCGACCGCCAGACAGTCCTCGCGGAACTGATAGCGCCATCGGTCTGGCGAACCGTCGGAAAGGCGCTCCCGCCTGACTGTTCCGACCGCGGCGCCGTTGCAAGTCAGCGTGAAGCAGCCACTCTCGTTCAGGATTGGAGCGAGGTGAAGCGTCATTCTGCCGACCAAGCCTTGGACGGCCGCAGGAATCGAATCCCAGCATTGGACAAAGACGCGTAGACCACCGTGCGCTCCTCAGATCGAGACCGAACAACGCCGATACGCCGAAAGGATTCGTAGGCTGGTTTGCGCACCTCATCAACCGACGAACACAGCTCCACAGCCTCGCCGTCCTCAACCGCTCGTGAACCAAACCTCCGGTCCGGGAGTTTGGGCAGCACCCAGCGCCATCGCGCCGGGAGCTTTGCAAGGAGAACCACATGCGCACCCGGATCCGACTGATGGCTTCCACGCTCGTGACGGCGGCCGCCGTCGGGCTCGGCGTCCCCGCGGCTCTGGCGGACGACATGGCGGCGCAGAACGCCAAGGTCACCATCACTCAGGCGGTCGAGGCCGCGGAGGCGAAGGGCGGCAAGGCGACTGAGGTTGAGTACAGCGACGACAACGGCGGCCGCTGGGAGGTCAAGGTCGTGGCCGACGGCGGCAACAAGCTCACCGAGTACTACGTCGACCCGAACTCGGGCCAGGTGACCGGCCAGGAGGAGCAGACGTTCGAGAAGTACTTCACGATGCTGAAGCCGGAGAACTACGCCAAAGCGCAGACCCAGCTCAAGGGCGCGATCGCAGCCGCCGAAGCCTTCGCCAAGGGCAAGGCCGTCGACGCCGAGGTCGAGCGCGACAGCGACGCCGTGAAGTACGAGATCACCGTCGCCACTGCCGACGGCAACAAAGACGTAAACGTCGACGCGATGGGCAAGGCCAGCTCGGACTGATCGTCTGATAGCGCAACGGCGGCGCCGTGCTTGGCGGCCGCCGTTGCACCCTCTCAAAACCCTCTTCCACACTTTCCGGAGATCGAGCCGATGGCCAAGAAGCCTTCCCCGCGTCAGCACGCCACCCGCAACGAAACACCCTCAAACGCCAAGAAGGTCGCGATCGAGACGCTGAACGCGCGGCTTGCCGACGGCATCGACCTCGCGCTTGCGGTCAAGCAGGCGCACTGGAACCTGAAGGGCCCCCAGTTCATCGCCGTGCATCTGATGCTAGACGGCTTCCGCAAGGAGCTCGATGGCTTCAACGACGACATGGCGGAGCGCGTCGTCCAGCTCGGCGGCACGGCGCTCGGAACCACCCAGGTGGTCGCGCAGTCGTCGAAGCTCGCGGCCTACCCGACCGACGTCTATGCGGTCGCCGACCATCTCGCGGCCCTCATCGACCGCTACGCGACCTTCGCCAACGCCGTCCGCGAGAACATCGACGAGGTCGACGAGGCGGGCGAGCCGGACACCGCCGACCTGCTGACGGGCCTGTCGCGCGCGATCGACAAGCAGCTCTGGTTCATCGAGGCGCACGTGCAGGAACCGATGGGCCAGCCTCGCGACGGCGACGGCAAGGGCTCTCGCTGAGGCGCGTCCCCCGCTAGATCAGCCGACGCCCGTCGGGCCGTCGATCACCCGGCGCACCCGACGGGCCAGCTCCAGCCGCTTGTAAGGCTTGATGGGTTTCGAGGGAGTAGTGGCGAAGCGCCAGGACGCCTCGTATCGGTCGGGCGCGAGCGAGACGTGGCTCAAAGCGAAATGTACCGAGATCGGCATATTCGGCGTGTCCGCCTACCTGCCAGGCCAACGATCCCTTAAGATATCCTGAAGGAGGGAGCGCTCGTCTTGGTCGGCTCAGTAGGGGCAGGTCTGACTGAGAGGGCCGCAGCCGACATCAAGGCGAAGATCGCTAGTTAGGGCTTCGCGTTGGTCGAGGTAGAGTACCGAGGCAGAACGCCGTCGGGCCGCCTGCGGCATCCAGCTTTAAAGGGTATGGCGTCGGGCTGACGCTGCAAACCCACCGATGTCGACTTGGGTCGTCTGGCGCGCTGCGCGTCGATCCCCGCCCATGGACGCGCGCCGCACGCCTCCCGCCACCTCTGGCGAAGCATTTCTTTCGCGGCAAGAATTTCACCGGCAGAACCCGTGTTTGACATTGATTGACACCGACTCCTGCACGCCTCACGAAGGCTGATGTCCTGCCGCCAAACACGCAACGTTTCGCTGACCCCAGAGCTTGAGGGGTTCATCAATGACAGTCTCGCGTCAGGCGATTACGCCAGCGCGAGCGAAGTGGTTCGGGCAGGCCTGAGGTCGCTCCGGAGCGAAGGCCGTGTCGGTCGGCCAGCTTTGGCCGATTGGCCGAAAGCGGGGGGCGAATGCGGCGCGTTGATCCGCAGCCGCGACTGGAGCAGCACGCCGCTTGGTCCGATAAACCGCTGGTCTCTCGAACTGCGGGCGACGGTCGCCAACATCGTCAACTCGCCCGTCGCCAAGGTGCTGATGTGGGGCCCGTCCCACACCATGATCTACAACGACGCCTACATCGCGATTGTTGGGTCGAAACATCCAGAGGCGCTAGGCGGCGCTGTCGACAAGGTCTGGCCGGAAATCTGGGACTGGAACCGCACGATGCTTGAAGCGGGTTTCCGCGGAGAGCTGTCGTCCTTCCACGACCAGGCAATGACGCTCGCGAGAGACGACGAGGAGACGACGTTCTTTTTCGACCTCTTCTACACGCCGGTCTACGAAGCCGACGCCTCCATCGGCGGGGTAATGTGCACGGTCGTGGACAACACGCAGCGTCTTGCGACGGAGCGGCGTCTGGCGGAAAGCGAGGCCAATCTGCGCCGCGTCACCGACGCGTTGCCGATGCTGATCGCATATGTCGACCGCGGTCATGTCTATCGGTTCGCCAACCGCGCTTACGAGGCATGGCTCGGAGTGTCGCCTGAGGACATGGTGGGGCGGCACGTTCGCGAGATCGTGGGCGAAGCCTATTATGAGCTGCGGCGCGAGTGGATTGACCGGGCTCTTGCAGGGGAGGCGACGAGTTCCGAGGCAGACTTGCCTCATCGCGACGGCGCGCGCCACCGATCCGAAATCCGCTATGTGCCAGATATCAAGGCGGACGGCTCGGTTCCTGGCGTCTACATCCTCGTGGTCGATCTGGAAGAGCGAGCGCACCGTGAGGCGATGCTCCAGGCGAGCGACCGTCGCTTTCGAACCGCTATGGGCGCGGTCCACGGCGTTCTCTGGACCAACAGCGCCGACGGCCGGATGCTCGGCGAGCAACCTGGCTGGGCCGCCCTGACAGGGCAGTCGATCGAGGAATATCAAGGATATGGCTGGGCGGCTGCCGTCCATCCCGACGATCGGGGTCCCAGCGTCGCGAGCTGGAACGAGGCTGTCGCTGCGAAGAGCATGTATGTGTTCGAGCATCGCGTCCGGCGCCATGACGGAGCGTGGCGCACCTTCGCAATCCGGGGCCTGCCGATCCTCGACGAAGCCAATGAGATCACCGAATGGGTCGGCGTTCATACCGACATCACGCACCAGCGCGCGGCCGAGGACGCTCTACGTGATCACGCCGCAAACCTGACCCGAGAGGTTCGCCATCGCGAGCGCGCGGAGGGCCAGCTTCGGCAGCTCAACGAAACGCTCGAAGCCCGCGTCATTGCGGAAATCGAGGAGCGCCGTCAGGCGGAGGCGAAGCTTCTGCAAGCGCAGAAGATGGAGACTGTCGGCAAGCTGACCGGCGGTGTCGCGCACGATTTCAACAACCTGCTGCAGGTCGTGTCGGGCAATCTGCAACTTTTGGGAAAAGACATCGCCGGCAACGAGCGCGCGGAGCGCCGGGTTGCAAACGCCATGTCGGGTGTCGCCCGAGGCGCGAAGCTTGCCTCTCAACTGCTTGCTTTTGGACGACGCCAGGCTCTCGAGCCCAAAGTCATCAATCCCGGCCGCTTCGTGCGTGACATGGATGACATGCTGCGCCGCGCGATCGGCGAGGCGATCGAAATCGAAACCGTGTTCGCCGGCGGGCTTTGGAACACCTTCGCCGACCCGGTTCAGATCGAGAACGCCGTCCTCAACATGGCGATCAACGCGCGCGACGCGATGGACGGGCGGGGCAAGCTGACGATCGAGCTCGCCAACGCCCACCTCGACGACGCATATGCGCGGACCCACGACGAGGTCGCCGCTGGCCAGTACGTCATGCTCGCCGTGACCGACACGGGCTGCGGCATGCCCGCAGACGTCGTCGACAAGGTTTTCGAGCCGTTTTACTCGACCAAAGCCGAAGGCAAAGGATCGGGTCTTGGGCTGTCGATGGTCTACGGCTTCGTCAAACAGTCCGGCGGCCACGTGAAGATCTATTCCGAGGTCGGGCACGGCACGACAATCAAGATCTACCTGCCTCGCGCCATGGAGGCGGAAGACGTCGAGGTCGTGGTCGACGCTGGCCCGATTACCGGCGGCGCTGAAACCGTGCTGGTGGTCGAAGATGACGCCGAGGTTCGGGAGACTGCCGTTTCGATGCTGACTGACCTTGGCTACCGCGTACTCAAGGCGGTCGATGCTCAAAGCGCCCTGATCGTGATCGAAAGCGGCATTCCGATCGACATTCTGTTCACCGATGTCGTCATGCCCGGCGCCCTGAAGAGCCCCGAGCTGGCAAGGAAGGCCCGCGAGCGGCTGCCCGGAATCGCAGTGCTGTTCACCTCTGGCTACACCGAAAACTCGATCGTGCATGGCGGCAAATTGGACGTCGGCGTCGAGTTGCTGTCGAAGCCGTATACCCGCGAGGCCCTGGCCCGAAAGTTCAGACATGTATTAGCCAACCAGCGCCATCGGGGATCGGTGAAGCCTGCGTCCGCGGAGGCTCCTAAGGCGGCCGCGCCAGTGTCGCCGGCCGCGCGTCAAGGCACGATCCTACTGGTCGAGGATGATGCGTTGATCCGAATGAGCAGCGCCGAAATCCTGCAGAGCGCAGGGTATGTCGTCGTGGAAGCCGGGAGTGCCGAGGAGGCGCATCTCGCGCTCCAGACAGCGCCGATCGACGTGCTCGTGACCGATCTCAACCTCCCCGGCGCATCGGGCGAGCATCTTGCGGAGTGCGCCCGCGAGATGAAGCCGGCGGTACGGATCGTCTATGCCACAGGCGACGCCACCGCTGTAAAGCTCGACGGTGAGATCGCTCTACTGGCTAAGCCTTATGATGCGACGCAGCTCCTTGATGCGGTTGTCACGACCGAGCCTGATGCTCTGTTGACACAAGAGGATCACGATGTTGGCGCCAAGTCGACCGTAAACGATTGAGAGAAGCGAACAGCGAAATCGGCGAAAGTGGAGCCTGAAGGCCCCTCCGCTGCGGATGGAGAAGGATCAACAGGCCTCATTGCCTCGCCGACTTAATCGTTGTTTCCAGCCGCGCGCGCCGGAATCTGATCTTGCCGAACTGCCGACAAGCGGACCGATCGCGCGTCGGCTAATGGGATGGACCGGCTGCTTCCCTCGGCGGGTTAGCCTTCAAGGCTGTTGCC
>NZ_JBHRXS010000028.1:0-12919 GCF_042648545.1 Chenggangzhangella methanolivorans
CGGGCAACAGCCTTGAAGGCTAACCCGCCGAGGGAAGCAGCCGGTCCATCCCATTAGCGGTCGCCGCAAGCGACTGCTTTCCGACGTCAACCGGAGAGATCGCGTGTTGCAGAAAACCTGATAGTGGCAGCGACAGCAGATAGAACCGTGCCTGAAGCAAGATCGACCAGCGCCAAGGTCGTTGGGAAGCCGCGGATCGCGGCTAAGTTGGTCAGGTCAGAGGTAGTGCCGCTTCCCTGCTGTCGGGCACTGCCCAGCGTGCGTTCGTGGCCCACGGGGCGGCTTCACGACTTGGGATTCAGGGTCTGCGACACCCGACGCGTGATCGCGCTAGGAAGGATTTTCATCACCAAAATGAAGGCTGATAGGCCAAGGCATGTCGCGTTCGTCACGATCAGCGGCCACTCTGTGCGGGCAAGTCCGTAGGCGAGCCACAGCGCGAAACCGCAAACGGTCACGGCGTACATCGGGGTCGACAGAGACTTGGTGTCGCCAGTCTTGATGATCTTCCACGCCTGCGGCGCGAAGCTTGCGGTCGAGCACAACGTGGCGAGAATCCCGATCACAAGCACGAGGTCGAAGGATTGCAGGCTCACGGAACCTCGTGGGCGTTGAGCACCCGGTAATGGATCGGCTTGAAGCTGTGGTTGTTGGACTGCTCGGCCGAGCAGGCGGTCAACCCGATCACAAGGTCCATTTCAGCGCGAAACCGGGCATGATCGCCGGCGTTGCTCTTGGGCGGCAGAACTCTCAGTTCACCCGTTTGACCGTTCACTTCGACATGCATGAAGACGTTGAAGGCGACCGGAATTTGGTCCGGGCCGATGCCCCAGGGCTCGAGCGCCGCGGTCAGGTTTCCATGACACCCGCGGTGGGGATGGTCGTGGCCGTAGATGATGCGGAAGGTGTCGGCGCTGCAGGGTGTTAGCAGGAAGTCGTGGCGGCCGACCGTGTCGGCGACGATCGTCATCATCACGCGGCTGCGGTTTGAGTAGATAGAATCGCCGGTGGTCAGGAAGATTTTTGAGGCGTAATCGATCGAACGACCGGACGAGATAGCCTCGTTGAGGTCGTCTCGCGAGAATGCGACCAGGTCGGCCACCTGCTCGCCCTGCGGATCGATCACCTCTAAAACCTGCCCCTGTGACAGCTCGAACGCGACGCCGGATCGCGGCGCAATGCATTGGGTCACGCAGCTTCTTCGCGTTCGGTAGGCTGGAATGGGCAGCGCCAGTTTTCCCCGACTTCCCGGCCGCTGTACTGCTTGGCTTCGCTGTCCTCGCCGTGGTCCGCAAGCATCGGATTGATCGACCCGTCCAGCTCCGTGTCGCGCTTGCGGATAGCCGTCTGAAGCGGCTCGTATTTGCCTTCCGCACGAAGCTTCTCGAACTGCTCGTGCAGATTGAAGACGAGTGTCGGGCGTTCGAAACGGCGCGCGGCGCGGCTGGCGCCGTCATGCAGGCCTACGACGAAGCAGGCCGCCGATTTTAGGCTGAAGCCGAACAGCGACGACTCCGGGTCTTTCGAGACTGTCTTGTCCCAGCGATGGCTCTCCGCATCAAGATGATGCAAGGCCTCGAGGCGGTCCCACAACGCCTGCTCGAACGCCTCCTCCGTCAGGCCAAGCGGGCCGTCGAATATGGCGACGAACGTGGCGAACATCGCGTCGTCCTGTTTGTACCAGTCTATGAACTCGTACAGGTTTTTGAGAAGGTCTCGATCGCCCGACCCATCGCGCAAGTCCACACCCGACCAGAACTTCGTTTGATCTCGGCGCAGCGCTGACTTGGCTCCGACACAAGGAAATTCGCTCTTTTCAATAAATGTACGAAAATCATCAGTTTTAATTGACGCATTAAAAGACATAATAACCTCAGGAACTGTTGACTCAGTCAACGAACACGTGAAGCGTTCGTTCCTCGTGAGATGCCAAGCCTGCTCAGTGGCCTCGTGCGGCGGTCCGGCAAGCTTGTTCAAGGCTCGCTGCGCGCCGGTGGGTCGCTGGCGGGAAACGTGTCCTCGAGGGCTTCGTCCAGCCTGTCGCCAACCTGTGTTTCTTTCAGCCGTTCGAGAGGGGCCGGGGGCGTGTTGACCCCCATGACATGATCCGGCTCCATGACCTTGCCGCCGAACAGCACCCAGGGGACCATTGCCTCCTTGGGCCCTGCGCCCTGATGGGCGGCGCGGATCGCTGCCTCGAAGGTCGAGAACACGTCGCCTGCCGCGAAGTCCGCCACCTCCGGGCGGTCGCCGTCGGGCATCAGCAGAAGGGTGGCGGTCTCGGTCATCTTGGCTCCAATTCAGTGGCTACGGGCCAGCGTCATCGGCCGGACCAGGGTTTGGCGCCCTTTGCGTGAGCCGCGGCGAGCACCGACGACGGAACCACGTTGGCGGCCGCCGAAATCAACTTGGCTTTCAGGCCGCTCGCAACGTCGCCGTCGCCTGCCATCATGGCCTTGAATCCGGTCGCCGCGACCTCGGCCGCGTCGTCCTTCTTCATAACGCCGGCCTTGGTGTCGCCGAGATCTCCGCGCTCGAAGATCGCAGTTTCGGTCGGTCCCGGCATGAGGACCGTGACGGTGACGTTCTCGTCCTTCAGCTCGTGTCGGAGCGCGAACGAGAAGTTGTTCAGGAACGCCTTGGTGGCGTCATAGACCGCGTCGAACGGCCCCGGAACATAGCCGCCGATTGACCCTGTGATCAGGATGCGGCCGGAACGGCGAGAGCGCATGCCCTGTCCGACACGGTGGATCAGATGGAGCGTGCCGGTAACGTTGGTGTCGACCAGCCCACGGACGCGGTCGAAGTCCTGATCCAGGAACGCCTTGCCGAGCGCTCGGCCGGCGTTTGCCAGCAGGGCGTCGACAGGACGGCCGTCGATCGCCGAGATCAGCGCTTCGACGCCGTCCGCCGTCGAGAGGTCGGCAGTAATCGCCGTGACGTCGGCCCCGCGCTCGCGAAAGAAGCCGGCTGCGGCATCGATCTCGCCGTCGTCGGACGCGACCACCAGGTCGAAGCCACCGTCGACGCACTCTCTGGCGAGCTCGAGCCCGATGCCGCTCGACGCGCCGGTGACGACGGCGAGCGGTCGCCGGCCGCCTGCGGTCTTGTTGCCCATGATCATGTCGCTCATGGTCTCAACACCACTTTTATGCAGCCGTCGTGCTTGTCCCGGAACGTCTTGTAGAGGTCCGGTCCGTCTTCGAGACCGCCGCGATGGGTGATCACGAAAGACGGGTCGAGCTCGCCCTTCTCGATCCGCTCGAGCAGGAGCGGAAGGTATTTCTGGACCGGCGTCTGAGCCATGCGGAACGTCAAGCCGCGGTTGATCGCCGAACCCATCGGCACCTTGTCGAGGAAACCGCCATAGACGCCGACGATCGAGACGATTCCGAAGTTGCGCGTGCAGTGGATCGCCTGGCGCAGCACGTGCGGACGGTCGGTGCCCATAAACAGCGCGGCCTTGACGCGGTCCACGATGCTGTCGGCGCTCGCCGTCACGTCGGCTTCGGTGCCCACCGCGTCGATCGAGGCGTCGGCGCCGCGACCATCGGTCAGGTCCATGATGCGCTCGTAGATGTCCTCGTCGTGGAAATCGAGCGTGATCGCGCCGGCGGCCTTAGCCAGCGCAAGCCGCTCCGGCACCGTGTCGACCGCGATGACGCGCTCGGCGCCGAGAATGAAGGCGGAGCGGATCGCCATCTGGCCGACCGGTCCGCAGCCCCAGATCGCGATCGTGTCGCCTTGGCTAATGTCGCAGAAGTCCGCCGCCATGTAGCCGGTCGGGAAGATGTCGGAGAGGAACAGCACCTGCTCGTCGGAGAGATGATCCGGCACCTTGATCGGCCCGACGTCGGCGTAGGGCACGCGCAGATATTCCGCCTGTCCGCCGGCGTAGCCGCCGAGCAGATGGGAATAGCCGAATAAGCCCGCGGGCGAGGAGCCCCAGAGCTTGGCCGCCGTCTTCTTGTTTGGGTTCGAGCGCTCGCAGCCTGAAAAGAAGCCGCGCTTGCAGAAGAAGCACTCGCCGCAGGAGATCGTGAACGGCACTACGACACGGTCGCCGACCTTCAGGTTCTTCGTGGCGGCTCCGACCTCCACGACCTCTCCCATCGACTCGTGGCCGACAATATCGCCGCTCTCCATGCTCGGGATCACCCCGTCATAGATGTGCAGGTCCGAGCCGCAGATGGCGCAGGCCGTCACCTTGATGATGGCGTCGGTGGCGTCGACGATGGTGGGGTCCGGCACGCTGTCGCAGCGGATGTCGCCTTTGCCGTGCCAGGTCAGAGCTTTCATCAAGACGTCTCCAGGCCGTCGCCGGTCTTGAGCCAACGAAGCGAAATCAAAGGCGCGGGGTCGCGCCATGGCCCGCGCGCTCTGCGACGCGCGGCAGGTCGGCGATCAGTCGTCGTCGCCGTTGATCGTGCCGAGCGCCGGCTGGACCGAGCCGCTGTCGTCGGCGGCTCCTATTTCGCGTTCGGCCTGAGCCCAATGCGCTTCCGCCTGCCCGTCGGGCATTCCGGCCTCGACCCAGAGATCGTAAGCGCGCTGTTCGATCAGATTGTTGCGGTCGGTCATCGATGGTCCTCGATTGGGGGGATGGAAGGCGGTCTTAGGTCGGGCCTAGGGCCGCTGATCCACCCAAGCCCAGGCCGCGGCTTCGTTGGCGAGTTCGAAGGTCTTGGCGTCGACAGGCGAAAGCGACCCGAAGATTTCGATCATCGTGCGCGCCCAGGATGGGGCGCCGACAACGGCGTAGCGCCTCACGCGGGCGACGGAGCGCGACTGCACGCTCAGCGCCTCGCCGTCCAACATCGCGCTGAGCTCGGAGCCTTCGTAGTTCGTCATGAGCAGCAGCATGTCGATCTGCTCATGTTCTTCGAACGCGCGATCGACGATCCGCGACATCCATTCGATGTCCGCCTTTGGGATCTTCGACTGAATTTCAAAAACGAGCAGGTCCAGCCGCGGGCTGTCGCGACTGACGATCGAGCGTTCTGGCGCGTCGATCGGCACCGTCGTTACCGCTTGCCGGCGTCTTCGTCGATACCGGTCGCACGCTTGTAGGCGTCGCGATTGCTGCGCTTGCGCAGAAACCAGACCAGCGACACGACGCCGAACAGGATCGCTGCGCCGAACGTCATAAACATGAGACTGGGGACCATTTCATTGCCGGTCATGCGCTGTCTCCATGAAGCCGTGCGTGGCTCGATCATGGACGCAACCGTTCGAACCCCCGTTCGATCCCTACAAAAATCATTTCAGCTGAAATAAATCGTGCAATCGAACGAAATTATCCCAGATCGTTATACCGGTATAATACAATCTGCATTTGGATTTCATCGGGAAATTTGGTCGACGAATTGCAGCCGGGCGCCAGGAACTTTCGAGCCAATATTTAATTTTAGTTCCATCGCGCAGGTTGATCGCTCCGACCCGGAGCTGCGTCCCGGTCGCGTTTGGATGCCTAGATGAAAATGATTCTCGGCGCGGCGCTTGTCGTCGCCATGACGGCCGCTGCCGCTATCGCTCAGACCGCTCCGTCGACCTCCGACGGTCCGGCCCCGTCCGGCAGCCAGAAGACCACCGATCCCAAGCAGTCCTCGCCCGGCGCCACCGGCGCGATGTCCAACGAGGCGTCGCCGCTCGCGACCTCGCCCCAGGACGTCAAGCAGCAGCAGGAAGGTAAGGGCACGGCGGCGATGCCCAAGGCGCGCGACGACAACGCTCCTGGCGCGAGCAGCGCGCCGGGCGCGGTCGGCGCGGCGCCCGGATCGGACGCTAGTCAGGGAAAGTCCCGGTAACATGCGAGCGACGCTCTTGGCCGCATGCGCGGCCAGCCTTGTTCTGACGAGCCCGCCGACGATGGCTAGGGATCTCGTCACTCCCGGGCCGGACCGCAACTCCCACTCGCAAGGGGCGCTTGACGGCGCGAAGTCCTCGCGGGTCGGGTTGGTCCAGAGCGTCGAACTTGCGGAGAACGCCGGCCGCGCACGGGCGATCTCGGCCGTCTTCACGCCTTTCGCGATTGGCGGCGGCTCGCACGACGTAGTGGTGCTCCGGCGCGACGGTATGCTGGCGCACTACCACATCGACGCCAACAACGGCTCCTTCATCGGGGTGACCGATCAGAAGGTCGCCAGCCTGATGACGAGTCTGACGCCGGACGCGGGCGGGGCCGCGAAGCTCAGCTTGCGCGACGCGGTCTCGATCATCGAGAGCCGCGCGCCTGAACGGCGTGCGATCGGCGCGGCCGCCGAACAGTCCGGGACGACGATCGAGTACGAGATCACCGTCGCGACCGCCGACGGCGACAAGAGCTTTCATGTCAGTTCCAACGGCGACGTCTCCGAATAAGGAGGCGCGCCCGAGAGAAGGATGCCGAGATGATCGACGCCGACGACCGCAAGGCCCGGATCAAGGACGACGCGAAGGGCGCGATGGCTCCTTCGCAGGCTGATTCGCGCAACGACGGCGTTCACAGCGCCCGTCCGGAGGGCGAAGACGGCGACGCGACGCGCGAGGCCGACGATCATTCGGCCGCGGTGACGCCCGACACTGGACCCGTTCCGAGGACCGACCGATGACCGACGCCACCGATCTTCACGAAACCGGCCCTTTCGGCGCTTTCTTCAAGATGTCCGCGCTGACGGGCGAATGCCTGGAGGTCATCGGGCTGCGCACAGTCAAGGCGATGTGGGGCGGCTCGGCGGCGACCGAAGAGGCGATGCTCATGATGTCGGAGAAGGCCGAGGCCGCCATGCGGTGCGGTTCGGCGCTCATGGCGGGCGACTCGATCGAGGCAGTGATCGACGACTACCGGACCGTCGTGCGCGCCAACGCCGTCAGGCTGCATGGCGCCTGAGGGCGCGCCTCCGATCAGAAATTGCCCTCGCTGTGGCTCGCACGACGGCCGGGCGGTGAAACTGCAGGAATGTCGACCTCGACGCCTGACTGACCGGTCGCCTTCGTGGCCGTCGAACTCTCGAAGGAGAGCAATATGACAGACATTCCAATGGCGGGAGCCACCGGCCAGAGAACCTATGCCGCCGGCGACAGAGCGGATGCGGCCGATCGGACTTTCGCGCGCAGCAACATTTCATGGGGCGCGGTATTCGCAGGCGTCGTTATGGCGCTCACCGTCCAGTTCCTCCTCAACCTGCTCGGCGTTGGCATCGGCGCCGCCGTGATCGATCCCGGCACGGGCGACAATCCCGCGGCGAGTTCGGCTTCGATCGCCGGCGGCCTCTGGTACGTCGTCGCGGGCGTCATCGGCGCGTTCGCCGGCGGCTACGTCTCGAGCCGGCTTTCGGGTCGGACCGGCAGAAACACCGGCTCCTATCACGGGCTCGTGAGTTGGGCGGTCGCGACAATGGTCGTGCTGTACCTCCTGACGACGTCGGTCGGCGCGCTTATGGGCGGAGCGTTCAACGGCGTGACAAGCACCATTGGCGGCGTCGGCGGAGCGGCTTCGACCGCGATGCAGGCCGCGGGCCCCTCCCTCGCGACCATGAACCCGATGGCTGACCTCGATCGTTCGGTGCGTGAAAACAGCGGCAGCGATCCGCAGGCGCTCCAGTCCGGCGCCGTCACTGCCATGCAGGCGGTCGTGATGGGCGATCCGGCCAAGGCCGAGGAGGCCCGAGGTCGCGCGGCTGAGGCTTTGTCCAAGGCCCGCAACATCCCGGTCGACCGGGCGCGCGTGGAGATCGGCGACTATGAGGCGAAATACCGGCAGACGGTCGCTCAGGCCAAGCAGCAGGCGACCAACGCCGCGGTGACGGCCACCAAGGTCGTCTCGCGCGGTGCGCTGCTCGGCTTTGTCGCCCTGCTGCTCGGCGCTATCGCGGCCTGGTTCGGCGGAGCGATGGGCGCCGTCCGCCGCATGGTTCCGACAGCCGCGACCACAACGACGACGCGCCCGCGCGTCTGACGCATCCGCCCGGACGGTCGTCTGGCGATGTCTGGGCAAGACGACGGGCGGGATCCTCTGTGTGGGACCCCGCCCGTTCCTTTATGCGCCGCCTGTCAGAACCATGGCGCGCCCGTCCCTGGTTCAGCGGCGTCCGCCAACCTCGTCGACATGCTTCAACAGGTCCGCGGGATCGTCGTAGACGCGGAAAGCGCCGGCGTTCCGCAGCTCCTCGAGGCCGTAGCCTCCGCTCAAGAGGCCGACGCCGAGGGCGCGGCAGCGCATAGCCGCCAGCATGTCCCAGATGCTGTCGCCAATCACGATCGACGTTTCGATCGGAACGCCGAGCCGCTCGGCGGCGGCAATGAACAGATCCGGATTGGGCTTGGCGTGCTGGACCTGGTCCCTGGTCACGACGACGTTTCGATCGGGATCTACGCCCAGCGCCGCAAGGTTTACGGCGGCCGTCGCCATCCGACCGCTTGTCGCGATCGCCCAGTCGACATCGTTCTGCGACAGCCAGTCCAGCAGCGCCTTGGCGTCCGGCAGCGGGCGGACGCCGTCGCCGTAACGCCGATAGGCCTCGGCGTGAGATTCGCCGAGCCGAGCGATGCGCTCAGGGCTAATCTCGACCCCGATCTCGCGAAGCAGCTGGTTGGCGAACAGGCCGCCGCTCATCCCGATCTTGCGGTGAATGCGCCAGACAGAAAGCTCGATGCCTTCGGCGTCCAGCGCATCCTTCCAGGCCAATACGTGCTGATACACGCTGTCCACCAGCGTGCCGTCGAGATCGAACAGGAACGCGGACGGTTTCGGCGTCACGTTGTACGCCTGCTAGCGTGCGCGCCTTCTTCGGTAGGATCGCTCACACAATGAAGCCCCACGCCACGCCCATGCCGACGAGAGCGGCGAGAATGCTCGCTCCCAGCACGATCGGCATGCGTCTCGGGCGATCGGTCCCGCCCTTGGCGTCGACCTCCGACGTGACCTGGGTGGTGGCGCCGACGGGCGGCGAGTTGCGTTTCATAATCATCTTTGAGGGCTTTCATGGGGTCTAGACGCGCGAAGGCGGCCGGCATCGCTGTCGGCCGCCCCGTGTCGTCACATCTTGGCGTGGAGCTTCGCAGCGATGTCGAAGATCTCTTCGGGCGCGTAGTCGGTCGTGAACGCGGCGGAGGCGCCCACGAGTTCGTCGATCTTGGCGCCGTCCGGATGACCGGAGACGACCTCGAGATCGCCAGGCGGGTCGCCCGGAAGCGCCTGCTCGCCGCCGCCCCAGATCGCGGCCATGTCGCGATAGGTCTCCTCGCCCCAGGTATAGAGGCGGCGATGGCTGCCTTCGTCGAGATACTTCTGCGACTCCGGAATCTTCGATAGGTCGATGTTCGGGGTCGGCAGCATCTTCTCCATCTCGACACCGGTGAGCTTCTTCAGCGCGAGCGCGTAGGAATGTGCATGGACCGAGCCGCGCACCAGCAGATAGCCGCAGACTTCACGCCCGGTCGGATCCGACAGCGTCTCGTAGACGCGCAGTTTGTGCATCCGCGCGCCACATTCGAGGAAGAAATTGTGAAGCAGGTCGAGCACCAGATTGCCGGTCGAGAACACGAACGTTCCGTTCCACGGCAGTCCGTTGGAATCGACCGGCAACGCGCCGCCGCCGGCATGCAGGAAGGAGGCGGCCGACCTGATGTCGGTCATGTCCTTGAACGGCGCGGACGAGATGTCGCCCTTGTGGTCCTCGTCCGGCGTCGGCCCGTTGGCCAGCATCGTGATGCCATTCGCGACAAGCTCGACATGGCCGAGCTCCTCGGCCGTGATGCTGGAGACCAAGCTATAGAACGGCTTGACCTTCGACTTGTTGCGGAAGTTGAAGCTCTGGAACATGTAGTTGTTTAGCGTCGACATCTCGCCGAATTTCCCGCCGAGCAGTTCCTGCAGTGCGGCCGCCGCATTTGGATCAGCCTTCTTGGGCTTCGGCAGATTGGCCTGAAGCTTATCGATTCTCATAAACATTGAACGTCTTTCAATTTGAACGAATGAAGGTTCGCCGGCGCACGCGTCGGACCGACCGCGGCAGACAGTGTCTGCGACGGGCGAAATAAGACGCGGTTTGGATGTCCGGCACCGGCCGCCGGTCTCGTCAGGCCAACGGACCTTCGGCGCAGATGTTCCCGATCTTCAAAATAAAAAATACAGAGAACGTTGTATTTTCAAATTGAATGGCCATCTCTGATAGATAAAAACAGACATAGCAATAAATAGCGGAGATATTCAGTGTATTATGTCAATAATCTCATCGCCACGGCCGTGGCTTTAACGTGCATTTCGACTGTGGCGATCGCAGGCGAGTGCACCGATCAGATCAAGGCGCTGCAGCAGAGCGCGGCGATGACGGACGCCAAGAACAAGCCGGGCAATCAATCGACCCCGACCGACACCGGATCTGCAAAGACCGAAGGCACCGCAAGCGTTGGTGCCGACAAGGGCGCGGGCGAGCAGCCTAAGACGTCGGAGGCCGCGCCGATCGGCGCCGCCGGAGGCGGAACGAAAAGCGCGTCGGAACAGATTCTCAAGGCGACCGCCCACGACCAGCGCGGCGAAGAGGCCATGTGCATGGAGGCGATACAGGCGGCCAAGAAACTGCTCGACACCTGACGGTTTCCTCAACAGCGTCCGGCTTGGCTTAAGCCGACTGCGCAGCCGCGGGTGCATGGGCTTTTTCTCGCAGCGCTCGAACTCCTATCGGTAGATCGTGTCGTCGCCCAGCCTCTAATACAGGCAGCGATGGTCCGTTAGCTCGTCGGGATAGCTGGGCTTGCCGAAATGTTCAGGTAGCCGGGATTGGCGGCCGCGACCCACAGATGTCGGACGAAAGCTGCTGATTGATCATGCCCTCCGGCATTGCGCCGCCGTATCGGATCCCTGCGTCGAAGCCCCCGTTCGTCACCTCGACAACACGACTGGTGACGGCAAGGAATGCGACGCCCTTCAACGTCGGATGCCGTAGGTCCCCGACAGCATCCGGCCACGATACTCGATTTCGACCGTAGCCAACCCTTAGGACGCGATCTTTGCCGCGATCGCGCCGCAGCAAATTCGCTTCGAATGACCCCATCCCGATCGAGCCGAGTTGACCGAGACCCGCTCGGCGTCCTTCAGCTCGGTCAGGTTGAGCGAACGCGATCCAGACGAGTAGGCGATCTTGCCAAACGCGTCGATCTGAGGCGTTCGATTCAGGCTGTCCGTGCCTTATAGCGCCCGAAACGGCCGGTTTAAGCGAACGTCCGCTTCTGGAACGTACGCTAGTGTCTGCTGTTGGCGCCGAACGACTGCGCGTCTATGAGCGCGGCTGACCCAAACCGGTCGTGTGGACAGTCCGGTTATGGCCGACAGAGCGCCGCGCCCCTTCGCGCCACGAGATCGTGGGTGGGTTCACTGGACCGAGGCTCGTCGCAGGACGACGACGCGGCGGCAGCGCGGGACCGTCGGCGCCAGCCAGCGCAGCGCCAAGACACGCGTTTCAAGAAGCATTGGGCGCGGGGCAACAATTTTGCGTGATCGCTCGTTCAAGCGCCGGCCGTGTATTGGGGCGGGCCTTTTGGCGGTCGCTTCGTCGTTACCCTTGGGCATGAACGATCAGGTCCAGGTCACCGTCGAGCTCTCGCCGCTGCCCTTGATCGAGAACGTCGACTTGTAGTCCGCGACAGGAAGCGGGCTCTCAACGATCACGTAGGAGTAGCTGCTGCCCTCCTTCACGGCCGTCTGGTTCTCGACGATCGTGCCGCCTCCTTTCAACGACAGTGTGCGTGTCTTGCCCTCGTTCGACAGCGCGCACTTCTCAACCGCCGGATGGAACTGGCCGATGCCGCAGAAGTCCTTGGCGCTCGCCGCCCAGACTTTCTCCGGCGCGGCCTTGATCTCGATAGACTCGATCACCTCGACGGCGGTCATCCAACGAGCGCGGGAAGGGCGAGCAGAAGCAGCTTCTTCATGAGCATTTCCTCCTAAGGTTCTTAGTTATTGCGACTCGAGACGGATGCGTTTTGGTCGTTGGGCCGGGTCACCTCACATCACGCCTGTTACGGCGATCCGCCGTCCCGAGCCTGCCCGTTGGAGGCGCCGCCCGAGAGATTCCGCTGAGTCAGCCAAGCTTCAACCCGACGTCGACGTTGCCGCGCGTGGCGTTCGAATACGGGCAGACCTTGTGAGCTTCGTCGACAAGCTTGTGCGCGTCGGCCTCGTCCAAGCCAGGCAGCTTCACGAGGAGTTCGGCGGTGATGCCGAAGCCGCCTTCCGAGCGCGGTCCAATCCCCACCGTCGCTCTCACGGTCGCGTCGGCAGGGACCTTCAGAGCGAGCGAGGGCGCGACGGCCTTCATCGCTCCGATGAAGCAAGCCGAGTAGCCGGCCGCGAAAAGCTGCTCGGGGTTCGCCCCGTCGCCGCCGGCGCCGCCGAGCTCCTTCGGGGTGGAGAGCTTGACCTCGAAGGAACCGTCGTCGGTACGGGCAGATCCGTCGCGCCCCCCGGTCGCGGTCGCGGTGGTGCGATACTTCACGTCAACAGGCATCGGTCTCTCCTTCTGATTTCGATTACGTCCGACAGCTCTGGCCGGCCCCCATGGACTGGTCCGGTTACATTAGTAGTTCATAAGCGTCGATGACGCGACGGTTGTTGTGGCCGGCGGAGTTGGTCAGGGTTGCGCAGCCGGCCATAGCGCGACCTCGGGTGCGGGTGGCGTGTAGCCTAGCGCCGAGTGCGGACGGACCGCGTTGTAGTGGCGTCGCCAGCTCTCGCTTACGGCCTTGGCTTCGGCGAGCGAGCAGAAGACCTCGTCGTTGAGAAGATCCGTTGTGCCCACTCATCGGGGCTGACAGTTACATCTTAGGTATTTTCCGTATCTCGCCATGCGCTCGCCCGCGGGCTTTCATTCGCGGATGCAAAGTGGTCTGCCCCCTGAGAAGTGGTCCTCCCTGAGGTATGGCTTTTGGCCATTTGGAGGAC
>NZ_JBHRXS010000029.1:0-9828 GCF_042648545.1 Chenggangzhangella methanolivorans
ATATCAGCGACTTCCGCACCAGCACGCCTCAGTTGCGAACAGCAGCCGGTCCATACATTCGGGTCAGGTCGGGACCAGCGCTCACGGCTGAGACGCGCCAAGAACGGACATCCGCCGACGTCCGCGAACCCGACGGGCATGCCGGGTCAAAGAGGCGCCGCCTCGCTGTCAGCGCGCATGGCAGCCTGTCAGCTTCACACGACGGCCGTTAGACAAAACGCGCGGATTGGCTTCCGAACTCGATAGGCTCTTTGAATGTTGCCTCCGCAATCTCTTTAGGATGGACCGATCGACCCGCTCGCGACGATCTGGCCGGTCGGGAGGCCGGTTGGAGATCCGCCAAACGGCTCTACGGACACGGCGAGCGTTGCTCCGTCGATCAACGCGGCGCGGCGATCCTCGGGAATGACCACAACTCCACCGGGACCGGGCGCAAAGACGCCGAGCGATTTTGGCTGACCTGAACCCGGCACAAGCCAAAGCTCTAGAGATTTTTCTTTCGGCTGCCCGCTAGCCGCAGGCGTGACTCGCAGGATGCCTGCTGCCTGATCGTAGGTCGCCACGAGGGATATATTTACATCCGGAGCCGTCAGAAGAGCCACCAACGGCGGCTCGATAGGCTTTTGAGGCAACAGAGTGAAAGCGTAGATGACCGCAGCCGCGGCCGCGGTTGAAGACGCGAAGGAGATCCCCCTCCAGAACGACAGGGAACTCCAGATTTCCAAACGCTGCTCCGCCTCGCCGAACAGGCGACGTTCGATCTCAGCAAAAGCCGCTTTTGGAGGCGCGGCCTCGCCGTAGTCGTCGTTGAACGAGGCGAGCATGGCCTCCCAGCGGCGAACTCGACGGGCGAACTCCGGGTCGTCGGCGATACGCTCATCGGCCTCCGACCGCAGGTCGGCCGACAACGCTCCGACGACGTACTCGCCGGCGAGGATCTCATCAGTGATCTGGTCATTCTGCGAAGGACCAGACGTCATCGCAGCATGCACTCCCGAAGCTTCATCAGGCTGCGTCTCAACCAGGTCCGGACGGTGTTGAGCGGCGCTTCGAGCTCGGCTGCGATCTCGGCGTAGCTCAGGCCTTCGACATAGGCCCGGCGCACCGCGCCGGCATGCGCCGGATCAAGCTCCTCCATGCAGCGGTCGATCCGTCGGCCTTCGTCCGCAAGCACCGTAGAGGTTTCGGGATCGATGGTCGTCTCGTCGGAGACATTGTATCCGTCCTCGAGATCGGCAGCCGGGAGTTGGCGCTTCCGCACGGAGTCGATCGAGCGATGCCGGGCGATCGACGACAACCAGGTGTTCGGACCTCCGGCCGCCGCGTTGTAGCTTTTCGCACCGCGCCAGATCTTGACGTAGCTGTCTTGCAGCGCGTCTTCGGCCTCGTCCCGGTCCTTCAGGATGCGCAGGCAGATAGCATAGAGTTTTGGGCTGGTGGCTTGATAGAGCGCCGCGAACGCAGCGCGATCGCCGTCGGCGACGCGGTTGATCAGTATCGCGATCTCAGGACTCGCCATTATTCGGTGCTATCCAGCGCGGCAGTGCTGCGAATGCTCTGATGGTGGAGCGATCATGAGCGACGAACAGGGTGCGCCCGACGAAAAGGACCCGCGCCTCGGTCATTGGGTGGAGACCGCCGAGGAGGGCCGACCCGCGCTTGCGCGCAGATCGGCCCGGCAAGGCGTCAGGCGAACGCGCCGTTGATGCCGTTCGGATAGAAGCCGCCCTTGGTCCCGTCCGGGCTCAGATAGACGATGTTCTTCACCTGAGGAACAGAGCGGCTGAAGGCGATCCCGTTCGCATCGGTCGGCACGAGATTGGCGGTCTTTGCGTTTCCGATGCCCTGGTCGAGGTCGGAAGCGCCGTCGAGCGAGTCACGGGCGTCCGAGATCGCGCGGGCTTCCTTGAACAGGCCGAGCGAGTAGAGAAGCGTTCGGATGATGCCCGCATGATAGGCCTCGACCCCAAGGATGCCGGCTGCGGCTTCCAGCAGATCCTTGTTGGTCAGCAGGGGCGCTGCGCCCTTGTAGGCCGTGACGCCGACGTCTTCGAAGATATAGGAGGCCAGCAGAAAGTTGGTCTCGTTCGCAAAGGCGTCGAACTCTTGCCCGGCGGTGATCAGGCCGGCCGCAGTCGCAGCGGCGGTGAAGCTCGCTTTCAGGTTGATTTTCGGCCGCGCGACGCGGGCGTCTCCAAGCCCGGCGCGCAGGAACTGGACATGGGCCTTCTCATCACCGGCGATCTCCTCCGCGTAGAGGCGGATCGCCTTGGTGTCGAAGTTGACCTTCCTGCCGCCGACAACGGGACCCTGAGCGCCCTTGCCGTCGATGTCGCTGTCGGAAAGGCCTTTGCCAGTGGTCGCGCGAAGATAAAACTCGGCTTCGAGATATTCGAGATTAAGAGCGAAGTTCAGAACGTCGAGGTCGATGTTCTCGGCCGCAACCGCCTCCCCAGGGCGCGCCGCCCCGAGCACGACGGCGCCTGCGGCCGCAAGCCCGCAGCCGCGCACAAAAGCGCGTCGGCCGGCGTTCCAGTCTATGGCGCGGTCCTTCCCGTCAATGCGATGCTCTTCGGTCATCTTCTTTCATCCCTGTTCAAGATTTTCTGGTCGTCCTCTCGCCGCGCGCGCGGCCGCACTGAGCGGTACGGGAAGCGCACCGTTCGAGTTTCAGGATCGCGTTGAATTCCCCCGTTCGCCGCCCGGCGAAGCCGTCGGTCAGAACTTGTAGGCGACGCCGGCGCGCACGATGTGGGCGACCTGGTCGATCTTGGCTGGCTGGCCGCCGCCGATCGCGTTGACGGCGCGCACGGATTCACGTCCGAAATCGACGTACTGATACTCGCCCCGCAGGATGACGTTGTCGGTAACCGCGTAATCGACGCCGGCGCCGAGAGCGTAGCCGTAGCGCGTCCCGGACTTATCCTTGTCGAAACTGAACGGCGCACCCGTCCGCTTGAAATCGACTCCTTCTGCGATCGCGAGGCCCGCCGTGCCAAAGAACAGCGCACGGTCTACCGCGAAACCGACGCGGCCGCGGATCGTGCCGAACCAGTCGCCCGCGTTCGCCTTGCACACGAAGCCACGGAAGCAGCCGCGGTTCTTGCCGCCGAAGTCGGCGTAGGACAGGTCGGCTTCCGCGCCCACGACCACCTGATCGAACTGATAATTCACCCCGACAAAGCCCGACCCCATCAGCGAGTCGACGTTGTTGCGGTAACGGAAATTGTCGCCCAGCCCGCGGTTTCTGACCTTCAGGTCGCTCCAGGCGTAGCCGATCGCGCCGCCGATATAGACGCCGCTCCAGGAAAAGCTGTCGACCGAAACGACCGCCGGCGGAGCTTCCATTGGAAGGTCGGCGGCGGCGGCCGGCGCTGCGGCTACGCCGAGGATGGCGGCCGCGCTGAGAAGGGTCGTGATGCGCATACGTGTTTCCTCCGATATTGATCGAAGGGTGACGCGCAGGGTTGTCTTCGGCAACAAATACCCAGCAAGAACAGACAGCAATGTGCGACTAGTCACTTAAATCGCACAACAGAACGGCAAAATCTGTAAATACAAATGAATAAGAATTTTTGATACGATCATATATTTAAATCAGATCAGAGATCTTGCTGCGATCTGCTTGATTTTCCTGAGCATGGCCGCAGTCTTGGCGAGGCCTGCACGCTACGCAACCTATCCGCGAATGGCCCGATTCATCGAGGAGGACGTTCCGACCAACGCTTGGTCAGCGCTCCGGCTAATGAAGAGCGCGGCTGGGTCCGAACCACGTTCCCTAGCCGAGCGAAACCTTCCTCGTGGTCTCTCCGTACCTTGAGCGTAAGGGACGCGCTCGATGGACAGCTTTTACGTCTATGACAACTGGACGACCGGTCGCAGCCGAATTCATCGTGGAGAATGTTCGTATTGTAATCGTGGGATCGGCGTCAGCCACCAATCGTCGTCGCCGCACGGAAGATGGCACGGGCCTTTCTACGACATTGAAGAAGCGCAGAAGTTTGCGCATCAGACCGGGCGTTCAGAAGTCTCTATATGCAAAAAATGCCTGTCAAATTGAAAGCATTGCTCCAAATTCATTCTGGTATCCCAGTTAGTCAATGCGTGAGGGTATGAAGACCGAGGCGTCCCTCCAACGTCTCTCGCTAGCTGCTCGGTTTCGCGGATCTACGGAGACCGGCGAATTGGCAGTAGGCCGCCGAAGGCGTTCATCAAATCGAAGTCGAAAAGATGCTGATGGACGGAGAACCTGCGGACTTCTCGCGTGAGAAGAGCGCCGCGGCGGCGCGGGAATTGGCGCGGAGACTATGAACGTCGTCAGGCGGCTCTCGGCTGCGCGTCGTCGCGATTGATCGTTGCCGAGAGGGTTCGATAATAAGGGCGACGGAGCCACAAAGCCCCGCGCAGGCATTTGGGATGGAAGACGTCTATGGCGACCCAGGCGCAAGTCGACCGCTGGGAGGCGGTCTTCCCGTTCATTCGCGAGATGTCGGAGGAGGATCGCGCGCTTGCGCTCCGGAGCGTGCATTTTCCCACGCTCGACGCCGACGCGATCGCCTATGAGCTCGACGGCGACTGCGCCAACTACCTGATGTGCCTCGACGGACGGACGCGGGTGTTCCGCAGGTCGGAGAACGGCCGCGAGGTCCTAATCTACAAGGTCACCTCCGGCGGCACCTGCGTGCTCACCACCCAGTGCCTCCTCTCGGGCAGCAACTTCCCGGCCGAGAGCGTGGCCGAGGCGAAGACCGAGCTGGCGGCGATCCCGGCGAGCGTCTTCTCGGAGCTGATGGGGCGCTCAGCCCCGTTTAGGACCTTCGTGCTGCAGGACTACAGCAAGCTGCTCTCGGGCATGTTCTCGATCGTCGACGAGGTCTCGTTCGCGACGCTCGAGCAAAAGCTCGCCCGCCGGCTGCTCGTCGAGGCGGATGACGAAGGCTTCGTGGCCAAGACCCACCAGCAGCTCGCCTCCGACGTTAACAGCGTCCGCGAGGTCGTCTCCCGTCACCTCGGCGAATGGGAGCGCGCGGGCTGGGTCGCCAACCATCGCGGCAAGGTCGAGATCCGAGACCGCAAGGCGCTGGCCTCACTCAAGATGGCCTGAGGCCGCGAATCGGATCGATCCGCGGCCCCCGATCAGAACCGGGTGGTCAGGGCCGTGAGCCAGTCGGGCGAGGCCTCGACCAGCGCGGTCTCCACTGACTTGTCGACTCCGGTCAGGACGGCCGCGCCGATCACGAGCAGCAGGACCCCGAGCACGACCTTCGCGCCGCGTCCGGTCTCCATCAGGCGTGTCTTCCAGCGCACGAGCGCCTCGCGCGACAGCATCCCGAGCAGCAGCAGCGGGGCCGCCGCGCCCACGCCGAACGTCACCATGGTAAGCGCCACGGTTCCGAGGTTTTCTCCTCGAGCTGCAAGAACCGACGTCGCGCCGAGCGTCGGCCCCACGCAGGGCGCCCAGACCGCGCCGAGCAGAAGCCCGACGAGGAACTGGCCCGCCAGGCCGGTGCGGAAGACCGTGTCGAGGCGCTCCCCCGCCCAGTTTCCGATTGGGCCTGCGGCGACGGCGAAGCGGGCCTGCGCCGCCGGCACGATCAGGACGAGGCCGAAGACGATCATCAGCGTCGCGGCGACGGCGCGGAACACATCCGCGTCGAGGCCGATCGCGAAGCCAACGGTCGCGACGAACAGGCCGATCGCGACGAAAGAGAGCGTGAGGCCGCCCACCAGCGCGATCGAGCCCATGCGGTGTTCGGAAGCTGCGGCCCCGAGCGCGAGCGGCACGAGCGGCAGCACGCAGGGCGACAGGATGGTGAGGACGCCCGCAAGGAACGCCAGTCCGAGCGTGCCGATCATGGCTGCGCCCTCACACGGCCTTGTCGAGCAGGTCGGCGATCCACTCGGGTTGCGTCTCGCCGACCGAGCGGCCGACCTCCTTGCCTTCCTTGTAGACCAGCAGCGTGCTCTGGTCGGTCGCGCCCAGCTTGCGGACATTGGCCTTGCCGGTGTCGAAGTCGATCTCGAACGCAGCCATGTCCTTGTATTTTGGCTCGGCCAGCAGCTTGCCGAGGATTGGCTTCTGGGTCTTGCAGATCGGACACCAAGGCGCGCTGATCTCGACGAGGATCGGCTTGCCGGACTTCAGCGCCTCGTCGAAGGCGGCCGGATCGAAGGGCTTGGATCCGGGCATGTCGGCGATCGCCGGGCCGATGGCGGCTATCGTGGCCAGTCCGAGCGCGACGAGCATTGCGTTTCGGCGGGTGTGCATCTCGGTCGTCCTCCTATGGGCGCGGTTCAGCGTCCGGCCTCCTGCTTGGTCGCGGCGGCCCAGTCGGGGTCTGCGGGGACGACCTCGGTGTCGCGGTCGGCCTTCTGCCAACCGTCGATCCCCTCCGGGAACCAACTCACCTTGGTGTAGCCCCAGGTCACGAGCCGCTTGCCCATGTTCCAGCTCCCCCAGCAGTCGGGGTGGCAGAACGCGACGACGGGTTTGGCCTTGTCGCCGCCCGTCAGGGTCTCGACGCGCTTCTTGAGCACATCCTCCTGCATGGGCGGCAGGTCGCCGGGCGCTGCGCCCGGGAACCAGACGGCGCCCGGGATTGAGCGGTGCTGGGGCCGCCAAAGGGCGGTCGGCGGTAGCGCCGCGGGCTTGTGGTCGGGTTCGGTCACGTCGATGAAGACGGCCCCACCATGGTCGACGAGAGATCCGGCCGCGGCGACGTCGATCACTGCGGCGCCCTTCAGGGTGGATGGCGTGTAGCCGGGGATGGGTCCAGTCCAGAGCCCTTTCGGCTCGGGAGCCGATCCCGATCCTCCGGCCGCGGCCGCGCTGACGAGCGCGGCGGCGGCGAAGGCTGCGAGCGCGAGGCTTCTCATGGCTCGGCTCACTGCGTCTTCACGGGCACGTCGAACGTCTTCTCGAAATGACCGCCCGAGGTGTCGTTGGCCACGACCTTGAACTGGCCCTTGCCTTCCGGCTTGAAGCCGAACTCGATCACCGGGTTGGTCGACAGCGAGATGTCGCTCCTCAGCGAGAACACGTCCTTGTCGTTGTAGGTGACCTTGATGTCCTTGATGTAGTTGGCGGGGGTGTAAATCTGGGAGACCTGATCCTTCTGCATGCCGTTGAAGTTCGGATGCCGGATCATCAGCGTCGCCTGTGCGGACTTGCCCGCGGTCGCCTCGTCCTTCACTTTCAGCCGCATCTCGCCGATGGTCCCCTCGGCGCCGCCCGCGACCGGGGCCGAGCAGCCACCGCTGGCCTTCACGAACTTCACGGTCTCGACGAGCTTGCCGTCCTTGGTCTCGGCGACCGCATGGACGTTCGAGTAGGCGTTCACGCGGGTGCGAAGCCGAAGGAGCCCGGGGTCGCCGGCCGGTCCGAAGTCGATCTTGGCCGCGACCGGGCCGGGGTTCTCGTCGATGATGAGCGTCAGGCCCTTCACTTGGTCGGGGTTCGACACCTTGATGTCCATCGGCACGAGCGCCGCGTCCTCGGCGCGGACGGGAGCGTCGAGCGAGAGGAAGCCGTCCTTCTGCTCGACCTGCTTGTCGCCGAACACGCTCTGACGAAGCTCGGTCCAGCGCTGCTCGCGCACCTTGGCGTCGTCGGCCGCGTGAGCGCCAAGCGCGCTCGTGAGGACCAGCGCGGCGGCGCTGGTGGTGACTGCGATCTTCCTCATGGGGTCCTCCTTCAGACGCTCGCCCTGTTCTTGGCGGCGATGCGCTTTCTAGATCCGTTATCGCCGCGGCCGGCCCCACTGTCGGTGACCCAGGTCACCGACGCTCGAAAATCGTCAGGCTACGTTGGGCTGACTTCAGGAAACGGCACCTACGCATGACGACTTCAGAACCAGCCGATCGATGGGAGGCGCGCTTCCCTTTCGTCCGGTTGATGACCGAGCGCGATCGACGGTTCGCGTGGGCCAGCCTGCTTTTCGCCACCCTGAGCCGCGGCACCGTTGCCTACGAGTTCGACGCCCCGTGCGGCGGCTACCAGATGTGCGTGACCGGCGGCACGCGGGTATGCCGGCCCACTGCGACCAAGCTCGACGTGGCGCTCTACAGCGTCGCCGCGGGCGAGGCCTGCGCGCTGACCACGCAGTCCCTCCTGTCAGGCGAGCGGCTCGCGGCGCGTAGCGTGGCCGAGATGGAAACCGAACTCGCAGTGCTGCCGTCCGCGGCCTTCGCCGATCTGATGCGTTCGTCGGCTTCGTTCAGGAATTTCGTCATGCGAGACTATTTTGGATTGGCCTCGAAGCTATCCCTGCTGGTCGAGAACCAAGACCCTCGGTGATGCGCGGCGGACCTCACTGCGTGCCGGCGGCCAGGATTCGACCGCCATTCCGCCCTTGGACGAGGACTGCCAAGGCGAACCCGCCGGCGTCGGACCGCGTCTGCAGCTTGACCGCCTGACCGTCCCAGGAGCCGATCCGGCGAAGCTCGTGCACCACATGGCTGTGCGGAAGCGTCCGCCCTTTATTCTCACCGCGCGACACAGGAACCTCGACCGTCTTCGGATCGTAGCGAACCAGCCAAACGTCAGCGCCGCCCGCTGGGGCCGAGCCGGCCCCGACGCTGATCTTGTCGCCTGAGATCGACAGATCCGGCCCCTCGTCGCCGCGGGCGCTCGAGATCAGTCCTTCGACCTCGCCTATCCGCTGGCCGACTGCGCTCAGCCGTCCGTTGACGACCATCTGAGGTGTGAAAGGCCCGTTCTGACCAAGGCCGGGCTCATACTCGACCTGTCGCTCCGTGAATTCAGGCTTCCCGAAAACATCCTTCCAGCCCAGCCGGTCCCAGTAGGTCACCGAATAGCTCAACGCGAGGACATCCTTTCTCTGCGCGAGCTTGGCGAGGTTCGCGTTGGCCGGCGGACATGAGGAGCATCCCTGGCTTGTGAAGAGCTCCACCACGACAGGTCGGTCCGACGCATGAGCGGCGCCCGACAGCCCGAGCAGCGCGCAGGCCAAGACACCAGCGGAAAGCAGGTCGTAACGGTCGATCATACGTAGCCTCCAGTCGTATGTGTGACGCGAGCCCGCTCTCATGCAGACCTGTCGTAGAACAGCGCCGGACTTCCGGGATTGCGCGGGGCGTCCTTCGCGTCCGTGCTCGCAGCGACGATCGAGGCATCCTTGCCGAACGAGACGACGCGAGCGCCCGGAACGCCGATCGTCGTGACCGCCTCGCCGTCCCGGATCGCAAGCGCCTCGGCCTTCACGGGATTGTTCTTCGGATTGCGCGGATCGCGCCCTTTGCGGGCGACCGCTTCGTCACAACCGGTCTGGCAGACGAACCCGTTCACGACCGACACCATCCGGCCCTCCACATGACGGCGATGCTGCGAGCGTTACGTCGCCCGACATGGGGTCGTTACAGGGCTGCGGACATTCGAAAGCGATCGAGCACCGCTCGCGGCCCGGGCAAATCTTCTTGGACGAATTGCCCGCAATCTATTTGCCGCCGCTTTCCGGAACTCCATGTGCCCTCTCAACCAAGAGAGGAAACGTTATGATCAGGGTCTCAATTCTGGCGGCCGCAGGGCTGCTCGCGTTCACCGCGGCCGGACAGGCCGCGCCCGAACTCGTCCGGGTTCGCGGTACGGTGGAAAGCGCCACCGACAGCTCGATCACGGTGAAGACGAAGGACGGCGGCACGCAGCAGATCGCACTGAAGCCGGAGACGGCGTTCCTCAACGTCGTGAAGTCGAGCCTCGATCAGGTCGGCGACGGCAAGTTCATCGGCACGGCGACCAAGGGCGATAACCCGCCGGTGGCGCTTGAGGTGGTAATCTTCCCCGAAGCGATGCGCGGCACAGGCGAGGGT
>NZ_JBHRXS010000030.1:0-638 GCF_042648545.1 Chenggangzhangella methanolivorans
CCCTGAGGCGCGCGTTGCGCATGCTGCCTGTCTTTGTCGAGGACAGGCGGTTGGGGGATGAAGTGCGTGGACACGATCGCGCGGATCCGCCGCGAGCATTTTGTGCGCGGCAAGACGATCAAGGAGATCGTGCGCGAGCTGCACGTGTCGCGGAACACGGTGCGGAAGGTGCTGCGGTCGGGCGCCACGGCGTTCGAATACGAGCGCGAAGTGCAGCCGCTTCCGAAGCTCGGGCCCTGGCGTGACGACCTCGGCTGCTGATGGAGAACGAGGGACGGGCGGCGCGCGAGCGGCTGACGCTGATCCGGATCTTCGAGGCGTTGCGGGCGCTGGGCTACGAGGGCGGCTACGACGCGGTCCGGCGCTACGCTCGCGGTCGGCAGCGTGAGCGGTCGTCGTCATCAGCGGCGTTCGTGCCGTTGAGCTTCGATCCGGGCGAGGCCTACCAGTTCGACTGGAGCCACGAGATCGTCCTGATCAACGGCGTGACCACGACCGTGAAGGTCGCGCACGTCCGGCTCTGTCATTCACGGATGATGTTCGTGCGGGCCTATCCGCGCGAGAGCCAGGAGATGGTGTTCGACGCCCATGACCGGGCGTTCGCCTTCTTCAAGGGAACCTGCACGCGCGGGATCTAC
>NZ_JBHRXS010000031.1:0-1110 GCF_042648545.1 Chenggangzhangella methanolivorans
CGAAGACCTGGAGAAGCAGCCCATGCAAACGACCCGCGAAACCACAACGCCCGCGCTGACATCCGTCGGAATCGATATCGGCAAGGACGTCTTTCACGTCGTGGGTTTTGGCCCCGACGGGAAGATCGCGTTCCGGAAGAAGATCCGACGGCTTGCCCTCGTCGAGACGTTCAGGGCGCTTCCGCCCTGCATCGTCGGAATGGAGGCCTGTCTGAGCGCGCACTTTGTCAGCCGGACGCTGCGTGAGCTCGGCCATGAGCCTCGGATCATTCCGGCGATCTACGTGAAGCCCTTCGTGAAGGGCCAGAAGAATGACTACAACGACGCAGAGGCGATTGCTGAGGCGGCATTGCGGCCGAACCTAAACCTGGTTCGGGAGAAGACGCAGGATCAGCTCGATCTCCAATCCTGTCATCGAGTGCGCTCGCGGCTGGTGTCCCGCCGCACCGCGACCATCAACCAGATCCGCGCCTTCCTGATCGAACAGGGCATCGCGGTCAGGACAGGTTCGCGCTCGCTGCGCAACTCGCTGTTCGAGATCTTGAGGAACAGGGAGAGCGAGATCTCGCCGCGCATGCACGACCTGATCGTTGGGCTTTATGAGGACTGGCTCTGGTTGGACGAACGCATCGAGACCATCACCCGTGAGATCGAGCAGATCAGCCAGACCGAAGAGAACTGCCGTCGGTTGATGAGCGTGCCGGGTGTCGGGCCGCTCATCTCCACCGGCGTGGTCGCCGCGATCGGAACGGGCGAAGCCTTCGAACGCGGACGCGATTTCGGCGCCTGGCTCGGCCTTGTGCCGCGGCAGTACAGCACTGGCGGGAGGTCGATCCTCGGGCGCATCTCGAAACGCGGCAGCCGCTATCTGAGAACGCTGTTCATCCAGGCTGCGAACGTCATCCTCATGCGGCCGCAGAACTGGGAGCGGTTCAGCTTCGGATCGTGGCTGAAGGAAGCGGCGACGCGCCTTCACCGCAACAAGCTGGCGACGGCGCTGGCCAACAAGCTCGCCCGCATCGCCTGGAGCGTTCTACGTCATGACAGGGCGTTCGACGCTCACCCTGTTGAGGCTACGGCGATCTGAAGCCGTAGCCTCGTTAAGTTCGC
>NZ_JBHRXS010000033.1:0-656 GCF_042648545.1 Chenggangzhangella methanolivorans
CCTCGTAGCCGCCGTCGACGAGGAGTTGGCGGGTGTCGCGGATCATGTCGGGCGAGCCGCACAGCATGAAGCGGTCGTTCTCGATCGACATGTTCGGCAGGCCGACGTCCTCGAACAGCTTTCCGCTCGTCATCAGGTCGGTGATGCGGCCGCGGTTGCGGAACGGCTCGCGGGTCACGGTCGGATAGTAGACCAGGCCGCCCGAGATCATCTCGCCCAGAAGCTCGTCCCTGGGCAGCGTCTCGGTGATGGTCTCGCCATAAGCGAGCTCGTTGACCTGCCGGCAGCCGTGCACCAGCACGACCTTCTCGAAGCGCTCGTAGGTCTCCGGATCCTTGATGATGGAGAGGAATGGCGCGAGGCCGGTGCCGGTGCCGAGCAGGTAGAGGTTCCTGCCGGGAAGCAGGTTGTCGAGCACGAGGGTTCCAGTCGGCTTCCGGCCGATGAGGATGGGGTCGCCGACGTTCAGATGCTGGAGGCGCGAGGTGAGCGGCCCGTCCGGCACCTTGATGGAGAAGAACTCGAGCTCCTCGTCGTAGTTCGCCGAGACGACCGAATAGGCGCGCACCAGCGGGCGGCCCTCGACCTCGATGCCGATCATGGTGAACTCGCCGTTGCGGAAGCGGAACGACGGATCGCGCGTGGTGCGGAACGAG
>NZ_JBHRXS010000035.1:0-1140 GCF_042648545.1 Chenggangzhangella methanolivorans
CCTGGCCGTGCTGCTGCTCAGCGGGCTTCAGATCTTCAACGCACATCCCGCGCTCTACTGGGGGCACGTCTCCACCTTCGACACCCCGCTCGTGGCGATGACCGCGACCGAAACGGAGCCGCCGCGAGGCGTCACGACGGCGTTTGGGCAGAGCTTCGACACCACCGGTGTGCTCGGCGCGTCGAAAGACGCCGACGGGGAAATCATCGGCCGTGGCTTTCCCTCATGGGCGACTTTGCCGAGCTACCAAAGCCTCGCGGAGGGGCGGAGCTGGCACTTCTTCTTCGCCTGGCTCTTCGTGCTGAACGGCCTCGTCTATCTCGGCTATGGCGTGGCGAGCGGACAGCTTAGGAAACGGCTGGTCCCATCGGGTGATCAGCTTCGCCATATCGGCGCCAGCGTCATCGAGCACCTGCGCTTCCGCTTCCCGAAAGGCGAAGAGGCGACGCGCTACAACGTGCTGCAGAAGCTGACCTACCTCGTCGTCGTTCTGGGTCTTCTGCCGTTGCAGCTACTCGCCGGCCTTGCTTTGTCGCCCGGCTTCAACGCAGCGGCGCCTTGGGTGATCGACCTCTTCGGAGGCCGGCAGTCAGCCCGCACCATCCATTTCGTTCTCGCCAACCTGCTTGTCCTGTTCGTCCTCATACACGTCGCCATGGTTGTGCTCTCAGGGTTCTGGAACAACGTCCGCGGCATGCTGACGGGCTGGTTCCGGATCGAGCGAACGAACCCGTCGGGAGATCAGGCATGAGCCGCACCCTGAGCCGTCGCGCCGTCCTGCTCGGCGGCTCCGCGGCCGGCGCATCGCTGCTCGCAGGCTGTGACCAGCTTGGGCAGATGCCCTGGGTTCGTCGTACGCTCGAGGCCGGCGAAGACGCCAGCCTCTTCGTCCAGCGGACGATGCTGACGCAGCAGTCGCTCGCCCGGGAATACGCCGAGGCCGACATCTCGCCTTGGTTCAAGCCGAACGGCACGATCGACCCAGTCGACGAGGACTACAAGGCGCTCGTCGCGCGGAACTTCGAGGGTTTTAGGCTCAAGGTCGGCGGCTTGGTGGAGACGCCGCTCGATCTGTCGATCGAGGATCTCCGAAGGCTGCCGTCGCGCACGCAGATCACCCGCCATGACTGCGTGGAGGGA
>NZ_JBHRXS010000036.1:2500-4595 GCF_042648545.1 Chenggangzhangella methanolivorans
TTCGGTGGATGCCTTGGCGCTGAGAGGCGATGAAGGACGTGGTACGCTGCGATAAGCGTCGGTGAGTTGCGAACAGACTTTGACCCGACGATTTCCGAATGGGGAAACCCACCTCCGACGTTTTGTAATTGGACTTCGTAGAGAGTGATCTCTGCGGGGTGCGATTACATTGCGTCGACACAGAGGTATTTGATCCTGAATACATAGGGATCAAAAGCGAACCCGGGGAACTGAAACATCTAAGTACCCGGAGGAAAGGACATCAACAGAGACTCCGTTAGTAGTGGCGAGCGAACGCGGACCAGGCCAGTGGCTTGTTTAAGATTAAGCGGAACCGTCTGGAAAGTCGGGCAGCATTGGGTGATAGCCCCGTACGCGAATGGTCTGAACAAGTCCTTGAGTAAGGCGGGACACGAGAAATCCTGTCTGAACATGGGGGGACCACCCTCCAAGCCTAAGTACTCCTCAGCGACCGATAGCGAACCAGTACCGTGAGGGAAAGGTGAAAAGCACCCCGACAAGGGGAGTGAAACAGTTCCTGAAACCGGATGCTTACAAACAGTCGGAGCCCGCAAGGGTGACGGCGTACCTTTTGTATAATGGGTCAGCGACTTAATTTGTCGAGCAAGCTTAAGCCGGTAGGTGTAGGCGCAGCGAAAGCGAGTCTTAATAGGGCGATAAGTTCGACGGATTAGACCCGAAACCGGGTGATCTAGCCATGAGCAGGTTGAAGGTGAGGTAACACTCACTGGAGGACCGAACCGGTGCCTGTTGAAATAGTCTCGGATGACTTGTGGCTAGGGGTGAAAGGCCAATCAAACTCGGAAATAGCTGGTTCTCCGCGAAATCTATTTAGGTAGAGCGTCGGGTGAATACTGTTGGGGGTAGAGCACTGGATGGGCTAGGGGTCCTTACCGGATTACCAAACCTAACCAAACTCCGAATACCAACAAGTACTGCCCGGCAGACACACGGCGGGTGCTAACGTCCGTCGTGGAGAGGGAAACAACCCTGACCTACAGCTAAGGCCCCCAATTCGTGGCTAAGTGGGAAAGGATGTGAGAATCCCAAAACAACCAGGAGGTTGGCTTAGAAGCAGCCATCCTTTAAAGAAAGCGTAACAGCTCACTGGTCTAAACAAGGGTTCTTGCGCCGAAGATGTAACGGGGCTCAAGCCACGAGCCGAAGCTTAGGGTTCACCGCAAGGTGAGCGGTAGCGGAGCGTTCCGTAGGCCTGCGAAGGGACAGCCGTGAGGCATCCTGGAGGTATCGGAAGTGCGAATGCTGACATGAGTAACGAAAAACGGTGTGAGAGACACCGTCGCCGAAAGTCCAAGGGTTCCTGCGTAAAGCTAATCTGCGCAGGGTTAGCCGGCCCCTAAGGCGAGGCCGAAAGGCGTAGTCGATGGGAATGGGGTGAATATTCCCCAGCCAGTGGGTAGTGACGAATACCGGAAGCTGTCGGAGGTTATTGGATTCCGAAGGCGGCCTGGGTGTTCCAGGAAATAGCTCCCACATCAGACCGTACCCGAAACCGACACAGGTGGACTGGTAGAGCATACCAAGGCGCTTGAGAGAACTATGCTGAAGGAACTCGGCAAATTGCCTCCGTAACTTCGGGATAAGGAGGCCTTCCGCTTGGGCAACCAGGCGGGAGGGGCACAGACCAGGGGGTGGCAACTGTTTATCAAAAACACAGGGCTCTGCGAAATCGCAAGATGACGTATAGGGTCTGACGCCTGCCCGGTGCCGGAAGGTTAAGAGGAGAGGTGCAAGCTTTGAATCGAAGCCCCGGTAAACGGCGGCCGTAACTATAACGGTCCTAAGGTAGCGAAATTCCTTGTCGGGTAAGTTCCGACCTGCACGAATGGCGTAATGACTTCCCCGCTGTCTCCAGCATAGACTCAGTGAAATTGAATTCCCCGTGAAGATGCGGGGTTCCTGCGGTCAGACGGAAAGACCCCGTGCACCTTTACTGTAGCTTTGCACTGGCGATTGTGTTGGCATGTGTAGGATAGGTGGTAGGCTTTGAAGCTCGGGCGCCAGCTCGGGTGGAGCCATCCTTGAAATACCACCCTTATCGTCACGATCGTCT
>NZ_JBHRXS010000037.1:0-965 GCF_042648545.1 Chenggangzhangella methanolivorans
GGGCTGGGAGAAGGGTCAGGTCGAGAACCAGGTCGGGCTGGTGCGCGAGCGGTTCTTCACGCCCCGTGTCCGGGCGCAGAGCTATGAGGAGCTGAACGCCTGGCTGCTCGATCAGGCGATCTCGTACGCCAAGGCGCACCGTCATCCCGAGTTCGCGGACCAGACCGTGTGGGAGGCGTTCGAGGCGGAGCGCCCGAGCTTCGTTCCCTATGCCGGGCGGTTCGACGGCTTCCACGCCGTGCCGGCGTCGGTGTCCAAGACCTGCCTGGTCCGCTTCGACAACAACAAGTACTCGGTCGCCGCGAGCGCGATCGGCCGTCCGGTGGAGATCCGCGCCTACGCTGACCGGATCGAACTACGCCAGGACGGCCGGATCGTCGGCGACCACCCGCGCTGCTTCGGCCGCGGCCAGACCGTGTTCGATCCCTGGCACTACGTGCCCGTGCTGGCGCGGAAGCCCGGCGCGCTCAGGAACGGAGCGCCGTTCAAGGACTGGGTGCTGCCGGCCGGGCTCGAGAAGGTTCGACGCAAGCTCGCGACCGTTGAAGACGGCGACCGTCAGATGGTCGCAATCCTGGCCGCGGTGCTGAGCGACGGCTTATCCGCGGTCGAGGCCGCCTGCGCCGAGACGCTGCGTGAGGGCGTCTGCTCGGCCGACGTCGTGCTGAACATCCTCGCCCGGCGCCGGGACCCCGCGCCGCCGGTCACGATCATGACGCCCGAAGCGTTGCGGCTCGCCGTCGAGCCCACCGCCGACTGCGCCCGATACGACACCCTCAGGAGAGCTGTGTGATGGAGCGTTCCGCGATACTGACCACCATGGGCGAGCTCAAGCTCTACGGCATGAAGGCCGCCTTCGACGAGATCATCACGACCGCCGTGAAGCGCCAGCACGAGCCTCAACGCATCGTCGGCGACCTGCTCACCGCAGAGATCAGCGAAAAGCAGGCGCGGTCGATCAAGTA
>NZ_JBHRXS010000038.1:0-1170 GCF_042648545.1 Chenggangzhangella methanolivorans
TGCTTGATGCCGAGGAAGAGGCACGCGCCTGAAGAGATCGTCGCGAAGCTGCGGCAGGTGGAGGTTCTGACCGCGCAAGGTCGACCGGTGGCGGAAGCGATCCGTTCGATCGGCGTGACCGAAGTGACGTTCTATCGCTGGCGCACCGAGTATGGCGGGCTGAAGGGCGATCAAGTGAAACGCCTGAAGGAGCTCGAGGCGGAGAATGCCCGGCTTCGACGAGCGGTGTCGGACCTGACGCTCGACAAGATGATCCTGGCGGAGGCGGCCAGGGGAAACTGATCAGCCCCGCCCGTCGCCGGGACTGCGTGGACCGTGTGGTGAGCAAGCTCGGCGTGACGGAGCGCCGTGCCTGCCTCGTGCTCGGCCAGCACCGATCGACGCAGCGGAAGATCCCGACCCGGCCTGACAACGAAGCGGCGCTGACCGCCGATATCGTGGCGCTGGCTGTCCAGTATGGCCGTTACGGCTACAGGCGGATCGCGGCTCTGCTGCGCTCCGCCGGCTGGAGCGTGAACCTGAAGCGCGTCGAACGGATCTGGAGACGGGAGGGGCTGAAGGTTCCGGTGAAGCAGCCCAGGCGCGGGCGGCTCTGGCTCAACGACGGCTCATGTGTCCGGCTGCGGCCTGAACGGCCGAACCACGTCTGGTCCTACGACTTCGTCGAGGATCGCACGCATGACGGCCGTAAGTTCAGGATGCTCAACGTGATCGACGAACCGAAGGTCGGCGCAGCCAGTTCACACGCGAATGCCTGGCGATCCGGATCGGGCGGAGGCTCCGGTCGACCGACGTGATCGACGTTCTGTCGGACCTGTTCATCCTGCGCGGCGCGCCGGTCCACATCAGGTCGGACAACGGTCCAGAGTTCGCGGCCAAGGCCGTCCGTGAATGGATCGCGGCCGTCGGCTCTCGAACCGCCTTCATCGAGCCAGGCAGTCCTTGGGAGAATGGCTACTGCGAGAGCTTCAACGCCCGGCTGCGGGACGAGCTTCTCAACGGCGAGATCTTCTACTCGCTCGCCGAGGCCAAGGCCGTGATCGAAGGTTGGCGGCGGCATTACAACGCTGTCCGCCCGCACTCGTCGCTTGGCTACAGGCCGCCTGCGCCGGAGGTCGCGCTATGGCCGGCTGCGCAACCCCGACCAGCTCCGCCGGCCACGCCAACCGT